>NZ_CH672417.1:103888-133484 GCF_000152905.1 Nitrobacter sp. Nb-311A
GCCGAAGCAGGTTTCGCATCGCGCGTCTCCTCAAAAGCCGCCGAACGGAATCGCCGCCGAGCGGATGATGGTCGAGGGCGGCGCCGGCACGAACGGCAGCGTGTAGATGATGTTGTCGGAGGCGTCGTAGTTGACCGTGACGACAAAGACGTCGTTGCCAGAGGTCGCCGCGCTGACGGTGAGATGGCCGGGCTGCAACAGAGGATAAGACCGGGCATTCGTCGCAACGTAGTGTTCTGCAAGGCTGACGCGCTCGATCTCGCTTAGGCCTGCAACCGACGAACGAGCGGCTTCCGCGGCAAGTTGCTGCACGCCATGCACCATGGTGAGGTAGGAGCCGAACATCACAATGCCTAACACCAGCACCAGGAACAGCGGCAAAAGCATCGCGAACTCAACCGCGGACGCGGCACGGGTGCAGCGTGCGATTCGCAAAAGAGCCAAGGCGTAGCGCGGAAAAAAGCCTGTCATGCGGCTTATTGAGCCACACAATATTAAGTGTATATTAATATCATATAAACTATGGGTGGTACATATCTCCCGCCCGTGACGGAGCGTTGGTCCAGCGCCTGACAACCTCGCAGGGTTCCCGCATTTTCAACACACACGTCGTTCAAGTCGGGAGTACGCGCATAACGATGCAAACTGCATTCCGCAGGCGCGCAAAAGGTTCTAGTGTGGTTCAAGCGCCAGAAGTTCGCTTCATATCTCCGTAAGGCATTCAAGCAATGACTGAACCCTGGACACGCTGAAATCGTTGAGCCTGGAAATCGTTGAGCTTGATCGATAGCCCTGTCGAATCCGAAGTCGTCACGGAAAGGCGCCGCGCAATGAAGTGACGTCCCACGCTTGGGTTGCGCGACCTCCGGGAGCATCGAACGTCATCCGCAACGCGCTGAGAAGCCGAGAATAGAGGGAACCCCGATGTTAGATAAGAGCCTTGCCCTCAATGTACCGAACGATCTTGCTGCGTTCTGGATGCCTTTCACCGCCAATCGCGCCTTCAAGAAAGCGCCACGGCTGCTCGCCAGCGCCAAAGACATGCATTACATCACCATCGACGGCCGCAAGATCCTCGACGGCGCCGCCGGCATGTGGTGCTGCAACGCCGGTCACGGCCGCGCCGAGATCGCGGCGGCGATCGCCAGCCAGGCCGAGACGCTGGACTTCGCGCCGCCGTTCCAGTTCGGCATCCCGCAGGCCTTTGAACTGGCAAGCCGCATCAGTGAACTCGCGCCGGAGGGGCTCGATCACGTGTTCTTCTGCAATTCCGGATCGGAGGCCGCGGACACCGCGCTCAAGCTCGCGCTGGCCTATCACCGGCTCAACGGCCAGGGAGGCCGCATCCGCCTGATCGGCCGCGAGCGGGCTTATCATGGCGTCGGCTTCGGCGGCACCGCGGTCGGCGGCATCGTCAGCAACCGCAAAATGTTTGGCGCGTTGCTTGCCGGCGTCGATCATCTGCAATCCACCTACAATCGCGAAAAGCAGGCGTTCAGCAAGGGCGAACCTCAATGGGGCGCGGAACTTGCCGACGATTTGGAGCGCCTTGTCAATCTGCACGGCGCTGAAACCATCGCCGCCGTGATCGTGGAGCCGATGGCCGGATCGACCGGCGTGCTGCCCGCGCCCAAAGGCTATCTCAAGCGGCTGCGCGAAATCACCCAGAAGCACGGCATTCTCCTGATCTTCGATGAAGTCATCACCGGCTTCGGCCGTCTCGGTCACGCGTTCGCCGCCGAGCGCTACGGCGTGCTGCCCGACATGATCACCTTTGCAAAGGGAGTGACCAACGGCGCGGCCCCGATGGGCGGCGTGCTGGTGCACAAGACCATCCACGACGCCTTCATGACCGGCCCGGCCAATGCCGTGGAACTGTTTCACGGCTATACCTATTCGGCGCACCCGCTGGCCTGCGCCGCGGGGCTCGCCACCCTCGACATTTACCGCGACGAAAAACTGTTCGAGCGTGCTCACAACCTGGAACCCAAGTTCGCAGATGCGGTGATGAGCCTGCGCGATGCACCTAACGTGGTGGACATCCGCACCGTCGGCATCACGGCGGGCATCGAGCTCGCCCCCAACGAGAACGGCCCCGGCGACCGCGGCTTCGCCGCCCTGAGATCCGCCTTTCACGATTACGATCTGATGATGCGCATCGCAGGCGACACGCTGGCGCTCACTCCGCCGTTAATCGTCAGCGAGGACCAGATTGGGGAGATCGTCGACAAGGCCGCCAAGGTGATTCGCGCCGTCGCCTGAATGACCCAGTCCGATTTCGGCGGACAACTTCAGAAGACCGATCCGCCGAATCAGCGATAATGGTAGTGAGAGGGACCGGAAGCGCCGGAGATCGCTCCGCGCCGGAAGCGTTTGCGCCAGATGATCCGTATTTCCACGATTTTCATTACCCTCTGCATGGTGCTGGTCTCCATCTCGGTGGGCGTCGTGCTCTATGCCCTGATCGGCCTGCGCGCGTCGGAATCCGCAGTCGTGGCGCTGGCTGTCCTGACGGTCCTCATCCTCTACAACGCTGTCTCGGTGCGGATGCACGGCCGCAACAATGCTCAAAGCCAGATCGCGGATCTGTCGCAGGGCGTCGCCGATCTTGCCCGCCAGGTCTCCGATTTCGGACGCCGCCTCGCGGCCGCCGAAAGCAAGATTGCCCTGGCGAATTCCGGAGGCTCGGACCGCCTTCAATCCGGACTTCAATCGGCGCTTGGCGAAATCAGCGAACTTGGCGGGCTGGTCAGGCAGCTTGCCGCCACGGTCGCCGCCCATGACGATCTGCTGAACCTGCCATCCGCCGTTTCTGCGCCCGCGGTCGAACCGCCGCCACCGGCCAGGCCCTCCGATCGCGAGACTCTTGCGAGGGCGATGTCGGCCGCGCCTGCGGTGATCCGGGCAACCGCCAATCCCGCACGAATCCACAACGATGCGCAGATTCTGGCTACGATCCAGAACGCCATCGAGACCGGCGGCGTCGATACCTTCCTGCAACCGATCGTCACGCTTCCACAGCGCAAGGTACGCTACTACGAAGCGATGACGCGGCTGCGCAATGCTCGCGGCGGGTATCTCGCAGCCGGCGACTTCATTCCAGCCGCTGAATCCGCCGGCTTGATGGGACAACTGGACAACACGGTCTTGTTCCGCTGCATACAGGTTCTGCAGCGGCTTCACTCGCGCAATAAGGATGCCGGTCTGTTCTGCAATGTCGCCGCGGCGACGCTTGGCGATCCCGCGACATTCGCGCGGTGCCTCGACCTTCTCGAAGCCAATCGTGCGTTGGCGCCCTCACTGATCCTGGAATTCAAGCACGATGCGCTGCGCCGTCTCGACATCACCGAACGCAAGCATCTGGCCGCGCTGACGCAGCTCGGATACAGGTTCTCGGTCGATCATGTCACGAACCTGCGAATTGAGCCGCGCGAGCTGGCCGACCGCGGCGTCCGCTTCATCAAGATGCCCGCCTCGCTGCTGCTGGACCAGAGACAAACATCGGCCTCCGATATCCATCCGGCCGACATATCCGACCTGCTGGGACGGTTCGGCATCGACCTGATCGCGGAACGGATCGAAAACGAGGGGGCGGTCGTCGACTTGCTCGACTACAGCATTCGCTTTGGCCAGGGTTTCCTGTTCGCCGTGCCGCGGCCGCTGCGCCAGGATGCGGCGGAAGATGCCACCGATAAAGCAAGGCTCCACGCCAACAACACCGCCGGGCCGGCTCAAGCCGGAGCCCTGAAACCTGACGCAATCAAGCCCGAACGTTCGCCTCACATGACCGGCAACGCCGCTCTGGCTCGCCGCGCTGGCGGCGCTGCCTGAAAGCATCCGAGCGAATGACCGCCCTTCGTTTCATCGACCATCTGCGCGAGCTTGCCGCCGAAAGGGATGTCGTGCTCTGCGACGTCTGGGGCGTTGTCCACAACGGGGTGGTGTCGTTTCCCGATGCCTGTTCCGCGCTGAAAACCTTCCGCAGCCGGGGCGGCACCGTCATTCTCATCACCAATGCGCCGCGCCCGGCCGACGCCGTGCAGCGGCAGTTGCGCAAGTTCGGCGTTCCGGACGATACCTATGACGGCATCGCGTCATCCGGCGACCTGACGCGCAGCTTCCTCGCCGGGCATCCGGCCAAGGCGATTTTCTGGCTCGGGCCTGAGCGCGACAACGCGATCCACCAGGGCCTCGATCCGGTATTCGCGCCGATCGAGCACGCCGACTACATCGTCTGCACCGGCCCCTTCAACGACGAGACCGAAACCGCGGAGGACTATCGCGCCCTGATGATGCAGGCGCGCGAGCGCAAGCTGCCGCTGATCTGCGCTAATCCCGATATCGTCGTTCAAAGCGGCGACCGGCTGCTTTATTGTGCCGGCGCCATCGCAGAACTTTATCGCGAACTCGGTGGCGACGTGATCTTCTACGGCAAACCGCACCGGCCGATCTACGACAGCGCCATGGCCCTGGCGCGAGAGCAGCGCGGCAAGGACACGCCGTTGAACAGGGTGCTCGCCATCGGCGATTCCGTGCGCACCGACCTCATCGGCGCGCACGCCTTCGGCATCGACCTGGTGTTTCTGACACGCGGCATCCATTCCGGGGAATTCGCCGGCATCGACCAAATGGATCCGGTATCGGTCAAGGAGCTGTTCGGCCGTCCGCCACGGGCGCTGATGCGCGAACTGAGGTGGTAAGATCTCACTTGCGAGACGTCTCAGTGATCACGGCGATTTCCATTCGTCATGGCGGGCCCTGTCCCCGCCATCCGTCTTTCTCGCTGAATCGCAGCCGAGGCGTGGATGCCCGTGACAAGCACGGGCGTGACGGAAGACATATCGTCACGGCAGAAATAGAAACGACGTCAATTCGAGCAGCAACCGCAATTCGAGCAGCAACCGCAATTTATGCCAGGACGTTGTCAGGAAACACCGCTTCGATCTTGTTCTTCAGCGTCGCGGCGTTGAAGGGCTTGACGATATAGTTGTTCACTCCCGCCTTTTTGGCGGCGATGACGTTCTCGGTCTTGGATTCGGCCGTGACCATAATAAAGGGCGTCATCGCAAGATTGGGGTCGGCACGGACTTCCTTGAGCAAATCGTAGCCGGTCATCGGCTCCATGTTCCAGTCGGAGATCACGAGGCCGTATTTCTTGGTGCGCATCTTATTCAGCGCCGCCGAACCGTCGCTGGCATCGTCGATATTTTCAAATCCAAGCTGCTTGAGAAGATTCCGGATGATGCGAATCATGGTGTTGTAGTCATCCACGACCAGAACCGACATCGATAAATCAACCGCCATCGTGAGCCCCCTGCACGCCGTGTGCCGAAATCGTCCATAGCCCACCGGGGCAGGCTATCCTCGAGTGGCGGTATCCGGTATTCGCCGGTCCTGCGCCTCGCGGGTCTGGTCTCATGATTAGCGCCGGCCGTTAAACAGCGCGTTAACCGGCGATCGAGAGGTGCCGCCGAATGCAACCCCCAACTTGACTTCGATCCGTCCGCGGCGTCACGGTCCACCGCTGAAACCCCTCAATGAACCCAGATAATGGCCTCGGGATTCACGATTATCCGCGATACTGCTCCCGCTGCCGCTATTCCTAAAGGAGGGGTGGTGGCAATGGGAAATTTCGATGGGGTTCACCTTGGCCACCGCGCGGTCATCGCGGCCGCGTTCGAGATGGCCCACTCCCGCGGAAAGCCTGCCTTTGCGGTGACCTTCGAGCCGCACCCGCGAAAGTTCTTCAGTCCGAATGCCCCGCAGTTTCGCCTGACCGACGAAACCAACAAGCTGCGCCTTTTGGCGGGCGCAGGTCTCGACGGCGCCGTGGTCATGACTTTCGACGCCGCGCGTGCCGGCACGACGGCGCAAGATTTCATTCACCACGATCTGATCGAACGCCTCGGCGTCAGCGGCATCGCCGTCGGATACGACTTCCGTTTCGGCAAGGGCCGGGTGGGATCACCGAGCCTGCTTGTCAGCGAGGCCGCGCGCCTCGGGATCGAGGTGAACGTGCAGCCCCCTGTCGACATCGAGGAGCGCCCGGTCTCTTCCAGCGCGGTCCGCAAGGCTTTGGTGGAAGCGCGGATCGCGGATGCCACCGCGATGCTCGGCGGCCCGTGGTTCGTGACCGGCGAGGTGATCCACGGCGAGAAGCGCGGCCGTGGCCTCGGCTATCCTACCGCCAACATCCGCCTCGATCCGGATTGCGGCCTCAGGCACGGTATCTATGCCGTGCGCGTCGGGTGCGGCAAGGGAAAGGATCACCGGCGTTTCGACGGCGTTGCGAGCTTCGGCCGCCGTCCGACATTCGACAACGGCGCGCCGCTGCTCGAGGTTTTCCTGTTCGACTTCCAGGGCGACCTGTACGGAACCATGCTGGACGTCGCCTTCATCGGCTTTATTCGCAACGAGCTGAAGTTCGATGGCATCAAAACGCTGGTTCGTCAGATGGACGATGATGCGGCCGTTGCACGGGCCATGCTCGCGGCCGCGCCCGACGCATTTCCGATGCTGGGGAAGGTGGATTGACTTCTTCCCTCTCCCCTTGTGGGAGAGGGTGGCGAAATCGCGCGAAGCGAGATTGAGCCGGGTGAGGGGTTGTTGTCATATAAAGAATCCCCTCACCCGCTTCGCGGCTACGCCGCTCAGCACCCTAAGAGCGAGCTTCGCTCGTCTCGGCTCCCGCAAGGGGAGAGGGAAAGACGCTCAAACCGGATTTCCCCTCCCCTTCAAAACACGCTATTCACCCCGCCATGACCGAAAAGCAGAAAAAGTCCGACGCCCCCGATTACGCCAAAACCCTCTTTTTGCCGCAGACGGAATTTCCGATGCGCGCCGGGCTGCCGCAGCGCGAGCCGGACATCCTGAAGCGCTGGACCGATATCGATCTTTACGGCCAGCTTCGCTCGCGCGCAAAAGGACGGCCGAAATTCGTGCTGCACGACGGCCCGCCCTATGCCAACGGCAGCATCCATATCGGCCACGCGCTCAACAAGATCCTCAAGGATGTCGTCACCAAGAGCCAGCAGATGCTGGGGCACGATTCCAACTACGTGCCGGGCTGGGACTGCCACGGCCTGCCGATCGAATGGAAGATCGAGGAGGAGAACTACCGCTCCAAGGGCAAGACGAAGCCGAACTTCAAGGATCCGGCGGCGATGGTCGCGTTCCGCAGGGAATGCCGCGCCTATGCCGACAAGTGGCTGAACGTGCAGCGCGAGGAGTTCAAGCGTCTGGGCATCATCGGCGACTGGGATCATCCCTACGCCACCATGACCTATCCGGCCGAAGCGCAGATCGCGCGCGAGCTGATGAAATTCGCGGCCAACGGCACGCTCTATCGCGGCTCCAAGCCGGTGATGTGGAGCGTGGTGGAGAAGACCGCGCTGGCGGAGGCCGAGGTCGAGTATGAGGACCACACGAGCGATACTGTGTGGGTAAAGTTTCCGGTCACTGACGTCAGGCTATATCCGCACGAACAAATCACGTCTGAAATACTTCAGCAAAAAGAAAAACTTCGGAATCAACTTCTTGAAAGCTCCGTCGTTATTTGGACAACCACACCGTGGACGCTTCCAGGGAATCGCGCAGTTAGCTTCTCGCTTGACATCGGGTATGGTCTCTATGAGGTGACGGAGTCGTTGCCGGACAACTGGGCGAAAGTGGGAGACCGCTATCTTCTTGCCGACAATCTGGCATCAGATGTCTTCAAGCAAGCGAGAGTGACTGGATATGAGAGATTAAGTGACGTTGTGTTTGACGACGGTCCAGCAGACCTAGTCATTACATGCGATCACCCCTTAAAGGGATTGAGCGGTGGCTATGAGTTTCCCGTGCCTTTGCTAGATGGCGATCACGTCACTGATGATACAGGCACCGGGTTTGTCCACACCGCGCCGAGCCACGGCCGGGAAGACTATGATGTCTGGACAAGAAAGTTGCATCATATGCCGGGCGAGTACGGTTTTGATGCAAAGATCGGCTCGCTGGTCTTGAACGGAAGACCTTTCAATCCCGCAATTCCCTACACCGTCGACGAGAACGGCGCGCTGACCGCGCAGGCACCCGGCTTTGAAGGCAAGCGCGTGATCGACGACAAGGGTAACAAAGGCGACGCCAACGAGGCCGTCATCAAGGCGCTGGTCGAACGCAGCATGCTGCTGGCGCGCGGACGGCTGAAACATCAGTATCCGCATTCGTGGCGCTCGAAGAAGCCGGTGATCTTCCGCAACACGCCGCAGTGGTTCATCGCGATGGATCGTCCTTTTCACCTCCCCCTTGAGGGGGGAGGTCGCCGCGCAGCGGCGGGTGGGGGTGAAGCGACAGCCAACCACCCCACCCCGACGCCTTCGGCGTCGACCCTCCCCCTCCAGGGGAGGGTGGAAAGCCTCCGCGCCCATGCGTTGCAGGCCATCAGCGTCACCCGGTGGGTGCCGCCGGCTGGCGAGAGGCGCATCACCGGCATGATCGCCAACCGTCCCGACTGGGTGATCTCCCGCCAGCGCGCCTGGGGCGTGCCGATCGCGGTGTTCGTGCGCGAGAAAGGCGATGGCTCCGCCGAAATCCTGATCGACGACGCCGTCAACCAGCGCATCGCCGACGCCTTCGAGAAGGAAGGCGCGGACGCCTGGTACGCCGAGGGCGCGCGCGAGCGTTTCCTGGGCGAGCGAGCGCGCGAGGACTGGACCAAGGTCGACGACATTCTCGACGTCTGGTTCGACTCCGGCTCGACGCACGCTTTCGTGCTGGAAGATCCGGTGCATTTTCCCGGCCTCAAGGACATCAAGCGCAAGGCCGACGGCGGACGGGATACGGTGATGTATCTGGAAGGCAGCGACCAGCATCGCGGCTGGTTTCATTCCTCGCTGCTGGAAAGCTGCGGCACCCGGGGCCGCGCGCCTTACGACGTGGTGCTGACCCACGGCTTCACGCTCGACGAGAACGGTCGCAAGATGTCGAAATCGCTCGGCAACACCGTCGATCCGCAGAAGGTCATCAAGGATTCCGGCGCCGACATCCTGCGGCTGTGGGTCTGCGCAACGGATTATGCCGACGACCAGCGCATCGGCCCCGAGATTCTCAAGAACACCATCGAGACCTATCGCAAGCTGCGCAACACCATCCGCTGGATGCTCGGCACGCTGCATCACTTCGATCGCGACGACACGGTCGCGTTCTCCGACATGCCCGAACTTGAGCGCCTGATGCTGCATCAGCTTGCGGAACAGAACGACATCATCCGCAAGGCCTATGCGGAGTTCGATTACAAGACCGTGGTCGCAAGTCTCGCGGCCTTCATGAACACCGAACTGTCGGCGTTCTACTTCGATATCCGCAAGGATACGCTTTATTGCGAACCGCCGTCATCGACAGCGCGCAAAGCCGCGCTGACCGTGATCGACAAACTTTGCGACGCCATCCTGAAATGGCTGGCGCCGGTGCTTTCGTTCACGACCGAAGAGGCGTGGCGGCTGTACCGGCCGGATGCGGAGCCGTCGGTGCATCTGACGCTGTTCCCGGAGAGCTTCGACAATTTCCGCGACGACGCGCTGGCCGCGAAATGGGAGACTGTCCGCGCCGTGCGCAGCGTCGTCACCGGCGCGCTGGAACTCGAACGCGCCGCCAAGCGGATCGGCTCCTCGCTCGAGGCCTCGCCGGTCATCTATGTCGCCGACCGCACGATGCTTGGCACATTGTTCGACGTCGATCTTGCAGAAATCTGCATCACGTCGAATTTTGAAGTGCGCGAGGGCGACGCCCCGGCCGGCGCGTTCCGTCTGCCGAACGTCCCGGGCGTCGCCGTGGTGGTCGAGAAAGCCATGGGCGCCAAGTGCGCCCGGTCGTGGAAAATCCTGCCGACCGTCGGCAGCGACAGGGAGTATCCCGACGTATCGCCACGCGACGCCCAGGCGCTGCGGGAGTGGAAGGCGCTGGGAGTCACCGTGTGACCCCCGCTTTGCGCTCCGGCATCGTTGCGGCCGTCGCGGCGCTGATCGCCGACCAGGCGTCCAAACTCTGGCTCCTGTTTGTGCTCGATATCGGCCATCGCGGCGCCGTCAGCGTCACGCCATTCTTAGATCTGGTGCTGGCCTGGAACACGGGCATCAGCTATGGCTGGTTCCAAACTGACAGTCCCGTGGCGGCCGCGATCCTGCTTGCGATCAAGGCCGTCGCAGTGGTGCTGCTGGCGATCTGGATGGCGCGGTCGCATAGCCGCATGGCGACAATTGGCCTCGGGCTGATTATCGGCGGAGCCATCGGCAACGCCATCGATCGCTTCGTCTATGGCGCGGTGATGGATTTTGCCCTGTTTCACGTGCAGTTCGCGGGTAAAACCTATAGCTGGTATGTATTCAACCTTGCCGATGTGGCAATCGTTGTCGGGGTGATAGCCCTGTTGTATGATTCCTTCCTCGGGACTTCCGCCGCAAAAGCGCCCTGATCACCGACGATAGGGGCTTGCTCGGGATGGATAGCGGCCTTTGCTGCGATCCGCTGAAAAGCTGAACAGGATGAACGCGATGCGCAACACCAAACGAAACGGTTGGGATGTGCTCAAGGCCGCGGCAATGCTGCTGCGCGGCGTTCGCCTGGCCGCGGTTGCCACGGGCGTCGCCGTCGTGCTGTCGGCCGGCATGGCCCGCGCCCAGGACGATGATAACGCGACCTTCGAAGAGAAAATCATCACGAAAATCATGCACGGGCTGGGCGCCACCAATATGGATAACTCAAGCATCGAGTATCGCGAGCGGTCGCCTCTGGTGATTCCACCCAGCACCGAGTTGCCGCCGCCGGGCTCGGGCGCGGCTGAAGTTAGAGACCCGAACTGGCCCAAGGACCCCGACGTCGAACGTCGCAGGGAGGCGGCCGCCGCCAGGAAGGATCGCAAACCGTTGCCTTGGCAAGGCGGACAATCGTTAGGCGGACAATCGATCTTGCCGAGCAAGCTCGCGCCGAATGGTTCACCGATCACCGCCACAAAACAAACAGAGATGCGTCCGTTGGGCACGGCGGATAATGTGAATCCGTCACTCAGCCCCTCGCAACTCGGCTTCGCGGGCAAGCTCAGCAATCTATTCGGCGGCAACAAAACGGAGACTGCCCCGTTCACGGGCGAGCCCGACCGTGAAAAACTGACGCAACCGCCGGTAGGCTATCAGACCCCGTCGCCGAACTACGCTTACGGCACCGGACCGAAGGAAGCTCTCGGGACCACGTATATCGACGTCAACAGCGGCAAAGAGCGTACCTACTAACCGATGGGGGCTGGCATCGGATCGCGCGACCGGGCGGCCCATATCTCTTCATGCCGGTGTCGCCCGCTCCCTGCCTGACACCAAAGACGAACTGCATCATGTTCTGCGATCCGACGTCGCATCCCATTCAGGCGAGCTTCCTGGCGAACCGGTATCCACTTCGCTCGAAAACGCTCTCGAATCGAAGGATCAACCAGCAAGTCCGTCGTCAATGGTCAACATCCGGGACGCCGTGGAGCGCGAATATCGAATTCTTTTCTACCAGAGCATCCCGTATTGTTGATGGAATTTGAAGCGATAATTCCATTTTCGATTTGACGCGTTCTCGATGTCAAAGTCAAAAGCTCTAGCAAGGGACTGACGGTAACGTGATTTCTCAGACAATTTACCGCCGATGCGCCATGATGGCAGCGCAACGAGCGGTCATCCCCGCCCTCGCGGCATTGATCATGTGTCTTGCGGTTCTGTTGGCCTTGCCGGCAGCGTTGGCGCAGACCGTCGCCTCGCAATCTCCCGTCACGTTTACCCTCGCCAACGGGCTCGCCGTCGTGATCATTCCCGATCACCGGACGCCGGTGGTCACTCAGATGATCTGGTACAAGGTCGGTTCCGCGGACGAAACGCCCGGTAAATCGGGACTCGCGCATTTCCTCGAGCATCTGATGTTCAAGGGCACCGCCAAGCATCCGCCCGGCGAATTTTCCCAGACCGTGCTGCGCGTCGGCGGCGAGGAGAATGCTTTCACCAACTTCGATTACACCGGGTATTATCAGCGCGTGCCGCGCGATCAGCTCGCGACCATGATGGCGTTCGAGGCCGACCGCATGACCGGCCTGGTGCTGAAAGACGAAAACGTGCTGCCTGAGCGCGACGTCGTGCTCGAGGAATACAACATGCGCGTCGCCAACAATCCGGACGCGCGGCTCACCGAACAGATCATGGCCGCGCTGTATCTCAACCATCCGTATGGCCGTCCGGTGATCGGTTGGCGCCATGAGATCGAGAAGCTTACGCGCGAGGATGCGCTTGCCTTCTACAAACGATTTTACGCACCCAACAATGCAACGCTGGTGATCGCAGGCGATGTTGACGCGGAAAAGATTCGCCCTGAAATCGAAAAGACGTTTGGCCAGGTGCCGCCGCAGCCCGCCATTCCGAGCGCGCGTATCCGTCCACAGGAGCCTCTCCCGGTCGCGCCGCGGACGGTGACGCTCGCCGATGCTCGCGTCGAGCAGCCGATGCTGCGGCGTTATTACCTCGTGCCATCCGCGACCACCGCTGCCGCGGGGGAAAGCCCCGCGCTTGATGTGCTTGCGCAATTGATGGGTGACGGCAGCAACGCCTATCTCTACCGCGCGCTCGTTGTCGACAAGCCGCTGGCCGTCGGCACCAACGCGACCTATCAGGGCACCGCGATCGATCCCGGCCAGTTCTCGATCGCGGTCGCGCCGAAACCGGGCGCCGATTTTACCGAGGTCGAGCAGGGCATCGATGCCGTGATCGCAAATCTCGTCAAAAACCCGATCCCCGCGGAGGACCTCGAGCGCGTCAAGACTCAGTTGATCGCGCAGGCAGTCTACGCTCAGGACAGTCAAACGACATTGGCACGCTGGTACGGCGCGGGGACGACCGTCGGATTGAGCGTCGACGAAATCAAGAGTTGGCCGGATCGCATCCGCGCGGTGACCGCCGCGCAGGTTCAGAACGTCGCGCGGAAGTGGCTGGTTAAAACGCGCTCGGTCACCGGATATCTCATCAAGGATTCAACGCCGGCGCGCGAGGAGAAAAGATCGTGAAGTGCTCCCGGACCGGCGCGAGATACGGGCTGCTCGCCGCCGTATGTTTCGCATTGCTCTGCTTCGCTACTGTTCCCTCGTTCGCTGCGACGAAAATCCAGCATCTGGTGACGCCCGGAGGTATCGAGGCCTGGTTCGTTCAGGACGCTACCGTACCTCTGGTGGCAATGGAGTATGCGTTCGCGGGCGGAGCTGCGCAGGACCCGCGCGACAAGCCGGGCGTCGGCCACATGGTCGCCAGCCTGCTCGACGAGGGCGCCGGGGACCTTCCCTCCAAGACCTTCCGTGAACGGCTCGATCGCCACGCCATCGAGCTTAGCTTTACGATCGAGCGCGACGAGCTCCGCGGCTCGTTGCGAATGCTCAAGGAACACAGTGGCGAAGCATTCGGCCTGCTGCAACTCGCTTTGACCTCGCCGCGCTTTGACGCTGATGATATCGAGCGCATCGGTTCGCAGATCCTGTCCCACCTGCGCCGCAACTCAACCAATCCGAATGCACTTGCCGGCCGCAACTTCGTCAAGCTCGCATTCGGCGATCATCCCTACGGTCATCCCTCGCACGGCACGATCGAAAGCATTCCGACGATCAAGGCCGATGACCTGAGAAATTACGTGCGGCGGGTGCTGGCGAAAGACAGGTTGAAGATCGCCGTGGTGGGCGACATCGAGCCGGCGGTACTTGCAAAGATGCTGGATCAAACTTTCGGAGGTCTGCCGGCGAAGGGTGACCTCACGCCCGTTCCCGACATCATGGCCGCAAAGCCGCCGCAAAGCGCATTCGTTCCGCTCGATGTGCCGCAGACCGTGGTCATGTTCGGAGGTCCCGGCATCAAGCGTCATGACCCGGATTTCATGGCAGCCTACATCGACAACCACATTCTCGGCGGCGGCTCGCTGTCATCGCGGCTGTATCGCGAGGTGCGCGAGAAGCGCGGTCTCGCCTATTCCATCTCGGAATCTCTGTTATGGATGGACCATTCTGGACTGTTCGTGGGCACCACCGGAACCCGCGCGGACCGCGCCGGCGAGAGCATCAACGCCGTTAAAAAGGAAATCCAGCGCTTTGCCGAAAACGGACCTACGCCGAAGGACCTCGACGACGCCAAATCCTACCTGAAGGGATCGCAGATGCTGGAGCTCGACACCTCCTCGAAGCTCGCCACTGGCCTGTTGCAATATCAAACGGATAATCTACCAATCGACTACATTGAGAAGCGCAACTCTCTCGTCGATGCCGTCACTCTCGACCAGGCGAGAGCCGTCGCGAAGCGGCTGTGGGGACAGGGACTTCTCACCGTAATCGTGGGACGCTCACTTCAGGCGGCAGCGCAACCTGCGGCAGCGCAGCCGGGTGCAGTTTATCCCGCGCCTCAACCCGCCGCGCATTAGAGCATGATCCCGACCCGAAGGGCCTCGCCAGCGCAAAGTGGCAACCGGTTTTCGGATAAGATCATGCGTGATCAAAAGCTAAGGCTAGAGGCTTGCCGCTTCTGATGGAATCAGAAGCGGAGGTCTCAGATTTTGATCTGACGCGTTTTCTTCACTTGAACCGGTATCCACTTCGCTCGAAAACGCTATAGACTCTACGTTTTCGCAGGCCAGATGAGCCGCGGTGAGTGCCATGCTGCGGATCACCCGCAATATCGTGATCGATGAAAACGACGTTGAGATCAGCTTCGTTCGCGCCTCGGGACCGGGCGGCCAGAACGTCAACAAGCTCTCGACCGCCGCGCAGTTGCGCTACGATACGCGCCGCCTGGCGCTCGCCCCTGACGTCGCCGCGCGGCTCGCCCAACTCGCAGGGCAGCGGATGACCAGGGACGGTGTGATCGTGATCCATGCCCAGCGCTTTCGCACCCAGGAGCGCAACCGCGCGGACGCCACCGACCGCCTGATCGAGTTGCTGCGGCAGGCTGCGATCCGGCCGACCCCGCGCCGCGCCACCAAGCCAACCCTCGGCTCGAAGCAACGCCGGCTGGAGAGCAAGAAGCGCCGCAGCGATGTGAAGGCGCGACGTGGACGGGCTTCTTCCGAGGACTGATAGACCCGCCGCGCGTTCCCAAACACGTTCCCGAATCAACCCGGGACATCCGGATTTGCCCCCATGCAATCGGCGCGGCGAACGCCTAAACTCGGCCGCCGCCAGAATCGAGCCGCACCATGCCCGTCCGCCAGCTTCCCGAAACCGTCGTCAACCGCATTGCCGCGGGCGAAGTGGTCGAGCGTCCGGCGAGCGTCGTCAAGGAACTGGTGGAGAACGCGATCGACGCCGGCGCGACCCGCATCGATGTCTTCACCGACGGCGGCGGACGGCGGCGGATCGGCGTCACCGACGACGGGGCCGGCATGGCGAAGGGCGACCTCGCGCTGGCGGTCGACCGCCACGCCACCTCGAAACTGGACGACGAGGATTTATTGGGCATTCGCACGCTGGGCTTTCGTGGCGAGGCGCTGCCCTCGATCGGAGCGGTGGCCAGGCTCTGCATCACCACACGCGACGCGCGCGAGCCGCATGCGTGGTCGCTCACTGTCGAAGGCGGACGGAAATCCGCGATCGTGCCCGCCGCGCTAACGCAAGGCACGCGCGTTGAGGTCGGCGATCTCTTTTACGCAACGCCCGCGCGGCTGAAATTCCTCAAGACCGATCGCGCCGAGGCCGAGGCGATCCGCGAGGTGGTGCGGCGGCTGGCCATGGCGCGGCCGGATATCGGCTTTACCCTCGCAGGCGAAGGGCGCGCGCCGGTGACCTGGACATCGGCGCTGCCGGGTGCGGCGGGACGATTGACGCGGCTGGGCGACATTCTCGGCGGAGACTTCCGCGCGGCCGCCATCCCGGTGTGCGCCGAACGCGAGCGCGTGACTGTCGATGGGTTCGCCGCAGCACCGTCGCTGACCCGCGCGAACGCGCTCGGCCAGTATCTGTTCGTCAACGGCCGTCCGGTGCGTGACAAGCTGATCTTGGGCGCGGTGCGCGCGGCCTATTCCGATTACCTGCCGCGCGACCGTCATCCGGTGGCGGCGTTGTTCGTCACGACCGATCCGCAGGAGGTTGACGCCAATGTCCATCCCGCGAAGACGGAGGTACGGTTCCGGAACGCCGGGCTGGTGCGCGCGCTGATCGTGCATGCGCTGAAGGAGGGCCTCGCGCGCGAAGGACGACGCACCGCCGCGAACAGCGACGGCGCGGTGCTCACGGCTTTTCGTCCCGCGACGTCTCCGCGCCCTGCCGGTTGGGATTGGCGGCAGTCGCCCGCCGCGCCTGCCGACGCGCGGCCATGGGCCGGCGGATTGCCCGCGACCGCCTTCGCCGAGACCGGCCAAACCACACTTGATGTCGGCGCGCCCAGCGCGGACGTGCGCTTTGACGCTGGTCCCCCTCTTGATCTGGTCGATCGGCCGCTCGGCGCCGCGCGCACCCAGATCCACGAAACCTACATCGTGTCGCAAACCCGCGACGGCCTGATCGTCGTGGACCAGCACGCCGCGCACGAACGCATCGTTTACGAGCGGCTGAAGGCGTCGCTGGCGCGGGACGGCGTGCAGCGTCAGATCCTGCTGATCCCCGATATCGTCGAACTGGATGAATCGACCGTCGAAAAGCTGATCGACCGTGCGCGTGAACTGGAAAAGTTCGGCCTCGCCATCGAGTCCTTCGGACCCGGAGCGGTCGCCGTGCGCGAGACGCCGTCGCTGCTCGGCAAGATCAACGCGGCCGCGTTGCTGCGCGATCTCGCCGAACACATGGCGGAATGGGATGAAACGCTTCCGCTCGAACGGCGGCTGATGCATGTCGCGGCCACGATGGCCTGTCACGGTTCGGTGCGCGCGGGACGAATCCTCAAGCCGGAGGAAATGAACGCGCTGCTGCGCGAGATGGAGGCCACGCCCAATTCAGGTCAGTGCAATCACGGCCGCCCGACCTATGTGGAATTGAAACTCGACGATATCGAGAAGCTTTTCGGACGGCGGTGAAGCTAACCCGCCCGCAAAAAAACAAACTCAGTATCGTCATAGCCGCGTCGTTCGAGCTGCTCGAATCCCTCCGGGGCAGTGAAGCCCGCCGCCTTGGCTTCCTCGACAACGAGCAGCGCCTTCTCGGTCAGCCAGCCCCCGTCGCGCAGCGAGGCGAGCGCCTTGTCGGCAAGCTGCATCCGGTACGGAGGATCGAGAAACACCAGCGAAAACGGTGCGAGCGGATGCGCGGGCCCGAGATGGGTCGCATCGCGGCGATAGACCTTCGTCACACCGCCGAGCCCCAGTGCCTCGACATTGTTGCGCAACAGCGCGCGCGCCTCGGCGCCGTTATCGACGAACAGCGTAAACTTCGCGCCGCGCGACACCGCCTCGATACCGAGCGCGCCGGTGCCCGCGAACAGATCGAGCACGCGCGCATCCACGACCGGATCGTCATAGGCATGAACCAGGATGTTGAACAGCGACTCGCGCAGCCGATCAGCGGTCGGCCGGATCTGTTGCGTTGAGGGCGACGCAAGGTTGCGGCCTTTCAGCCGTCCGCCGACCACCCGCATCGTCAATCCCTTATCAATCCCTTGGCGTCAGGTCGCGCTTGCCGTGATAGCCGCGCTTGGGCCGGCGTGGCGGCCCGTAACCGTTGGCCTCGGCTTCGTTGCGCGCCCGCGCCTCGTCGCTGCCGGTCCGCTGCACCACGACGCTGCGTCCCTTGCGGTCCTCGATCAGCGCGCGCTTCGTTCTCGCCTTGTTGTCCTTCTTGGAGCGCAGCGGCGTGCCGTCACGGCCGAGCTTGACGGCCCCGGACTCGGCCGTGGCGCCAGCGGGATTCATGTTGGCGAGCGCGGCGATCCTGTCGCCGAATTGCTCGCGCAGCACGCGCGTCTTCACCTCCTCGACCTCACCTTCCGCGATCTCGGCCAACTGGAACGGCCCGTAGGAGATACGGATCAGCCGGTTCACCTCGAGCCCGAGATGCGCCATCACGTTGCGCACCTCGCGGTTCTTGCCCTCGCGGATCGCAAAAGTCAGCCACACATTCGCGCCCTGATCGCGCTCCAGCGTGGCGTCGATCGAACCATACTTGACGCCCTCGACCTCGACGCCGTTCTTGAGCGCATCGAGTTGCGGCTGCGTCACTTCGCCATGAGCGCGGACGCGGTAGCGCCGCAGCCAGCCGGTGTCGGGCAATTCCAGCGCGCGCGCCAGGCCGCCGTCATTGGTCAGGAGCAGAAGTCCTTCGGTGTTGAAGTCGAGCCGGCCGACGCTGATCAGGCGCGGCAGACCGTCGGGCAGATGATCGAATACCGTCGGCCGGCCTTCGGGATCGGCATGGGTCGTCATCAGGCCGCGCGGCTTGTGATACAGGAACAGCCGCGTGCGCTCGCGCTCCGGCAAAGGCTCGCCGTCAACCGTAATGACGTCGCGCGAGGTGACATCGAGCGCCGGCGAATTGATGACGCGGCCGTTGACGGCGACGCGGCCTTGCGTGACCCATTCCTCGGCGTCGCGGCGCGAGGCGAGACCGGCGCGCGAGATCACTTTTGCGACGCGTTCACCGGCCTTCTTTGGTTTCGGCTCGGCCCGCGCGACGCGCCGCCCGCCGTCAGGCGCGTGTTCGCGATAGGCGCCGCGTCCCGCGAACGCCGGACGCTTCACGAAAATCCTGCTGTCATCCTCATTGTCGCGGCGCGGGCGATCGTGCCGATCATGGCGACGGGAACGGTCATCGCGATCCTCGCGATCATTCCGGCGCGGACGCTCCTGCCACGCGTTACGTTCGCCGCGCGGCCGGTCAAATTTGGGACGATCCCCGCGATCTTCACGCGGGCGCGAAAAGCGCTGTGTTTCGCGACGCATTTCGTCACGCGACGGCCGCGCTTCGCGGCGAGGTTCCGCACGCTCGCGCTTTTGCCAGGGCTTTTCATCGCTCCTGTCACGCCCCGCGCGGTCGCCGAACTCCTTGCGTGATACGCGCCCGCCGCGATCACCGCCAGAGGAGCGAGCGGGCCGTTCGCTATCCTTGCGAACGCCGCCGCGCGGCGCAAAACGGCGCTTCTCGCCATCCCTCTCGCGCGCGGAGAAATCCTTGCGCGGACCTCTTCCTTCCCCGTCGCTCCGCCGATCCGGCCGATCCCCGCGGCGCGCAGGACGATCATCGCGATTGAAGCGAGGCCGCGCGGTCTCGCCATCTCCACGTTTGCCCGCGTACGGTTTGCCCGCGCTAGCATGGGGCTTCTTGTTGGAAGGCTTCGCGCCAGCGGATTTGCCGGCATAGGGCCGCTTATCACCATCGCCTCTGTCGGACCTTCTGGTATCGGACTTTCTGGTATCGGACTTGCCAGCCAAGCCGCGCTTGGCGAGCTTCTTGTCCGGCCCGCGCGCCACGCCGGATCGGCGCCTGGGCCGGTCCTTTCCGCCGGAAGGCCGATCGCGCCGGCCGCGTGGGCGCGCATTGTCATCGTCGTTATCGCGGGGCATGAATGATCTCGCTACGGACACAGGGGCCGACTGAGCGCGCCTCTTAACAGGGTTCGCGCCAGAGCGCGATCAGGAAAAGCGGATACCGCATTTTCGTCCGATCGCGCTCCAAGATACTGATATGGCGCATGATCCGATCGCCAAACCGCCTACACTTTGGCGGATCATGCGCCGGGATACGAGACATGACCGCACCATCTTTCATGGACATGGCGCTCGAAGCCGCAAAAAAAGCTGGTCAAGCGGGCGAGGTGCCGATCGGCTGCGTGATCGTGCGCGACGGAGAGGTCATCGCCACCGCAGGAAACCGCACCCTGACCGACCGCGACCCCACCGCCCATGCCGAGATTCTGGCGCTTCGGGCCGCGGCACAGGCCCTTGGCAGCGAACGGCTGACGGGCTGCGACCTTTATGTGACGCTGGAACCATGCACGATGTGCGCAGCCGCAATCTCATTCGCACGGATCCGGCGGCTTTACTACGGAGCGAGCGACCCCAAAGGCGGCGCTGTGGAGTCCGGCGTCCGATTCCTTGCCGCGCCGACCTGCCATCATCGGCCGGAGGTGTATCCGTCCGTCGGCGAAAGCCGGGCGGCGGCGCTGCTGCGGGATTTCTTCAAGACGCGGCGATAACGATTGGCTTCTATCCGCCCTTCTCCCGCGCCACCGCGCGAAGGCCGATGTCGCGACGGCAGAAGCCCTCGGGCCATCTGATGCGATCGACCGCCTCATACGCGCGGGCTTGCGCCTTCGCGACGGTCTTGCCCAACGCGCAGACGTTCAGCACGCGACCGCCAACCGCGAGAATACGCCCGTCGTCATCTTTTGTGCCGGCATGAAAAATCTCCACGCCCTCGACCTTGGCGGCATCGTCGAGCCCGTCGATGCGCGTTCCCTTCGTATAACTGCCGGGATAACCCTTCGCCGCCATCACCACCGTCAGCGCAGGATCAGGAAACCAGCGCAGGCTGAAATGATTCAGCTGCCCGTCGCAGGCGGCGAACAGCGCCGGCACGATGTCGCCCCTCATCCGCAGCATCAGCACCTGGCATTCCGGATCGCCGAAGCGGACGTTGTACTCGATCAGCTTCGGTCCCTGCTCCGTGATCATCAGGCCAGCGAACAGCACGCCCTTGAAAGACGCGCCCTTCTCGCGCATGGCGCGCAATGTCGGAACGATGATCTCGTCCATGGTGCGGCGGCACATCTCGTCGGTCATCACCGGCGCAGGCGAATAGGCGCCCATGCCGCCGGTGTTCGGCCCCTCGTCGCCGTCGAACGCCCGTTTATGATCCTGCGCGGTCGCCAGCGGCATCGCGTGCTCGCCGTCGCACAGCGCGAAGAACGACGCTTCCTCGCCGCGCAGAAATTCCTCGACCACAATCTCAGCGCCAGCAGCGCCGAAGCCGCCTTCGAACATCATGTCGACCGCCGCCAGCGCCTCGTCCAGCGTCATAGCCACCACGACGCCCTTGCCGGCCGCAAGCCCGTCGGCCTTGATGACGATCGGCGCGCCGTGCGCGTGGATATAGTCCTTCGCCGCCGCGGCATCCTTGAAGCGTTCATAGGCCGCTGCCGGAATCCCGTTGTCGCGGCACAGATCCTTGGTGAAGCCCTTGGAGCTTTCAAGCTGCGCGGCGGCCTTGCCCGGCCCGAACGCCTTGACGCCCGCGGCGGCGAGATCGTCGACAATGCCCGCGGCGAGCGGCGCTTCAGGTCCGACCACCACCAGATCGACCTTGTTGGTTTTACAGAACGCGATCACCGCCGCGTGATCGGCGACATTGAGCGCCACGCATTCGGCCTCACGCGCGATCCCGGCATTACCCGGCGCACACCAGAGTTTCGTCAGCAGCGGCGAGTCGGCGATTTTCCATGCCAGCGCATGTTCGCGGCCGCCGGAACCAAGCAGAAGAATGTTCATGAATGAGCGCCGATCCAGCCTTTCCGGTGGTTTCGAAGCGGTTTAGCATGGTAATGTGGACGAGCAACAGAAGTGAGGCTGATGCCCGCAAATCCAGCACAGCTTCTGGCGAACTCGCCGGAATACACCGTCTCCGAGCTGTCCTCGGCGCTGAAACGCACCGTGGAGAACGCCTACGGCCATGTGCGGGTGCGCGGCGAAATATCCGGCTTTCGCGGGCCGCACGCCTCGGGCCATTGCTATTTCGCGCTGAAGGACGAGAGCGCCAAGATCGAGGCGGTGATCTGGAAAGGCGTCCACGGCCGAATGCGGTTCAAGCCGCAAGAAGGTCTCGAGGTCATCGCCACCGGCAAGCTGACCACCTATCCGGGCTCGTCGAAATACCAGATCGTGATCGAGGCGATCGAGCCCGCCGGGATCGGCGCGCTGATGGCGCTGATGGAAGAGCGCAAGAAGAAGCTCGCGGCGGAAGGACTGTTCGATGAAGCCCGCAAGCAACTGCTTCCCTGGCTGCCTGAGGTCATCGGCGTGGTGACCTCCCCGACCGGCGCCGTGATCCGCGACATTCTGCACCGATTGGAGGATCGTTTTCCTCGCCGGGTGCTGGTGTGGCCGGTGCGGGTGCAGGGCGAAGGCTCGGCCGAACAGATCGCCGCCGCCATCGACGGATTCAATGCGCGGCCGGACGGCGGACCCGTTCCGCGCCCCGATCTCCTGATCGTCGCGCGCGGCGGCGGTTCGCTCGAAGACCTGTGGTCGTTCAATGAAGAAATCGTGGTCCGCGCGGCTGCCGCCAGCATGATCCCGCTGATCTCGGCGGTGGGTCACGAGACCGACGTGACGCTGATCGATTTCGCCGCCGATCAGCGGGCCCCGACACCGACCGCCGCCGCCGAAATGGCCGTGCCGGTCCGTTCCGATCTGCTGGTCGAGGTCTCAAACCTCGCGGCCCGCGCGCTCGTCGCGTGGAAACGAGGCCACGACGACCGGCGCACCGAATTGCGCTCCTCCGCCCGAGCGCTGCCGGGGGCCTTTGAGTTGCTCGCGATTCCCCGTCAGAAACTCGACAACGCTGCCGCCGCGTTGCCGCGCGCCTTGCGCGCAAGCACGCACGTTCACCATCGCCGATTTACACAAATCTCAAGCGGACTCACGCTGCGCGTGCTGCGCGCGCAGGTTGCGCACGCAAAACAATCCGTCGCCGCCACCGGCGCGAGACTCACGCACTGCACACAGGTGGTGCTACGTCACCGCCGGGACCGCTTCGCGGGGTTGGCGGCGCGGCTCAAAGCGTCGCGACTCGCCAACGTACAGGCGCAGCGCGAGCAAATCTCGCGCGCCGAGGAGCGCACCCGGCGGCTTTTCGAGCGCGCGCACCGAGCCGTCGTCACCTCGCTGCAGCGCCATGAGGCGCGGATCGCGCATTCGAGCCAGTTGCTGGCGGCGGTCTCCTATCGGGGCGTGCTCGCCCGCGGCTTCGCGCTGGTTCGCGACGAGACCGGACACGCCCTGCGGTCCGCGGCGGCGGTCGGCTCCGGCACGCGGCTCACGCTGGAATTTATCGACGGTCAGGTCAACGCAACCTCCGACACCGATCAAACCGCACCCGCGGCATCCAGCACGACGGAGTCGAATCCCGGGAGTCCGCCCAGACCGGCATCCGGCAAACGGCGCGCCAAGATCGCCGACCAGGGCAGCCTGTTCTAAAGGATGACCTCATTTTGAAGCTGGCGGCGGCGGCAAGCTCATGTCTATTGCCGAGTGGTCCGGCGTGCTACTGATGAGGTCGAAACCGGAAAGGCGGCAATCTATCAAGCCGGCAGTTTAACCTGTAGCGTTCTCAAGCGAAGTAGATACCGGTTCGCGTGAAAAACGCGTTAGAATAAAAAGCTAAAGCCCGTCTTTGATTCCACCAAAGACGGCATAGCTTAGCGTTGCGCGAACGTTCATGATTTTGGATTGGTTCGATTCAAAATCATCGTGACCCCGGACACCTGGAGAAAAGCAGTGCTGAATAAGTTCGGTCAATCCGGTCAAGGCGAAGCGCGTGTGCAGTACCTTGACGGCGATTTCCGGGTGATTTCGCCAGGAACCTATGTCCGTTGCGCTGTTACCGATGCTCGTATTCCACTCGACGAACTGAAGTACTGGAGCGTCGATTTGCAGGAGGCCTACGCTCTCCCAAGCGCCGTCTTGCAGCGCCATTATCCGGGCGCGATCAAGACACCCTCATAGCCGTTTCTTCACGCGAACCGGTATTCGTCCTCAAATCCACGGACGCGCCTCGCTCGAAAATACTCTACTGCCGCGCACGGCCGAGCCTGTCGATGAGGAACGACCGCAGCGCCGCCTCATCGTCGAACGCAAGCGTGACCGCGAAAGGCATGACAGTTTGCGCGAACGCGGCCAGGTTTTCATGATTGCGCAGCCGCGCCAAATCCTTTTCCGTCGTCACCAACGTTAAACCATCCTGCTCCGCAGCGGCTTGCAGCTCGGCCACGTCGCGTTGCGAAAACGGATGATGGTCCGCGAATGCCCGCTCTGTCACCACATCGACGCCGCAGGCCCGCAGACTGCGGAAGAATCGGGAGGGATCGCCAATTCCGGCAAAGGCCAGGACACGCCTGTTGCAAATGGCCGCAATCGAGGCGTCATCCGGGACAATCCGCGCCCGTAATACAGGTCCTCCCTGCGCCTTGAATCGTGCCGCAACGTCGTCCGCGGCGGCACCAAAGCCGACGATCACCAGCGCGTCGGTGCGAGCGAGTTGCGGCGGCAGCGGCGCACGCAGCGGCCCCGCCGGGAAAACTTGGCCGTTGCCCAGGCCGCGATCTCCATCGATCACGATCAGCGAGATATCCTTCGCAAGCGCCGGGTTCTGAAAGCCGTCGTCCATCAGGATCACGCTGGCGCCAAGTGCAAGAGCCGGTGCGACGCCCGCCGCCCGTTGCCGCGATACAATCACGGGGATCGTCCGCGCCATCATCAACGGTTCGTCGCCGACATCGGCCGCAGCATGCCGGTGCGGATCGACGCGCACCGGGCCGTGCAGCCGTCCGCCATAGCCGCGACTGAGCACGACCGGCGTTTCACCGAGCGAGCGAAGAATGCCAGCCATCGCCATCACAGTCGGCGTCTTGCCCGCGCCGCCGACATGATAGTTTCCGACGCAGATCACCGGCACCCCGGCGCGCAGGCCCGTCCGTGACAGCCGCCGCGCGGCGATCGCGCCGTAAAGCGCGCCAACCGGCATGAGCAACCGCGACAGCAACGATGATGGCCTGCGCCAAAAGGCCGGCTCACGCATCGGCCGCCCGTCGTTCAAGTCGCAACTGCAGAAGGTACGGCTCGAGCGCGGCGAGCGTGCGATCCAGCGCGCCACCGAGCCTTTCCACAACCTGAACCGCCGCCGCCGCTGCGGCATTGCGCGCCGCGGAATCCTCGAGAAGGTCGCCAAGCTGCTTCGTCAGCGCATCGCCGTCGTCAACCCGCCACGCGCCACCCGCGCGGTCGAGTGCGTAATAAACATCGGGGAAGTTGAACACGTGCGGCCCGTGCACGATGGATGCATTGAGTTTGACCGCCTCGATCGGATTCTGGCCGCCATGCGGCACCAGCGAACCGCCCATGAAAACAATTGGCGCCAACCGGTAGAACAATCCCAATTCGCCAATGGTGTCGGCGATATAGATGTTCGTCCTCGCCGTTGGTAACTGCTCCAGCGAGCGCCGCGCCGCCTGCGCGCCGGAGGCTGCGACCATCCGGGCGATCGCCTCACCCCGATCCGGATGGCGCGGAACGATCACGGTCAGCAGCGATGGAAAATGATCGGCCAGCGTCCGGTGCGCCTTGAGCAGCATCTCTTCCTCGCCTGGATGGGTCGAGGCCGCCACCACCACCGGACGGCCGCGGGTGACGAATAACAGTCGTTCCAGCTTGGTCTCGTCGGCCGGAGGCGCCTGGACGTCGAGCTTGAGATTGCCGGTAATGACGACGTTGCGTCCACCGAGAATTGTGAAGCGCTCCGCATCGATTTCGGACTGGACAAGGCAGATATCGAACCGGCTCAACAGCGCCGCGATCGTCCGGGACGCCCGCCGCCAGCGCGGAAACGAGCGGCGCGACATCCGCCCGTTGATCAGCACGATCGGTATACGACGCCTCGCACCAGCGAGAATCAGATTGGGCCACAGGTCCGATTCGATAAAGAGCGCAAGACCAGGCTGCCAGTGATCGAGAAAACGCTCCACGAAGCGGGGCGAGTCGTAGGGGATATATTGGTGAATGATATCCGGCGGGAACCGCTTCGCGGCGACGGCTGCCGACGTGACCGTGCCCGACGTGACGAGAATACCCATGTCGAGCGCGCGAAGCCGCTCAATCAGCGCGGCTGCCGCCAGCACTTCGCCAACGCTGGCGCCATGGATCCAGACCAGCGGGCCCGCGGGGCGGAGCTGCCGGGCGATGCCGCGACGCTCATTGATGCGTGCGGGGTCTTCCTTACCCTGTTTCAAACGCCGTTTCAGGAGAATGGGCGTCAGCGGCCCGGCAGCGGCGGACAGTCTGCGGTAGAGGCGCAGCGTGGCCGGCATCTGGTCAGGCATGACCCGCCTCGTATTCGGAACCAGCCTCGAGTTCGGGCCGGCCGACTTTCGCGTAAGCGCGGCGCGTCGCATCGTTCAATGTCGCCTCCAGCCGCGCTCTCAGCATCTCCATCATCCGGGCATCGGCGTCGGCAGGAACCGAGATCGGCTCACCGCCAACCAGAGCGCCGCGCCCGAACGGCAGGTTGATCGTCGTGCGATCCCAGTTGTTCAGGCGGATGAAGCGGCTCGTCGCCATTGCAAATGGCATGATGGTCCGCCCGGATTCACGCGCCAGCATGATGATGCCGAGGCCGGCGATCCGCGAGCGCTTCGGTACGTCGGCGGTCAGAGCCATGTTGTAGCCCTCCTCCAACGCACGGACCATTTCCTTGAAGGCGCCGACGCCTCCCTTGCGACTGAATGCGGAGCCGTGATCGCCGGAGCCGCGAATGGTTTCGATCCCCAACCGCTCCGCAGCGAGCGCGTTGAACTCGCCGTCGCGGTGCCGCGAGATCAACACCTTGCCGCGATGGTGCGCCCGCCTGATGAACGGCGTCATGAAATGCTGTCCGTGCCAGAACGCGAGGATCACCGGCATCTGCGGCTCGACGATGTCGTAAACTTCCTCAGGATCATAGCTGAACCTGTTGGTTCGCCAAACCAGCCATAAAAAGCCCGCGGCCAAAAGGCCTGCGGACTGCTGAAACCAGCGGGAGCGCAGCAGATTGCGAAGCAGTTTACTCAAGTGGCAGGTTTCGTATCTTGGCTAGGATCGAGCAGCCGATGGAGGTGTACGATAAAATATCGCATATGGGCGTTATCAACCGTCCGCTGCGCCTTTGCCTTCCAGGCGGCATAAGCCGATGCGTAGTTCGGATAAAGGCCGACAATCTCGACCTCGTCGAGGTTTTTGAAGGTCACATGCGCGAGATCGGTCAGTTCGCCTCCGATCACGAGATGGAGCAATTGCTGGGGCGGACTGTCTGGCGGCATTTCCCGTTGTCCTACTATGACGCCGGCCGTCAGGCAAATACGGTCAAAGTCGGCCGCCACTTTATGGCAGCGGACGTCCCCGAACATGCGCCAGAATGCGCGCATGGCGAGGGAAGCCGGCCGCGACCAACACGCCGTGCGTCACCTCGACATGATTATAGAGGATCGGCTCACCCCCGAGCGAGGTCATTTTACCCTTCGCCTCATGCACGATCAAATCGGCCGCGGCCAGATCCCAATCATGGCTCTGGCCGCCGGCAAAGGCTGCGTCGATTCTGCCGCCCGCCACCCGGCACAGCCTTAGCGCCAGCGAACTGATCCTTGGATGAAGGGCGGCATCGTTCGGCCGCAGGTCGAGTTTTTCCAGAAGCGGCTTCGGCCCTGCGATTCTCGAAAAATCCAGATCATCACCGTAGGTCGCCCGGACCGGCAGGCCGTTGCAGGTCGCGCCCTGCCCGCGCGCGGCAAGGTAGAACTCATCCGTGGCCGGCGCGAACACGGCGGCGAGCAGCGGCGAGGCATTCTCCACCAGAGCGACGCTGACGCACCATTCGTCATGGCCGGCGAGATAGCCGCGCGTGCCGTCGATCGGATCCACGATCCAGACCCTTTTTTTGCCGAGCCGAGAAAGATCGTCGGCGCTTTCCTCGGACAGCCAGCCGTAATCCGGAAGCGTCCCCAGCCTGCTTGCAATGAGATCGTTAACAGCGATGTCGGCTTCCGAAACCGGAGACGATACGCCCTTGGTCCAGGTCCGCAGCCGGGTGCGGCGCATCGCGAGCGCCAGCAATCCCGCTTCGCGAACCGTCTCGATCAATAAAGCGCGGTCCCGCGCCAAAAGGTCGGCTCGGCTGTCGGCATCGTCAGCGCCCGCCAACAGTCAACCCTTCGATGCGGACGGTCGGCGCGTTGGTCCCGTAGCGGAACGTGAGGTCGTTGGCCGGCGAAAGCGACTTGAACATCTCGATCAGATGTCCGGCAATGGTGATCTCGCTGACCGGATAGGTGATCTCGCCGTTCTCGATCCAAAATCCGGACGCGCCGCGACTGTAATCGCCGGTCACGCCGTTGACGCCGGAACCGATCAGGTCGGTAACGTAGAAACCCTGCTCGACGTCCGCGATCAATTCGCGCGGCGTTATTCGTCCCGCCTCGAGATGCAGGTTATACGGTCCGGGCGACGGCGATGATGACACGCCGCGGTGAGCATGACCGGTCGTGGTCAGTCCCAGTTCGCGCGCGGTCGCCGAATCCAATAACCATGACGTGAGGACGCCGTCGTCGATCACCGCAAGCTTCTTCGTCGCGACCCCTTCGGCGTCGAAGGATTGCGAGCGCAATCCACGCACCCGCAATGGATCGTCGATGATCCGGATTCCTTTCGCGAACAGCTGCTGGCCCAGCCGATCTTTCAGGAAACTGGTCTTGCGCGCGATCGCCGCGCCGTTGATTGCACTCGCGACATGACCGACCAGCGAGCCCGCGACGCGGGGATCGTATACCACCGGAACCTTGCAGGTCGCCACCTTGCGCGGATTGGCGCGCGCCACCGCGCGCTCACCCGCGCTACGACCGATGCTGGCCGGAGACATGAGATCGGATCCATGAAGCGCGGAGCTGAAATCGTAATCGCGCTCCATGCCGGTACCATCGCCGACGATCGCCATCATCGAGACGCCATGGCTCGAACGCAGATAGCTTCCTTGAAATCCGGCGCTCGTCACCAGCACCATGCCGCTGATGCCGGTGGACGCCGACGCGCCGCCGGATTTGGTCACGCCCTTGACCGCAAGACCCGCCGCCTCGGCTTCGACCGCGCGGCGTTCGAGTTCCGCCGTCGATGGCACCACCCGATCGAGCAGATCGAGATCGGGGAAATTCCGCGCCAGCAACGACGGGTCGGCCAGTCCGACATACTGATCCTCCGGCGCGACACGCGCCATCGCGACCGCGCGTTCGGCAAGTTTCGCAACATTGTCGCCACCGACATCGTTGGTCGAGACGGTGGCCTGCCGCCTTCCGACCAGCACACGCAGCCCGACGTCATCGCCCTCCGACCGCTCCGATTCCTCGACGCGGCCGTCGCGAACCTCGACACCTTGCGAGACGCTCCGCACGGCAATTGCATCCGCGGCATCGGCACCCGCGCGCTTCGCGGCCTCGACCAGCCGCCCGGCGAGTTCACTGAGGGCGGATTGATCGAAGAGGTCGGATGCCGAGGATTCCAGCGACGAATTTGGTGAAGAGATCACGAATAAAATCCAGGGTCTTCGACAAGACCGGCGCGCAGGGCGGGTCCGTCATGAGATGTGCTTGTTCTACGCGGACTTCAAGCATTCAATGAAGCGGGAATTAAAGATTATCCGCGCCCCGGCAAGAACCCGTCAAGCATGTCGGCCAAGGGTCTGTCAATCATGTGCGCGAATGTTAGGCCCGATACCTTCGATTAACCAGCCTTTTTAAGCGGATCCGGACCGCGCTCTGGCAAGCTCCCACCCATCGACCGGAAACATAATTCCGGCGAGGGAGACTAAAGCCGTGAGGCGTCAAACAGCAACGGGCGGGACCAATCCCGCCGGGTCGAG
>NZ_CH672417.1:133584-437110 GCF_000152905.1 Nitrobacter sp. Nb-311A
CCCCGTCAGTTTCGCCGCGAGCGACAGCCGCGCCGACGGCGGCATCCGGCAGATCGAGCTTCATCGCGAGCGCGTGACGCTGCACCGCGCGGTGCGCGGCATGAAGATGACGATCAACGTACGCGTCAGCGAATTCATCGGCGTCACCGTGCGCGACACCGCCGACGGCCGAGCGCTCGTGCTGCTTCACCGCGATCCGTCGCTTGCCATTCCCCTTCTTGTGACCGAAGACGCCGGTGAATGCGCCGTGGCGGGGCAAACCTGGAGCGAGATCCTGGCGCTTCCGCAGCTTGCCGACGGCACGCGTGATCCCGCGCCACGCCGGCGGCGCAGCAATACGATCAGCGGACGACGCTCGACTTTCCTGATGCGGCGGCGGAGCGGCGATTTGCTAAACCCCGCAGCGGTCTATCGAGGCGAGCGCGAGATCATCGCGCGAGACTGAGGCGTCAAGCGCCGAGAAGACATCCTCGGCTATTGGTTCATTGCGGTTGAAGAAGAAGCCGCCCGCTACAGCAACGCGCCAGCCAGCAATCCTGCGAACAACAACAGTCCTGCATCACGGTTGGATTTGAACAGCCGCAGGCAGAGACGGGGATCGCCAATCTCGATTCGGGCAATCTGCCAGGCCAGATGAGCGGCAAAGGCCGCAAGGCCGAGCCATGCCGGCCATTCCGCGCCAGCCAAATGCAAGGCAACGCCGATCAGGATGACCGCCAGCCCGTAAAATATCGCAAGCGCGGAACGCGTGCGCTCGCCAAACAGCAATGCGGTGGACTTGATGCCGATCAATGCGTCGTCGTCGGCATCCTGATGCGCATAGATCGTGTCGTAGCCGATCACCCATGCGATCGCCCCCGCATACAGCGCCAGCGCCGCCGCATCGATCCGGCCCAACACCACCGCGAATCCCATCAGCGCGCCCCATGAAAAGGCGAGGCCGAGTACGACCTGCGGCCAATAAGTGATGCGCTTCATGAAAGGATAGGCCGCGACAATAAGGAGCGAGGCGATTCCAGTCGCGATGGCAAATGGGTTGAACTGCAACAGCACGACCAGCCCCACCAGTGCCTGCACGACGAGAAACACGAGCGCCTGTGTCACGGTCACCTTTCCCGCCGGAATGGGCCGCGATCGCGTTCGCTCGACGCGCGCATCGAGATCGCGGTCAGTGATATCGTTCCAGGTGCAGCCGGCGCCGCGCATCGCAAACGCGCCGATGAAAAACAGCACGATCGTCAGGGGAAGCTGGCTCACGTCACGGGCGAGGTGTGAGGCCAGCGCAGCCGACCATAAACAGGGTATCAACAGCAGCCACGACCCGATCGGACGGTCCAGCCGCGACAGCCTGAGATAGGGTCGCGACCACAGTGGCGCGCGGCTATCGACCCAATTGCCGACCGAGTCCGCGACGCATGCGACCGCATCGCTCACGGAAATCTCGTCATCGTGTGAGAACGTTGCCGCTCAAGGTATCGAACGTGCTGCCGCCCTTCTTCGGCGTGGTTACCTCAGGCAATCCGCCGGATGCCGACCCCAGAGCCTCGCTGAGGCTCGGACCGGCCGGGCCGCGCATCTTCGCCTGCTTCGCCACCTCGCAAACCTTCTGCTGCATGGATTCCGTCGCCTTGTGGTTGGTGCGCATCTGCGCCCCGACATTATCGGGAATTCCGCATCTCCGGGAGTTCGTATCGATGAATTTGATCATCTTGGCTTCCGCCTGCGAATACTGCCCGATCAATTTGCAGGCTTCGTCGGGCGGCGCATGACGGGCGCTGGCGGTCTGGATCAACTTGCCGCGTTTCTCAGCCGCGTCACGCAGCGGCATGAATTCCTTCATGCAATCCTCCCCCCCGGGCGGACCTGCCTGCTGCCGCGCAGGCCCTCCGAGTCCGCCAAGCGGCGCCGCGCCACCCGACGGAAACGCAGCCGGCGCGCCCATCGTCGCGGAGGTCCCGTTGACGGGAGGAAACGGCGAATTCCGAGGCGCAGCGGTCATTTGCGCGGGCGCCCCGTTGACCGGCGGAAACGCCGGATCATTGACCGTTCCGGTCGCACCATTAGGCAACGGCGCCGGAAAGGGCGTCTGACCAAGCACAGCTGTGGTGCCGATGGCGAACACCGCAAGCGTCAGCGAAACGATCATGCGCAGAATGATCACAGCATCTCTCCGGCAGGGTCAAATGCCCCGGCACCCCTTCAGCAACAAACAGCCTTCCATGATGTCCGATTTGTACGATCGCAGATGATTCCTAACAACCCGACGAATTGGGCAAGAGCGCGACGCATGGCCGCGCTGAACCAGCGGCATCCCCCAATATCGCACATTTTTCATCGAATGGTGCCGCAACTCGCGATGTTCAGGCCTGACCGCTGCCTCGGGTTTGATGCGAACGAAAATCGCTACGCACTTTCCCTCGCCCTGCTAGAAAGTGCTCGCGCAGGATCAAATGATGCCCAATATCGATTTTCGCAGCCCCCGCCTCTATGTCGATGCACCGCTTGCGGCGGGCTGCAGAATCCCGCTCAACCGCAATCAGGGCAACTATCTGGGTAACGTCCTGCGCCTTGGGACCGGGACGAACGTTCTCGTCTTCAACGGACGCGACGGCGAATGGCGAGCAGCGATTTTCGGCCGCAAGCGGCTGGAAAACCTTGAAATCGTCGCCGCCACCAGGAAACAGGACCAACTCCCGGACGTGCGCTACGCGTTCGCGCCGCTCAAACATGCCCGACTCGACTACATGGTTCAGAAGGCTGTGGAGATGGGGGTCTGCGCGTTACAGCCCCTCCTGACCCGCTTCACGCAGGTCGGGCGCGTCAATGGCGAGCGGATGCGCGCCAATGTCATCGAGGCCGCCGAGCAATGCGGCATCCTCAGCCTGGCCGCGGTCGAGGAGCCGGCGTCCCTGGATCAGTGGCTGGGCCGGCGCGGGCCCGAACGCCTGCTGGTATTTTGCGACGAGGCCGCTTCGACGGCAAATCCGCTGCGGACGCTGGAACCTGCGCGCCGTGTCGCGCAAGGGATCGATGTTCTTGTGGGTCCTGAAGGCGGCTTCGCCGAGGACGAGCGCGTGAATCTGCTTAAACAGCCCAATGTCCTGCGATTGTCGCTCGGGCCTCGGATCCTGCGCGCCGACACCGCTGCGGTCGCCGTCCTCGCCCTTGTCCAGACCGTGCTGGGAGACTGGCGGCGGGAGTAAAGGTCGGTCGCGGCATCTATAACCTTTTGATTTAACAAATTTTATTTACGCGAACCGGTATCCGTCCGCAGGTCAGGGCGGGGACATGCTTCGTTCCAAAACGCTCCAAGTTCAGTTTTCTACTTGCGAATGAATTGCATCTGCATCTAAAGTGCTACTGCAAATTAATTGCAGGATAAAGTGGTAATGTCGCGTTTTATTTTGGCTGGTGTCGCGGGGATTGTGATGGGCCTGATCGGCTCGTCGAAGATGGAGGCGCGGGCGCAAGAACAACTGCCCGAAATCACCGTTCACGCGCCGAAGCCGAAGCACGCCAAACGGCGCGCCCGCGTAGCAGCCCGCCCCGCCACTCCTGCTCCGCTGCCTGTGCCGCCGCAGGTCCCCGCCCCTCCGGAAGAACCTCGCGCCGAGGTGCCGCTCGCCTCAGCAAGCCTGCTCACCGCGAAACAGGTGCTCGGGCGCGGCGCCGCCTCGCTCGGCGACACGCTCGGCACCACGCCCGGCGTCTCGGCAACGTCGTTCTCGCCGGTTGCGAGCCGCCCGGTCATCCGGGGCCTTGGTGGTTTCCGGGTGCGAACCCAGGAGAACGGCATCAGCTCCGGCGACATGGCCAATCTCGGGGAAGACCACGCCGTGACGATCGATCCGCTGGCGGCACAGAACGTCGAGGTCATCCGCGGTCCCGGCACGTTGCGTTTTGGCTCGCAGGCGACGGGCGGCGTAATCAGCGCCAGCAACAACCGCATCCCAACAATAATTCCAAGAAATGGCCTCGCGTTCGAGGCACGCGGCGGCCTCAACAGCGTCAGCAACGGCCGCGACGGAGCCGTACAGCTTGAGGCCGGCGGCAACAACGTCGCAATCCATGTCGACACTTACGCCCGGCAGGCCGGCGACTATCGCATCCCCGGCGGTATTCAGGCCAATTCCAGCTATCGCTCCGAGGGCCACGCAGCCGGCGGCTCCTACATTTTCGATCGCGGTTTCGTCGGCATGTCGTTCCAGGACACGGCGATGACCTATTTCATCCCCGGCATCGACTCCGCCAAGGTCAAGAATCACATCGACCTGCGTCAGAAGAAATGGGCGAGCCGCGGTGAGTGGCGCGTCGGCGAAGGCGGCATCGACACGGTGCGGTACTGGCTGGGCTACAGCGACTATCACCACAATGAGATCAACGGCGTCGGCGCGAACGCGCTGATTGGTTCACGTTTCAAGAACCGCGAGATGGAATCCCGCATCGAGGTCGCGCACCTGCCGTTCGCCACCACACTCGGAGAGTTGCGCGGCTCCGCCGGCATGCAATGGAGCCGGCGCAATTTATCGGTCGCCGGCGCGACCGATCCGCTCCTCGCACCGGCGCAGAACGCCAATCTCGCCGGTTTTTTGTTCGAGGAACTGCGGATCACACCCCTCCTGCGCGCACAAGGCGCGCTACGCATCGAACAGACCGAAACCAACGGCACCGGCGCGCAGTTCCCCGCGAGCTATCTGCCGCCGCCCAATCAGCCCACGGTATTTCCGGTCGACCGCCGTTTCATGCCGGTCAGCGCCAGCGCGGGGTTGTACTATGAGATGCCGCGCGACATCGTCGCGCGCGTCACCGTGCAGCATGTCGAGCGCGCGCCCGATCCCATCGAACTATTCTACAAGGGACCGCACGATACGCCGCGCACGTTCGAGATCGGCGATCCGACCATGACGCTGGAAAAGGCGAACACCGTCGAACTCGGCTTCAAGCGCGCGCGTGGCGATACCCGTTTCGAGCTGTCGATCTATCATACGCGCTATCAAAACTTCATCTTCAAGAACTTTACCGGCATCCGTTGTAGCGAGAGTTTCGCATCCTGCGGCGCGCCGGGCGCAAGCTACGACCAGATCATCTATTCGCAGCGCGACGCCCGCTTCACCGGCGGCGAAATCCAGATCGAACATGACGTGGCGCGGGTGTGGAACGGCATATACGGAGTCGAGGCGCAATACGACATCGTCCATGCCATCTTCACCGACGGCAGTTTCGTGCCGAAGATTCCACCCCAGCGGCTCGGCGGCGGGGTTTACTATCGCGATCCGAACTGGACGGCGCGCATCAACCTGCTGCACGCTTTCGCCCAAACCAACCTCGGCGCGTTCGAAACGCCGACGCCGGGCTTCAATCTGTTCAACGCCGAAATCAGCCATACGACCACGGTGCCGAACGGCGACTGGCCCGTGACGCTCACCGTCGGCCTAAAGGGCGAGAACCTGCTCGACGACGACATCCGCTTCCACCAGTCCTACAAGAAGGACGAGGTGTTGCAGCCGGGCCGCAACCTGCGCCTGTTCGCATCGATGAAATTCTGACGCAAGGCGTCGTCCGTCGCCGTCAACCTTCCCGGCAAATAGCCGGCGGAGCGAGGTCGAAACTCGTCGCCCGCCGTGCTATGGGCTGCCGCAATGATGTTGACCGGCGGCGCGGCGCTTTCGCCACGCAATCGATATGCATTGAATTTCCATACGTCAGGCAGGGGCGCGATACCCTGCGGGGCGGCCGTGCGAGCTTGGACGATGCTGATGACAGACACAAAAGCCCTCAGGGCGACCGAAACCGCTGCATGGGCGGATGGACTGCTGTCGTCGTTCATGCAGGCCGGCTATATCAAGGCGGAACCCGCGATCCTCCAACCGGCCGAGCCGTTTTTGGACCTGTCGGGCGAGGATATCCGCAAGAGCCTTTACCTTACCTCGGACCCGGGAAGCGAGGAACTTTGCCTCCGCCCCGACCTCACCATCCCGGTCGCGCGCGACTATCTCGCGTCCGGCAAAGCCGGCAAGCCGGCTGGCTTCTGCTATCTCGGGCCGGTGTTCCGCTATCGCGGCGGCCGTTCGAGCGAATTCCCGCAGGCCGGCATTGAATCGTTCGGCCGCCAGGATCGCGCGGCCGCGGACGCCGAAATGCTCGCGCTCGGTCTGGAAGCGGTCGCAGCTTTCGGTATCGCCGACGTCGACATCCGGACCGGCGACGTGGCGCTGTTCACCGCGTTAATCGACTCGCTCGACCTTTATCCGGTATGGCGGCGGCGGCTGATGAAGGATTTCAATCGCAAGGTCAGTCTTGCGCAAGATATAGAACAACTGACACTGGCGTCCGGACCGGGGCATAACGAATACGAAGGCGTTCTGGCGGCTCTCGCGGGCTCCGATCGCAAGGCGGCCCTGGCGCTGGTGACCGACATGATGTCGATCGCGGGCGCAACCATTGTCGGCGGCCGCTCTCTGGATGAGATCGCCGACCGCTTCCTCGAACAGTCCACCCTGAAGAGCGGCGCGCTGCCTCATGATGCGCTGACCATCATCAAACGGTTTCTCGCGATATCAGGTGATCCCGATGACGCGCTCGGCCAGTTGCGCGCCCTCGCCTCCGATGCCGGACTCGATATCCACCATGCGATCGATCAAGTCGAAAGCCGCACTGGCTTCATGGCCGCGCGCGGCGTGGAAACCGACAAAATCAGCTTCGCGACCTCCTTCGGCCGCGGCGTCGACTACTACACCGGCTTTGAATTCGAACTGCAACGCAAGGACCAAAGCGACGAGCCGCTGGTTGCGGGCGGTCGCTACGACGACCTGATGACACGACTTGGCGCAGCCGCACCGATTCCGGCGGTCGGCTTCTCCGTCTGGATCGAGGCGTTGACGCGGTCCGCAGACGCGCCTTCCGCAAGCCGGATCGGCGGGAGCGCGCAATGACCACGCCACTCGTTCTGGCCGTGCCTTCGAAGGGCCGCTTGCAGGAAAATGCCGAAGCGTTTTTCGCCCGCGCCGGACTGACGCTGGCGAAGCCGCGCGGCGTACGTGACTATCGCGGCACAATCGCCGAACTCGATAACGTCGAGATCGCCTATCTCTCTGCGAGTGAGATCGCCTCACAACTCGCACGCGGCCTGGTGCATCTCGGCGTTACCGGCGAAGATCTGATCCGCGAAAGCATCATTGATGCCGATAAGCGCGTGGCGCTGATCAACAGCCTCGGATTCGGCAGCGCCAATGTGGTTGTCGCCGTACCGCAGTCCTGGATCGATGTGCGCACCATGGCCGACCTCGACGACGTGACGACCGGATTTCGCGCCCAGCACAACCGAAGGATGCGGGTCGCAACCAAATATATCAACCTGACCCGCGCCTTCTTCGCTTCGCATGGCGTCGTCGATTACCGCATCGTCGAGAGCTCGGGCGCCACCGAAGGCGCGCCCGCGGTCGGCACCGCCGAACTGATCGTCGATATTACGACGACCGGTGCAACGCTCACCGCCAACGGCCTCAAGGTGCTGGATGACGGCGTGATCCTGCGCAGTCAGGCCAACCTGGTCGCGTCTCGGGAGGCGGACTGGTCCAATGGCGCGCGCGAAACCACGCGGATCATTCTCGACCACATCGCCGCCCGCGCGCGCGCGCGCCAATACCGCGAGGTGCGGACCCGCTTCACCGGCTGCGATGCGATGCTGCTCAAGGAAGCGCATGATCGCTTCGGCGTGGTCTCGCCGTTCGGAGGACCGACCTCCTCCGGCATGGTTACCCTCCACTGCCCGCCGGACCGGCTTTACGCACTCGCCGGTTTTTTGAGACAACACGGGGCTGAAACGGTATCGATTGCCTCGCTTGATTATGTGTTCGATCGCGAGAATCCGCTTTTCGCAAAGCTTGAAGCGTTTCTGCGGACGTAGAATCGTGCATTCCGCCCGTTGAAGCGCATGCTGGCACTCACTACCATACAAACGGGAATGAATTTGACCCCGTCGGAACCGACCGATGACGCCAGCTACCAGCCTTCCAGGTCTGCCTGCAGATAAGGCCGCCGCGGCCGCGCAAGGTCTGTCGATTGTCGTTCCCGTTTACAATGAAGCCGCCGGGCTCCAGCAATTACACGAGCGCCTCAGCGCGCTTGCGTTAAAGCTAAGGCAGCGCTTCGACCTCCCCTGTGAAGTCGTTTATGTCGATGACGGCAGCACCGACGACACGCTCAACCTCGCCCGCGCGCTTCCCGCCGCCGCGCTGGACGTGCAGGTGGTCTCGCTGTCGCGCAACTTCGGCAAGGAAGCCGCCTTGATGGCGGGCCTGGATTACGCGCAGCGTGGCGCGCTGCTGTTCATGGACGGCGACGGCCAGCACTCACCCGATCTCGTGGAGCGGCTGGTGAATCACTGGATCAACGACGGCTACGACGTCATCTACACGGCAAAGGCGCACCGAACGAACGAATCGCTGCTACGCCGGATCGGCGTGCACAGCTTTTACGCGATCATCAACTGGGGCGCGCGCCAGCGCATTCCCGAAGACGCCGGCGATTTTCGCCTGTTGTCGCCACGCGCCACTGCCGCCCTGCGCCGGATGCCGGAGCGAAACCGCTTCTTCAAAGGCCTCGCGAGCTGGATCGGCTTCCGCCAGTTTCGCGTCGACTACGAGCCCGACGTTCGCGCCCACGGCATGACCACCTTCAATGCCGCGCGGCTGCTCGGGCTGTCGATCGAGGGGCTGACATCATTTTCGGTGGCGCCGCTGCGGCTGGCCAGCCTGCTCGGTCTGCTGCTGGCGGTCGCAGCCTTCCTGTTCGGATTGTCTATCCTCTGGGAAACCTGGGTCGACGGCGAGTCGGTTCCCGGCTATCCGTCCTTGTTTGTCGGCATGATGACAATCGGCGGCGTGCAGCTTCTGATGATCGGCATCGTCGGCGAATACATCGGCAAAATTCTCTCAGAACTCAAGGCACGACCGATCTACGTCGTCGCCGAGCAAAGCATGAAGCAAGCCGAATCCCAACCGGCCGGCGGCGGCCTGCACCGGACCGTCGACGAATGAGCGGTGATGAACCGCAACGCCGGATTCGGCTGTGCGCGGACGATTACGGAATCAGTCCGGGCGTCAACCGCGCGATCCGCGATCTCATCGAAAGGGAACGTATCAACGCGACGTCGGTGATGGTGGTCGGCCCGGCAGCCGGCCGCGATGAAATCGAAGCGCTGAAAGCGGCGGGCGAGCGCCATCCGCATTGCGCAATCGGCCTGCACCTCACCCTGACCGCGCCGTTTCATCCGCTCACCCTGCATTACCAGCCGCTGGACGGCGGGCTGTTTCCACCGCTTTCGAAGATGCTGCGCGCCAGCCTGTCGCGCCGGCTTGAGCCCGAGATGATTCTCGACGAGGTGACGGCGCAGATCGCGGCGTTTGTGCAACGATTTGGCCGCACACCAGAGTATGTCGACGGCCATCAGCATGTGCAGATTTTCCCACAGGTGCGCGGCGCCTTCCTGACCGCCGTCAAGACTGCCGCGCCGGATGCATGGGTGCGCCAGTGTGGCCGCAGCCGGCACCCGCTGTCGCAACGATTCGCCACCCCGAAGGCGGTGCTGCTGGATATTCTGAGTGCGGGATTTCGCCGCCGCGCCGCGCGTGCGGGCATCCGCTTCAATCCGTCGTTCGCCGGCGCCTATGACTTCGCGCAGCCTGACTTCGCCGCGCTGATGCAGGGATTTCTGAACGGTTCGCCGGATGGCGGTCTGATCATGTGCCACCCCGGCTTCGTCGATGACATCTTGCTCGCGCTCGATCCCCTCACCGACCAGCGCGAGCGGGAATACGCATTTCTGGCCGGGGATGGCTTCGGCGACATGCTGGCGGCCAACCGGGTGACATTGAGCTGATCCGCCCACCACCCGAAAATATTATCCGGCGGCACTACTTGCGACACAAAAGTACAACTACATCCCGAGAGCCATCTTTTGGGAGAGCGCCATGACGCCGGAAGAACGACAGTTGGTTGACGACCTCTTCACCCGCCTCGCCGGCGTCGAGAACACGCCGCACGATCCCGCCGCCGCCGCCGCGATCGCCGAGGGTCTGCGGCGCGCGCCCAACGCACTTTACACGCTGGTGCAAACGGTTTTGGTGCAAGACGAAGCTCTAAGACGCGCCCATGATCGCATCCAGCAGCTCGAGGCCGGCGGAGCCGACGGTCAGGCTGCCTCGGCGGGCGGATTCCTCGGCCAGATGCGCGACACTATATTCGGCACGCCCGCGCCGCGCGGTTCGGTTCCGAACGTCCCTCCGGCGCCTTCCGGCCGTCCAGTCTGGAATACAGGCGAGGCGTTGCAGCAGACCGGACAAGCCGGACGCTCCGATCGGGGACCTGGTAGCTCGCCCTACGGCACGTTGCCCCCGCAAGCAGGCGGAGGCTCGTTTCTCGGAACGGCGGCAGCAGCAGCCGTGGGAGCCGTAGGCGGCGGTCTGCTTCTGAGCAGTATCCGCTCCATGATGGGCGGCGGCGAAGCGCATGCCAGCAGCTTCGGTGATTCCGGCAGCCTCGGCAGCTCACCAAAGCCGGGCGGCGCCGGCGATCAATCAGCTAGTAATCTGGCGCGCGAGGCCGGTGTGAACGACATCGGATCGCAACAGCATGACGACCCGTCGCATGGGGGCTCATTCGATCAGGATGAGGACGACATCGATTCCGACGATTTCGATGATTTCGCCGACTTCGACGACGATGATGATAACTACGCCTGACGCGCCGGGTCCTCAGCCACACAACGGCCGCCCATAGGCGGCCGTTGCCGTCGGGAATCGATCCAGCGTCAGATCACCACCACCCTGACGCCGACGCGAACCCGATCATAGAGATCGATGACGTCCTGGTTGCGCATCCGGATGCAGCCGGACGATACGTTGGTGCCGATTGTCCACGGCTCGTTGGAACCATGGATGCGGTAGAGTGATGAACCGAGATACATCGCCCGAGCGCCGAGCGGGTTCTGGGGCCCGCCCTCCATGTGACGCGGCAGATCGGGGCGGCGCTTCAGCATTTGCGCCGGCGGTGTCCAGTCCGGCCATTCCCTCTTCGCCGTTATCGTCTTGACGCCGGACCACAAAAAGCCGGGCTTGCCGACGCCGACTCCGTAGCGAAGCGCCCTGCCATTGCCTTGCACGAGGTAGAGGAACTTGCGCGACGTATCGATGATGATGGTGCCGGCGGGTTCCTTGCCGCGATATTCGACGAGCTGCCGCTCGAATTCGGATCGAACGCGGGATGCGCGGCCTCGCTCGCGTCCTGCTCCGGCATGATCTGCTGCGGTTGCGGCGCGTAGAGCGGGCGCGAATCATAGCGTTGCTGCGGATAATGCGATCCCTGTTGCTGGACATCTCCAAACAACAACTCGACGAAACCGCCGCCCATGTTGGGCCGCTCGGCATATGCAAGGCGCTGCCCGGAATGCTGCAACGCGGATTGGTCGGCATAAACGACGGTCGGCTCGGTGAAGAACCTGGCCTGGGGGTCTCGTGCGACAGCCTGCTGCATCGTGAGGCCGGCAAGCGACACGCCCGCCAGGAGCGCGAAGGATATGTGTCTGAACATCGACGTACTCTGCACTGTTTCGCCGTGATTGATCGCCGGAAGCCGCGTCAATGGCGCACCCTTCCCGCACAGCGAATAAGAATCAAAACCGCGTCGGTTTGGTAAACGGAACCGTGGTTTGATTCACCACGCCGTCGATATGGCGGGGTTCTTTCCCGTAGCGTTTATTTTCCGTGAATGGGCATCGCTGTGCGCCGCAGATTTGTGGCGAATAGTTCCCGCATGAACCGGTCGTTAAAACACGCCGGTGTAAGAACCAATCGAGTTCAAAAGCCGGGGAATCTGATGGCTGTTCAACGCAAGCGCTTCCGCGTCGAGGAAATCCTGAGCGGCGGCACGCCGGTCATCACAGCCGTCGACGACGCGCCAATGCCGGTGCATCGCGAAATCATGGCGGAGTTGCGGGCGATCCGTCAACAGATGGGAGCTCCACGTCTCGACGGCACCGCCGAGGCGGACGCAGCCGATGACGGGACCGTCAGCCGCGAGATCACCGACGCGCAAATGCTGCTTCAGACCTACCGCGCGCAAATCGAACAATGCGAAAAGCTCAAGACCGAACTCGATCTGATTTACGACGCCATCAACCGCACCAAGCAGGAGATCGCTGTTCTGCATGGCAAGAGTTTCAGCGGCGACGAGATTGCGAAGGTTACCGACGAGCTTGGCGCCGTGGTGGGAGGCACCGAGCAGGCGACGCAACAGATTCTGGAGGCCGCCGAGGCGATCGATCAGTCGGCCGGGGCCCTGTCCAAGGCGGCATCGCCGGAGCAGGCGAGATTGCTGAGCGAGGAAATCCAGGAACGCGTGATCTCGATTTTCGAAGCGTGTAATTTCCAGGATCTTACCGGCCAGCGCATTGCCAAGGTGATGGGCACGATGAAGTTCATCGAGCATCATATCAATGTCATGATGGATATCTGGGGCGGCGTTGACGCCATCCGTGCCCATGCGCCGCCGATCATCGATGATCGCGTCGGAGATGCAAGGTTACTGAACGGTCCGAAGCTGGAAGGCGACGAGGGACACGCTTCCCAGGACGATATCGACGCGCTGTTCGGTTAGATCCTGCCGAGCCAGCCTGGACCACACTCTGACCGGCTGCTCAGCGCTTCGGCGCGCAGCGAACATAAACCATATTGCCGTAGCGGGTCGCAGCATCCGGGTCGATGAAGCGCGTAACCAACACGCGGCCGTCGAAGGAGATAATCTCGCGATCTTTCGGACCGGCAGGGGGGCCTTCCGGCCCGATGTAGTTCTTGCCGCTCTGGCTTCCCTTGAGCCGCAACTCCTGGGGCGTCGCCTCGTCGGCAAGATGCATGATGACGCCGCCATTGCCGCCCGCACTGATCACGTATGGATTCCGGCATTGCGACTTTGCCGCCGACTCGGTCCGCGCCCGGTCGTTCGGATTCTGATAAGAGGCAAGACCCCACCGTCCGACCAGTTCCTCGGCGCGGACCGTAGCCGGAATCTCGGGCTCGACGGGCGGCTGGGGCGGCGGCGCCGGCTGCGTAGACAGTCCGATCGAGCCGATCGACCCGCATCCGCCGAGAAACACCGCCAGGGCCGCGGCCGCCCCAAGGTTCAAAGCCGCGCGTCCGCCGTCTGATTTGACCATTATAAGTACCCCGACCGAATTTCCGACCGCTGTGCCCCAGGCAGCCAGACCCAAGAAGCAGCCAGACCTGAGAAAATGAGATCGCAGCCCCCGTGCTCGCCAACGCGGAGAAGCTACGACATTGATTGCGTCTATCCTACACGCCTCACTAACGGCTTAAGAGGCTTGCTTGACAGCATGACTGCCAAGCCATATTCCCGCCAACGGATAGCACTCTCGGAATATGATTGCCAAAAGATACGAATCGCCCGGCGTCGCGAATCACAGCGCATGTATCCATCAATGGCAATTCAGAGTCCTGCGAACCCCCGGAGGAGCATTATGGCTAAGACCAAATTTCGTCCGCTGCATGACCGTGTTGTGGTCAAACGGATTGATGCCGAAGAAAAGACCAAGGGCGGCATCATCATTCCCGACACGGCAAAGGAAAAGCCCTCGCAGGGCGAAGTCGTGGCCGTCGGCCCTGGCGGGCGCGACGAAACCGGCAAGCTGACCCCTATCGACGTCAAAGTCGGCGACAAAGTGCTGTTCGGCAAGTGGTCGGGTACCGAAATCAAGCTCGACGGCCAGGAACTCCTGATCATGAAGGAGTCGGATATCATGGGCGTCGTCGGCTAGAGCCTTCCGCTTCTGATTGAATCAGAAGCGGGACTCTATGATCTGACCTGACGCGTTTTCTTCACGCGAACCGGTATCCATCCTCGGGTCAAGCCGAGGACATGCTTCGCTCGAAAACGCTCTAGCCCCCCGCAATCGACGTTCCGATTGATGCGTCATGCCCGGACCTGATCCGGGTATCCATCCTGCAAAACGATGGATTGCCCGGCATAAGCGAGCGAAGCGATGCCGTTCTTCGAACCGCCAAGCCCGGCAATGACGTTCAGGGAGAGCGGCAGACAACAAAACAGGAGTAACATTCAATGGCCGCCAAAGACGTGAAATTTTCCGGCGACGCGCGCCGACGCATGCTGCGCGGAGTCGATATCCTCGCCGACGCGGTGAAGGTCACGCTTGGCCCGAAAGGCCGCAACGTCGTGATCGAAAAGAGCTTCGGCGCGCCCCGCATTACCAAGGACGGCGTCACCGTTGCCAAGGAGATCGAACTCGAGGACAAGTTCGAGAACATGGGCGCCCAGATGGTGCGCGAGGTCGCCTCCAAGACCAACGATCTCGCTGGCGACGGCACCACCACCGCCACGGTGCTGGCGCAGGCCATCGTCTGCGAGGGCGCGAAGGCGGTCGCCGCCGGCATGAATCCCATGGACCTCAAGCGCGGCATCGACATCGCCGTCGCCGCGGTGGTGAAGGACATCGGCAAGCGCGCGAAGGCGGTCGCCTCCTCGGCCGAAGTCGCTCAGGTCGGCACTATCTCCTCCAACGGCGACGCCTCGATCGGCAAGATGATCGCGCAGGCGATGCAGAAGGTCGGCAATGACGGCGTCATCACCGTCGAGGAGAACAAGTCGCTCGAAACCGGCGTCGATATCGTGGAAGGTATGAGGTTCGACCGCGGCTATCTCAGCCCTTACTTCGTCACCAATGCGGAGAAAATGACAGCCGAGCTCGACGACGTCTACATCCTGCTGCACGAGAAAAAGCTGACCGGCCTCCAGACTTTGCTGCCGGTGCTTGAAGCGGTTGTGAAATCCGGCAAGCCGCTGCTGATCGTCGCGGAAGATGTCGAAGGCGAAGCGCTGGCCGCGCTGGTGGTCAACCGGCTTCGCGGCGGCCTGAAAGTGGCCGCGGTGAAGGCGCCCGGCTTCGGCGATCGCCGCAAGGCCATGCTGGAGGACATCAGTATCCTGACCAACGGCCAGCTCATCTCCGACGAACTCGGCATGAAGCTCGAGAACGTCACCCTGAACATGCTCGGCCGCGCCAAGAAAGTGCTGATCGACAAGGAGAACACCACCATCGTCAACGGCGCCGGCAAGAAAAAGGATATCGAGGCGCGCGTCGGACAGATCAAAGCGCAGATCGAGGAGACCACCTCCGACTATGACCGCGAGAAGCTGCAGGAACGCCTGGCCAAGCTCGCCGGCGGCGTCGCGGTCATCCGTGTCGGAGGCGCGACCGAGATCGAGGTCAAGGAAAAGAAGGATCGCGTCGAGGATGCGCTCAACGCCACGCGGGCCGCGGTCGAGGAAGGCATCGTGCCCGGCGGCGGCACGGCGCTGCTGCGGGCCAGGAAGGCCGTCGGCCGCATCAACAACGACAATTCGGACGTGCAGGCCGGCATCAACATCGTGCTCAAGGCGCTGGAAGCCCCGATCCGCCAGATCGCGGAAAACGCCGGCGTCGAGGGCTCCATCGTGGTGGGCAAGGTTCTCGAAAACAAGGCCGAGACCTTCGGCTTCGACGCCCAGAAGGAAGAGTATGTCGACATGGTCGCCAAGGGCATCATCGACCCGGCCAAGGTCGTACGCACCGCCTTGCAGGACGCCTCGTCGATCGCAGGCCTGCTCGTGACCACCGAAGCCATGGTCGCCGAGCTGCCGAAGGAAGAGCCTCCGCCCATGCCGGCCGGCGGCGGCATGGGCGGAATGGGCGGAATGGGCTTCTGAGCCGCTTCAACGACACGACTTCGTCGGAAGGCCGCCTCCGGGCGGCCTTCTTTTTTCGCGAAAGCGGGTTTTGGAGCATTTTCCGGCGAAGTGGATGCCGGTTCGCCGCACGAAAATGCGACCAGACAAAATTTCTAGAGCATGCTCCGATTCAACTTGCTCTAGGGTAAGGACCGATTCGACAAGCGGAGATTCTCCATGCGCGCGCTGCGGCTGTGCCTGATCAGTGTAATGATCGTTTTGCCGGGAACTCTGCAAGCGCAGGACCGGCCGCTTCCCAGGGCCACGCCTGGCGCGGAGGTGAGATACTTCACCTCCATCGACGGACTGATGGAAGGCAATGCGGATGTCATCCTCAAGGAGACGCGCCAGGGCAAGACCGTCACGGGCGCCGTTCTCGACGTGTGTTACCCTGCGGAAAAGGGCTCCAGCCGCAAGGATCGATTCGTCGCCAACCTCGCGGTGAACGGTTCAACCCTGACCGGCAAGACGCAAAGCATCGGCGACAAGCTGCCGGTCACGGTGAAGCTCACACGCAAGCCCACAGGCGATACCTTCGAGTTTGGGGGCACGATCAGCGTCGGCCAGAAAGTTACCGACGTGACCTCGACAGACAATTCCGACCTCAGCGAGGCCGAGTTCAACGATGCCCGGACGACCGACGACGGCATCGTCGCATCGCCGAAGGATTTCACCGAGGTGTCTCCCGAAGCCATCGCCGTGAAAGTGAAGATCGACGCCGCGATCGATCTGCTCAAAGAGTTAAAGGGACAAAATGTCGAGGTGCTGCTGAACAGCCTCGGGGTGAACTGCGAGGCGCTGCGGGCGGGAGCCCAGGTCATTGACATCAACGTCGATCCGGAGCGTGCGCCCTCCCTTGTCGCCCGGTTGAAGGCAATGCCCGGCGTGGTCGCGGCGGGCTGGAGCGCCGGGATGTTCGACATGGAGCGCACCATCCGGTTTCCGGCCGCGCAATGGCGCGACAAGGGCAAGCTCAATCGTGACAAGCTCGCGACCACGATCTCCGGCGCGCTGGAAAAAGCCCTGGATGCAAAACCGATGTCAGCAAAATGGAATGACGACACCGGCAAACTGACGCTGACCTTCAAACGCCCCAGCAAGCTGGTTCCGGCGCTCGGGTTGACCGAGACTATCAAAGTGACGGCATTACCAGGCCCGGACAGGCCCGATGAATCCGACCACATCATGCTCTGGGTCGGCGTTCCCTCGATCAGCACTGCGGACGAAACTGACGGGCCGAGGCTCGGCCTCGCCGACGATCTGTCAGCCGGCGACGGCGAGAGTGTCGAAACCGATGACAGCGGCGCGGTGGATGCATTGGCGAAACAATTCAAAGCCCAGCGCTGGGACCTCGATAAATCGGCCTGGAAATAGCCGCATCCGGTTCTCCCGCGATGGGGTTGATCCGCGCACGTATGGCCTACCCCACGCTCTCAATTCGTATTCAAATGAAAGCGCACCGTGGTCGGTCCGATGAACGAGATCTCGTCGCCCTGTCGCTCCCAGGTGACGGCAGCGGAGAGCGCCGCGACCAGATCGTCATCGGCTTTGGCTTTGTCCGGCGGACAGGAGCGGTCCTCCAGCGGACCGGCCGCGAAGATGACGGTCTCACCGGCAACCGAGAACTGGCCCTTCCCGCCCTTGCACCACAATTCGAACTTGGCCCCGCCGCTGTCGCCGATCTCCAGCGATGGCACTCGCTTTGACCCAGGCTGCGGCGATGCATCCAGCGTCATCTCGAGACCAAACGGAAATCCATCCTGCGCCGACGCTGGCCACGCGTTGACGGCTCCCAGTGCGATCGCGACCACACCCGACAGAAACGCGAACCTTGCAGCCATCCGCCCTCATTGAACGATCAACGAGCCTTTCCGCTTCTCTTGGAATCAGACGCGGAAGGGCTCTAAACCTCATCTCGTTCTAATTGCCGTCCTCTCCCGAGCCTGATCCGCTCTGATCACCTTGGGATGGAGCCGCAGGCTCCGGCATCGCCCAACTCGTGTCAGGCATGGGGGTGGCCATGGGCTTTGGCGCGGCGCGCTTGGCAACCGCCTTCTTCGTCGAGGCCCTGCGCTTGGTCGCCGGTTTCCTTGCGGACTTTCCGGTGGACTTCTTGGCTGATTTTTTAGCTGATTTTTTGGCTGACTTCTTGGCCGATTTTTTAGCGGCTTTACCCGGAGACTTCTTCGCCGATTTTTTCTTGACCGCCTTCTTTTTGGAAGCCTTCTTCACCGACTTCTTGCCGGACTTCTTCGTGGACTTCCTGTTTGCCGCTACAGCCTTCTTCTTGCTTTTCTTGGCCTTAACACCCTTCGCTTTGCTGGATTTCTTAGCCATGGTGGTTCTCCTGTTGCCGCCGATCAATTCAGCTCTGGCCGGGGGCCGCCCGTCGCCCAATCGAGAAGTTCAATCGTGTGAACAACAGGGACCGACGTTCCGCCGGCAATCTGAATCATGCACCCGATGTTTCCGGCGGCAATCATGTCCGGCTTGACGCTTGCGATGTTGGCGACCTTCCGGTCGCGCAGTCGGTCCGCAATGTCAGGCTGGAGAATGTTGTAGGTCCCCGCCGAACCGCAACACAAATGACTCTCGGGTATATCTTTCACCACGAATCCATTCTTGAAAAGCAAATCTTTCGGAAGCTGCATGATTTTCTGGCCGTGCTGAAGCGAACAGGCGGAGTGATAGGCGATGACGAGTTCGCTGCGGCTCGGCGGCGCCGGCAGATCGAGGCTGGCGATATACTCCGTGATATCCTTGGCCAGACTTGAGACCTTCGCGGCCGGCCCGGCGAAGTCCCGGTCCTCCCGTAGCAGGTAGCCGTAATCCTTGATGACGGTGCCGCAGCCGGAGGTCGTGACCAGGATGGCATCGAGACCGCCCCGCTCCGCTTCGCGGGTCCAGGCTCTGATATTGGCCCGCGCGTGCGCCAGAGCATCCCGGTCGTCGCCCATATGATGGGTCAGCGCGCCACAACACCGCTCGTCCGCCACCAGCACCACCTCGACGCCGTGACGGGTCAGCAGCCGGATCGCGGCCTCGTTGATGCGCGGCGCCAGCACCTGCTGGGCGCAGCCTTGCAGCAGCGCGACGCGGCCGCGCCTCATGCCCGTCGCCGGAAACACGCTTCCCGCAGCCGCTCCCGGGGAAGGCAGCGAGGCCGGCGCGAGCGCCAGCATCGCCCTGATCCTGCGCAGCAAGGTCGGCGTTGCACCCTCCTTCGAGCCCGGCAACAGCGCAGCGAACGGCCGGGCGAAACGCGCCAGGGTCAGGCTGGCCCGAAAGACTTTCGGCCGCGGCAGCACGAAAGCGAGAACGGCTCGAAGCAGCCGTTCGGAAAGCGGGCGCGCATACTCCTTCTCGATCCTGACGCGCGCCTGATCCACCAGGTGCATGTAATTGACCCCGGAGGGACAGGTCGTCATGCAGGCAAGGCAAGACAGGCAGCGATCGATGTGCTTGACGACCTCGGCCGTCGGCGGCTCGTTGTTTTCGAGCATCCGCTTGATCAGGTAGATTCGGCCCCGCGGGCTGTCGAGTTCGTCGCCGAGCAGCACGTATGTCGGGCACGTCGCCGTGCAGAATCCGCAATGGACGCACTTGCGCAGGATCTTGTCGGCCTCGGCAATATCGGGATCGCGGAGTTGAGCGGGTGTGAATTCGGTTCTCATGAGATCGGCGTCCGCGCCAGCCTGCCGCGATTGAGAATGCTTTGAGGATCGAAGCTCTGCCGTACCCGCTCGGACAATGCGGCGACGCCCTTCGCCAGCGGATGAAATACATCGACCGCGCGCCGCGTTTCCTCGTCAGCCCGCAACAGGGTCGCGTGACCGCCGAGCGGAGCGAGCCGCCGACGCAGCAATGCGGCATGGGCATCGACCGACGACGGCAGCGCCGCCCAGAGCAATCCGCCAACCCAGTCGTAGATCACCTCGCCGCCGGTCTCACGCGCCAGCGCCTGTCCAAAGACGCCTCCCGATGCCGGGGGGCAGACGATCCGCCACACCGGCCAGGCGCCTAGCGGACCGTCGGCGGCGAAGGGCGCAACGTCCCGAACAGCGCGCCACAGCGCCGCCGATTCGGCGTCTTCAACAAGCTCGCCCGCCCCGAAAGACGCAAGGTTCGCTGCAAGTGCCGCTCCGCGATGAACGACGGAGGCAGCGATGCCTTCCAGCCGCAACAACGTCGCAGCCTGTCCCGTTGATGCGAGACCGGCCAGCGCGCCCGGCGCCGCTTTGAGCGCCGAATGAGGCAGGTGCGCCGCCCCCGACACATCATAGGACGAACCCATCGCGGCCGTCATCGCCCGGTTGGCGGTGACATCATCAAGCCCGCGCAACACCAGCGTGCGCTCGGCTTCCGCCTTCGGCATCACCTTGAGCGTCACCTCGGTCATGATCGCGAGCGTACCCCACGATCCGGCCAGCAGCTTGCAGAGATCATAGCCGGTGACGTTCTTCACCACCCTGCCGCCGGCCTTGAAACCGTCGCCAAAGCCGGAGACCGCGTGCGCGCCGAGCAGATGGTCCCGCACGCCGCCAGCCCTGATACGGCGCGGGCCGGCCAATCCGGCGCCAATCATGCCGCCGATGGTGCCGCGGCCCGACCCGACGCCGAGCAACACGGCGGTATCCATTGGCTCGAAAGCAAACTCCTGATTCCTGGAATCGAGCAGCGATAGCACCTCATCCAACGGAGCACCCGCCTGCACCGTGATGATAAGCTCATTCGGCTCATAGCAGGTCACCACGTTCAGCGCCGACACATCGAGCACCGCGTTGGTCGTCATCGCATGGCCGATCGACCGTTTCGATCCGTGCCCGATGATCTCAAGCGGCTGTTCACCCGCGATGGCGGCGCGCACCGCAAGTTCGATATCGGCAGCATCGCGTATGCGCAGGACAGTCACAACCACCCGCAAGCTGATGTGTTTCCTCTCCCCTTTTGGGGAAGAGACAAGGAAGGTGAGCAACGAAACCTGAAGCCGGGGTTATCCCCCTCTCCACCTCTCTCCCTCAACGGAGGAGCGAGCAGTTCGTGCCGGAATGCAATGTCGTTTTTTCTCATCTACCTTCAACCATTGCACTCAAAATCTCGGCAACTCCGGAAACGCCAGCTTGCCGCCGTGCACATGAACGCGGCCGAGTTCGGCGCAGCGGTGCAGCGTCGGAAACACCTTGCCCGGATTAAGAAGACCCCGGGCGTCGAACGCGCACTTCACCCGCTGCTGCTGGTTGAGATCGGCCTCGCTGAACATGTGCGGCATCAGGTCTCGCTTCTCGATGCCGACGCCGTGCTCGCCGGTCAGGACGCCGCCCAGTTCGACACAGCAGCGCAGAATGTCTGCACCGAATTCCTCCGCCTTGTCCATCTCGCCGGGCTTGTTGGCGTCGTACAGGATAAGCGGATGAAGATTGCCGTCTCCCGCATGGAAGACGTTGGCGACACCGAGTCCGTATTTCTCGCCGAGATCGCGAATGCGGACCAGCGCACGCGGCAGCGCGCCACGCGGAATGGTGCCGTCCATGCAGAGATAGTCGGGCGAGATGCGGCCGACCGCGGGAAACGCCGCCTTGCGGCCGGCCCAGAACAGGTCACGCTCCGCTTCCGAACCGGAAATCCGGCAGGAGGTCGATCCGCAACCGAGCGCGATGGCCTCGACGCGCTGGATCAGTTCGTTGACTTCGATGCTCGAACCGTCAAGTTCGATGATCAGCAGCGCCTCGACGTCGAGCGGATAGCCGGCCTTGACGAAGGCTTCGGCGGCGTGGATCGCCGGCCTGTCCATCATCTCCATGCCGGCGGGAATAATACCGGCGCCGATGATGCGCGCCACGCATTCCCCCGCCGCTTCGACCTGCGAGAATCCGACCATCAGCGCCCGCGCGGTTTCCGGCTTCCGCAGAATGCGGACGGTGACTTCGGTGACGACGCCGAGCAGACCTTCGGAGCCGGTGATGATACCCATCAGGTCATAGCCCGCCTGCTCGGGCGCTTTGCCGCCGATACGCAGGACTTCTCCCGACATCAGCACGAGCTGGCAGCCGAGCACGTTATTGGTGGTCATGCCGTACTTCAGGCAGTGAACGCCGCCGGAATTCTCCGCGATATTGCCGCCGATCGAGCAGGCGATCTGCGACGAGGGATCCGGCGCGTAGTAGAACCCGGCATGAGCCACCGCCTGGCTGATGGCGAGGTTGGTGACGCCGGGCTCGGTGATAACGACGCGGTTGTCGAAATCGATCTCCCGGATGCGCTTGAACTTGCCGAGGCCGAGAAGCACCGCGTCGGCGAGCGGCAAGGCTCCGCCCGACAGCGAGGTGCCGGAGCCGCGCGGCACCACCTTGATGCCGTTATCAAAGCAATATTTCAGAACGCGCGACACCTGCTCCGTGGTTTCCGGCAAAACCACCACCATCGGCGGTTGCCGATAAGCAGTCAACGCGTCCGATTCGTAGGGCAACATTTCCGCCGCGCTGGAGATGACGCCCTCGCCCGGCACGATCCCACGCAAATCCGCGACGATGGCGTCTCGGCGATCAAGAACCAGCCGATCCGAGGCGGGCATCATGACGGTCATCGGCAGGCGCTCCGCTATCGCGACCAGACGGGGCCGACAGCCACAAGACTTTCCGGATCAACCATATTTCGACGGTCTTGTGTAGGCTCGCTCGGAAATCCGGATCGCGGCAAATACAAATAACGGTACCATTGTAGCGCTTTCTTCTCGAGCGCTTTCTTCTCGCTGTGGCAATCCAGGCGCTTTTGGAACCAAATCACACTCGAATCGTTCTAAGATCGGTGTTATCCTACGATTCTGCGGCTCGTATCATGGGTTATCTCGATAACCTGCGAGCCTCAGGGCCATAAGCACCCCTCCCCCTTCCGGGGAAGGCGGCACCCCCCACCAGCTTCAGCTTGAAGCCCATTCACAAGGACTCAAGAGGTCTCCATGAAAACGTTCGTCATCTCCGCACTGACCGTCCTCGGCGTCACGCTCGCAAGCGTGGGCCCTTCGTCCGCGGGGGACGTAGAAGCCGGAAAGTCATCCTTCAACAAGTGCAAGGCATGTCATGAAATCGGCGAAGGCGCCAAGAACAAGGTCGGACCGGAGCTGAACGGTCTGGACGGACGTCATGCCGGCTCGCTCGAAGGTTATGCCTATTCGGACGCCATGAAGAAGTCCGGCATTACCTGGAACCAGGCGGAGTTCGAGGAATACATCAAGAACCCGAAGGCTAAGGTCCCGGGCGTCAAAATGGTGTTCGCCGGCATCAAGAAGCAAAGCGAACTCGACAATCTATGGGCCTACGTGTCGCAGTTCGACAAGGACGGCAAGATCAAGGCGAAGTAACGCAGGCTTCAGTCCGCATTCTCCCCTGTCGGCATTTTCGCCGGCAGGGCTGCCTGCACGACAAGGCCGCGGGCGCGCGCATCCGTCACGCCGACCGCGCGCAACGCCAGCAAGGTCGCGGTCTGCACCACCTCACGCAGCCTCGCCTGATCCTCTAAGTTGTCCGGCGCGAGCGGACCGACCAGGGCTTCATGGAGAGCGCCAAGTAGCGCCGTCGCGGCAAGCGACGTATCCTGCTGCGGCAGATGCCCTGCGTTCACGGCAGCTATAATGCGCGCTTCAATCTCTCCGGCGACTTCGCGGCGGCTTGCCAGCCGGGTCGCGGCCACATCCACATCGATCGGTTCGGCCAGAACTCCCCACGCCAGCTTCCTGTGGGAGACCATATGCACGGCGACGGTGGCGATAGCGGCCGCAAGCGCCGAGGACGGACCCGGCGCGGCATCGGCGGCAACGCGTATTGCCGTCAGCTCATCCCGCGACACCTCCGCGATCAGTTCAGAAATCAGATCGGCCTTCGACGGGAAATAACGATAGACCGTACCGGCGGCCACATCGGCGCGAAGCGCGACCGGCGCGATCTGCACCGCCGCCATGCCCCCAAGGCCGGCTATATCCCGCGCGGCCGCTAGAATGGCGCGGCGGCGCGCCGCGAGGCGCTTCATGACCTGCTGGGTCCGCCGATACACCATGCGGGATCCATGTCCCTCGCGCCTCTCGGACAGAGCACGACGCGAGTCAGAACGCTACGCCTTCAAACCGCTGCGAAAAGTTTGCGAAATGGCGCCTGAAAAACTGAACACCCATTCAAAAGGGAAGGCAAGCGCCTTTGCGCACTATGCCTTCCTTCGATCTTGCAGCTAACCCGGGAGCCCCTCCCGTCGCTGATATTGCGACGATTGCGCCGGTCCACCCGCGCGACGCGACGGGGATATTCGAAGCTAGAAATGCAGCATCTTGAACACGCCAAGGCCGGAAAGGCCGACGAAGATGAGATAGACCGCGACGAGCAGATTGAGAAAACGCGGCATCAGCAGGATCAGGACTCCCGCGATCAACGCCACGATGGGCTGGATATGCGCTGCCGTAATGACCATTGGGAACCTCCACTGAATAGTTTTGCGAATCGCAGAAACTCTATCCGCCGGGGGAGTTCCTTGACAGCATCAGTGTGGGATTGCGGCGAGCGTCACCTCCTTTGGGGCTTCCGCCCGCCACAAACCGCCCCGGAAATGCCCGCTTGCGCGCGGAACCACGGCAGGCCCGACCGAATTGGCATGACATTCAACGGACGGTTCGTAAACGCATCCGATCCAAGGAGGCACCCATGCGGAATGCCGCTCTGGCTTTTGCCACACTGATAATTGCGCTCGGCGCAGGGGTCATCGCTCATGCGCAAGGCAACACGATCGGCGCCGCGCCGTCGACCGACGTGGTCGTCACCCAGCCGGTCGAAGTGAGCGCCGACGGGGGAATTACGTCCGAGCAACGCCCGGCGTTTCGCGAATACGTCGTGAGCGAGCGCGTTCCCTCTTTCACCGTCTCGCAAAACATCGTCGTCGGCGCGGTGCTGGCCGATGAAAGCGTGACCCTTTACGACGTGCCGCAGCGTTTCGGCGCGACGCCTTATCGCTACACCGTCGTGAACGGCGAAACCGTCCTGATCGAGCCGCGCTCACGCCGCATCATGCAGGTGATCGATTGATCAAGTGATCGACTGATGTGCTGGGAGCGGCCTGAAGGGCCGCGCCGGCGAAGAAGCGGACGCCGCGCGTCAATCCTGTATCCTTGAAAAATCCGCGACGGTGCGCGTGGCGGCGCGAATCTCGTTGAGCAGCCTGAGGCGATTTTCGCGGATCTTCGCGTCATCATCGTTGACCTTCACCTTGTCGAAGAAGGCGTCGACGGCGGGACGCAGCTTCGCCATCGCGGACATCGCGGCGGCGAAATCCTCGTTCGCGACGGCGACGCTCGCCTCACGCTTCGCTTCATCGATGGCGGCGGCAAGCGCCTTCTCTTCGTCCAGACTATAAAGCGAGGCATCCGGCGCGCCGTCGAAGCTGCGCTTGTCCTTCTTCTCCTCGATGGCGAGGATGTTCGAGGCACGCTTGGTCCCGGCGAGCAGGTTCTTGCCGTCGTCGGTGTCGAGAAATTTTCCGAGCGCCTCGACGCGGCGGACGATCATCAGAAGATCGTCCTGCATTGCTCCCTCGCCTTGAAGCTGGCGCTGCGGCTCTTTCCCAGCCTCCCCTTGAGCTGAGCGCGACGGCTCTTGCTCACCCTCCCTTTGAGGGGGAGGGTCGCCACGAAGTGGCGGGGTGGGGTGATCTTTCTGAGAGAAGCCACCCCCTCCCGCGGCGCTGCGCGCCGCGACCTCCCCCCTCAAGGGGGAGGTGGAAGACAGCGCAAACACCGCATCGACAAGATCATGCCGCGCGCCCTGCTCACGCAGTTGCACTTTCAGGCGATCAGCGAAGAAGGCGAGGAGATCAGCGGAGATTGAAAAAACTTGTGCTGCCTGCGCGTCATAGGTCCCGGGCACATAATAGATTTCACCCTCCGGTCCCTCCTGTTCGATTAAGGAGCTTACTGTAATACCCAGTGTCAAATCGCGAAGCCACTCCTGATTAACGCTGGCATCAGGTCCAATGTTCAGACTTTCCATCAGATTTCCAGACGTCACTGAAAATCCGCCGATCAGAAATTCTCTTTGAACGAAACTGACGTTTGCGACTCCGCCAAATTGACTTATCGATCGACTGATTTTTTGCGTGCGAACTAACACGGTCGCCATGTCAATTATAGAAGTTAAGTTGGAGCGAATCTCATTCTCCAACACCAGCCTGATCACCCCCAACGCCGCTCTCCGCAGCGCATAAGGATCCTTGCTTCCCGTCGGCTTTTCATCAATCGCCCAGAAGCCTACCAGCGTGTCGATCTTGTCGGCCAGCGCGACCGCGATCGACACCGGATCGCTCGGCACGCGATCGGTCGGACCCTGCGGCTTATAATGTTCCTCGCAGGCTGCTGCGACGGACGCATCCTCGCCCTGCGCGAGCGCGTAGTATTTCCCCATCAGGCCCTGCAACTCGGGAAATTCGCCGACCACCTCAGTCAGCAAATCCGCCTTGCACAGTCGCGCCGCGCGCTTCGCTTTCTCGACATCCGCACCGACCAGCGGCGCGATCTCGGCAGCCAGGCGTTCGATGCGCGCGATGCGTTCGGCCTGCGTGCCGAGCTTTTCATGAAACACGATCTGCTCGAATTTCGGCAGCCGGTCTTCGAGCTTGGTCTTGAGGTCTGTCTCGTAGAAGAACTTTGCGTCGCTCAGCCGCGCGCGGATCACGCGCTCGTTGCCGGCGACGATCGCGTTGCCGCCGTCGCTCGCCTCGATGTTGGCGACGAGGATGAACTTATTGGCGAGCTTTTCACCTCCTCCTTGAGGGGGGAGGTCGATCTGAGCCGAAGGCGAAGATCGGGAGGGGGTGATGGACACCTCACCCCGCTCGCTCCGCGAGCGACCCTCCCCCTCGAGGAGAGGGTGAGACCGCCGCACCACAAAGCACTTCTGGTTGTTGCGGATGGTGGCGCGGATCACTTCGCCCGGTATCGATAAAAACTCCTCGTCGAACGAGCCCATCAGCACCACCGGCCATTCGACGAGCCCCGCAACCTCGTCGAGCAGCACCTGATCCTCGATCAGTTCGAATCCTTGGGCGAACGCCAATTCTTTCGCGTCGGCCAGGATGATGTCCTTGCGGCGGGCGGAATCGAGCACCACCTTCGCCGCCTGCAATTTCGCTTCGTAATCCTCGAAGCGGCGCACGCTGAATTCGTCCGGCGCCATGAACCTGTGACCGCGCGTTACCTGTCCCGCCGTGATGCCGGCGACCTCGAACGGCACCACGTCCGGCTCCTCGGTCTCCATGCCGAAGGTCGCTATTATGGAATGCAGCGGTCGCACCCAGGTCAGCGCGCCCGGCTTCGCCGAGCGCTCGCCCCAGCGCATCTGCTTCGGCCACGGAAAAGTGCGCACGATCACCGGCAGGAATTCCGCCAGCACCTCGATCGCGGGCCGTCCCGGTTTCTCGATCAGCGCGACGTAGAAGTCGCCCTTCTTCGGATCACGCTGGATTTTGGCTTCCTCCAGCGATTTCAGCCCGGCGGCTTTCAGAAAGCCCTGCACCGCGGCGTCGGGCGCGCCGAGCTTCGGCCCCTTGCGCTCGTCCTTGAGATCAGGCTGGCGCGCGGGAATACCGTGCACGGTGAGCGCGAGACGGCGCGGCGTGACGAAGGCTTTCGCACCCTCATAGACAAGGCCCTCGGCGACGAGCTTGTCGGTGACCATCCTGCGCAGATCGTCCGCCGCCTTCGCCTGCATGCGCGCGGGGATTTCCTCGGAGAACAGTTCGAGCAGAAGATCGGGCATTCGCTACTCCGAGCGCAGAGATCCACCCTCCCCTTGAGGGGGAGGGTCGTCTGCCGAAGGCAGGCGGGATGGGGTGACATCAAGCGCCCGATGAATCGCTTCCATTACAGATCCCGGCGTGCTGATGACATCGTTATTCCAGAACCTCAGCACGCGATATCCTTCTGCGTTCAGCCAGCGTGTTCTGGTATCGTCGCGACGTTTGCCGCCATCCGTTCCATGCTGCGATCCGTCAACCTCGACAATCAGCCGCGCAGCCAGACAGGCGAAGTCTGCAATGTAAGGGCCAATCACAGTCTGCCGTCTGAAATGGCTTCCTTTCACATCAAGCTGGCGAAGATGACGCCAGAGAATCGCTTCGGCATATGTACTGTCGAACCGCAAGCGCCTTGCAGACTGGCGTTTGAAATCACTAACGGTCCTTTTGATCACGGAGTTCACCCCACCCCGGCTCGCTCAAGCGCGCAAGTGCGCTGCCGAACTCGCCGACCCTCCCCCTCAAGGGGAGGGTGAAAAACCCACACTCCACTTTCGCTCATTCCGACCTCCACGCAATTGCTCACCCCGCGCTACCCGCGTCAGTATGCAGCCACGCCTCGCCGCAGGCTTTCGCCAGCTCGCGCACGCGCAGGATGTAGCTTTGCCGCTCGGTCACGGAGATTACGCCGCGCGCGTCGAGCAGGTTGAAGACGTGGCTGGCCTTAATGCACTGATCGTAGGCTGGCAGCGCCATCAGATGCGCGTCGTGTTTGCCGGGCTGCTTCGGATCGTCCTGCCAGCCGGCGTCGAGATATGTCTTGCAGGCATTCTCGGCCATCCTGAACTGCTCGAACAGCATCGCGGTGTCGGAGTGCTCAAAATTGTGCCGCGAATATTCCTGCTCGGCCTGAAGGAATACATCGCCGTAAGTGACTTTCTCCGCGCCCTCGCGGCCATTGAAATTGAGATCGTAGACGCGGTCGACGCCCTGCACGTACATCGCGAGGCGCTCCAGCCCGTAAGTCAGTTCGCCGGCAACCGGCGCGCATTCGACGCCGGCCACCTGTTGGAAATAGGTGAACTGGCTGACTTCCATGCCGTCGCACCAGCACTCCCACCCCAAACCCCACGCTCCCAACGTCGGGCTTTCCCAGTCGTCCTCGACGAAACGGATGTCGTGCAACGCGCTGTCGACGCCGATGGCGGCCAGCGATTTCAGGTAGAGATCCTGGATGTCAGATGGCGACGGCTTGAGGATGACCTGAAACTGATAATAGTGCTGCAGACGGTTGGGGTTCTCGCCGTAGCGGCCGTCCTTGGGACGGCGCGAAGGCTGCACATAGGCCGCGTTCCAGCGCTTCGGACCCAGCGCCCGGAGCGTGGTCGCCGGATGAAAGGTCCCCGCCCCGACCTCCATGTCGTAGGGCTGCAGGATAACGCAGCCGCAATCCGCCCAATAGCGTTGCAGGGTCAGGAGCAAGCCCTGGAACGAGCGTTCCGGGCGCATATGCGGGGGCAAGGCGTCCATTCGTCTTTTGAGGATTGGCGAAATCGGTCGGCGCGACGCGACCGTATCGGCGCGCGTTCCTCAAATCAAGACGATGACGCGACCTGGAGCATTTTCCGAAAACCGGTTTCCACCTTTCGGGATCATGCTTCAGGTTACCGGAAAATACCGGCATTCGAGCCAGCGCGGCGAGGTCACGCGAAACACCTTGGCGGGCACCATCGGAGATGCGTCGACCTCAAGACGCGCCGGCGCGCTCGATCCTAGTCGCGCGGCCGATAGGCGCCGGTGCGGGGATCGCGCCGCAGCGTTGGAATATCCCGTCGCGCGGGCTCGGCGACGCGGGCCATCCGCGCCTCTTCCAGTTCCTGATTGATCCGCCTGGCGGTCTGGTAGAGCCAGCGGACCGCGACCAGTCCTCCCAGGGTAGCTGCAAGTACAATCAGCGGCGGCATCGGTCGATCCTCTTCCTTCGTTACGGATCTCGTTCGGACGCCATTCTTGCTCAATCCGACCGTTCCCGCAATCGCTCGTCTCAAAAACGATTGGCGCGGGATTTGGCAAAATCGAGCCTAGAACCCGAATTTGGCCCAAATCGCGCGGGTCTCGAGCGCGGAGATCAGCTCGTCCGGCATCGCTGCCATGCCATCGAGCGAGGTCAGGGTCCCGGCTCCGGCTTTGCGGCCCAGCAAACCGGACAGCAGACCGGTCGACGGCGCAATGACCGGCGTCGCGACCTTTTCACCGAACCGCGCCCGCAGCGTCGAGCGGAGATCGCCGATCGCGTCGGCGAGACCAAGCGCGACCGATCGTTCGCCCGCCCAATATTCACCGGTGAACAAAAGGTCGTCCGTTCCTTTCAGACGCTCCCCGCGGCTCGCCTTCACCAGTTCGATGAAGGTCGCATGAATCTCGCGCTGGATCGCCTTCAGCCGCGCCACATCGTCGGGGTTCTCCGGAAGAAAGGGATCGAGCGTCGCCTTGTGCTCGCCTGCCGTATACAGCCTGCGCTCGACGCCGATCTTCCTCATCAGCTCGGTGAAGCCGAAGCTGCCGCCGACCACGCCGATCGAGCCCATGATCGACGAGGGGTCGCAGAAAATCTCGTCGCCCGCACAGGCGATCATGTAACCGCCCGAGGCGGCGACGTCCTCGACGAACACCAGAACCGGAATCTCTTTCTCTCGCGACAGTTGCCGGATGCGCAGATAAATCTGGCGTGACTGCACCGGCGAACCACCCGGCGAGTTGACCACCAGCGCGACCGCTTTGGCGTTGTCCACCGCGAACGCCCGCTCCAGGGTTTTGGCGACGCCGGCAAGCATCATGCCGGGCCTGAGCGGCGTGACCGCGCCAATCACGCCGGACAACCGCACCACCGGCACCACCGCCGTCCCACGCCGCCATCGCTTTGGAACCAGTTTCATCAGCACTGTTTTTATCCGTCCGCTCATGGCGTTTTCCCAAATCTCGGCAATTGCATCACCATCCAATCGCTGATCGCTGTTTAAGATGAAGCAATTATCTATCTATCGGATACACTTACCGGTAGCCTTCTTGCGACAATTCGCTTCAGGCTAGCGCCGCTGAAATGGACGGGGTGGGAGGACGCCGCGCCTTTTAGTTCATGCCGGCTTCATTGGAACCCGCCTGTGGAGGAAAGAGCAGAGGCAAGCGCTTGACCGCCCGCGAGGGCGTCCTGGGCCTCTTTGGCGGGCCGGCCCGCCTCGTCGATGAGCATCAAACCGGGACAAAGTCTGAGCGGCGCCCGGCTCCCTTTGACGGCGCGAACCAGGACACGGATCGCCGGCTTGCGCGGGTCCGGATGCACGGGCCGGATCGCGATGCCCCCGAAGCCGCGGCCAAGCGCGCCAAGCACCTCCGCCAGACCATCGCTGCGCCAGATGAGGCTGAGCACGCCTCCAGATTTCAGCATACGCCGCGCAGCGTGAGTCCAGATATCCAGGCTCGACGGTTCCCCAACATGCGCCGCGCGACGGCCCTGGTCCGGCGACGGCCTGTGCCGAAGGACATCGTTGAAAGGAGGATTCATCAGCACCACGTCGGCGGTGTCGGGGCCAAGACCAAGACGTGCAAAAGCCTCCGCCTCCGCCGTGACATCAAGGATGCAAACCCGCGCCGCGAGGCTGTTGAGAACCGCGTTGCGGCGCGCCAGAACGGCCAGGATCTCGTCACGCTCGACCAGCACCAGATCGACATTATCGATCCGCGTCGCCACCGCGAGCCCGGCGGCGCCTACGCCTGCTCCGAAATCGACGATGCGATCGCCGGGCCTGCCCGGCGTCGCGGCGGCGAGCAGCATGGCGTCATGGCCGGCGCGATGGCCCGACAACGGCTGATACAACCGCAGCCGTCCACCGAGGAACGCATCCTCTCCAACTTCAGATCGGCCGTCGGTCATCGGGGCGCAATTCGTGAGCGAGCCCGGCCTCGATGAGAAGCTGTCGCGCCGCGCGATTGTCGTCGTCATTCACCAGAATGCGGCGGGGCAGTACCCCGAGCGACCCCTCGATCACGCTCATGTTCTGATCCAGCACCAAGTAAAAAATCCCGGCGCCGTCCAGCAGCGCGCCGATCGCCGACACCAACACCAGATCGTTGGTTCGAACCAATTCCCGCAACGCCGCGTTCTCCGGTGCCTCAGCTTCGCTCCCCTGTGGCCCATGTCAACAGCTCCATGTCAACCACTACCTGCGCTTGCCGGGTCGACCGTCACTTTCTATGGTGCAAGGGTGCAATGAGACGAATTTTGCAAACCGGAGATCCTTAGCTTGGCGGTCATCGTCCCCTTCGAAAGTCACTCGACAGGCTCCATTGACCAACTCGTCGAACTCGTCGCCGCCGACATGGAGCGGGTCAACGCCACCATCCTGTCGCGGACCGGGTCGGACGTCACGATGATCCCCGAAGTCGCCAATCACCTGATCTCGTCCGGCGGCAAGCGGCTGCGCCCGATGCTGACACTGGCGATGGCCAATCTCGCCGGCTATTCAGGTGAAGGCCACGTCAAGCTCGCGGCTTCGGTGGAATTCATGCACACCGCAACGCTGCTGCATGACGACGTGGTCGACGAAAGCGAATTGCGCCGCGGCAAGCTGTCGGCCCGCATGGTGTGGGGCAACGAGGCCAGCGTTCTCGTCGGCGACTTCCTGCTCGGACAGGCGTTCCGAATGATGGTCGAGGTCGGCTCGCTGCGCGCGCTCGACATCCTGTCTTCAGCGGCGGCCACCATCGCCGAGGGCGAAGTCATGCAGCTTGCGGCGGCGAAGAACACGGCCACGACAGAGGACGAATATCTCGCGGTCATCCGAGGCAAGACGGCCGAGCTGTTCGCCGCGGCCTGCGAGGTCGGTCCGGTGCTCGGCGGCCGTCCGAAGGCCGAGGAAACAGCCGCTGCCAGCTTCGGCATGAATCTCGGCATCGCCTTCCAGCTTGTCGATGACGTGCTCGATTACGGGGGCAAGTCGGCGAAGCTCGGTAAAAACGTCGGCGACGACTTCCGCGAAGGCAAGATCACCTTGCCGGTGGTGCTGGCGTTCCGGCGCGGCAACGATGTCGAGCGCGAATTCTGGGTGCGGGCGCTCGAGGAAGGCAGGATCGGCGACAGCGACCTCAATCACGCTATCGGGTTGATGACCAAGCATCGCGCGCTGGAGGATACGCTCAACCGCGCGCAGCACTACGGCGCGATGGCTGTCGATGCGCTGGCGCTGTTTCCGCCATCGCCGATGAAAAGCGCCCTGGAACAGGTCGTGGCGTTCTGTCTGATGCGGTCGCACTGACGAGCCACAGCAATGCGTGCCCGCCCGCGTCGCGGAATGACAACCGTCAAACGCCGTCACGAGCCTTATAGCGTTTTCGAGCGAAGTGGATACCGGTTCGCGTGAAGAAAACGCGTCAGATCAATATCTGAGAGCCCCGCTTCTGACTTCATCAGAAGCGGGATTCTAACCCAGCGTCCCCACATGAACCCACCATTGCGGGCGGTCGAGACGAATCGTTTGCGCGGCGTGATGCGCCCTCGCCTCGTCGCCGTAGATCGCAAAGCACGTCGCGCCCGAGCCGGACATCCGTGTCAGCCGCGCACCGGTTGCCCGCAACCTTGCGAGCACCTCGCCGATCACCGGCTGGATGCGGATCGCCGGTGCTTCGAGATCATTAGTGCCATCCGACAGCATGATGAGCCAGTCGTCCATCGGAGCGCCGGCCTTGGGCCACACGATCGCCTCGATCACATCGTTGACGCCGACATTCAGTTCGCCCTTGCGAAGGCCGAGCGCGGCGAAGACCTCATTTGTGGCGACGGGAACGCGGGGGTTGACCAGCACGGCGGGCATCGCCGGCAGATCCAGCGGCAGCAAGGACTCGCCAACGCCCATCATGACACAACTTTCCGAACGGACGCAAACCGGCACGTCGGCGCCGGTCAGGCGCGCCGCCTCGATCAATCGTGGATCGTCGATCACAATGCCGTTGAGCCGCGCCAGAAGCCGCAACGCCGCGGCCGCATCGGCCGATCCGCCGCCGATGCCGGCTGCGACCGGCAAGTGCTTGTCCAGCGCGAAGGCGCCTGCCTTCAGATTTGCGACCCGCTCGCCAAGCAGCCGCGCGGCCTTGAGAATGAGATTATCGGCTGTCTGGCCGCACTCCTGCGCCCTCGGACCGGCGGCAACCAGCGATAGATCCGCGCCCTGTGTCAGAGTGAGGCGATCGACGCAGTCGGCAAACGCCACCACGCTTTCAAGATCGTGAAAACCGTCGGCGCGCCGGCCCACGACCCGCAGGGTCAGATTGACCTTGGCGCGCGCCGTCTCGCTCAGCGCCGGTTCGGCCGTTTCCAAATTCGTGGCGCCGTTAACGATCATGACGGATGTCAAATCCAAAAACGGCGCACGAATCAAATGATTTTTTGCGATTGCGTTAGGCGCGTGGTTCCGAGGCGAAGCTTGCGCAAGCGACGCCGCAACGGCGGGGCGCCGGCAGCCTCAGCCACCCTTGCCGTCGATCTTCTTTTTGTCCGCCGAGGCGGCTGACGGGGTCTGGTCCGCCGGCAGTCCGTTTTTAATTTTCGCCTCGATCTTCGGCAGTTCGTCCGCCTCAGGCTTCAGGTCACGCGCGTGCGCCCACTGGAACTTCGCTTCCAGCGTCCGGCCGACGCGCCAGTAAGCGTCGCCAAGATGATCGTTCACCGTCGGATCTTCGGGCTTGAGGTTAATGGCGCGCTCCAGCGTCTTGACTGCCTCCTCGTAATCGCCGATGCGGTAATAGGCCCAGCCTAGACTGTCGACGATATAGCCGTCGTCCGGCCGCTGATCGACGGCGCGCTTGATCATCTTCATGGCTTCATCGAGATTGAGGCTGCGGTCGATCCAGGAGTAGCCGAGATAGTTCAGAACATGCGGCTGCTCGGGTTGAATCTCGAGCGCCTTCTTCATGTCGGCTTCCGCCTTGTCCCAGTTCTTTGACCGTTCTTCGCAAATACCCCGGAAATAGTAGTAAACCCAATTCGGCTTGCTCTTGGTGGCGGCGATGACGTCGATGCCTTTGCCGTAGGTCTTTGCGCAATCGGCGAACTTCTTGTGGCCCCGCTCGGCGTTGCCGAGCGCCATGATAGCTTCCAGGTCGCTCGGATCCTGCGCCGTGACCCCCTTGAGAATTTTGATCGCCTCGTCGCTGCGATCAACGGCATCGAGGTTGGTGGCAAGTTTAATCTGGGCATTGCGCTTCAGCGGAGAATCGGCCGGTACACGCTGATAGACGCCGATCGCCATCTCCGGCTTCTTCACCGATTCATAGAGATCGGCGAGCGATAACAGCGCCATCGAATGACCGGGCGAGAGATAAAGTGCGAGCTGCAGATAGACCAGGGCCAAGTCCTCACCGCCGCGCCGTGTCAGGGACGCGCCAATGCCATAAAGAGCTTCGGCGGCTCCGGTTTGCGGCGAACTGACGAGCTGCGGCAGCTTCTTGCCGGCCTTGATCTCCTTGATGCCTTCCTGAATCAGCGGATGCCGCGCCAGCTTTTTGTCGAACGACTCATACACAGCCAGCGCCGCCGCACTGTCCTTGTTGCGCGACAGCCACCGCGCATAGGCATCAGCCACGCGGAGCGCCGAATCGTCGAGTTTGTAAGCGCGCTCGAGACGAACGCCGGCTTCTTTGTTCCGCCCCGCAAGATCGAGCAACATCCCCGAATGCAGGTCCTTGAAGATCGGGTACCATTCGGGGCCGGTCAGCGCGTCGATACTAGCGACGGCCTGCTTGGTGTTGTTCGCGCCATAATCGGCCCAGCCCGCCAGCAACGTCGCCACCAGATCGGTGATCGGTCCTCGGATGGACTGTTTGATGTTCCTCCGGGCGGCCGCGTATTTTTTCAACTTGAGATCATGAACACCGACGACCAGCCGCGCGACACGATTGGATTTGTCGATCGCCAGAATGCGGTCGGCCAGCTTCACAGCAATGGCGATATCGCCTTCGGCCAGCGACGAAATGAACGCGCGATCCAGAAGCTCGTTGTTTTTCGGATCGGTGCGCAACGCCGAACGATAGAACGTCGCCGCAGACTTGGCGTCGCGCTCGACGCTGGCATGGCGCGCAGCGAGATAGCTGCCCGACGTCGTCATGGTGCGCAGATCCTTGGCACTTGGAAATTTCGCGGTCTCGGTCGGATGATCCGGCGTCTGAGCCGCCAGCGGACCGGACGGGGCCAACAATGCCGCAGCGGCGACAGCCATCGCCAGGCGATTGAAACGAATGGACAACATCGGGATTCGCGTAGCTCCAGAGTTCATGGCACGACCATCAGGGTCTCTCGGCACGCAATCCGGCCGGCACCATTGCATGATCTGCTTCTAACATTCGCGCCGCGTTTCAGCCAGCCGCTTACATCACCGATATGGCGTTGTCAGGGCCATGCTCATCACCGCAGGCGTCGGCGGATTCACATCGCCTCATAGTTGGGTCCGCCGCCACCCTCGGGCGGAACCCAGGTGATGTTGCCATTTGGGTCTTTCGCATCGCAAGTCTTGCAATGGACGCAGTTCTGCGCGTTGATCTGATAGCGCACGGTCGAACCGTCCTCGACCCATTCATAGACACCGGCAGGACAATAACGGCTCGACGGACCGGCATATACATCGTGTTCCGAGGTCTTGTGCAGGACCATATCGGCGACTTTGAGATGAACCGGCTGGTCCTCTTCATGATTGGTGTTGGAGAGAAACACCGACGAAAGCTTGTCGAAAGTGAGTTTACCGTCGGGCTTCGGATAGACGATCCGCACATGGGCTCGAGCCGGGTCGAGCGTCTGACAGTCCGGCTTTGCATGCGGCCAGGTCCCCCATAGCGAGAAACCGAACAACGTGTTGGTCCACATATCGAGGCCGCCCAACGCCACGCCGGCGATGGTGCCGAACTTCGACCATAGCGGCTTGACGTTGCGGACCTTGAACAGGTCCTTGCCGATCACGGAACCCCGCCAGGCACTCTCGTACTCGGCGACTTCATCGTTGGCGCGTCCGGCGCCGAGCGCCGCAGCGACGTGCTCCGCGGCCAGCATTCCGCTGCCCATGGCGTTATGAACACCCTTGATACGCGGAACATTGACGAATCCCGCCGCACAGCCGATCAGCGCGCCGCCCGGAAAAGTGAGACGCGGCACCGACTGGTAGCCGCCCTCGGTGATGGCGCGCGCGCCGTAGGCCAACCGTTTGCCGCCCTCGAACACGCTCCGGATCGAGGGATGGGTTTTGAACCGCTGGAACTCCTCGAACGGCGACAGATATGGATCGTCATAGTTCAGGTGCACGACGAAGCCGACCGCGACGCGATCATCGTCATAATGATAGAGAAACGAGCCGCCGCCGGTGGAATTGTTCAGCGGCCAGCCGAACGAATGCTGGATCAGCCCGTTGCGGTGCCGGGCGGGGTCGACCTGCCAGACTTCCTTGAGACCGATGCCGAATTTTGGCGGTTCACTGGTTTTGTCGAGAGCGAATCTCGCAATCAACTGCTTCGACAGACTGCCTCTGGCCCCTTCCGCGAACAGCGTATACTTGCCGAGCAGTTCCATGCCGCGTGTGTAGGAACTCTTCAGCGAGCCGTCACGCGCAACGCCCATATCGCCAGTCGCGACGCCACGCACCGCGCCAGCGTCGTCATAGAGCAGCTCCGTCGCCGCGAAGCCGGGATAGATTTCGACGCCAAGCGCTTCCGCCTTCCGCGCAAGCCAGCGGCAGACGCTGCCGAGAGAGCCGATATAGCAGTGATGATTATTCATCAGCGGCGGCATCAGAAAACCCGGCAGCCGGATCGCGCCACCCCGCGTCATCCAGTAGAAGCGGTCGTCCTTGACCTGTGTCTTGAGAGGGCAATCGGCATCGTTGCGCCAGTCCGGCACCAGCCTGTCGAGCCCGGCAGGATCGATCACCGCGCCCGACAGAATATGGGCGCCGACCTCCGAGCCCTTTTCAACGACGACGATGCTGAGATCGGGATCGAGCTGCTTGAGCCGGATCGCCGCCGACAGGCCGGATGGTCCAGCGCCGACGATGACGACATCGAAATTCATGGATTCGCGCGGCGGCAATTCGTCGCTGCTCATGATCTGCTTCCACGCCTGGCGGCCTTTGCGGTCGTAATGCTTCCACGGCTAGTTGTTTCCGATTTTTTGCTCGAGAACAACCAGGGAAAGCACCCGTGCGGCGCTCCACGCAGGCCCTTCGCACGTCACCATTAGCAGGTTAGTGTCCGGCAAAACCGGCGGACGCCAACATGACATCAGATCAAGCGACGACTGTTCGGGAACTGCTGGCCTTCTATCTCGAAGCAGGCGTCGACTGCGCGCTGGGGGATGAGCCGATCGACCGCCTCTCGACGCCCGATCTGGCCAGATCCGACCGGCCGGTCGCCACAGCGGCCGGAATCGTTCCCGTCGCGGCAGTACGGCAGCCGCCTCGCCAGACCGCCACCGCAGCGCCTCGCGCCGGGGTCGCTCCACCACCGGACATCGCGATCGAATCCGCGCGCGAGGCCGCCCGCACCGCCCCCTCGCTCGAGGCTCTGCGCACCCTGCTCGAGAGCTTCGACGGCTGCGCGCTGAAGTTCACCGCATCGCGGCTGGTGTTTGCCGACGGCAATCCGCAGGCGCGTTTGATGTTCGTGGGCGAGGCGCCGGGACGCGACGAGGACATCGCGGGCCTGCCCTTCGTCGGCCGCTCAGGCCAGCTTCTCAACCGGATGATCGCCGCGATCGGCCTCAAGCGCAGCGACGTCTACATTGCCAACGTCATTCCATGGCGGCCGCCCGGCAACCGGACGCCGACGCCGCAGGAAACGCAGATCTGCCTGCCGTTCATCCGCCGACAGATCGAACTGGTAAACCCCGACGTTCTGGTCACCCTCGGCAATCCCTCGACGCAAACGCTGCTGCAGACTCGCGAAGGAATCAAGAGGATCCGCGGCAAATGGTTCGACTATGACGTTGGGACGCGAACCATACGTGCAATGGCGACGTTCCATCCGGCATACCTCCTGCGCTCGCCGTTCGACAAGAGAATGGCGTGGCTCGACCTGCGCGCGATCGCCAGGGCACTGGAAGATGGATCCACTGGAAGATAGATCGCTGGAAGTAAGGCGCTGAAGCAGCCGACACCCCCTGAAGCTGTTACAGCGCTTGCGGCCGGACGATGGCCCAACCGATCCGCAACGGAGGCAGCCGGCCGTTGACGAGATATTCAAACGTGCGCGGAATCTCAGGAACAATTCCCGGAAACCGCCTGGCGATGGCTTCTGGCGGCGTGCCCGCGGTGTCGGACGCCCGCCACACCAGGACCCCGCCGCCTTCGTTGAATTTCGCCGGCGTTATCCAGGGCGTGCGCTCGGGATTCGCGTCGAGCAGGAGATGAGGCCGTGAGGGACCGAGCGCGACGAGAGCCGCAAGCAGCGGATCGCCCGCGACAGCCTTTAGCGGGCGGTTGGTGCGACGCTCAAAACTTTCGCCGAAAAAAGTACCGATGGCGGATGCCGGGATAGAGGTCGTAACTTCGGTGTTTGCGAACCACGGCTGACCCACGACCGTCGCAATCACGGCCAGCGCCGGGGCCACGACGGCGGCGAGCCAGGCCACGCGAAGCACGCGCAAGCGGCGTAGATAAATGAGATCGCCGGAGAGCAGGACGACCGCAAGACCCGACATCGACAGCACAATCGGCCCGCCTCCAACGGAGTGATCGATCCCGAACAGCGCCGCGACCAGACTTCCGCCGAGCGCCGGCGCGAGGGCAAAGACGTAAACGAATGTCTGCGCCAACGGATCAACCGGCGGCCGCACAATCACCGGCGCGTCCTCGGACGTCCGATTGACGAAACTGGAATTGAGGACAACCAGCAGCAAAAGGCCCGCTGCCGCGAACACGAGCGAGAGAAGCAGTTCGCCCCAGCGCAACAGACGTAAATGCAGTTCGAAAATATCGGGCCAAGGCGGCGCACCGAGCGCGTCCGCGCGCACCAGCCAGATAAGATAAGGCAGTGCGAGCACCGCGATCACCAACAGCGCAAACAGAGAATCGACCGAACCGAGCGCGTTTCGGCCTCTCTCCGTGGCGACAGCAAACCCGGTCAGGGCGAGCAACAACCCGGCGGCCGCCGGCGTGGTCAGCAGCAGCAGGCCGGCTTCGATCGAAAGCGCGAACCACGCATTGCGGCCCTGCCCAATGATCCGCCAGGCATGCAGCAGCAGCAGCGCCCACAGCGGCAGAGCGAGCACCGGCGGACCGAAACTCAGGCCGTGCGCTCCGAACGCGGTGATCGTGACGGTCAGCAAAACCGCCAGAACAGCCTGCTGGCTGCCGACGATGCTCCGGGCCAGTTCGAACAAAACCCGGAATGCCAGGATGACACAGAGTTGCGACAACAGGTAGACGCCGAACATGTGGTTGCCGGCGGCGCGATAAGCGATATCCGCGAGCCAGAACGCCAGCGGTGGTCCAAGATCCGTTCCGACCTGATACTCCCGGCCGAACGCCAGCGCGGTCGCCAGATCATCTGGCGGTCCCCGGTACAGCAGCGACGACACCAGCAGCCACATCGCCGCCTGAAACAGCACCACGATCCAGAATACCAAAAGCGGTCTGGCGCGGATCAGTTCGACAACCAGCGATGTGAAGCGCATGAAGGACCTGATGGCGGCGGGTCTTGCGGAGTTCTTAGAGCATGATCCCGAAAAGTGAAAACCGGCTTTCGGATAAGATCATGCTCGATCAAAAGGTAAGGCCAGAGTCTGATTCACAGTTGAACCGGACTCTGAAGCGCGCAGGCGTGAGATGGATGCGAGTGATAAGCCGCATGAACCGGCGAGGCAACCGCCCTGCCGGTCAGATTGCCGCCTCGACCGCTGCTCGAATCGACGCTTCGGCGGAGACACTTTCCTCCACGGGCGATGCGCGGTGACGTTCGCGCGCGGCGACAACAGGTGCAAAGAAGCTGCGATGATGAGGGCTTGGCCCGAGACGGCCAAGCGCCTCGAGGTGCTCGGGGACCGCGTAGCCCTTGTGTGTCTCGAAGCCGTAGCCGGGGCAGTCCAGCGCCAGCCTGCACATCAGCCGGTCGCGTGTGACCTTGGCGACGATCGAAGCGGCGGCAATTGACAGCACGAGCCCGTCGCCGCCGATCACCGGCTCGCATTCGCAAGCAACCTCGATCCTGTCACGGCCGTCCACGAAGACGTGCTCGGCCGCATCCGGCAGCGCATGAACCGCGCGCGCGAGCGCCCACAGCGATGCGCGCAGGATATTGTCGCGGTCGATCCGCGCGATCGGCGCGACGGCTATTGCAAAAGACGCGGTCGCCGTAATCTCCTCGAACAACTCCTCGCGGCGCGCGGCGGTCAGACGCTTGGAATCGTCGATGCCTTCGGGAATACGGTTCGGATCCAGCACGACCGCGGCGGCGACCACCGGCCCAGCCAATGGCCCCCGCCCGGCCTCGTCGCAGCCCGCGACCGGCCAGACGCCGCGCCTCATCAGCCCACGCTCGCGCCGAAAGCTCGGCCGTGTGAGGACCCCCGGCTTATCCCTGGATCGTTTCCGAATCATCGGGCAATGGTGCGGACAGGAGCGGCGCGAGACAATACCGAAATGCATTTATGCCCGCTGTCCTGCACCCAGCGGTTCCGCCGTTCGCGGTCAATCGTCTCGGCGACAGTTCGGCTCAGAACAGACTCAACTGTTGCCCGCTGCTTTTCGGCTTGGCGAAATGGTCGGTCGTCAGCTTTGAACGCTTTTTGTTGAGCCCAAGTTTCTCGCAAGCGATCTCGAAGCGGCGGCCGATCATCCATGCGATCGGTCCCGCGCCCTTCATCCGCGTGCCCCATTGGGAGTCGTAATCGCGGCCGTTGCGCATGTCGCGGATCAGCGCGAATACATGGCGGTAGCGATCCGGATAGCTCGCCATGAGCCATTCGCGGAACAGGTCGCGCACTTCCAGCGGCAGGCGCAGCAGCACATAGTTGGCTTCCCTGACGCCGGCATAGGCAGCCGCATCGAGAATCCGCTCGATCTCGCAGTCGTTCAGCGCCGGAATCACGGGAGCCACCATCACCGTGGTCGGAATGCCTGCTTCCGACAGCTTGCGCAGCGCCTCCAGCCGCCTCGTTGGCGTTGATGCCCGCGGCTCCATCGAGCGCGCGAGCCGGGCATCGAGCGATGTCACGGAAATCGCCACCTTGGCGAGATTGCGCTGCGCCATTCGCGCAAGGATATCGATGTCGCGTGTCACCAGTGCCGATTTTGTGACGATGCCCACCGGATGCGAGGCGCGCTCGAGCACTTCGAGGATGCCGCGCATGATCCTGTTGCCACGCTCGATCGGCTGATAGGGATCGGTGTTGGTTCCGATCGCGATCATCTTCGGCTCGTAGCCCTCCGCGGCCAGTTCCTTCTCCAGCAAGGCCGGTGCGTCCGGCTTCGCGAACAGTTTCGATTCGAAATCAAGCCCCGGAGACAAGCCAAGATAAGCGTGGGTGGGCCTTGCGAAACAATAGACACAGCCATGCTCGCAGCCCCGGTAAGGGTTGATCGAGCGATCGAAGCTGATGTCGGGCGAGTCGTTGCGGGTGATGACTTTCCGCGCGGCGTCGACAGCGACCGTGGTTTTGAACGGCGGCAGATCGTCGAGGCTTCGCCAGCCATCGTCGAACGCCGTTCGCGCCTCCGCCTCAAATCGACCGCTGACGTTGGATTGCGCGCCGCGTCCCCTCCGCCGCTCGTGATCGATTGCGACCTCAAGCTCGGCAAAAGGCGATGCGGCCTTCGATCCGGGGGGCGGCGTGACGGGCGGGTTGGTGCGGGCGAGAGGAGAGACTCTGCTCATAGCGAGACCATAGCAGTCGCATAGAACAAAGCAAGAACATAATTTTCGCGATCAAGCTCAGGCCGACGCTCCCCTCGCCTTCGGCCGGCGAAGATGTTCATCCAGCCGCGGCATGATCTCGACGAAATTGCAGGGACGGGCGCGGTAATCAAGCTGGTGCGCGAGGATGCCGTCCCAGCCGTCCCGGCACGCGCCCGGAGATCCCGGCAGGCAGAAGATGAAGGTGGAACCCGCGGTGCCGGCGGTTGCGCGGCTCTGGATCGTCGAGGTGCCGATCTTGGCGTGGCTCAGCATGTGGAAAGCAATCGAGAAGCCGTCCATACGCTTGTCGAATAGCGGCTCCACGGCCTCCGGGGTGACGTCGCGCCCCGTGAAGCCGGTGCCGCCCGTGGTGATGATGACATCGATGCCGGGATCGGCGACCCATTTTTTCATCAGGGTACGGATCGCCTCGATGTCGTCAGTGACGATCGCGCGCGCGCCGAGCTTGTGACCGGCCACCGTAAGCCGCTCGGCCAGTGTCGCCCCCGACTTGTCCTCTTCGAGCGAACGCGTGTCGGAAACGGTCAGCACCGCGATGTTCAGGGGGACGAAGGGTTTTGTCTCGTCGATGGAGGCCATGGCGGAACAGGCGGCTTCTAACTCACAAATCATCCGTCGCGAAGGTGTTGCAGGCTTGCAGGGTGCCCTGCTGGTAGCCAATCATGAACCAGCGCTTGCGTTGCGCGGCCGAACCATGCGTGAACGAATCCGGCACAACCTGGCCTGTCGCCCGCCGTTGCAGCGTATCGTCGCCGATCGCCGTCGCTGTCGTCAGCGCCGCCTCGATATCACCCGGTTCGAGGAAGCCCGGACGTTTCTTCGCCTCGCGATTGACCCAGACGCCGGAAAGACAATCCGCCTGCAGTTCGACCCTGACCTGCAGTGCATTCGCCTCTGCCTTGCTGCCGGCCTGCTGCTGCAATCGCGTGACTTTCGGGAGAATGCCGAGCAGGTTCTGAATGTGATGCCCGGCCTCGTGCGCAATGATGTAAGCGGCGGTGAACCTGCAAGCGCTGCCCGAGCAGCCGCGGAAGCGCGTTTCCACCTGTTTGAAGAAATTGGTGTCGAGGAAGATCTGCTTGTCCGGCGGGCAATAGAACGGTCCCATCGCGGACTGCGCCATGCCACAGCGACCGCCATTTGTGGCGTTGCGAAACAGCACGATGCGGGGACCGGAATAACGCTGTCCGCTGGCCTGGAAGATTTCGTCCCAGCGATCGTCGATTTCGCCCAGCACGCCGGAGATCATCTTGCCCATCTCGTCGGTGGGCGCACCGGACTTGCCCCGGCCGCCGTCCGTCTGATAGCTCGGCGACTGGCCGCCGCCGGTCAGGATTTCCGCACCGCCGATCAGGAGGCGCGGATCGATGCCGAATGCATAGCCGACAATGCCCAATATGATAATGGTGCCGATGCCCAGACCACCGCGCCCCCTCGGAAAGCCGAATCCACCGCCTCCGCCGAACCCGCCTTCCGCGCGACGGTCGTCGATGTTGTCGCTTTGGCGAAAATCATCATCACGCATGAGGCCCGTCCTCGTATCCGACCGCTCGCTGACCCGGCCGCAAGTGGCGGCGTTCAACTCAAATTTTCCTCTCGTTAATCAATAGCCTGCCCGGCAACAATTGCCTATAGCGATTTCGAGCGAAGCATATCCTCCGGCTCGACCGGGGTGAATGATTTGTTCGCATGAGAAAACGCGTCAAAATCATAATCAAACGCGTCAGAACCATAATCAGGTGTCGCGAATCCGAAGTTCGCAGCAACGGCCCGGCGCCAGTTCTATAATCGGCGTCGCTCAGGTTCAGAAAAACCGACCTGACCTGCAAAATACGCAGACGAAGTTCTTTCCTCAGCGCCGACGATGCAACCGCAATCCGCATCGCGCGAGCGAACGAAGAAGAATGGAAGCTGCGTATGTTTGACAAACTTGCATTCCGTCGGACGAAAGCTTTCTGCAATTAAGTCGATTTTTACTTTGGCAGGTCACTGTAGCGCCAGTCGGTTGTTTGGTCCCGCGTCGCCGACAGCGTCGCCTGAGTCAGAGTATTTGAGTCATGGGTGTGTCGCGTCGCGGGGCGTCTGCAAAGGCGTCCCGCACTAAATTTGACTCTCCCGTTTCGCGCATCATCATTGGCGACTGCGTCGCCGGAATGTCGAAACTTCCAGCCGGATCGGCCGATCTGATATTTGCGGATCCGCCGTACAATCTGCAACTCAAGGGGGAGCTCAAGCGTCCGGATGAATCGCACGTCGACGCCGTAAACAGCGAATGGGACAAGTTCTCGTCCTTCTCCGCTTATGACGATTTCACGCGCGCCTGGCTTCTCGCCTGCCGCCGCGTCATGAAGCCATCGGCCACCATCTGGGTGATCGGATCATATCACAACATCTTCCGCGTCGGCGCGATGATGCAGGACCTCGGCTTCTGGGTCCTCAACGACATCGTCTGGCGCAAGACCAATCCGATGCCGAACTTCCGCGGCCGCCGCTTCACCAACGCCCATGAGACCATGATCTGGGCGGCGCGCGACGAAAACGCCAAAGGCTACACCTTCAACTACGAGGCGTTGAAAGCCGCCAACGAGGACGTGCAGGCGCGCTCGGATTGGCTGATTCCGCTTTGCACAGGTAACGAACGTCTGAAGGGCAAGGACGGCCGAAAGATTCATCCGACCCAGAAGCCCGAGGGTCTGCTGGCGCGCGTGCTGCTCTCATCCTCCAAGCCTGGCGATCTCGTCATCGATCCGTTCAACGGCACCGGCACGACAGGCGCGGTCGCCAAGCGGCTCGGCCGCAGCTATATCGGCTTCGAACGTGACCAAGCCTACGCGGCGGCTGCCGAGAAGCGCATTGCGGCGGTCGAACCGCTTCCCGAAGCTACCCTTGCTCCTTTCATGACCGCACGCGAGGCACCGCGCGTGGCGTTCTCCGAACTGATCGAGCGCGGAATGATTTCGCCCGGCGCGAAACTCGTCGATGCAAAGAAACGCCATGGCGCGCTGGTGCGCGCTGACGGAGCCATCATGCTCGGCGACAAGGTCGGCTCGATCCACCGCATCGGCGCGGTGGCGCAAGGTGCGAGCGCCTGCAACGGCTGGACCTTCTGGCACATCGAAACCAGCAAGGGCCTCAGGCTGATCGACGAGTTGCGCGCGGAAATCCGCAGCCAGATGGCGCCAGACTGAAGCGCTTGTTAACGCGTTTTCTTCACGCGAAGCAGGTCATCCATCCCGGTTGCGCCCGAGGACATGCTTCGCTCGAAACGCTATAGCAAAACTCGTCCGTTGCATTGATCTCAAAATCCGCGCAGTGAATGGCCGCCCTGCGGACTTCCTCCGGTCATCCCGATTCAAATCTCGCTTCTCTCTCAAGCACGGACAGTGGAGTTTTCAATGATCAAGTTCTATTTCAATGGCGCGCCGAACCCGAACAAGATCGCGCTGTTTCTGGAAGAAGCCGGTCTTCCCTTTGAACTCGTGCCGGTCGACACCCGCAAGGGCGATCAGTTCAAGCCGGAATTTCTGAAGGTGAATCCGAACGGCAAGGTTCCGGCAATCGATGACGACGGCGTATTCGTCTTCGACAGCAATGCCATTCTTCTTTACCTCGGCGAAAAGACCGGCAAGTTCATGCCGGAGAACACGCCGGCCAATCGCGCGCAACTGCTGTCGTGGATGATGTTCATCGCAAGCGGGCTCGGGCCGTATTCCGGACAGGCCGTGCATTTCAAGGATTACGCGCCGAAAGGTCTGGACTACGCGCTCAACCGTTATCAGTTCGAGGCGCATCGTCACTACAAGGTTCTCGACGACCATCTTGCCGGCAGCCGCTACATGGTCGGAAGCAGCTATACGATTGTCGATATGGCGTTCTGGGGCTGGGCCCGCATGGCGCCCCGCGTGATCGGCGACAGCGGCGTCGCCAAATATCCGAACTTCAAACGGCTGCTGGACGAGATCTCGGCGCGTCCGGCCGCGGCGAGATCGATCGCGCTGAAAGACAGGTTCACCTTCAAGACGGAAAACGACGAGGAAGCGCTGGGCTTCCTGTACCGCCACATGAAGACGAAGGTGGCCTGATCCGTCTTCTCGCGGGCAATAAGACCCTTCGGCTCACGACGAAGGATCTTCCTGTTGCTTGCGACGGGTTGCGAGCGGATGGATTTCCATCTCATCACCCAAGCCGTGCGCAATGACCTTGCGCATCAGGTTGGGCAGCGCTTCATCGTTCAGCCGGGCGATCGGGACCCAGCGCATCCCCTCGGGCGCGGCGGTCCGCGTGGCGACGGCTGCGGTATAGACAGCAAGCTCCAGCGGGAAATGCGTGAAAACATGCGTGACCGCGCCAATCTTGCGCTGCCAGCGTGGCGCGCTTTCGAGGAACGGCGCCTGCTTCAGGGCCGCCCCATCATCCTGCGCGGCGAGCCACGCCGATGTCGGAACTTCGGTCATGCCTCCGAGCAGGCCTTTCGCCGGGCGCGTGCGGACCAGCACCTCGTTGCCACGCCTCACGACGAAGGCCGCGCCGCGCCGCAACTCGCCCGCCTTCTTCGGCGCCTTGCGAGGGAAGGTTTCCTGATCGCCGCGAGCGCGCGCGGCGCAATCATCATTGAGCGGACACAGCACGCAGCCAGGCTTCTTCGGTGTGCAGATGGCGGCGCCAAGATCCATCAATGCCTGCGCGATATCCCCCGCGCGTGTCTTCACGTCGCCAGCGCGGCTCTTGCCGTCGCGGCCAGCGCGGCATCCATCCAGCAACGTCGCTGCAAGCGCCTGAATATGCGGCTTCGCCTTCGGCAGCGGCTCGTCCATAGCGAACAGCCGCGTCACCACACGTTCGATATTGCCGTCCACCGGCATGGTGCGGCGATTGAAGGCGATGGCGGCGATCGCCGCCGCGGTATAGGGACCGATCCCCGGCAGCGCGCGTAAGCCCTCTTCCGTATCGGGAAAACGGCCGCCGTGATCGCGCAGCACCTTGGCGGCGCAGGCATGAAGATTGCGCGCGCGCGAATAGTAGCCGAGCCCCGCCCACATCCGTAAGATATCGTCGAGCGAGGCGCGCCCCATCGACTCAACATCCGGCCAGCGCGCCAGAAACTTTTCGAAATAAGGTCCGACCGCCTTCACGGTGGTCTGTTGCAGCATGATCTCGGACAGCCAGATCCGATAGGGATCGACCGTCTCGCCGGGAAGGACGCGCCACGGCAGCCGGCGGCGATTGCGGTCGTACCACTCCAGCAGCCGCGCGGGACGGCTTGCCATCGCAGAATCACCCCTTCTTTGCTCTCCGTTTTCCGCAGATGCCGCCATGTCTTGACTTTAGACGTTCGACGAAAACCTCTCCACGTCATGCCGCGCCCCATCGCGGACATCCACGTCTTTATTCATTTTGGACCGGCAAGACGTGGATGACCGGAACAAGTCCGGCCATGACGCCCTCGCGCCAGCCTCATCCCAAACGAAAGTCCGACATGTTATAGTCCGCTAATGTCCAAGCCCGGCCCGATCTCAGCCAAGCCACTGTCGGCATTGCTCGGTGATGTCTTCTCCGATGCCTATGCGCGGCAGGGATTTGCCTCACGCGAACTGGTGACCCGCTGGGCGGAAATCGCCGGACCCGAGATCGCCGCTCATTCCGAACCGATGAAAATTCGGTGGCCTCGCCCGATAGAAGGGCAGCCGCAGGAGCCGGCAACGCTGGTGTTGCGGGTCGAAGGTCCCGTCGCGCTGGAAATCCAGCATTCCTCTGACGTCATTCTGCAGAGGGTCAATCGCTTCTTCGGCTGGAACGCGGTCGGCCGGCTGGCCTTGCGCCAGGCCCCTTTGTCGCGCAAGACTTTGCGGAAAAGTGTCCGTCTGCCCGATCCGACGGAGGTGGCAAAGGTAGCCGGAACGCTCTCCTCGATCGAGGACACCGACCTACGCGCGGCGCTGGCGCGCCTCGGTGCCTCGATCAAACGGAATTGAGGCGATGATGAAGCACGCCGCCCACAGCGCGCCATTGCCACAATTCTGGTTTCAAGCTAGCGAACAATTGTCGTCAGGGCGCTTGCGCCGTTTTCGGGAGAAGACCGTTGATCATCACGCGCCGCGTCGTAAATACCGCCGTCTCGCTGACCGGCCTCGCCGCCTTCCTGGGGCTTGCGCCCTTGCGCCTGATCGGTGAGGCCCTGGCTCAAAGCGCCACCGCCGCGGACGTCGCCAAACCTGTCTCGCTGCCGGACATGGCGCTCGGACCCAAGGATGCCGCCGTCACCATCACCGAATACGCCTCAATGACGTGTCCGCATTGCGCGCGGTTCGCCGAAGACGTGTTCCCGAAGATCAAGGCAGAATACATCGACACCCACAAGATCCGCTATGTGTTCCGGGAGTTTCCACTCGACCTCAAGGCCGCCGCTGGCGCGATGCTGGCCCGCTGCATCGCCAAGGACGATGGGGCAAAATATTTCGCCGTGATCGACACGCTGTTCAGGTCTCAGGACACATGGACCGGATCAAAAACGACGGAATCGCTGAAGCTGATCGGCAAGCAGACCGGACTGACGGGAGATGAGGTTGAAAGCTGTCTGAAGGATCAGGCCTTGCTCGACAAGATTGCAGCCGACCAGAAATACGCCAATGAAGTTCTGAAGGTGAATTCGACGCCGACGTTTTTCATCAACGGCGAAATGGTGAAGGGCGAGACCTCGTTCGAAGAACTCAAAAAGAAGATCGATCCCTTGTTGAAAAAGTAAGGCGGCAAGCAAGCATGCGAAAACACCGGCGGGGTTTCTAATCCTCGTAAAAGCCTCTGGAAAAGCTTGTCTGCGCGGTTGCTCTGGCACGTCGCCATCGCCATTGTCGAGCCTCGCGAGGCGCGACTCAGGGCTAACGACAGTACTTATGGTATTGTGGTTGCGGGCTGATTCGCGTCTTGCCAGCACAATAGAGTATCCATGAAACTCACGCGCCTTCGCCTTCACGGCTTCAAGTCGTTCGTTGAACCCACCGATTTCGTGATCGAGCCGGGTCTCACCGGCGTGGTCGGGCCAAACGGTTGCGGCAAGTCCAATCTGGTCGAGGCGCTGCGCTGGGCGATGGGCGAGACCTCGTACAAATCGCTGCGCGCCGCGGACATGGACGCGGTGATCTTCGCAGGCAGCGGCAACCGTCCGGCGCGTAACAACGCCGAGGTGGTGATGTCGATCGACAATTCGGATCGCTCAGCGCCGTCCGCTTTCAACGATTCCGAGGCGCTTGAGATCTCGCGCCGGATCGAGCGCGAGGCCGGCTCGGTCTACCGCATCAACGGCAAGGACGTGCGCGCCCGCGACGTGCAGATTCTGTTTGCCGACGCAGCCACCGGCGCGCGCTCGCCGGCGCTGGTGCATCAGGGCAAGATCGGCGAGATCATCCAGGCGAAGCCCGAACAGCGCCGCCGCGTGCTGGAAGACGCCGCCGGCGTGGCTGGCCTGCATGCGCGCCGTCACGAGGCCGAGTTGCGGCTGAAGGCCGCCGAGACCAATCTCACGCGCGTCGAGGACGTGATCGGCCAACTCGCCGGCCAGATGGAGGGGCTCAAGAAGCAGGCGCGCCAGGCAATCCGTTATCGGGACGTTGCCGCGAAAGTGCGCAAGGCGGAGGCGATGCTGTTCCACCTGCGCTGGCTCGAAGCCCAGGCCGAGGTGGCGGAGGCCGCCAGAACCCACGACGTCAATGTCCGCGAACTGGCCGAACGCACCCGCGAGCAGGCCGAAGCGGCCCGGCTCCAGGCGGAACGCGCGGCTGAGCTGCCGGCGTTGCGCGAGGCGGAAGCCCGCGCCGCCGCCGGCTTGCAGCGCCTTACAAACGCGCGCGAGATGCTGGATCGCGAAGAGGAGCACGCGAAGGAGCGCGCCGCCGAACTCGATCGCCGGCTGACGCAGTTTGCATCCGATGCCGGACGCGAACAACAGCAGTCGTCCGACGCCGACGCCGCCTTGCAGCGGCTCGACGTCGAGGACACTGAGTTGAAGGACGAGATCAAGTCGCGCATCGAGATGCGCAGCGGCGTCGACGAGAGGGCGGCGCGGGCGGAGGCGACGCTCGCCGCGACGGAGGCCACGTTTGCCGATTTGACGCGGGCGCTGGCCGACCTCACCGCCAAACGCAACCAGCTTGAATCGAACGTGCGAACCCATCGCGACCGTCTCGCACGCATCGATCAGGACATCGCAGGGGTTCAGCGCGAGACCGAGGCGCTGGCGCAGCAGACCAGCGGCTTTGGCGATCTCGACGCACTGACCACAGCCATCGAAAACGCGCAGCAGGCGCTCGCCCGATCGGAAAGCCTGAGCCGCGAACGCGAGACCGAACATGCCGCTGCGCGCAGCCAGCTCGACGCTGCCCGCGCCGGCGTCGAAGCGGCGCGCGGACCGCTGCAGGATGCCGACAAGCGCGCGCAGCGGCTCGAAACCGAAGCCAAGACCATCGCCAAGATTCTCAACGGCGAAAGCAAGAACCTGTGGCCGCCGATCATCGACGGCATCAGCGTCGACAAGGGCTATGAGAAGGCCATCGGCGCCGTGCTCGGCGACGACCTCGATGCACCGGTGGACCCGTCCGCGCCGATGCGCTGGACCGGCGCCGCCGTCGCCGCGCACGATCCGGCGCTGCCCGAAGGCGTGGAATCCCTTGCGGCCCATGTGCAGGCGCCGCCTGAATTGGCCCGGCGTCTTGCGCAGATCGGCGTCATCGCCAGGGAGCGCGGCGCGGAACTGGTTGCCCATCTGAAAACCGGGCAGCGGCTGGTATCGCTCGAAGGCGACGTCTGGCGCTGGGATGGCTTCGTGACCGCGGCCCATGCGCCGACCGGCGCGGCGCGGCGTCTCGCCGAGCGAGCGAGGCTGACCGATATCGAGAGCGAGATCGAGCGCGCGCGCGCTGAGGTCTCCGAGCGGCGTCAGGCGCTGGAGGCGGCGCAGCAGGCCGTCGCCGCCGCGAACCAGACCGTTACCGCCGCCGCATCGGCCGAGAGCGAGGCGCGCAATGCCTGGCGCGCGGCGCAGCGCGAGGTCGATGCCGCGCGCGAACGTCATGCGAGCGCCGAGCGCGAGATCAACCGCCATGCGGCGCGCCGCTCGGCGCTCACCGAGGCGCACAGCCGCCTGACCAACGACCGCCTCGAGGTCGCCGCCGCCCACGAAGCCGCGACGGCGGCTCTCGGCGAGCTGCCGCCGAGCTTCGACACCGAGACGAAACTCGGCGAGGTGCGAACCGAAATCGAGGGTCACCGCCGGCTCGCCGCCCAGGTGCGCGCCGAGGCCCAGGCGCTGGCGCGCGAAGCCGAACTCGCGGACCGTCGCCTGCAGGCGATATCCGCCGAACGCAACGAATGGCAGACCCGCAAGCAAAGCGCGGCCTCGCAGATCGCGACCATCGAGGCGCGTGTGACCGAGGTGAGGGCCGAGCGCGCCGACCTCGACAACGCTCCAGCGCTGTTTGCGGAAAAGCGCAGCGCGATCATCAGCGAGATCGCGCATGCCGAGCAGGATCGCCGCGACGCGGCTGACGCGCTCGCCGCCGCCGAGGCCGTGATGGCGGAAACCGATCGCGCCGCGAAAAACTCGCTTGAGGCGCTGTCGAGCGCGCGCGAGGCAACGGCGCGCGCCGAAGAGCGCATGGACGGAAGCAAGCGGCGACTCGAGGATACCGAACGGGAAATCCGCGACATGCTCGAGGTCGAACCCGACGCAGTGACTTCACTCGCCGAGATTCAATCCGGCGTCGACCTGCCGCCGCTGCCGGAAATCGAGGCCGATCTCGAAAAGCTGCGCCGCGACCGCGACCGTCTCGGCGCCGTCAACCTGCGGGCCGAGGAGGAACTGCGCGAGGTCGAAACCCAGCACTCCTCGCTCGCCACCGAGCGTGACGATCTCGTTGAGGCCATCAAGAAGCTGCGCACCGGCATCCAGAGCCTCAACCGCGAGGCGCGGGAACGGCTTCTGACCTCGTTCGAAACCGTCAACACCCATTTCAAGCGGCTGTTCACCGATCTGTTCGGCGGCGGCGAGGCGGCGCTGCATCTGATCGAAAGCGACGATCCGCTGGAAGCCGGCCTCGAAATCATCGCCAAGCCGCCGGGCAAGAAGCCGCAGACACTGTCGCTGCTCTCGGGCGGCGAGCAGGCGCTGACAGCACTGGCGCTGATCTTCGCGGTATTCCTCACCAATCCGTCGCCGATCTGCGTGCTCGACGAGGTCGATGCGCCGCTCGATGACCACAACGTCGAGCGCTTCTGCAATCTCCTGCACGAGATGACCTCGTCCACGGAGACGCGCTTCATCATCATCACCCACAATCCGATCACCATGGCGCGGATGAACCGGCTGTTCGGTGTCACCATGGCCGAACGCGGCGTTTCGCAACTGGTGTCGGTCGATCTTGAAAACGCGGTGAAGATTCTCGACCAGAACGTCGCGTGACCTGTTCCTCTTCCGTCGCGGGAGCGGAACAAAGGCCATCATGATCCCGCCCGATCTACCTGCCGAACTGAAGGCCGCATTGCAGCGGAAAGCACAGGGCCTCTCCCGCAGAGATGCCACCGTTCGCGCGGCGGCGATCTCGCAAACTTATCGGAGCGGCGGCGGTTCGAGCACGATTGGAAACGAATCCGACGCCCTCGCCTATGCATTGTCGCGGATGCCCGCGACTTATGCGGCCGTGGTGGCCAGCCTCAATGCCCTCCGCGAGATACGTCCGCAGTTCATGCCCCTCAGCCTGCTCGACGTCGGCGCCGGCCCGGGTACAGCGACCTGGGCCGCGGCGCGGGCGTTTGAATCCCTCGACGCGTTCGCGGCGATCGACGCCAATCCGGCGCTGCGGTCGCTTGCACTGGACCTCGCCGGCGAGGAGATACGGCTGCAAGGTCTCAGCTATGCGCGAACCGAAGCGGCGACCGGACTTCGCGATGCGGCCGGGAGCGCCGACCTCGTCGTCGCGAGCTATGTCCTTGGCGAAATGCCCGCCGACCGGCAAATCACGCTCGCTGAGTTGATGTGGGCGGCGACCCGCGACACGCTGCTCGTCGTCGAACCCGGCACGCCCGCCGGCTATCGGCGGATTATCGACCTGCGCCGCCGGCTGATCGCGCAAGGCGCGCATGTCATTGCGCCCTGCCCGCACGATGGCGAATGTCCGCTCGCAGCGTTTCCAAGTGAGGCAGGCGCTGCTTCGCCTGAAGGAAACGCGCCAGAACAACGAGCCGCGCTGGACTGGTGCCATTTCGTCCAGCGGCTGCCCAGGTCCCGCGCGCACAAATACATCAAGGGCGCAGGACTTGCTTTCGAGGACGAAAAATTCAGCTACGTTGCGCTGGCGCGAACGCCTGCCAGACAACGTCCGGCGCGGGTGCTGGCGCCTCCGCTCGTCAACAAGATTGAAATGCGGATCAAGCTGTGCCGGCCGAATGGCGGCGTTGGCCTCGCCATCGTCCCCCGTCGTGATAAGGCCAGATATTCCCGTGTGCGCCGGGTCGGTTGGGGCGACATTGTCAACACCGCCGAAACGTGACGCCCTATTTCCGCCAGCTACGACGGCCGCGTAAAGACGTAAGCCAGCCCGCTCAGCATCAGAAGCGCTACCGCCACCGTGAGCCATGGCCCCGGATGGCTGCCATACCAAAATCCGGCAAAGCCGATCGCCATGCCGCCGAGCGCCATCAGCTTGGCCTTTACGGGAATAGCGCCACGCTCACGCCAGCCACGCAGCAGCGAGCCAAAACGCGGATGCTGCAACAGCCAGGTTTCAAGCCGTGGCGATGAACGGGCAAAACAAGCGGCGGCCAGAATCAGAAACGGCGTCGTGGGCAGAACCGGCAGGAACGCGCCGATGAAGCCGAGCGCAACGAAACAGATCCCCAGCACCAGGAAAACACCGCGCATCATTCGCGACGTGCCGGTGCTCGGATCAACGGCACTGGCCACGCCTGCGCCAAAAGACTGTTCGTCCGCGATCATGCGCTCATCATCCTGATCCGCCACGTCCACATCCTACATCCGCTTCCCACAGAACAAAATACCGGGCAACTTGAACTTTTCTAAGAGTTTTCCCGACCAAAAGGCGCCGCCTCCCGGCGGAACCTGCCGTTCGCGCGAAATATCGTCTACGGTGACCGCGATCGCATCCTCTCATCAGGAGCCTCTTCTCATGTCGACCGGCTTGATTCTTCTCGGCGTCATCGTCGCCGTCGCTGTGATCGCACTTGTCGCCTATAATCGGCTGGTCGCGCTCAGTCAGCGCGTCGGACAGGCCTTTGCCGACATCGACGTGCAGCTCAAGCAGCGTCACGACCTGATCCCGAACCTTGTCGAAACCGTGAAAGGCTATGCCGCGCACGAGCGTGGAACGCTGGATGACGTGATCAAGGCTCGGAACATCGCGATGTCCGCGCAGGGGCCGGCGCAGGTCGGCGCCGCCGAGAACCAGTTGAGCGGCGCGCTCGGCAGGCTGATCGCGTTATCGGAGGCTTATCCGGACCTCAAGGCCAACGCCAATTTCCAGCAGCTTGCCGGCGAGCTGTCCGACATCGAAAACAAGGTCGCCGCAAGCCGCCGTTTCTTCAACAACGCTGTCCAGGAATACAACACCGCTATTCAGCAGTTGCCGGCGGCTCTGTTCGCGGGCGCGTTCGGTTTCACGCCGAAGGAGTTTTTCGATCTCGGCGCAAGCCGCGCCACAGTAGAGCAGACGCCGCAGGTGAAATTCTGAGTTCTTGCCATGTATCAAAACGGGCAGGATAGGCGCCCTCCCCTCCTTTGCACGAGAGCGGAAAGGACACGAGTCGCCCCTGCGCAGAGCGCTGCAAACGGATTGGCCTGATGGCAGCCTACGGTCTTTACACCCACATCGCGTCGAACAGAATTCGATCGATGTTTCTGCTCGCCGGGCTGTTCGTCCTGATTTACGTGATGGTGTTCGCTGGCGCGTTGATTGCCGAAGTGTTTCGGCGCGGCATGGATTACCCGGCAGCGTTCTACATCACCAACGCCTGGCATGACCTGATCGCCGCTCTCCCCTGGGCCACAGCGGGTTCGGCGCTGTGGATCGTGGTCGCCTATTTCTCCCATCAGTCGATCATCGACGCGGTCACCGGCGGCCATGATGTCACTCGCAAGGAACAGCCGCAGCTCTACAACTTGCTGGAAAACCTTTGCATCTCGCGCGGCATCCCGATGCCGAAGCTGAAGGTGATCGACACCAACGCGATCAACGCCTTCGCCACCGGCCTCAACCGCCGTCAATATGCGATCACCGTCACCACCGGCCTGATGAACCAGCTTAACGATCGGGAGATGGAAGCGGTGCTCGGTCACGAGCTGACCCACATTCGCAACGGCGACGTTCAGTTGATGGTGGTCGCCGTCATCATCGCGGGCGTGGTCGGCTTCGTCGCGGAATTGTTTTTCCGCATCTTCCTCAACAACGGCGCGCGGATCGGCAGCCGAGGCTGGCGTTCCTCGCGCTCATCCTCCTCCCGCGATGGCAACGGCAAGGGCGGCGGCGGCGTCATCGCCGTGATCCTGGCGATCGTGCTGATCGCGCTCGCCTGGTTCCTGTCGCAAGTGGTGCGGATGGCGCTGTCGCGCTCGCGCGAATTGATGGCGGACGCCGGCTCGGTTGAGCTGACCAAGAATCCCGACGCCATGATCTCGGCGCTACGCAAGATCGAGAACCGCGGCGAACTACCGGGCGCAACCTCGGCGGTGATGGAAATGTGTGTCGACAACCCGCGTCAAGGTTTCGTCGACCTTTTTGCTACTCATCCTTCCATCGAAACCCGGGTGCGCGCGCTGGTGACCTATGCCGGCGGCCACGATCCCGGACCGATGCAGTTGCACACCGAACACGCCGCGACCGATCCGAAATTACCAGAGCTTCCGCCAGGACCTTGGAGCGAGCCGGCTCCGAAGGGGACCGCGACGCCCATTCCCGGCCCGCCAAGCCCTCACTCATGATCTCCGTTTCTAGGTCACGAACCCATAAATGGGATTCCGTTTGGACGGGAGGCGTGATTCAATCTCCGGAGGGAGGAGGATTGAATGGCTCGTTTTGATCTGACGGATTTCGAGTGGTCTGTGATTCAGCCGCTTTTGCCGAACAAATCGCGCGGCGTTGCACGGGTGGATGACCGGCGGGTGCTGAACGGGATCTTCTGGCGGCTGCGTACCGGTGCGCCGTGGGCGGATATTCCGGCGCGCTACGGCCCGCATACGACCTGCGTGAACCGCTTCAACCGGTGGCGCAAGGCAGGCGTTTGGGATCGTATTCTGTCGGCGGTTTCAAAGGCTTATGATGGCGACATCCAGATGATCGACTCCTCGTCGATCCGCGTGCATCAGCATGCGGCCAACGGTCAAAAAAACAGACCAGATCCCGTTGCATGGGTCGCTCGCGCGGCGGGCTGACAACCAAGATCCACGCGCTGGTGGATGCCTGCGGCCTGCCGATCTACCTCAAGATCACCGAAGGCCAGGCCCACGATGGACGCAGCGCGCAGGACATGATCGACACCGTGGAGCGCGGCAACGTGCTGCTGGCCGATCGAGCCTATGATTCCAACGCCCTGCGCCAGACCCTGGCCGCGCGCGGCGCGACAGCCAACGTGAAGCCGATGCCAAATCGCGTCATGGCTCTGCGCTTCAACAGGCGGCTCTATCGCAAGCGCAATCTGGTCGAACGCTTTTTCAATAAAATCAAGCATTACCGTGCCGTCGCCACCCGCTACGACAAGCGTGACGACAACTTCCTCGCTGGCATCAAACTCGCCGCAATCCGCATCTGGTTGCGATTTAATGAGTCGATGACCTAGAGCGTTTTCGAGCGAAGTGGACACCGGTTCGCGTGAAGAAAACGCGACAAAACAAAACCATAGAGCCCGCTTCTGATGGAATCAGAAGCGGGCTCTATGATTTGACGCGTTTTCCCGGTGCGAACAGGTCATCCATCGCCGGGTCAAGCTTGAGAACATGCTGCGCTCGAAAACGCTATATAGCCGCCACGATTGCTCAGCGGCTCAATGAATTTTGCCAGATTTGACATATCGAATTGAATTCTCCCTCGTTTCTGCCATGGTCCCGTTCCAGGCAAAGATTTGAGGGGACAACCCGGCTGCGCGGGTCATGCGCGGTCGCCGATTTCAGCTTGCTCAAAGGGGTCTCATGGCGAAGCCGGCAGTGATTGTGGTGGGCGCGGACAAAGGCGGGGTCGGAAAAACCACGGTTTCCCGCACCATTCTCGACTATTTCAACGCCAACAACGTACCCGCCAGAGCCTTCGATACGGAATCGCCTCGCGGCACACTAAAACGTTTTCATCCTGACGTCACTGAGATCGTCGACATGACGTCGACCGCGGATCAGATGAAGATCTTCGATACGCTGAACACGGCCAAAGCCAGCATCACCGTGATCGACGTCCGTGCCGGACTCATGTCTTCGGCTCTGGCCTCGCTTCGCGACATCGGCTTTCTCGATGCGGCGAAGGGCGGGCAGATTACATTCGCGGTGTTCCACATCCTTGGCCCCTCCATCGCCTCGCTGGATGAGATCGCGGAAACCGCCAGATTCATGACCGGCGCCAAGTATTTTCTGGTGAAGAACTTCATCAACAACACGAGCTTCTTCGAGTGGGACCAGGCGACCTACAACGCCTACTTTCGCAAGATCAAGGATGCGACCGAAATCACCATCCCAAAGCTCAACGAGATGGCGTACGAGCAGGTCGAGGTGTCATCGGTGCCCTTCCTCAGATTCGTGGCCAATAAGGGACCAAAGAACGAAGCGGCGAACTACTCCTTCGTCCTGCGCGGCTATGTTCGTCACTGGCTCGCCAATGTGTGGAGCGAATACGACCGCATCAAGCTGACCGACATCGTCGCCTCAAAGGAGAAGGGCGGTTCCCGCGCCTCGAACAAGTAGCTGATTTCAGGTCCGGGAATATGCCGGAACACTTGCGTTCGCAGCGCAACGCATTTCGGCTGCGCATTTTCCCATCGCGTCAACTTGAAAATCTGATCCGCGCGTCCTTGCCTGCGCAGCGGCGCGGCAAGAATGTCGGTGGAGAGTTTATCGGCATCCTGTTGGATCGGGGCTGTCACTCCGATATATCCCCTATGCCTCGCACTCCTGTCTATATCATCTGTTCGCCACGTCCGCAGGTCGGCAAGACGCTGATAGCACGGCAGCTCAGCGAGTTTCTTCGCTTGCAGCGGGGCGATGTCCTCGCCTTTGACGTCAACCTGAAGGAGCCGTCCCTGGTGGATTATCTGCCGCGTCTCACAGAGACCGCGGCGATCGATGACACGTTCGGAAAAATGGCGTTGATGGACCAGTTGATCGTCAATGATGGTCTCGCCAAGGTGGTCGACCTCGGTTATCCCTCCTTCGACGAATTCTTCGCGATGATCGATGAAATCGGCTTCGTCAAGGAAGCCGCGCGGAGCGAGGTGGCGCCGGTTGTCCTGTTCACCGCCGACAGCGACCGCGTTTCCGCACGCGGCTATCAGACCTTGCGGGCAACGCTGCCGCCCAACGCCATCGTGACGATCGATAATGAGTTCGTTCTGCACGGAAAGCTACCCGAAGCTTTCATGCACAATCGGGTGATGCGCATCGCAGCACTCCCCGCGTTTATCAAAACCTACATCGACCGGCTGACTTTCTCGTTCACCGAGTATCTGCGAACGGAGACGGATTCTTCAACCGAACTGCACCAGTGGATCCGCCACAACTATTTCGGCTTTCGCGAGATCGAACGACAACTGATGTAACAGCGGTCAGCGATCCATTGCCTTCATTCTCAAAGGAGGCTCAATGTCCGCCGAATGCCATCAACGTCCGCACCGGGACATCCATTGCGCGCAGCTTGGCGGCGCCGCCGAGATCCGGCAGATCGATGATGAAGCAGGCCGCCACCACGTCGGCGCCGATCTGGCGCAACAGCTTCACCGCGCCTTCGGCGGTGCCGCCGGTGGCGATCAGATCATCCACCAGAATGACGCGCTCGCCTTTCGCGATGGCGTCGACGTGCATTTCCATTTCGTCCGTGCCGTATTCGAGCGCATAGGCCATCCGTACGGTCTGGTGCGGCAGCTTGCCCTTCTTGCGGATCGGCACGAAACCTGCGGACACCTGATGCGCCACCGCGCCGCCCAGGATAAAGCCGCGCGCCTCGATGCCCGCGACCTTGTCGATCTTCGAGCCGGCCCAGGGATGCACAAGCTGATCGACGGCGCGGCGGAACGCCCGCGCATCACCGAGGAGCGTGGTGATGTCCCGAAACATGACCCCCGGCTTGGGATAATCCGGAATGGTGCGGACGGAGGCTTTCAGATCGTCTTCAAGGACCATGAGTGTTCACATCCGATCGTGTTGGCATTCCCCTCGTTCCCTCCCCCCTTGTGGGGGAGGGAAGCAGTACGTGCTTCGTCGCTACGCTCCCCGCAATGACGGGCCGAATCCAGGTCACCCCCGACCCTCCCCCGCAAGGGGGGAGGGAGCGATAGCAAGCCGGAACGCGTTCTCCACGATCCGCAAGCCGACCTCGCCGCCGAGCGACATCAGCGATTCGGGATGAAACTGCACGCCGCCGACCGGCAGCGACTTGTGCTCGATCGCCATCGGCACCCCGTCATCGGTGGTCGCCGTCACCTCCAGCACGTCGGGCAAGCGGTCGCGCTCGACATAGAGCGAATGATAGCGGCCGATCACGATCTCGTTCGGCAGATTGCGCATCAGCCGGCCGCCGCGATTTTGCACGCGCGATGGCCTGCCATGCGCCGGTTGCGCCAGCTGACCGAGCCGGCCGCCAAAATATTCACCGATCCCCTGCAAGCCGAGACAGACGCCGAACACCGGCAGATTCTTCTCCAGCGCAGTGCCGATGGTTTTGGCCATACCGAAATCCTCAGGCCGGCCAGGACCCGGCGACAGCACCAGCAGGTCATAGTTTTGCTTGTCGAGCATGTCCTGCGCATGGATGTAGCGCACGACGCTGACGCGCGCGCCGACCTGCCGGAAATAATCCGCCAGCATGTGCACGAAACTGTCGTCGTGGTCGATCAGCAACACGCGTTTTCCGGAGCCGGTCGCGTCCGGCGCCACCGCCGAGAGCGGCTTTGGCGCGTCGCCGCGCAGCGCCTGGAACAGTGCCGCCGCCTTGGTCTGGCACTCTCGGTCTTCGAGCTCCGGCTTGCTGTCGAACAGGCAGGTCGCGCCGACTCGCACTTCGGCGAGGCCGTCCTTCATACGGATGGTGCGGATGGTCAGGCCGGTGTTGATCGAGCCATCGAAACCGACCACACCGAACGCGCCGGCATACCAGCGCCGCGTCGAGCGTTCGTTGTCCTCGACGAACTGGATCGCCCACTTCTTCGGCGCACCCGTCACCGTCACCGCCCATGCGTGGGTGAGGAATCCATCGAGCGCATCGAAACCGGGCCGCAGGATGCCCTCGACGTGATCGACGGTATGAAACAGCTTGGAATACGTCTCAATCTGGCGGCGGGCGAGCACTTTGATCGTTCCCGGCATGCAGATGCGCGCCTTGTCGTTGCGATCGACGTCGGTGCACATGTTGAGTTCGAATTCGTCTTTCTCCGAGTTGAGCAACTCGCGGATCTGCTCGGCGTCGCCAATGGCGTCGGCGCCGCGCGCGATGGTCCCGGAAATCGGACAGGTCTCGATGCGGCGACCGTCGCTGCGCACGAACATTTCCGGCGAGGCGGAAACAAGAAACTCGCCGTCTCCGAGATTGACCAATCCGCCATAGGGCGACGGATTGATCCTGCACAGCCGCTGAAACACCTCGGCCGGCGAGCGTTCGCAGGGCTCGGCGAACAACTGCCCGGGGACCGCCTCGAACAGGTCGCCGCGCGCGAACGCGGCGCGCGCCGTTTCCACCGTCGCCTGATATTCGCCCGGAGCGTGATCGGTAAAGCCCTGGCGCGATGTCTTCGCGTAGACGCTTTCGGATGTATCGCGCGGATGCCCCGTGGTGGAACGGTCCTTCCATGCGAAATCGTAGGACAGTACGACTCCGCGGCCAGTGGCGCGATCATAAGCGAGCAGGTGGTCGGGGATAAACAGCACGATGTCGCGCTGATCGTCTTCACGCGCGCGTTTCTGCACCAGATCTTCAATCTGGAATACGAGATCATAGGCGAACGCGCCGTACAGCCCGAGCATGGGGTCAGCCGTCGAGGAAAAAGCCGCCACCAGCCCCCGCACCAGCGACATCACGCTTGCGCGCCGGGTGCGCTGGTCTTCCTCCACCGGCGCATCGCCGCGCACGATATGGCCAGCGATCCGGCGGGCGGTCTTCTCAGTGAGGACCGCACAGGGCTCGCTCAGGGTCTCGCCAAGGAAAGCGATCAGCACCTCGCCGCGCGCATTGGTGGCCTCGATGGCAAAACTGAATCCCGCGGTTTCGATCTTGAGCGGCGGATCGGCAAAGCCGAGGTCGAAACTCTCATAACGGCCCGGCACCGTCGTGCCGGACGACAGCACCACGCCGCGCCGGCTGTCGAGCAGGCCGATCAGGTCGTCGAGCCTGCTGCCGCCGGTAAAATGCTCGATCGACCGGCTGATCGAGAGACCGCCGGCGGTCAGGTACTCGCTTTGCGCGGGAAGGGAAAAGACGGTCCTGTTCATGCAGTCCTCTTACGAGACTTGCGGAGAGTGCGCCACACAGGACAAACAAAAAAGGCCGTCGCTCTGCATGACGGCTTTCGACGATTAGAATTGAGCAAAATCGCGCCGGCCAGCTTCAGAAAGCGGGCCACCAGAAACGGAACGGGCGAGCGGCAGGATTCATGCCGGGGAATCACCATTCCATTGGTACGATGTCAAGGGCGTTCGCGGCCGGACGCGAGCCGCCTTCGCGGCGAGGTCGAGTCCGCCGCGATGACCCGGTTGCGCATCCAGCAATCCGGGTTAGATTCCCGTCCATGATTTTGATTTGATGCGTTTTCTTCACGCGAACCGGATTCCACGCCGCTCGAAAACGCTATGAGCCGGGAGAACATCATGACGTTCAAAGTCGTGAGCAACAGTTTCAAGGATGGCGACTACCTCGACAACGATCATGTCCTGTCGGCGGATTTCGGTTTCGGCTGCGCGGGTGGCAACCGGTCGCCGCATCTGCGCTGGAGCGGCGCGCCGGCAGGCACGAAGAGCTTCGCCGTAACCTGCTTCGATCCGGACGCGCCGACCGGGAGCGGCTTCTGGCATTGGGTCGTCATCAATATTCCACCCTCGGTGACAGAGCTGGTGCTCGACGCCGGCAATCCCGGCAGCGGCAAGCTTCCAAGAGGCGCGCTGCAAACCCGCACCGACTACGGCACCGCCGGCTATGGCGGCCCCTGCCCGCCTGAAGGCGATCACCCGCACCGTTATTTCTTCACCGTGCACGCCGTGGGAGGCAACATCAATGCCAGCGCTGACACCTCAGCGGCGGTGATCGGGTTCCAGCTTCATTTCAACACGCTGGCGAAATCGGCAGTGATGGGCCTGTTCAAGCGCTGAGCAAACGGCCCTTCCCGCCCTCGCATCACAATTCGAACTTGGCCCCGTCGCTGCTTGGATCGGCTTCGTTACATACAAAAATCAAAAAGGCTCCCATATGGGAGCCTTTTTGTCTTGAGACGGGCAGAACCTCAATGCGCGTCAGCCCAGACCGCCCTTTTGGTGAAGTAGAGCAGTCCGGTAAGGATGATCATGAAAATCATGACCTGAAAGCCGAGCCGTTTGCGCTCCTCGAGCTTCGGCTCGGCGGTCCACATCAGAAACGCCGCCACATCCTTCGCATACTGATCGACCTTCTGCGGTGTCCCGTCATCATAGGTCACCTGATCATCCGCCAGCACGCTTGGCATCTTCATGGCATGACCGGGAAAGTACTTGTTGTAGGTCGATCCATCCGGAAGCTCGAACCCTTCCGGCGGCGTTTCCTCGAACCCTGTCAAAATAGCGTGGATGTAGTTCGGGCCTTTCTCCTGAAACTGCGTGAAGGCATCGAAAATGAACTGCGGGAAACCACGCTCATAGCCGCGCGCCTTGGCCATCAGGGAGAGATCGGGGGGAGCCGCGCCGCCATTGGCCGCGCGAGCGGCGTTCTCGTTGGGAAACGGCGCCGGAAACTTGTCGGCAACACGTCCGGGCCGCTCGAACATCTCGCCGGCGTCGTTGGGCCCGTCTTTCACCTGAATCTCGGCAGCCAGCGCCTCGGCCTGGGCAATCGAGAAGCCGGGGCCGCCCGGATCGGTCAGATTGCGATAATGCACGAGATTCATGGAGTGGCAGGCCGAGCAGACTTCCTTGTAGATCTTGTAGCCGCGCTGCAACTGGCCCTGATCAAATTTTCCGAACGGGCCGGCGAACGACCAGTTCACTGAGGGTGGAGTCGGGCCATGCTCGGCCGCCCTCGCCGTCGAACCGCCATCCAGCGCCAGCAATCCGACAGCCCCGATCACCGCCAGGGCCGAGGCCACGACACTTTTTTTCTTCCCCAGCACATCATCGGCGATTGAATTGGGGACAGTTCGCGGCTTTTCGATGCGGCTCAGGATCGGCAGCACGATCAGGAAATAGGCGAAGTAGCAAGCCGTCAGGATGCGGCCAGCGACCACATAAACGCCTTCCGGCGGCTTCGCGCCGAGATAACCAAGGCCGAGACAAACACCGACGAAGATCCAGAAGCATTGCTTGGCGAGCGGACGATAACGCATCGAGCGGGTCTTGGCGGAATCGAGCCAGGGCAGGAAGGCCAGGATCAGGATAGCGCTGAACATCGCCGCCACACCCGCGAGCTTGTTCGGGATCGAGCGCAGGATCGCGTAGAACGGAAGATAGTACCATTCCGGCACGATGTGCGCGGGCGTCACGCCCGGGTTGGCCGGGATGTAGTTGTCGGGATCACCGAGATAGTTCGGGATGTAGAAGATGAACCAGCAATAGAACAGGATGAAGCACGAAAGGCCGAACGCATCCTTGATCGTCGCATAGGGTGTAAACGGCACCGTATCCTTCGCCGTCTTTGGCTCGACGCCAGCCGGGTTGTTCTGTCCCGCGACATGCAACGCCCAGACGTGCAGCACGACCACGCCGGCGATCACGAACGGCAGCAGGTAGTGCAGCGAGAAGAAACGATTCAGTGTCGGATTGCCGACCGAATAGCCGCCCCATAGCAGGGTCACGATGCTTTCGCCGAAATAGGGAATGGCGGAGAACAGGTTGGTGATGACGGTCGCGCCCCAGAAGCTCATCTGGCCCCACGGCAGCACGTAACCCATGAAGCCGGTCGCCATCATCAGGAGGTAGATGATAACGCCCAGGATCCAGAGAATCTCGCGCGGTTCCTTGTAGGAGCCGTAATACAGGCCGCGAAGCATGTGAATATAAACGGCGATGAAGAACATCGAGGCGCCGTTCGAATGAAGGTAACGCAGCAGCCAGCCGTAATCGACATCGCGCACGATGGCTTCGACCGAGTTGAAGGCGAGATCGGCGTGCGGCGTATAGTGCATCGCCAGAATGACGCCGGTGATGATTTGCACCCCGAGCATGAACGAGAGGATGCCGCCGAAGGTCCACCAATAGTTCAGGTTGCGCGGTGTCGGATAGGCGACGAACGAGGAATGGACGAGGCCGAAGATCGGCAAGCGCCGCTCGATCCATTTGAGGACTGAATTTTGCGGCTGAAAGCTGGATGGTCCGCTCATGATGCGATCCTGAAGAATGACGCGACGCGTTCGGTTAGGGGCTTTTCGGCCTTATCCGATCCTGATCTTGCTGTCGGAAACAAAGGCGTAAGGCGGAATGGCAAGATTGAGCGGCGCCGGCCCCTGGCGGATGCGGCCTGAAGAATCGTACTGAGACCCATGGCACGGACAGAAAAATCCGTCGTAGTTCCCTTCATGCGCAATTGGAATGCAGCCGAGATGGGTGCAGATGCCGATGACGACCAGCCACTGGTCATGGCCCTCCTTGACACGCGCGGAATCCGGCTGCGGATCAGGCAGGCTCGCGACATTGACGTCGCGGGCTTCCTCGATCTGTTTCTTGGTGCGGTGCATGATGTAGATCGGCTTGCCGCGCCAGAACACCTTGATGTCCTGCCCATCGGCGATCGGAGCGAGATCGACTTCAATGGGGGCGCCGGCGGCGACCGTGGAGGCATCCGGGTTCAGCTGAGCTACCAGCGGCCATGCCGCGGCCGCCGCGCCGACGGCGGCGACGGCGCCGGTTGCCACGAAAAGGAAATCACGGCGGCTTTGTCCTGCCGAAGACGATGTCGTCACGATTCCAACCCTTTCTTATTCGCTGCCGGTCTTATTGTTATGGTGTACCCATTCCCAGGAGAGATACGTCTTTCGAGCGGCCGTGTGATTGGCCGTTTTATTGGCATCGTCGTTGAGTGAGCGCAAGTGCGCTATCGGTCTCATTCGTGCAGCGCACAAATCCTCCCGTAGCCGCGAAGCAGGGAAAGCATCGAATTCATGCGGGTCGCGCTCTTCCAACCTGATATACCGCAAAACACCGGGACAATTCTCCGTTTGTGTGCCTGCCTCGACGTCGAAGCCCATATCATCGAGCCTGCCGGGTTTCCGGTCTCGGACCGCCATTTCCGCCGTGCGGGCATGGACTACCTCGACGAGGTCGCCATTGTGCGCCACGATTCATGGCAGAAATTCCAGCAATGGCGCGCCGCAGATGGCGGCCGGCTGGTATTGTTTACGACCAAGGGCGCACGCCCCTATCTGGACCATCGCTTTGCCGATACAGATATTTTACTGTTCGGACGCGAAAGCGCGGGAGTTCCGGACGCGGTCGCGGACGCCGCGGACGCAACTTTGGTGATACCGGTCAGGCCTGGGCTGCGCTCGCTGAACGTCGCCATGGCGGCGGCCATGGCAGTGGGCGAGGCCTTGCGGCAGACGGGGTCGGACGCCCCGGGAAGGTCTTCGTGAGTTACGCGATCAAGGAGGTTTTTCTGACGCTGCAGGGCGAAGGCGCCCATGCCGGCAGGGCCGCGGTATTCTGTCGCTTCTCCGGCTGCAACCTTTGGAGCGGCCGCGAAAAGGACCGCGCTTCGGCCACCTGCGCGTTTTGCGACACTGATTTCGTGGGCACCGACGGAACGCTAGGTGGCCGCTACGATACTGCCGATGCGCTGGCGGAAACGGTTGCGGCGCAATGGATCGGACCCGCCGCCCACCGTTACGCCGTGTTGACCGGCGGTGAGCCGCTGTTACAGGTTGACAAAGCATTCATCGATGCGTTGCACGCTCGCAGGTTCGAAATCGGAATCGAGACCAACGGCACCATCGTGCCGCCCGACGGCATCGACTGGCTGTGTGTCAGTCCCAAGGCCGGCGCCGATTTGCGGGTCACCAAAGGTCACGAACTCAAGCTGGTCTATCCGCAAGAGAATATCCGGCCCGAGGATTTCAAGGACCTCGCCTTCGAGCGATTTTCGTTGCAGCCGATGGATGGGCCGGACGCGGCCGACAACACCGCGCGCGCCATCGATTATTGCCTGCGGCACCCGCAGTGGCGGCTCAGCCTGCAGACACACAAGACGATCGGAATAAGGTAGATGAATCCCTAACAGGGGTGAATAAATGCATTCCTTGCAGGCTCGCCGTCCACCTCTAGGAACAGGATGAACTGCAGGATCAAGCCCGGCGGAGCGAATTTGGATGAGAGGCGGTTTTCAGGAATGTGGGAGTTGACGAAATCATTCCGCTTCGAGGCCGCGCACGCGCTGCCGGGGACGACATTGGGAATCGCGAGCATGGAAATCCACGGCCATTCGTTTCGGGCTGAGGTGAGCCTTCGCGGCAAGCCTGATCCCGCGAGCGGAATGGTGCTCGATCTCGGCCTGCTCGAACGAAGCATGGACAAAGTCCGGAACAAGCTCGACCATAAGCTTCTCAACGATATCGAAGGGCTTGGTCTGCCGACGCTTGAAAATCTGGCGCGTTTCATCTGGGATCATGTCCAGCACGCAGGACACGTGACACGCGTCAGCGTGCATCGCGATAGTTGCGGCGAAAGCTGCGCCTATTTCGGGCCTGAAAATTGAATCTACACTTGTCATTGCGAACACCCGCGTCTTGCCTGGGGCGAGCCCGGGCACAAGCTCCGCGAAGCAATCCGGCAGCAACGACAAGGCCGGACCGTTTCGTTGCTTGCACTGCTCACAACGACAAAGTCTTTTAAGGAATCTCCGATGGACGCCTCCCTGCTCGACAACCACAAAACCCGCGCGCGATCCTGGTTCGAGCAACTGCGCGACGATATCTGCTCGGCTTTTGAAAAGCTGGAAGATGACGCGCCCGCCTCGCTCTATCCCGGCAGCGCGGGACGTTTCGTCCGCACGCCGTGGGAGCGCACCGACCACACCGGGCAGCCCGGAGGCGGCGGCGTCATGTCGATGATGCACGGGCGGCTGTTCGAGAAGGTCGGCGTGCACTGCTCGACCGTGCACGGCGAATTCGCGCCGGAGTTTCGCGCGCAAATTCCGGGAGCTGCGGATGATCCGAATTTCTGGGCGTCGGGCATCTCGTTGATCGCCCATATGCGCAATCCGCATATTCCCGCCGTTCACATGAACACGCGCTTCGTGGTGACCACGAAAGCATGGTTCGGCGGCGGCGGCGACCTGACGCCGGTGCTGATGCGGCGCCGCACGCAGGAGGATCCCGACAGCGTCGCATTCCACGCGGCGATGAAGTCCGCCTGCGACGCTCACGCCGCCATCGCCCCGTACGACAAATACAAAACCTGGTGCGACGAGTATTTCTATCTGCCGCATCGCAAGGAAGCGCGCGGGATCGGCGGCATCTTCTATGACTGGCATGACAGCGGCGATTGGGATGCCGATCTCGCCTTCACGCAGGATGTCGGGCGGGCGCTGCTCAGGGTCTACCCCGAGATCGTGCGCAGCAATTTCAACACGCCCTGGACGGCGGCCGATCGCGAGGAGCAGGTGATCCGGCGGGGACGTTACGCCGAGTTCAATCTTCTTTACGACCGCGGCACCATTTTCGGGCTGAAGACCGGAGGTAACGTCGAGTCGATTCTCTCCTCGATGCCTCCCGAGGTGAAATGGCCATGACGGAGTATTCCGCCCGCGCTCACAGCCGGTGATCGCGCGTGAACCGTGCAACGGTCTGATCGGCGATCGCCGAAAGCCGCGCGGAATCGAGCGGGAAATCCTCGGCCAGCCAGGCATCTTCCGCGATCGTCAAGACGTGTCCGAGCGCCGGACCTTCCGCGATTCCGCGTGCGACGAAATCGCCGGCCTTCAAAGGAAAGGCCGGCGGCTGCCAGCGCTGCGGCAGGCTTGCGACGTTTAGCCACGGCGCCGGATCGGCGCCGAGCCCAGCCCGCGACCACGCCTGCATCAGCCGGTCGCGAAAGCGCGTCGCGCCAAGCCGGTACAACCGCCGCCGCGCGGTCGCCTCGTCCATGCCGCCGAGCCGCCACCAGCGATGACCCATCGAGTCCAGCTCTTTCGCCTCGGCATTGGAAAGCCGCAATCTCTGCGCAATCCGCCGCGCATCTTCGGTGACCGATACCGCAAGCGCCGCGAGCCGGCGGATCGGATCCGGCGCAAGTTCCAGCGCGCGCTCTGCCGCCATCATCGCCGCGAGCGGTCCACGATAGGAGACCCCGCCGAGAAGAGCCAGCAGCAGGCCGCCATCCTCCATCGCCACCACTGCCTCCACCGCGCCTTCCGCGACCAGCAGCTTCAGCATCTCCGCCCGCACCCGTTCGGCCGACAGCGTGACAAGTCCGGCGCGGCCGCGAATGCAGGCGAGATGGCCATTGCGGTCAGGTTCGCCTGCGCCATAGGCCGCGTGAATCCGGAAAAAGCGGAGTATGCGCAGGTAATCCTCTGCGATGCGCCGATCCGGATCACCGATGAAGCGCACCCGCTTAGCCGCGATGTCATCGAGTCCGCCGACGTGATCGTGTACTGTCCCATCGCTATCGACTGACAGACCGTTGATGGTAAAATCGCGGCGCTCGGCATCGCGCGCCCAATCCCGGCCGAACGCAACCTTGGCCCTGCGGCCGAAGGTTTCAACGTCTTCGCGCAGCGTCGTGATTTCGAATGGCCGGCCTTCGACGACCAGCGTAACCGTGCCGTGTTCAATTCCGGTCGGAATACTTTTGATGCGGGCCGAGGCCGCGCGGCGCATGACTTCTTCGGGCGGCGCCGTGGTGGCGACGTCGATCTCGCCCACGGGCAGCCCCATCAAGGCGTTGCGGACCGCGCCGCCGACGACCCGCGCCTCCTCGCCGTTACCATTGAGCAGCGCAAGAACGCGCACTGCCGGACCCGATTTCAGCCAGCCCGCATCGCATAGCGGGCGGGCCTTGTTCACCTCTCAACTCCGGGCACGAGTTTGCCATTCTCAAGATGCGCGGGAATATAGGTTGAATCCGGCGGCGCGCCCGAGAAATTCGCCAACAGAACGAAACTGACGACGACCAGCACCAGCGCCGCGAGCGAGAGCCTCACCACGACGTGCTGTGGCCATGAGGCCGCAATCATGAAGTCCACACGGTTGGCGATCAGATATGCCGCGTAGATCGCAAACGGAATCAGGAAGATTCCGAGTTCCATTAGAACGGGACGGATCATTTCAGATAGACTCGCTCGTACAGCACGCGCAGGATCCCGGCAGTTGCGCCCCAGATATTTCGCTCGGCGAACGGCATCTCGTAGAACGAGCGCGTTTTGCCGCGGAATTGCTTCCGGCCGAGTTTGTGATTGAGAGGATTCATCAGAAAGGACAACGGCACCTCGAATGCGTCGTCCACTTCATCCGTATTGATGCGAAGATCAAATCCCGGCCTCACTCGCGCCACCGTCGGCAGGATACGGAAGCCGAAACTTGTACCATAAAGATCAAGATACCCGATCGGCTCCACAAAGTCGCGCGTCAGCCCGACTTCTTCCCATGCCTCGCGCAGCGCCGCATCGATGGGCGAGGCGTCGGCCGCGTCGATCTTGCCGCCGGGAAACGCGATCTGGCCGGCGTGTTCGCTGAGATGCGCCGCGCGTTGCGTCAGCAGCACGGTCGGCTGCTCACGCGCGACCACCGGGATCAGCACCGCCGCGGGCCGGATCGGCTTTTCCAGAGCGATCGTCCGGAGCACGGCATCGTTGTCATGGTCGCCGGTCAACGGAACGATGCCGGCGTCCGTCAGTCCGGGCGGGATGTCGAAACGCAACCGTGCCCGGGCGCGGTCGAAAAACGTCTCAGGGCCGACATCTGGGTTCGCGACGCCTGTGTTCACCATGGGAACGTTCAACCTGCGTCCCTCACCTGCTCCGCATCCGCCATCGCGAAGAACCCGCCGCCCGATTCGACCCCGAACATCATTTGACCATCGACCATCCGTTGCTCACCCATGTCAACAAGATCGTAATACAACGACCTTGTCACCTTGGCCCAGAGACCGGCGCGAACGTGCAGATAGGGCTTCAATCCGCCCCCCTCCGAGCGCTCGAAACGCAGCCGGTGCTCAAAATCGCATGGCACCCAATCACCGACATTGGTACGGAACCGAAGCAGGCGGCCATTTTCGTCCCGATTCCCGACCATTTCGACGGCCAGAAACGGGGCGTCATCGACGCTGATGCCCACTTTCTCCACTGGCGTCACCAGAAAGTATCTGCCATCCTCGTATTTCAGGATCGTGGAGAACAGACGCACCAGCGCAGGCCGGCCAATAGGCGTCCCCATATAATACCATGTGCCGTCGCCAGCGATTCGCATGTCCAGATCGCCACAAAACGGTGGATTCCACAGATGTACCGGCGGCAGCTCGCTGCCGGGCGAGCCCGCGGCATCGCGCGCGGCGGCGGTCAGGCCGTCCAATGTCCGACTAGCAGGCCGCCCTTGCTTCGCCATGGTTTACCCCGACGCTGGTCACCTCTTCTGCCACAAAGGGGAACGCCACACTAGCCGATGCGGATCGGGCATCGGAATCGACGCGCTCATTCGCCATTTCATGATGCCGCTCAAACTCGAGAAACCGGATATTGTGGGAATAGTTTGGTTCTAATGAATGCATGGCGTTTGCGCGGATTGAACAGTTCATGGCGCGAGGACGCAAATCGCGTGGCCTCGCGCAGGGAGTGACGGATGGCTATGGACTCGGACAAGAGTGTCGAGAAACTCGAAGACGTGATCGTCCGCTCGGCCGAGCAGGTCGCCGGGCAAGTTCGCGCGGCGCGGGACGCGATTTCCTCCGTCATCTTCGGTCAGGACCGGGTTATCGAAAACACGCTTGTGACCGTCCTCTCCGGTGGGCATGCGCTCCTCATCGGCGTTCCCGGCCTCGCCAAGACCAAGCTCGTGGAGACGCTCGGCGTGACGCTCGGACTTGACGCCAAACGCGTCCAGTTTACGCCGGACCTGATGCCGTCGGACATCCTCGGCGCCGAAGTGCTGGACGAGAGCGGTAGCGGCAAGCGCTCGTTCCGCTTCATTGCCGGGCCGGTATTCGCACAGCTTTTGATGGCGGACGAAATCAATCGCGCCAGCCCGCGCACGCAATCAGCGCTCTTGCAGGCGATGCAGGAGCAGCACATCACCGTCGCCGGCGTGCGCCACGACCTGCCCAAACCCTTCCATGTGCTGGCGACGCAAAATCCGCTGGAGCAGGAAGGCACCTATCCGCTGCCCGAAGCGCAGCTCGACCGTTTCCTGATGGAGATCGATGTCGACTATCCGGATCGCGACGCTGAACGCCGCATCCTGTTCGAGACGACCGGCGCCGAGGAGACGCTGGCGAAAGCCGCAATGAATGCCGACGTCGTTCTTGCCGCGCAGCGGCTGGTGCGGCGGCTTCCAGTGGGCGACAGCGTGGTCGAAGCCATTCTTTCGCTGGTCAGGTCGGCGCGCCCCGGACCGGAGAGCGGCGAACCCGGAAAACTGATCGCGTGGGGACCGGGGCCGCGCGCCAGCCAGTCGCTGATGCTGGCGGTGCGCGCCCGCGCTCTGCTTGACGGACGTCTTGCGCCATCGATCGACGACGTTCTCGACCTCGCCGAGCCGGTGCTCAAGCATCGCATGGCGCTGACGTTCTCGGCCCGCGCGGAAGGCCGCTCCATTCCCGACGTCATCAAACAACTCAAGACGCGGATCGGTTGATGGCCGCAGCAGCCGGACACGTCGGGCACGAAATTGAAGCCGTCAGACGTGCTGATGGTGAAAGCCGCACGCTGGCGGCGTCGCTGCCGCGTCTGGTGCTGGAAGCCCGGCGCATCGCCGCCAATGTGATCCACGGTCTCCATGGCCGCCGCCGTCCCGGCCCCGGCGAAAGTTTCTGGCAATATCGACGTTTCGTGTCCGGCGAACCTTCGCAGCACGTCGACTGGCGCCGCTCCGCACGCGACGATCATCTCTACGTCCGCGAGCACGAGTGGGAGGCTGCGCACACCGTGTGGGTGTGGCCCGATCGCTCGGCGTCGATGGCCTTTGCCTCCCAAAACGCACGCGACAGCAAGCTCGAGCGCGCTTTGATCGTGGCCTTCGCATTGGCTGAATTACTCGTGGCCGGCGGTGAACGCGTCGGCGTTCCGGGGCTGATAAATCCAACCGCGAACCGCAACGTCATCGACAGGATAGCCCAGGCGATGCTTCATGACGATCGCGCGCGCACTAGCCTGCCCCCCTCGTTCGTTCCGTCTGCCCGGTCGGAGATCGTCGTGCTGTCGGACTTCTGGTCGCCGATCGCCGATATCCGGTCCATGCTGGCCGGACTATCGGCTTCCGGCGCGCACGGCACGCTGCTGCAAGTGGTCGATCCAGCCGAAGAGACATTCCCCTATGCAGGGCGTGTCGAATTTGTCGAACCCGAGGACGGCCGGGTCATCACCGCCGGCCGCGCCGAACGATGGGCCGGCGACTACCACGCGCGCGTCGCGCTGCATCGCGACCAGATCCGCGCGGAAACCCAAACGCTCGACTGGCTGTTCTCGACCCACACCACCGACCGGTCCGCCGCGGACCTGCTGTTGTTCCTCCACAGCGGCATGATGGCGAGCAGGGGAAGCGGCGGCGGCTCGGCCAAAGCGGGGCGCGTCGCGTGATGCCGGCCCTTCCGCTGTCATTCCTGCAACCGCTGATGCTGCTCGGCCTGCTCAGCCTGCCGCTGCTATGGTGGCTGCTTCGGGTGATGCCGCCGCGCCCGCGCCGGATCGATTTTCCGCCGGCGCGACTGCTGTTCGACATCGCGCCGAAGGAAGAAACGCCTTCGCGCACCCCGTGGTGGCTGACCGCACTGCGTCTTGCGGCGGCGGCGCTGGTGATTCTCGCGGCTGCCGGACCGGTGTGGAATCCCAAAACCGGCGCAGCCCACAGCACCGCGCCCTTGACGATCCTGCTCGACGATGGCTGGAGCGCCGCCTCGAGCTGGGAGACGCGGATCAAGGCCGCGGATCAACTGATCACTGAAGCCGACAGCGACCGTCGAGGCGTTGCCATCGTGCCCTTGTCGGACCCGGCGCAGAACATCACGCTGATGCCCGCCGGAACCGCGCGCGTAGCGCTGCGGCAGCTTGCTCCGAAGCCATATGCCGTCGAACGCGTCGAAACGCTGCCGGCGCTCGCACGCTTCCTGAACACCACGGGTGACAGCAATATCGCGTGGCTGACCGACGGGATCGACAGCGGGCGTGGAACGGAATTCGTCGACGGACTTCGCAAGGTGATCGGCGACCGTCCCCTGACCATCGTCGAAGGCGGCACGCTGCCCGCCCGTGCGCTGACCGCGGCGGAAAACGCCGCGGCGCGGATGACCGTGAAGATACTGCGCGCCAATACGAACGGCGCAGCCGACGGGGTCGTCCGTGCGCTCGACCAGAAAGGGGCGCCGATCGGCGAGACGCGATATGCGTTTGCGCCTCAGAATCGCGAAGCGGAAGCCGCGTTCGACCTGCCGCTGGAGTTGCGGAACGATATCGCCCGGCTGGAGATCGCCGGGGAGAGATCGGCGGGCGCGGTGCAATTGCTCGACAAGCGCTGGCGCCGGCGCGCCATCGGCGTGGTCAGCGGATCGAACGCCGACAGGGCTCAGCCGTTGCTTGCATCGACTTTCTATCTGAGCCGCGCGCTGGCGCCGTTCGCCGATGTCCGGCTCGGCGACAGCGGAGCCCCGCAACAAGTCATCACCCAATTCCTGGATCAGAAGCTGCCAATGATCGTTATGGCCGACGTTGGGGCGCTGTCCCCGGAACTGCGCCATCGGATCGACGGCTGGATCGAGCGGGGCGGCGTGCTGGTGCGGTTCGCCGGGCCGCGCCTGGCGCAGGCGGACGACGACCTGGTCCCGGTAAAATTGCGGCGCGGCGGCCGCAGGCTGGGCGGCAGCATGACATGGGAAACCCCGCAGCATCTCGCTGCTTTCGCCGCGGACGGACCGTTCGCCGGCCTGGCGGTGCCGAATGACGTGACCGTCAGCCGGCAGGTGCTGGCCGAACCGGATGCGACGCTGGCGGCGAAGAGCTGGGCCTCCCTCATCGACGGAACGCCGCTGGTGACCGGCGAGCGCCGCGGCAAGGGCCTGCTGGCGCTCTTTCACGTCAGCGCCGACATGCGCTGGTCCGACCTGCCGATGTCGGGCGCTTTTGTCGAGATGCTGCGACGAATCGTCGATGCCTCCGGCTACACCGCGAACCCAGGTAGAATTCCAGACGCCGACGCCAAGGCGGAAACCGTCGCGCCACTGCGGACCCTTGACGGTTTCGGCGCTTTCGGACCCCCGCCCGCCACCGTGAAACCCCTGCGGGCCGACTATCGGGGCCGCGGCACCACCGAGCATCCACCGGGATTCTACGGCCCGGCCGACGGGCCGATTGCCGTCAACACGCTGGCGGCGACCGACCGGATCGTACCGCTCGACACCTCGACCCTGACGGCGCGGCGAGCGAGTTTCACCAATGCCGAACCGCATGATCTGCGAGGTATCCTGCTGTCATCGGCGCTTGCGCTGTTTCTGGCGGACGCCGTCATCGTGGCGCTGCTTGGCGGCGGCATGGCCATGCTGTTGCGTCGCCGCGCGGCTCAAGCGGCGCTGGCTGCCGCGCTTGCCCTGCCGGCGGTTGCGATAGCGCCTTCACCTTCGCACGCCGACAGCGCCAGTGACGAGTTCGCCGTGAAGGCCGTCTCGCGGACCCGGCTCGCCTATATCGTGACCGGCAACGCCGACGTCGACGCCATCGTCAAGGCGGGCATGAGCGGACTGACACTGTTTCTGGCGCAACGCACGGCGCTTGAAGCCGGCGATCCGGTCGGCGTCGATCCGGCGCGCGACGAACTGGCGTTCTTCCCGCTGATTTACTGGCCGGTGGTGCCGGGCGCGCCGACGCCGCCGCAAAACGCTCTCGACAAGATCGACGCCTACATGAAGCAGGGAGGCACCATTGTGTTCGACACCCGCGACGCAATCGATGCGCTGCCGGGGGCGGACGGCGAATCCCAAACGCCCGGGATGCAACAACTGCGCACCATCCTGACCTCGCTCGACATCCCTGAGCTCGAACCGGTGCCACACGAGCATGTGCTGGCCAAGACCTTCTATCTTCTGCAGGCCTTTCCGGGCCGCTTCACCACCGGCCAGACCTGGGTCGAGGCCATGCCGCGCAATGAGGACGACGAAGCGGCCTCACGACCGGCGCGGGGCGGCGACGGCGTTTCCCCGATCATCATCACCTCGAACGATCTCGCCGGCGCCTGGGCCATGCGTCCCGATGGCCAACCGATGCTGCCGCTCTCGCCGGGCGAGCCACGTCAACGCGAATTCGCGTTCCGCGCCGGAGTGAACATCGTGATGTACACGCTGACCGGCAACTACAAGGCCGATCAGGTTCATGCTCCCGCGCTGATCGAACGGCTGGGCCAATAGGACCGCAGCATGCAGTACGGCATCGCCTTCGCCCCGCTGGTTCCCGTGATCGTGCTGTGGAGCGCCTTCGCCGCCATTGTCGTGATCGCGGCGCTGCTCATGATCGCCCGCGCCCGCGGCGCGGCGGTGCGGGTGGCGGCGCTGGCGCTGGTCCTGCTCGCGCTCGCCAATCCGTCGTTCACCCGGGAAGAGCGCGAACCGCTGTCCTCGGTGGCCGCCGTCATCGTCGACAAAAGCCCGAGCCAGAATTTCGGCAACCGCACCGATCAGGCCGCAAGAACGCGCGAAGCACTGGTTGATCGCCTCAAGCGGATCAAGGGGCTTGAAGTCCGCGTCGTCGATGCAGGCCAGGCGGACGGCGAGACCGACGGCACCAGGCTGTTCTCGGCACTTTCCACGACCCTGTCCGATGTGCCGACCGACCGCGTCGCCGGCGCCTTCCTGATCACCGACGGGCGCGTTCACGACGTTCCGGGCAACGTCTCCGCCTTAGGATTCAAGGCGCCGGTCCATGCCCTTATCACCGGCCACACGGACGAACGCGACCGCCGCGTCGCGATTGTCGCCGCGCCGCGTTTCGGCATCGTCGGCCAGACCCAGACGGTCACCTATCGGCTCGACGACCAGGGCGTCAGCGGCGAGCGCGCGAAAGCAGTGGTGCGCCGCGACGGCGAAGTCATCAGCGAGCGCACCGTTCTGAGCGGGGAAACCGTCAACGTCGATGTCGGCATCAAACATGCCGGCCAGAATATCGTCGAGATCGAAGTCTCGCCGCTGGCGAACGAATTGACGCCGGTCAACAATCGCGCCGTGGTGCCGATCGACGGCGTCCGCGACAAGCTGCGAGTGCTGTTGGTATCGGGGGAGCCGCATTCGGGCGAACGAACATGGCGCAACCTCTTGAAGTCGGACCCCAGCGTCGATCTGGTGCACTTCACGATCCTGCGCCCGCCTGAAAAGCAGGACGGCACGCCGATCCACGAACTGTCGCTGATCGCTTTTCCGACGCGCGAGCTGTTTCAGGAGAAGATCAACGAATTTCAGCTCATCATCTTCGACCGCTACGCGCGCCAGGGCGTGTTGCCGACCGCCTATTTCGACAATATCGCGCGCTACGTGCGCGCGGGCGGCGCGGTGCTGGTTTCAGCCGGACCGGACTACGCCTCGACCACCAGCATCTGGCGGACGCCGCTGGACACCGTGCTGCCGGCAGAACCGGTCGGCGTCACCGAAAAACCGTTCCACGCCCGTCTGAGCGATGCCGGTAAACGCCATCCTGTCACCCGAGGGCTCGAAGGTTCCGCGAGCGATCCGCCGCACTGGAGCCGATTCTTCCGCGAAGTCGACACCCGCAACGTGTCGGTGCCGCCCGTCATGACCGGCGCCGACGGCCAGCCGTTGCTGTTGCTGTCGCGATATGACGAAGGCCGGGTGGCGCTGCTGTTATCGGATCACATCTGGCTGTGGGCACGGGGCTATGAGGGCGGCGGACCGCATCTCGACCTGCTGCGGCGGATGTCGCACTGGCTGATGAAGCAGCCCGAGCTCGAGGAAGAGACCCTGCGGCTCACGGTCCAGGGCAAGGACCTCGTTGTGCAGCGCCAGACCATGGCCGACGCCGTCGCTCCGGTCACCGTGACCTCGCCCTCCGGCAAGACCCGGGAACTGTTGCTGAAGGCCGCCGAACCCGGTTTGTGGAAGGCGGCGCTGACGGCGGACGAACTCGGATTGTGGCAGGCGACCGACGGCACGCTGAAAGCTCTGGTCAATGTCGGGCCGGTCAATCCGAAGGAATTTTCCGAGGTTACGTCAACTATCGACGCGCTTAAGCCGCTGGCGCAGGCCAGCGGCGGTGACGCCCGGCGGATCGCGAATGGTTCGGACATCGACGTTCCGCGCATCGTTCCGGTGCATGCCTCCAGCGTTTTTCGCGGCGAAGGCTGGTTGGGCGTACGGATGCGTAACGCCAGCGTGGTCCGCAGCGTCGGCGTGCTGCCGGTGTTCGCCGGACTGATCGGGCTATTGCTGCTGCTCGGCGCCTTTGCAGCAACCTGGCTTCGGGAAGGACGCTGAACCTCCGCTTCTTGCCATCCGTTGCACAAAACCCACAGTCGCGAGCTTGACTACCATATCGTAGGGCCGCCGCCGCAAGTCACCGTTGACATCAGGCCGGAACCTGGATGTTATATTGTAACATCCGAGCCACCGGAGGAAATGCCGGGAGGGCGTGGGGCACGTTGCAATGAAGTGGTTCCGGTCAAACCTCAAACACGGATCGCGGCTCGCGCTGCTCGCGCTTGCGATCCAGTTTGTGCTGTCGTTCGGACATCATCACGGCTCCACGGCGCTCGCGGCGTCCTCCCTCTCGATGCAGGCCAGAGACGCCGGCCGGATCGAGGCCGACAAGCCTATCGCGACCCGAGACGCATTCGTCAGGGATTCCGCAAATACCGCGGCCACGCGACCGGCTGAACCGGCGTCAGATCACGATAAGGACAGCGATTACTGCGCCGTTTGCGCTGTCATGGCGCTCGCGGGCTCGGTGATGTTCACCGGGCCCCCGGTTTTGCTGCTGCCGGATGCCTATCATTTCCTGTACCTGGCCACCGAAGCCGAATTCAAGCACCTCGAACCGCGGCACGCCGTCTTTCAGCCGCGCGCTCCTCCCGCCTCCTGACGTCGATCAGGCAACAGGCCAGCGCGCCGCGCGAGCCATTGCCGACGAATTTCGCAAGTTTGCCTATCGACTTTAACGGCCTCCCGACCGCTGCGAGCGGAACGTCCGGCCGTGTCAGGACCAGCCAGATGCCCGTTTCTTCCAGTCATTTTCTTGCAATCGCGCGCCTCGGTGCGGCGTCGCTTCCGGCGCTTGTCATGGCGATCCCCGATGACGTTTCCGCCCAGACAGCCCTGCCCGGAATCGTGGTCAACGCGCCCAGCCCGATCGTGCGCCACGCTAGGCCAACCCACACGACACTCGTACGCTCGTCGGCCCGCCGGGGCACGGCAAGGTCTACCCCCGGGCAATCCGAGCGGCCTAGCGCCCCGGCACCGCCGGCTCCCGCCGATTTTCGGGGCACGTTGCCTATCGTGACCGATCAGTTCGCGACCGTGACGGTGGTCCCCAGCGACGAGATTCGTCGGAACGGGGCCGCGACGCTGGGCGACCTGCTCAACGACAAGCCCGGCATCACCGGCTCCTCCTATGTACCCGGCGCATCAAGCCGACCCATTATCCGCGGCCTTGACGTCAATCGTGTCGGCATCGTGGAAAACGGCATCGGCAGCAATGGCGCCTCCGATCTCGGCGAGGACCACTTCGTGCCGATCGATCCGCTTTCGACCAATCAGGTCGAGGTCATCCGCGGCCCGGCGGCGCTGCGTTACGGTTCGACGGCCATCGGCGGAGTGGTCAGCGCCAGCAACAATCGCATACCGGAGCGAATGCCGTGCCGCCCGACGCCTTGGCAGACCTACGGTTACGGGGTCAAGCCGCCGGCCGCCGCCAATGGCTGTCTCAATGTCGAGACCCGGTCGGCGCTTTCGTCCGTCAACAACGGTCTCGAAGGCGGCGTGCTGATCGACGCCGGCGCTGACAACGTGGCGGTTCACGCCGACGCCTTTGGCCGCCGCGCCGACGATTACGCGATTCCCGGCGGCCGCCAGGCCAACACTGCGAATCGCAGCGCCGGCGCCTCCATCGGAGCGTCGTATCTGTTCGATGGCGGTTTCATCGGCGCCTCCATCGGCCAGAATAACGTCCTCTACCATATCCCCGGCGATCACGGCGCCGAATTCAAGGAGCGTATCGATGGTCGCCAGAACCGCGTGGCCGTGAAGGGAGAATATCGTCCCGATTCCGCGCTCATCGACGCCGTCCGCCTCTGGCTTGGCGCGGTGGACTACAAGCATCACGAGCGCGGACTGGAAGAGGCTGACGATCCGTCCAGCGACGGCATCCATCAGACATTCACCGACCGTTCACAGGAAGGTAGGCTCGAGGTTCAACTCGCGCCCTACATGCTCGGAGCCATCCCCGTCACCACCGCGATGGGCATTCAGGGTGGGCATCAGGATCTCACAGCGACCAGTCCCGAGAACGCGGGGTCGCTCTACAACGGATTGTTTGCGCCGAACTCGAACTCCCGTGTTGGAACGTACATCTTCAACGAATTCCAGCTCCTGCCTACGACGCGCGCGCAAATTGCCGGTCGTGTAGAGCATGTGTGGCTGAACGGAACGATGCCGGATTTTCCGGCCAGTTTCATGCCGGACGGGTCGGCGCAGATCCCGATCGCACGCGATCTCTCCTTCACGCCGGCCAGCGCCAGCGTCGGCCTGCTGCAGGATCTGCCGGGCGACCTTGTCGCCAGCCTCACCGGGCAGTTCGTCCAGCGCGCACCCAAGCCGGCGGAACTGTTTTCCCGCGGCATCCACCATGCCACCACCACATTCGATATCGGCAATCCGAACTTGAAAATCGAGTCGGCACAATCGGTCGAGATCGGCCTGCGGCGCGCCAAGGGTCCGCTCCGCTTCGAGGCGACGGCGTATTACACGCGCTTCAACAACTTCATCTATCGGCGCCTGACCGGCGCTTTCTGCGACGACGACTTCGCTTCGTGCCACACACACGATCACGATGATCACGATGATCACGACGATGACCATGAAGAGGAGCACGGCCACGGCCACCATCTCAACCAGGCGGTTTACAGCCAGCGTGACGCCACGTTCCGCGGCGGCGAACTGCAGTTTCAGTACGACGCGATTCCGTTGTGGAACGGCATGTTCGGCATCGAGGGTCAGTACGACATCGTCCGCGCGACCTTCACGGACGGCTCCAACGTGCCGCGGATTCCGCCGCAGCGCCTCGGCGGAGGCATCTACTACCGCGACGCCAATTGGCTGGCTCGCATCAACCTGCTCCATGCCTTCGCACAGAACAACGTGAGCGACGTCGAGACACCGACTCCCGGCTACAACCGGCTGCGGGCCGAGATCAGCTATACGACCATGCTGCCCGGAAACAACTGGCTGGGCGGGCAGACGGTGACCATCGGTCTCGTCGGCGATAATCTGCTGAACGAGCAAATTCGCAATGCCGCCGCCTACAACAAGGACGAGGTGTTGCTGCCGGGCCTGAACGTGCGGTTATTCGCAAATGTGAAATACTGAGCGGGCTCTCGTCATGGCCGGATTATACCGGCCATGACGTCCAAGCTTGATCTCCATTTATTCGCTCTGGCCCGCAGCCTCCCGCGCGAAGCTCCAGTCAGGCCGGATCATGCCTGAAACTCCGTCGAACGCACCAGGGACCAGCTCGCACACCAACAGCCGCGCCCGGTCGACCGGGCCCGGCATGTCGACCTGTCCTTTCGGAATCATCCTGAAACCGACGCCACCGTAATAGGATTCATCGCCGACAAGCACGACGAGACGATGCCCTTTCGCTTTCGCGTCTTCGAGCGCCCGCTCGAGCAGCGCGTGCCCGATCCCCCGGCCCCGGAACGGCGGCTCCACCGTCAGCGGGCCGAGGAGCAGAGCCGGCGTGTCGCCGATGCAAACCGGCAACAACCGGACCGAGCCGACCAGCAGCGTGCCGATGCGCGCGGTCAGGGAGAGGTCAAGCAAATGATCGACATGCTCGCGCAGACGGTAAGCGCTGAGCACGAAACGGCCGGGACCGAAGGTGCGTTCATGCAGACGCTCGATGGCCTGCGCGTCATTGGCGGTTTCGGTCAGGAGAGTGAGGGACAGATCGGACATGAGCGAGACGGATAGCATTTGCCACGGGCGCGGTCCATCGCCCGCCGTGCCCATTGCGGCCGTCCGGTCACCCCCGCCAGGTGGTTACCGGCGGCTCACGGTGAAGGACTTCCGCGATCCGCAGCCGCGTGCCGGCCGTGGTTTCGGCCGGCAGGGCATTGGCGGCGAAAAAGCCGCAATCGACGATCTCCCGATTCGGTTCGGGCTTGCGATCCTGCCGGAAGTCCCGGACGACATAAACGGTGACGTGATCGCGCCGCGAGACATGGCTGTTGAAAAAGATGCCGTGCAACACCGGTTCGCCGCGGATCTCGATTCGCCCCTCTTCCATGAGCTCGCGCTCCAGCGCCGTACGCGACGCCTCGCCGACCTCGACGCCGCCGCCCGGCAGATGCCAGCCCGCCACATAGCCATGCTTGACCAGAAAGACCCTGTTGTCGGCATCGAGCACCACGCCGCGCACGCCGAGCGTCATGCCGCGGGCGAACCGAAAGTACAGGTGAAACAGCCGGCGCCGCGCGGACTCTTCAAAGCGCCGCAGACGATGAAAATTCATGATGTCGTAAGCCCCCGACACCGCGCGAAGCGAGCACTTGCTTTCGCATGAGAGCTTGCATCAAAGCGGCGCTCTTGCCAAAACCTCAGAATATTCCCGGATACGAGGTAAAAGTGAAGCAGCTTCATGACAGGGACAGGGAAAGTGGCCCGTCATCGCGGCGGGCGCCGCACCGGACCACCGTCGCCGAAACGACAGTGTTTGTCCCCGGCGCTCTGACCGGCAGCGCCTGATGACCGCGCTCACGCTCGCGCACCTGTCCGATCCGCATCTCGGACCGCTGCCTCCGCTGCGGCTACATCAGCTCGCAGGCAAGCGCGCGATCGGCTATCTGAACTGGAAGCGCGGCCGCCACGCCATCCATCGGCGCGATGTGCTGGACACCCTGGTCGCCGATATCAAGGCGCAATCGCCCGACCATATCGCGGTCACCGGCGATCTCATCAATCTCGCCCTTCCGGGGGAATTCACGCAGGCGCGCGCATGGCTGGGCGACGTCGGCACTCCGCACAACGTCACCCTCGTGCCCGGCAATCATGATGCTTATGTCCGCCCGACCCAAAAACAGATCTCCGAATGGGAAGACTATATGCGCGGCGATAGCGCCCGCGAAGGGGCTCCGCTTTCGTTTCCATTCCTGCGACGCAGAGGGCCGCTGACACTGATCGGGGTGTCTTCGTCGGTACCGACCGGTCCATTCATGGCCACCGGCTGGCTGGGGTCCAGCCAGCTCGATGCGCTGGACCGTGGGCTCGCCCAGCTTGAGAGCGATCCGAGCTTTCACGTGTTGCTGATCCACCATCCGCTTTCTTCGAAAGATTCGCATAAGCGGCTGACGGATGCCGACGCACTTCTGGCCCTTCTGAAGCGGCGCAACGTGAACCTGATCCTGCACGGCCATGATCATATCCATTCGACCATGTGGTTTGAGGGACAGCACGGCCGTATTCCCGCCATTGGCGTGCCGTCGGCATCCGCAACGCCGCATCGGCATTATCCCCCCGCCGCCTATAACCTGTTTTCAATCACACACGACGGAAGCAGCTGGCGCTGCGAGCACCGGGTGCGCGGCTTCGCCGACCAGGCAGCGATCGATCGTGGGGAGATCAGCGAGTTGCAGCGGACACAGCTCATCTAAAGCCGTTTCGTTTCTGATTGAATCAGAGTCGAAAGGCTGTAGCCGTGCCGCTCGATCACCATTTATGAAAAATAAAAAATGCGCCAAGGGCAACGAACGCAAAGCCCAGGCCGTGATTCCAGCCCAACGGCTGTTTCAGATACAGCACCGAGAAACCGGCGAAAACCACGAGCGTAATCACTTCCTGAATGGTTTTGAGTTCAGCCGCCGAATAAACCGCGCTCCCCCAGCGATTGGCCGGCACCGCAAGCCAGTACTCGAAAAACGCGATGCTCCAACTGGCCAGAACGATCGGAGGAAGCGGGCTTTCCTTGAATTTCAGATGCCCGTACCAGGCAAAGGTCATGAAAACATTCGAGCAGAACAGCATCAGGATAGGCAGAAGCCACGACGAAATCGTGAGGGGCATGATTTTCGGCTTTCGGGAATGACCGGCGGAAGGCGTCGACCGCCCAATTGTATCCGCACAAGAACAGCTATGTCGCGCGAATTCCTTGGAACGCCAGCCGACCGGTCACCGCCGGAAAATCTAATCCCTGGTCCGGTAATAGGGTTCAACCGTGCCGCTCAGCTTGATCGTCACCGGATTGCCGTGACGATCCCTGGCATTGCCGGCGGCAACCCGTATCCAGCCTTCGCTGACGCAATACTCCTCGACGTTGGTCTTTTCGACGCCCTTGAAACGGATGCCGATATCACGGGACAGAATCTTTGCATTATAATACGCGCTGCGCGGGTCGGTCGACAAACGGTCGGGCAGACTATCGTTCGCGGTCTGGTCGGTCAAAGCAGGGCCTCGATTTTTTCCGTCAGCTTTTTAGGGTTGGTGGTCGGAGCGTGGCGGGCAACCACCCTCCCCTGCCGGTCCAGGAGAAACTTCGTAAAATTCCACTTGATTGACTCACCCAGCAGACCCGGCTTCTCGTTCTTCAGATGCCTGAACAACGGATGCGCGTCCGACCCATTGACATTTATCTTTTCAAACATCGGAAAAGTCACCCCGTACTTGCTGGCGCAGAACTGCTGAATGTCGGCGGAGGTCCCCGGCTCCTGCTTGCCGAACTGATTGCAGGGGAAGCCCAGCACGGAAAATCCGCGCGGGTTCATCGTTCGGTGCAGGTCCTCAAGGTCCTTGTATTGCGGCGTGAACCCGCAGGCGCTCGCGGTGTTCACGATCAGAAGGACACGACCTTCGAACTGCCTCAACGCGCAAGACTCGCCGGCCAGCGTATTCGCGCGGAAATCAAAGACGCTGGCCATTCAGCAACCTTTCCATCGGGCTACGACCGCGCCGGTTAATGTCGCGTGGACGACCGGGCGGCCGGGTCCAGGATGGCTTCGGTGAACGGAAACTCAAGGACGATTTCACCGGCAGCGTCAGTAACTTCCAGCACCGCATTGAGAATTGCCCGCTGTTCGCCGTCCGATTTGAGGATCTCACGGATCGTCGTCCGGGCGGCGCGCCAGGCTTGATCAGGATCGCGCAACTCCTCGCCCTCCGGATCGAGAATCAGGTCGCTTCCGATGCGGGTGTTGAAAAAATATCGGGGCATGAACGAACCCATGGCGAGAGAGCGTGGAGCCTGGAGGCGACTGTTCCCAGTAGTTCTTTATCGAACGACAAGCCCGCACTGCAATAGGCCTTATTTGTCGCAAAATTGCGTCCGTCCTGTTTCAGACTCCTGATAAATCCCGACAGCGGATCAATATTCCGCCTCAAACGTTAGCAGCGGGGTCCTGCCCTTGATCAGGCCATCTTTTCTTCGTCGTGTTGACATAGCCTAGCTTGCAGCGGGTACCGAATTTCTCCAAACGGTGCGTCCTCGAACAGAGAAGAACGTCATGAATCCTGTCAGAGAACTCCAGGACCACGGCCAGGCCGTCTGGCTCGATTTCCTTGCACGTGGTTTCATCACCAAGGGCGATTTGAAGCAGTTGATTGAAAACGACGGATTGCGCGGGGTCACCTCCAATCCCTCGATTTTCGAGAAGGCGATCGGGAGTTCGGACGAATATGACAGCGCCATCGTCAACCTGATGAAAAGCGGTGACCGGTCGGTCATCGATCTCTACGAGCAGCTCGCGATAGAGGACATCAAGCACGCCGCCGACGTGTTGCGGCCGGTCTACGACCGGCTTGACGGCGCAGACGGTTTCGTCAGCCTCGAGGTCTCGCCCTACCTTGCAAACGACACCCAGGGGACGATTGCCGAGGCCAGGAGGCTGTGGAAGTCCGTCGCGCGCAAGAACCTGATGATCAAGGTGCCGGCGACGCCGAATGGCCTGCCCGCGATCCGTCACCTGATTTCGGAGGGCATCAGCATCAACATCACGCTATTGTTCTCGCAGAAGGTCTACATCGAGGTGGCTGAGGCGTATCTGGCCGGACTTCAGGACTATATCCGAAATGGCGGCGATCCCGCGCATGTCGCGAGCGTCGCCAGTTTCTTCGTCAGCCGGATCGACAGCGCCGCCGACAAGCAGCTCGACGAAAAGATCGCGCAAGCCAACGATCCCGCGGAGAAAACCCGCCTTGCCGCGCTCAAGGGCAAGGTCGCGATCGCCAACGCCAAACTCGCCTATCAGGAATACAAGCGGCTGTTTGCTGGCGAAGACTGGCAAAAGCTGGAAGCAGAAGGCGCCAGACCGCAGCGGCTGCTATGGGCTTCGACCGGAACCAAGAACAAGGACTACCGTGACGTTCTCTACGTCGAGGAATTGATCGGTCCGGATACGGTCAATACCGTGCCGCCGGCAACCCTTGAGAGCTTCCGTGATCACGGCAGGCTGCGCGACAGCCTCGAGGAAAATTTGGATGACGCGCGGCAAGCGCTCACCGCGCTCGCGGAAGCCGGAATTTCACTCGATGCAATCACCCGCGACCTCGTGAAAGAAGGCGTGCAACTGTTCGGGGACGCGGCCGACAAATTGCTCGGCGCCGTCGCCCGCAAGCGGGAGAAGATTCTCGGGGCCGCCATCGACCGGCAAACCTTGTCGCTCGATCCCTCGATGGCGAAATCCGTCGAGGCGAAGGCGGATGACTGGCGAGCCGCCGGCACCGTCCGCAAGCTATGGCAAAAGGATAAATCGGTATGGACCGGCACGGACGAGGACAAATGGCTGAGCTGGCTGACGAGTCCTGCCGCCGAACTTGATCGGGCGGCTGATTACGAAGACTATGCGCAGCGGGTGAAGAAGCAGAAGTTCACCGACGCGGTCGTCCTCGGCATGGGCGGATCAAGCCTGGGCCCGGAGGTGCTGGCGAAGACCTTCCCGAAGGCGGCGGGCTTCCCGAAGCTGCATGTGCTGGACTCGACCGACCCCGCCCAGATTCGTTCGCTCGAAGCCGCGATCGACGTCGCGAGGACCGTCTTCATCGTGTCCAGCAAGTCCGGCGGAACGACCGAGCCCAATGCGCTGAAAGATTATTTCCACGCGCGGGTGGCCAAGGCGATCGGCGCTGACAAGGCCGGCCACCGCTTCATCGCGATCACCGATCCGGGCTCCTCGCTTGACGCGGAAGCGGCCAAGCTCGGCTACGCGCGCACCTTCCACGGCGATCCCGCGATCGGCGGCCGCTATTCGATCCTGTCTCCCTTCGGCCTGGTCCCGGCGGCGACGGCTGGAATCGATGTGACGGGATTGCTCGAGGACGCGCTCGTCATGGTGCGGTCCTGTGGCGCCCAGGTCCCGCCGCATGACAATCCCGGCGTCCAGCTCGGACTGGCCATGGGTCTCGCCGGACGCGAAGGCCGCGATAAGGTCACCATCCTGGCGTCTCCGAGAATCGCCGATTTCGGCGCATGGGCCGAGCAACTGATCGCCGAATCGACCGGCAAGGAGGGCAAGGGCCTGATTCCGATCGACGGCGAACCGCTCGGCGGTGCGAACCTCTACGGCAATGACCGCTTCTTCATCGATATCCGCACGGCGGACGAAGCGGATGCCGCCCATGATGAAAAGTTGCGCGCGCTCGAGGCCGCCGGACATCCGGTGGTCCGGATCATGATGAACTCGATCGATCAGATCGGCCAGGAGTTTTTCCGGTTCGAGATTGCGGTCGCCGTCGCCGGCGCGGTTCTCGGCATCAATCCGTTCGATCAGCCTGACGTCGAGGCGGCCAAGGTCAGGACACGCGAGTTGACGTCGGCCTTCGAGAAGACGGGCAGGCTTCCGGATGAAGAGCCGGCATTTTCCGCCGCCGGTTTCGACCTCTACACCGACGCGGAAAATGCGCGCGCGTTACGCGAGAAGGGCGCCGACGGCGAGCTGTCCTCATGGCTCAAGGCGCATCTTTCGCGCGCAGAACCCGGCGATTACGTCGCCTTGCTGGCCTATGTCGCGCGCAATGACGAACACGTCGACGAATTGCAGCGGATGCGCCTCTCCGTTCGCGACCGCAGGAAAGTCGCCACCTGCGCTGAGTTCGGCCCGCGCTTCCTGCATTCGACCGGGCAAGCCTACAAGGGCGGTCCCGACAGCGGCGTCTTTCTTCAGATCACCGCCGACGATCCGCGGGATTTGAAGATCCCGGGCCGGAAAACGAGTTTCAGCATCATCAAGGCGGCGCAGGCGCGCGGCGATTTCGATGTGCTCACGCGGCGGGGACGGCGAGCGCTTCGCGTGCATCTGAAGGGAAGCCTTAAATCGGGCCTGTCGCGGCTCGACGAAGCTCTCAGCCGGGCTCTCATGTGATCGTGATCGTGACCGCCGCCATGACGCGTCGCGTTGTGACGCTGCGATCATCGCCAGAAAAACAAAGGTTCCCAGGCCGCGTCAAACCGGACCTTGCCCTCGCCGTCGATTCATCCGACGATCCACGCCCGCCGATCTCCGTGAAACATCCGAAGTGTTGCGTCACACCGTGCTCCTCAAGCATCATGATCCTCAAGCATCAGTGAACCATGTCATTGAACCATGGGGCCGCCCGTGGAATGTCCAGATCACGAGCCTGCCCCCGAAGAAGGGATCGGACCAATGCAGATAGGTATGATCGGGCTGGGACGAATGGGAGCCAACATCGTTCGCCGCCTGATGAAGAAGGGAGGCCATCACGTCGTCGCCTACGACATCAGCGAGCAGGCCGTCGCCGCGGTGGCCGCGGAGGGGGCCACATCCGCGACTGATCTCGAGGACTTCGTCCGCAAGCTCGAAAGGCCGCGCGCTGTCTGGATCATGCTGCCCGCCGGAGCGGTGACGGAATCCACCATCGCGACGATCGGCGGACTGCTCGACGGCGAGGATGTCGTCATCGATGGCGGCAACACCTTCTGGCAGGATGATATCCGCCGCGCCGGAACGTTGCGCGAGAAGGGCATCCATTATGTCGATGTCGGCACCAGCGGCGGAGTCTGGGGCTTCGAACGCGGCTATTGCATGATGATCGGCGGCGACAGGGCCGTGGTTGATCGTCTCGACCCGATTTTCGTATCGCTGGCGCCCGGCCGCGGCGACATTCCGAGAACGCCGAGCCGGGACGGCCGCGATCCGCGCGTCGAGCAAGGCTACCTCCACACCGGGCCCGTCGGCTCCGGTCATTTCGTCAAGATGATTCATAACGGTATCGAATATGGCCTGATGCAGGCCTATGCTGAAGGTTTCGACATCCTCAAGAACGCGAACATTCATGCGTTGCCGGAGCGGCATCGATTCAAGCTTGACCTCGCGGACATTGCCGAGGTCTGGCGCCGCGGCAGCGTCATTTCATCCTGGCTGCTGGATCTCACCGCTTCCGCGCTGGCCCGCAGCGACACTCTCGAAGCTTACTCGGGATTTGTCGCGGATTCCGGCGAGGGCCGCTGGACCGTTAACGCCGCCATTGATGAAGCCGTTCCCGCCGAGGTCCTGACGGCGGCGCTGTTCGCGCGATTTCGCTCGCGTCAGCAACACACGTTCGCGGAGAAAATCCTCTCGGCAATGCGAGAGGGATTCGGGGGACACAAGGAGCCGGGAGAAACCGATCCATCCGCGAAGGGGAGGACCGCGAATTGACTACGGCCGCACGCAACACCCCGCGCAAACCAGAGCCATGCTGCTTCGTCATTTTTGGCGTTACCGGAGACCTTACGCATCGCCTGATCATTCCGGCACTCTACAATCTCGCCGAATCCGGCTTGATGCCCGAGCAGTTTTGTCTCGTCGGTGTCGTTCGCAAGCACACGTCGGAAAACGATCTCCGGCAAAGCTTGATGGAAGGATTGAAGAAACATGCGACGCGGCCGGTCAAAACCGAAATTGCCGAAAAAGTGCTGAACTGCCTGACATGCGTCGAAGCCGATCCCTCCGATCCCTCCTCCTTCGATGCGTTGAGCGGAGCCTGCGGAAGGCTTGAAACAAAAGCAGGGACGTGCGGCAATCGCCTGTTCTATCTTGCCGTGCCGCCGACAGCCTTTGCACCGATCGCAGAACAACTCGGCCGCGTCGGACTGCTGCGAGAGGCAAACGGTACATGGCGCCGTCTGGTGGTCGAAAAGCCGTTCGGTACCGATCTTGCTTCCGCCAGATCGCTCAACGCCAGACTGCTCAAGATCGCCAACGAACATCAGATCTACCGGATTGACCACTATCTCGGCAAGGAGACCGTCCAGAACATCCTCGTTCTGCGTTTCGCCAACGGCATGTTCGAGCCGATCTGGAATCGCAATCACATCGACCATATTCAGATCACCGTCGACGAAAAGCTGGCGGTCGGACATCGCGGCAGTTTTTACGACGCTACGGGAGCGCTGCGAGACATGGTGCCCAACCATCTGTTCCAGCTGCTATCGCTGGTGACGATGGAGCCGCCGACACGATTCGAAGCTCACTCGGTGCGTTCGCAGAAGGCGGAAGTGCTGGCCGCCATCCAGACGCAGACGCCGGAGGAGGCGCTGAGAAATTCGGTGCGCGGACAATACCACGCGGGCCATATCGGCGACGAGGCTGTCATCGATTATCGCAGCGCTCCCAACGTCAAGCCCGACAGCACCACCGAGACCTATGCGGCGCTGAAGCTGACCATCGACAACTGGCGATGGGCCGGCGTTCCGTTCTACCTGCGGACCGGCAAGGCGCTCGGCCTCAAGCGCACCGAGGTGGCCATCAAGTTCAAGCAGGCGCCGTTCGCAATGTTTCGCTGCACGCCGGTGGACCAGTTATCGCACAACTATCTGGTCATCGGCATCGAGCCGGCCGAAGGCATCACGATGCAATTCAACACCAAGGTGCCCGGCCCCTCGATCTCGATCGACGGCGTCGAGATGAAATTCCGCTACAAGGATTACTTCCACGCCGCGCCGAGCACCGGCTATGAAACCCTGATCTACGATTGCATGACCGGCGACAACATCCTGTTTCAGCGCGCTGACGGCGTGGAGGCCGGCTGGCAGGCAGTGCAGCCGTTCCTCGATGCCTGGAAGAACGCCGGCGCGGACGGGCTGGTCGGCTACGAGGCGGGCAGCGAGGGTCCCTGTGAGGCCAACGAGCTGCTGGCGCGGGACGGCAACCAGTGGCGCAAGCTGACATGACATTTGCTGAGGCCGACCGCAGGTTTCAGGTCCTGCCGGATGCGGAGGCAGTCGCAATAGAAGCCGCGGAACGAATAATTTCCCTGACGTCTGAGTATGCGACGCGGCCGGCGATCTGCCTGACCGGCGGTTCCGGTCCGAAGGCGCTCTACGCGCTGCTGGGAAGCCCGCCCTATCGTTCGCGCATCGCCTGGGACCGCGTTCACTGGTTCATGGGCGACGAGCGTTTCGTGAGCGCGGACGACAAGCGCAACAACATGGCGATGGCCAGAGAGCTTTTCCTGAACCGTTGCGCCCCGCCGGGCAATATCCATCCCATACCGACAAACGCTCTTGATCCGGATATGGCAGCGCGGCTTTACGAGCGTGAACTCCAAACGTTTTACGGAGCACGTCGTCTCGATCCAGCCAAACCGCTTTTCGATCTCGTTTTGATGGGGCTTGGACCGGACGGCCACACGGCCTCGTTGTTTCCGGAAGATCGGGCGCTCGACGAGACCGAACGATGGGTCGTCGGCGTGGACCACGCGCACGTCGAACCTTTTGTTCCCCGCGTCACCCTGACCCTTCCGGCGCTCGCCTCCTCGCGCGAGATGCTGTTTCTCGTCACCGGCGAAGCCAAGCACGGCATCCTCACGAAAGTCATGACGGGTACCGATCTGCCCGGTACGCGCGCGCGTTCCAACGGCATCACGACGTGGCTGATTGATGCCGCGGCTGCGGGGGCGCCACCGTGAATGCGGGCGGAGATGCCGCCTTTTGCGCGCTGATCGTCATGGGCGTGTCCGGATCGGGTAAAAGTACCATTGCGGATGCGCTGGGAGAACGGCTGGGATGGATCGTCGACGATGCCGACCGTTTTCATTCACAGAACAATATCGATAAAATGCGCGCCGGCATGGCGTTGACCGATGACGACAGGCGGCCGTGGCTGCGCGCCGTCGCCGCCGAGATCGGCCGCAGGCGCGCAGACGGGACGAGCGTGATCATGGCTTGCTCCGCGCTCAAGCGCGCCTATCGCGATATTCTCGTGCAGGGCCGCAACGACACCCGCATCGTCTACCTGCGCGGCGACAAGAGCCTGATCACGAGCCGTCTCAAGGCGAGACGCGATCATTTCATGCCGCAGGGGTTGCTCGCGAGTCAGTTCGCAATACTGGAGGAGCCTACGGAGGATGAGCGACCTATCGTTGTCGACATCGACGCGAGTGTGGATGAAATTGCCGATCGAATCATCAGTATGCTCGCGGACTGCATCATATCATGAACCGCATTTCCCTCGTGATTTCGGACGTTGACGGAAGTCTGCTTACGCCCGACAAACGTCTGACGGAAGTTGCGATCCAGGCGGTGAAAGACTTGCCGAAAGGAATATCCGCTTCACGATCACCAGCAGCCGCCCGCCCTTGGGCATGCGAATGCTGATCGAGCCGCTCGACATCACACCCGCCGGAGAGGACAAGAGCACATTTGTGGAGGCGATGGCGAAGCACCTCGACATTTCAACGCGCAACATCGCGACGATCGGAGACATGCGGAACGATTTAGCCATGTTCGCCAAGAGCGGCCTGTCATTTGCCATGGGCAATGCCGAAGACAACGTGAAAGCGCAAGCCACCTGTGTCACCGGAAGCAATGAAAACGACGGTTTTGCCGAAGCGGTCGATCAGATCCTCGCCATCGATAGCCGTTAAGCCCTTGCCCGCTGCATCGCCGGTTTGCGTGCCGCGTTGAGATTATGGATAGTGTTGACGAGCGCAATGTGGGTCAGCGCCTGCGGAAAATTTCCGGTCATGCGACGAGCAACCGTATCATATTCCTCCGACAGCAGGCCAAGATCGTTCGCTACCCCCGCGACCCGATTCAGCAACAACTCGGCGCGTTCGGTATCGCCGCACAGGACATAGGCGTCGGCGAGCCAGAGCGTGCAAGCCAGAAAGGCTCCCTCGATCGGCGGCTGTTCGTCAGTCACCGCGCGCGGATCATGCCTGAGCACGAAACCATCCGGCATCAGATGCTTCTCCACGGCCGCCAGCGTTCCCGCAACACGCGGATCGGAAGCCGGCAGGAAGCCTACCGACGGAATAAGGAGCGTGCTGGCATCAAGCAGATTCGAGCCGTAGGACTCGACGAAGGTGTTTTGTTCGCGATCAAAACCCTTTTCGCAGACGTCGCGATGGATTGTCTCGCGAAGCTCGCGCCAACGCTCGACCGGCCCCTCAAATCCGAAATCCTCCACGCTCTTGATGCCGCGGTCGAACGCCACCCAGACCAGCACCTTCGACGAGACATAGTGCCTGCCCGGCCCCCTCCGCTCCCAGATGCCTGAATCCGTTTCGTTCCAGATCCGGCCGAGATGCTCGAGCAGATTGCATTCCAGCGCCCAGGTCGGCTCGTTCAACTTGAGGTTCGCCTCCCTCGACTGGTGAAACACGTCCATCAGTTCGCCGAAGACATCAAGCTGTAGCTGGGCATGCGCCGCATTTCCGATCCTGACCGGCCGCGCACCCTCATAGCCAGGCAGCCAGTCCGCCTCCCATTCGGTGAGACGACGTTGTCCGAGGATGCCATACATGATCTGCATATCGGAGGGCGAGCCTGCGACGGATCGCAACAGCCAATCATGCCATTCCGAAGCCTCATCGTAATAGCCGCTGTTCATCAGCGCGAGGAGCGTGAAGGTCGCGTCGCGCAGCCAGCAGAACCGGTAATCCCAATTGCGTGCGCCGCCGAGCTTTTCGGGAAGCGAGGTTGTCGGCGCCGCGACAATGCCGCCGGAGGGCGCATAGATCATGGCTTTCAAGGCGACCAGCGAGCGCATCGCGAGATCACGATACGGACCGTCATAGTCGAACTTGTCACACCACTTCCGCCAGAACGCCTCCGTGTCCCGCAACGCCTTCGCAGGGTCGATCGGAGCTGGCACGGCAAGATGCGATGCGGCGTAGGCCATGACGAACGGAATCGTCTGCCCGGCGCTGACCTCGAAGTCAGCGACAGTCGTCATGTTCTCGCCGTGGGTCGCGACCGGCGTTCGTAACACCAGCATGTCAGGTCCGCATATGGCAAGCAGGGCCCTGTCCTCCGTGCGGCGGACCCACGGCACGTTCTTACCGAAACCGAACCGGATCACCAGATCCATGCGCATCTTCACGCGGCCACGGTCCCCCCGGACGAGGCGGACGATGTCGGACTCCATGTCGCGCGGCGGCATGAAATCGATCAAGGTGACAGCGCCGCCGTCGGTCTCAAACCGCGTCTCCAGGATAAGACCGTCTCCGCGATAGTCGTGACTCGATCGCTCGATTTTTTCCGAAGGAGCGATCCGCCAATGGCCGTTGCGCTCATCGCCCAGAAGGGCGGAAAAACAGGCATCAGAATCGAAGCACGGCCAGCAAAGCCAGTCGAGCGACCCTGTCCGGTCCACGAGCGCAACGGTCTCGCCGTCGCCGATAATTCCGTAGTCTTCAATGTTGCTGGGCAATTTGCAAAACTCGGCAGGTAAGCTGGAGGCGAAATGATGGAATGCTAATATTATTCATCACCGGGTCGTTGGCCATCCCGCCCGACGAATCTTCCTGGAAAAGAATCTCATGCCGAGAGCCTTCCCGCATGTGATTGACTCAGAAGCCGGGCCCTCAGATTGGATTTGACGCGTCTTCTTCACGTCAATCGGGCATCCACTTCGCTCGAAAACACTATAGCGTCTGTTTCAATTGCGTTGAATCGGACTCGTCGCTTATCTTTTTGTTTGAGCATGATCTTTTCCGGAAACCGGTTTCCACTTTTCGGGATCATGCTCTAACGGCTGTAGCCGTTGGCACGGGAATAAACCTGACGATTTTCCTGCAGGGGCCGATTGTCTGAGCTGGCGGGTCGTTTGCTCGCCGCGAGCCTGTCCGACACGAGATCTTCGAGGAAGACGGGCTCGGAGAAATAGAAGCCCTGCGCGTATTTAATCCGCGTCGCCGCCTGCAAATAAGCAAGCTCTTCGAACTTCTCGACACCTTCCGCGATCACCGCCATTCCCAAGGCTTCGCCGAGAGATTCAATAGCCTTCAGAATACCCTGGCTGCGCGGACGTTTGTGGATATCGACAATGAACGACCGGTCGATCTTGATTTCATCGGCGGTGATATCGGCGAGAGCCGACAGGGACGAATATCCGATTCCGAAATCATCGATGGAGATTCTGACGCCCAGTCTTCGCAGGACAGGCAGGATTTCCGTCTGGAAACGGGTCTTCGCCACGAACGCATCTTCGGTAACCTCGACGATGAATCGCGTCGCACAGCCGGTCTTCTCCAGCGCTCGCGCGAAGGACGTCATGAACACCACGTTGCCGGCCTGCTTGGCGGCGACGTTGATGCTGATGCTGACGCCGGAGCCGAACGCCTCGTCGATGAGATCGATGGATCTCATGATTTCGGCTAAAACCAGATGCGTTAACTCGTCGATTAGACCGAGTTCGATCGCAAGATCAACGAACGTTCCAGGCGCCTGGATGATACCGTCATCACTGCGCAGCCGAACCAGCGCCTCGATGCCCTTGATCTGTTGGGTTTTGATGTCCACCTTGGGCTGGAACGCGCAACAGAACCGCTTGTCGAGAATCGCGAGCCGCAGCGACTGCTCGATTTCCATCCGGAGCAGAGCCTCGCGCTGCATCGCCGAGTCGAAAATGGCTGCTCCGCCCTTCGTTTCGTTCTTGATTTGATACATCGCGGTGTCGGCGTTCTGCCGCAGAACCTCGTAGTTGTCGCCTTGATCCGGGTAGATGCTCACCCCGATCGATGCGGACGCGAACAGCTCCGATCCGTCGATAAAAAATGGCGCCTTAAGCCGCTGCAGCAGAAATTCAATGTATTCGGCGAGTTCAGCGTCGCTCTGGACCGGGTTGAGCAGGAGCAGAAACTCGTCGCCGCTGATCCGGGACAGCATATCGGTGGTACGAAGGCCGAGGCCCAGACGCCTGGCGACCTCGATCAGGAGTTCGTCACCGGATGCATGGCCGTAATAATCGTTGATGTGTTTGAAGTTGTCGATATCGAGAAATGCAACCGCAAATCTGACGGGATGCTCTCCTTCGCGAATGAGGCTGTTGGCGTGCTGTTCGATGACACGCCGCGTCGGCAAGCCCGTCAGCTCGTCATAGTATGCAGAACGGAAGAGTTCCTCCTCGATGGCCTTTTGGCGGCTGATATCGATTGAACTCGATAGCACAAGCTTTCTGTTCGAGATCAGGACAGGCTCATGCGTGGTCAGATAGATCTTCGTCGCATAATCCGTTCGAATGAGTTCTTCGAATGTCCTTCTCACGCCCGATTGCAGCACCCCGCGAGCGAGATTTATGCGATCATTCAACTCCTTTGAGGGAAGCGGCGCGCCTGGCGAGGCTTCGACGATGTCATGCGCGGGCACATTGAACTGGGCTGCGGCGGCGGCGTTGACGAATACGAAATTTCCTTGCTCGTCCTGAACCGTCACGCTTGTCGGCAACAATCCGACAACTTCATTCAGGAAATTCAGTCGAGAGGAATCCCCGGCCTCAAAGCAAAGATCATTCAGTTCTGTCTCGGACCTCCCGGGGAGACGCAGTCCACTGTCACTGGCGACAACAGAAAATTCGTTTCGCTCAGGCACGCCGGACATGAACTTTTCAACCTTCACCGCGCCTGAAAGGGGAAAGCTCCCGGACTCTCAGGCTCTTGCGGGCAACAACGGCGGTCGCGGTCACGTACAGCGCCACCTTCTGCCTTCACAAGAAGCGAATACTCCGCCACGTTGTAGGTTTAGTTAAATCGAATGCATAAACACGGCTGCACTTTCCACATCAGATGCAGCGCCGCTCATGCCCGCTTCAGATTATTGTTGCAAATACATGAACCGGTATTGAATTCGCCGCTCCGAAGACGCGAGCGTCTTCGTTCGCGACAATCAGGAGATGAGGAAAATTCGCGCATAGGTTGGAATAAGCCAGCTCTCGAGCACATCGAGCCGCCGCTTGAACAAATGCTTCACCCAAGCTTCGCTAAATTTGACGTCCTGATGCCGTTTGACGTGGAGCGCCCAGGACGCTCCACGTCGAAACCCAACATCAGCGCACGAGAATCTTGTCTCCGCGGCCCATCGAGGGATCAGCCTTATTGCTGATCATAAGGATCGCGATACCGCCAGTCAGCGCGGCGCGCATGGAGTGATTCACAAGCGCATATGCGCCCTCCTTCGGGGAAATAAGGTCGAAGGTCGCAGCGTCGCCTGGCGCCAAGGTATAATTCTGCATCCCAACCATCACGTTCTTCGGGTTGCCCGAGGGATAGACCCGGTCCCAGATGCCAGCGATCGGATGGAATCCGGAAAACTCGTTGGGGCCGGCATTGACCATATAGACACGCACGCGTTCGCCGGGCCTGGCTTCGAGAGTCTGCGTCGCATGTTCATCATGCACGGGGTCATACTGGAACGGCACAGCATTGAAGGCATTACGCTTCCACTTGTTCGCCATCATGCTGTCGACGTCTTCGGGATTTTCAAAAATCTGATGCTCGATCAGGACATATTCACGGTCCGCCTTGGGCATCGCATTGGGGTCTTTCGGATCGATGATGACCACTCCGAACATGCCCCGGGCGATGTGCTGGATCATCGGATCCGATCCGCAATGATAGAAGAACACGCCGGCGTGTTCCGGAACGTACGAGAAGGTCTTGGTCTCGCCGGGTTTGATTGATGCGAAATCCGTCAGAACATCCGAGCGCGCGGAGTGCATGTCGATCGAATGCGACTTCTTGTTCGCGGCATCGTTCTTCAAGGTAAACTCGATGGTATCTCCTTCTGTCGCCCGGATTATGGGACCGGGAACCTGACCGTTGAAGGTCCAGGCGGCGACGGTGTTGCCCTGATTATCGAGCGGGACCGTCGTTTCCTTGGCGACCAGTTCGATCTTGACGGTCTTGGCCTGGGCCGCGGTGATCGTGGCGCCGGCAAGAACCATGACGGCCGCCACGCTTCCCGCGATGGCGCCGTTCTTCAAACGTGCAGTGGTCATTGAAATCGCTCTCCCTTCCTTTGGAATGACTTCGCTGTTGGATTCACTTTCCGCATTTGCAGACCTGCCTTAAATATTTGACGAGGCCCTTGATCTGATTCTCAGACAGGACGTGTCCCCAGGTCGGCATCAGCACCGACTTGTTGACGGCCAGCCCGCCTTCCTTGATGGCCTTGAACAATTCGTCATCCGGTGTGTCGCCCATACCCTTGGCATCGGTGTGATCCCGCGGCTTCACGGAAAGGGCGGGCACGTTGATTCCCGTACCGTTGCGCTGGAGGCCGTGACATTGCACGCAATAGACCCCGTAGATCTGCTCGCTCGACTGATCGGCCTGGCTTGCCGATGGCGCGAGCAGCAGGGCCAGACCAACGAAAGCCGCCAACATCTGCGTTTTCATCACTTGTCTCCTTGGCTCAATTGAACCAGAAACGCGGTCAGCCGCTGGATATCCTGATCCTTCAGGTTCGACGTCGGCATCCAGATATGCGGATCGAAACGCTGCGGATCCGCGGTATAGGCGGCGATGAAATCCGCCTGCAGCCGCGCGCCGGCATCAGTCAATCGCGGCCCGGAAAGACCCCCTTCACCTTTTTCGCCCTGATGGCAGGCGACGCAGCCGCGAAACTTGACGAACGCAAGCGAACCCATCCGCGCACCCTTCATCTCACCCTTGAAGATGCCTGCCGGGACGAGATCGGCGGGAGCCTTCAAAGCCATCAACGTCTCGGCGGCAGCCTCGGCATCGGCTTTCTTCAGCTTCGGGTGAGCAGCGATCTTGGACGGGTCGGGCACGTCGTTCTTGTCGCCCTTCTTGACCGTCTTGAAATACGGATAGCCAGCAGGACGTATCGGTTTGGGATCCTGCAACCAAGAAACCAGCCATTCCTTCTTGAACTTGCTGCCCGCGAACCACAGGTCGGGGCCCTTGCGCGTCAGCAGCCTGTCCAGGGACGTGTCGGTCGGTTTGACCAGCGCATGACAACCGGAACAGCTCGGATCAAGTTTGTCGGCGGCGCTTGCGCTGCTCAGTAATGCCGCGGTCAAGCCCGCGACGGCGAGCAAAAGCCCTTTCATGTCGACTCTCCTTTCGATTGAATTCAGGGCGCGGGATCGCCCTTGAAGGCAGGGCTCTCGTGCATGTCGAGCGGCTTCTTCATCGATTCCTCGTAGTAAAAATCGGGTACGAACTCCTTGTCCTTCCATTTGTAAAAAGCCTGGTCCTTCACCGGGATCTCCTCGTACTCGATGGTGGTCATCATGCCGCCCATCGGCGAACTGCCATTGGTGGTGTGCTTGTCGATGTGATCGTGCACCATCCAGATGCCGGGATTATCGGCGCGCAGAATCAGGTCATAGCGCTCACCCGGCCCGAACAGGATCGTGTCGGCGAGATAGGGATTGGCGAGAGGCCGGCCATCCTTGGCGTAAACCTCGAAGAGATGGCCGTGGATGTGAATGGAATGCAGCTCGTCGCCGGCGCCGATCAGGCGGATGCGAACGACATCGCCCTCCTTGATCCGCAGCGGCTGGGTGTCCGGGTAAGCCTTGCCGTTGATGGTGAAGAAATCCGGCACGTCGCCAGGAACGCCGCCATAGCCGGGTTTCTTCGCCCAGGCTGACGCCCAACTGGAGAACATCATGATGTAATCTTTGGTGACTTCCTTCTCGACCGGCGGCGGGTCCTTCGGATCGATGATAAAGGGACCCCACATGCCGCGCATGGCAACGTGCTCATTGACGTTGACATGACAGTGGTACCACATGGTGCCGGACGGCTCGGCCTTGAAGCGATAGGTGAAGGTCTCGCCCGGAGGAATTGCCGGTTGCGTGACATCAGGCACGCCGTCGTTCTTCCAGGTGCCGCGCTGATACAGGCCGTGCCAGTGAATCGTGTGCGGCAGCGTCGTCTGGTTTTCCACCTCGATCTCGACGTCGTCGCCTTCCCGCACATGAAAAAGCGGGCCGGGAGTCTGGCCGTTGAATGAAAAGACGTGGAAGGTCTGCTTGTCGACAAGCTTGAGGATCGTATCCTCGATCACCAGCGAGAATTGTCTTGTCTCAGCAAGCGCCGCGCCCGGACTCACGGCGCACAAGGCAGCGCTTGCAGCGAAGATGAAGTTTACGAGACGTGCGCGCAGCGCACAGCATTGCACGATCATGGTCATAACATGCATTCTATATTGATGTTTTTAGATAAACCGCTACCGAAGCGCCGGCGGCGCGGAATGCTTATCCGTCAGACGCCCGCTCCTGCCGGAGCCGCCGGTGCTGAACAGCTTTCGTGATCATGACGCGCAAACTCCAACCTCGAACCGATTTCGACCAATACGTGCCATCTTCAGGGCCATAAAGCAATATTCAGAGTTCATCTTTTTACAATTTACCAACGATAGGAAATGCGCGACTACATAGACGCGGTGCAAAGAGCTTGCAGCGTCAATTGACTCATGCCGACCTCCTGCGCCGCTATCGGCATCACCGTCCAAAGCCGATCATTCCAGGTCTGATCGTCTCCCACCGTTCGCATCAAGCCCACCCATTTGACCAACGCCGGCTTTGCCTTGCCGTTTTGCAGCAACCACTGCCCCATATAAAATCGCGCGATCAGATCGTTTGGATCGCCTTTGAGCACGAGTTCGAATTCCGACTTGGCTCGATCTGAAATCATGCCGTTATCCGCCAACGCCAGCGCTTCCCCCAATGCAACGTGAAGCACACTGTTATCGGGATCACTCCCGATCGCGCGCTCGAGCACTGGAACACTCAAGCGCGGAAGCCCCAGCTGCAGCAACGCGCCACCGATGATCGCCCAGGGCTGACTTGCGTGCTCCGCAGCCAGAAGCTTCGGCAGGTCGGACAAGCCTTCAAGCGGCACGGGCGGCATGGTGGCCGCGCTGTTCAGGGAAACGGTGACGTGGTGCGTGGTGAGAGGCGATTGATACGTGAACCAGACCGCGGCGGCTATGCCGACTGCGGCGCCGGCAATCGAGGACGCAATGCACAGCTTCAGCCAGGCTCTCGGGTTCTGCGTTTGATCGACAGGTGCTTTCGTCATGCTCCGGGCCGCGGATAGATCAAATCTTCTCACTCTCGTGGCGTACAAACATGTACTGTAAATACATGTTTGTACAGTCCCCAAATCCGCGAGAATAGAAATTCATGTGCAGAAGCGGCAAACGGTAGCAGGACGATGCGCGGCTACCGGCGGTGTTCGACTTTATTTCAAACCTGGTGATACTATTTCACCACGGAGGACAAGCAGAATCGAACCGTCATGCGGCTGCTGTTTGCCGATATCCCAACGACAACGACGGATCGCGCGCTGCTCAGGCAGCCGGCGGGACCCCGAAGTCTTTCGGATTGAGAATGAGATCGGCGAGCGTATAGCGATCGAGCGTCGTAGTGAACGCATTCAGCGCTTCCCTCAACGGCGCCCGCAATCGACAGCTCGACGTGATCGGACAGCGGTTGTTCGAGGAGAAGCATTCCACAAGCGCGAAATCCGGCTCCGTGGCGCACAAAACGTCGCCAAGCTTGATCCGGTTCGGCCGCTTGGCAAGCATAAGCCCGCCTGACCTGCCGCGTACGGCCTTGAGATAGCCCGCGCGCGTGAGCTGATTTGCCACTTTCATGAGATGGGTCCGGGAGATGCCGTAAACGCTTGCGGTCTCTTCAATTGTAATCAGCCGATCGCCATGAGTGGCTGCATACATCAGCAAGCGAAGAGTGTAGTCGAAAAAGCTTGTCAGTCGCATGGGGGTCTCGCCGGCGGCGCATCGCGTGATTTGGCCGAAAAAGATGGACCTGTCCGACGCCTTTCGCAAGTGTCGATACGTTGCATGAGCCCTGCGCGCAACGGCAGGACGCCCCGACGGGCGATCCCGCAGGGGTCATCATTCCCGAAAACATTGGCCGGAATGCGTAGCGGTTCCACGGAGCCCGGGGTCCCACAACGGACGCGCGATCCCGCCCGCTTCGCAGACATCATGAGGAAGCAGCTACCGTGAAGCGAGCAGCTTCACCGGACGATGACACCGGAGGCAGAGCGCTTTCACGAGGTTGGAGCCGCAAGACGAATTGCCTCGCCGGCCATGAATTCCCGCGACTCGACGCCAGCTTGCGTTTCCATCTACAAATCGACCATATCTTGTCCACGGCCGACATCACCATCTGGAGTTCTCGTTCCGAAAAGGTCACGAATGACGATGCCGTATGAAACGATCCTCATCGTCGTTCTCGCGCTCCCTTTCGCGGGGAGCTGTCTTGCAGCGCTCTTTCGAAGCAACGCGCGCAACACCGAAGCGTGGCTGGCCAGCGCGGTTTCATTCACCTGTCTGGTGCTTGTTGGCGCAAGCTATCCTCATATCGTCAACGGAGAGGTCATCCGGACTACCATCGAATGGGTGCCCGAACTCGGTCTCAATTTCTATGTGAGGATGGACGGTTTCGCCTGGGTACTCGCCGCACTGATCGCCAGTATCGGGCTCCTGGTCGTGCTCTACGCCCGCTACTATATGTCCCCCCAGGATCCCGTGCCACGTTTTTTCTCATTCCTGCTCGCCTTCATGGGAGCGATGCTTGGCATCGTCCTTTCTGGCAATCTCATCCAGCTGGTTTTCTTCTGGGAGTTGACCAGCCTCTTTTCCTTTCTGTTGATCGGCTACTGGCACCAGACGGCACAGGCGCGTGACGGCGCGCGGATGGCGCTGATCGTGACCTCGGTCGGGGGATTTAGCCTGTTCGCCGGCATACTGATCCTCGGAAACATCGTCGGCAGCTACGATCTCGATCGCGTTCTCGCGTCCGGCGACATGATCCGCGCGCATTCGCTCTACATCCCGACCCTCGTCCTCATTCTTCTCGGAGCCTTGACGAAAAGCGCTCAGTTTCCGTTCCATTTCTGGCTGCCCCAGGCGATGGCGGCGCCGACGCCCGTTTCAGCCTATCTTCATTCCGCCACGATGGTGAAAGGCGGGGTGTTTCTACTGGTGCTGCTCTGGCCCGCGCTGGGCGGAACGGAGGAGTGGATGCGGCTTGTGGGTTCGGCCGGGCTTATCAGTTTCATACTCGGGGCGTTCATTGCTCTTTTTCAACAGGATATGAAGGGGCTGCTCGCTTACTCGACCATCAGTCACCTCGGGCTCATCACTCTGCTGATCGGCCTCAACTCGCCTCTCGCGATAGTGGCCGCCATCTTCCACCTCATGAACCATGCGACCTTCAAGGCGTCGCTGTTCATGGCAGCCGGGATCATCGATCACGAAACCGGCACCCGCGACCTGCGCCGCCTGAGCGGCTTGCGGCGCTTCATGCCGATCACGGCCACGCTCGCGATGGTCGCCGCCGCCGCCATGGCCGGCGTTCCGCTATTGAATGGCTTCCTGTCCAAGGAAATGTTTTTCGCCGAGACAATCGAAACTCACGATAACTCGCTGCTGGATCAAGCGTTGCCCTACATCGTCACCGCGGCCAGCATGTTCACGGTCGCCTACTCACTGCGGTTCATAGCCGAAGTATTTTTCGGTCCACCGCCGCGAGAGTTGTCCGGCACGCCGCATGAACCGCCGTTCCTGATGCGCTTTCCCGTTGGACTTCTCGTTCTTGCATGTCTCCTTGTCGGCATCGTCCCCACCGTTACGATCGGTCCCCTGCTCCGCACCGCGGTCCACGCCGTCCTCGGCGACGCCATTCCCACCTATAGCCTAGCAGTCTGGCACGGCTTTACTCCCGAGTTCCTGATGAGCCTGATCGCGATTTCCGGCGGCGTAACCATCTATTTGATGCTCCGATCATATCTGCTCGGTGCTGAAGGGCCGCCCCTGCTGCGACATATCAAAGGCCAGCGCATTTTCGACCGCGTGCTCGTCGCCGTCTCCTGGCAGCTCGCAAGACGGCTGGAGGAGTTGCTCGGCACGCGCCGCTTGCAGCCACAGTTGCGGCTGCTGATCAGCGTGGCTTTGCTGGCCGGCCTGGCGCCGGCCTTCACTCACGGAATCGACATTTGGAGGACAGCGCGAACATCTTTCGATGTCACATTCGCGGTGATCTGGGCCGTGGGAGGCGCCTGCGCGCTGGCCGCGGCTTACCAGGGCAAATTCCATCGCTTTGCGGCTCTCATTTTCATGGGCGGCGCGGGTCTGGTGACGTGCGTCAGCTTCGTATGGCTGGCCGCGCCTGATCTCGCCCTGACCCAACTGGTGGTCGAGATTGTCACCACTGTGTTGCTCCTTCTCGGGCTGCGTTGGCTGCCGAAACGCATCGAGAAATTTTCCGCGGCCGACGCGCCCGAACGCGATCCAGGCTGGCGCCGCTACCGCGACCTCGGAATCGCGATCGCATCCGGAGCCGGTTTAGGAGCGCTGGCCTACGCGGTCATGATACGAGCGGAGCCCGACAGCATCGCGCGGTTCTTTGTCGAGAACGCATACGCGCTGGGCGGCGGGACCAACATTGTAAACGTCATCCTCGTCGACTTCCGCGCGTTCGACACTTTCGGCGAGATCACGGTGCTCGGCATCGTCGCGCTGACCGTTTACGCTTTGCTGCGGCGATTCCGGCCCGCGGCCGAAAGCATTCCCGTGCCCGAACAGCAGTACAGTCAGGATCTTTACGATGAGGCTCAACCCAATCGCGAGAAGGGCGACACGCTCAAGAGCGCGATGGCCGTCCCCCGGCTCATGATAGCGTTGCTTTTCCCGGTGATCTGCACGACCGCGGTTTTTCTCCTGCTGCGGGGGCACGACCTGCCCGGAGGCGGATTCGTCGCCGGCATCACGATGGCCGTTGCGTTCATCCTCCAATATATCGCTCGCGGAACCACCTGGACGGAGGACCATTTGCGCATCCTGCCCGTTCACTGGATGGGCGCGGGCCTGCTCATCACAGCCGGCGTCGGCATGGCCGCCTGGTGGTTCGAACGGCCTTTCCTGAGTTCGTCATTCTCATACCGCGAGGTTCCCTGGATCGGCCCTGTTCCGGTAGCAAGCGCGCTCCTCTTTGATCTTGGGGTCTTTGCATTGGTCGTCGGCGCCACCGTCCTGATGCTGATCGCGATCGCGCACCAGACCGTGCGCAGCCATCGGACGCCTTCCAGCCGCGCATCCAGCGCAGCAGCCACATCCGCAACGGCCGAGGTGCGATAGTGGAGATCGTGCTCGCTATCGGCATCGGCGTGCTCGCGGGATCGGGCGTGTGGCTGGTGCTTCGACCGCGCACGTTTCAGGTCATCATCGGCCTGTCATTGCTCTCTTATGCGGTCAATCTTTTCATCGTCGCGATGGGGCGGCTCAAAATCGACGCCGCTCCGATCCTGGGTTCACATGTGGGCGATGACATGGCCAGTCTCCCTGATCCGTTACCGCAAGCACTCGTTCTGACGGCCATCGTCATCAGTTTCGCAACCACCGCGCTGTTTCTGGTCGTACTGCTCGCATCTCGAGGTCTGACGGGGACCGACCACGTCGACGGACGGGAGCCGTAGTCGTGAACCATCTGATGATCGCGCCGGTCGTGCTACCACTGTTTGCTGGTGCGATCATGTTGGCTCTCGGGGGAGAGCAGCGCCGCAACATCAGCGCCGCCCTCAATATTGTGACGTCGCTCGCGCTGGTTGCGATTTCCATCATATTGCTGCGCGCCGCCGATGTCGCCCCGACAGGCGTCGCCGGCGTCTATCGTCTGGGTGACTGGCCCGCTCCCTTCGCAATCGTGTTCGTGGTGGATCGGCTGGCCACGCTCATGCTGCTGCTCACCAGTCTCCTCGCGGCAGCAGCGGCGGTATTCTCCCTGGCGCGATGGCACCGCGCGGGAGTGCTGTTCCATCCCCTGTTTCAGTTCATGCTGATGGGAATCAACGGCGCCTTTCTCACCGGCGATCTCTTCAACCTGTTTGTTTTCGTCGAGGTCCTGCTTGCGGCTTCCTATGGTCTGGCGCTGCATGGTTCGGGATCGGCCCGGGTCAAGGCCGGGTTGCATTATGTCGTTGTCAACCTCGCGGCCTCGCTGCTGTTTCTGATCGGCGTCAGCCTGATCTATGGCGTGACCGGCACGCTCAACATGGCGGATCTGGCCACGCGCATTCCTGCGATCCGTGCGGACGACCGCGGGCTGCTGGAGGCCGGAGCCGGCATCCTGGGCATCGCGTTTCTCGTCAAGGCCGGGATGTGGCCGCTATGCTTCTGGCTCCCCGGCACCTATGCGGCCGCGCCGCCGCCGGTGGCGGCGATTTTCGCCGTGCTGACGAAGGTCGGCGGCTACATCGTTCTGCGGCTATCGCTGCTGCTGTTCGGTGATGGCACGGGAGCGTCGGCCCAATTCGGAGACCAATTGCTGCTCATGGGCGGCATGGCGACCGTGGCGTTCGGCGCGATCGGGAGCCTCGCGTCGCAGGACATGGCGCGGCTCGCCGCGTTTTCGGTGCTGGTATCGTCAGGCACGATACTCACCGCCATCGGTTTGGGACAAGTAGGGGTGACCGGCGCTGCGCTGTTCTACCTGATCAGTTCGACCCTTGGCCTGGGCGCATTCTTTCTCTTGATCGAATTGGTGGAGCGCGACCGCGAACCGGGTGCTGACGTGCTTGCGGTCACCCGGGAACTCTACGGCGATGAGGACGATTCGGAGATTTTGCAGGAAACCGGGATTGCGATCCCGGCGACGATCGGCATTCTCGGTGTCGCTTTCATCAGTTGCGCCGTCGTTATTTCGGGCCTGCCGCCCCTCTCCGGCTTCATCGCCAAATTCGCGATCCTGACGACCGCCCTTAACTCTCCGATCGACGACCTCCCTTTCACCACATGGATTTTTCTTTTTCTATTGATCGTTTCAGGACTGGCGGCGCTGATCGCCCTGACGCGCGCCGGCATCCGTTCGTTCTGGGCTTCACCGGACCGCACCATACCCCGCGTCCGCCTTATCGAGATAACGCCGGTTGCGGCTCTTTTGCTACTTTGCGCAATTCAGACGGTCGAGGCGGGTCCGATCATGCGATTCATGCAGGCGACGGCGCAATCGCTGCATGCTCCTCACGATTACGTCCGGAGAGTCCTGGGTTCTCCAATCAAGCCTGGCGGCTCAAGGGGGCCGACATGAGGCGCCTCGTGCCGTTTCCTGTTCTCAGCGTCAGTCTCCTCGGTTTTTGGCTACTGCTCAACCAGACGCTTTCGCCGGGCCACATTCTTTTAGGCGGCGTCGTGGCTCTTATCGGCGGATGGGCGCTCGCGGCGTTGAAGCCGCCGAAAGCGCGGCCGCGGCGGCTGGATCGTATCCTCCTTCTCGCCGTTCTCATCTTCGTCGATATCGTGAAGTCCAATATCGCCGTCGCCCGCATCATCCTCGGAGCGAAGCGAAAGGAAAGGACCGCTGGCTTCATGAAAATCCCGCTCCTACTCCGTGACCCCTATGGGCTGGCGGCGCTTGCTTGCATCATCACTTCAACGCCGGGCACCCTGTGGGTGGACTTCAACGAAGCAAGCGGCATCCTGACCATCCATGTCCTTGATCTGACCGAGGAAGCCGGATGGGTCGACCTTATAAAGGGACGTTACGAGCGGCGGCTGATGGAGATTTTCACATGAGCACGATGCTTGCCTGGTCGGTCACCACGGCACAGATTTTGCTGGGCTGTGCGATGGCATGCGCCACCTTCCGCCTCCTCCGTGGACCAAGGGCGCAGGATCGTGTCGTGGGATTTGACAGCCTGTATGTAAACGCGATGCTGCTGCTTCTCGCCTCCGGCATAAGAACAGGCAGTACGCTTTATTTCGAAGCGGCCTTGATCATAGCGCTGCTCGGTTTCGTGAGTACTGTGGCGCTTGCCAAATTCCTGCTTCGCGGGGAGGTCATCGAGTGAATTCAGCCGCCGAACTCGCTGCGCTGCCAACCGTCCTGACCGCGGTTTTCCTGGTCAGTGGAGCTGCAATCACGCTGATCGGCTCGCTAGGGCTGCTGCGCCTTCACAGCTTTTACGAACGGGTCCACGCGCCCACTTTGGGGACCACTTTGGGAACAACCTTCATCGCAATCGCGTCGATGATCTACTTCTCCGCGCTGGGAAAGCGCCCGGTCCTGCATGAGTTGCTCATCATTTTTCTTGTCGTTACAACGACCCCGATCGGCTTGATGATTTTGGTCAACGCCGCCCTCGTTCGGGATAAATTTGAAAGTGACGGAGCGTCCCGGCGAAAGGCAAGGGACGAGCATCCTGACGTCCTATAGCGCTTTCGAGAAGTGGATGACCTGTTCGCGTGATGTCGGAGCCGCCACGCCGCGGCCCGCCGTCGACATCAGTCTGCACGGACGGCATGGAACGATCCGCTACCCCTGCCGCTTCCCACTTGTAACCCCTTCATCCGCGCCGGTCGCCCGCCTGAACCGGCATTTCCCTTCGCCGACATAACGCTGATAGCGCCTGCGAAGCTTGATGGTGTAAACGCGTCAAACCATGAAAATCATAGAGCTACGCTTTCTGGTTCAATCAGACGCGGAAAGCTTCTAGGAAATTTCAGACGGAAGATTCCAGTCTGACCGCGGCTCAAAGTCTTCGTCCACTTGCTTGACGTAAAGACCGCGCCGCGAGGCCTGAACGTCCCGGTGATCCGAGTCAGGAATGTCGGTAATCAGACCCGAGCGAAGCGCTCGCCGCCATGCCTCAAGTTCGCTGGGGGCGGCTGCACCGATGCGTTGATCTTGATAGAATAAAGCGTATGCCATCGTTCTTCTCCTGCAGACTAACAACGTTGCGGAAGGAAAATCGTCTCCCCGTATAGTCGCCGGCTCATTCACTTTCAGATGAATGTACTTTCAGATGAATGGTCTGCCCCCGGTCACCGCCACGGTGGTGCCTGACGTGTAGCTCGAGAGCGGATCAGCCAACATGACATAGGCAGTCGCCAGCTCGGCGGGCTGCCCGGGGCGCTTCATTGGAACCTGCTTGCCGAAGTTGGTAACGGTCTCCTCCGGCATGGTCGAGGGGATCAACGGAGTCCAGATTGGTCCGGGCGCCACCGCATTCACGCGGATCGATTTTTCAGCGAGCATCTGCGCCAACCCGCCGGTGAAATTCTGAATGGCGCCTTTCGTGGTGGCATAGGCGAGCAAGGTCGGATTGGGCATGTCCGAATTGATGGAAGCCGTGTTGATGATCGCGCTGCCCGGTTTCAGGTGGGGCACAGCCGCCCTGGCAAGATAAAACATCGCATGAATGTTGACCTCGAAGGTCATTCGCCATTCGTCATCGCTGATGTCCGCGATATCCTTGAACGTCGCCTGATGCGCGGCATTATTGACAAGAATATCGAGACCACCGAGCTCGTCCACCGCGCACCGGACGATCGCCTTACAGTGGTTCGGATCGCTGATATCACCGGCCATGAGAGAGACCTTGCGCCCCTCTTTCTCGATCAACGACTTCACGTCCTGCGCGTCCTCGTTTTCGTTCAGGTAAGCGATGAGAAGATCGGCGCCTTCGCGGGCAAAGGCGATAGCAACCGCCCGGCCAATCCCACTATCGCCGCCTGTAATGATCGCTCTCAGGCCCCGCAACCTGCCCGAGCCCCTGTAACTGCTCTCACCATGGTCTGGTCGCGGCTCCATTTTTGCCGTCGCACCTGGCATGGGCTGCTTCTGCGCGGCAAACGGCGGTGCGGGGTAGGCTGACGACATGAAAGGTCTCCCTGTTTCACCCTGTGATCCAATCCCGAATGACTGCCGAGGCCGACGCTTTCCTCCAGTGCCGGTGCGGCCTGTCCCCAAGCGTCGGCGGATTGCATGGGAAATGTATTGAAGACGCTCGCAATCGGAACCATCACCTCCGCCAACACGCCAGAACATAAGCCGTTCCAACGACAACGAGGTGACCGCGCCGGAAAAGGCGACGCCGTCGGACTATCGACAAGCGTATTCGGCCGACGACCTGCGCGAATGGGCAATGCTCCCGCGCATTTCCTTTAGCGGCCGAGCTTCCTAAAGCGCAGCACGGTTCCAAAAGGGGAAAGCCACTAGGAACCGTCACCTCGAGTCATTGTTAGGACTCGCGCGTGGCCCGCATGATTCAGGCAGGAGGCTTTTTCCAGCGATGAGCAAAAAGCCAAAGCCGGTCATCCTCATTGGCACCTCCGGGTGGAGTTACAAATCCTGGCGCGGTCCATTTTTCCCCCCCAAACTGCCGGCTCGTCTTCACCTCGACTACTACGCGCATCACTTCGCCACCACGGAACTTAACGGGGTGTTCTATCGCACACCGACAGCCAAGGCGGTCCGTGCCTGGGCTGCGCAAACGCCCCCGAAGTTTGTCTTCGCCTGGAAGGCCTCTAAGTTCATCACGCACTGGAAACGACTCGGCCCGGAATCCGAAAACAGCCTCGCCCTCCTGGAAAGCCGCCTTCGCCTTCTGAAAACGAAGGCTGGGCCGGTGTTGTTTCAGCTGCCACCGCAATTCCAAAAGAACTCTGCTCGGCTTGCGTCATTTCTCCAGCAGCTCGGCAAATCGCATCCATACGTCTTCGAGTTTCGACACTCGAGCTGGTACACACAGGAAGTTTTCGACCTTCTGCGCGACAATGGTTGCGCCCTCTGCATCTCGGATCATCACGATGCACCGGCGCCGTGGGAGGTCACCGCGCCTCACGTCTACGTTCGCGCTCATGGGCCGTCAGGAAATTATCGTGATCGTTATGCCCCGCAAACGCTGACGGCATGGGCGCGACGACTGTCACGCTTGCAAAAGGAAGGACACAGCATCTACGTCTATTTCGACAACGATCAGAAGAGCGCGGCTCCGCTCGATGCAGCGCGATTGGTGCGTCTGATGCACTTGGACCAATGATCAGGAGCAATGACCGAGACCAATGACCCGGAGCCATGGCACTCTCTTCAACCTCTTGCTACCGCAACGCTTCAACGTTCAGGTGGAGCTAACAGAAGCTGCGGAACTGATCGATGGCTGGCGACCGAACCTATAAGGGTGCAACAGGAACCCTGCAGGATGTTCGCCATTAAGGGAATGCCTCATGAAAGGGAGCTTCCGATGAGCAAACAGAAACGGCTTCAAGACCTTTTTCACGACACTCTGAAGGACATCTATTTCGCAGAGAAAAAAATCCTGAGCGCGCTGCCGAAGATGGCGAAAGCTGCGCAAAGTGACGAACTCCGAGTCGCCTTCGAAAAGCACCTCGAAGAGACGGAAGGTCAGATCGAAAGGCTCGAACAGGTGTTTGAGGAAATCGAGGCGCGACCTCAAGGCAAGACCTGTGACGCTATCCTCGGCATTATCGAAGAGGGCAAGGAAATCATGACCGAGTACAAGGGCTCTCCCGCACTGGATGCGGGATTGCTCGCGGCGGCTCAATCGGTGGAGCACTACGAGATCTCGCGTTATGGTACGTTGATCGCGTGGGCAAGCCAGCTCGGATTTGAGGGTTCCGCCAAACTCCTGAAGCAAACGCTGGCCGAGGAAAAGAAGACCGACGAAGCCTTGGTGACGCTTGCGGAAAGCCTCGTCAACATCGAAGCGGAAGCGGCATAAATCCTTCGCGTAGCCAAAGCTGTTCCAAAGCCATTCCCGAAAGGGAATGGCTTTTTTCGGAAATCACATAGCCACTCCACCAGACAGCATCAAACCTGATCGCACCCGTTTCGAGTCGCCACGTCTCGAATCGGAACGAAATCTGACCCCTCCGGTTGACCCAGTGCCTATGACGGCACGGACCAAATTCGCAGGGAGAGATTAAATGGCAAAGCGGGAAGACGGACGGATCATCGAAACCGCCCTGGAGGCGCGAGGCGCCGAGCGGGGACCAACCGTGCGCAATGTACTGGTCTGGAGCACGACGCTGGTGGTGGCAGGATTCGCAGCGGTCTATGTGTTCTATTTCTAGAAGACTCCAGTCGGATATCATCGACAACTTCAGAGAAATTCAGACTCTGGTCCTGGTCGCTGACGGCGAGCCGTCGACACGCCGAAGCGAAACGTGAGGTCGGCGGCCCAGCTATAGCGGCGGAGAATGTCGATCAATAACCTGTCAGTTCGAGATAACCGACACCCTGATGGGTGCCGGTGAAGCTGATCGGACCTTCCCAATAGGAAAAGCGCGTCCCCATCCAGCTTGCTGGATTCAGCGCGATTGTTTCGATCGTCATCGCCCGATCACGAAGGACGATACGCCAGCTTGTCGGCAGCGTGCGACCCGCGACTTCGGTCGTGGCTGTCGGAATCATATCAATCGACGTGGAAGGAAGCGCAACCGACCGCCCATCCAGACCGATCCAGTTGCACGTAAGGTAGGGTTGGCCTTGGGTTTGCCGCAGGCGATACAGCATCAGCTTTTCGCCGGTCCCCAAGTGCAGCGAAAACCAGTCCCATCCGGTCTGGTCCGAGGCCAGCGGCTGACTGCTCCATTCGCGATCCATCCAGGCCTGTCCGATGACATTGACGGGCCTGCCATCGATCGTGACGGTCCCGGCCGCCGTGAAGTGCGGCTGGCTATAATAGTAGGACGCCTGCCCACGTTCGGATTTTACGCTGTAGCCGGCCTCGCCCTGGAGTACGAGCGCCTTGCCAGCTTCAAGCCTCAGCGCATAACTGAACTCCGCACTCGATGCGTTGATCTCAAGTGGTGCGACGGTGAGCGCCGAGATGCGATCGAGCCCGCGCATTTGCCATGAATCGATCCAGGCGCGAAAGGGGTCGGCTTCCACGCCGGACTGGCCCACGCCTCCGCGTGCAAACGTTTCGCTATAGCGATGCGTATCGGCGCGCGTGACGGCGGCATGACCCATCCAGACTTGCTGGCTCGCCCAGCCGTCGCGTTGCGGTCCCGGCTGCATCGCCTGGCGAAACAACGTCCACTGCACGCCGAGCCGCTCGCCGGCGCTGTCTTTGAGGTTGGCGGTGAGATACCACCACTCGATCCGGTAATCCGGATGCGGACCGTGATCCCGGGGAAATTCAAAGCTTTTGCCGGGGATGACAGAAGCAAATCCGGACGCATCGCCACCAAGATCAGCGAAGGTCTGAGCCAGCGAGGTTCTTCGCCCAAAGCCGAGAACGGCAAGCCCCGTTGCAAACGTACGGCGCGAAATGTTTGCACTAGCGCTCATTGGCAAAGATCCTGATCAGCGCCGCCGGAGCCATGCGCATCAGACGGACGACCGGAATCAGCACCGCCAGTAGCGACGCAAGCATCGCCACGCCGAGAAGTTCGGCGAGATGCAGCGGAAAGACATGGAACGGCAGACGCCAGCCAAATGCTCTGACGTTGACAACAGCGATCAGGCACCATGCCACCAGCAAGCCGAGCGGCAGCGCCAGCATCGCGGTGATGAACGCAATGGATATCGTCCTGAGAAGCTCAATGCCGGCCAGTTGCCGCCTTGTCACCCCGAGCGCCCATAACGGCGCCAGTTGCGGAAGACGGGAATGACTGAGGGTCAGAAGGCTCGTGAGCAACGCCACTCCAGCGACACCGAGCGTAAACGTGTTCAGTGCAGCGGTCACGGCGAAGGTGCGGTTGAAAATTCTCGTCGATTCCAACTTCAGCGTGGATTGATCGGAGAGCCGACTTTCGTCGAGACGAAATTCTCGGCGCATGTCATCGATCAGCGGCGCGATCTTGCCAGGCGATACGCGCAGGCCGAACCGGGTCCGCGGCAGATTTGGAAACCGACCTCTGAAGGCGTCGATATCGACGGCGATCTGCCCTTTAGGATTGCCGTAATCCGCATAGATCGCGGCGATATGCAGAGACCAGATGCCGGTGGGAGTGCTTACATCGAGCCGACCGCCAGGCCGTAGCTTCAGCCTCCGTGCGAGTTGTTCACTCACGAGGACGCCTTCGCCTGCCTTGACGTTATCCCACGCATTCGGCTGCGACTCCAACAACGGCCAGCGGTCACGATAGGTGGCGTGATCGGCGAGACCAAGAACCTCCGCCGGCCAGCCGCCGATCTCGATCTCGGCGCGGCCGCTTGGCAGGATGGCGGTGACCTCGGGCCGGGCGCGCAAGGATGCTTCGATATCGCGCGCCTGGGCATCACTCAACGCGTTCACATAAACGTCCGCGGCGAGCCGACCGTCCAGCCAAGCGGCGAAGGTCTTGCTGAAGCTCTCCACCATGGTTCCGACTCCGACGTTCACCGCGAGCGCGAGCAGCAACGCCATCAGCGCCAGCGACAGTCCGGGAAGTTGTTGGCGACTGTCCGCCCAGAACCAGATCACAAGCGGCTGTCGCGAATTTCGCTCGCCGATACGCAGTACGGCTTCGAGCAGCACGGGAAGCGCGAGCGCCGCACCCAGCAGCAATAACGCCAGCACCGCGAATCCCGAGATCAGCGAGCCGCCGACCATCAGGACCGTGATTGCCGCGACAAGCATCGCGACGGCCATGAGGCCTTGCCAGCCCAGCCATCGCCGCTGCGATTGCTGCCATGTATAAGGCTTCGCCGCGGCGAGGACGGAAAGACGGATGACTTTCAGGAGGCTTGTCGCCGACGCCGCCAATGTCCCGACGGCGCTCATTGCCAGACTTGCGATCCACCATTCGGGTCCGAGGACCAGCGCTCCGGAAACTCGCGCGCCATACAGCCCGTGCAGGCTCGCGGCAACGTTTGGCAGTAACGCCGCGGCGATCAGATATCCGCAGACTAATCCGATCAGGCCGCCGGCGATGGCCAAGACCAGCAACTCGATCAGCACCACGCTGTTCAACGTCCGGGACGATACGCCGCAAGCGCGCAGGGTCCGAAACATCGGCATGCGCTGCTCGAAGGCCAGACCAACCGCCGAATAGACGATAAACAGTCCAACGAGAAACGACAGCAGCCCGAAGGCCGACAGATTGAGATGAAAGCTGTCAGTCAGACGTTCAAGATCGGTTTCGGAGTCCGCCGCGACATATTTGAGCATGTCACCGGTGACAGCCTCAAGCGGCGGAGGGCGGTTGCGTATATTATCGACCAGCAGACGAGATATCCGGCCTGGCAGGTGAAGAAGGCGTTGCGCTTGTCCGATATCGACGATCACGACGCCTGGCGCGAGTTCCGCCTGGACTTTGAACGGCGGCAATGCTCCACCGTCGTCCGCACGAAAGACCGCGCCTTCGGTCCCGCCTAGCGCGGCCAATGTCTCCGGCGCGACCAGGGCCTCGCCGGGAGGCGCGATGAATGATTTCAGATCCGACTTGCCGATCGCCGGAACCGTTCCCGCCTGCGCTGGAAACGTCACCGGCTCGATTCCCAACAGGCGAAATGGTCTTCCCTGAATACGAACTCGCCCTTCGATGACGGGTGAGACTTGCCACCCCGCCCGCCGAAGATCGATGAAAAGCTGTTGAGAAAATGTAGAGCTCCGCTGCCCGACCAGCATCGCGGTCCGGGAGCCGCCAAAGACCGCCGCGGCCCGATCGTAGCTGGCGCGAGCCTGCTGGTTCAGTGCTTCCACGCCGCTCCACAAGGCAGTCGCGGAGATCAGGCCCGCCATGAGCGTCGTCAATTGCAGCGGATGCCGGCGCCAATGGCTAAGCAGAACCGCAAGGATCCAACACCCCTGCTTCACGAAATCAGTCCGGTGCTCAGTCGAACTTTCCGGTCCAGTCTCGCGGCAAGCCGCGTGCTGTGCGTCGCCATAAGAAAAGCGCATCCGGTCCGCTTGACGAGATCAAGCGCTATATCCGTGACGTCGTCGGCCGTTGCCTCATCAAGATTGCCGGTCGGTTCATCAGCCAGGAGCAGAGGCGGCCTGACCGCAAGCGCGCGCCCGATCGCAACCCGCTGTTGCTGGCCGCCTGAAAGTTGCTCGGGATATCGTTCCAGCAAATTGCCGAGGCCCAACCGTTCGACGAGTTCGTTCTGCCAGCGGCTGTCATGACGGCCGGCGATACGCGATTGAAAAGCCAGATTATCGGCCACGGTGAGGGACGGAATCAGATTGAACTGTTGAAAAACCAGTCCGAGCCGATCCCGGCGGATCGCGGCCCGATCCCGGTCCCCCAGCGCAGTCACTTCGGTGTCGGCGATCCGGATCGAGCCACCGTCCGCCTCGTCGAGGCCCGCGATCAGGTGCAGTAATGTGCTTTTTCCGCTTCCCGATTCGCCGGTCAGCGCGACACTTTCACCGGCGCTGACGTACATGCAGACTCCGCGAAGAACGGCGATGTGTTCCTGCGCCGAAGAATAGGTTTTGGTCAGGTTCTGGATATCCAGCATCGGTGCTTTTGGATGGACCTTGTCGTCTCGTCCGTCAATGAACGAAATCTCAGGCTATCTCGTGCGCGCCATTGCTTCTCCGCTGACGTAAATCCAGCGCTTGGCGCCATGGCTCCGCTCCAGCCTGCCTGCCAACCGCCCTCGTCCCGCGCCGCATCTCGACCGACGGCCTCAACGGGCGGTGCTGAAGAGCCCTACAGCTTGACCGTCACCTTCCGATTCTCCCCCAGGTTGGGCTTCTTGCCGGTCAACTTCGCCTTGGCGAACTCAAATACCGTCACGAGGCTGCTCGCCGGCCCGTCCCATAATTCCGCAATCGAGGGTTCAATCTGCAACAGGCATACGTTAGGGTCGCCGGGTCCTCCTGGCCACCATAGTTCATCCGTCTTTCGCCATGCCGCTTGTGTCATTTCGGCGTCGTGGATGATGCAGGCGCGCCCGGTGATGGACAGGTAGGCTTTATCGCTCGAATCGATAAAGACGAGGCCGACGTCGGGCCTGGGCTCAATCTCTTCCTCCTTCGGGCTATGGATGTCGGTTATGAAGAAAATCAGGCCGGCGTCGCGATCCGGCCTGGCTTCGAGCGGCCGCGCGCGCAGTCCACCGGCAAATTGCGTCGTCAGCATGCAAACGCCAACTTGTTCAACGATGTCCCAGACCCGGTCGATGTCTTTTCCTTGGCTCATGACGAGTCCTCTTACAGCTACGAGCTTTGACGCGGCAGTGGTCGATCATCATTCACGGCGCCGGACTGAAGGATGGTTTTCCGAAGGCATCCTGGGTCCCGCGTCGATAAAAAGTCTGAGTTCAGTTGCGAAACAGAAAACCCCGCAACTTGGGTTCCCACGGCCGGATGAAAGCGCTTTCTGCCAAAGCACGACTCCTAGTGGCTGTTTTACGGCATGCGCGGATTCGTGCCGCACGTCGCATTCGTTCCTGACGCCGATGCGACGCACTGTTGATAGGTCGAAAACTGGCAGTTACCGGGATAGCCCCGCTCTCCTCCCTGTAAGCAGTATGCGCTATTCTCCGCGGATATCAGCGCGCTCGCACCCATCAACGTTCCGGCGCCTAGAATGACGAGCAAAACGATTCTCATATCATCGCTCCTCCTTTTCCGGCCAACAGAGTGCCGACGCGCAAGGTTCCTGTATGCGGCGGCATAATCTGCATGAAAAAAGGTTCCACACGGAGAATTTGCTCGCAGAGCCAGGAACCGGGTCTTTCGCAGTTCCACGAAAGCGATGAAAGACCATTCTTTTTGATGGACGCGTTTTCTTCAATCGAACCGGATTTTCACTTTGCTCGATAACGCGATAGCGCGGTCAAATCGCGCCGTTACCGCCGGGCTCGGTTTCATCAGTGCTGAATTGACTGGATTCATTCGCCGGCTGCCGCCGACGTTGCCAGAACACCTGATCGGACCAGCGAGTTTGGACGCCGTAGTAAAAATTTCGTTGGGACGAGAACGCCTGCCAGAGTCGGTGCTGCTCTTGATCGTATCGATGGATGTAGGGATTGCGACCGTCCAACCCCGTCGCACCCTGCGAAGAGTCAGTCAGCGCGTAGTGAATCATATGTCCGGCATGACTGGCCGTCCTGAGCGCCTTGTCGATGCCTTGCGACGAGAGCGGATCATATGCTTGTGCCGCATCGCCCACCGCCATCCAGGCGTCGCCGCAAAAGTCTCGTAGCCGCTGGCTATGGGCCGGCGCACCCCGGATGCTTCCACAAGAACGATAGCCGCGAGCCTTGAGCAAGAGCGCGATATGTGTCGAACCGTCCAGCAGTTGATCGAAACCTTGACGTGAGGCCGCCAACCTCGCCGCTGGAAGATCCTTATCGGTGTGCAAAACCACCAGCCGTCTAGTTTCATTGCCTCCGGAGCCGGGCAAGCGGTTGCTGTACCACCAGCCGTGTGGCGTGGCCTCGATCCGGGTGTAACGGTCATCATCACCGCCGGAGCAGGAAAACCATTGCGCATAGGCGAACAGCCGATCGCCTTGATATAGCCTCGGGACACCAAGCATGCGGGCCACGACCGCTTGGCGACCCGAACAATCGACGAGATAACGGGCACGAACCTGCCGAATGCCGGCGCGCGAGGTGAGCGTTAGCTGCCAATTGAAATTGCCGCTTTCGATCCGCGTACAGGACTGGAAACGGACATCCCTGAGCAAGGTCGCACCGGCCGCGATGGCTTTCGTACACAACGCTTCATCAAACGCCAGCCGGTCGACGCAGAGACCATGGCCGGTCGGCGTGAAGAAAAAATCCGTAATCTCGGCCTGCTCGTTTCCCCACAGCGCGATATTGCCGGCGGTCCTGAAGAGACCAGGAAGTTGCTGGTCTGGACTTTCAGGGTCTCCCAGGAAGTGTCTGACCAGACCAATGGAGGCCGGGGGCAAGGACTCACCAAGCTTGAAGCTGGGCGATCCGCGCTTCTCCACGAGCAAAACGCGCTGCCCGCAGTTCGCCAACGTGATGGCGGTCGCGGCTCCCGCCGGCCCCGCGCCGACAATGACGACATCCCATGTTGTCCAGGCCGGGTCGAGCAACGGCGCCGCCGCCACCGATCATTTGCTCTTGGCGGGCGGCCGGTTCAACGCCGGATCACGCTCTTGTTCGGCGAACACGATCTGACCGTTGGCTCTGAGGAAGCTACCGTCTTCATTCTTGACCGGCAGCACCATGCCCAATCGTGACCAGGCATAAACCATCTGGTGGTAACCGTCGTCAGACGAGAGCGGCTCACCGTGTTCATCGTATCCGCGGAACCATTCCTTGTAGGTTCGGGTGTGGTTCTTCCTGTCGTATTCGAAAACGATATCCGGCCGCTGCGTCGGCCACCACATCACGTTGCACGACCAGAAATCACCCTGCCACGGGCTCGACATGAAAGCAGAGAGCGATCCGGGCTCGATGCCCTTGTTGACGCGGAACGCTTCCGCGAAATTCTCCCGATAAATGATCAGATACGGGAATTCGATTCCCGGGTGGAAGCCGCCGCCAATCGTGGGTTCGAGCGCCGAACTGTCGAGCGCATGCGGCTGCTCACCCAGCGGCAAGTTCTCAAGCGCCACTAGTTTTGTTGGAGAGCCTACCTCAAAGTTTCCGTCCGCCCATTCTTTCAGGTGTTTGAGTTGCCAATCGGTCAGGCTGAGAAACTGATCGGGAAGACTGAATCCCAACTGCTTGTTCTGCAACGGCTTACCCCCCGTTCCCCACAGCTTGGGCATCTTGGAGGAGTCTTCATCACGTTTGAATTCGTCATCCTTCCAGCTGGTCGGGCGCGCGGGCGGCGGCGGCATCAGGGCATCAACCAGCCGACCGCGCTTTCCGGGCGCATGCCGCATCAATCCATAGATCATCTGCCGCGTCGGCTTGCTGTCTTCGCCCGGATCCGTGAAAGCAGCCATGTACTCGGCACTGAGCAGGCTTCCCGGCTGCCCTGGACCGTGAGCGGCGTCTTTGGTTTCAGGTGAAACGCCTCCTGCCGCCGCGTTCACCCAGCTGTAGGTGACCGCCTTGGCGAAGATCGGGTAGATGTCCCGATAGAAGTTCGTCTTCTTCCCCAAGTGGGGGTAAGACTCAGGAAAGGCCTCATAAACGCGATCCAGAATAGAGACCACATGGTACATGTGAGGTGCAAACTTCGGTGGCGCGGTAACGATCCAGGCCCCCGCAAGCGGATTCCGCGTTCCTTCGTCCGTCGCTGATTTCACGTTGTCGCGTGTGCTCAATACAGTTCCGTCCTTCAGCGTGACGGTCACATCGATTTCGCCACAGCACGTGTCATCCCACCATCCTGGAATGTTGAAGTAGGCGAACTGGTTCGTCAGCGGATTCTTGCCGTTCTCCGGGCCGTTCGGAGGGCTCATTGTTTCGCTTGGGTTCGACAGAACGACCTTGGGCGTGGTGACACACTCGCCCTTCCCCGGCGCGGGAATAAACAGCAGCCGGTCCTTGGAATCCAAACGAAGCTGCCCGAATTCGATATCTCTGGCGACCTTGTAAGTGACATCAACCTCTTTTGAAGGATCCTTCGGCGTGAACCCCTCAAAACGCAATTCGCCCGGCAACGTCCCCTTCTCGATGTCCCTGAACACATCACCTTTCATGACCACCGGCTCGGTCCGCCCCGAAGCGATCGTATGCACACCCGGATCAATGATCAGCTTGTCGCGTTCGATCGGCTTCATACCGGGCTGGATGGAAGGGTTTCGCAATTTGTCCGGATCAAACAGATACGCGCCCTGAAACGCATAATTCGCTGCTTTCATGTTTCTGACATGAACCCGCCAGCGAACGGATTGTACGAGGTCGGAATGGGATGTGAGTTCTGCAACGACCTCGTCATTGGCGTCGTAAGCATAGATTCGATATCGCTGCGCCTGACGTTTCAGTCGCGCCTCACTGTCGCGGTAGGTTCCGCCGTTTGGTCCGGGGCCATTGCGGCCGCCCGGATCGACAACAACGCCCGGCGTTTCTGGTCCGATGTAAAATTCGTCACTGGTGCCCAGACGAGCAATGCCGATTCCAGGGTGGATGCGAATGCTCTTGATCTTCTCAGCCACGACTCATTGCCTCCAGAAATCGCTATTGTTGGGGAAAGAATACCGCAACCGTCAATATTCAGGCGATCTCACCTGAAGAGGAGATCAACAACAGTGCTGACGGAAGGATTCGGTTGCTTAGAGCGAGGCCTCAACGATGCTCCAGTCCAGCAGGTCCGCGGAGACGACCGCATATCTGTTACCGAGATGCTCGATGCTGGCGCAAGCTCGCCCGTTTGATTCGATGTAATCCCGCACGGAGAAACCACCGCCGAAGCTGGCTTTGATCGATTTCTCGACCTGCGAGCGAGATACTGAAGCCGATGCGGGCTTGATGCTTTCACCACTGGCGATCCCCGGCATCAACAGGACAGAGAAAGTTGCGCACCCTTTGACAAAATCTCTACGCTCGATGTCCATGATCTGTCTCCCCGGTCGAGCGGCCATGCTGAAATAAAGAACTGAATATCTTTAACTGCCTGTAGATTCAGTGACGTGAGGGTATGACAGAGACACTCCTGGTTCAAGCGGCGGCGGCAACGCCATTTGTCACGGCCTCCGGGCGGCTGGGGGCCGCGCCGGATTTAACGTCACTCCTTCGGGTCAGGCGCCATGCCATGCCGCGAAAACCATCAAGCATCTCGCACTCGATAACGTCCGGATGCGCGCCATAAGTCGCTCGCCCCTCCGTTCCGCTATCGCGGAAGGTATCAAGCCCGACGCATACGGAGGTTTACGGAGGCGGCTGAATGTCGCTTGGTCCAGGTGTTCACGCAGCCAAGAACGCCCTTGGTCGGTCGCGGCCGCATTTGCAGGCCGCCGAGGCGAAGGCCGTTTGCCGTAAACTTATATTATAGCGTTTTCGAACGAAGCCTGTCTTCGGGCTTGCCTCGGATGGTTACCGGCTCGCGTGAAGAAAACGCGTGTTAAAATTCCTACCCGGTCGGCAAGCGGAGCAGCATGTGCACCAAAGACCCGGGAACAGACGTTCTCCCTTGGCGTTCTATGCCATTCATCATCGTCTGGAGGCGCCGATGGCTGACGCACTACGCACTGATCGCTGGTCCACGTCGCAACGCGAACCCAAATCAACGATGGCGGAGCGCTTTCTCTCCTATATTAAACGATTCTGTCCCTATTTGAGCTGACGGCCCGGCGTGTCCAACAGGACGAGCCGGGCCGCCGAAGAACGACGCGTTGCGCTTCCGAACCCTTCAGTGAGCAGGGACGGATTTCGCAATCGTATGGACGGGTTTGGCGCTCCTGAAGCCCACGCGCGAGAATGACACATAGAACGCGGCGATATTCATGAGTGCCCAGATGAAGAAACCCAGAGTGTAACCGCCCATGAGATATTTGCTGCCGGCGAGGATCGCAGTCATGGTGAACCCGCATGCAGCACCGGCAGCCTTGGCTAACCCGCTCACTGCACCGACATGCACGAAGTACATGGGGATCAGCTTGACGACTGCCGCCGCGGCGGCGCCGGACAGCGCCGCAAGCGCGAAAATGACGGCCAACTCGATGGGCAGCGAAATCTGCAAGGCCAGGAGCACGGCCAGCACTGACATAAATCCGAATAAGACACTCAAGAGGCTGAGAACATCGTAACGGTCAGCGAGCCAGCCGCCCAATGGCCGGGTGATCGCCACGCAGACCACGAAAATCGGCGTATAGACCGCAACCGCGGTCGACGCCTCCACGTGCCAATGATCGACCAGATATGTCGGCAGCGTTGACGCGAAGAAGACCAGCGTGCCAAACGCGACCCAGTAGAGACCGGGAACCAGCCATACCACCACGCCCGACCGGTAGACGGCGAAGATTTCGCTCATCGAGGTATTCTTGAGCACCCGGTTCGGCGGATCCGACGTAAAGAACATATAGATCGCCGCCATCAACAACGTGGGAACGGCGAAGATCGGGAATATCAGCCGCCATCCGTCCGGATCGTTGGCATCAAAAACGTTGGTGAGCAGATACGAAACCGCCATCATGCCCACCGTAATCCCGACATTGCCAAGCGCGAAAAGGCCGAGTGCGGTCCCCTGTTTCGATTTGGGATACCAGGACGAGACATGGGCGTTGCCGACCACGAAACTCGCGCCGCCAAGTCCAAGCATCGTTCCCAGAAGCAGGAAGCCGTAATAGCTCTCAGCAAAGGTTCCCAAAAGCAGAACCACGGAGAGAACCACAAGCAAAAGCGTGAAGACCGTGCGTCCGCCGTACTTGTCGGCCCAGATGCCGAGGGGGATGCTGATGCCGGCCGCGAAAAGCGGCTCCATGGCGGCGAGAACCAGCACCTGGGTGCTTGTAAAATGATACCGCTCGATCATAAAGGGAGCGAGCGCGGAAAACATTCCCCAAATCGCGAACCCGAGGGAAAATGCCACGGTTGATATCCACAACACCCTCGCATTGCCTGGCGGCCCCGCAGTCGCGTTAGTCCCGACACTAAAATTTTCCACGGTAATTCCTCGCACATGACTTCTGTGTCGCCAGCTCAACGCCAATGTGCCGGGCGACACGAAATTATAAGTGGCCTTTGGCGTTATAGTGTCAACTGGTTGACATAGTAACCCGTCGAAGAGTTTGCGTCTATCGATTTCAGAGGAAGCTCGTCGGTGCGGTCGCGGTGAGTGCGCCAGGGGGAGCGAGCGCTAGCCTGCCGAACGGTTTCACCCATTCGGCTCCTCGCCCACGGCGGCGAACCATGCGCTGCATCTTTCTGCCGGCGCATTGCGCGTAGTGAATATTATGTTCCAGTTGCGGGTGCAGATCAGCTAACAGCGCATGACGAACCTATGAGACAGCGCAACAAATTATCGATCAAGCCATGAAGCTCCGCTGTCTGTTCCCCTGAAACAGGTAGCTGGGAACTTTTGGGGCGCCCGGCGCTTCTGTTCTCCAGCCTGTAGCGTTTTGAGCATGAAAAGGCGCGTCAGCTCAAAATAGCGGACCACGCTTCCCTGATCCTGCCAGAAGCGAAAAGACTCCAGGAGGACGCCATGGCGACGCAAGAAAACGAAACCAGAACCTTGATCGGAAGTGACAAAGTCGAAGGGACGGCCGTCTTTGGCCCCACCGATGAAAAGATCGGCTCGATCGAGCGGGTCATGATCGAAAAGACCAGCGGACGCGTGTCATATGCCGTCCTGAGCTTTGGCGGTTTCCTTGGAATCGGTGACGATCATTATCCGCTACCCTGGCATACGCTCAAATACGACACCCGGCTTGGCGGCTATCGGACCGGCATAACCCTCGATCAACTCCAAAAAGCCCCGAAATACCAGACTGAGAGCAACTGGAACTGGTCAGAGCCAGGCCGGACCAGCTCGGCCGTGCGGTTTTGCAGCTTTGGCCTGAACTTGCGCGGGATGTTCAGGAACAGATTTTCGAGGCCGCATCGCACGACCCTGATATCCGTCGCCGCCTGGCCGTGGTGCTCCACGACCTGCATCCGAGAACAGCATTTCCGCTTCAACCCGGTTCGCTGGCGTAGTCGGGCTGAGAGTGATTGAAACCGAAACTCATCCCCACGCGCATTGAAGACGCTGCTTCGAAAACGTGGTCGTGGCGGCTGCGCTCATGACAATGGGAGCGGGAGCGATGACATGAAGCACACGGCCGCTTTGCTTTCGATGGCGACCGGGGTTCCGCCCAATGTGTTTCATCAGTCGCAAATTCTCGACGCGGCGCGATTCATCCTAGGCTCGCGATATCCGCAGTTTGAAACGCTATCCTCTCTTTTCGCCAACACCGGGATCCAGCACCGCTACGGCGTCAAGCCAATTGAATGGTATTGCGAGCCACGTGGCTGGCCGGAGCGAACTCAAGCCTTTCTGGGCGGCGCCGAAGCATTGTTCGTCGAAGTCGCGCAGAAAGCGATGGAGCGGGCCGATCTCAGCGCAACCGACATCGACACCGTCGTTACGGTATGCTCGACCGGCATCGCTACCCCGACACTTGAAGCCCGCCTCGCCGGCAGGCTTGGCTTCCGAACCGATATATCGCGCGTACCGGTGTTTGGGCTCGGCTGCGCCGGCGGCGTAGCAGGACTGTCCATTGCATCGCGATTGGCGCAAGCCCGGCCAGGCACCAACGTGCTCCTCGTGGTCCTCGAACTTTGCACGCTTGCCGTTCGCCACGACGAACTGACGAAGGCCAATATCGTGGCCGCCAGTCTGTTCGGCGATGGAGCCGCCGCGGTCGTGCTGCGCGCCGGAGATGGAGGCGCCACGCGCGTCGAGGCAACCGGCGAGTATCTTTGGCCGAACACGCTCGATATCATGGGATGGCGCGTGGACCCCGAAGGGTTCGGCGTGATCTTCCAGCGCACAATTCCGGACTTTGTGACCGCACACATGAAGCCCGGCGTCATCGCCGTTCTGTCCCGGCTGGGTCTTTCGATCGACGACATCGACCGCTTCATCTGCCATCCAGGCGGTGCAAAGGTCATCATCGCGATCGAGCGCGCCTTCTCCCTCGATCAGGGAACCCTCGATCACGAACGAAGCGTTATCGCCGACTACGGCAACATGTCAGCGGCCACCGTCTTGTTTGTGCTCGAACGCGCCCGAGCGCAGGGCCTGCCCTCGCGAACGCTCGTGACCTCGCTGGGTCCGGGCTTCACCGCAAGCTGCGTCACCCTTCGTCACGCTGCGTGACTCTCGCCGCTTTCATACTTGCGCTGGTTACCGTGCAGCGGCTCGGCGAACTCATCCTGTCCCGCTACAACACTGCGAGACTGTTGGCGCGAGGCGCGATCGAGATCGCGCCGGGTCACTATCCGCTGATCATCGCGACCCACACCGCCTGGCTGGGCGCATTATGGCTGTGGGGCCGCGATCAGAATGTGAACGTCGTCGCCCTGTCGGCCTACATTTTGCTACAGGTGTGTCGCGTTTGGGTGCTCGCGACCCTCGGACCGCGGTGGACCACGCGCATCATCGTCCTGCCTGACGCGCCGTTGGTGACATCGGGACCTTACAGATATCTGTCACATCCGAACTATGCGATCGTCGCCGCGGAAATCGCAGTGCTGCCGCTCGCGCTTCATCTGTGTTTGCTGGCGCTGGTCTTCACTGGTCTGAACGCTGTGGTGCTCGGCATCCGCATTCGCGCCGAGGCCCGCGCACTTGCAATGGTCCGCGAACGGCAGCCATAATCCGAGAGTCTCCGCGTATTGGTCCGCCATTTTCAGAAACGCCAAGGAGCGCGCATGCTGGTGAATGGAAAATGGACGTCGGATTGGCAACCGGTCCAGGCCAAGGACGAAAAGGGCGGCTTTGTCCGTCAGACGTCCAGCTTTCGCAACTGGATCACTCCTGACGGAAGCGCCGGGCCAACCGGCGAAGCTGGTTTCCCCGCGGAACGCGGCCGCTACCATCTGTATGTCGCGTTGACCTGTCCCTGGGCCTCGCGCACCCTCATTGCCCGCAAGCTGAAGAAACTCGAGGACGTCGTCTCGATGTCCGTCGTGGAGCCGGCATTGACAGACCAGGGCTGGCGTTTCGGCGACTACCCGGGCTCCGACCGGGACGAGGTCAACGGTGCGACCTATCTGCACGAACTCTATACACGAGCCGATCCGGCAATCTGCGGGCGCGCGACGGTCCCGGTCCTCTGGGACAAGAAGCGCAAGACCATCGTCAATAACGAATCCGCCGAAATCGTGCGCATGTTCAACTCAGGATTCGCCGGGTTGGCGGACGAGGATGTCGATCTTTATCCGCAAGCGCTCCGTCCCGCGATCGACGCGCTCAACGACCGCATCTACCCGGCGCTCAATAACGGCGTTTACCGCGCCGGCTTCGCCACCACACAAATCGCTTATGACGAGGCCTATGACGAGGTCTTCGCAATGCTGGACAGATTGGAAAGCTATCTGGCGGACCGCTCGTTTCTGCTCGGCGTGCCGTTTACCGAATCCGACATCCGACTGTTCGTGACGCTGGTTCGTTTCGATGCCGCCTATCACGGACTCTTCAAATGCAACCTGCGGCGCATCTCCGAATATCCCAACCTCACCACCTATCTCAAGCGTGTGCTGGATATTCCAGGGATTCGCGACACGGTGAACATCGATCATATCAAGAAAGGATACTATTCCATCAAGTCGCTCAACCCGAATGGCATCGTCCCGAAAGGACCCGACCTCAGCGGCCTCGGCCTTTGACATGCGATTTACGTGACTTCCGGGAGGGTCGAAGCGCTGCTATCCTCAACTCCCTGGACCGCGAACATCCTCAGATCAGCGAAGCCACCGCCTCAAGCCCGATAATGCGCGCGAGCGCACGCACCTCCCGCTTCTGATCCTCCCGTAGCCTCGTCAACAGCGGCTGAGCTGCGACCTTTATCTGCTCGATCTCAGCGGCGCGGAGCGCAGCCTGCTTGCCCGACCCCGAGCGCCGCTCGTGGATTTTTTGGGCGGCATCCCGCAATGCGCTTTCCACGGCTGGCCAATAGGGCTCCTGCCCGGGCGTCAGTCGAAGCCTTCCTTTCAACGCGGCGATCTGCATATCGCTAAGCAGCGAATAGTCCTTCTGGACCAGCTGGTTCGCGAGTTTAGGCCGGGAGCGCGGCAACGGCGGTTCCTCGATCGGCGGCATCGATGGCGCAATCTCGGTGTTGAAGGGAGGGTCGGTTGCAACCGTCGGCCTCAGCGATTCCGACAACGCCAAATCGGCGCCGACGTCAGGAGTTACGACCTGAACCGGAAGCCTGTCTGCCTTGCGCTCGCGATTGGCTGCCGGTTCGGCCGGCTGTGCTTCCACGGACTGTGGAGACGGCGTTGCAACAAACCGAACCATCAGAACGTTGCCAGGGCCGAATATCTCCGCCAGCGCCACCCCCATGACAACGCAGCACGCAAGCGCCAGAATCGTCATCGTCCGGGTCAAAAAGGTTCTCCGTTCAGTTCACGAACGCAGCCGATTGATCCCTACAACTCGACATGAATCAAGGCTTGCCGACGCCAGACAGGGCCGGGCCGCCGTTATTCACACTGAATCTGCATTCTGGAACGCAATGGCCGGCGGTCAGGCCGCCAGAATATAAGCGTCCTGGATATCGGCGACGAGTTCGGACACTTCCCAGACAGCATTTGGCGGGATCGCGTTCACGGCGACCGTCCAGTTGACGCCGCTACGGGCTTTAGGCGTGCTGACGATGTCGAACCGCACCTCGCGGCACAGCGGATGCCTGCCAAACGCCGCGGCCACTCGCGCCTGCAATTCCTGGATGGTCGCCGGTGTTTTTCCCGGTGCGATGTCGCCTTCCATCAGCCTTGTGCCCGTTCGAACGGTATTTTTGCCTCTCGCGGGGCAGATACATACCGGTCCCCAGGACCAAGTTGTCCAATAGTGGTTAATGAGTCGTTAATAGCGGAACCGCCGCACAGGCATTCCTCGAGCGACCAAATTCGCCGGTGGACTCGATCACGCCCTTGTAAATGATGCTCCACTGCACGCCGGGCGCAGTTGGAACACCCGCCCACGAAGCTGCTGATTCCGCCAGGCTCAATCACTTGGTGCGCTTGAGTTCCTCCAGCACCTCATCAATGGTCGCAAGATGCGTTTCCACGGCTTGGCGAACCAGCGTGTAGGGCTTGGGATCGTCCGGATCGTCCGCTCTTCGAACAACAAAGCCACGTTTGAAGGCCATCGCCCTCGCCTGCCTGAATTTTTCCAGGTCATCATTGATCGTCATCATTGGTCCTCCCTTCTCCGCCGTCTAAAGGCGACCTCGCCCGAAATTGCGGCCATCTATCCCAACTCTGCCCTGTTCATCAACGCAACGCTTCACGCGCAGGTGCCGACCGCGCGTCATGCGTGGCGCATGATCCGCCGATGGCTGCAAGACCGTGCGTATGGCTCATCGACATCTAGATCAGGCGGAACGCGATCACGAATCCCAGGACGATAACGACAGCCCCGATGGCCACCCAAAGGCCGAGCCGCTTTTCGATCTCATGGCGAATGGCATCACCGTAGCGATTGAGCATGATCGCGACGATGAAGAAGCGGCCACCCCGCGCGATGATCGAGCACAGAATGAACAGCCAGATGTCGTATCCGGCGAAACCCGATGTGATGGTGACGAGCTTGTAGGGAATCGGCGTCAGACCTTTGCCGATGATGATCCATGCGCCCCATTGCGCATACGACGCACGAAACGCTTCGACCTTGTCGCCAAGTCCATAGAAATGAATGAGCCATTGGCCGACCGAGTCGTAGAGCAGCGCGCCGATCGCATAGCCAAGCACGCCGCCGGCAACCGAGGCGATCGTGCATACGGTCGCAAACACCCAGGCCCGCTTTGGCTGCGCCAGCGCCATCGGTAACAGTATGACATCAGGCGGCACCGGAAAGAACGAGCTTTCAGCGAAAGCCACGGCGGCCAAGATCCAGAACGCATAGGGCTTGTCAGCGGCGGCGATGCACCAGTTGTAGGTCGGTCTCAGCATGACGCGATCAACCATCGCAACGCCGATTTGTCCATGGCTGATGCGAAGATTCGGCGGCGCCTGCACAGCGAACTGGAGGTGATGGTCGACCCGCCCATCGGTTCCCGGCGGAGTAAAAGGAAACCGCGCGCGACATATTGCAGTGGTCATCGCGCATTCAGATTGCCTCTGGTAGAGTGCCACCGGGTTACGGTCGCGTTGCGGCCCCAATCAACAAAAACTGCCGCAGTATCTTCCATGCAAGCGCGTTCTATAGGTCGTCTCTGGTATGTCCTGCTTGTGCTCGTAGGCGCGGCCGGTATTGCATACCCCGGCGTTGCGGGCGGTGGGGCCGACGCCGGCGCGCCAACCCAGATCAAGTTCTCGCTCGACCGCCCGATCGATGCCGCCGTGGCTCCGGTCATTCTGGCGTCCACCAGGGGACTATTCCGCGCGGAAGGCCTGAGTGTAACAACCATAGCCGCCACCGACGCAGCAGACGCGATTGCGCGCGTTGCGGTCGGCACAAGCGAACTGGCCCTCGCGGATATCAACGCCCTGATCCGCTTTCGCGATCAGCCGGGCGTACCTCCGGTCAAGGCGGTGTTCGTGCTGTTCGACAAGGCGGCCTACGCCTTCATTGCGCGCAAGAGCCGGGGCATCAACAAGCTTGCCGACATCGAGGGCAAGACGGTCGGAGTCACTGACGGCGATCCTTCCATCAGGCTGTGGCCTGCGCTGGCGCGGCGGAACGGATTGCAGCTCAAGACCGTGAAGCTGCAGCAGATCGGCCCCGCCGTTCGTGAACCGATGCTGTCGGCGGGCCAGCTCGACGCCATATCCGGCCTGTCCTACCTGTCGGCGATCGACCTGCGCAATCGCGGTATCCCGGCCGACGATATCGCCGTGCTGCGATTTGCCGACTACGGCTGCGCCGCCTACGGCAAGGCCCTGATCGTCAACCCCGAATTCGCCGCCGACAAGCCGGAGGCGGTGAAGGGGTTCGTGCGCGCGGTGATCGCCGGTCTGCGGCTCACCATCAGGGAGCCCGCGCAGGCTGTCGATGACGTGCTGACTCGGATAAATGGCGGATCACGCGCTGTCGAACTGGAACGCCTGCATGCCGTGCTGAGCGACAACATTCTGACCAGCGAGGTCAGACACAGCGGTATCGGCGGCATCGACCCGGTCCGGTTCGAGACCTTGATCGACCAGATCGCCGAAGGTTTCAAATTCCGTAATCGTCCGGCGCCCCAGGATATTTTCGACAACAGTTTCTTACCCCCGGCCAGCGACCGCAAGATCACGCAAACCGAGTAACCAGCGGCAAGCTGTATTCCAGCGCCTGCCTCTGATTAGATATCGTCCCCCCCCCCGCCCGGCGTATCCTTCATTTGCGCCGGAATGCTGCCGTTGCGATCCGCCAGAGTCTTTGTCCGATGTCGATGGTGTCCGATGTCGATGGTCCGTCTTTACACGCGCGTTCTCGAATCGCTCGGCAAGGAAACCCGGCTCGGCTGGATTCTGGCCGGCGCCAACCTGCTGCTGGCGGGCGCGCAGTTCGCCGAGCCGGTGCTGTTCGGCCGGATCATTGACGTCCTCTCGGGTAATTCGGCGGCGGGCCCCTTCGGAACGGCTTCGACGTCGCCGTGGCCGCTGCTGGCGGTTTGGACGGCCTTCGGCCTGTTTACGATCCTGTGCGGCGTGATCGTCGCTCTCAATGCCGACCGCCTCGCCCATCGCCAGCGCCAGGCCGTACTGACCGGCTATTTCGAGCACATCATGCAACTGCCCCTCTCCTACCACTCCGGTACCCATTCGGGGCGATTGATGAAGGTCATGCTGCAAGGCACGGATGCGTTGTGGCGGCTGTGGCTCGGATTTTTCCGCGAACATTTCGCGGCGATGATGTCACTCATGGTACTGCTGCCGCTGTCTCTCTATATCAACTGGCGGCTGGCGATCCTTCTGTTTGCGCTCTGCATCGTGTTCACGATGCTGACGACGCTGGTGGTCCGCAGAACCTTCGACATGCAGAACGAAGTGGAAGCGCATTTCACCGATCTTTCCGCGCGAGCTTCCGACGCCCTCGGCAACGTCGCGCTGGTACAGAGCTTTGTTCGCATCGATGCCGAGATTCAGGGCCTGCGTTTCGTCGTCGACAAGCTGCTGGCGGCGCAGATGCCGGTGCTGTCGTGGTGGGCCGTCGTCACCGTGATGACGCGCGCCTCGACCACTATCACCATTTTGGCGATCTTCACCGCAGGCATCGCGCTGAACCAGCGGGGAATGACGTCGGTCGGCGAGATCGTGATGTTCGTGAGCTTCGCCACCATGCTGATCCAGAGGCTCGAGCAGATCGTTTCCTTCATCAACAGCGTGTTCATGGAGGCGCCGCGGCTCCGGGAGTTCTTCGACGTGCTCGATGCCGTTCCGGCGGTGCGCGACCGTCCCGACGCCGTCGATCCCGGGCGTTTGCAGGGGCTCGTCGAATTCAACGACGTGTCGTTTTCCTACGACGGCAAACGGCCTGCGGTCGCGGATCTGTCGTTCATCGCGTCGCCCGGCGAAACCATCGCGCTTGTCGGTCCGACCGGCGCGGGCAAGTCCACCGCCGTCGCGCTGCTGCACCGGGCGTTCGATCCGCGATCCGGCGTCATCAAGATCGACGGCAGGGATATTCGTGACCTGACGCTCAGCGGTTTGCGGCGAAACATCGGCGTGGTGTTCCAGGAGCCGCTGCTGTTCAACCGCTCGATCGCGGAGAACCTCCGCGTCGGTAAACCCGACGCCACGGATGAGGAGATGCGGCTGGCCGCCGAGCGGGCCCAGGCGCTGGACTTCATCGAACGCGGAGATAAAAAATTCGATACCCATGCCGGCGAGCGTGGGCGAATGCTGTCCGGCGGCGAACGGCAGCGGCTATCGATCGCCCGCGCGCTGCTGAAGGATCCGCCGATCCTGATCCTCGACGAGGCAACAAGTGCGCTTGATGCCGTAACCGAAACCAAGGTCAATGCCGCGCTCGACGAAGTGATGAAGGGGCGCACGACATTCGTCATCGCGCACCGGCTGTCCACCATCCGCAACGCTACCCGTATTCTGGTCTTCGAGAACGGGCGCGTGATTGAAAATGGAACCTTTGACGAACTAGTGGCGAACGGCGGTCACTTCGCCCGGCTTGCGAGAGCGCAATTCATGACGCAGGAGGGTACCCAAGTCGGCCAGCCGGCGTCGGGAACCAGCCCGGCCGTCGAAATTCGGCCCCTTTCGTTGGGGAATTAGGCTGCAGACCATCTGTTCTGGCTCGCTGAGCCGGTATAGGTTGGAGCCGCCGCGATGACGGCGCCCGGACAAGCCTGAAACCTACAGCGCGCATTTCATTACTAGCGCGCATTTCATTAAGAGTGGATACCGGTTCGCCGCAAGAAAATGCGACCAGACAACAATTTCTAGAGCATGGTCCGATTCAACTTGATCGGATCACGCTCTAGCCGGACAACGCTCGAGAAGCAGACCTTCTTGCAAGGAGGGTCTCAAAGGACCGGAACAACCGTGCATTCTTTCATCGTCCCGTTTCGCAAATGTCTGCCGATCTGGATGGTCCTCGCCGGACTGCTGATTGCGGGCGCGCCATTACGCGCGGCTCATGCCACCGAAGCGCATCTGCTGATCGAAGCGGACACCGGAAAGGTGCTGGAAGCGGAGAATGCCACCTTTCCCTGGTATCCGGCCTCGATCACCAAGCTCATGACCGCTTACGTCACGCTGACGGCGGTCAAGCACGGACGCATCACGCTCGACACGCTGTTGACGGTATCGCCGACCGCCGCTGCGCAGTCGCCTTCGAAGATGGGCTTTCGTCCGGGGACCCGGGTGACCGTCGACAACGCGTTGAAGATGATGCTGGTGAAGTCGGCCAACGACATGGCCGTGGTGCTTGCGGAAGGCGTCGGCGGCTCGATCGACGGTTTTTCAGCCGAAATGAACGCCGCCGCGCAACGGCTTGGCATGACGCAGACCAGCTACGTCAACCCGAACGGCCTGCCCGCCGACGGCCAGATTTCCTCGGCACGCGACATAGCCATTCTCGCGCGCGCGTTCATTCACGATCTGCCTGAGTACGAGTATTTCGTGCACATCCCCTCGATACGCTACGGCCGCAGGGTGACTCACAATTTCAACAAGCTGATCGGGCGCTTTCCGGGCGCCGACGGTTTCAAAACCGGTTTCATCTGCGCCTCCGGCTACAATCTCGTTGCATCAGCCACGCAGAACGGCAAGCGGCTGATCGCGGTGGTGCTCGGCGCATCGTCGGGCACAATGCGCGCTGTACGCGCCGCGCAAATGCTGGAGCGCGGCTTCGCCAACAACACGCTGTCGTGGCTGCGTCCGGCGCTCGGCACTGTCGACAGGCTGGCGCCGATCGCGGCCGCGCCCCCCAATCTGCGCGATGAAATGTGCGGACCGAAACGCATGCATCCTGCCAGCGACGAGGATAACGATGTTGTCGCCAACACGTCGGCGACAAGCGCCGCCGTGATGTCGTTCTTCGCGACCGGCACGCAACCTCCGACGCTGCGTCCGGTGGATATGATCGCCGCCGCTCCGGCGCCCTCGGAGCCCGTCATTGTCTATACCGGACCTACGCGAACCGGCGCTGCCATCGCCGCAGCGGCAGAAGCCGATGCCGCACGAGATGCTCCGCCAAAGGCCGGCAAGCGCGGCAAGACCGCCCGCGGCAAACGCGACGGCAACGCCGCGCCGGAAGCCAAAACGAAAGAAAAATCGAAAAAGCGGCTCTCGGTAACCATCGATCCCAAGACCACAAAACCCCCGGCCGATGCCAAACCCGCCGCCAGCAAAAAGCATGATGCGAAACGCACCGGTGCCCGGCCGGCGTCCGCTACAGGTTCATCAGCCAAACCGAAAACGGCGGAAAGCAAGCCCAAACCGTAAAACGCCAGCACGGCGAAACCAAACGCGCCGGACGTCATTTTCCGGCAACCGCTTGCCTTGAACGGCCGCCTTGCCCGATAGTCCCTGAACCGACAATCTCCCTTTTGAAAACAGGGACCACCGGGGCGTCACATGGATCGCATCTGGCTTAGGCAATATCCTGCGGGCGTGCCCGCTGACATCGACGCGTCGCAATACGCTTCGTTGATCGAGTTGCTGGAGGAGAGTTTCGCCAGATTCAGCGATCGCAAGGCCTTCATCTGCATGGACAAGGCGATCACCTATCGCGAGCTCGACGAGATGTCGCTGGCGTTGGGCGCCTACTTGCAAAACCGGGGATTGAAAGCGGGCGCGCGCGTCGCGCTGATGATGCCGAACGTGCTGCAGTACCCAATCTCGACGGTCGCCGTGCTGCGCGCCGGCTATGCCGCCGTCAACGTCAACCCGCTCTACACGCCGCACGAACTTGAACATCAACTCAAGGATTCCGGCGCGGAAGCGATCATCGTGCTGGAGAACTTCGCATCGACCGTGCAGCAGGCAATCGGTCGAACCGACGTCAGGCACGTCATTGTCGGCAGCATGGGCGACCTGCTCGGCTTCAAGGGCGTGATCGTCAACTTTGTCGTTCGCCACATCAAAAAGATGGTGCCGCCCTCATCGATCCCCGGCGCCGTCAGGTTCAACGACGCCCTTGCCGCAGGGCGCGGCATGACGTTTGCGCGGCCCGAACTCACGCCTGATGACGCGGCCTTCCTGCAATATACCGGCGGCACCACAGGCGTCTCGAAAGGCGCGACGCTGCTCCATCGCAACATTCTCGCCAACATGCTGCAGAATGATGCGTGGCTGCAACCTGCGTTGAAGAAGCCGCCGAGGGTCGATCAACTCTTCATCGTCTGCGCTTTGCCGCTCTATCATATTTTCGCGCTAACGGCGTGCTTCATGCTCGGGATGCGTGCGGGCGGCGTCAATCTGCTGATCCCGAACCCGCGCGACATTCCCGGACTGGTCAAGGAATTGAGGAAGTATCAGATCAACATCTTCCCGGCCGTGAACACGCTCTACAACGCTCTTGTCAATGCGCCCGGTTTCGACCAGGTCGATTTCTCGAAACTCAAGGTGTCAATCGGCGGCGGCATGGCCGTCCAGAAAATCGTGGCGGAGAGATGGTTGAAGGCGACAGGATGCGCTTTGCTGGAAGGTTACGGCCTTTCGGAAACCTCGCCGACACTGACCTGCAATCCGGCCGACAGCGACAGGTTCTCCGGCTCGATCGGGCTTCCCTTACCCTCGACATACCTCTCCATCCGCGACGACGACGGCAAGGAGATTCCACTCGGCGAGGCGGGAGAAATCTGCGCCAGGGGGCCGCAGGTCATGCCGGGCTACTGGAACAGGCCGGACGAGACCGCAAAGGTGATGACGGCGGATGGATTCTTCCGCACCGGCGATATCGGCGTGATGTCGGCGGACGGTTACACCCGGATCGTGGACCGCAAGAAGGACATGATCCTGGTCTCCGGCTTCAATGTCTATCCAAACGAGATCGAGGACGTGATCGCGGGCCATCCGGGCGTGCTGGAATGCGCCGTGGTCGGCATCAAGGACGAAAGGTCGGGCGAGGCGGTAAAGGCTTTCGTGGTGAGGAAAGATCCGAATCTCACATCCGAAGAGATCATCAAGTATGCACGCACGGAATTGACGAGCTACAAGGTGCCCAGACACGTTGAATTTCGCGATTCGCTACCGAAAACCAATGTCGGCAAGATTCTCCGTCGCGAACTGCGCGAGAAGCCGAAGGCGGCAGCGTAGGTTCACTCCTCCTGAAGTCTCAGCAGAATCCCCGCTTGATCATGAGCATGATCTTTTCCGAAAATCGGTTTCCACTTTTCGGGATCATGCTCCGGCTCTCTTTTTGCCGCGTTCCGCTTCGCTGGGAATCGCCTTGATGACAGTACGGTGAACCGGCCACGGTTGCCGTTTCGCTGCCGTGGAATATTGTATGTCCACCTTTCCACACGCTGCCATTCCTCGGAGATCTGACGATGACCATCAAAGTTGGCGACCGCCTGCCCGACGCGACATTCCGCATCATGACGGAAGACGGCGTTCAGACCAAAAACACCAACGACATCTTCAAGGACCGGAAGGTGGCGCTGTTCGCGGTGCCCGGCGCCTATACCGGCACCTGTCACAAGCAGCATCTTCCGAGCATTTTTGCCAGCGCTCGCGCCATCAAGGACAAGGGAGTGAACGAGATCGCCATCGTCTCGGTCAACGACGTGTTCGTTCTGAACGCCTGGAAGCGGGATACCGACCAGCGCAACGAGGCCACGTTTCTTGCCGACGGCAACGCCGATTTCGCCAAGGCGCTCGACATGACATTCGACGGCTCCGAGAAAGGGCTCGGCATCCGCTCAAAACGCTATTCCATGCTGGTCGAGGACGGTGTGGTGAAGAAACTGAACGTCGAGGACTCGCCCGGCAAGGTCGAGGTCTCCGGCGGCGACACGCTGCTGGGGCAGCTTTGAGAAAGAATTTCACGGAGCGTGATGACCTTCTTCTTCCCTCTCCCCTTGCGGGAGAGGGTGCCTGAGATGCGGAGCATCGAAGGCGGGTGAGGGCGCGCGTGCGTCCTCATCCGTACCCCTCACCCGGCTAGCCGTCGAATCCGGTAAGGTTTCTGTCTCCGCCGCTGCGGTTATCGCAAATCGGATCAAGCGGAAAGTTTGCCGTTTGTTTCCAAAGAGCAGGCTGCGAAGCAGCTGAACATGTCGGATCGCAGCATCCGACTGGGTCATCAGAGCTTAGTGGCCATGAATCCTATGCTGGTGATGGTGGTGGTAGTCGCGCTGACGAATTTGTAGATGAACTGGAACTTGGCATCGTCACCAGAATAACAAACCAGCGGCCTGCCTTCGGTCGGCGGCGCGAACACCACGCCCTCATGTGCAAAGCGTCCGAGCGCGGTGCGCTTGACCGGTACCGCATCGGGCTGGAAGGGATCGATCTCCACCATCCAACCGAAAGCGTTTGGCTCGTTGCGATAGTCCTCGGTCGGGCTCGGCGCTTTGCGTGAGGCATCGAAGCGAACGAACGCATCGTCGCCGTTGTCGGCCAATTCCCAATGGTAGCGTGTCTTGCCGCGCGGAACCCGATACTGGCTGTGCTCCCGCGGCTGATCCGGCTTGCCGTCCTTGCTGTCGTCGTTACGAAAATACAGCGCCCAGTTCTCCTCTGCGGCAAGATAGGTATTCCACGGTGTCGCGCCCGACGCACAGTTGCTCAGCGTACCGCGGACGCTGGTGCCGTCCGGGCTGTATTTCGTTTTGACGAAATCGCTGCCGCGCGCCGGTCCAGCCAGTTCCATCGGTGTCAACGCGGTGATGCGGCGGTTACGAGGATCGGCAACCGCCGCCCATCCGCCATCAGCCTCGCGATGAATCCGAACGACGCTGACGCCGTGCGCATTCATTTCCTTGAGCACGTCGTCAGCCGGTCGGCGGCCATCGATAAGATAAGCGTCATCGACGCCGAGCCTGAGACCTGAGGCAGAGGCCTGCATCAACCGCGGCTCGACATATTCGTGGTTGACGACAAGCAGCCCGTCATCAGAACTGCCGTCAATCGCAAAGAAGTGCATCCCATCATGATGACTACCGATCTGCATCGCCTGATCCTCGCCACTGTTGTTGATGGTGAAGGCAGGCATCCTGCCCAGGATCGGCTCGCCCCATGGCAGCAGGACCTGAACGCGGTATCCTTCGGGGACAGCCACGCAATCGGCACGGCTGACCGGGACTGGTTTGAAATCGAGACGGTTGCCAGCTCTTCCACCAGACGGCCGGACGAACAGCGCGACGAGCGCGCTAGCGAGCCCGCCAACGAGCACGTCGCGACGCTTCAGGCGCCGCGTGACAAGATCGCCAAAACGCGGGTTTCCGGTCTCAAGGCAGGGTGGCTCATCGCAGCCGTCGCCGGGAATAATCTCGATGGCCTGGCTCATCTCGGGACTCACAAGAAGGGAAGGTCCCAAATTTTTACCGCCGCTCTGTGACAGTTCGTTCACTTCGGAGACGGGGCCGACTCCAGATCAATGACCTCCAGCATAAATTTGATAAAAGGTGACGATAATCTCGACCGCGATCAACACGACGATAATAAGCTCAAGGTGCAGCGACCGGCGCGTATCGATAATATCAGCGAGAGTGTTGGCTGTTTCGGCTACTACAGCGAGCTTCCGGCACGCTCGGATGGAAGCCGCCAGATTCGGGTATTCAAATTTATCTCGTCCCAAGTGCAGCGGGCCACCTCCTCACGTCTTTGACCGGTGAGCTCCAACATTTCGACGATGTCGCCATAAGGTCCACCGAGCTGGCGGGCAGCGAGAATGATTCGACGGAGTTCGTCGTCGCTCAAGACGTGATCCCGCGTGATTTGCTTTGCCGGCAGAGGCACTCCATCGGCCGGCAAGCGATCCAGCACCGCGCGGCCTACACACCAACGAAAGAACGTTTTGGTCGACTTCGCTTTGTTGGCAGCAATCGGTGCCCCACGTTGAGAGGGGTCACCTTGATGCCGAAACCTGGGCAACCGGCGTCCCAATACACGATATCCTTGGAAGGTGTTGGCAGCGCGTCAATCGCAGTCTTGGTCAGCTTCATTTGCGGCATTTGAATCCCCGACCCACGGTGCTACCTCAAACCCAAATAGGTAGCACCGCACGGATAATGATGGGTTCAAACGTGACCTTCCGTCGTCATTGACGCAAGCAATATCAACGCGCTATCCACTCCAAGGAACAAACGTCCATCCGCAGCAATCCCTCTCCCGAGAACGCAAGGGGAGAGGGAAGAATTACTTCAACCTCGCTATCGCCACGCCTTCGCGCGCGAGTTGATCGGCGCGCTCGTTCTCGCTGTGGCCGTCGTGACCCTTGATCCAATGCCAGCGCACCTGATGCGGCTGCAGGGCTGCGTCGAGCCGCTGCCAGAGGTCGGCGTTCTTCACCGGCTTTTTGTCGGCGGTGCGCCAGCCGTTGCGCTTCCAGTTGTGAATCCAGCTCATGATGCCCTGCCGCACATACTGGCTGTCGGTGGTGAGGTCGACCAGCGCCGGGCGCTTCAGCGCCTCCAGCGCCGAGATCGCCGCCAGCAGTTCCATCCGGTTGTTGGTGGTGTGCGGCTCGCCGCCCTTCAATTCCTTCTCGATGTCACCGAACCGCAGGATCGCGCCCCAGCCGCCGGGACCCGGATTGCCCGAGCAGGCGCCATCGGTGAAAATCGTGACATGCGGAAGCGCGGGCGAATTCACGCCACCAGCCCCGAGAGCGCGACGCCGTAATCGCGGACGCTGCCGACACGCTGCTGGAATCGCAGCTTGCGGACGTATTCGAGCGGGTCTTTCGGCTTCACCAGCGCGCCAGCGGGCACGTTGAGAAAATCGACCAGCCGCGTCAGCAGGAACCGCATCGCCGCGCCCCGCGCGAGCAATGGCAACGCTTCCCGTTCGGCCTCCGACAACGCACGCTCGCGATGATAGGCGGCAAGCAGCGCCCGCGCCTTGGTGACGTTGAAGGAATGATCCGGCTCGAAACACCATGCGTTGAGGCAGATCGCGACGTCATAGGCGAAGAAATCATGACACGCGAAATAGAAATCGATCAGCCCCGAGAGCCTGTCGCCGAGAAACAGCACGTTATCAGGAAACAGGTCGGCATGGATCACCCCGCCAGGCAGCTCTTGCGGCCAGCGCGCCTCAAGGTGGTCGAGTTCAGCCCTGAGAAAATCGTGCAAACCCGGCTGCACGATATCGGCGCAGGCTCCGGCCTGTTCGAACAGTGGCCGCCAACTCGGCAGCGACAGCGCGTTGGCGCGGCTCATGGGAAAATCGCGGCCTGCGAGATGCAGTTTCGCCAGCGCTGCACCGACTGCGGCGCAATGAGCGACGTTCGGCTTCCGTGGCCACACGCCCTCGAGAAAATCGATGATGGCGGCCGGACGCCCCGCGAGGCGGCCGAGCGTTTCGCCGCCGCGCGTCTTGACCGGCTGCGGACATACGATGCCATGGGTCGCAAGGTGCCCCATCAAGCCGAGAAAGAACGGCAGATCGTCGATGGCGACGCGCTTTTCATAGAGCGTCAGGAAAAACGATCCGGAGGTGGTGTGCAGCAGATAATTGGAGTTCTCGACGCCCTCGGCGATGCCCTTGTAGGACAGCACATCGCCGATATCGTAGGCTTTCAGAAAATCCGCAAGCTCCTCGGTGGCGACGTCAGTGTAGACCGCCATCTCATATCCTCATTCGGGTCTTGCAGTGCTATAGCGTTTTCGAGCGAAGTGGAATCCGGCTCGCGTATAGAAAACGCGTCAAAACAACAATCCAGAGCTTCGCTTCCGATTCAATCAGAAGCGAAAGTGCTCTAGGCGGCGTCGGGCCGCAGCGAGCGGGGCAGCGGGAAAAACTCGTTTTCTTCCGCGGCCGAGACCGTCTCCACCTCAAGCTCATAGCGCGCGGCGAATGCGTCCATGATTTCCTCGACGATGACTTCGGGCGCCGACGCGCCTGCGGTGATCCCAAGGCTTGTGATCCCCTCGAACATGCTCCAGTCGAGATCGCTGGCGCGCTGCGCAAGCACGGATACCTTGCACCCCTCGCGCTCGGCAACCTCGCGCAGCCGCTGCGAGTTGGAGGAGTTCGGCGCGCCGACCACGATCAGCGCGTCGACCACCGGCGCCACTTTCTTGACGGCCAGTTGGCGATTGGTGGTGGCGTAACAGATGTCTTCCTTGTGCGGCCCATGGATATTGGGAAAGCGCTGTTTCAGCACGGCGACGATCTCGGCCGTGTCGTCGATGGACAGCGTGGTCTGGGTCACGAAAGCAAGGTTATCGACATCTTTCGGCGTGAATTTTTCGGCGTCCTCGGCAGTTTCGATCAGGGTCACCGCACCCGCCGGCAACTGTCCCACGGTGCCGACGACTTCCGGATGATGGGAATGCCCGATCAGCAGAATCTCGTGGCCGCGCTTGAAATGGATCGCCGCCTCACGGTGAACCTTGGTCACGAGAGGACAGGTGGCATCGAGCGAAAAGAAATTGCGCCGCTGAGCATCCGCGGGAACCGATTTCGGCACGCCATGGGCGGAAAAAACCACGGGCGCCGTGGTGTCATCGGGAATTTCCGCCAGTTCCTCGACGAAAATCGCTCCCTTGGCGCGAAGACTGTCCACGACATAGCGATTATGGACAATTTCGTGCCGCACATAGACCGGCGCGCCGTACAGCGTCAGCGCACGTTCCACGGTATCGATCGCCCTGACGACCCCGGCGCAGAAGCCGCGGGGCGAACAAAGCACGATTTTAAGTTTTGGCTTAGCATTCATGAGGCGATCCGGGACCGAATCACCCCACACCGGCAGGGCGGGAACGGCCAATATCTGATGGTGACTTTGGACGGCTTTCGGGCGCTGTCAAGGCAGCTTCCGCAAGCCAAGGATCGGCAGAGCCATTGCGCAGCCGACCTCCGGCAGCATATATAGACTCCAATTCCCGTCATCGTCGATGACCAAAAGGCTTTGCCCTGAGGGGTGGGCAAAGCGCAAAGGAGATTTGCCATGAGCAATGCACCGCTGATGCCGAAAGCGACTGCCGTGTGGCTCGTCGACAATACCGCGCTGTCGTTCGATCAGGTCGCCGACTTCACCAAGATGCATCCCCTGGAAGTCCGCGCCATCGCCGACGGCGATGCCGCCCAGGGCATCAAGGGCATGGACCCGATCTCCACTGGCCAACTCACCCGCGACGAGATCGAGAAAGGCGAAAAAGACCCGGATTACCGGCTGAAGCTGAGCGAGAGCCGGGTGGTGCTGCCGCCTGCGGCCAAGAAAAAGGGACCCCGCTACACCCCGGTGTCACGTCGCCACGAGCGGCCGAGCGCGATCCTCTGGCTCGTGCGCAATCACCCGGAATTGAAGGACGCACAGATCATGCGTCTGGTCGGCACGACCAAAACCACGATCGCCGCGGTGCGCGACCGTACCCACTGGAACGCCTCAACCCTGACGCCGATGGATCCGGTGACACTGGGCCTTTGCTCACAGATCGAACTTGACTTCGAGGTGCAGCGCGCAGCCAAGGAGAAGCCGACCGATCAGCAGTATGGCGGCGCTACCTTGCTACCGGCGTCCGAGACCACCCATCAGGACGGCGAATCCGAGCCCACCGAAAAGCAGCAGGACGATCTCAACGTCGACGCCGTGTTCGCCAAGCTGAAGACAATCGGCGGCAAGAAAACCGAGGAGGATGAAAAAGAGTAGAGATACTTCAACTGCGTTGAACCAGACTCGTCGCTATCTTTTTGTTTGAGCGTGATCTTTTCCGAAAAGCGGGATCGTGCTCAAAGAGTTTGTCGTTTCACAGCGGCTGCGACGTCCGCATCCGGAAATGTCAGCTTGCCCCGATGGTCACAGGCGCGTCGCTGAAGGCCATTTACTGCCCGTTCAGCATCCGCTCGGCGAGATCGCGGTGGGTGCGTTCCATACGATCCGATCGCGTGGCGGCGACATCACGATTTTTGCGACAGGCGGTGTAGGCTGCGGATCCCTGCGGACCGCCCTGCGCCTGACAATAGGCATCGTCATCGCTGTGAGACAGCGCGTTCGGATTGTGCCGCTCAAGGTTAGCGCACCCGCCAAGTGACAGGACAGCCAGGACGATGACCGCCTGGCGCGTGAATGTCGTTCGTCCCATGATCGTTTCCCCGATTGCCGGAGCTTGAAGCATAATCTCGATCCGAAGGGCCGCGCCAGCGCAAGGCGGAAACCACTTTCGATAAGATCATGGTCAAATGAAAAAAGGCTTCAGCCTGATACAGGTGTATGGAATCAGACTGAAGCAACTGTTCGAGCCCAATTGCGAGGATTGTAAGTCCATCGAATATTTCAAGGTTGCAGCGGGTACTGCGGCCCTTGCAGGATCACGGGGCTTTTCTTCAGAACGGCCGGGAGAAAGGCTCCGTCGTCATGCGAGACGACGGAGCAGTACATCCGGGCTGGACGATCGGGAGGATGAATCGTCCTGGTTCGAACCGGATGGTTTCAGACCACGAGGCGCAGGCTGCCTCGGAACGTGCGGGCACCGCATGGAAGGCGGCGCAGCGGATGTTGCGGCAATCGGCCTCCGGGCGGTCTGACCGGAAGCCTGACCGCGCCAGAGCCGGATCGTATTTACTCGGCAGCGACCGCTGTTTCACCGATACGCGGATCGAGTTTACCGGTGCGATAGAGCTTGGCCATTTCCGCCAATGGGATCACCTTGATCTTCGAGGCATTTCCGGCGGTACCGAACTGCTCGAAACGCTCACGGCAGAGATCGCGCATCGCATCCATCGCGGGTTTCAGGAACTTGCGTGGATCGAATTCGCTTTTGTTGTTGGTCGCGACTTTCCGGAATACCGCGGTCATGGCCAGCCGGCAGTCGGTGTCGATATTGACCTTGCGAACGCCGTGCTTGATGCCGCGAACGATTTCCTCGACCGGCACGCCCCAGGTCTGCGGCATCTCGCCGCCGTACTTATTGAACTCATCCTGCAGATGCTGCGGCACCGAGGACGAGCCGTGCATCACCAGATGCGTATTGGGAAGACGGCGGTGGATTTCCTCGACCACCTTCATGGCGAGAATGTCGCCGTCCGGCTTGCGCGAGAACTTGTAGGCGCCGTGCGAGGTGCCCATGGCGATCGCCAGCGCGTCGACCTTGGTTGCGCGAACAAAATCAACGGCCTGGTCCGGATCGGTCAGCAACTGGTCGTGACTGACCGGGCCCTCGATGCCGTGCCCGTCCTCCTGCTCGCCGCCGCCATGCTCGAGCGAACCGAGCACGCCCAGCTCGCCTTCCACCGAGGCGCCGACCCAGTGCGCCATGTCGACGACGCGGCGGGTGATGTCGACGTTATATTCATAATCCGCCGCGGTCTTGGCGTCGGCCTTGAGCGAGCCGTCCATCATCACCGAGGTGAAGCCGTATTTGATCGCGGTGGCGCAGGTCGATTCCTCGTTGCCGTGATCCTGATGCATGCACAGCGGAATGTGCGGATACATCTGATCCAGCGCGTCGATCATGTTCGCCAGCATGATGTCGTTGGCGTAGGAGCGCGCGCCCCTGGAGGCCTGGAGAATGACCGGAGCGTCGACGGCGGCGGCCGCCTCCATGATGGCAAGCCCCTGCTCCATATTGTTGATGTTGAACGCCGGCACGCCGTAGCCGTGCTCTGCCGCATGATCCAACAGCTGTCTCAAGGTTATGCGCGCCATGTCGGTTCCCTCCCCATCTGGCTATCGTGAAAAGATGTCGCGTTTGGCGCGATCGTATTGTTGGCCACGCCCCGTCCTGACACCGCCGGGGCCGGCGATTCCGAAAATGCAATCCGTCCCATTACGCGCGCCTCTTCCGCTCGATGAGCTGAAGGATCAGCGGCGTCAGGATCAACTGCATCGCGAGGTCAAGCTTGGAGCCATGGATGACGATCGAGTTGGCACGCGACATGAAACTGTTCGGGATCATGGATAGCAAATATGGAAAATCGATGCCGCGCGGATTCTTGAGGCGAATGACGACCATCGACTCGTCGGGCGTCGGTATCCACCGGGCGATGAACGGGTTTGAAGTGTCCACCGTCGGCACGCGCTGGAAATTGATATCCGTCTCCGCGAACTGAGGGCAGATATAGTTGACGTAATCCGGCATGCGCCGAAGGATAGTGTCGGTGACCGCCTCGGTCGAATAGCCGCGCGCGCTTCGGTCGCGATGCAGCTTCTGGATCCATTCGAGATTGATCACAGGAACGACACCGATCTTGAGATCCGCGTACTGGGCGACATTCACCTTGTCGGTTACGACGGCTCCGTGAAGCCCCTCGTAGAACAGCAAATCCGAGTTCTCCGGCAAAGGCTGCCAGTCCGTGAACGTGCCGGGAGGAACACCGTGCAGCGCCGATTCAGTATCGTCGTGAACATAGTATCGCGTGGTGCCCGTTCCGGTCTCGCCATAGCTGCGGAATACGGCTTCCAGCTCGGTGAACAGGTTGGTTTCAGGACTGAAATGACTGAAGTGCTTGTTGCCCCTGTCCGATTCCTCGGCCATGCGGGTGCGCATTTCAGCGCGATTGTAACGGTGGAAAGCGTCGCCTTCGATGTAGGCCGCAACGACGTTCTCGCGGCGGAAAATCTGCTCGAAGGTCCGCTTGACGGACGTCGTACCGGCGCCCGACGAACCCGTAATTGAGATGATGGGATGCTTCCTCGACACGATATGAGCCCCTCAAACGCGAAACAGACCACGATTCCCGAACAACGGCGCATTCGCTTCAAGGGCGACGTCGGGGACCGTATGCATATGTTCGAGCCGCTGGACGTTCTTGATCGAACCCATGATTAGCGGGACTCGCTGATGAAGGCTATCGGGCACGATATCGAGAACCCGCTTGCGTCCGGTTGAAGCGCCGCCGCCCGCCTGCTCGACGATGAAAGCCATCGGATGCGCCTCGTAAACCAGGCGCAGGCGTCCCTCCTCATAACCGTCCCGGGCGTCTCCGGGATAGAGGAAAATGCCGCCGCGAATGAGAATACGGAAAGCCTCCGCGACGAGCGAGCCGATCCAGCGCATGTTGAAATTCTTGCCGCCGGGGCCATCGGCTCCCGCAAGACATTCGTCGATATAGGCGCGAACCGGCAGGTCCCAGTGCCGCCTGTTCGATGCGTTGATCGCGAACTCGGTTGCCTCTGCCGGAATCTGCACTGTCGATCCGGTGAGCTTGAATACCCTGTCGACCCGGTCAAGCGTAAAGATGTCGACACCCCGCCCAAGCGTAAGAACGAGAGAGGTCTGCGGGCCGTAGACAACGAAACCGGCCGCAAGCTGCGCACTTCCGGCCTGCTTGAACGCAGCGTTGACATCGGAGGGCGTCGGCATGATCGAAAAAATCGTACCTACCGACATGTTGGTGTTGATGTTCGACGAACCGTCCAACGGATCGAATGCGACGCAGATCGGCGCGCCCGGATTCAAAATATCTAGATCCGCCATTTCCTCGGAGGCAAGCGCTGCGATCGGCAGCTTGCCGAGAGCGTCGCGAATAATCTGATCGGCGCGAACGTCGAGATCCTTTTGAACGTCTCCGTCGGTGTTGCGACCTTGTGCCTGACCGGTGATCCCGGCCAGCGCGCCGCGGCAAGTCAAATCGGAAATATCGACCGCAGCCTGCGCGAGCGCAGCTACCGCTTCCTTCACTGCCTGGCGAAGTGGATCCGATCCCGCCTCGCCCTCCATCCTTTCCTGCAGTGTCAGCACTTGACTCATTCAGACTCCCCCTCGGCCGCAACCTCCAAACAGCCGATTTGCCGCTTTCCAGAGCATTGCGAGAATTGACTCGTTGCATGTAATAAGTACAATTTCAATATCCTTCATCGAGGCAAAATTTTCCTTATATGATCACGAAGCTTCGCGACGTCACAATTCGGCAGCTTCGTGCTTTGGCATCGGTCGCGGCTGGAGGTAGCGTTACTGCCGCCGCAAACAAACTGAATTTGACCCAACCCGCGGTTACGCTGCAATTGCGTAATCTTCAGCAACTCTGCGGACTGCCGCTGCTTCAGCGAACCAGCGATGGCATGGTTCTTACCCCTGCCGGGCAGGAATTGTACACGCTTTTCGAGCGCATCGAAGCTGCGATCGAAAGCTGCGCGACCTCGCTCGATATGATTACCGGTCGAACTGGCGGGCGCATATCGATCGGCGCTGTGAGTACGGCAAAGTATTTTGTCCCTTTTGCGATTTCGGCCTTTTCGAAACTTCATCCGGGAATGGACATCAGTCTGACGATCGTCAATCGCCAGGACATACGTCAGGCCTTGCGCAGCTATGCGCTCGATTTTGCAATCATGGGCCACCCCCCTCCCGATATCGAACTGGACAGGCATCTGATCGGCGACCACCCCCATGTCGTCATCGCGCCGGCAGGACACCGGCTCGCAAACGCGTCCGGACTTACGGCGGTCGATCTGGCGCACGAAAAGTTCCTTTCCCGCAAGCCGGGCTCGGGTACTCGATTCCTCATGGAACAGTTTTTTGAAAGCAGCAATCTTGAGCCGCAGATCGGCATGGAGATGAGCAGCAACGAGACCATCAAGCAGGCAGTGATCGCCGGTCTTGGAATCGCTTTCATCTCGGCGCACACCGTGGCCGTCGAACTTAAGGAAGGCCGGATGATCACGCTGGATATCGCCGGTCTTCCGATTATCAGGCAATGGTTTGTCGTCAGGAGGAAAGACAAGGTGTTGCTTCCTCCAGCGCAGGAAATGCTCGATTTCCTGATCGCGAACGGCAAGCAGTTCCTTCCGAAAGCGCCGATCGGTCGCGGCTGAGCTGAGCCTGCCAGGCGAATAGCCCGCCGCCGACGCATAACAGGGCACTGAAACAGGAACATACATGCCAGAATCTCGCGGCCGCGCGGCAAGACAAGCGGTCCGGCGTAAACGAGCATAAGCGCCTAGCATATGGCCGAAGCACGCATGAGGGGTCAATTCGTCGCGCGTTGCGTTGCGCGGCTGACGCATCGAAATTATAAGTCATTGAAATAATGGTCGGAGTGGCAGGATTTGAACCTGCGACCCCTGCGTCCCGAACGCAGTGCTCTACCGGGCTGAGCCACACTCCGACAAGACGCGGCTTATAACCTTGGGTTTCGCGTACCGCAAGAAGCTGAAAACAAGAACCGAACATCCCATGACCGTGGACCTCACAACGCAGATACAACTGGCCGGCGAGGCCGCGGCGGCGACTGCTGCGCGGCTCCTTCGAGATGGCGGGCTTGTCGCGTTCCCCACGGAGACGGTTTACGGCCTCGGCGCCGACGCCGCCAATGCAGAGGCGATCGCGCGGCTCTACCGGGCCAAGGGCAGACCCGCGTTCAATCCGCTGATCGCGCATGTCAGCGATCTTGCGGCCGCTCAACGGATCGCCCGGTTCAATGCAATCGCCCTCGCGCTCGCCGACGCGTTCTGGCCGGGCCCGCTGACGCTGGTGCTGCCGAAGAGCGCGCAATGCCCGGTCGCCGATCTCGCCACCGCGGGCCTCGACACCATTGCATTGCGAGTTCCCGCCCATCCGGTGGCGCGCGCCATCCTGCGCGGGTTCGGCGGTGCGGTCGTCGCGCCGTCCGCCAACCTGTCGGGCCACGTTTCCCCGACGACGGCGGCGCATGTGCAAAGCGACCTCGCGGGGCGGATTGATCTCATCGTCGACGGCGGACCGGTCGAGGTCGGCATCGAATCCACCATCGTCGGCTGTTTTGACCGGCCGACATTGCTGCGGCCCGGCGGAATTTCGCGCGCCGATATCGAGCGCGTGCTGGGCCGCACTTTGGCCTCGCCGGATCCCGGAGCGGCCGACGGACAACCGCGAGCGTCGGGGATGCTGGCCTCGCACTATGCACCACGCGCGAAGGTGCGGCTCAACGCTGTGAACCTGGCGCGCGGCGAGGCGCTGCTGGCATTCGGTCCGGCCGATTTGTCGGGCATCGACGCCGCGGTCGCCGTCATGAACCTGTCCGAACGCCGTGATCTTGAGGAGGCCGCAGCCAATCTGTTCGGCTGTCTTCGCGCCCTTGATGCCAGCGGCGTGCGGACCATCGCGGTGATGCCCGTTCCCGACGAGGGACTCGGAGAAGCCATCAACGATCGGCTGCGCCGCGCCGCCGTGCCGCAGGGCTGATCGGCGCCGCCCCATGACGATCGCTCCGCCAAAATCCGCGCAGCCGCCGCTATCGCCCGATCTGATCGCGCGCCTCGCCGACATCGTTGGCGACAGATATGCGGTGACTGACGCCGACGAACTGGCGCCATATCTCACGGAGGCGCGCAACTTGTTTCATGGCCGCTCGCCGCTGGTGCTGCGTCCCGCATCGACGGCGGAGGTCTCGGCGATCTGCAAGCTCGCAAGTGAATACCGGATCGCGCTGGTGCCGCAGGGCGGCAACACCGGTCTCGTCGGCGGACAAATCCCGCACAACGGCGAGGTCGTGGTGTCGATGCGGCGGATGGACAGAATCCGCGAAGTCGATACCGCCTCCAATACGATGACGGTCGAGGCCGGCGCTATCCTGCAGACCATCCAGCGGCGCGCGGATGAGGCCGGCCGTTTCTTCCCCTTGTCGCTCGGCGCGGAAGGAAGCTGCACCATCGGCGGCAATCTCTCGACCAATGCCGGCGGCACCGGCGCGCTGGCGTACGGTGTGGCGCGCGACATGGCGCTCGGTCTCGAGGTGGTGCTGGCCGACGGGCGCATCCTCCACGGCTTGTCCAAGCTGAAAAAGGACAATACCGGCTACGACCTGCGCAACCTCTTCATCGGCGCCGAAGGCACCCTCGGCATCATCACCGCCGTGGTCGTCAAGCTGTTCTCAAAGCCGCGCTCGGTGCAAACCGCTTTTGTCGGTCTGAGAGAACCGTCCGATGCCTTGAAGCTGCTCGCGATTTCCCAAGCTGAAGCCGCCGGCAGCCTGACAAGCTTTGAACTCCTTGCAAAGATCTGCGTCGACATATGCGTCAGGCACGGCGTTGGCGTCCGCGATCCGCTCACCCGCCGCCATCCCTGGTACGTGTTGATGGAGGTCTCGTCCCCGGGTGACAATGCGGCGGCGACGGTCGAGGCCATCCTTGAGCGGAGCATGAAGAGCGGCTGCATCGAGGATGCGGCAATCGCGGCCAACCTTCAGCAACGCGCGGCGTTCTGGAAGCTGCGCGAGACGATCCCGCCGGCACAGAAGCGGGAGGGCGGCTCGATCAAGCACGATATCTCCGTGCCAGTCGCCGCCGTGCCTGCCTTCATCGCCGAGGCCGATGCCGCCGTGGCAAGGCTGATTCCGGACGCACGCCCGGTCCCGTTCGGCCATCTTGGCGACGGCAATATCCACTACAACGTCAGCCAGCCCGTGAGCGGGATGACGACAGAGGAATTTCTCGCCCGGTGGCGGGAGGTCAATGCCGTCGTCTTCGCCATCGCGCTGCGGATGGGCGGCTCGATTTCCGCCGAGCATGGGATCGGCGTGCTGAAGCGCGACGATTTGCCCCGCGTGAAGGATAAGACGGCAATCGAAGTGATGCGCGGCATCAAGGCGCTGTTCGACCCTCTCGGCATCATGAATCCGGGCAAGGTGCTATGATGACATCTGCCCGCGACGAGCGCGGGCATGACGGCGCTGCCTATTCCGTCTGAACCAAATCTGCTCCAACCGTTAGAACAGCGAGCCCTGACCATCGTCCCTTGGGATTTCAGGCGCAGCCTTGCGGGCTGCCGGCTTCCTTGCGGCCTGCTTCGCCTCGTTCTGCAGCTCCTCTGCCGAGACCGGCATCATCAATTGCTGATCGTCGTTGACGACCTGATTCACGCGCGCCGACACCTCATGCCAGGCGAATTCACCGTTTTCCGGCGCGCGCAGCAACATCGCAGCTTTTCGGGACTCGAGGGCGTCGCCGTCGAGCCAGCGCGCGTGATCCGCAGGGGCGATCGTCACCGGCACGCGCGGATGCAAGGTCGCGAGATCGCCGCGCGCCGCCGTGGTGATGATGGCGACCGTATCAAGCTCCTCGCCGTTCGGCCCGACCCAGGTCTCGGCAAGCCCCGCGAACGCCATCAGCCCGCCATTGCGTGGCCGGACGAAGAACGGACGCTTTCGCTCCACCGATTGGCGCCATTCGTAATAGCCGTCGGCCGGGAGCAGGCAGCGGCGCCGTTTCATCGCATTCTTGAAAGAAGGCTTGTCCAGCACTGTCTCGGCGCGGGCATTAATGAGAAGCGCAGACTGCCGGGGGTCCTTGACCCAGACCGGAATCAGACCCCACCGCATCAGACGAAAATGCCGGCCTCCGTTTTCGAGGATGACGACAGGAGCCGGCTGAGTGGGCGCAATATTGTACCGCGGCGGGAAATTCGGCTGTTCGGCGTAGCCGAAAACCTGACGCAACGCCTCCGGTGGCGACAAGATCACGTAGCGTCCGCACATTTCATCGTCCCAACAGATGCGACATTCAATCCGTTTTAATATCGAAGTCCAACACTGGGACCAATGACACCCCAAGCCGACGAATCATCCTTCTCTCCGGCAGCCGCGACGCAAACCGACCAGAACAGGGCGGACAGCGCCGCCGCTCTGGCCGCCGCCAATATCAATCCGAAAAGCGGCCTTGCGACGGACTATCTCAATCATTTCAACGAAGCCATCATGCTGCTCGAAATGATCCCGGACATGCCGGATTGCGTGGAGGATTTCCTGAACTGGCGGCCCCTGACCTACCGGGAGCATTTCATGGCGTCCGGTTTCAAGGCGCGCGAGCAGGCGATCGAGGCTTATGAAAACGCGCCCCCCGACATTCGCGCCGAATTCGATAGACTGACCATCACGATGACGTCCATCCTGACCGCGGTGGCTTCCGCGACGAAGGACGTTCACCGGCACGAGACCCGCGCCGCGCTTGCGACCCAGGCAGTCGGCTGGATCAAGCCGATGGTCATGCGGGCCGGCGGCATTATCAATGGTCAGGGCGGCGAAACCGACATCGATTACATCATGAATCACTAGAGTCTGATTCAACTGCGTCGAATCAGACTCTAGCCTTAACTTTTTGATCGAGCATGATCTTATCCGAAAACCGGTTTCCACTTTTCGGGATCATGCTCTGATGCCGCCGATTCTGTCCGCGAGTCTCCAAACTCCGCAGCTCGCCGTCAGCGCCGCGATCTTCCGCGACGGCAAGGTTCTGCTGGTGCGACGCGCGCGGTCGCCAGGCAAGGGCCTGCACTCGCTGCCCGGCGGGTGCATCGCGTTCGGCGAGACAATCGTCGCCGCGCTGCATCGCGAGGTTCTGGAGGAGACCGGGCTCACGGTCGAGATCGCCGGGCTGGCGGGCTGGCGGGAGGTGATGCCGGCCCGGCCCGGCGACGCGCATTACATCGTGTTGTCGTTCGCAGCCCGCTGGATCGCAGGCGAGCCCGTCCTGAACGACGAACTCGACGCCTTCAGTTGGGTCGCCCCGGAATGGCCGGGCGAATTGCGGCTGACCGAAGGTCTGCAACCCATCATCGACACCGCATGCCGGCTCGTCGGAGCTTGAACCGGGTTGGATGGCCCTGCGCAAATTGCCCCGCCTTGCTTCCATCGCATTGAAGAGGCATATCACGGCGAATCTGGGCCTCTTTATGCGCAAATCGGTTTTAGCGATCGTTCTGGCGGCCGCCGTCTGCGGCGCACCGCCCGCGCGCGCGCAGGACGGAGCCGCGCCCTTTGACGCGGATCTGCAACGGCTGGCCGAAATCCTCGGCACACTGCACTATCTTCGCGACATCTGCGCCGCCCATGACGGCGCAAAATGGCGCAATGAAATGCAGGCCCTGATCGACGCCGAAACGCCTACGGGCGAACGCCGCGCCAGGATGATCGCAGCCTTCAATCGCGGCTATACCTGGTTCCAGCAGACCTACCGGGCCTGCACGCCCGCCGCGAATGTGGCCATCCGTCGGTATATCGAGGAAGGTGCGAAAATTTCCCGCGACCTGACCGCCAGATACGCTAACTAGCGCCTTCTCGCTTCTGAGGGAGTCAGAAGCGAGGCTCAATGAGATTGATTTGACGCGCGAACCCGGTATCCACTTCGCTCGAAAACGCTATAAAGCCGGCTTGCCGCACATTCCGGACGTCGCCCTTGGTATTTTTCCGAAACCCGTCTCAAATGCAAAAAGAGGCGTTAACCTTTCCTAAAGAACTGGCTGTCCGGTGCCGATTCGCATGCTAAACCCACGGACGTTGAGCGCTTCGCCTCGTCAGACGTATTCGGAATTTTCATGCGACCGCCATTTGCATTCAGCCCGGCCCGCCATTCGTTTGCCGATCAGGAGCAGAAGCAGGCTGCCCTGAGCTATCTCAACGAAGCCTGGGCCGACGCTCGCCATGACGGCGTCGACGGCGACTGTCTGGCGCAGGCCAGCCTGTTTGCCGCCTTTGCCGAACTCGTCGGCACCTATGGCGAGGATGCCGTAGCGACCTTCGTCGAGGGCCTCGCTGGCCGTATCCGCAACGGCGAATTCTCGATCACGCTGGCGAAGCAATAAGCCGCTTCCGGCCATCGGGAGCCGATTCAACGCAGTTGAAGCGGATCTAGACCGCAAAAACCATTTCACGGTCCACGTTCATGATCCGGGCTTCAGCGTCTCCAGGAAACGCACCGGCTCACCGGTGGATGCGGTCGCCAGCTCTCCCTGCCACATCACGCGGCGGCCGCGCACGAACGTGCCGACCGGCCAGCCCGTCACCTCAACCCCGTCATAAGGCGTCCAGCCCGCGCGCGAGGCCACCCACTTGTTGGTGATCGTTTCCGTCCGCTTGAGATCGACCACAGTGAAATCGGCATCAAAGCCGGCCGCGATCCGTCCCTTGCAAGCAATGTTGAACAGCCGCGCCGGACCGGCGCTGGTGAGATCGACAAAGCGCGCCAGCGACAGGCGGTCCGAGCTGACGTGATCCAGCATCAAGGGCACCAGCGTCTGCACGCCGGTCATGCCCGATGGCGAGGCGGGATAGGTCTTTTGCTTCTCTTCCAGAGTGTGCGGCGCGTGATCGGAGCCGAGCACGTCGATAATGCCCTGCTCGATGCCTTTCCATATCCCGGAGCGATGAGCGGCATCGCGCACCGGCGGATTCATCTGCGCCAGCGTGCCGAGCCGCTCATAGCATTCGGGCGCTGCCATGGTCAGGTGGTGCGGTGTCGCTTCGCAGGAGGCCACATCCTTGTGGTCGCGAAGATATTCGATCTCCTGGCGGGTCGAAATATGCAGCACATGAATGCGCTTTCCGGTCTGGCGGGCCAGGGTGACCAGCCGCTGCGTCGCCAACAGCGCGGCGGTCTCGTCGCGCCACACCGGATGCGAGCGCGGATCGCCTTCGATCCGCAACCCCTTGCGTTCATTGAGGCGGTATTCGTCCTCGGCGTGAAATGCGGCGCGGCGGCGGATCACGTTGAAGATTTTCCGCAAACTGTCGTCATCCTCGACCAGCAGCGCACCTGTGGACGATCCGACGAACACCTTGACGCCGGCGCAGCCCGGCGCGCGTTCCAGTTCGGGCAGATCCTGCACATTCTCGCGGGTGCCGCCGATGAAGAAGGCGAAGTCGCAATGCATCCGATGATGCGCAGCCTTCATCTTCGCGGCGAAAGTCTCCGCCGTGACTGTCAGAGGATTGGTGTTCGGCATCTCGAACACCGCGGTCACCCCGCCCATCGCCGCACTGCGCGAGCCGGTTTCGAGGTCCTCCTTGTGCGTCAGTCCCGGCTCACGAAAATGCACCTGGGTGTCGATCACGCCGGGCAGAATATGAAGCCCCCGGCAGTCGATCACCTCCCCGGCATCGGCCTGGCCAAGCCCGCCGATCTCGGCGATGCGACCGCCCGAAACGCCGATGTCGCCGACCCCCTCGCCGTCTTGATTGACGATGGCGCCGGATCTCAGAATCACATCAAATGTTTTGGTCATCGTTCCCGAAAGCTTTTCCGTGCGCCGGGCACGGACCTTGTTGCCGGCACCTTAGCGGCTTACGTTCCGAAAGCGAAATCCGGCACGCAGGCTTGTCCGGGACACTGCGCAAAAACTCGCTAAACCAACGATAGCCGGCCAAGAGAAGGTGTCATGAAAGCAGCGTTTCTTCCCGACCGGGGCGTGGTCAAGGTCATCGGCGACGACGCACGTAATTTTCTCAACGGTCTCGTGACCACCGATGTGACCAAGGTCCAGCCCGGGCTCGGCCGGTTTGGCGCGCTGCTGACGCCACAGGGAAAGATCATCTTCGATTTCCTCATCACCGAAGCGCAGCCGGGTCACGGCGGCGGCTTTCTCATTGACTGCCCGTTGGCGCTGGCGCAACCGCTCGCCACCAAGCTCGGCTTTTACAAGCTGCGCGCCAAGGTCACGGTCGAAAATCTTTCGGGCAAGCTCGGCGTACTGGCGGCCTGGGACGGCGAACCCGCCATGCACCCCGACCTGACCTTCGCCGATCCGCGAAGCGACAAGCTCGGCTGGCGCATTCTCGCGCCGGAGGAACTCGCGGGCAGAGCGGCCACTGTGATCGGCGCCGAACTGGTTGAAAGCGCCGACTATGAGGCTCACCGCATCGCAGCCGGGATACCGAGCGGCGGCAACGATTTCAAGTTCGGCGACGCCTTTCCGCATGAAGCCAATATGGACCGGCTGCACGGCGTCGATTTCGACAAGGGTTGCTATGTCGGTCAGGAAGTGGTTTCGCGCATGGAGCATCGCGGCACCGCGCGCAGCCGGATTGTGCGCGTGCGGCTGGATGCAGGCGCGCCCGAACCAGGAACGGCTGTGGTCGCGGGGGAGAAGGCCGTGGGCACCATGGGTTCGTCAGCCGCGGACCAGGGTCTTGCGCTGCTGCGGCTGGATCGCGCCGCCGACGCGATCGAAGCCGGGATTCCGTTGACGGCGGGGGACATTCCAATCCATGTCGCCGAACCGGATGACCTGAAGCTACCGGCGAAGAATACCGTCACATGACACAATCCGCGCGCTTGCATGCCGACGGTCTCACCCGCTGTCCATGGCCCGGCGACGACCTGCTCTACCTCGCCTATCACGACACCGAATGGGGCATACCCGAATATGACGACCGCGCGCTATTTGAAAAGCTTATCCTCGACGGCTTTCAAGCCGGTCTGTCGTGGATCACGATTTTGCGTAAGCGCGACAACTTCCGCCGCGCCTTCGACGGTTTCTTGCCAGAGACCATCGCACGCTACAACGAGAAGAAGGTCCATGCGCTGATGAATGACGCCGGCATCGTGCGTAACCGGGCGAAAATCGAGGGTGCCATCACCAGCGCGAAGTCCTACCTCGGGATCATGGAGCAGGGTCCGGGTTTTTCCGCGCTGCTATGGGATTTCATGGACGGCCAGCCGAAGGTCAATCGGTTCAAGACCACCGCGACCATACCGGCCTCGACGCCGCTGTCGGTCAGGATATCGAAGGAACTGGCTTCGCGCGGATTCAAATTCGTCGGGCCTACGATCGTCTATGCGTTCATGCAGGCAACAGGCATGGTCAACGACCACCTGGTGACATGCCATTGCCATGAGACCTGCGGCAGGCAGACACGCCAGTCGCGCCCCAAGACGAAATGACGACACGGGCTGCCCCGAAAACCGCGACGCGCGCTTGGCAGCGGATGCTGTCCGGCCGGCGGCTCGATCTGCTCGATCCCTCGCCGCTCGACATCGAGATCGCGGATATCGCGCACGGACTCGCCCGCGTCGCGCGATGGAACGGTCAGACCCGTGGCGCGCACATCTTCTCCGTCGCGCAGCACACGCTGCTGGTCGAGGCCATGATGCGCGAGCATACGCCGCGCCTCGATATCCGGGTGCGGCTGGCGGCGCTGCTGCATGACGCGCCGGAATATGTCATCGGCGACATGATCTCCCCGTTCAAGGCGATGATCGGCGGTTCCTACAAGGCGGTCGAAAAGCGGCTATTGTCGGCGATCCACATTCGCTTCGGGCTGCCGCCTGTCCTGCCGGCAGAAACCGAGCGGCAAATCAAGACCGCCGACATGGGCGCGGCCTATCTCGAAGCGACCCATCTCGCAGGCTTCTCCGAGCCCGAGGCGAAGCGGCTGTTCGGCAGCGATCCCGGCCTGCCGGCGGCGATGATCGACGACTATCTGATGCCGTGGCCGGCAAGCAAGGCCGAGAAGCGGTTCCTGGCGCGGTTTCAGAGTCTGCACGGCTAAAGCGGCTTTTCCGCCCCGCATCCCGCTCCAAATACCCGGGCGCCACAGTGTTTCATTTTCGCGGACCGCCTTTTGCCCCAAGACGCGACGGCCTATAATCCCCCGAAAATTCGGGAACGCCATGATCCACGTCTGCTCGCTTGCCGCGCTTGCTGAAACCGTGAGAATCACGGGTGCAAGCCATATCCTGACGGTGATGGCCAATGTCGATCAGGTGTGCCGTCCGATGTCCGTTCTCGAAGCCAATCACCTGAAGGTGTCGATGGATGACATCGACGCGCCCGCGGACGGTTTCGTCGCGCCGAACGACGGCCATATCCTGCAACTTCTCGCCTTCGTGCGCGGCTGGGATCGCAAGGCGCCGCTGGTCGTGCATTGCTACGCCGGAATCAGCCGGTCGAGCGCAAGCGCTTTCACCGCGGCCTGCGCGCTCAACCCGCATCGCGACGAAATCTCCATCGCCCGTCAGATCCGCGCGGCTTCGCCGATCGCACGGCCGAATCGCCTGATCGTGGCGCTGGCAGACAAAGCCCTTGGGCGCGAGGGACGGATGCTGCGGGCGGTCGACGAGATGGGCCCCGGCGACATGACGATTGAAGGCCGACCGTTCCGCATCGATCTGGAATGATCAGAGAGCCCTATTACGATTCACGCGGAAGACCTGTTCGCATCGAATCGATCCCACGAACCTCTGTCGACGAATCGTGCCTTCAGTCCAAACCGCATCAGCATCTTAAATATGCTTCACGGGCGTCTGGTCGCGACGCGATCCTGTGTGATTGTGACAGCTTGAGTGAGACCGGGCCACGATGGCTAGAGCCTATTTTCAACCGCGTTGAATCAGACTCATCGCTTATATCTTTTTGTTCGAGCATGATCTTTTCCGAAAACCGGTTTTCACTTTTCGGGATCATGCTCTAAAGCGATCGACCTGGCGCGATCGGCGCGTCTACAGAACTTACTCGGTGGAACGGCGCAGTTCCATGGCGCCTTCGACCTTGGCCGGCTTGACGGGTTCAAGCCTGGCGCTCTCGACCCGCGGGGTTTCGACACGCGCGGTCACTTCCGTGTTCGAGGCATCGGCCGTGCGCGAAGCCTTGCGGCGGGCATACGGGCGCGCAGCAGCGCGCGCCAGCAACATTTGCCTGCCGCCCTGATGGTTGAAGTCGCAATACGCAAAGCCCATGCCGGACACCGAACCGCGGAAGCTGCGTTCGCTCTTCTTGTCGAGATTGAAGCACGGTTCGAACGGAAGACCCTTGATCGAGGCGCAAACAGCCTGGCCCCGCACCTGTAACGTATTGCCCGGCAGCCTCATGTGGCGAACCGGACCTTCGCCGCTGAACTGCACCGCGCCGGCCGCGCCCCCGTCCTCAAACACCCGGCCAGCGCCGCGGGTCCCGTCGAAGCAGGTGAACGCGAAAACCTTGCCGGCCACAAACCGCTTGGCCTCGCTGGCATTCATGAGGTGACCGGCCATTGCCGGCGCGGCGATCGCACCTGCAACCAGGACTCCTGACACGAAACGCGCAAGCATACTGCAACTCCGAACAAACCTGGCCGCGGGGATAGCCGCCGATGGCTGATGCCTTTACCCGCTCCTTACCATACCAACCGTGGCAACATTGGAGCAGCTTGGTTGGGAAAGTCTGAATATCCTGGGAAACTTTCCACGAGAGGGCCGCGAATTTCACTCGCGAGAATCCTGACACCGGCTTGGATTACCGCCTCCAGACCAATTTCATAAGCGATTTCAAATAGATTAGCGATCGAAATGACGCGGCCGTCATCTGCCGCCCGTTCTACCGCCGTGCAGAACCACCAAGCTCCGCCGAACTGTGAGCGGCCTCGGCGAGTCTGGCGGAGATTTCGGCGGTTTGAGCCTTTGTGCCCCAACTCGGCGCATCACCGCCGTCACCCCACGCGCGCGGACGATAGAAAGTATGAACGCCGGTGCGGTACATCTTCTTCATTTCGCGCACCCAGGAAGGATGTACCCAATAGGCATGATAGTGCGTCGACTTGCCGACTTCCGGCAGCCACAGCCGTCCGTCAAGCGTGGCCTTCGCGATCCTGCGGGCGCGATCCCACATGTCCGGCTCGGTGACGACGTCGCGAATGCCATCGCAGGCAAACGTGAACTGACAGGCCAGACGACGATTTGCGTTCTGATAGACCACGCCGCACACCGTCGTCGGATAGTAACCCGAGAACACACGGTTCATAACCACCTGCGCGACCGCGATCTGACCGCGAACCGCTTCGCCGCGCGCTTCGAAGTAAACGGCCTCCGCGAGGCATTTTTCCTGCTTGGCGCGCTTCTTGTCGTCCAGAAGTCCAAGCCGCTGAGCGGGCGTCTTGACCTCGCCCTTGCCGACCACGGTTTCGCCGGCTTTTGAAGAATCCTGCTGCGACGTCACCGATGCCTTCATGTCGGGATCGGGGATCGGCATCACGATCATGGGCTCTTCACCAGGACGCCAGCGTTCCAGACCTTCATTCACGACACCAAGTACCGAACTGCCGAAGTACAGACTTGCCGTCTTGATCGAGAACCCGTCGGTGGAAGGTTGCGACCCCTCAACCGCTTTGCCATCCTCAAGATCGTCGGTCGGCTGCGTCTCGGGCGATAGCGAAGCATCGTATTGCGTCAGCGGAGGTGCGTTCAGGGCTTCGGTCAGTTCGGGATCAAGCCCCGAGCGCGCGCCGCCATGACTGGCCGTCGCCGTCTTTGCCCCCAACACCGGAGCATTAAACGTCGAGGGATCCTGCGGCGCAGCGGTTGTCGGTGCAACGGGCGGTTCCGGCGCAACGATGGCTAAACGGTCGCCCTTCAGTGTTCGATTGACCCTGGGAAAATCCGAGGCGCTATAATGAGGCGGCGATCGCGTCAGCCGGTTGCGCGCCGCATCACCCACGCCCTCATCAAGACTTGCAAGCAGGAGTGTGGCAGCGCGCGGGACCGATGTGCCGACCGGACGTCCGAAATTGAATGTCGCGACTTGAATGGAGCTGACCGCGCTCGCGGACACACGCTTTTGCCAGCGCTCGGCGACACCCGGCTGCCGCGCAAGCAAGGATGCAATATCCTGATATCCGATTTCGTTCGGGATCAATGCGAAGAAGCAGAGACCGAAACCAAAGAGCGCAAGATGCGCGCTCTTCGGTTGGTTACGCAACACAGACATCGATACGCTCACGCAACGCCACACACACGTGATCGAATTGCACGTTTAGTCCATTTCGATCGATCTCGGTAATATCAAATTAAAGTTGCAAGGGCGTTAACCGGCGATGCAAGCGCACAACAGGCAAGCATGCATACGAAAGCGCGAGCGGCCATCGGAAGCGTTGGTAAACAACGCCTCGAGCGAAATAGTAAAGATTGGGTCAACACCTGGTTCGCGCGACGTGCGGGACGTCGCGAATTCACCGGCAGAGCATGATCCAGATCTTGAACCTGCTTTCCGCTTTCGGGATTTGCTTCACCGCGTTTTCGAACGAAGCATGTCCTCGGGCCGATGCGAGGGTGAATACCGGTCCGCATGAAGAAACGCGTCAAATCAAAGTCACAGAGCCGCTTCTGATTCTGCCAGACGCGGAAAGGTTCTAGGCTGCTGGCAGGTCTTCCGATCGTGACCGTCCATCACCCCGGCTCGCGACGCTCTTGCCGAGCGCCGCATGAGCGGCTGCAAGACGCGCGATCGGCACGCGATATGGCGAGCACGACACATAGTTCAATCCGATCTCGTGACAAAATGCCACCGAAACGGGATCGCCCCCGTGTTCGCCGCAGATGCCCACCTTGAGATTCGGGCGGGTCTTGCGGCCACGCGCGACACCGATCTTGATCAGTTCTCCGACACCATTGCGATCCACCGAGATGAACGGATCGATCTTCAGAATTTTCTTCGCGATATAAGCGCCGAGGAAACTCGCCGCATCGTCGCGGCTGATGCCGAACGTAGTCTGCGTCAGATCGTTGGTGCCGAACGAAAAGAACTCCGCAGTTTCGGCGATCTCTCCCGCCGCCAGACAGGCGCGCGGCAATTCAATCATGGTGCCGACCTGGTAGGTCGGCTTGCCGCCGGTTTCGCGTATCACCGATTGCGCGGTCATATCGATCCGCGCCTTGACCAGATCGAATTCGGCCTTGGTCGCGATCAGCGGCACCATGACTTCAACGGCGACGGCCTTGCCGGTGCGCTTTTCGACCTCGATCGCCGCCTCGAAGATCGCCCGCGCCTGCATTTCGGCGATCTCGGGATAGACGATGGCAAGGCGGCACCCGCGAAAGCCAAGCATTGGATTAAACTCGGCGAGATTGCGGGCACGGTCAGCGAGCTTGCGCGGATCAGCGTTCATCGCACGCGCGACTTCTTCAATCTCAGCCTGCGTATGCGGCAAAAATTCATGGAGCGGCGGATCAAGCAGCCGGATCGTGACCGGCAGGCCCTTCATAATCTCGAACAGCTCGATGAAATCGGCGCGCTGCATCGGCAACAGCTTCGAGAGCGCCGCACGGCGAGCCTGCTCGTCTTCGGCGAGTATCATCTCGCGCACCGTGCGAATGCGGGCCTCCTCAAAGAACATGTGCTCGGTGCGGCACAGGCCGATTCCCTCGGCGCCGAACCTGATCGCCGTTCGCGCATCGGCTGACGTGTCGCCGTTGACCCGGATGCCGAGCTTGCGAATCTCGTCGGCCCAGCCCATCAGCGTGCCGAATTCGCCGGACATCTCTGGCTCGATCATCGGCATCTGTCCGGCCAGCACCTCGCCGAGCGAACCGTCGATAGTGATGGCGTCGCCGGCCTTAAAGGTGCGATCTCCGATCGCCATGGTGCCGCGCCCGTAATCGACGCGGATGCTGCCGCAGCCGGAAACACAGGGCTTGCCCATGCCGCGCGCGACCACCGCTGCGTGCGAGGTCATGCCGCCACGCGTCGTCAAAATTCCCTCGGCGGCATGCATACCGTGGATGTCTTCCGGGCTGGTCTCGATTCGGACCAGGATAACCTTGCGGCCATCGGCCTGCAGCTTGGTTGCTTCCTCCGAAGAAAACACGATCTCACCCGCAGCCGCGCCGGGCGATGCCGGCAGGCCAGTGGCGATCACATCACGCGTTGCATTCGGATCAATGGTCGGGTGCAACAACTGGTCGAGCGAGGCCGGATCGATACGGATCACCGCATCCTTCTTCGAGATCAGGCCCTCTTTGGCGAGTTCGACCGCGATGCGAAGCGCGGCGCGCGCGGTACGCTTGCCGCTTCGGGTCTGCAACATCCACAGCTTGCCATCCTCGACGGTAAACTCCATGTCCTGCATGTCGCGATAGTGCTTTTCGAGCAACCTGTAGATGCGCGTCAACTCCTTGAAGGATTCGGGCATCACCGTTTCCATCGACGGTTTGTCGGAGCCGGATTCCTTGCGCGCCGCCTCGGTGATGTCCTGCGGCGTGCGGATGCCTGCCACCACATCCTCGCCCTGGGCATTGACGAGAAACTCGCCGTAAAGCCGGCTCTCTCCGGTCGACGGATTGCGCGTGAAGGCCACGCCAGTTGCCGACGTTTCACCCAGATTGCCGAACACCATGGCCTGCACGTTGACGGCGGTGCCCCATGATTCCGGAATGTTGTGCAGGCGACGATAGGTGATGGCCCGCGCATTCATCCAGGATGAGAACACTGCGCCGATTGCACCCCACAACTGCTCATAGGGATCCTGCGGAAAATCCTTGCCGGTCTCGCGTGCAACAGCCCGCTTATACTTGTCCACCACCTCAATCCAGTCGTCGCCGGTCAGGTCGGAGTCGAGCGAATAGCCCTTGTTATCCTTGAAGGTATCCAGAATGTCTTCGAAGTGATGATGCGCGAAACCAAGCACGACATCCGAATACATGGTGATGAAGCGGCGATAGCTATCATAGGCGAATCGCCGATCGCCAGACAGCGTGGCCATGGCTTCGACGGTCTTGTCATTGAGACCGAGATTGAGCACCGTGTCCATCATGCCGGGCATCGAGGCGCGCGCTCCCGAGCGCACGGAAACCAAAAGCGGATTGGTCGCATCACCGAACATCTTGCCGGTTATTTTCGCAACGTGCTTCAGTGCTTTTTCGAGCTGCGGCTTCAGTTCCGTCGGATAGGATTTGTCATGCGCGTAGAAAAACGCGCATACCGAGGTGGTAATCGTGAAGCCGGGAGGCACCGGCAAACCGAGATTGGTCATCTCCGCGAGATTGGCGCCCTTGCCGCCGAGCAGTTCTTTCAGTTCTGCTTTACCCTCCGCCTTGCCGTCTCCAAAGGTATAGACCCACTTGCTCCTCGCGGGCGACGGCGTTCCCGTCGCGTTGTTTTTCGCCTTCGCCGCGCCGGTGGAACTTCGCGTTTTCGCCCGGGATTTCGTGGATTTTGATTTCGTCGCAGGCTTTTTCGACTTCGAAGCAGCTTTGGCCATGGTTAGAAGCCATTCCACGTAAGGGAAATCGTGCGCGCCTTACACCACGTTTCGACGACTCCGCGCAAGCTGCGCCATAGCGTTTTCAAGCGAAGTGAGACCCGTTCGCGTGAAGAAAATGCGTCAGATCAAAACCTAGGACCCTCGCCTCTGATCAGAAGCGAAGGCTCTAACTCCCTTGTCCTGCAGGATATCGATATGAGGATTCAAACTCGGAAGCACGACGCAAATGACAAACAGCCCGGCTTGCGCCGGGCTGTTTTGACCGTATCCGTCGATGGATCGCTTCGAACAGCCGGTGTCAAGCCTGCGGCTGAGGTTCGAGACCTGGATCTGGCTCCGGGCGCGGACGTGTTTTGCCAGCCGGCGGCACCGCTGACGTGCGCGGGGCCGCTGGCTCCAGCACCGATTCCCGGTTCGGCTTCTTGCCGTTCAGGAGGTCGGTGATCTCGTCGCCGGTCAAGGTTTCAAACTCGAGCAAACCCTTGGCGAGCGTTTCCAGATCGGCTCGCTTCTCGGTGAGAATGCGGGTCGCGTCCTTGTAACCGGTCTCGACAAGACGCCTGACCTCGGAGTCGATCTTCTGCGCGGTCGCCTCCGACACATTCTGCTGACGGTTGACCTGCATGCCGAGGAACACCTCGTCATTGTTCTCGCCGTAGGACACGGTGCCGAGTTCCTTCGACAGACCCCACCGTGTCACCATCATGCGCGCAAGCCGCGTCGCCTGATCGATATCCGACGCCGCGCCGGACGTCACCTTCTCGTGGCCGAAAATCATCTCCTCCGCCACGCGGCCGCCCATCATGATCGCGAGCCGCGAGGTCATCTGTTCCAGCGACATCGACAGCTTGTCGCGTTCGGGGAGTTGCATCACCATGCCTAGCGCCCGACCCCGCGGAATAATGGTCGCCTTGTGGATCGGATCGGTGGCAACGACATTGAGACCCACGATGGCGTGACCGCCCTCGTGATACGCCGTCAGCAGCTTCTCTTCTTCGGTCATGACGAGCGACTTGCGCTCGGCGCCCATCATCACCTTGTCCTTGGCCTCCTCGAACTCGGCCTGCGTCACCATCCGTTTGTTGCGGCGGGCGGCGGTGAGCGCCGCCTCGTTGACAAGGTTCATCAGGTCCGCGCCGGAAAAGCCGGGGGTGCCGCGCGCGATCACCTTCAGGTTCACATCCGGCGCCAGCGGCACCTTGCGGACATGGACCTTGAGAATCTGTTCGCGGCCGACGACGTCCGGGTTCGGCACAACGACCTGGCGATCGAAGCGGCCTGGACGCAGCAGCGCCGGGTCGAGCACGTCGGGCCGGTTGGTCGCAGCGATGAGGATGACGCCCTCATTGGCCTCGAAGCCGTCCATCTCCACAAGCAACTGGTTCAGCGTCTGCTCGCGCTCGTCATTGCCGCCGCCGAGACCCGCGCCGCGATGCCGGCCAACCGCGTCGATCTCATCGATGAAGATGATGCAGGGTGCATTCTTCTTGGCCTGCTCGAACATATCGCGGACGCGGCTCGCGCCGACGCCGACGAACATCTCGACGAAGTCCGAACCCGAAATGGTGAAGAACGGCACATTGGCCTCGCCCGCGACCGCGCGTGCGATCAGCGTCTTACCGGTGCCGGGCGGGCCGACTAAAAGCACCCCGCGCGGGATCCTGCCGCCGAGACGCTGAAATTTACCGGGATCGCGCAGGAACTCGACGATCTCCTGAAGGTCCTGCTTGGCCTCGTCAACGCCCGCGACGTCCTCGAAGGTGACGCGGCCGTGGGCCTCCGTCAGCATCTTGGCGCGAGACTTGCCGAAGCCCATCGCCTTGCCGGCGCCGCCCTGCATCTGGCGCGACAGGAAAATCCACACGCCGATGAGCGCGATGAACGGCAGCCACGATACCAGCAGGGAAACGAACCATGGCACGCTGTCGCCGGGAGGCTTGGCTGTGATCTGCACCTTGGCGTCATAGAGCTTTTTCACCAACCCCGGATCACTGGGCGCATAGGTTTGGAAAGTGGAACCGTTGGTGAAGGTGCCGCGAATTTCCTGCCCCTGGATCACGACATCGCGAACATTGTTCTGATCGGTTTCCGCCAGCAACTGCGAGAACGAAATATCCTGCGCGGTCGTGTGATGGCCAGGATTCTGGAACAATGTGAACAATGCCAACAGGAGCAATACAATGATGACCCAGAGGGCGAAGTTGCGCATATTGGCGTTCATCGATCTTCCTTCGAGGCCGCGCGGATCGCAGCCGGATATCCCTGCATCGACTTAATAGATGGGGGTTGCCGACACGTATACAATCTAGGCGCGGAGGCTGCCGCTGCCAAGGGAACCGGGAGGGCCCCTTCTTAAAATAAAACCTATTCGGCCAGGGCCGTCGACACAAGGTTTCGCATTGCCGATATTTCTGCCTTACCCTTTGATCTGCTTCATCTTGTTGATCTGCTTCATCTTGGAAGCCGCGCGCCTGACGGAATTTGGACGCATGGCGGAAAATGAACTCCGGCTTGGATCATGGCCGGCGCTCTCTACGCGGCGATTAACGAAGCCGCATCAGTTGGCCCGACGCCGGGGCGGTGCAGGCTCGACGCTGATCCGTTCGGAGGTCAGCGTTACCACTGCCCCCGCCAGCGTCCTCCTGAGCAGAATGCGTCGACCGGCATTCGCGTGATTTGCGGCGCTTTCAAGCGCCAGGAGCAGGGCCTCAACCTTACCCAGTTCGGCCGGCCCTTCACAGCCGACGCGATCGATCATTCGCAGCAGCAATCGAACCTTGATCTCCTCCGAGAGAGCCGCAAACGCCTCCGTTCGAAAGCCCGGTCGCTCCGCGCCGTCCTGCACGGCCAGATAACGCTCCGCGCCGTCGACGAGGAGTTCCAGCGCGATGTTGGCTCGCGCCAGGCGCGATGCGAGCCGCGCCAGGTTGCGGGCGTCGCATCCTTCCTCCGCCAGCGCCGGCATCAGAGCGCGCAAACGCGGACGCGTGAAATTGAGGTCGCGATTGGTCGGATCTTCCACGTAGTCAATCTTCGCTTTCTTCAGCGTGGCAATCAGCCTCGACTTCGGAACGTTCAGGAACGGCCGGGCCAGAATGAACCCGTCACGCATCGTTTCACGCGCCATGGCGGAGAGGCCCGCAATACCGCTGCCGCGTGATATCCGCATCAGAACGGTTTCCGCCTGATCGTCACGGGTGTGAGCGGTGAGGATATGTGATGCGCCGTTGGCGCGGGCTGTTCTCGCCAGCAGGCGGTAGCGGGCGGCTCGCGCGGCGGCGGGCAGCCCGGATTCCGGCTTGGCGCCGCTCCAGCGCAGGGTGCGGTGGGTCACGCCGAGCGAGGTTGCGAGATTTTTGACGTCCCGTGCCTCGCGCGCGGACCCTCGCCGCAGACCATGATCGACGGTGACGGCAATGAGGTCGGGACCGCGTGTCATGGCGCTCCGCCATCGCGCTGCGAGCCACATCAGCGCCATGGAATCGGGGCCTCCAGATACGGCGAGGACGAGCGCGCGTTCGCCTTTCCAGTCCGCGAACAGCAGTTTCGCTTCCGCCGCCGAAATCGGCAAGGTGGAGCACGCCTTCGACGGCCTTGTCGCGTGCGCGGTCGATCTAGTTCGAACCACCGATGTTCATCCCAAACGTCAGGCGACTGCCGTCCAGATCGTCGATGTCGAAGTCACGCAGGCCGTAGGGACGATCGCCCGGTGGATGCACGATGGTCGCCCCGCGCGACCTCAGCTCATCGTGCAGTGCGTCAACCTCGGTCACGAACACATTGACGGCGCCTTGGCCGGCTTCGCGTTGCGTCTTGTGCGCGGCCTGAAGATGAATCGTAACGTCGTCCCGCTCGACGCCGCCGCAGAAAACCGGATCACCGCAGGTGAAGCCCATCTTGAAACCGAGGACATCGCGATAATGGGCAACGGCCTTGGGGACGTCCTCGTCCTCGACCACGAACAGGGTCGCGGCCGAACAAAATTGCGGGGCATCAAGGCTCATCGGACAAGCTCCTTATAGTCGGAGACCCGCCCGAATTTACGCGATCCGGCGCATGTTCTCTAGCACTTCACCCGCTTCTGCTCGCGGTCCACGGCTTGTTTCACACCGGCGGAGGCGCGGGGATATTTGCGTGTGACCTCACCAAGCGCGGCGCAGGCGGCTTCCTTTTCTTTCAGGGCGGCCAGCGATTGTCCGAGCCGCAGCAACGCATCGGCCGCCTTCGCCGAACTGTCATACTTTGTGGTCACGCCTAGGAATACCTCAGCGGCCTCACGATATTTCTGGCGCTGGAACAGGCTTTCTCCCAGCCAGTACTGCGCGTCGCCCGTCAGCGTATCGGAGGGGTATTTCTGGGTGAAATTGCGCATGGTTTCCTCGGCAAGCGCATAGTCCTTGCGCTGCATGTAGCCGATGCCAAGATCGAATTCGTCGCGCGGCGTCGCCGATGGCGGCAGTGTTGTCAGGCCACCGGTATGGAGCGGAGCGTTGCCAGCTGTCGGGTAATTCCCCGAAGGCCGTGGACCGACGTTGGCGAGATCGAGCGGCGCGCCTGCTTCGCGGCCGCCGGGCGAGCCTACGGCCGCCGCCGCGATCGGCATCTGTCCGCCCCCCAGCGCGCGCGGCGCACCCGGGGCGTTGGGATTCCGGCTGGGGTCAAAGGCATCACCGCGGTGGCCTTGCGCAGGAGCGGCTACGACCCGCTCCTGCACGAGGGGAGGCTGACCTCCTCGCGGATCATAAGTCGGCTGGTGCGAGTCGGGACCGGGACGCGCCGGCGCAGTCGCCGCGACGCCAGGTGATGCCGTTCCCGGCTGCAACTGCCGGAGCTGTTGTTCGAGCATCTGATTCCGGTGCTGCAATTCTTCATTCTGCCCGGTCAGCGTTCGCAGCTGCTGTTCCAGTTGCTGAATGCGGAGTTCAGGATCGACGTCGTATTGCGCGGAGGCATGTGACGATAGCACAAGCATCGTGGCAACAGCCATTGCACGGGCAAGCATCGGAGATATGGAAGACATTTTGGCCTGTCGACTGAATAAACGTCACATCGAAAGCGCCCCCATTGAAGACTTGAGTACGCCGAAAATGTGACTTGGTCCAACACCGGCAATCACTTTACGACGATCTTGCCGGTCAGTCTTCTCCTTAAAAAGAGTCTCGTGTCCTTAAAAAGAGTCTCGTGGCGTTTGGAGCATTTTCCGGCGAAGTGGATACCGGTCCGCCGCAAGAAAATGCGGCCAGATAAAAATTTTGGAGCATGATGCGATTCAACCCGGTCAGAATCATACTCCAGCGTCAAACGCTACCGGCCTGCCCTGCAGAGAAATAGCCGGTTTGCACCCGTCAAGACCGAGAGCAGGAGCCAGCTTTATTCCTTCGATTGTCCTGACGCAAAAAACCGGCGCCCAAGGCGCCGGCTGAAAACAAAACATGGGACGCGTCAGGAACTGGCGTTGAGCACGGTGACGGCGCGGCGGTTCTGGGACCAGCAGGAAATGTCGTTGCAGACCGCGACCGGGCGTTCTTTGCCATAGGAAATGGTCCGCATCCGGCCCGGGTCGATGCCGCGCGACGCAAGGAAACTACGAACGGTCTGCGCGCGGCGGGCGCCCAGCGCGATGTTATACTCGCGGGTGCCTCGTTCGTCCGCATGGCCTTCGATCGTGAAGGAATAGCGATTGTAGGTCTGCAGCCAACGCGCCTGCTTTTCCAGAGTCGTTATCGCCTGCGGCGACAGGCTGGTCTGATCGCTCTCGAAGAAAACGCGGTCGCCGACATTGACCACGAAATCCTGCTGGCTGCCCGGGGCCGCGGCGCCGGCCATCCCGCCCCTTCCGTCCATCGGATTCTTGTTGGCGCAGGCCCCCATCGACAGCGCCGCCGCAAGCACGGCAGCGAGCTTCAATCCCCGGAGGAATCGCTTCTGATCTAACATTCCGGAGCCTCCACGCTCGCGTTTTCCACTGTTACCGCTCTACAGGGCGATGGTTAAGCGAACGTTCCGTCAACCTTGATGAGACGTTGCCCGACTGCATCAAATGCCATGTTTGTGAAAGAAGCGCCCGCGATGGTTAATGAGCCGCAAATATGGCGCGAGGGTGAACCGACAAACGATTTTCACAACCGCGAGATCCGGAGTGCGGCCATGCCCCCCTCGCCCATGATCCACATCGACGCAACAGATGTGGAGATCAGGACCTCGGGACGATCGAGGATCGCGCGAACGGAAACGAAGACTCGAAGGGCGCGAGCATCGCCGCGCCAACTCTGCGTTCGAACAACATTCGACGCTCGAAATAGCTCGAACGAAGATACGGATAGCGGGCGAAAACCGTTTCGCGCGAGGCCGGAAAATCGACCGCCATCAGGCAGATCGGCTTGATGAGGCCAGGATACAGGCGCGGCGGACTCAACGGCTGGTGGTTAAACAAGCGCCGGTAAAACGACCGGTGTTCGGCGCGGACGGTGGCCAGACCGAGGTCGGCATTGAAGAAGCTGCAGGCGACGAAGCATAGACGGAGTGTGATATAGGGCAATTCAGGAAATCGGCCCGCGAGTTCCGGGTCCGCCACAAAGCGGGTCGGGTCGACCATAACCTTGCCCCGATCGACCTCGGGCTGAAGATAATCGTTAAAGACATCTACCGACGGACTGAGAGGATGTTCCGGCGATGAAATGCTGAGACGGATGGAACTGGCGAGCGCGCCGTCCAGATAGACGCCGAAAATCCAGGAGTTCGGCATATCGTCGAAACGATCGAAGATCTTGTGATCGCGGTTGGCCTCGATCGCCCCTTCATTCAGGTAGGCGCGATATCGAAGGCGGTAGATGATCTCCTTATCTGCCGGCGTTTCCACCAAGCGATAGTCAACCCGATCGAGAAGCTCGATACCTCGGTCTGCAGGCTTGGCAATTGTCTGTGGAGCCGAACTCATTGGAACACCCCCCGAGCCGCCCGATTCAGCCGGCGACGGAAGGTTAACAATTAGTTAATGAATTGAAAAGATAACAAAGCATTAGTGTTACCTCGTATCCCTCTCTTCTTTCATCCGCCGGCCCACAGGTTCGTCATTGCATGTCGAAATTAGAGGAATTCAAACCGGAACATAACGTGACTTGTGGGGAGTAACATTCAAGCGATGGACCGGACAACCTTCACTTTGTCACCACGCTGATGGCGTCCATGAGAGGACTCGAGCAGCTGGCGAATACGTGCCGCGGGCACCGGTCGGCTAAACAGATAGCCCTGCGCCTCCGTCACCGTGCTGTCGGCGCTGATGAGCTCGAGCTGCTCGTTGGTTTCAATGCCTTCGACGACGACGGCCATGCCGAGATCGGCGCTCAGCCTGGCCACGCCACGCAACAGCGTCAGCGGCCGGTCCGTATCGATCCCCTCCAGAAAGGAGCGATCGATCTTGACCTTCTGAAGCGGGAAATTGTGCAGATAGCTGAGACTCGAATATCCGGTGCCGAAGTCATCAAGTGAAATCCTCACGCCCGCAGAATGCAATTGCGTCAGCGCGTCGTGCGTCCACTCCGTGTTGCGCAGCAACGACGATTCCGTAATTTCGATTTCGAGACGATGCGCCGGAAGACCGGAAACCTCCAGCGCATAACGGACTTCGCTAAGGACGTCGCGCTGATGGAATTGCTGCGATGAGAAGTTGACGGCGACACTGACAGCCTCCGGCCACATCATGCATTCCATGCAGGCCTTGCGCAAAATCCAGCGGCCGAGATCGAGGATGAGGCCCATCTCCTCCGCCACCGGAATGATATCCATCGGGGAGATCATCCCGCGCGTAGGATGATTCCACCGCAGCAGCGCCTCGCAGGCCATGATCCGTCCTGACCTCAAATTGACCAATGGCTGATAAAACAGCTCGAACTCTTCGTTGGCCAGCGCTTTGCGCAGATCGAGTTCGAGGACGCGTCGCCTTTCGACGGTTTCCGCCATCTCGCTGCGGAAGAAGCAGAACGTTCCACGTCCATCCGCCTTGGCCCGGTAGAGCGCCATATCGGCGTGCTTGAGAAGGTTGTCAGCGGTGGCGCCCGGCGAAGTCAGCGCGATGCCGATGCTCGCGCCGATCTCGACAAGGTGACGATCGACCTCGTATCGCTCGGTGAGACGCTCGACGATGCGGCGGGACAGCGCCGCCGCCTCCTCCGGCGACTGAATGTTTTGCTGGAACACGACAAACTCGTCGCCGCCGAATCGCGCAACGAAATCTTCCGGGCGCAGCATTCCGCGTAGCCGGTCGGCGACAATGCACAACAGGCGGTCGCCGCAGGGATGGCCGAGCGTATCATTGATCTGCTTGAACTGATCGAGATCGATGAACAGCAGCGCCGAAAGCCGCGACCGGTCGGTCGGGGATTCCAGCAGGCGTTCGATTTCGTCGCGGAAGCTGAGCCTGTTTGGCAGATCCGTCAGCGAATCGAACCGAGCAAGATGGCTGATTCGCGCTTCCGCCTTGCGCCGCTCCGTGATGTCTTCGACCAGAACGACGGTGCCGCCGCCGGCCATCGGCTGGAATGTCCATGACAACGCCCGGCCTTGTTCCAAATCCGCGTCGGAGGTCACCATGGCGCCGGCTTGCGAATTCTCGAGCTCCGAATTGATCGCCCGTCCGTTTTCTGACGAAATCGCCCCGGCAACCACGCAGGCCGCGATGAGCTCCGACGCACCGACGTTGCGATGAACGAAGTCGGCGGGGAGATGCATCATTTCGCCGAAGCAGTAGTTCATCACGCCGAGGCGGCCGTCGGCGTCGAACATGCATAGGCCATGAGGCATGTTGTTCAACGCAGTGTCGAACTGGCTGGCGAGCGCTGCTTCACGCTCGCGCGCAATCAGCGCGCGGACAAAGATGGCCTGCAGCCTTGTCGTGATCCTCTCGAGGCCGAGGAAATACAGCACGGTGAGAAGCGCCATCCCAATATAGTAGGGATCAGCGCGTAACATCATCGCTCCCGCCATCGGCCCGCAGGTCAATAGAATTTGGAGATGGAATATCCACGGGCGCCCGTAGGCCCGGCCCGCGCCGGCCGCTACATATCCCGTGGTGACCGAGATGCAAATCATGTGAGCGACGGCATCGTCGGTCATCAAAAGCGCGATCGCGCACCATGCACCAAGGGCAACTGCGTAGAGCACCGCTCCTATCTGATAGCGGGCCTCCCAGCGCGCGGCTTCGCCGATGGTTAGATCCGAACGGCGGTTCTTGTATTTCGTCATGTCGAAGGTGCGGAGCACGCCAATCAGAACCAGAAGCACCGCGCATGGCCACAGGAGATGGTTGCCGGTCTTCAATGCGGTCATAAGCGCCGCAATCGCAGCGCAGACCGCGCCAGCGAACATCGGCGCCGGATTCTGAAATAGGGAACCCACAAGCGCCGCATATATCGCTGGCGACATCGTATCGGTGTCGTGATGGTGGTCGGCCAACTGCATCGGCTGCGCGCATCCTTTCCGCGCGCGCAGTATTACCGGCTGCTCATGAAGCCTTTCTGAGCGAACATCGTTACCGCGCAGTTTGAACCGATCTTCTCAAGGAGAGATTCCACAAATTAATCAGCCGGTTGGGCCGGTTCCAACCCAATCCGGCTTCGGCTCACCAATGGTTTCATAAAAAGGACGACGGGTTTACGGTTGCTCGGGCTGCCGAGGAGCTGACGGCGCGTCCGGTCCACGACGGTGTCGCCCCTCAATTTTTCACGGACAAGATCATCCCGCGGGCGTGTTCTTGGCCCTCGCGAGGTTCCGGCTTATGAGAGCAGGGGTGACCATGCCGGATCAGACGCGAAACCAGGCGTAGGAACTTTCAATTCGTTGCGGCCCGAGACGTCGATCGTATAGAGCGATGGTCCACCGGCGCCGCCGGGGTCGCGGAAGAACATCAGGACGCGGCCGTTGGGCGCGAAGGTCGGCCCCTCATTGTGAAATCCCGACGTCAGGATCCGTTCGCCTGAACCGTCCGGCTTGATGATGCCGATAGAGAACTGGCCCCCGCCTTGCTTGGTGAAGGCAATATAGTCACCGCGGGGCGACCACACCGGGGTCGAGTAGGAGCCCTCTCCGAACGAGATGCGTTGCGCCCCGCCACCGGACGCTCCCATCACATAAATTTGCGGCTTGCCGCCGCGATCCGACTCAAAACAGATGCGGGCGCCGTCCGGCGAATAAGAGGGCGACGTGTCGATCGCCGGCGTATCGGTCAGACGTGTCGTCGACTTCGAACGCAAGTCCATCACGAACAGATTCGAATTTCCGCCCTGCTGCAGACTCATGATGATGCGTTGACCATCCGGCGCGAAACGCGGCGCGAAGGACATGCCGGGGAAATTGCCGACGATTTCACGCTGTCCGGTTTCGATGTTGAACAGATAGACCCGAGGATCGCCCTGCCCGAACTCCATGTAGGTGATTTCCTGGGTCGAGGGAGAAAAGCGCGGCGTGATCACGAGGTCGGCGCCGCGCGTGAGATAGCGCACGTTGGCGCCGTCCTGATCCATCAGGGCCAGGCGCTTGACGCGGTGCTGCGATGGCCCGCTCTCGTCGACGAACACCACGCGGCTGTCGAAGTAACCCTTCTCGCCCGTCAGGCGTTCGTAAATCTGATCCGAAATAATGTGCGCAATGCGCCGCCAGTACTCCGGCGATGTAAAATATTGCTGGCCGGCGAGTTGCTGGCCTGTTGCGACATCCCACAGGCGAAACTCGGCCTTGAGCCTTCCATCGCCCTGACGCGTCATGCGTCCGGTCACCAGCGCCTGCGCATTAATAGTCTTCCAATTGGCGAACTGCGGCGGCACGTCGATGTTGGTGATCTTTTCGATATACGCGGCCTGGTCGATCGGCGCGAACAATCCGCTGCGCTTGAGATTGTTGGTGATAACCTTGGCGACACCGGCGCCGACCTCGTTGTCCGACGCTGAACCTCCGACAAAATTCGGAATGGCGATCGGAAGCGGCGCGACATTACCCTCGGTGATCTGGACCCGCGCCTGACCGAGGGCTTGACGGCCGCGCAGCAACACAGCGGCCGATGCCATCCCGAAAAACATGTGTCGGCGGTTCAGGCGGAACGGCATTCTCTGCAATTCATTTCTCTCGATCATTGGTCAGACTTTTCTTTTCCGCACCGTTCGTCGCAGCGCGCTTACAACTTTCGTTCCGTGAATACGGGCTCGAAAAACTTCCATTCGTCGAAATAAGCCGCGGGCAGCTTGTATGGCTGGCATTCAATGATCGCGCGTAGCGCACTCTCCTGGTAGACGCGGAAATACGGCGTTGACGGGTTACTGATGGCCGTCGGCGTGGTCTCGAGCGTGCCGTCGCGCTTCAGCTTGATGCTGAAAACCGCCTCGGTCATCTGCGCTTCGAGTCCCCCATAGGGCTTCTTCCAGCAGCGCTCGACCTGGGACTTGAACATCGCCCCCCAGGTCGCGGAGTTGTCCGCGGCCTTACCGTGGGCTAGTCCCAGCGCAGCGTTCGAATTCAGCGTATCGCCGGCGACAGAATGACGTGTAGGATCACGCTTGTCGAGCAGGGCCGCTATCTTTGATTGGTCGAACACGCGCTCGGCCCGTTTCGCCGCCGCCTGGGCTTTCGCCTCGGCCTCAGCCTTGGCTTTTGCCTCGGCCTTGGCTTTGGCTTTGGCTTCCGCTTTCGCCTTAGCTTTGGCTTTCGCCTGCGCTTCGGCCTTGGCCTTGGCCTTGGCCTCAGCTACGGCTTCCGCCTGAGCCTTCGCGGCTTCCGCTTTGGCTTTCGCCTCCGCCTTGGCCTTTGCATCTGCTGCTTTGGCTACCGCCTCGGCCTTCGCTGCTGCTGCTGCCTCGGCAGCGGCCTTGTCATCAGGTTTTGGTTGTTCTTTCGGCGCCACGTCGGTCACGACCGGAGGCTTCTTATCCTCGATCTTGCCGACGATGTCCTCCTGTGGCGGCGTAGGCTCGGCGACCTTCTCGACCAGCGGCTTCGGGTTTTCCTTCTTTCCGGTCTTCATGCCCGCCGTGACATGGGCAAGCTGATCGGCGGAGATGATGTCGACCGGCAGGGATTCTTCCGGCACCGATTCGAAGGCCTTCGACGAAAACGACACCAGCCCCCACCCGATGACAAGAACGTGCAGGGCAACCGACGCCGCCAGTGTCTTATCGACCTTGACCCTCAAACCTTAAGATCCTTGTTCCACTTCAGTAACCAGCGCCAGACGCTTGAATCCGGCGCCCGACAGCCGGCCCATCACCCGCGCCACCGTGCCGTAGTCGGCCTTCTTGTCGGCACGCATGAAGATGCGCTCGTCCAGACCACCGCGCGCATCGGTGATCGCGGTCAACTTCGGAATCAGTTCCTCCATTGTAACTTCGGTGTCATTGATGAAAATCCGTCCCTGGGCATCGACCGATAACTGCAACGGCGTCTTGTCCTGTTCCAAGCTTTTCGCCTGGGTCTGCGGCAGATCGAGCGGCACGCCCACCGTCAAAAGCGGCGCGGACACCATGAAGATGATCAAAAGCACCAGCATGACGTCGACCATCGGCGTGACGTTGATCTCGGCCATCGGCTGTGACCGCCGCCGTCCTCGTCGTCCGCCACCTCCGGAGGAAGACGCTGCCGGATTCATGGACATAATGGACCGCCCGTTTCCATGCCGCTTGACCTCATGCCCGCTCGTCGATCTGACGTGAGAGGATCGCGGAAAACTCGTCGGCGAAACCCTCAAGGCGCTGGGCCTGACGATTCACCTCCGCAGTGAACTTATTGTAGAAAATGGTCGCGGGGATGGCGGCGATAAGGCCGATCGCGGTTGCAAACAGCGCTTCGGCGATGCCCGGCGCCACCACAGCGAGCGAGGTATTCTTCGAAGCGGCAATCGACTGGAAGCTCGACATAATGCCCCACACGGTGCCGAACAGGCCAACGAAGGGACCAGCCGAGCCCACGGTCGCCAACACCAGCAACCGCCGTTCCAGGCGCTCGATCTCCCGCGCGATGGAAACGTTCATCACTTTCTCGATCCGCATCTGAAGCCCGGCAATCGACCGCGCCTGACTTTCGAAAGAACGTTTCCATTCGCGCATCGCTGCAACGAAACATGCGGCCATCGACTGTGTCGGCTTGGCCGACAGCGCCCGATACAGGTCCTCGATCGACTCTCCCGACCAGAAGGCCTGCTCGAAACGATCCATCGCGCGCTTGGTGCGGGTATAAAGAAACATCTTGTCGATCGCGATCGCCCACACCCACACCGAGCAGGCCAATAGGCCCAGCATGACCGCTTTCACGATCCAGTGAGCGTGAAAGAAAAGCGTAATCAGCGACACGTCGGCCGAGGCTAGGGGCAAGGCTGACTGCGCCACGTCGGCCGGATTCATGAGCAGTTTCCTCTCAACGCAAGATATCCCCCATCGACGCGCGGCGTGACCTCTGCCACCGCCACCGGTTTCGCAGCCACGAAGCGCACGCGGCGTAAAAGCGCCACGGAACAAGCCGGTTGAGTCACTTGGGGGGTCCGTCCAAAGCCGGAGCTTGCATCCCCTGCCAACGTGTCAAAACGAGGGCTAACGGCGCACCTTTACGGCTGTAACCAAACGCTAATCATGGTTAAGACCAGGTTACCAAAGAAGAATTGCGGCTATAAATCCGCGTTATATTCCAATCCTTGCTTACCGCGAACCGTGCCCGGCGGGGGCGGCGGACGTGGCGGACGGGTCTCCCGCGAGACGGGAGACCCGTCCAGCGAGTGTGCGGCCATGATCCGACGCCTGAATTGATAGGAACTTCAACACGCGCAGATGAAGAAAGCCCGCCTGTCGGACAGGCGGGCCTTCCTATCGGGTGGTGGATACCGGCAACACCAAGCGCGGCGCCGGTCGCAGCGTTGCCGATTGGCGACTACTGGCCTTGCGGACTGTCGTTCGGCGGCGTCGGATGATTGCGATGTTGGGCCATGAACGCGTCGAACTCTTCCTTGTCCTTAGCGTGACGAAGCCGTTCAAGGAAGTCCTTGAACTCTTTCTGCTCTTCCTCAAGCCGCCGCAGCGTCTCCATGCGATACTCGTCGAAGGCGCGGTTGCCGCTGGATGGCGCGCCGAAACCGCGGAAGCCAAAACCGCGGCGTTCCATATGATCCCGCATGCGGTCCATCTTGTATTGCATCCGTTGCATTTTGCTCTCGAACCGATCGTTGCTCCAGCAGCCCATTTTCCTGCTCCATAGAGTGAAGAAGAGAATTGCAAGACCGATCGGCCACCACACCATGAAGCCCAGCACGATCAGGACAATCCGGAATGGATGCCAGGGTGCATCCGTGAAGCGGCAGGGATACTGGCCTTGGCCCCGAGCGTTATCGGGACCGTTCCAGCGGTCGTAGTCAGCGGTGTGGGCCATGGGCCTTCTCCATCAACGGCGTCATGCCGCGTGAATGTAAATAACATTCACATAGGTAGGCTACCGACGGCTTTTGTCAAGCGCGACTTTGCACGGAAACGCCGGAGGTTTCAGCGGAAGCAGGGTTTCCCATTGTGAGACTTCGTTACATTGAACGCGGTGACATCGGCGCCCGAATCGAAAAAGCTCATCCGGCAGAAGCTCTTGGCCGCTTGCCGCGAGCGCGGGGACGAATCCACTGCCGGACATCCGCACAGCTCAAGGGGTCGTTCAGGTCGCGGACTTTTGATCCCACGGACCTCGCGGTGGCTTGGGCGCAGCGTTCGGGTCCTCAGGCGATCTGCGCTCGGTCGGAAAGCCGAGCCCGCGCAGATAAATCAGCACGCCCGCCTCGAGCAGGTCTTCGGCGGACATCGGCAGCTTGCGTCGCGCCGCGTCGCCACGGCCGAACAACGAGGCGATGCCGTGCGACATCGACCAGATGTGCAACGCCATCATCAGGGCCGGCGGTCGCGCGGCGCCCGGCGGTGTCAGCGCGGCAAGCCGTTCAGCCGCAGCGCGAATGATGCTGAAGGCGCGCTCGCTTGCGGCCGACAGCATCGGATTAACGTCGATCGGCACTCCAGACTCGAACATCGCGGAATAATAGGCCGGCTCATTACGCGCGAAAGCGAGGTAGGCGCGGCCGACACGCTCGAACGCGCTGACGGTATCCGGCCGGCCATCATCCCACGCCTTGGTCAACAGCGTTTCGAACTGCTCAAAGCCACGCTGGGCGATGCTGGCCAGCAGTTCATCACGATCGCGAAAGTGCCGGTACGGCGCGGCCGGACTGACGCCCGCGGACCGCGCCGCATCGGCGAAGGTGAAACCTGCCGCACCCTTCTCGGCAATCAGGCCGAGCGCCGCCTGCAGCAGGGCCTCCTTCAGATTGCCGTGATGGTACCCCCGCTCCGGGCGGCGATGATCCTTGCGCCAACTCATGTGAATGGTTCTTACATGAGAACGGGGGAAACGCCACTCGTTTCGACCTGCTTCCATTCGAGAAGTTGAGCGAAATCCGGCACGAAGAAACCTGCGAACCGTCACGATGGACCACGACAACGGGGCCGGTTCGCCGGAAATCAGTCAATGGCCGTGGCGGCGGAGCCTACCGGCGCGCGACCTCTGCGCGCAGCCGTTCTTCCTGCTCGCGCAGTTCCGGCGTGAATGCCTCGCCGAAATCCTCGGCCTCGAAAACCTGACGCAGTTCGAGTTCGTCGCCGGGCGCGAACGGCGCGCGCTTCATCCATGCGATGGCTTCGTCGCGCGAGGCGGTTTCGATCAACCAGTAGCCGGCGACCAGTTCATCGGCGGCCGCGAAAGGACCATCGATGACATCGACGCTTTTGCTGGAGAAACGGATTCGCGCACCCTTCGCGCTTGGATGCAGACCCTCGCCGGCGAGCATGACGCCCGCCTTCACCATCTCCTCGTTAAATCGGCCCATCGCGGCCAGCACCGCCTCGCTCGGCATCTCGCCCGCTTCGCTTTCCTTCGTCGCCTTCACCATCACCATGAAACGCATCGCGATTCTCCGTTGATCCGAACCGGTTCACGCCGGCCCAGCAATGAAGACGGGCGGACAGCGGCCTCTCCGACATGTCCGGCAACATTTTTCATCGCGAGCGCAAATCCCTCACAACAAATTCTTGCCGCATTGCTTGATCACGCTCGCATCATTGCTTCGGCCGTGGGGACACAAATACGGGCGCAGCAATTTGAAGGGGCGTTCCGCGTAAAACATCGATTCCATTTGGCTCGCGCGCAAGCCGCGACGAGTCATGCCCGAACCACACATGCCCGAACCACAATGGTGAAAAGCCAGATGGGGGAGGACATCATGACCGATGCCACGAAGCGGACGGCTTCCGGTACGCTCGCAGATATGATCGCGCATGTCACGGCGGTGACTGCGCTGCTGATTATCGCCGCCTGCGTCTTCTATGTGAGATAGCTCTGCGGCCGTCTGGCGGCACCATCTTTCACCAATCGATCAAGATGCGCGCGGATATGCGCCGCCTCCGCCGAGGAATTGGCGAGCGCGATGGCACAGTCGAATGCAATGCGCGCCTCCTCATTGTGGCCCAACTGCATCAGCAATGCGCCTTTGACGCCGAAAAAATGGAAATACCCGGAGAGCCGCTGCTCCAGCGGCGAGATCAGCGCCAAAGCCGCTTCCGGCCCCTCCACTTTGGAGAGGGCCACGCTGCGATTGAGCGTCACCACCGGCGACGGCTGCAAGCGCTCCAGCGTCGCGTACAGGAGGTCGATCTGGCGCCAGTCGGTCTCCTCCGGTTTCGGCGCGCTCGCATGAAGCGCCGCGATCGCGGCCTGCACCTGATAGGGGCCCGGGCGTCGATGGCGCATCGCCTTGTCGATCAGCGCTGCGCCTTCCGTGATCATCGTCCGGTTCCAAAGCCTGCGATCCTGATCGTCCAGCAGGATAATCGCGCCGTCAGAGTCGAATCTTGCAGCCGCGCGCGCGTGCTGCAGCAGCAATAGCGCCGTAAGCCCCATGATCTCCGGCTCGTTCTGAAACAGCCGAAGCAGCAGCCGCGCCAACCGGATCGCCTCCTCGCATAACGGCGCGCGAGCCTGCGAGGTGCCGCCGTTCGCCGAATAACCTTCGTTAAAGACGAGGTAGATCATGGCGGCAACGACGCCGAGCCGCTTGCTGCGCTCGACCGCGCCGGGCGTCTCGAACGCGACGCCTGCCTTCGCCACCGCCGCCTTGGCGCGGGTGATGCGCTGCTCCATCGCGGCTTCGCTGACGAGAAACGCACGCGCGATCTGCCTCACGGTCAGACCCGAGACGATGCGCAGCGCCAGCGCGATCTGCTGCGTCGCCGGCAGATCAGGATGGCAGCAGATGAACAGCAAACGCAGAATATCGTCGCGGTAGTGCGAATTGTCGAGCCGCTCGGCGATTTCGTTCTCGGCGTCGCCAAGGTCGGAGATCACATCATCGTCCGGTAATTCCTGTTGCTTGCCGCGCCGCCGCACCTCGTCAAGCGCGGCGTTGCGCCCGACCATGATCAGCCATGCCGCCGGATCGCGCGGTGGCCCGTTCTCCGGCCAGTTTCTCAAGGCGCGCAAGCAGGCGTTCTGATAGGCCTCCTCGGCTGTGTCGAGATCGCGGAAGTAGCGTAGAAGCGCACCGAGCGCCTGGGGACGCGCCGCCGTCAGAGCCGCATCGATCCAGGCGACGTCGGTCATGTCAGGGCTTCGCCGGAATTGAACACGCCGACTGGACGGATTTCATAGGAGCCGCCCGGATTGGCCTCGCCGAGTTCCTGCGCCGTTTCCAACGCCTCCTCCAGGTTCTTACAGTCGATCAGGTAGAACCCGAGCAACTGCTCCTTGGTTTCAGCGAATGGACCATCGACGATCAATGGCGGGTTTTCCTTGCGCAAGGTGGTCGCCGCGGTGGTCGGCAGCAGCCGCGCCACCGGTCCGAGCCGGCCCTGCTTCTTCAGCTTGTCCTGCACCACGGCAAGCTTCCGCATGACGGCGGCGTCCTGCTCCTTGCTCCAGGAACCAACGACGTCTTCGTTATGGTAGCAAAGGATGGCGTAGAGCATGCGCAATGGTCCTTCTTCCTTCCCCCTCAGGACGAACCAGTATGCCGACAGCCGACAAATGACCCAACAGAATTTCCGTGGGAGTTTTTAGGCGACAGCAAGCGCACGGCGTCCGCCATTGCAAAGCCGACGCCACGATGGGCTCTACGCCACGCGCCTTTCGGGATAAGCGTCCGGTTTGAGCAAGCCGCTACCCGTTCGCCGCCGCCTCGATGTCGGCGATGACGATCTTCTTCATCTTCAGCATTGCCTTCATGGCGCGGCTGGCCTTGGCGCGATCCGGGTCCTGCAACAGGCGCGGCATCATGTCGGGCACCACCTGCCAGGATACGCCAAACCTGTCCTTGAGCCATCCCCCCTTGAGCGGACCGCCACCGCCCGCGGTGAGCTTGTCCCAGTAGTAGTCGATCTCGTCCTGCGACTTACAGTCGATACTGAACGAGGTCGCTTCGCTGAACTGAAAATGCGGTCCGCCGTTCAACGCCAGGAAACGGGTGCCGTCGAGTTCGAACTCCACGGTCAGCACCGTTCCGGCGGGCTTTGAACTGCCCTCGCCGTAATACGTGGTTTCGAGGATCTTCGAGTTATTGAACACCGAAACGTAAAACTTCGCGGCCTCCTCGGCCTGCGTATCGAACCAAAGGAATGGAGTAATCTTGGGCATCGTCGGCTCCATCATTGCCTGCCCCGGTTGATGCGAGGCAACCCGCGAGCAGAGGGCGGGTTCCGCCCGGACAGGTCCCAAGAACGAACGGGTCGGCCGCGATCCGACAACACATAACAATTTTCTGCATAACGCATTTTCCGCCTGGGTCCGGCGACACCGCGCCATTGTCGGGGAATGCAAATCATCGTGACCGCCAGGCGCAGGGGTCCGATTCCGGCAATCAGACTTGATCGGCCTTCATCACAGCCCGAAGCGGCTTCGGTATCGGCTTCGCCCGCCCTTCGGATATGAACGCCACCTTCACCCTCGCGTCCAGCAGCAGCAGGTCGCCACGCCGCACCTCCTGATGCAAGGTGATCGAGGCGCCCCGGACTTCCAGCGGCCGCGTCACGATGTCGAGCACGTCGTCCATGTGGGCGGGCTTCAGGAAATCGAGCTGCATCGAACGCACCACGAAAGCGAAGCCCGGCGCTTCGCTCTCGGCCTCCGCGAACAGCGCGCGCTGGTCGGCACCGAGCAACCGCAGATAGTTGCTGCGCCCGCGCTCCATGAAGCGCAGATAGTTGGCGTGATAGACGAGGCCCGTAAAATCCGTGTCCTCGTAGTACACGCGAATACGCATGTAATGCCGGCCGTCGGCAATGTATCCGTCGAGCACAGCGCTATCTTGATCTTTCGTCATTTCCGATTCGAGTTGGATTTGGACCACAATGCGAGCATTGAGCAGAGACGCATTCTGCGCCATTGGAACGAATCCACACGAGTATCGACTGAATTTCGTCTGAACAAATCTTTACGTAGCTGCGTTCAGTGTAGCCGCCATCGGACGCCTCATGGGAAGTAACACACCGACATGTAGCTCTGTGCAACACAAGATAATTGGCATCGACGTTGCGACGCGAGTTAAGCACAAAGCCATGGGGATGTTCGGCACACCACTCGAAGTAGTCGACATCTTTTCTGCCTGCTTCGCCATCAAAAACAGTTATCATTCCCTTTCTGTCTCTCTCAATCATCTTGATTGTCAGGATCGAACAAACCGAATTGCGCCGGATCGCGCGTCGGTTCGGCGAGGCCGAGATGACGGAAGGCATGCGAGGTCAGCAACCGACCGCGCGGGGTGCGTTGCAGATAACCGCACTGGATCAGATAGGGTTCGATAATGTCCTCGATGGCGTCGCGCGGCTCTGAGAGCGCAGCCGCCATGGTCTCCACGCCCACCGGGCCGCCACCGTAGTTCAACGCGATGGTGGTGAGATAGCGACGGTCCATCGCATCGAGACCAGCGGCATCGACTTCGAGCGCGCCGAGCGCATGGTCTGCGATCTTGCGATCGATCGACGCCGCGTCGGCGGCTGAAGCGAAATCGCGCACCCGCCGCAGCAGCCGTCCAGCGATGCGCGGCGTACCGCGGGCGCGGCGGGCGATCTCGTTCGCGCCGTCCGCCGTCATGCCGACGCCAAGCACCCGCGCGCCACGGCTGACGATCTTCTCCAGTTCATCCTCGGTATAGAAGTTCAGCCGCACCGGAATCCCGAAGCGATCGCGCAGCGGATTGGTGAGAAGGCCGGCGCGCGTGGTGGCGCCGACCAGCGTGAACTTCGCCAGCTCGATCTTCACCGAGCGCGCCGCCGGCCCCTCGCCAATGATGAGGTCGAGCTGGAAATCCTCCATCGCCGGATACAGCACCTCCTCCACCGCTGGCGAAAGGCGATGGATTTCATCGATGAACAGCACGTCGCGCTCTTCGAGGTTGGTCAGCAGCGCCGCGAGGTCGCCGGCCTTGGCGATCACCGGGCCGGAAGTGGCGCGAAAGCCGACGCCGAGCTCGCGCGCGACGATCTGCGCCAGCGTGGTCTTTCCAAGTCCCGGCGGGCCGACGAACAGCACGTGATCGAGCGCCTCTTTGCGTTTGCGCGCGGCGTCGATGAAGATCTGCAGGTTGGCGCGCGCCTGGCGCTGGCCCACAAATTCGGACAGCTTTTGCGGCCGCAGCGCGGTGTCGCCGACATCGTCGGCGCGGCGCTCGGGCGTAACGATGCGGGAGGGCGTTGTCATCTGCAAGCCTGAAGTGATGTCGTTCTTCCTTCTCCCCTTGTGGGAGAGGGTGGCGAGAACGAGCGCAGCACGTTCACGCCGGGTGAGGGGGAATACCGACCTGCGCAAGCGCCCTCACCCGCCCTCGTTTCACTCGGGCACCCTCTCCCACAAGGGGAGAAAGATAGAAAGAAACGATCCGTGGTGGACAAACTCACTTCGCCAGCTCCTTCAGGCCGAGCCGGATCAGTTGCGCGGTCTCCGCGTTTTCGCCAGCGCCGCGCGCGGCGGCCGCGATCGCCGCGGTCGCCTGCGGCTGACCGTAACCGAGATTGACCAGCGCCGAGATCGCGTCCGTCACCGGACCCGGTGCGCGCCGGTCATCGACGGCGCCGACGAGATGGACCACCGCTGGATCGACGTTGGCGAAGGACGGCGCCTTATCCTTCAGCTCGGTGACGATGCGTTCGGCCACCTTCGGTCCGACGCCCGGCGTACGCGCCACCGACGCCTTGTCGCGCAAAGCGACGGCGCTCGCGAGATCCGCGGGGGACAAGGTGCCGAGCACCGCCAAGGCCACCCGCGCACCGACGCCCTGCACCGACTGCAACAGACGAAACCATTCGCGCTCGTGATCGGTGCGGAAGCCGAACAGCTTGATCTGGTCTTCGCGCACATAGGTCTCGATCGACAGCACCGCCGCCTCGCCCGGCGACGGCAGCGCCTGCAGCGTGCGCGAGGCGCAATGCACCTGATAGCCAACGCCGCCGACATCGAGGATCACGTAATCCTCGCCATAGGAATCGATGATACCCTTGAGCTTGCCGATCATGGGCGTATCCCGCTCCGTTTCTATTCCCTCCCCCCTTGTGGGGGAGGGTCAGGGAGGGAGGCAAACCACACATGCTGATGATGAGGCATACCCTCTCCACCTCTCCCCCAGCGCATGTCGGGCCTGCCCGATATGCGCCATCCATGGTTCAGATCGCGCAAGCGCGATCTGTTGGGGAGAGAGAGCAGGTCGGCTTCGCGGAGATTCATCAGTCCAACTACGCTCATCCCGCCGCCTTTATCCGCGCCGCGATCGCCGCGCTCTTTCGATGGTGCGCGTGAGTGATGGCAATGGCGAGCGCGTCGGCGGCGTCGGCGCTTTTCGGATCAGCTTTCGGCAGCAGGATTTTCAGCATCGCCTGGATCTGGATTTTGTCGGCATGGCCCGCGCCGACCACGGTCTTCTTCACCTGATTGGGCGCATACTCGGCCACCGCGATGCCGAACATCGCCGGAGCCAGCATCGCGACGCCACGCGCCTGCCCGAGCTTCAGCGTGGCCACGCCGTCCTTGTTGACGAAGGTCTGCTCGATTGCAGCCTCAGCGGGACGGAATCGGTCGAGCACCGCGCCGAGTCCGGCATGAATCGCCAAGAGCCGGCTCGCCAGCTCCATGTGCTCGCGCGTCTCGACCGAACCGCAGCCGACAAAGACCAACCGGTTGCCTTCGGTGTCAAGCACGCCCCAGCCGGTGCGGCGGAGCCCCGGATCGATGCCCAAAATGCGAATCGGTGAGGAGGTCATGACCCATGTTACCGCAACCGCCTCTTCCCGTCCGCCCCGGCAAGCGGCCCGGTTGTCCCGCGCTGGAAGCAACTCGGTCGTCATGGCCGGATTCCACCGGCCACCCCACGTCTTGCTTTGCCTCAATTTCGGTAAGACGTGGATGCCCGATATAGGGCCGGGGATGACGGAAAACGGAAAGAAGATTTCGGAGCTACAATAACGTCCCGCTCAAGATCAGCAGCGCCACGCTGAAGTAGATCATCAGCCCGGTGACATCGACCAGCGTCGCCACCAGCGGCGCGGAGGCACTTGCGGGATCGAAACCCGCCCGTTGCAGGATGAACGGCAGCATCGAGCCGGCCACCGAGCCGAAGACGACAACGCCGATCAGCGCGGCAGCGACGGTCAGGCCGACCAGCATCCAATGCTCGCCATAATCGTAGATGCCAAGCTTCTGCCAGGCCGCCACACGGACCAGCCCGATCAGACCGAGCATGGCGCCGAGGATCAGCCCCGTCGGCAGTTCGCGCACGGCCACGCGCCACCAGTCGCCCAGCCTGACCTCGCGTAGCGCCAGCGCACGGATCAGCAGCGAGGTCGCCTGCGAACCGGAATTGCCGCCCGAACTCATGATCAGCGGGATGAACAGCGTCAGCACGATGGCCTTTTCCAGCTCTCCCTCGAATCGCTGCATCGCGCTGGCGGTCAGCAACTCGCCGAGGAACAGCACGCAAAGCCAGCCGCCACGCTTGCGGATCATGTCCGGGAGCCTGATCTGGAGATAGGGTTCGTCGGTCGCGGCCATGCCGCCGAATTTCTGAGCGTCCTCGGTGTTTTCCTCGATGATGGCGTCGATGATGTCGTCGACCGTGACGATGCCAAGGACATGCCCGACCTTGTCCACCACAGGCACTGCCAGCATGTCGTGGCGCGAGATCAGCCGCGCCACGTCTTCGCGGTCCGCCAGCGGCGTGGTGGTGATCGGAGAACGCGCCAGATCGGCGATTTGGGCTGACGGCTCGCCGGAGATCAGCCGCCGCAGCGACACCGCGCCGATCAGGCGGCGGGTGAAGGCGTCCAGCACGTAAATGGCATAGACCGTCTCGCGGGTGCGCTCGACCTGGCGGATGTGCTGGAGCGTACGCTCAACGGTCCAGGTCGCAGGCACGGTGACGAATTCGGTTGTCATCATGGCGCCCGCGGTGTTTTCCGGATAGGCAAGCAGACCCTCGATGGTCGTACGCGTCGGCTCGTCGAGACCCTGCATCAGCTCGGATCGGGCCGGCTCCTCGAGTTGCTGGACGATATCGGCGGCCATGTCGGCCGACATACCGGCCAACAGGATGGTCGCCGTCTGCCGCGGCAGCGCCTCAACGATCTCGGGGCCGAAATTCAGCTCCGGCTTGTCGAGAATCTCGATCGAAATATCGACCGGCAGCAGCACCAGAACCGCCGCGGCGTCCTGCGGTTCGAGCTGGTTGAGAATTTCAACGTTATCGGCGACATGGCCGCCGCTCAGGCGCGAGGCCAGCGCGTACACATCGAGATCGCCGTCCGTTGTGGCGGTGTGGGTATCCGTCATAGCTCACCTTCGTGGTCTGCCGGCAACGGCAGGCCCGGCGAGCTCATCAAGCTCTCAGACCGGCGCCGCTGTCGGCGAAGTATGTGGCGAGGTACCTGGCAAGGTACCCGGACTGTCGCTTGGCATTTGTATGGTGTTCCCGTGATGGACGCGCGACCGGGGCCGCGACATCCCGCTGCGGCTGACATGATCCTTCAGCCCGACGGCGTCAAGGAAAAAGCGCTCGTTCAGGTTCGGTTCGATGTACCCCGCGCGACGGCAAGGCGTACGCAAGGGGCGCGCCTCTCAAGGAGCCGCCGCCGCAAGCATGTCCACAATATCTTCCGGGAAGACCCGCTCGGTGGGCCTCGCGAGTTCGGCGCGCGACCACCAACGATGCTCCACCATCACCTCGCGTTCAAGCGAGGTCCACGCCGTGCTGGAAACAACATGAAAGTCGGTTCTCACCAGAAAAAACCGCTCGTCGGCCAGTACACGCTCGCCGCCGATAAGCTCGAGAACGAATTGGCGCTGCGCGATTTCCGGTCCGACGCAAGCGACACGCAGGCCGGTCTCCTCCCACAACTCCCTGATCGCCGCCTGTTCAAAGGTTTCGCCGTCGTCGACACCCCCGCCCGGGGTCGCCCAAAAGGCGCGGTCCTTATGGACAAAACGAAACAGCAGCAGGCGTTCTTTGAGGTCGAGCAATAGTAGCCGCGCCGCAGGGCGCAGACGTAGGGAGCCGTGCGATACCACGCTCACACACCCAGCTTCGCCATCAGCGCGTCGGACACTTCGAAATTGGCATAGACGTTCTGGACGTCGTCATGCTCGTTGAGTTGATCAATCAACTTGAGCAACTTTTCGCCAGTGTTGTCGTCGACGGCGAGCGTATTCTGCGGCTTCCAGATCAAGGCCACCTTGCGCGCCTCGCCAAACTTGTCTTCGAGCGCCTTGGCGACGTCACGGAAGCTTTCCTGCGAGGCATAGATTTCGTGGCCGCCCTCGCCGGACACGACGTCATCGGCGCCCGCTTCGATCGCCGCTTCCAGCATGTCGTCGGCGGACCCCTTGTCCGGGTCGTATTCGATCACCCCGAGCCGGTCGAACATGAACGACACCGAGCCGGTTTCACCGAGATTGCCGCCGGATTTGGTGAAATACGAGCGGATGTCGGAGGCGGCGCGGTTGCGGTTGTCGGTCAGCACTTCCATGATGACCGCCACGCCGCCCGGACCATAGCCCTCATAGCGCAATTCGTCGTAGTTCTCGGCGTCGTTGCCGCTGGCCTTCTTGATCGCGCGCTCGATATTGTCCTTGGGCATGTTTTCCGCCCGTGCCGCGATCACGGCCGCGCGCAACCGCGGGTTCATCGCCGGATCCGGCGTCCCCAGTTTGGCGGCAACCGTGATTTCGCGCGCCAGCTTGCTGAACAACTTGGACTTCTGGGCATCCTGCCTGCCCTTGCGGTGCATAATGTTCTTGAACTGGGAATGTCCGGCCATCGGCAGGTCTCTCTCAAAATTCCGCAGGCCCGGCGGCGCCCGGCGGCCTCTGCAAAAAGGTGGAAGCGGCGCGGCGTTATAAGACGGGATCGCGCGGAATCAAAGACCGCCCCGGCAACGTCCAGCGCAACCGCGTCTCGAATCCTTGAAGCGCGATCACGTCCAGAACGCCATCACATCCAGAATGAAGGCTCCGCCCGTTCAAGCCGTCCGCCTATGCGCACCGGCGCGATCTTGAGGGCCAGCCCCGTCGCGTCGTCGGTCTCGACCGCGACGCCGCTCAATGTGGCAGCGCCCGCGGCCGGCTCAAACCGACTGCTCGGAATGCCCGTGGTGAAGCGGCGCAGCGGCTCTTCCTTCTGCATTCCGATCACGGAGTCATAATCGCCGGTCATGCCGGCATCGCTCATATAGGCCGTGCCGCCGGACAAAATCCGATGATCCGCCGTCGGCACATGGGTGTGCGTCCCGACCACGAGACTGACGCGGCCGTCGCAGAAGTAACCCATGCTTTGCTTTTCGCTGGTCGCTTCGCCGTGAAAATCAATGATAATCGCATCCGCCGCCTCGCGGAGACGGCAGGCGTCGAGTTCGTGTTCGATGGCGTGGAAAGGGTCGTTGAGGGGTTCCATGAAGATGCGCGCCATCGCATTGATGACAAGCGCGCGGCGGCCGTCCTTGGCGTCGATCAGCGCCGCGCCCCGCCCCGGCGTACCGGGCGGAAAATTCAGCGGACGAACGAGCCGCGGCGCGCGTTCGATGAACACCAGCGCCTCTTTCTGATTCCAGGCGTGATTGCCGAGCGTGATTGCATCGGCGCCGGCGTCGAGCAATTCCTGGTAGATCGCCTCGGTGATGCCAAAGCCGCCCGCGGCGTTCTCGCCGTTGACGACGACGAGATCGAGTTTCCACGTGGTGATAAGCGCGGGAAGATGGTCGCCGACCGCGGCACGCCCGGCCCTGCCGACGACATCGCCGATGAAAAGGATTCGCACCTCTATTCGCTCCCGAACCCGAATACGCTGGCTTCGGTTAGCACATAATCAAGCCGGACATCGTGGGACAATGCCGGCACCCGCGGTATCTCCTGCACCGAAAAAGCGAGGCCTATCGCGACAATGGCCTTATGCTGCCGCAGCGCCTCTAGCGTGCGGTCGTAATAGCCGGCGCCGTAGCCGATGCGATGGCCGGCGGGGTCGAACGCCGCCAGCGGCACCAGCACGATGTCCGGAACGACCTCGGCAATATCGGCGGGGGGCTCGTAAGTCCCCAAGGCTCCGCGCACCAGCGCCTCGCCCGGCTTCCACATGCGGAAAACCAGCGCGGCGTCAGGTCGTGAGATGGCCGGCATCGCGAGCACCGCGCCCCGCGCGGCAAACTTTTGCATCAGTGGCGCGGGATCGATCTCGTTGCGGATGGGCGCATAGCCTGCAATGACCGTTGACGACGTCGTAACAAGCGGCGGCATCCGCGCCGCGATCGCGACCGCCGCAGCGGCGCGTTGCTCCACGCTCAAGGCATCGCGCCGCGCTAACGCCGCGGCGCGCAGTTCTTCCTTGGATGCAGCGTCAGAAGAAATCGACATGCGGGTGCTTATAGCTTCTTTCGAAGCCGAGGGGTCGATTCGCCCGACGAAAGCATCAAACAAAGTGACGGAGATCAGAAGAATAAAGAAGAACGGCTCTGGTCCGCAACCGTCATCCTCGAAAGCGGACAACTCCGGCAGGGTCCAAACGAGCCGCACTTCGGAAGCCAATCCTCCGAGGCATGGGAGTGGAGGCATGGGAGTATGAAGGAAAGCGCGAAGCCGCAATCGCCGTTGGAGCGCTCGATCCCGGAGTTCCCTACGAAAGTAGGTGGGCACCATATGTCCGGGTCCACGGACCCGGCCAGGGACAGTTCCCTTAAGGATCGATAAGGCCCCGGGGATTGTGGCTCCTGACGCGCGTCGCAGCCTCGCAGGGACAATGTAGTGGAGACGGCTGTGCGGCGCCAGTGGAGGACGGCGTCCCATTTTACCCTCTCCTGAAGGAGAGGATGCGGAACGTCATCGCTGCCCGAGGATCGTCTTCCCTTGAGAGGATCACCCGATGGCGATGCCGCCGCCGACGGTGCGGTTCAACACCTGCGTTGTCTTCTCGATGCGGTGGGCCGCCATGTTCAGCGCGGCGACAACCGCTGTCTGGGTCGCACGTGCGCGCTCGGCCGCCGCAGCGCGCACATCGCGCAGGGCTTTGAGCTCTTCCTCCAGCGCGCGGATGCGCTGCTGCGCATCCATCAGTTCGTCGGAAGTCACCAGCGCCGCCATGACCTCGAGCCGCTGGTCGCCGATCTCGCCGAATTTGCCGCGCAATTGGCCGATGCGGCCTTCCAGATCGCCTGCCAGCTTCAGCAGCCGGTCTTCCTGCCCATCCTCGCAGGCCATCCGGTATTGGCGGCTGTTGATGGTCACGTTGACGTGGCTCATGGCTTCTCTCCCGCCGCCTCGAGCACGGACTTGATGGTGCCGATCGCCGCGTCGAGCTTTTCGGCGATCTCGCGATTGGTCCGCTCGAGCTTGCGGGTGCGCACCAGCGATCCGTCGAGTTCATCCGCAAGGCGCGAACGATCCGCACCCAGAGCCTGAATGCGGCTCGCCAGCTCGTCCTCATTGCGGTCCGCGTCGCGCCGTCTTTCCACCGCTCTTTCCAGTGCGTCGAGCGCGGCCGTCAGCCGCCGGGTCGCAGCGTCGATATCGGTTCCGCCACTATTGGCCGGTTCAGAACTGGCGGAACGATTGGCCGGTCGGTCGTTCATGTTCGTCCCTGCGCGCCTTTGGGCCGACTGCGGGCCAAACTACAAAGCTGCGGCTCGGCAAGCCCTTAGAGACTGAAATTTACGTGGCGGGCGAGGCCAGCGCAACGCCGCCGCAAAACTATGCACCGCAAAACATTCTCCCGGTCAGGAGGCCCTCCCGCCCTTGGACTCCGCCGACGCAGGTGCTATTCCCCCCGGCAAGCCAGTTTTTACCCCCTTGGACACCATCGGATTCCCATGCAAACCGTCAGCCCTCCTCCCTATCAGGACCGGATATCTCCCATGCCGACCGTCGATTCCTCCCGTATGGCAAACGCAATCCGCGCGCTCGCGATGGATGGTGTAGAAAAAGCAAAATCGGGCCATCCTGGCCTGCCCATGGGCACGGCCGACATCGCCACGGTGCTGTTCACCAAGTTTCTGAAATACGACGCCGCCGATCCGCACTGGCCGGACCGCGACCGCTTCATTCTCTCCGCCGGCCACGGTTCGATGCTGCTCTATGCGCTCTTGTACCTGACCGGCTACAAGGAGATGACGCTCGACCAGCTCAAGAATTTCCGGCAGCTCAACTCCAAGACGCCGGGTCATCCCGAGAACTTCATTACCGAGGGCGTCGAAACCACCACCGGCCCGCTCGGCCAGGGTGTCGCCACCTCGGTCGGCTTCGCGCTGGCGGAGCGCCTGCTGGCTGCGGAGTTCGGCAGCGACGTCGTCGATCACTATACCTATGTGCTGTGCTCCGACGGCGATCTGATGGAGGGCATCAGCCATGAGGCGATCGCGCTGGCCGGCCACCTCAAGCTCAACAAGCTGATTTTCCTTTACGATGACAACGGCATCACCATTGACGGACCGATCTCGCTGGCCGACGGCGTTGATCAGGTGGCGCGTTTCAAGGCGTGCGGCTGGGACGCAAGGCGCATCGACGGGCACGATCAGAAGGCGATCGCCGCCGCAATCCGCCGGGCGCAGAAGTCCGACAAACCGTCGCTGATCGCCTGCAAGACCATCATCGGTTTCGGCGCGCCCACAAGGGCTGGCACATCAAAGGCGCACGGCGAAGCGCTCGGCGCGGAAGAGCTCGCAGGCGCGAAGAAAGCCCTTGGCTGGGATTACGGTCCCTTCGAAATTCCCGACGATGTCCTCAAGGCCTGGCGGAGCGCCGGACGCAAGGGCAAGCGGCACAACAAGGAATGGCGCGCGCGCTTCGAGGCGAAGCCGGAGGCGGAGCGAGGCGAATTCAAGCGCCGCGCCATCGACCGCAAGCCGCCTCAAAATCTCGACGAGGTGATCCGCAAGCTCAAGGACAAGCTGGTCGCCGAGCCGCCGACGGTCGCCACCCGCAAAGCCAGCGAACTGGCGCTCGAGGTACTGGTGCCTGCGGTGCCGGAACTGCTGCTCGGCTCTGCCGATCTCACGCCATCCAACAACACCCGCACCAAGGGTCTTAAAGAAGTGGAGCCCGGCCATTATGACGGCCGCTACATCCACTACGGCATCCGCGAACTCGGCATGGCCGCCGCCATGAACGGCATCGCACTGCATGGCGGATATGCGCCGGCTGGCGGCACATTCATGTGCTTCACCGACTATGCCCGGCCGGCGATGCGTGTTTCGGCGCTGGCGCATATTCCCACAATCTACATCATGACCCACGACTCGATCGGGCTCGGCGAGGATGGCCCCACCCATCAGCCGGTCGAACATCTGGCAAGCTTGCGCGCAATGCCGAACATGCGCGTGTTCCGCCCCGCCGACGCGGTCGAGACCGCCGAATGCTGGCAGCTCGCTCTGGAGCGTCCGAAGGGACCGACCGTTCTGGCGCTGTCGCGGCAGAACCTCACGCCGGTGCGCAAGACCGCGCATGCGGACAATCGCTGCGCGCACGGCGCCTATGAACTGGTCGCGGCCAATGGCGAGGCGAAGGTGTCGATTTTCGCGACCGGATCCGAAGTCGAGATCGCCGTCGCCGCGCAGCAGCAACTGTCCCAGCGCGGCATCGCGTCGCGGGTGGTTTCGGTGCCCTCGCTGGAGCTGTTGCTCGAGCAGCCTGAAGACCGCCGCCAGGCCATCATCGGCAAGGCGCCCTTCAAGATTGCCGTGGAAGCAGCCGTGCGCTTCGGGTGGGATGCTGTCATCGGAGCGGACGGTCTTTTCGTCGGCATGCACAGCTTCGGCCACAGCGCTCCTGCCAAGGACCTCTACAAGCATTTCGGCATTACCGCCGAAGCCGTGGTCAAGGCAGTGGAGACACGCCTTGGCTGAGGTTGAGATTGCCTCAAAATCAAAAAGGCGCTAGCTAAAACCGTGGAACGGATTTGGCATTCGCTGCTCGGTCGATCATGGGCTCCTGATGCGAATGGCAATATCAGAATTCCACTGGCAACTTACATTTGCTAGTGGTCCCTGTGATTTCAACATTCGGCAAAGATGCCCGCTGAAACGGGCATTCGAATGCTAAAATCGGACCGCTAGACATTACCAATGGTCGCGGCCTGGCAGAACCAGGCGAAAAGGCGTTGACGCTGCGCGCGGAAACTGCGGTGCGCGCAGACACGTCACTCATTTGAAGGAGAATGAAGATATGGCAGTCCGGGTCGCAATCAACGGGTTTGGCCGCATCGGCCGCAATGTTTTGCGCGCCGTTTACGAGGCCGGCCGCGACGAGATCGAGATCGTCGCCATCAACGATCTCGGCCCGGTGGAAACCAACGCGCATCTGTTGCGCTTCGACTCGGTGCACGGCCGCTTCCCCTTCGAAGTGAAGGTCGAAAGCGACAGCATCGTGATCGGCAAGAACAGAACCAAGGTGACCGCCGAGCGCGATCCGTCGAAACTGCCCTGGAAGGAACTCGGCATCGACATCGCGATGGAGTGCACGGGCCTGTTCACCGCGAAAGAAAAAGCCTCCGCGCATCTCACTGCCGGCGCCAAGCGTGTGCTGGTATCGGCCCCGGCCGAAGGCGCCGACATGACCGTGGTCTATGGCGTCAACCACGACAAGCTGTCGAAGGACCATCTGGTGGTTTCGAACGGATCCTGCACCACCAACTGTCTCGCTCCGGTGGCGAAGGTCCTCAACGATCTGGTCGGGATCGAAACCGGATTTATGACCACGATCCACGCCTATACTGGCGACCAGCCGACGCTCGACACCATGCACAAGGATCTTTATCGCGGCCGCGCCGCGGCTCTCTCGATGGTCCCGACCTCGACCGGCGCCGCGAGAGCGATCGGATTGGTGTTGCCGGAACTGAAGGGCAAGCTTGACGGCGTTGCCATCCGCGTGCCGACGCCGAACGTCTCGGTCGTCGATCTCAAGGTGGTCGCCAAGAAGGAGACCACCGCCAAGGAGATTAACGAGGCGATGAAGCGGGCGGCATCTCAGGAGCTGAAGGGCATCCTCGGCACCACGGACCAGCCCAATGTCTCGAGCGACTTCAACCACGATTCGCACTCCTCGACGCTCCACATCGACCAGACCAAAGTGCAGAACGGCACGCTGGTGCGCGTGCTGTCGTGGTACGATAACGAATGGGGCTTCTCCAACCGCATGACTGACACCGCCGTGGCGATGGCGAAGCTGATCTGAGACCATGGATCCGGCGCATCGCGGCGCAAGCGCCGCGATGCAGAACCGGCGCCGTTCAAACCGCAACTTTTTCCGCGTGGCAGTCCCGATTTGCGGCACACCGTACACGCGGCACCGTGTCCGGGGCATCCAACCATGACAAATTCCTTCCGCACCCTCGATGACGTTGACGTTCGCGGAAAGCGCGTTCTGCTGCGCGTCGACCTCAACGTCCCCATGGAACAAGGGCGCGTTACCGACGCCACGCGGTTGGAACGGGTAGCGCCGACGATCAAGGAAATCGCCGACAAGGGCGGCAAGGCGATCCTGCTGGCGCATTTCGGCCGGCCCAAGGGTCCCGACCCCAAAAATTCGCTGCGGCCGGTCGCGGCGGAACTCGCCAAAGTGCTCGGCAAGCCGGTCGCGTTCGCCGACGACTGCGTCGGCGAGTCGGCGCAAAAGGCGATTTCCGAGATGAAGGATGGCGACATCCTGTGCCTTGAAAACACTCGCTTTCACAAGGAAGAGGAAAAGAACGATCCGGCCTTCGTCGCCGAACTCGCCAAGCTCGGAGATATCTGGGTCAACGACGCCTTCTCGGCCGCGCATCGCGCCCATGCCTCGACCGAAGGTCTCGGCCACAAGCTGCCGGGCTATGCCGGACGCACCATGCAGGCCGAACTCGAAGCGCTCAACAAGGCGCTCGAAGCGCCGACCAAGCCCGTCATCGCCGTGATCGGTGGCGCAAAGGTCTCGACCAAGATCGACCTCCTGGAGAACCTCGTCAACAAGGTCGATGCGCTGGTGATCGGCGGCGGCATGGCCAACACCTTCCTGCACGCGCAGGGTGTCAACATCGGTAAATCGCTGGCGGAAAAGGATCTCGCGGCGACCGCACTGCGTATCATGGAGAAAGCCGAAGCCGCCAACTGCGCCATCATCCTGCCGGTGGATGCGACGGTAGCATTCCATTTCGCCGCCAACGCGCCCTCCCACGCCTACGGACTCGACGCCATTCCTGCGGAGGGCATGATTCTCGATGTCGGACCGCAGTCGGTGGAACGCGTTCACTCGGCCATCGACGACGCCGCGACGCTGGTTTGGAACGGCCCGCTCGGCGCGTTCGAGCTGTCGCCTTTCGATCGCGGCACCGTGGTCGCGGCAAAACACGCGGCAGAACGTACCAAGGCTGGAAAGCTGGTGTCGGTCGCCGGTGGCGGCGACACGGTCGCGGCGCTGAACCAGGCTGGCGTAGCCGGCGACTTCACCTATGTCTCTACGGCCGGCGGCGCCTTCCTGGAGTGGATGGAGGGTAAGCCGCTGCCCGGCGTGGAGGTGCTAAGGGCAAAATGACGCTGCTCCTCGCGGCAAAATGAGTTGCGATATCAGAAAGTCGCAACTCTGATGCCTGCCTGATCCTCAAAACCGGCCTCCATCGGAGGTCGGAAGAGTGTATGCAGGAGGAGCCGCTCATGAATCTCGCTGACCTCAACAACGTGGCGCAAGCCATGGTCGCGCCGGGCAAAGGCATTCTCGCCGCCGACGAATCCTCTCCCACCATCACCAAACGGTTCAATGCCATCGGTGTGACATCCACCGAGGAAAGCCGGCGCGACTATCGCGAGATGATGTTCCGTGCCACCGACGCCATGACGAAATATATCTCCGGCGTCATCCTCTATGACGAGACCATCTGGCAGAACGCCAGGGACGGCACGCCTCTGATCAAGCTGATCCAGCGGGCCGGCGCCATTCCCGGCATCAAGGTCGACGAAGGCACGCAACCCTTGCCCGCCTGCCCCGGCGAACTCGTGACCGTCGGACTGGACCGGCTCGCGGAGCGCCTGAAAAAATACTACGATCAGGGCGCACGTTTCGCGAAATGGCGAGCGGTGATCGATATCAACGCGGCGGGCGGCATCCCGACCATGACCGCGATCGGTGTCAACGCCCACGCCCTCGGACGCTACGCGGCGCTGTGCCAGGCTGCCCAGATCGTACCGATCGTCGAGCCCGAGGTGCTGATGGACGGCGATCACGACATCGATCGCTGTTTTGAGGTCACGACGCGCGTCCTCAATGTAACGTTTCAGGAATTGCGCAAGCAGCGCGTCGCGCTGGAAGGCATGATCTTGAAGCCCAACATGGCGATCGCGGGCAAGAAGAGCGCCAGGCAGGCATCCGTGGAGGAGGTTGCGGAAAAGACGGTGCGGATGCTGAAGGCCTGCGTGCCGGCTGCCGTCCCCGGCATCGCCTTCCTGTCCGGCGGACAGTCCGACGAGGAGGCCACTGCCCATCTCGATGCCATGAACCGGATGGGAAACCTGCCGTGGAAACTTACCTTCTCCTACGGCCGCGCGTTACAGGCGGCACCGCAGAAGGCGTGGTCCGGCAAGCCCGAGAACGTCGCCGCAGGGCAACGGGCTCTTATCCACCGGGCGCGGATGAACTCGCTCGCAACCAAGGGAGAGTGGAAAGCCGAACTGGAGGAGAAAGCCGCGTGAGACGGGACAATCGGCTCCCGGACCCTTGCCGATTCAAACAGAAGAGGAGGGAGAATCAGACAGAGCACGCTCGCGCGAGCGCGCGGCTGTCTTTGATACTCCCTACTCTGCGGCGACAGAACGCGAGGTATGTTCCTGACGATATTCACTCCAGGCTTGCCGCAAGATTTGAGCCGCTGAGGTGAGGAAGATTTCGGCCATGATCGCGGCGACGATCAAATCCGGCCACGCGGTGGCGGTACTCCAGACTCCGAAGGCTGCAAGCATCACCATCACATTGCCGATGGCGTCGTTACGAGAGCAGAGCCAGACCGACCGTACATTCGCGTCGCCATCCTTGTACGGTACAAGCAGACCAGCCGAGGCGAGGTTGGCCGCCAGGGCCATAAAGCCGATAACGCCCATGACCTCGGCGCTCGGACGATGGAAGGTTCGCACAATCGGCGGACAAAACTGCTACGAAGAACAACGGTGCCTTGACCTTCGAAGACCGATCACAGAAGGGAGTTCTGCTCAAACGCCTGTCTATGATTTGCCCTTGCCGGCATGACGCGGCAACCGGGTTTTGAAGATCGATACTTTGATCACGAGCCGGAGAAGGTGTTCGCCCTGATGTCGCGATGATTTTGGATCAAATCGATTCAAGATCATGAACGTGACCCGCAAAAAGGCGAAGCTGCTAGAATCTTTTGCCGCTGCTCACGCATAATGTCGACGAAAATGTCCTGGCATTGAGCCTCTCGCTTTCACCTGTTCGGCTATCTGAGACCCTTCCGATGCTCGCGAAATCAGCCTCCCTCCGCCCCGCACCGCGTCTCTATCTGGCCACGCCGGTGATCTGCGATCCGACAGGGATCATGACGCCACTGGCCGATGCGCTGGCATCCGCGGACATCGCCGCCGTGCTGATGCGGCTCGCGCTCTCCGATCCACGCACAATGATATCGCGCATCAAGGCGCTTGCGCCTTTGATCCAGAACAGCGGCGCTGCGCTTTTGCTTGATGGCCACGCCGATCTGGTCGCGCGGTCCGGCGCCGACGGCGCGCATCTCGCCAGCATCGAGGCGTTGCAGGAGGCGATGCCCGCACTGAAACCCGACCGCATCGTCGGCGCCGGCGGCCTGCCGACGCGCCATGACTCCATGGTCGCTGGCGAGACCGGCGCCGACTACGTGCTGTTCGGCGAGCCGGACAAGACCGGCGATCGGCCGTCCGCGGAAGCGATCGCGGATCGGCTGGCATGGTGGGCCGAATTGTTCGAGCCGCCCTGCGTTGCTCACGCCGCGAACCTCGATGAAGCGCAGCTTTTCGCGGCATCGGGCGCGGATTTCGTGCTGGTCGGCGACATCATCTGGAACGACCCGCGCGGCGCGGCGGCCGCGCTCGCGGATATCGCAACCGCAATCGGCCAAGGTTACGGACCACAAGGAGGCGCGCAACGCGCGAACCATCCTCATGGCGTCAGGGGCGCCGGATGATTGTCCTGCGTCCCGTCGCCATACTGATTGGCGTTCTCATGTTCGGGGAAAGTGCGCTGGCGCAGCTTCAGCCAGCTCCGGCGGCCGCCGGCAAGAGCATCAAGACGAAGACCATCATGCCGGTGCCGCCGACGCCACCCGCCAGGCCCGAACCGGACCGCAAAACAGACGCGCAAGCCCCTGACGATCCGAATGCAGATCTGGTCTACGGCGCCTATCAGCGCGGCCTCTACAAGACCGCGTTCGATCTCGCGTTGAAGCAGGCACAGGAGGACAAGGCTCCCGCCGCCATGACCATGCTCGGCGAGCTCTATGCCAATGGTCTCGGGGTCAAGCGCGACTATGGCAAGGCGATCGAATGGCATCAGCGCGCGGCCAATCTGGGCGATCGCGAAGCCATGTTCGCGCTCGCCATGCTACGCATCAGCGGGCGCGGCGGACCGCCAGACAGGGCGGGCGCCGTGAAATGGCTGGCCGCGTCCGCCAAGCTCGGTCAACCCAAGGCCGCCTACAACCTGGCGCTTCTCTATATGGACGGGCAAACGCTGCCGCAGGATTTCAAGCGCGCGGCCGAGCTGCTGCGATTCGCAGCCGACGCCGGCAGCCCGGAAGCGCAATATGCGTTGGCGACCTTCTACAAGGAGGGCACCGGCGTTGAAAAAAATCTCTACAAGTCAGTGCGGCTGTTGCAGGCGGCCTCGCTCGCCGGCAACGTCGATGCCGAAGTCGAGTACGCGATTGCGCTGTTCAACGGCAGCGGCACCGGAAAGAACGAGGCCGCCGCGGTATCGCTGCTGCGCAAAGCCGCGAGACAGAACAGTGCGATCGCTCAAAATCGTCTCGCCCGGGTCCTCGTCACAGGTATGGGCGCGCCGATGGACAAGATCGAAGGCCTGAAATGGCATATCGTGGCGAAAACCGCAGGCAAGGGCGATCTGATGCTTGACGAGGCGCTGGCGCAGGCAACGCCCGAAGAACGCGCCAATGCGGAGAGCGCCGCCCGCAAATGGCTTGGAATCAAATGAACCGCTTGACGGGGACCCGTTCGCAGGGCACCCAGACCCATCATCCATCCTGAGCCCTATCATGCTGCAATCCGCTCTCATGAACGTCATGGTCAAGGCTGCGCGCCGCGCAGGCCGGAGCCTGAAACGCGATCTCGGCGAAATCGAGAATCTTCAGGTATCGCTGAAGGGGCCTGCGAATTTCGTGAGTCTTGCGGACAAGCGCGCGGAAGATATCCTGTATGAGGAACTCAGCAAGGCGCGTCCCGGCTACGGCTTTTTCGGCGAGGAAGGCGGTAACCGCGAGGGCACGGACAAGAGCCACACCTGGATCGTCGATCCGCTTGACGGCACCACCAACTTCCTGCACGGCATTCCGCATTTCGGGATATCAATCGGCCTGCAGCGCGACGGCGTGCTGATCGCCGGCCTCGTTTACAACCCCGCCAATGACGAACTCTACACCGCGGAGCGCGGCAAGGGCGCCTTTCTCAACGATCAGCGGCTACGCGTGTCGGGGCGCCGCCAGATGAACGACTGCGTTATCGCTTGCGGCCTGCCGCATATCGGACGCGGCGACCATGAGTTGTCACGACGGGAGATGGCCGCGCTGCAGCCGAAGGTAGCGGGCCTGCGGCGCTTCGGCGCGGCCTCGCTTGATCTCGCCTTTGTCGCGGCGGGCCGCGTCGACGGCTACTGGGAGCGCAACCTGCAGCCGTGGGATATTGCGGGCGGACAAATCATCGTCCGGGAGGCTGGCGGCATTGTCAGCGGCATCCAGGGCGATGACGATCCGCTCACGACCGGCGATGTGATCTGTGGCAACGAATTCGTTCACGCCGAACTCGTGAAGATCATCAAGCCGCTGGGATAGCGAACGTCACAAGCCGGCGCAACGCTTCGGGTCGGGATCATGCCCTATTCCGCCGGACGCAGCGGCGCCGGCGGTCCATGGACTTCCGGCGCGCCCGCCGGCTCCAGTCCACTCTTGTCGCGCCCAAGCACGCGCATCACGACGACGTAAAACACCGGCACCATCAACAGCGCCAGCACCACCACCGCGATCATGCCGCCCATCACGCTGGTGCCGAGCGCCTGCTGGCTTGCTCCGCCTGCACCGCTGGCGACGACCATCGGCAGCACGCCGGAGGCGAAGGCAAAGCCTGTCATCAAGATCGGACGGAAGCGCAGCGCGCACGCCTCCATTGTGGCGTCGACGAGCGGCTTGCCCTGCGCCCGCAAATCCTTGGCGAATTCGACGATGAGGATGGCGTCCTTGGCCGCCAGGCCGATGATGGTCACGAGTCCGACGGTGAAATAAACATCGTTGGCAAGCCCGCGCCCGGTTGCCGCCAGCACCGCGCCGCAGATCCCTAGCGGCACCGTCAACAACACCGCGAGCGGAATGGTCCAGCTTTCATAAAGCGCAGCCAGGCAGAGGAACACCACCAATGCCGAAAGCGCGAGCAGGAACGGCGCCTGTGATCCCGACAACTTTTCCTGCAACGACTGACCCGTCCATTCATAGCCGAAACCGCGCGGAAGGCGATCGGCCAGCCGCTCCATCTCGGCGATGGCGTCGCCGGAGGTAAAGCCGGCCCGCGCCTCGCCGGTGATGCGCATTGACGGATAGTAGTTGAAGCCGACGATCTGTGTCGGCCCCTTCGACCATTCGATAGAGGAGAAGGAGGAGAAGGGGACCAGCCGCCCGCTGCTGTTCTTGACGTTGTAGTTGAGGATGTCTTGCGCCGTGGTGCGGCCGTCACGATCCGACTGCACGATCACGCGCTGCATTCGCCCACGGTTGGGGAAGTCGTTGACATAGGTCGAGCCGAGATTGGTCGACATGGTATCGTTGATGTCCTCGAACGTGACCCCGAGAGCGCTGGCCTTCTCGCGGTCGATCATGAGATTGACCTGCCCCGCCGACGGCAAACCCTCGACATAGACGTTCTGCAAGATCGGACTGGCGTTGGCCGCGGCGATCAACTGATTGGTCGCCTGCAACAACGCCGGGTAGCCTTTCTGGCCGCGATCCTGAAGACGGAAGCTGAAACCGGAGGAATTGCCGAGGTTGTCGATCGGCGGCGGCTGCAGCGCGGTGATCTTGGCGTCGCGCAGCGATAGCGCCAGATCACGATTGGCGTCAGCAACGATATTCGCGGCTGAGTCCTTCTCAGGACGTTCGGACCAGTCTTTCAGGGTGATGAACGCTTGCGCCGTGTTCATGCCCTGCCCCGAAAAGGCGAAACCGGTCAGGAAAGTGACATCCTGAATCCCAGGCCGTTGGGCCAGGTATCTCTCGACCGCCTCCACCGCCGCTTCGGTCCGCCCGTGGGATGAATCCGCCGGCGTCTGCACGTCGGTGGTGATGAAGCCCTGATCATCCACCGGCAGAAAGCCGGCAGGCAATCGAACGAAGGCCCAAACGAGGGCGCCAACCAGAACGGCGTAAATCAGCATCAGGCGTCCGGTTCGCCTGAGCGACCAGCCGACGGTCGAGACGTAGCGGCCGCGCACGCCCTCCAGCGCGCGATTGAACCAGCCGAACAAGCCTTTGCGGGCATGGGCGTGTCCGGCCTCCGCCGGCTTCAGCAGCGTGGCGCACAGCGCCGGCGTCAGCGACAGCGCCATCAGGGCAGAGAAACCGATCGCGGCAACCACCGTGACGGAAAACTGCCTGTAGATAATGCCGACAGAGCCCGGAAAAAACGCCATCGGCACGAACACCGCCATCAGCACCAGCGTGATGCCGACGATGGCGCTCGTGATCTGCGACATCGCCTTGCGCGCCGCCTCCCTGGGCGGCAGCCCCTCCTCCGCCATGATGCGTTCGACATTCTCCACCACGACGATGGCGTCGTCGACCAGAATGCCGATCGCCAGCACCATGCCGAACATCGTCAGCATATTGATGGAATAGCCGGCGATTAGCAGCACCGCACAGGTGCCGAGCAGCGCGACCGGCACCACGACGGTCGGAATAATCGTGTAACGGATGTTCTGCAGGAACAGGAACATCACCAGGAACACCAGCACCACCGCCTCGATCAGCGTATGCACGACCTTTTCGATCGAGGCCTCCACCACGGGCGTGATATCGTAAGGGATGCTGTAGGCGATATTCGCCGGAAAGAACTTCGAAAGTTCCTTCATCTTGGCTTCCACCGCGCTCGCGGTGGCAAGCGCGTTGGCGCCCGGTGCGAGCAGCACCGAAAGACCCGCGGTCGGCTTGCCGTTGAGGCGGGTGGTGAATCGGTAATCCATGCCGCCGACCTCGACCCGCGCCACGTCGCGCAGGCGCACGGTGGAGCCATCGCGGTTGGCGCGCAGCAGGATGGAGCCGAATTCCTCGGGCGTGGTGAGTTGCCCCTTCACCAGCACCAGCGCCGCGGTTTTCTGCCCTGCCCGGCTCGGCGGCCCTCCGATGCTGCCCGAAGCCACCTGCGCATTCTGCGCCGCAATCGCCTTGGTGACGTCTTCCGACGTCAGATCGTAGCCAACGAGCTTTTCTGGATCGAGCCAGACGCGCAACGAGCGTTCGGTGGAGAACAGCGTGGCCCGGCCGACACCGGGAATACGCCGGATTTCCCCGATGATGTTACGCGTCATGAAGTCCCCGAGGCCGACCTCATCCAGACTGCCGTCTGTCGAACGCAGCGTGATGATCTGCAACACCGCGCTCGAGGCCTCCTGGACCAGGATGCCTTCCTTCAGCACAGCCGCGGGAAGGCGAGCCTCGATGCGCTTGATGCGATTCTGCACGTCCACCGAGGCGAGAGCAGTGGAGGTGCCGGGAACAAAGAACGCGGTGATCTCGACTTGTCCCAGAGAATCACTGGTGGATTCGAAATTAAGGATGCCCGACGCGCCGTTGAGTTGTTCTTCGATCAGTCGCGTGACGCTGTTATAAAGGTTCTCCGGCGAGGCGCCGGGATACACGGTTGCGACCGAGATCGAAGGCGGCGCGATGATGGGATATTGCGCGATGCCCAGGAATGGAATCGAAATCACGCCGATCAAACAGATGAATAGCGCGACGACCCACGCGAAGATCGGCCGGTCGATGAAGAAAGCCGGCATGCTGCGTTACTGCCGGGCGGACGCCGTCTCGCCGGGCGTCGCTACGGTGTCGCGCGAAGCATCGGCTTCCGCCCACATCAGGGTGCGAACTTTGTCGCCTGCCGTGAACTTCTGAAAGCCCTCGACCACGACGCGGTCGCCCGCATTCAACCCATCGCTGACCATCGAATAGCCGTGCTGGACGGCATCCGTCCGGATCGGACGCGCGATGACGCGATCGTCGTCCTGGACGACAAAGACCTCGCTACCGCCGCTGGAGTCGCGCTGGACCGCCTGCTGCGGGACGGCGATCGCATCACTGTCGACGCCCTGCTCCAACAGCACGCGAACGTACATACCCGACAGCAATTCGCGCTTCGGATTTGGAAATTCGCCGCGTAAGGTCACCTGCCCGGTCGAGGCATCGACCTTGGCCTCGGAAAACAGAAACTTTCCGGCCAGTGGGTAGAGCGTTCCATCGTTGAGCACGAGGCGGACCTTTGCAGCGCCAGGCGCGATGCGCTCCAGTTCTCCCGTCTCGAACGCACGACGCAGATTATTCAGCTCCGACACGGACTGGGTGAAGTCGGCATAAATCGTGTCGAGCTGCTGCACCGTCGCGAGGCTCGCCGCGTCGTTCTGCACGACGAGCGCGCCCTCGGTCACCTGAGCCGCGCCGACCACACCGTCAATCGGCGCGCGAATGGTGGTGTAAGCAAGATGGAGCCGCGCCCGCGCCAGGTCCGCCTTGCGGCCAGCGACATCGGCCGCTGCCTGACGCATATTGGCGATCGCCTTCTCGTTCTCGGCCTCGGAAGTGGCGTGCCGGGCGGTCAGCTTCTCGATACGTCTCGCATGGTGCGAGGCCTGTTCGAATACGGCGTTAGCCTTTGCCAGGGCTGCCTCCGCGGCCTGCACTTCGACCGCGAACGGCTCTGGATCGATCTGATACAGCGGATCGCCGGCCTTCACTTCGCTGCCCTGCTGGAACAACCGCTTGGTGATAATGCCGGAAACCCGTGGGCGCACTTCCGCAACCCGTAATGGCGAGATTCGGCCCGGCAGTTCGCGCACGATCGCGTGCGGTTTTGGAACCACCGTGACGACGCTGACTTCAGGAGTGACCGCTTTCACCGAAGCTTCAGCCGTAACGGGCTCGTCACAGCCGCCAAGGAGCGGCGACAACCCAGCAAGCAGGACAGCCGCCAACGTCAGTCGCAAATTGAATCTCGGCATTGGAACCTGGAAACCTCATAATTCGGCAAGCAAAGTACGAATCCGCCCTGGGCGAAGCGCGATGCTTCGCAGTCCGATGCGCGCGAATCCGTATCATCCCCACAGGGGAGGTTAGACGAGAACGACCGCGATGCAATATGATTTGTTGGCGGCGCAATGTCACATACCGCTATCGCGTTGAGATCGTTCCGGTTTCTTGGATTCAAACAGTCGTGATCCAGGTTCCGTTCAAATTGAAAGAAAATGGTAACGACAGTCTTTCCGAATGCGCTGTTTTGTCGCGATGACCTCAAGCAGAAGGATCGACCAGCACGGCACGCCAAAAGCTCCGCGCATTGTTCTTGGCGAAATCTCGACGCAAGAAATACGCCGCGATTGAAACTCTTTGCGCCGCGGGGCGGATGACTTGGCAAAATCGATAACTTGGCAAAATCGGTGGAAGAGCTATTTGTTGCCGGCGACGCCGTGCCATAATGCGGCTTACTCAACCTCCTTGCTCTCTTGATGGGTTAAGCACGCTCGCTCATGGCGCCAGGCATTGCCCCCCGCTCCGCACCGGAGATCGAACAGACCAAGCTGGCGCCACCCCGGATATTTCTGGTGCGTATGGTCGTGTTCATCGTGCTGTGCGCGCTGGTGCTGATCGTTCTCTACAAGCAGACCGTTTCCGCGTTCTTCGCCAACCCCAGTCTCAACGCGCTGATCGTAGGCGTCCTGACGATCGGAATCGTTTTTGCCTTCCGGCAAGTGATCCGGCTTTATCCGGAAATCGCGTGGGTCAACAATTTCCGCGTCGCCAATCGGGGCCAGGCTTCTGACCGAAGGCCGCGATTGCTGGCTCCGATGGCCGCGATTCTCGGCGGCGAACGCACGGGGCAGGTGTCGATCTCGCAGCAGACCATGCGGCATCTGCTCGATTCCATCGCCACGCGGCTCGACGAAGCCCGCGACATCTCCCGCTACATGACGGGTCTGTTGGTATTCCTGGGCCTGCTCGGCACGTTCTGGGGCTTGATCGAAACCGTCGGCTCTGTCGGCAAGGTGATCGACGGCCTGAGAGTCGGCGGCGACACCGGATCCCTGTTCGAGACGCTGAAGGAAGGCCTTGCCGCGCCGCTCGGCGGCATGGGCATTTCGTTTTCGTCGTCGCTTTTCGGCCTCGCCGGATCGCTCATTCTTGGTTTTCTCGATCTGCAATCGAGTCAGGCGCAGAACCGCTTCTATACCGACCTCGAGGACTGGCTCGCCACCACCGTTCGCGAATATCGCGACAAGGCCCGGGCCGATCCGGCGGCCGAGATAAAGGCTGCGATCGAGCGGCTTGGCGCCACCGTCGAGAAGGCGGGATCCGGTCATGAGACCACCTCCGCAATGGCCAGCCTCGCAGAAGCCATTCAGGGGCTCGTCAACCATATGCGGAGCGAACAACAGTTGATCCGCGAATGGGCGGACGAACAGGGCGAGCAAAACCGCGAGATCAAGAAGCTGCTTCAGCACCTAGCACAACCGCCGGACAACGATCAGCTGACCGTCCCGTTTACCCCGACCGCCGCTCCGCGGCCGGCGCCTCCCTCCGCAGAGGGAGAGGCATAATCTAAGAGAAACATCATGGCCCTAGCACGCGGGCGCCGGAATGAGAGTGGATTCAACTACTGGCCGGGATTCGTCGATGCGCTCTCCACGCTGGTGCTCGCGATCGTTTTCCTGCTGTCTGTATTTCTGGTGGTGCAGTTTTTCCTGTCGCAGGAAGTCACGGGCAAGGACAAGGCGCTGGAACAACTTAATGCCAGGATCGCCCAGTTGACCGATCTGCTGTCGCTGGAAAAGCTCGGCAAGGTCAGTCTCGGCGACGAAGTCAGCCAGTTGCGTGCGGGCCTCGCATCGGCCGAAGCCGAGCGCGATCGGATCAAGGGACTCTATGAGGGCCTCGCCGGCGCGGGTAACGATGCCGCGGGCCGCAACAGCCAATTGAACAAGGCGCTGGATTCCGAAAAGCAGATTTCGGCTCGTGCGCTGGCGCAGGTCGAGGTGCTGACACAGCAGATCAGCGCGCTGCGCCGGCAACTGGCGGCGCTGGAGGACGCGCTCGACGCATCCGAGAAAAAGGACAAGGAATCGCAGAATCGCATCGCCGATCTCGGCCAGCGGTTGAACGTTGCGCTGGCAAAGCGCGTGCAGGAGCTGTCCCGCTACCGTTCGGAATTCTTCGGACGTTTGCGCGCCATTCTCGGTAACCGGCCGGATATCAGAATTGTCGGCGACCGTTTCGTTTTCCAGTCAGAGGTGTTCTTCGAGACCGCGCAGGCGATTTTGCTGCCGGAAGGGAAGTCCGAGCTCGATAAGATTGCCAACGCGCTGACCGATCTCGACAAACAGATCCCGAGCGAGATCGCCTGGGTGCTGCGCGTGGACGGCCACACCGATGTCAGGCCCATCAACAGCCCGGTCTTCAAGTCGAACTGGGACTTGTCGGCGGCGCGCGCGATCTCGGTGGTGCAGTATCTGGTCTCGCGCGGCGTGCCGCCGCAACGCCTCGTTGCCGCGGGCTTTGGCGAATTCCAGCCGCTCGATCCCGGCACGACGGACGACGCATACAAGCGCAACCGCCGTATCGAGCTGAAGCTGACGGAGCGGTGATATCCTTATGCGATCCCCCATCGCCATGGCCGGGCTTATCCCGGCCATCCCCATCTTGCCGTGCCGCAAAAAAGAAAGACATGGATACCCGGCACGATAGGGCCGTGTTCGAGCCGATGAAGCCGGACCCGAGTGTCGGGCAAAACGGCGGTGTTTGAATGACGGCCTCGTTTCAGCTCCACCCCTACCGTGCCTCCGACGAGGACGCCGCGATCGCGCTGTGGGCGGCGACGTGGCAACAAGCCTATCCTGAGATCGATTTCGCGGCGCGCCTGCCGTGGTGGCGCGAACGCTGGCGCAACGAACTGGTGCCGAACGCCGCAATCGTCGTCGCCCGGCGATCCGGCGATCTCGTCGGCTTCGTCACCATCGACAGCGAAGGCTATCTCGACCAGCTCGTGGTCGATCCGGCGCATTGGGGCGGCGATATCGCGAACGCACTGATGAATGAGGCGAAACGCCTGTCACCCGCGGGAATCACGCTCAAGGTCAACGCCGACAACACGCGCGCCATACGCTTCTACGCGCGCAACGGCTTCGAACATGCAGGCGAGGATGTGAATCCGATTTCCGGACGGCCGGTCAACCGCATGGAATGGAAGCCGTGAGGAAATAAGACCTCACACCCCCTCGAACTGCAGCCGCGCCAGCCGGGCGTATAGTCCATTCGCCGCCACGAGCGAGGCGTGAGTCCCCTGCTCCACGATCCGTCCGTGATCCATGACCATGATCCGGTCGCAGGAAAGTACCGTTGCGAGGCGATGCGCTATGACCAGCGTCGTGCGATGGCGCATCAGTTCCTCCAGCGCGGTCTGCACCAGGGTTTCGGATTCGGCATCGAGCGACGACGTCGCCTCATCCAGCAGCAATAGAGGCGCGTCGCGCAGGATTGCGCGGGCGATGGCGATGCGCTGGCGTTGTCCGCCGGACAGCGTCACGCCGCGCTCGCCGAGCAACGCCTCGAAGCCGCCGGGCAACCGGCGGATGAACTCGGTGGCATGGGCAAGCTCGGCGGCACGCTCGACCTCGGCGTCGGAGGCATCCGGCCGGCCGAAGCGGATATTCTCGCGGGCGGACGCGGCAAAGACCACCGACTCCTGCGGCACCAGCGCAATGCGCGCGCGAACCTCGCACGGATCGGCTGCTCGCAGCGGAACGCCATCGAAGGAGATGGTGCCCGAAGCAGGATCGTAGAACCGCAGCAAAAGATGAAACAGCGTACTTTTTCCCGCGCCTGACGGGCCGACAATGGCAACCTTCTCACCGGCCTTTACGGCAAGCGAGACGCCATCAAGCACCTTGACCTGCGGGCGCGACGGATAGGCAAAGCTGACGTTGTCCAGCGTGACATCGCCGCGCGCAGGGACCGGCAGAGCGCGCGGCGCCGGCGGCGCCGCGATCACCGGCTTGACGCGAAGCAGCTCGAACAGACGCTCGGCCGCGCCGGAAGCGGCGGCGACCTCGCCCCAGACTTCACTGAGCTGGCCTAGACCGGTCGCTGCGAAAGCGGCATACAGCACGAACTGGCCGAGTCGGCCCGGCGTCATGCTGCCCTCAAGGACGTCGCGAGACCCGATCCAGAGAATCAGGACCACGCTGGTGAAGACGATAAAGATGATGATCGCGGTCAGCACGGCACGAGCGCGCGCCGAATTGCGCGCCGCGACATAGGCCTGCTCGACTTCGCCGCCGAAACGCGCATCGGCAAGCCGTTCGTTGGTATAGGCCTGCACCGTCCTGATCCCGCCGACCAACTCGGAGGCATAGGCGGTGGCGTCCGCAAGATTGTCCTGCGCGTTCCGCGACAGGCGGCGCACCCAGCGTCCGAATGCGACCAGCGGCACGACGATCAACGGGATCGCCGCCAGCACCAGTCCGGACAGGCGCGGACTGGTGATGACCATCATCGAGACCGCGCCGACGAACAGCACCAGGTTGCGCAACGCAACCGATATCGAAGAGCCGACGGCAGACTTGATCTGGGTCGTATCGGCGGTCAGCCGCGAGACCAGTTCGCCACTGCGGGCGGTGTCGAAAAACACAGGCGACAGGGAGATCAGGTGGGCGAAAACGTCGCGCCTCAGATCGGCGACGATGCGTTCGCCGGTGGTGGTCACCAGAAAATAACGCGCCGCGCTGGCGCCGGCGAGGACGGCGACGACGCCGATCATCATCGTGAAGTAGCTGTTGATCATCGCAACGCCTTCGGACGTAAAACCGAAGTCGATGATCCGGCGCACCGCGAGCGGCACCACCAACGTCGTCAGTGCGGCAACGACCAGGGCGACAAGCGCAAGCAGCGCCCGACCGCGGTAGCGGGCGATATAGGGCAGGAGCGCGAGCAGCGGGCGCAACCGTGCGCCGCCGCGGGCTCCGGCGTCCGGCGGCGAGGCCTGATCCGCCACGGCTGGTCCGGCCGGCTCGGGCCCAGCCTTCAAGGGACCATCGAGCGGCAGGGCGACAGCCGCGGATTTCGAGGTATTCTCACGCACTTCTACCGAACTCATCGCCTGACCATGCCATTGCTGATAAGGCACCTAATATGCCCCCCAGCGCACGCTGGCAAATGCGCAGGCGCGCTTGTCCGTCAAACTTTGGTGCGATATAGAGCGGACCGGATCCGCCCCAAATCGTCAGCCTTGCAAGGACACGTCATGAAAGCCGAAATTCACCCGGATTATCATACAATTAAGGTCGTGATGACCGACGGCACGGAGTATCTGACCCGTTCCACCTGGGGCAAGGACGGCGATACCCTCAACCTCGACATCGATTCGAAGTCGCACCCTGCCTGGACTGGCGGTTCCCAGCAGATTCTCGACCGCGGCGGTCGCGTCTCCCGGTTCCAGAAGAAATTCTCGGGCTTCCTCAAGAAGGGCTGAGTTCAGAACTCAATCATAGATTGCAGCATTGCGAGGCGCATCACGCCGGACAATCTGGAAGTTCTGATGGGACGGTTAGGGTCGAGCGCGTTCTGTCAATGAGCCCGTTTCCATCATAGGGCGAGGCGCGCGTGCGTGTTTCGCCCTATAGCGTTTTCAAGCGAAGTGGACGCCGGTTCGCTTGAAGAAAACGCGTCAAATCAAAATCATAGAGCCCGCTTCTGATTCCATCAGAAGCGGAAAAGCTCTCATGAAAACATCCGCTGCCAGAAAGAATACGGCAAGCCTGCTCTTTCTTCGCTGCGACTTTACTCGGCGGATTCAGCTGACCTGACGTTCAAAAGCTTCCTTGAGGCGGTTGAGTTGCGACACCAGCGGATTACCGACCGTTCCGCGCTCGACGGGCGGCGCATGGATGGTGGTATCGAGACGCCGGACCCGCGCCTGCAAGTTCATCGATCGTTCGATCAGGTCCTGCAACTGCCAGGGTAATTTTGCGATCATGTCCTGCGGACCTGGATCCGCCGCCGTCAGCTTGACCCTGGTCTTTTCGCGATTGGCCTGCGCCAGCGTCATCTCGCCCTCCTTCACGGCGCGATGCAGCAGGAGCCATGATGCGAGCTGCATCAGCCGCGTGGTCAGCCTCATGCTTTCGGTGGCATAGGTCAGGCTGACTGAACGTTCGAGCGCCTTCGCCTCGGTGCGGCCTTCACCATCAAGATAGGCAGCGGTTTCCTCCACCAGATCCATGCCTTCCCGGAACAGGGTCGTGAACACGGAAGAACCGGCGAGACGTTCACTGAACTGAACAAGGCCGGTGTCGGCTGTCGATGGATCGAACATAATTCACGCCTCACGCAATCAGGGCACTTGTACCGCCAGGCAGGGAATCCGGTTAACCGCTAGAAAATACTTTCGATCAATAACTTACGCGCATTCTGAGGGTAACGTCCGGTATTTCCATTTTATCCGCCGCCAGCTTCCTCGCGCCAGCTTATAATGAATAAATCATTGCGCGCCGCGGAGCGGGAGTCCAGCGCTAGGTATCGGCAAGGGTTAAATAAGGGTTAATATTCAAAGCGGCTCGACATTGCGAAAAAATGACGCAAAGCAACCCAGCAAAATGACGCGGGCAAAAAAAGAGCCGCCGTTTCCGGCGGCCTGAAGTTGATAACAGGGAGGCGTCAAACAGAGTGGACAGGAAGCCACTCGGTGTCCAATGAAGGACATTTCAGTCATAGACGGGAAAGCTTAATTAATCGTAAACGAACGAATTTCTTCAGCTTTTGTTTGCAGTTTGGGCAAGGTGACTCGTCGCTCTATCCGTCCTATGCCCGAACGGAAGGAGGAAACTTCTCAGGACTTGAAAAAGCGGTCGGCAGCATCCTTCGAAGCACGTTTCTTTGCTTCAGCAGCCCGCAGGCGCTCGATCTCCGCCGTCAGCAGCGCGATGCGCTCGCCGAGTTCGTCGACCGAAAGCAGCGAAAGGTCCTGCCCGATCTCGTGAGCGATCCTTTTCCTGGGTTTGTCGTCATCCTCGAGGGCCATGCATCCTGCTCCGCTGTCAGTTATACGCGTGAAGCGCGGTTCAGACCGCAGCCGGCTATCCGGAGCCGCTTCGGACGGAACGAGAAGCGAGTAAGCTCGATGATTTGTTCCGACGCGTTTTCACGCTACGCCGGTATCCACTCGCTCGAAAACGCTGTAGTCAGGAATCCCGTTGATTTTCCGCGTTTTCCGGGGACAAACCATGGAAAAGCCACCAGCGCAAATGACCGCCATCGGGATTAGCAAACCCGGTGGCCCGGAGGTTCTTGTACCGGAGATTCGTCCGGTTCCATTACCCGGTCCGAACGAAATTCTGATCAAGGTCGCGGTGGCCGGCGTCAACCGGCCGGACATTTTGCAGCGTTCCGGCCACTATCCGCCGCCACCGGGCGCCAGCGATCTGCCTGGCCTGGAGGTCGCCGGCGAGATAGCTGCGCTTGGCGAGGGAGCAGACAAGTATCAGATCGGCGACAAGGTGATGTCGCTGGTCTCGGGCGGCGGATACGCACAATACTGCGTTGCGCATGAATCGATCGCGATGCCGGTCCCCCTCGGTTTCTCCATGATTGAGGCCGGCGCGACACCGGAAACACTGATGACGGTGTGGCACAATGTGTTCGAGCGCGGCGCGCTGAAGTCCGGGGAGACGCTGCTGATTCACGGCGGTTCATCGGGCATCGGCACCATGGCGATTCAACTCGCCAGGGCGTTTGGCGCAAGGACCATCGTGACCGTCGGATCCAGAGAGAAGGCCGACGCCTGTCTCAGGCTCGGCGCCGATCACGCCATCAACTACAGGCTCCAGGATTTCGTCGCGGAGGTAACGGCGGTGACGGCCGGCGCAGGCGCCGATCTCATCCTCGATATGGTCGGGGGCGACTATATCGAGAAGAACTACGATGCCGCGGCGATCGAGGGCCGCATCGTGCAGATCGCGTTTCTCGGCGGCGCGAAGACAACCGTTAATTTCGCCAGGCTGATGGTGAAGCGGCTGCATCACACCGGTTCGACGCTGCGGCCGCGTTCGGTGGCCGACAAGGCCGCGATGGTCGGCGCCATCGAAGCCAGAGTGCTGCCCTTGATGCGTGAGGGACGAATCAAGCCGCTGATCGACAGCAGCTTCCCGCTCGATAAGGCGGCGGAAGCTCACCGGCGGATGGAAACCAGCGCGCATGTGGGCAAAATTGTGTTGACGGTTTAGATTTCCGCGAACCTGCGGGAGTCTATAATTCCTTTTGAAATTATGTCATCTATCTCGCGCGGTCGACGGGTTCGGCAAGAGCAGGTGGCGGGTTTGCACGGGTTCGCTTCCATTCCTGTGACATGCAGGATCGTCTCCGCGCGGGTCTCGATCTCCGCGCGCGCATCAAGGCGGACTGTATTGTTGAACGTGGGGAAATGACATTGCATGCGGTCAGGTGGCTTGCGTGGCTTACGCTGGCCTTCATGATTTTCGTCGCGGCATCGCCGGCACGCGCAGTCGACGCCGTCAGCGTCCGCAGTGACGCGCCCGCTATCGACCTCACCGCCATCCTCGATCATCAGCACAGCGACTCCGACCGCATTCAGGTCTCGACCGCGCCCGGCACCGACGGCATCGTCCGCCGCGTCGAGGTGCGAGCGCGGGAAGGCGGTCAGAACTGGGTGGTTTTCGCGCTCGCCAACAACACCGACGATCAACTGGATCGCCTGATCGTCGCACCGCATTATCGCCTCGTGTCTTCGGGACTGCTTTGGCCGGATCTCGGACAATCGCGCATCGCGACCATCACGCCATCGACCGGTGATCGTCCGGAGCGGCAGGAGAGCGCCACCGCCGACGTCTTCCGCATCACGCTCGATCCGGGCGCCGTTATTACTTTCGTCATGGAACTGCGCACCGACAAGCTGCCGCAGCTTTATCTTTGGGAACCCGACGCCTATAAGGACAAGATCAATTCCTTTACCCTGTATCAGGGCATCGTCATCGGCATCTCCGGACTGCTGGCGCTGGTGTTGACCATCCTGTTCGTGGTCAAGGGAAGCATCATGTTTCCTGCCGCCGCGGCGCTTGCCTGGGCGGTCCTGGTCTATATCGGCGTGGATTTCGGCTTCTGGGGCAAGGTGCTGGACATGCCGGCGGGCGCTGAACGCGTCTGGCGCGCCTCAGGCGAGGCAATTCTCGCAGCGACGCTGCTCGTATTCCTGTTCGCCTATCTCAATCTCAATCGCTGGCACGTGCGCTATGCGCATATCACCCTTGGCTGGCTAGCCTTCCTCGGCTCGCTGGTGGCGCTTGCCCTGTTCGATCCGGCGGTGGCTTCGGGCATCGCGCGGATGTCGCTCGCGCTAATCGCCGTATTCGGCTTCGGACTGATCGTCTATCTCGCGGTTCACGGCTTCGATCGCGCCGTCTTGCTGATCCCGACCTGGTTCCTGTTGGTGGTGTGGGTCGCCGCCGCCGGAATGGCGATTGAAGGCGAAGTCATCAACGACATCGTGGGCCCTGCCCTGCTCGGCGGCCTGGTGCTGATCGTGATGCTGATCGGATTCACGGTGATGCAGCATGCTTTCGCTGGCGGAGGCGGCGCTTCGGGCGTCGTATCCGATATCGAGCGCCGCGCGCTCGCCTTGACCGGCGCGGGCGATCTGGTCTGGGACTGGGACGTCTCGGCCGATAAGGTCTTTACCAGTCCCGAAACCGAAAGCCTGCTCGGCCTGAAGCGCGGTACGCTCGAGGGGCCGGCGGCGGCCTGGCTGGAAGTGCTGCATCCGCTCGATCAGGACCGGTTCCGCGCCGCGCTGGACAGCGTGCTCGAACAACGCCGGGGACGGCTGGTGCAGGACTACCGGCTGCGCACGTCGGACGGCCACTTCATGTGGTTCGCGCTCAAGGCGCGCCCGGTGGTAGGATCCGACGGCGAGGTTTCACGCGTGGTCGGAACCCTCACCGACGTCACCGACACGAGGAAAGCCGAGGAGCGGATGCTGCACGATTCGGTGCACGACAATCTGACCGGCCTTCCCAACCGCAAGCTTTTCATCGACCGTCTCAACGCGGTCGCAACCTTCGCCAAGACCATGCCGAGCCTGCGGCCGACCCTGATGGTGATCGACCTCGACCGCTTCAAGCAGGTCAACGACTCCGTTGGCGTCGCGGTCGGGGATTCGATCCTGCTGACGCTGGCGCGGCGGTTGACGCGTATCCTGAAGCCACAGGATACGCTGGCGCGAATTGCCGGCGATCAGTTCGGCCTCATCCTGATGTCGGAGCAGGACCCGCCCCGCATCACCGCGTTCGCCGAAACCATCCGCAAGACCATCCGCGCGCCCATCACCTTCAACGACCGCGAAATCTTCCTGACCGCCTCGATCGGACTCGCGTTGAGCGATCCTCAGACGCAACTGACGCAAGAGATCATCAAGGATGCTGAACTTGCGATGTACCATTCCAAAAGGATCGGCGGCGATAGGATCGACGTTTACAAACCCGCGATGCGTGCCCGGAAAAACGACCGGCTATCGCTCGAGGCGGATTTGCGGCGCGCCATCGAGCGGCGTGAGCTGGCGATCCTGTACCAACCTATCGTCCGGCTGGAGGATCGCTCGATCGCAGGTTTTGAAGCGCTGGCGCGATGGGATCACCCCAAGCTTGGGCGGATGGCGCCGGACGAATTCATCACCATCGCCGAGGAAGCCGGCCTGATTGTCGATCTCGGGACGTTCGTGATGGACCAGACCGCGCGCCAACTCGCGGTCTGGCAGCGCGCCATCCGGTCGCAGCCACCGATTTTCGCCAGCGTCAACGTCTCGTCGCGCCAATTGCTGCGGCACGATCTGATCCACGACATCCGCTCGGTGCTTTCGCGCTCATCAATCGCGCGCGGCACGCTGAAGCTTGAACTGACAGAATCGCTTGTCATGGAAAATCCCGAACATGCAGCGCAGATGCTGCAACGGATTCGCGAACTCGGCGTCAAGCTCTCGCTTGATGATTTCGGCACGGGTTATTCCTCGCTCTCGTACCTGCAGCGTTTCCCGTTCGATACGATTAAGATCGACCAGTCGTTCGTGCGCACCACAACCCATGGCACGCGGCCTGTCATTCTCAAGTCGATCATCGCACTGGCGCACGATCTCAGCATGGATGTAGTCGCCGAAGGCGCCGAAACCGATTCTGATGCGGTGGAACTCTATCAACTGGGCTGCGAATACGCGCAAGGCTTCGCTTTCGGCGAGCCGATGGACGCCGACGCGACTATGCGGCTCCTGGCTCAGGAGCGGCTTGAGGCGGCGAGCTAAGACTGGCGGGCGGGAAGGCCGAAAGGCAAAATCTCGGCTCGCTCAGGCGTGACCCGATTCGTTCGATAACATCCCCGGATCGATCCCGATCTTATGCAGCGCGCGAATATATTTGTCCTCGATATCGCGGCCAAAGATCAAATCCTGATCAGCCGGGCAGTGCAACCATCCGTTGTCCTGGATTTCGGTCTCCAGCTGCCCCGGCGCCCATCCGGCATAACCAAGCGCCAGTATCGCATGTTTCGGACCCGCGCCTTTGGCAATGGCTTCCAAAATATCGAGCGTCGCGGTAAGGCAGATGCCCTCGTCAATGGGCAACGTCGCATCCTCGATGAAGAAATCGCTCGAATGCAGAACGAAGCCGCGGCCGGTTTCGACCGGGCCGCCCTTCATCACTTTCATCGTTTCGGCGGTTTCCGGGAGCTTGATCCGGTCGGTTCGCTTGATGATGTTGAGTTGCACCAGCAAATCAGTGAAGTCGACGCTCCCAGCAGGGCGATTAAGGATAATACCCATCGCTCCCTCGGACGAGTGCGCGCAAACGTAGATCACGGAACGTGCGAACCGCTCATCTTCCATCACCGGCATCGCAATCAGCAACTGGCCGTCAAGATAGCTGCGGTCATGAGTTTCCGTGTCTGCATCGTCAGTGTGACGATGGTCTCCGCCAAGCTCCTTACGCGCTGGATTCATCAGCAAATGACCCTCATGTTGCCCCTTCCATCCTGATATTGGGCGTTCATTCTGTCAATCAACCTTCCCGTCATGGGCTAAACAGCGCATCACAAGCAATTCAATAGTTTGGCCCGGGAGCAACCTGTAAAAAAGACACCGCATGATCATCAAAGTTCCTCTTTACGCGGTGCCCGGCGTTGCGGTCGCGTTGCTGGCGTGTGCGCTTTCGACTCCTGCGACGGCCCAGGATTCCTCGCCATGGCAGCAGAGCAGCCACGCCGCCGTCCGCCTGCTCGCGGGCTCGCGCAGCGGAGCGGTGCTGCTCGGCGGCATCGCGTTTCAGCTCGAGCCGGGTTGGAAAACCTTCTGGCGCACACCGGGCGACTCGGGCGTGCCGCCGCGTTTTGACTTCTCAAGATCGGAAAACGTCGATGCGGTGACCGTACTGTGGCCCGCGCCCTCGAAATTTCCCGACGGCGCGGGCGGACATGCGCTCGGCTACAAGGAGCAGATCGTGCTGCCGCTGCGGATCGCCGCCACGAACGCCGACAAGCCGATCACACTGCGCGCAACCGTCAATTTCGCGGTATGCGCCAAGCTGTGCATTCCCGCCGAAGCCAGTATGGAGCTTGCTTTCGCCAGCGTCGCCAGCTCGGAAGACAGCGCGCTGGCCGCAGCACTCGATATGGTGCCGAAGCCGGCCCGGATCGGCGATCCCAATCCCTTGACGATCCGCGACGTCAGGCGCGAGGAGAAATCCACCGTGATCGTCGATGTCGCAACCTCAAATCCCAAAGACGAGGTCAGCCTGTTCGTCGAAGGCCCGACGCCGGACTGGGCGTTGCCGATCCCGACACGGCACGAACACGCGCCGCACGGGGTGAAACGATTTTCATTCAAGCTCGACGGTCTACCGGCAAACACGAACGCCGAAGGCGCCGCGTTGAAACTGACCTTGGTCGGCGACAAGAGCGCCTACGAATTCAACATCAATCTGAATTGACTGCGAACCGTCAGAGGCAAAACCTATCCGTTCCGCCCAACTGAATCTTAAGGAATCGTTGCTAGGTCCGGAGCGAGGCGCGCTTCCAGCGTCGAGGATTTCGCCGTGGCCATGACAGACGCCCAGCCCGCCTCTGCGAAACGATTGTCGGTCCTGACCGGACGATTGCGCGCGATAATGGGCGGCGGTTCAAGCGAGGCTTCGCTGACCAAGCGGCTCGCCGGCACAATCTTCATCATCCGTGTGATAAGCGCCGGGCTCGCTTACGTGGCGCAAATCCTGCTGGCGCGCTGGATGGGCGGTTCCGACTACGGCGTCTATGTGTATGTCTGGACCTGGGTGCTGCTGCTGGGCAGCATGATGGATTTCGGCATCTCGGCCTCGGCGCAGAAGATCATTCCGGAATATCGCGCGAGCGGCGACGACGAGCGGCTACGTGGATTCCTGAGCGGCAGCCGCTGGATGACATTCATCGTTGCCTCGCTGATCTCGATCTTACTCGCGGCCCTTGTCAAAGCGCTGTCGCCATGGATCGACGCAGCGACGGTCGTTCCGCTTTATATCGGCTGCCTGACGCTGCCGGCGTTCGTGGTCGCCAACACCCAGGACGGCATTGCGCGTTCGCACGACTGGATGCGGCTCGGATTAATGCCGCAATTCATTGTGCGGCAATCGCTGATTATCGGCTTCACCGCCGGCGCTTTCGTGCTGGGATTTCATCTCAACGCCACCGTCGCCATGCTGGCCAGCGTGGCGGCGGTGTGGATTGCCATGATCGGCCAGATGATCATCCTCAACCGCAGACTGGGCAAGATCATAGCGTCCGGCGCCAAGGTTCATGATTTTCGCGGCTGGCTCTCGGTCTCGTTGCCGATCCTTTTGGTCGAGAGCTTCTATCTCCTGTTATCCTACACCGATGTCCTTGTGCTGCAGCAGTTTCGCTCTTCGGAGGAGGTCGGCGTTTACTTCGCCGTCGTCAAAACCTTGGCGCTGGTATCTTTCATTCACTACGCCATGTCGGCGACAACAGCCCACCGCTTCACTGAATATCATGCCGCGGGCGACCGCGAGCGGTTGGCGGCTTACCTCGCGCATGCGATCAAATGGACGTTCTGGCCTTCGCTTGCGGCAACGCTGCTGCTGCTCGCGTTCGGCAAACCGATGCTGTGGCTGTTCGGTCCGCAATTCGTCACCGGCTACAGCATCATGTTCGTCGCCGCGATCGGGCTCGTGGTCCGTTCCGCCATTGGCCCCGTCGAGCGACTGCTCAACATGCTTGGCCATCAGCACGCCTGTGCATCCGCCTATGCGCTGGCCTTCGGCATGAACGTCGCCTTGTGCTTCGCGTTCGTCCCGCGCTACGGCGGTCACGGCGCCGCCGCCGCCACTTCGATCTCGCTCGCGTTCGAAACGGTACTGCTGTTCTGGATCGTCCGCCGCAGGCTCGGATTGCATGTGCTGGCGTTTGGAAAGAAGACGTAGCGAATAAAATTACGCCGCCGTCCAGCCACCATCGATCGACAGATTGCTTCCGGTGATCTGAGCGGCATCGTCGCCGCAGAGATAGAGCGCCAGCGCGGCGACCTGCTCGACGGTAACGAATTGTTTGGTCGGTTGCGCCGCGAGCAGCACATCGTTAATGACCTGCTCCCTGGTCAGGCTGCGCGCCTTCATGGTGTCGGGGATCTGCTTCTCGACCAGCGGCGTCCAGACATAACCGGGGCTGATGCAGTTGCAGGTGACCTTGTGGGGTGCAAGTTCAAGCGCCACCGTCTTGGTGAGACCCGCGATGCCGTGCTTGGCGGTCACGTAAGCCGACTTGAATGGTGAGGCTACCAGCGAATGCGCCGAGGCGGTATTGATGATGCGGCCCCAACCGCGCTTCTTCATGCCCGGCACCGCAGCGCGGATGGTGTGGAAGGCCGACGAAAGATTGATCGCGATGATCGCGTCCCACCGCTCGACGGGAAATGCCTCGACCGGCGAGACGAACTGGATACCGGCATTGTTGACGAGAATATCGACCGAGCCGAAGGTTGTTTCGCCCAGCTCGATCATGGCGGCGATCTCGGCTGGCCTGGTCATGTCGGCAGGCGAGTAGACCGCCTTGACCTTGAACTCCGCCTCGATGCCGGAGCGCTCTTTCTCGATGTCGGCCGCCGTGCCAAGCCCGTTGATCACGACATTGGCACCCGCCCCGGCGAAGGCGCGGGCATAGGCCAGACCTATGCCGCTGGTTGATCCGGTCACGACCGCGGTCTTGCCTTTCAGGTCCGTCATCGCTTTCTTATCGCTCGTCGGTGGAAGCCAACACCAGGGTCCAGAACACCTTGTATTTGGTACCCGGAGCATAGGTCGCCGCAATGCCTAATTTCGTGACACCGTTCTTGAGCATGTTCGCCCGATGAGGAGGCGAATCGCGCCAGCCGGAGAACGCCTCGGCGAGAGTATGGTAACCAGCGCCGATATTCTCGACCGCCAGCGTTGCCGGATAGCCGGCCGCTGCCAGCCGCTTGGGCAGCGTTCCGGCAACATCGTGATCCATCTTGTTGCGTTTGGCCATCGCCATCGATTGGGTTTCGGCGATCTTGATGAGTTCAGGATCAACCGTCACCGGGCCGAGGTTGTTATTGGCGCGATAGCCGGAAATCATGGAGGCCGCCATCGCGGGATCCAGCTTGGCCCCGCCATGGGCCATATCGAGATAGAACGCCGGCTGCTCGTGGGAAGGCGGTTTATCCGTAACGCATCCGGCCAGAGGCAGCAGGCCGAGAAGCGCAGCAAAAATGCGGATCATCCCCGTATCCCGAATCCGAAGTTCGCCTCATGACACTGTACCCTCCGTAGCGAACCGCGGATTCTAAAGGGCACGCGCAGCATATGCCGCTAGTGGTATTCCGGCCTTTGTAGGAAGGCACGCTGAACCGGGATGCGAATGTCCGAATCGGGCCACCACCCCCAATCAACTGCTGTTGTTGCACATCAACAGTGGCTGAAAGATGAATGATCCCGAGTCTCGCTACCGCAGCCTTTGATGCGAACATCGAAGTCAGAAGCGAAAATACGTCAGGTGCGATCCGCGAAAATGCGATAGCGCCGGGGCTGCAATCCGACGACCTCGCCACTGCGAAGCTCGCGATCACGCGGCGCATCGATCTCGATGATGGTTTCACCCTGGCCGTCGGACAACGCGATGTCGGCGCGCTGGATCGGACCGAAGCTCCGCACCCGTCGCACGGTGCCTTCGAGGCCGCCCCAGCCGGGCGGGCTGATCTGCATATCGTGGCGGCGCACGAACAGCTTCGACGGCCCGGCCGCACCGCACTCCGCGGCGATATTCAGCGGCGTGCCGCCGAGCCGGATCACGCCGTCCTGGATATCGACAGGCAGGACAATCGATTCGCCGATAAAGCCATGGACGAACGCTGTCGCCGGACTGTCATACACCTCACCCGGCTTGCCGATCTGCTCGATCCGACCCTTGTCCATCACCACCACGCGGTTTGCGACTTCGAGCGCCTCCTCCTGATCGTGAGTTACGAACACCGAGGTAACATGAATCTCCTCGTGCAACGAGCGCAGCCAGCGGCGCAGCTCCTTCCGCACCTTGGCGTCGAGCGCACCGAACGGCTCGTCCAGCAGCAGGATGCGGGGCTCGGTTGCCAGCGCCCGGGCGAGCGCGATGCGTTGACGCTGGCCGCCCGAGAGTTGACTCGGGTAGCGGTCGGCGAGCCAGTCGAGCTGCACCAGATCGAGCAATTCCTTCACTCGCGCGCGGATGCTGGCTTCATCCTTGCGAATGGCGCGCGGCTGAACCCGCAGCCCGAACGCGACATTCTCGAAGACCGTCATGTGGCGGAACAGGGCATAGTGCTGAAATACGAAGCCCACCTGCCGCTCGCCTGCCCCGCGCGCCAGCGCGTTCTCGCCGTCGAATGACACCGAGCCGCTGTCCGGCCAATCGAGCCCCGCGATAATTCGCAGCAGCGTGGTCTTGCCCGAGCCCGACGGGCCGAGCAGCGCCAGCAATTCGCCATCCGCGATCGTCAGGTCAACGTTATTAAGCGCGGAAAACGCGCCAAATCTCTTGACGATATTCTTCAGCTCAATGCTCACGCGCCTGCCGTCCCTCGTCGAGTTGTCCTTCGAGAATTGTTTTAGCAACCAGCGTGATCAATGCGAGCAAGGCCAATAACGATGCTACGGCGAACGCCGCTACAAACTGATATTCGTTATACAGGATTTCAACCAGCAACGGCATCGTATTGGTTTCACCCCGGATGTGACCGGAAACCACGGAGACTGCACCGAACTCGCCCATCGCGCGCGCGTTGCAAAGCAACACACCATAGAGCAGGCCCCATTTGATATTCGGAAGCGTGACGCGAAAAAAGGTCTGCAGTCCGGAGGCGCCGAGCGACAGCGCCGCTTCTTCTTCCGCCGTCCCCTGCTCCTGCATCAACGGAATCAGCGCCCGCGACACGAATGGAAAGGTCACGAACGTCGTCGCCAGCGCGATGCCGGGCAAGGCAAACAGAAGCTGGATGTCGTTATCCTGCAGCCAGGGCCCCAGGAAACCTTGTCCGCCGAACAACAGCACGAACACGAGGCCGGAAATGACCGGGCTGACCGAGAACGGCAGGTCGATTAATGTGATGAGCAGCGTCTTCCCGGGAAATTCGAACTTGGCGACAGCCCATGCGGCGATCAGTCCGAAAACGAGATTGAGCCCGACCGAAATCGCCGCGACCGTTAATGTCAGCTTGATCGCGGACAGCGCCTCCGGTTCGGTAAGGGCTGCGAGATACGCCTGCCCGCCCCTGGCTAAAGCTTCCGCGAATACGATCGTCAACGGCAACACGATGAACACCGTGAGAAACAGTCCGCAGAGGCCGATCAATAGTCCGCGCACCCAGCGCGGTTCGGTGCGGGCATCGGTCCGGTCAAGCGGAATCGTGAAAGCGGCTTCAGACATCAACGGCACCTCTAATACGCCGACTCTTGCGTCCGAGCCCAACGCTGCAAGCGATTGATGACGAAGATCACCAGGAACGACACCACCAGCATGACCACCGCGATCGCGGTCGCGTCGGCGTAGCGGAATTCCGACAGGCGGATCACGATCAGCAGTGGCGCGATCTCGGACACATTCGGCAGGTTACCGGCGATGAAAATCACCGAACCGTATTCACCGACCGCGCGCGCGAATGCGAGCGCAAACCCCGTAAGCAGTGCCGGCAGAAGGCTGGGAAGAACAACCCGCCACACCGTCTGCCACCGGCTGGCGCCAAGACTGGCGGCGGCCTCCTCGATCTCCGGATCGAGGTCGATCAGCACCGGCTGCACAGTGCGCACCACGAAGGGAATACCGATAAACACCATTGCGACGAAAATGCCGAGCGGCGTGAACGAAACCTTGACGCCCAGTTCGGCCAACGGTGCGCCGAGCCAACCATTCTGCGAAAACAGCGTCGTAAGAGCGATGCCGGCGACCGCAGTCGGCAACGCAAAGGGAATATCGACGATGGCATCGAGAATCCGGCGACCCGGAAACCGATAACGCACCAGCGCCCAGACAATGACGCTGCCCATCACCAGATTGGCCAGCGCGGCGAGAAACGCGAGCCCGAACGAAATCTTCAGCGCGTTCAGAGTTCGCCGGCTGATGACGATGTCGAGAAACTGGGCAAAGTTCAGCTCAAATGACTTAAGAAACAATCCGGCAAGCGGAATCAGGACGATGACCGAAAGCCAGGTCAATGTCAGCCCCATGGTGAGGCCGAATCCCGGCAGAGTCCGTCGTCGTCCCGATCCCCCTTTCACGTTGTCCCGCTCCGCCCCGTCGAGTCAGTCCCTGTAGATCTGGTCGAAGATGCCGCCTTCACTGAAGTGCACCTTCTGCGCCTTGGCCCAACCGCCGAAGACGTCGTCGATCTTGAACAGGTCGACCTTAGGGAATATGTCGGCATACTTCTGGATTACTTCCGGGTTGGTCGGGCGGTAGTAGTTGCGTCCCGCGATATCCTGCGCTTCCTTCGTATACCAATATTTCAGATATGCCTCGGCAACGGCGCGCGTTCCTTTCTTGTCTACCACTTTGTCCACGACAGCAACCGGTGGTTCCGCCAGAATGGAGATCGACGGCACCACAATCTCGAATTTGTCTTTTCCGAACTGCTTGAGCGCAAGAAAGGCTTCGTTCTCCCATGCAAGCAGCACGTCGCCTTCACCACGCTCGACGAAGGTAACTGTGGAGCCGCGCGCACCGGTATCGAGCACCGGAACGTGCTTGTAGATATCGGACACAAACTGTCTGGCCTTATCTTCCCCGCCAAGCTTTTTAAGCGCAAAACCCCACGCCGCGAGATAGTTCCAGCGCGCTCCGCCGGAGGTTTTGGGATTCGGCGTAATGACGTTGACGCCCGGCTTGATCAGATCGTCCCAATCCTTGATGCCTTTGGGATTGCCCGTACGCACCAGGAAGACAATCGTTGATGTATAGGGGGACGAGTTTTCCGGCAACCGCTTCTGCCAGTCCTTTGCCAACAGACCGCGCTCCGCCACCTCATCGATGTCATAGGCGAGCGCGAGGGTCACCACATCGGCCCGAAGACCATCGATCACCGAGCGTGCCTGCTTTCCGGAGCCGCCGTGAGACTGCTTGATCTCGACGCTCTTGCCGGTTTCCTTTTGATAATGCGCAGCGAACGCCTTGTTGAAATCAACATACAGCTCTCTGGTCGGATCATATGAGACATTCAGCAACGATATATCGGCCGCGTAGGCAGAACCAACCCAGATCAAACCGGCCAAAACCATTAAGATTCGACGAAGCATTTCCATCTCCACAAGAGCCGCTCACGCGAGGACCGTTAGCGCCAGAACCCATGGATGAAACTCGTCAAAGGGCATGCGTAAGTCAACGGAACGAGATTTCAATGTTCGCGGCGGCGCAGAGTCATTTCCCTACGAAATCTTCATCGTGTGAATGCCGCATTCCGTCTTGGCTCTGCCGCGCCAGCGACCGGCCCGCGCATCCTCGCCGGCCTGCCCGCGGCTGGTGCACGGCATGCATCCGACGGAGCGGAAACCGGATGCCACCAACGGATGCTGCGGCAGCTTTGCCGACGCATAGATCGCCTCGATATCCTCGCGCGAGGCGTTCGCGAACGGATTGAACTTGAGCCGCGTCCCGTCATCCTCGACCATCGGGATGTCGGCGCGCAGCCCGCCCTGAAACCGCTTGCGGCCATTGATCCACGCGGCGAACGGCTGAAGCGCGCGCGCAAGCGGCTCCACTTTCCGTATCCGGCAGCAGGCGTCCGGATCCGAAAGCCACAACTCGCGACCGGAGTCCTCCCGCTTCAACGCTTCGTCGGACGGCGGAATGGAGCGAACATCTCGCAGGCCGAGCGCGGCGATCAACGTGTCACGATAAGTCAGCGTTTCCTCGAACAGCCATCCGGTATCGAGAAAGATCACCGGAATGGCCGGATCGACATCCGCCATCACCTTGAGCAGCGCCGCCGACTCGGTCCCGAACGACGATACCAGCGCCAGCCTCTCACGACCGACCGCGCGAAGCGCCGCACTTATCACATCCGCGGGCGAAGCATCGCGTAAGGACTCGTTCAGCGCGGCCGCAGCAGGCAATGCGGGAGCCTCCGCCACGGGAGATTGCCCCGTCGGATCCGTCGCGACGCTCTCTCGTTCAGGCAGAGAAGTCATTCTGCGGCCACATGAAGTGTCTGGAGGAAGGAATTCCGGCTCGCGTTGCGCCCCAGCGCGGAATGCAACACGACATCGCCGATCACGAGGATGGCGGGGCCGCCCTCGACATCGCGAACCAGTGCCGGAAGATGATCCAGGATGCCGACGGCGGATTTGGCGTCGGGACGGGTGGCGCGAGCGAACACGCCGACCGGAGTTTCGGGCGAACGCCCGGCCTCCAGCAACCCGCTGCGGATCGCCGCCGCCGCCGTGATTCCCATATAGACCACAACCGTCATCTTGCGGTCGGTCAGCGCCGACCAGTCGACGTTCGAAGCGTCGCGAGCCTTGTGCGCGGTCAGGAAGGTGACGCGTAGCGCTTCATGGCGGTAAGTGAGCGGCACCTCGGATTCCGCAGCCGCGCCGATCCCCGCTGTAATTCCGGGAATAACCGAATAGGCGACACCGGCCTCTCGTAGCGCCTCAATCTCTTCGCCACCGCGGCCGAAAACGAAGGGATCGCCGCCCTTGAGGCGGACGGCACGCTGGCCGGATCTGGCGGCATCGATCAGCAGCCGGTTGATGGCGTCCTGCCCGATGCCGGGCTTGCCGACGCGGCGTCCCACCGGCACACGCACCGCGTCGCGGCGCGCGCGATCGAGAATCTCTGGCGTGACCAGTTCATCATAGAATACGATGTCGGCATCCTGTAGCGCCCGCAGCGCCTTGATGGTGAGCAGATCCGGATCGCCCGGCCCCGCGCCGACCAGCGTAACGCGGCCCGCGATATCGCCGGGAACAGATGCACCCGCATAAACTGTCGGATCGACAATCGCCTTCAGTGAACCTTCGGCTTCATCGGAGCGGCCGGCAAGAACCGCCTCGCCGATCGGACCATCGATCACACGTTCCCAAAAGCGACGACGCAACGGGAGGTCGGGAATGTGGTCATGAATCGATTTACGCCAGCGCCCGATCATAGCCGCGAGATCGCCGATTCGCGCCGGCAAGGCTGCTTCGATGCGTTCGCGCACCCGCCGCGCCACCACGGGCGACGTACCGCCGGTGCCGATCGCCGCCACCACGTCGCCACGATCCACGATCGCAGGAACGATGAAACTCGAACGGGCGGGATCGTCCATCACATTGACCGGCACGCCAGCCGCCAACGCGCGGGCCGCAACGGCCTCGCCGATCTTCCCGGCGCCGGCGCAGAACACCGCGACGACACCATCAAGATCAGCCATGCACGGATCGGATTCCGCTGGCTCGATCCGCGAAGCGGCAGCCGCGTCAAGACCGGGAACTACAAAATCGCCGTCGGTCGCGTGCCAGCGCACCTGCGCTTCCGCCGCAAGCAACAGGCGCAGCCTGGCACGAACCAGGTCGCCCGCTCCGACCAGAAGGATCGGACCACGACTGGAATCGAGGAAGATCGGGAGAAATTTCATTTGGCGTTCTCTTACTCCCTAAGCAGGGTTGACTGAAATTATTTTCTATTTATGTATCTGGCAAGATCGCAAAACAGAAAATTATTTCTTCTATGTAGAGAGCCAAGTATAGAATTTCCTGCTTCGAAGTACTGCCCGGGAGAGATGCATCTTCTCAGCCCCCGAAATCCTCAAAATGGCGGCCGCTGACTTCGACGATTAGCGGCTCGGCCGTCGACTGTGACCGAAGAAAAAAGAAGTTAAGGAGCAGGCCATGCAGCCTGGAATGGACCACCTCGATGCGCTTGAAGCGCAGAGCATCTACATTTTCCGGGAAGCGTTTGCCCGTCTGAAAAAGCTCGCGCTGCTGTGGTCGTTGGGCAAAGACTCCAACGTGATGATCTGGCTGGCGCGCAAGGCATTCTTCGGCCGGGTTCCGTTCCCGGCGTTACACGTGGACACCGAGAAGAAATTCCCGGAGATGTACGCGTTTCGCGATCACTACTCCAAGGAGTGGGGCCTCGACCTCAAAGTTGATTACTGTCCGCCGGTCGAGGCGATCGACCCGACCTTGCCGCCCGCCGCACGCTCCGCAGCGCGCAAGACCGAGGGGCTGAAACTCGCTTTGAACAAATACGGCTTCGACGGGCTGATCGCCGGTATCCGCCGCGACGAGGAAGCGACCCGCGCCAAGGAACGGGTGTTTTCGCCGCGCGGCACCGAAGGCGGATGGGACGTGCGCGACCAGCCCCCGGAATTCTGGGACCAGTTCAACGCCTCGCCGCCTCCCGGCGCTCACTTACGCATTCATCCGATCCTGCACTGGACCGAGGCGGATATCTGGGCCTACACCAAGCGGGAGAACATCCCGATCATTCCGCTGTATCTGGCGAAGGACGGCAAACGCTATCGTTCGCTCGGCGACGCCGACATTACCTTTCCCGTTCCTTCGACCGCATCGAGCATCGACGAGATTCTGGTCGAACTCGAAGGCACCAAGATTCCCGAACGCGCCGGACGCGCACTCGACCACGAGACCGAAGACGCCTTTGAGCGGCTTCGCGTCGCCGGCTATCTCTGATCTGAATCGAATCGAGCGATTTTCCAATGAATATCATCGCATCCAACCTCGCGTCGAACGCTACCCTCGCGACGCCCAACGGCACGACCCGCCCTCAGGTCCGCATCGTCATTGTCGGCCACGTCGATCACGGCAAGTCAACGCTGGTCGGGCGGCTGCTGCACGAGACCGGCAGCCTGCCCGACGGCAAGCTTGAGATGCTGAAAGCGGTCAGCGCGCGGCGCGGCATGCCGTTCGAATGGTCGTTCCTGCTGGACGCCCTGCAAACCGAGCGCGATCAGGGCATCACCATCGATACCACGCAGATCCGCTTCCGCACGCGCTCGCGCGACGTGGTGCTGATCGACGCGCCTGGCCATGCCGAATTCCTGCGCAACATGATCACCGGCGCAGCCCAGGCCGACGGCGCCGTACTCATCATCGACGCGCTGGAAGGCGTGCGCGACCAGACGCGGCGGCACGGCTACCTGCTGCATCTGCTTGGCGTCAAACAGGTCGCCGTCGTCGTCAACAAGATGGACCGCGTCGACTTCAGCGCGGAACGCTTTGGCGTCATTCGAGACGAGATTACCGCGCACCTGACCGGCCTTGGCCTCGCGCCGACGGCGGTGATTCCGATCTCGGCCCGCGATGGCGACGGCGTGTCCGAGCGGACTGCGAAGATCGACTGGTACAACGGTCCCACCGTGGTCGAAGCCATCGATGCGCTGCACCCGGCGCGGCCGCTGGATGAACTGGCGCTGCGCCTCCCCGTTCAGGCTATCTACAAATTCGACGATCGGCGGATCGTCGCCGGACGCATCGAGTCGGGCGGGCTGACCGCGGGCGACGAGATCGTGATCATGCCGGCCGGAAAGATCGCAAGGATTCGCAGCGTCGAAGGCTGGCCCTCGAGCCCGGCGGACGCGCAAGGCGCCGGCCGCTCGGTCGGCATCACGCTCGACCGCGAACTGTTCGTCGAGCGCGGCGATGTCATTGCGCACGTCGGATCGGCCCCGCGGGATACCCGAAGGATTCGGGCGCGCATCTTCTGGCTTCACGAGCAACCGCTCGCGGCCGGCGCATCCATTCTGCTGCGGCTCGGCAACAAGGAAACGCGAGCCGTCGTCGTGGCCATCGAGAAGGCCGTTGATCCGGGCGAACTTTCGAGCGCCGAGACCAAGGCGATCGCGCGCAATCACGTCGGTGAAATCGACATCTCGCTTTCGCAACCGCTCGCCGCCGACCCATATGTCGACAATCCTCGCACCGGCCGCCTCGTGATCGAGGTCAACGGGCGCATCGCCGGCGGCGGGCTCGTGCTCAGCGTCGACGCAGGACAGCGCGCGGTTCCGGTCGACATCGTGCCGGTAGAATCCGCGCTGCGGCCGGACGAGCGCTCCGCCCGCTATCGTCACAATGGCGCGGTGGTGTGGCTGACGGGATTGCCGGGCTCGGGCAAATCCACGCTGGCCCGCGCGCTGGAGCGAAAACTATTCAGCGACGGCGGCTCGCCGATCCTGCTCGACGGCGACACGCTGCGCGCCGGATTGAACGGCGACCTCGGTTTCTCACCGCAGGATCGCACGGAGAACATCCGTCGGCTCGCGGAGGTCGCCACGCATCTCGCCCGCAATGGTCACGTCGCGATCGTCGCGGCGGTCTCCCCGTTGCGCGAGGATCGCGCCGCGGCGCGGCGCATCGCCGACAACGTCTTCCGCGAGGTTTATGTCGCAACGCCGGCTGACGTTTGCGAGCGCCGCGACCCCAAGGGCCACTATGCGAAAGCGCGCGCGGGCGTGCTGCATGGCTTCACCGGCATCGGAAACGACTATCAGCCGCCAGAGTCGGTGGAACTGGCGATCGATACCTCGTCCTGCACGGTCAGCGATGCCACCGACGAGATCGAGCGGATGCTGATCAGAACCGGCATTCTGTTCGACGAAGTGACCGATCTCGCCGCCAACATCTAGCATCTCGCTTCTGATGGGGTCATAAGCGAGGCTCTGGATTTTGTTTTGACGCGTTTCCTTCACGCGAACCGGAGTCCATCCTCGGGTCAAGCCCGAGGACATGCTTCGCTCGAAAACGCCATGGGCTTGCGAATCCCGGGACCACCGCCGCGAACCTCACATGGCGGCGACTAACGTGGCGGGCTTCTCACGGCGCCGGCTTTGGCGCAAGATGGTTGCCGAAGGCCGTGTTCTGGCGACCCGGCCTTGAACGGCGCATGGTCGCCGTTTCTCGCGAGAAGCCCGTTGATATGACCCGAATCGACGCCCACGGACTGAAGATCGCACCTGTCCTGTTCGACTTTATCGCCGCCGAAGCGACGCCGCGGACCGGCATCGCTCCCGAGGCCTTCTGGGCCGGACTTGCAGCGATCGTGCGCGATCTTGGACCGAGAAACCGCGAATTGCTCGCGGTACGCGATAGGTTGCAGGCCAAGATCGACGACTGGCATCGCACTCATAAAGACACCCCGTTCGACATCAACGCCTACACCGCGTTCCTGACGGATATCGGCTATCTGGAATCGGAGCCGGAGACGCGGCAGGTCGAAACTGCCAATACCGATGACGAGATCGGCAAGATCTGCGGTCCGCAACTGGTGGTGCCGCTGACCAACGCGCGCTACGCGCTGAACGCCGCCAACGCGCGCTGGGGCAGCCTCTACGATGCGTTGTACGGCACCGACGCCATTGCGCACGAGACCGGCGAGGCCAACGGCTATGATAGGGCGCGCGGCGACAAGGTGATTGCGAGGGCGAAGGCCTTCCTCGATACGGCAGCGCCGCTTGCGAACGGTGCTCATGCTGACGTCACAGGCTACAGCGTGTGCAACGGACGCCTCTCGGTCAAACTCAAGAACGGCGGCACCGCCGGTTTGAAGACGGAATCGCAGTTCGTGGGCTACCAGGGCGATGCGAGTGCTCCATCCGCAATCCTGCTCGTCAACCACGGTCTGCACATCGATATCCAGGTCGAGCGCGCCCACCCCATCGGCAAGGATGATCCTGCCGGCGTCGCCGACGTGATCATCGAGGCCGCCATCAGCACCATTCTCGACATGGAGGACAGCGCCGCCGCCGTCGATGCCGACGACAAGGTTCTGGTGTATCGCAACACGCTCGGCCTGATGAACGGCACCCTCACCGACACTTTTGAAAAAAGCGGCAAGACCGTCACCCGCACCCTCAACCCAGACCGCGTCTATACCGCGCCGGAGGGCGGGCGACTCACGCTGCACGGACGAAGCCTGCTTTTGATCCGTAACGTCGGTCACCACATGTTCACCGACGCGGTGCTCGACCCGCACGACGCCGAGATTCCCGAGGGCCTGCTCGACGCAGCCGTATCGGGCCTGCTGGCGATACACGACATCAACGGGATTTCGAAAAAGCGGAACAGCCGCAACGGTTCGCTCTACCTGGTCAAGCCGAAGATGCACGGCCCCGACGAAGTCGCGCTGACCTGCGAACTGTTCGGCCGCGTCGAGGCGATGCTCGGACTGCGGGAGAACACGCTCAAGATCGGCATCATGGACGAAGAACGCCGCACCACGGTCAACCTCAAGGCCTGCATCCAGATCGCACTGAAACGCGTCTGCTTCATCAATACCGGCTTTTTCGACCGCACCGGCGACGAGATTCACACCTCGATGGAAGCCGGTCCGATGGTCCGCAAAGGCGAGATGAAAGCACAGCCATGGATCAAGGCCTATGAGGACTGGAATGTCGACATCGGCCTGATCGATGGTCTGCCCGGCCGCGCCCAGATCGGCAAGGGCATGTGGGCCGCGCCCGACAGGATGGCGGACATGCTCGCGCAGAAAATCAGCCACCCGGAAGCAGGCGCCACCACCGCATGGGTGCCGTCACCGACCGCGGCGACGCTGCACGCCTTGCACTACCATCAGATCGACGTGCTGAAGCGGCAGCAGGAACTGAAGGCGGGCGGGCGGCGCGCCAGGCTGTCCGATCTTCTCACGATCCCGGTGTCTCATTCGAACTGGGGGCCCGAAGACCTGAAGCAGGAAATCGACAACAACTGTCAGGGAATTCTCGGCTACGTGGTGCGCTGGATCGATCAGGGCGTCGGCTGTTCGAAGGTGCCTGATATCCACGACATCGGCTTGATGGAAGATCGCGCCACGCTGCGGATTTCCAGTCAGCATCTGGCGAACTGGCTGCATCATGGCGTCGTTACCCGCGATCAGGTGATGGATTCGCTCAAACGCATGGCCGTCATCGTTGACGAACAGAACGCAGGCGATTCGCTCTACAAGCCGATGGCGCCGAATTTCGACAGCACGGCCTTCAGAGCTGCCTGTGATCTGGTGTTCAAGGGCCGCGAGCAGCCGAACGGCTATACCGAATACATCCTGACCGAACGACGGCGCGAAGCCAAGGCGGAGCGCCACGGATTGACGGCTCGATCCTGCGAACAGCAATGAACCGGCCCCCCGCGCGGCCGTCGGGAGCAGCCTTGCTTGTCACGGGCGCCGCGCGCGTCACCCTCGGCGCCGTCAGCACTTGCCTCAGAATATCTGAAGATTTTTCAGCGCCGCAGCAACGCCGATCGCGATGACGGCGGTGCGGGCTATTTTCCTGCCGCGTCCGCCAACCGGCGACACGCTGATAAAATAAAGAACAAGAACCACGACGAAAAATGTAATCAGGAGGGTGATGAACATCGTAGCTTCCTCAATTGACCGCCGGAATTCAAGAGAAAGCGCCCTTCCAATTTGGCGCGCGAGCCAATCCCTGGCAAAGCCAGAAGGTTCCTAACAAAGCACCACCGCGCAGAATGACCGTGGACGTGTTGGCCACCGACCGGGTTTCCGATGTTCTGAACCCTCGACGTTCCCGAGCACGGCGTCATGACGTTGCGACTGTCCCGCATCGGACGTTGGAGCATCATTCCCGATTCCGACGGTCGCGGAACTTTAGCCTCGACAGCACGTTTGGCTTTCATATCCCTCAAGTTTTCAGGAGCGTTGGATGGCGAGCGATGGCGAGAATGCGATCAAGAACCTGACCGACAAAGCGACCTACGACCGGCTCGAAAAAGATTTATCAGCCGTCAAGAACGACATCTCCGCATTGGCCGATCAAGTCTCGGACGCGCTCAGTGCATTGACGGGCACAGCCAGGAAGCAAGCGCGCCGTGGATACAAGCAGGCTAAGGCGAATGTCGATTCTGTTTTGTCCGAAGTCTCCGAGCGCGGTAATGCAGCCATTGATGCAGCTCAAAGCGCCGTAACCACCATTGAAGACACCCTGGAAGAAGCCATCCAACAACGTCCCCTTGCCACGGTAGGACTTGCGATCGGGCTGGGATTTTTGATCGGAGTCACTTGGCGTCGATGACCGCCGAGTTGATCAATGTAAATTTTCAGATCGGCCTGTGTGCCACGTCTTGCGGTCGCACGCGGCCGATCGCGTCAAATGTTTCAGTAAATGATTTCGCTTCGGATGAGGCCTTGGAATGTTCCAGCGAGCAATCGACGACTTCAAGGAAAGCGCAGGCGACGCCGTGCAACTGACGAGTCTGGCGCTGGTGGCGGCTTTCGCGGCATTCGTCACGATCGTATTTCTCTGCGCAGCCACGTTTGTCTTCGTGCTTGAAAACTACGGCTTGATCGAGGCATGTCTGAGCGGGGCGGCGATCTTCTTCCTGATCACTTTCATCGCAGTCGTCGCTTTATTGATCCGGCGAAAAGCCGCGAAGAAGCGCGCAGCCCAGCACGCGAAAGCGGCATCGCAAAGTTTTCTCGCCGATCCAATGGTGGTAGCCGCAGGACTTCAGCTCGTACGCGCTGTCGGCATTAAGAAGCTGATTCCAATCCTGGCCGTCGGCGGTCTGGCGCTGGGACTGTTGGCGGGAAGGCGCAACCCCGATGACGGGACCGGCGTCAGGCCGTAAACACGGAGTTCTGATGGCAACTCATGTCACGCAACGACCGGGCTCAAGCCGTTTTGCAACGTCTGTCAGCGTGCTCACCACCGGTTCGCACGCGATTGCTCGCTTGGCCCGCCTCGGGGGCGGCGCGCGGTTCAAATCTCGATTTTCCCGCGTCGTAACGCGATCACCCGCCCCCTGACCGGAGTTTCCAGGAATCCGGAATACGACCGACATACTTGGCAGGCTTTCCAGCCGAAAGGAAACGGTTCGGCTGCTGGTGTGAGGAAATACGACGGCGCCGAGATCGGATTTCACGGCTCTATGGACAGCCGCGGCAGTGCCTTGCGCAGTGTCCTGCCTCAGCACCCGATCGCCCGACCCCATAGGGACGCTCAATGACAGAGTCACCGCGATCCCAGCGAGAAATCCTGCGGATGTCTGAAGCATCATCGTATCGCCTCTTTTTCCTCAAGCCGGAACGACCATTGCGATCGCGCGGATCTCAACCGCTAGCAACAACGCCGCTTGGGGGACATTGTTTCACTGTCGATTTAGGAAAGCGGCGGGAATGAAACGCTGGGAGCGTTTTCGAACGAAATGGAGTCCGGTCGCGTCAGATCAAAATCCGAGAACTCCGGTTCTGAGTCCAGAAGCGGAAAGGCGGTCGGCACTCCCTGTTGCCTTCACCGCCGTCCCCTATCGCGCGACCGGCGATGGAGAATTTTGGCGGCGACGAGCCGGCGGCCCCCTTCTCGCGATGACTATGAAGCAGCAGCCCGAGGCTCTCGGTTGCGCGAATTCCGCTGGAAGAACAGCGCCTGACTGGCTACTGCCGAAACCATGGCGGGTTGGAACGGTTTGGAGATCAGGAACGCCGGCTCGGGCCGCTCCCCGGTCAGAAAACGCTCCGGATAGGCTGTTATGAAGACGACGGGCACCTCGACGACGCGCAAAAGTTCATTGACAGCGTCCAACCCGGAACTGCCGTCAGCGAGCTGAATATCGGCCAGAATGAGGCCCGGCTCCCTGGTCTTGGCGAGCGCGATCGCATCGGCATGGGTCCGCGCAACACCAATCACACGGTGTCCAAGGCCCTTGACGAGACTTTCCAGATCCATCGCGATGAACGTCTCATCCTCGGTGATGAGGACGTCCGTTGCGATTTCCGCCGCCATCTCGCGGCCGGCGATACCGCTCAGCCTGCGCACTTCAGCGACGTCGACCTCGAGAACAAAAGCGGCCTCCTCCTCCGAAAAACCTTCCAGCGACAGCAGCAGGAACGCCTGTCGCGGAAGCGGCGTGATATTGGTCAACCGGCGTTCTGTCGGCGCCAGGGTCGGCACCTCGTCGGCGCCTCCGTTGATCGAGACCGAATTCCAGATTCGGGTGAACAGCCGAAACAGACCCGTCCGCGGCCCATGCCGCTCGTCAAGCAGCGTTGGATCCTGAAGCAGCGCCTCCAGCATGGCACCGACATAGGCGTCGCCCGACGCCTGGCTTCCCGTCAGGGCGCGGGCATAACGGCGCAAAAGCGGCAAATGCTCGGCAACGACCTGTGATCGAAACATTCCCATCTATCCTTTTTCGAAATAGCTCATGCCCGGCCCCGTCGGCGCAGCACTGCAAGCGGCGCATCCCGCCAACCCGGACTATCTACGCCCACGCCTGACAAAAGTTCCCGACCGCCGGAACTTTCACATCGGTGTTGAATTAGGTTGCATAAGAGTTCCGTGAAAGCGGCACGAAATGCAGAAACTTCCAGTAACTTCAATACCTTGAAACTCGGGCGCGACGTCATGAAAGATTCAAAGCCATCACCCGCCAAAGGCGGCCTCAACGCCGAGATTCAATCAAGGATCGGGCATCAGCTTCGCGCCATGTATGATGACGTTGTGAGGCAGGGTATCCCCGACCGGTTTGCCGAATTAATTCGAAAGCTGGATGCATCAGAGCCAGAGAAACCACAAATAACCCCAAGGGGCGATCTTGAGGGCGATCTTGATGCAAAAAATGAGGGGAGGGATTAAATGCCTCTCACAGATTCACTCCGTGAGGAGATCCTGGCATCAGTGCCGAACCTGCGCGCTTTTGCGATTTCCTTGAGCGGAAATGGCGATAGAGCCGACGATCTCGTGCAGGAAACCCTGCTCCGCGCGCTTGCCAATATCGATTCGTTTCAGCCGGGATCGAATCTTCCGGCATGGCTGTTCACGATCCTTCGCAACCTTTTCCGCTCGGACTACCGCAAGCGGCGGCGGGAGGTCGAGGATTCAGATGGCAACTATGCGAAAACGCTGAAATCGCAGCCGAGCCAGAATGCTCACCTGGAGTTCGAGGAGTTCCGGGCGGCGCTCGACAAACTGCCACAAGATCAGCGGGAGGCTTTGATCCTCGTGGGCGCTTCCGGATTTTCCTACGAGGACGCGGCCAAGATCTGCGGATGCGCAGTCGGCACCATCAAGAGTCGCGTCAACCGCGCACGATCGAAGCTCAGCGCCCTGCTTTATGTCGAGGGCTCGGAGGATTTTGGTCCGGACGACACTGTCAGGGCCGTGATCGGCAACGGCCGATAGTTCGACATCAAGGGATACGCGGCTTCCATAGCCGAGGCCGATAGCGGCGGTGGCTCGTCCGCAGGGTGTCGAAGCTCGAACCGGTTTCGGGATAGAACTGGAGTTGCACGTTGAGTAAGCCTGCTGAGCTCAGGGCTTAAGGGGCTTCGATATCTGCATGGTGCGATCTCTCTCGGTCAAATCCACGACGGTCTCCATGGGAGCGGCGAGTTCATAGACATAGCTTACCTCGGTAAAATACCGCTTGGAGATGCCGCCCAGCGCCTCCGGCGCGACCCGGTCCAGCAGGATGATGCCGAAATCGCTATCTTCGCGTCGTGTCGCGGCACTGGTATTGAATTCTTCCCACCGGAAACGAAACAGCGCCTCGTCGTCCTCACCGTCGACTTCCCAATGCACCACAATATGCGGATGCTTGCCGACCAGCGACAGTCCCTCGTCGGAATGCGACGCCAATTCGAAGAACAGCAATGAGAGACTCTGAGCCGCCCGCGCGCTGACGGTGATATCAGGACCGTGGATCGCGATGCGGTCGACATGAGGGATGGCGCGGGCCTCGAACAGTCCTCTCAGTTTGACGCCCTGCCACTGGCTTTCGCTGAGCAGCGAAACCACATTTGACATGGCGTGGATCCGGCCGATCAGCAATTCGCGGGCGACTTCGATGTCGGAGCCGTGCCGTAGCGTCCGCGTGACGATCGACTGAATCACGGCGAGAATGTTCTTCACACGGTGATTGAGTTCATCGATCACGGCGGTCAACCGTCGCTCAAACCCGATCCGGACCTGAATCTCGCGGCTCAACCTCAAGTTATTGTAGGCGACATAACCGAACAGACCGCAAATGATACTGGTCAGCGCCAGACCTATCGCGGCTACCACTGCGGCCAGCTTTTGCGCGCGACGCATGGCATTTGTTTTCGGGTAATAGCCTAGTGACCAGTCTCGGCCACCGAAGGTCACCGTACGCGACACCAGTGGACCGGGATCAGCCGCCCGCCTGAGACGCGAAGTAACCTTGCCGCGGTCGTCGGCGATCAATTCAGAGGCCGGATTACGCGGATTTTTCAGAACGACGGAAAACAGCGACAGTTCGTCGTTGGTCAGCATCAACGACGCAAGCTCATAGGAAAACGTAATAAAGCCGGCGACGGTTTCGCTTTCCCCCTGAAAAACCGGCGTCGCGATAACGAGTCCTATCGGACCGTCCCGCACCATCAGATTGAGCGGATCCGACACAGCGGACGTCTTGGTCTGCATTGCCCGCGCGAACATCGGACCCAAGATCGGATGCTGGTCGAGCGAGCGCCCGGGAAAGGCGGAGGTTTGTGGATTTTGCGGTTCGACATCCATCACCACGTCGATCGGTTTGTCGAGCGACGCCAGATCGCGCGGGGTATCGTCAAAATTCCGGATCTGGGAGTTTGGAAATTTAGCCGCCGCCAGGACATCATGAGCCTGTGAAAAATCGCTGGGTTCAAGACGCGCAACCCAGGCGGCAACAACGAAATCGGTCTCAAAGGCATAGATGGAGGCACGCAACGGATGGAGCATGTTGGCTTGCACCGCGGACGGCGACCGAAAAAGCCTGGAGGCGACCCGCGCCAAAAGCTCTCGTTGGGTGAGACGCTCCTGCACCAGACTGGCGTGGACGTCGATCGCGCGCGATAGCGCGATATGGTCGATTGCCAGTTCCTGATCGTGAGCCCGCCACGCCGCAAAACCGGAAAGCAAAATCCCGATGACAGCGACAAAGCCAATGACAAAACCCAGCCGAACCACGCGCCCTACCCGGAGATGAGGAAAATAAAACCACTCGCAATATTGGCCGGCCAGACCATGTACAGCAGCCGCCCCCGCCCTGACGATGCATCACTTCAATCGTGCCGCGCCAGCATGGTTCCGTCCCCCGGAGTAAAAGGCGGGGGTGATCGTTAACGGAGTCCGGCCAACCGAGTCTTTGATTTACCCATGATGAAAGCTCGGCTGGCCCCCTATGCGCCGCCTGGACCGCGAAACGCAGGACTCAGTCATCGATCTCGTCGATCTCGTCAACCCTGCCCAAGCCGTGCCGGAGCGCAACAGGATCAAGGCAGCAGCCGCTTACCATCGTGCCCCGTGACCGTTATCGTCCGCACGGTGCCGGGCATGTCTCCCGCGATCGCGACCGGTAGAAAGTGCTCGGTGCGACCCTGGATGACGTTTTCGATCAGCACCCGGCGCGTTGCGCCGACCTCCCCCGCCAGCCGCCGCCGCAACGCGGCACCCGCTGCCGCCCGCAACTGCCCGGCGCGATCCCTGATCACTTCAGCCGCGACCGGCGGCATCCGTGCCGCCGGCGTACCCGGCCGCAATGAGTACGGAAACACATGCAGGAAAGTGAGATCACATTCGGCAACGAGATCCAGCGACCGCGCGAACATGTCATCGGTCTCGGTCGGAAAGCCGGCGATGATGTCGGCGCCGAGGGCGACGTCCGGCCTCAGCCGCCGCACCTGCGCACAGAACTCGATGGCCTCCCGGCGCGAATGCCGCCGCTTCATCCGTTTCAAGATGATGTCGTCTCCGGATTGCAACGACAGATGCAAATGCGGCATCAACCGCTCCTCGTTCGCGACCGCATCCAGCAAATCGCGATCCGCCTCGATCGAATCGATCGACGAAATTCGAAGCCGCGTCATCTCCGGGACCCGCTGCAAGATCTGTTTGACCAGTCCGCCCAGTCGCGGCCGGCCCGGAAGATCGGCGCCATAGCTTGTGAGGTCGACACCGGTCAGCACGACCTCGACGTGACCCGCCTCGACGAGCGCGCGAACCTGATCGACGATCACGTTCATCGGCGCCGAGCGGGAATTGCCGCGTCCGAAGGGAATGATACAGAAGGTGCAGCGATGATCGCAGCCATTCTGCACCTGCACGAAAGCGCGCGGTAGTCCGCCTCGAAAGCCATCGACGAGATGCGGCGCCATCTCGGTCACCGCCATGATATCGGTCACCGCAATTTTCTTCTCGGCCGGGATTGCCACATCAGACCCAGCAAACGCGGCCCGCGCGGCGCGCCACGCATCACCCCGCATCTTGTCATCGTTGCCGATCACGCGGTCGACCTCGGCCATCTGCGCGAACATCGCCGGCTCGATCTGCGCGGCGCACCCGGTGACGACAATGCGCGCCGAAGGCCGCTCGCGTCTTAGGCGGCGGATCGATTGACGTGTTTGCGCCACTGCCTCGTTGGTCACGGCGCAACTGTTGATGATGACGATCTCGTCAAGGCCGGCCGCTTCCGCATTGCGACGGATGACTTCGGATTCAAAGGCATTGAGCCGGCAGCCGAAGGTGACGACGTCGACCGGCATCAGGCCACCGAGGCGAACAGCGCCGGATCGAAGGTGCCTTCGTATTCGAATACGGCCGGACCGGTCATCAGCACATGATCGTCGCGTTCGCGCCACTCGATGGTCAGGTCGCCGCCGGGAAGCATCATATGAACGATGCGCGCGGCCCGCTTGAGTCGCGCCGCCGCGACCGCCGTCCCACAGGCCGCCGAGCCGCAAGCCTTGGTCAGGCCCACGCCGCGCTCCCAAGTCCTCATCGCGATGTGATCGCGGTCGACGATATGGGCCAGCGTGATGTTGGCGCGCTCTGGAAAAATCGGATGATTTTCCAGCAGCGGCCCGAAACGCTCAAGGTCATGAGCATTCACGTCGTCAACCCAGAAGATCGCGTGGGGATTGCCCATGCTGACCACGGACGGCGAATGCAACACAGGGGCGTCGATCGGCCCGACCTGGAGTTCGATATAGCGGGTATCGCGGAATTCCTCGGCGAGCGGAATATCCCTCCAGCCGAATTTTGGCGGTCCCATATCGACGGTGTAGAGACCAGGCGCGGAGTTTCGCCAGCAGTTCAGAAGCCCGGCGCGCGTCTCGAAAGTCAGCGCGTCCTTACCTGAAGCCTCGAATATCTGGCGCGCCACGCAGCGCATGCCGTTGCCGCATGCATTGGCCTCGGAGCCATCCTTATTGTAGATGCGAACCAAGGCTTCGGTGCCAGGCGTCCGCGGGGGCTGCAGAACCATCAACTGATCATAAGGAACGCCCGCCGGCGATGCGACGGCACGCGCCTCTTCCGCCGTGACCGAGGCAGGGCTGTCACGAAGATCGACAACGACGATCTCGTTGCCGATGCCATTCATCTTGCTGAAAGCATGATTTGCGAGCGCGCCCATCGGTTTCCAGTTTCCGGCGTCCGTTTCCGGCATCCGCCTTCCGCGACCTTATATGGCGAATGCGCGCCGGTTGACCAGTGTCACGCAAATCCTTGTCGGCGCCCCACACCCGCCACGATGCGGCATGACATATGTCTCATGACATACTCCGTCGCGAGTCGGATATCAGAGCAGCTTGTCAGGCCTCGCATAATTCCGCCGCAAGGGCGGCCAAGGGTCGGGTCTTGCGGATATCGGTCAGCGCGAGACGTCGGCCAGCACCAGGGAGACCCCTTCAATGAACCGCCCCCGCCTTTTTCGCCACCTCGCGATCGCAATGATCCCGGTGGCCTTGTCCCTGGGGCCTTCCGCCGTACTTGCCCAGACCCCGCCCGCGACGCCTCCCGGCGCGACGGCGCCCGAATCCCCGGCCCCGCCGCCAGCACCGACCCCGCCCGGAAGCACGGCACCGGCAACCCCCGTCCCGCCCCCTGCTGAAGTGCAGACGCCGAAAGACCCGACAGCCGAAGCCCCGAAGCCGCCGGCTACCGCACCCATGCAGACGGCGGACCCCTTCGGCGAGGAAACCACGCTGACGCCGAAGATGGTCCTGACGTTGCGAAACACCGCCACTTGGGAAAACGCGTTCGAGACGCTGATTGATTCGTTCAAGTCGCTGGCCGCCGTTCTCGACAAACAGGGGGTCAAGCCCGCCGGCAATATGATGATCGTCTATACTTCAACTGACGATAACGGCTTTTCGTTTCTGGCGGAAACCCCCGTCGACCGGGAGATCAAGAACCTGCCCAAGAACATGAGCATGGGTAAATCACCCGAAGGCAAGGCGCTGAAGTTCGTGCATCGCGGCTCTTATGACAACATGGACAACACCTATGAGGCGATCACGAACACCCTGGACGACCGGAAACTTGAAGCCAAGGATACCTTCATCGAGGAATATACGACCGATCCACTGAAGACTGAGGAAGACAATCTGGTCATCGATGTCTACGTTCCGCTGAAATGAGAACCGCCATGCAGAATCGAATAACGCTCGCCATCGCCGTTGCGACCGTCGCCGCCTTGATCTCGCGGCCGGCGCAAGCCGATGCGCCGCCGCCGACGATCTCGGTAACCGGCGAGGCCACGATTTCAGCGCCGCCCGATCTGGCTGAGATCGAAGCGGGGGTCACGACCGACGCCAAGACGGCGCGCGAAGCGTCCGAAGCCAACAATGCCGCCATGAGCAAGGTGCTGGCCGCGCTGAAAAGCGCCGGCATCGCCGAAAAGGACTATCAGACCTCGCGGCTGTCGCTGCAACCGCAATACACCAATCAAAATCGCTCGGGCCCCAGCGTCCTCTCCGGCTATCGCGCCACCAACCGCATCACCGTCAAACTGCGTGACATAGCCAAGATGGCCGGCGTGATCGATGCGGTCACTGCGGCCGGCGCCAACGACATCGGCGGCATCAATTTCACGGTTTCGAACGCATCGAAGCTGCTCGACCACGCGCGCGCCGAGGCGATCGCCGACGCCCGGCGCAAGGCGGAGATCTATGCCAAGGCCGCGGGTGTGTCGCTCGGCGCGCCGGTCAGCATTGCGGAGCATGGCAGCGCGGTGCCGGTATTGTACCGCCGTGCCGCGGCGCCGATGGCCGCGGAGGCCGCCATCGCGCCCGGCGAGGAGACGCTTCGCGTGACGGTCGGCGTCTCCTGGGAGATCAAGGGAACGCCATGAGACGCGGCCCGCTGATCAGCTTGACTCGGGCAGGCGGGTACCTGTAAATCCGCCTGAATTCTCGAAAAGATGTTCTTTTCGACCCGCCGACCGGCCGCAGGGGCCGGAGGTCAACGCCCGACAGCGCTGTGCGCCCTCGGGCGCAAATGTGTTTTGGAACGAGCTTTGACGGTCGAATGACCGGCTAGGCACTGAGGTGCCCCCTCACCCGGACGGCTACGCCGTCCGACCTCTCCCCGCCGGGGAGAGGTAAAGAAAAGGAAGCGGCATGTTCGACAATCTGTCGGAACGGCTTGGCGGCATTCTCGATCGGCTGACGCGGCGCGGCGCGCTGACGGAAGCCGATGTCGATGCCGCCATGCGCGAGGTGCGCCGGGCGCTGCTGGAGGCCGACGTCTCGCTCGACGTGGTGCGCAGCTTTACCGACAAGGTCCGCGAACAGGCGATCGGCGCGACCGTCGTCAAATCGGTGACGCCGGGCCAGATGGTGGTGAAGATCGTTCATGACGAACTGATCGCCACGCTCGGTTCTGACGGCCAGACCATCGATCTCAACGCCGTTCCGCCGATCACCATCATGATGGTCGGCCTGCAAGGCTCGGGCAAGACCACCACGACCGCGAAACTGGCGCGGCGACTGACCGAGCGGGACAAACGCAAAGTGCTGATGGCTTCGCTCGACATCTATCGTCCGGCGGCGATGGAGCAGCTCGCGGTGCTTGGACGCGACCTGGACATCAAGACGCTGCCGATCGTGGTGGGGCAGAAGCCGGAGCAGATCGCTCGCCGCGCTCTGGAGGCCGGCAAGCTCGGCGGCTACGACGTGGTGCTGCTCGACACGGCCGGCCGCACCACGCTCGATGAAGAGATGATGTCTGAGGCGGCGAACATCAAAACCGCCGCCCATCCGCATGAAGTGCTTCTGGTCGCGGATTCGCTCACCGGCCAGGACGCGGTCAATCTCGCGCGATCGTTCGATGAACGCGTCGGCCTCACCGGCATCGTGCTGACCCGCGTCGACGGCGACGGGCGCGGCGGCGCCGCGCTATCGATGCGTCAGGTCACCGGCAAGCCGATCAAGCTGATCGGTACCGGCGAAAAGACCGACGCGCTGGAGGATTTCCATCCTTCCCGTATCGCCGGCCGCATCCTCGGCATGGGCGACGTGGTCTCGCTGGTCGAAAAAGCCTCCGCCAATATCGATGCCGAAAAGGCAGCGCGCACCACCGAGCGGATGCGCAAGGGCCAGTTCGACCTCAACGACATGCGCGAGCAGTTGCTGCAGATGTCCAAAATGGGCGGCATCTCCGGCCTGATGGGCATGATGCCCGGCGTCTCCAAGATGAAGAACCAGATGGCCGCGGCCGGCCTCGACGACAGGATCATCAAGCGTCAGGTCGCCGTGATCGACTCCATGACTCGGCAGGAGCGCAAGCACCCCGAAATCCTCAAGGCCAGCCGCAAGCGGCGCATCGCCGCCGGCGCCGGCCAGAAGGTCGAGGAGATCAACAAGCTCCTCAAGATGCATCGCGGCATGGCCGACATGATGAAGATGATGGGAGGCGGTAAGCGCGGTCCCCTCGCCGGCATCGCGCAAGCCATGGGTTTCGGCGCCGGCATGCCGAGCCCTGAACAGATGAAGGCGCTCGCGGACAAAATGCCGAAAGGCGCCGACGGCCTGCCGCAATTGCCGAAAGACCTGCCGGCCGGATTGCGCGGCGGCCTGCCGAATCTTCCCGGCCTCACCGGACTGACCGGCAAGCCGCCGCTGCCCGGTCTCGGCTTCCCCCGGAAGAAAAAATGAGACGAACAGCTTCACACATTTCGCCGCTGCTTTAGCGGCACAACGAATTCACCAGACAGACCTCATTCACCAGACAGACCTCAAAAGGAGAACTTTATGCCCGTCGTGATCCGCCTTGCCCGTGCCGGCACCAAGAAGCGGCCGGTCTATCATGTCGTCGCCGCCGATTCCCGCTATCCGCGCGACGGCCGTTTCATCGAGCGGCTCGGCCACTTTAATCCGCTGATGCCGAAGGACAATGCCGACCGGCTCAAGCTCGACCTCGACAAAGTCAAGGCCTGGCTCGCCAAGGGCGCGCAACCGTCGGACCGCGTCGCGCGTTTTCTCGATGCCGCCGGCGTCAAGAAGCGCACACCGCGTAACAACCCCGTGAAGGCCGTGCCGCGCAAGGAGCGCAAGGCGCAGGCCGAAGCCGCCGCGAAGGCGTAAGCTGAAGAACGCGTGTGGCTCCACGGAAACCATTCGATGGTTCGCGGGAGTCACCCTCTCCCCTTGCGGGAGAGGGTGCCCGAGCGGAGCGAGGGCGGGTGAGGAGCAAGACGCCGTCGATGATGCCCCCTCACCCGGTTCACGCCGTCGTTGACGGCGTTCACCACCCTCTCCCACAAGGGGAGAAGGAAAGACGGGTCTGCGTCGCCCGGATCGGCGCCGCGCACGGCCTGCGCGGCGAGGTAAGACTGTGGACGTTCACCGAAGACCCGATGTCGGTGATGCGGTACGGCCCGCTCACGACAAGGGATGGCGCGCGGCAGCTTGAGGTGGCGCACGCGCGCGCCGCCAAGGACCACCTCGTCGCAACGTTCACGGGCGTGACCACGCGCGAGGAGGCCGAGCGGCTCAACGGCACCGAACTCTATGTCGCGCGAGACAAGCTGCCCAAGACGGACGACGACGAATTTTACCACGCCGACCTGATCGGTCTTGCCGCCGTTGATGCCGCCGGCACGACGCTCGGAACCGTCGCCGCCATTCATAATTTCGGCGCCGGTGACATCATCGAGATCGCGCCTGCGCAGGGTCCAACCCTGCTGCTGCCGTTCACTGATGCCGTGGTGCCGACCGTGGACATCGCCGGCGGACGCGTGGTGATTGAAATTCCCGGCGAAATCGGCGGCGATAAGCCGGATTTCGACTGACAGAGCCACGTGCGATACCTTCGTCATGCTGCCTTGTCCCGGCCATGACAATTCCTGAGTTACCGGCTTGGTGTCCCCTCGAATGACCTGGCGCGCGACCGTCCTGACCCTGTTCCCGGAGATGTTCCCCGGCCCGCTCGGCGTCAGCCTCGCCGGAAGGGCGCTGGCCGCCGGCCTTTGGGTACTCGAAACTCGGGATATCCGCGACTCGGCCACCGACCGCCACCGCAGCGTCGATGATACCCCGGCCGGCGGCGGCCCGGGCATGGTGCTGCGCGCGGACGTGCTGGCCAGGGCCATCGACGCCGCGAACACCTCGCCGGAGACACCGCGCCTTCTGATGAGTCCGCGTGGTCGGCCATTGACCCAGTCACGGGTGGCGGAACTCACCACGGGGCCCGGCCCGCTGATCGTCTGCGGGCGTTTTGAGGGGGTGGACCAGCGGGTCATCGATGCGCGGGGGCTCGAAGAGGTCTCGATCGGAGATTATGTGCTGTCAGGGGGTGAAATCGCGGCGATGGCGCTGATCGACGCCTGCGTCCGGCTTCTGCCGGGGGTGATGGGCAAGACGGAATCCGGCGAGGATGAGAGTTTTTCGCACGGGCTCCTCGAATATCCCCAATACACGCGTCCGCAGGAATTCGAGGGCCGGCCGATCCCCGACATCCTCCTGTCCGGCGACCACGCCAAGGTGGCGGCCTGGCACAAGGCCGAGGCGGAAGCCTTGACGAAAGCCCGCCGTCCAGACCTCTGGGCAGCCAGGACCAGGCAAAATCCGCCAAAAAGCAAGACAGACGGGTGACAACGCGACGGCTTTGCCGTATAGGAAGCCCAAATTCGCGCAGCGAGCATTTTCAGGCAAAGTGGAATCCGGTTTGCCGCTGGAAAATACTCTAACTTATTGTGTTGCGCGTATTCTTTTCGCAGAACCGGCATCCACTTTTGCGGAATGCGCGCCACTGGACAGATGAATTCCGCGCAGCCCCCACATACGGCCGGGCGCGCCGCCGATGGAGATTGCAATGAACATCATTCAGCAGCTCGAAAAAGAGCAGTTCGACAAGCTGTCGGCGACCAAGACCATCCCCGAGTTCGGCCCCGGCGACACCGTGATCGTCAACGTCAAGGTGGTGGAAGGCGAGCGGACCCGCGTGCAGGCCTATGAAGGCGTCTGCATCGGCCGCTCCGGCGGCGGGCTCAACGAGAGCTTCACGGTCCGCAAGATTTCCTACGGCGAGGGCGTCGAGCGCGTGTTTCCCCTGCTCTCCCCGATGATCGATTCGATCAAGGTGGTGCGCCGCGGCAAGGTGCGCCGCGCCAAGCTTTACTATCTGCGCAAATTGCGCGGCAAGTCGGCGCGCATCGTCGAAAAGCAGGACAAGCAGGAGAGGCCGGACAAGAAGGCCGCGACGAACTGAACGCAAGCCGCCCCGGCTTCCCGAAATTTTCGAAAGCGCGGCGACGACCGCGCTTTTTTGTTGCGGCGATCAAGACTATCTATCCGGAAGGCCGCCGGTCGTTTGATTGTCGCGGCGGATGCCGCCATGGTAAAAGACGCAATGGTTACGGATCAGATCAGCAGCGACATCGGCCGGTTCCCAGCCCGCATCGTGATCGACGATCGCAGCCGTTTGCCGGGGCGCTTCTTCGGACGGTTCGCGACCTCGGCGGCCTGACGCTGCACCCTCACGTCAGCGATTGTGCTGCGTGCGGTTTGCGCGCCCCGCTTCAAGAATTCCAACAGGTTCATGTCCATGTCCAAACCGACAACCCTGTATGACAAGATCTGGAATGATCATCTGGTGCATGAGGCCGAAGACGGCACCTGCCTGCTCTACATCGACCGTCACCTCGTTCACGAGGTGACGTCGCCTCAGGCGTTCGAGGGTTTGCGCGTCGCCGGACGCAAGGTCCATGCGCCCGAGAAAACGCTCGCCGTGGTCGATCACAACGTACCGACCACCGATCGCTCAAAGCCCAATCCCGATCCGGAGAGCGCCGAGCAGATCGCTGCGCTGGCGCAGAACGCCCGGGATTTCGGCATCGAATACTACAACGAGTTCGACAAGCGACAGGGCATCGTTCACGTCATCGGCCCCGAGCAGGGCTTCACCCTACCCGGCACCACCATCGTCTGCGGGGACAGTCACACCTCAACCCATGGCGCGTTCGGGGCGCTGGCGCACGGCATCGGCACATCCGAGGTCGAGCATGTGCTGGCGACCCAGACGCTGATCCAGAAAAAAGCGAAGAACATGCGCGCCGTCGTCAACGGCAAGCTGCCGGATGGCGTCACCGCCAAGGACATCATCCTCGCCATCATTGGAGAAATAGGCACCGCAGGCGGCACCGGCTACGTGCTGGAATACGCCGGCGAAGCGATCCGCGCGCTATCGATGGAAGGTCGCATGACGGTGTGCAACATGTCGATCGAGGGCGGCGCGCGCGCCGGCCTTATAGCGCCGGACGAGACGGCGTACGAATTCCTGAAAGGCCGGCCGAAAGCGCCGAAGGGCGCCGGTTGGGATGCGGCCATGCGGTACTGGGAAAATCTGCGCAGCGATGAAGGCGCGCACTTCGATCACGAGATCCGGCTCGACGCCGCCATGCTGCCGCCGATCGTGACCTGGGGAACCAGTCCTGAAGACGTGATCGCCGTGACCGGCAAGGTGCCGGATCCCGCCGACATCGAGGATGAGGCCAAGCGGCTGTCGAAGGAGCGCGCGCTGCATTACATGGGCCTGAGCCCCGGTACGAAAATCACCGACATCAAGCTCGACCGCGTCTTCATCGGCTCCTGCACCAACGGTCGCATTGAAGACTTGCGCGCCGCCGCGAAGATCGCGGATGGCCGGACGGTCAACGGCAACGTCAATGCCATGGTCGTGCCCGGTTCAGGGCTGGTGAAGGAACAGGCGGAGGCGGAAGGCATCGACAAGATCTTCATCAAGGCCGGATTCGAATGGCGAGAACCCGGCTGCTCGATGTGCCTTGCGATGAATCCTGACAAGCTGAAGCCGGATGAGCGCTGTGCTTCCACCTCGAATCGCAATTTCGAGGGTCGGCAAGGCTTCAAGGGCCGCACGCATCTTGTGTCGCCATCGATGGCGGCGGCAGCCGCGATCGCAGGGCATTTCGTCGATATACGCGAATGGCCTTGAACCTTCTTTCGCTTGAAAGCGTTTTCAAGCGAAGCATGATGGCCTTGCACTCGACACCGCAATGAAGCACAACACAGCCATGTGATCGAGGCGCGCCGCGTCGCTTTCTGCCGAACGGGGTTTTCGCAGTGCCCGGACTATCCGTGCACGCTTGTCCGGCAGGGCGGAGCTTCCGATCCGTTTCCGCTCGATCGTCGATCGAACAAGCTGTCAGCAAGGGTGCGACGGCGATCCGGCTTGCCTCGACTGCCGGGTTGGTCGCCGACGGACCGTCAGTCAAGATGCCGGATGAAAACAGCCAAAACCAAAGCGCCCCCTCGCAAGCCGGCTGAAATGCCGCGCTCGACCGCCAATACCAAGGCATCGGCAAAGAAGACGCCCACGAGGACGCCTGCAAAGCTGGCGTCCGCAAAAGGCAAGGTCGCGAGGCCGGAGGTCGTGAAGGGTAACAGCAAGGCCGCTCCAGGCGCGGCTGAAAAGCCGATCGCGACCGTGCCGCGGGATGCCCTTACCTTGCCGCGAAAACCGGCCCGCACAATCACCACGCCGATTCCGGCACCCATGGCTGTGCCGCCGACGCCTGCCGCTACGACGACCAAACCGATATCCAGTCCTGCCCCGCGCGCCGACGTGCCGCCGGAAGCCGGCTTTACGCTACAGGTCGACGGGCATTTCAAGAACCAGTTCGAGACGCTCGACCAGGCGAAGCAGGCCGCGACCGACTTGAAGTCGCGTTTTCCGATCCTGCGCATCGAAATCTACGATGCGGCGAAAAAAGCGCGACTACCGATCTGATCGGCATTGGCCCCAATTATGACCTCACCAGGACGGATCGAGACCGTAGCCGAAGCCGAACGGAAAGAACGGAGCCCGTCCTGCCGGTACGTAGTAATCTGGCCGTCCATAGTAAGATTGATAGGGACCACGCACGTACACGCGCGCGCGATGACGCCTGAGGCGATATCCGCGATGCGGGCGATGGGCATGCCGCGCCGCAACGACCTCGGTGAGCGTCATCGGCTGCGTGGCGACAGCACCGAAGCGCGGGGCAGCCTGCGCGCTTTTAACTAATGGCATGCCACAAGATACAAGAATTGCAGCAGCGAAACTCACGCCCGGATATCTTTTCATGGCGATTGCTCCGTGGATCGACGTGCACTGTCATTATGACACGTTTCTCGAAAGATCCGCCACGCTTCAAAGAAGGCAGGCCCGCACAGCGAGCCTGCTCGACATGGCGGGAACCGGCTTCGCCGAACTCCCGACCTGGATCATCAACGCCAGTGACGATGATGGTGGTGGCGATGATGATGACGATTCCAGTTGTGGCGGTGGTGACGATGGTTATGCCAATGGCGGCGGTGATGATGGTGATGCCGCCAATGACGGTTGTGGTGATGTCCCCACTGTACGTTGGTCGTCAGCTTACCTGCGTCGCTCTGCCCGGCGACGATCCCCGGAACGACCGGAGTCGCCGCCTGCGCGTGCTGCGCGGGAGTCGCGACAATCAGAAGCGCGCCGAGAGCGGCCAATCCTAGAATTTTCTTCAAGAGCATATAGACCTCCTTGGGTGGGACAAGTAACCGCGACATCAGGCAGATAAATCCATCGCCGCCGTGACGCGCGAGCGAGACACCAGTGACAAGGCTATGAGCCGGGAAGTGAATGCGACGTGAATGCGCCTGCAATGGACCTGCGGCAATATGCTTTATATGTGCGGATAGCGTTACCGAACTGCCGCGATTCCCCATCAAACCGCGCCTGAATTGAACAGTTAACCGTGACGCCAGTAGCAGTTCATCCGCGGAACGATCACCGTCCCGCTCGGCCGAAATTCCTGCACATAATGCGCGGTGCAGTCGCGTACCGCGTCGGCGCCCGGATTATAGCTCGGATAGACCCCACGCTCGTCCTCGCGATAGATTCGCACGCGCGGTCGCCGCTTGCGAGTCTGTGCCGACACATCAAACGGAGCGGCGCGATCCATGTTTCTCACAGTGGTTTGCGCCTGGGCGCTGTACATAAAAAGCAACGTTCCCGGCACCAGCAGCAAGAGCAGCATCGCAGCTCCCGTCGCAAGCCCCCCCGCTGTCATCCTGACGTCCATGGCTGCGCCCCGATTATCTCTGTCCACCATGGACGGTCTCCGATTGCCGCGCCCGCGTCAACCGCAACACCGCCCCGGTTTGCGAAAAACAGGTGCGGCGACCACGAAACGCGGGCTAGACAAACGCCATGTGGATCTCCGCCAAGGCCCCCTCGCTGACTGACATGGAAACCATGGCGCGCGAGGCTTTTGCCCGCCTGCCCGAGAATTTCCGGCGCCTGTGCGCAGGTCTCATCATCCGTGTCGAAGATTTCCCGACCGACGAGGTGCTGGACGAGATGAAAGCCGACAGCGAATATGATCTGCTGGGACTATTCCAGGGCACGGGCCTGCCGTTCCAGAGCCAGGATGACGTTGCCAGGCTACCCAATCTGATCTGGCTTTACCGCCGTCCCATCATCGACTACTGGGCCGAGCATGACGAAGAACTGGGCCATATCATCACCCATGTGCTGATTCATGAAATCGGCCATCACTTCGGGCTCTCCGATGCCGAGATGGAGGCGATCGAGGCGCAGGCGGCAGATTAGGCTCACAGGATTGCGCCTTGGATTGAGGCCGGGACCGGGTTAGAGTGCCAGGGTATTAGGATTCCTGCCATGGACAAGTTCACAACGCTGGAAGGCGTCGCTGCGCCGCTGAAGATCATCAATGTCGATACCGACATGATCATTCCGAAGCAGTACCTGAAGACCATCAAGCGCACCGGCCTCGGCAAGGGACTTTTTTCGGAGCAGCGCTATAGGGAAGACGGCTCGGAGAATCCGGATTTCGTTCTCAACAAGCCGGCCTATCGCAATGCCGAAATCCTTGTCGCCGGCGACAATTTCGGCTGCGGCTCCTCGCGCGAGCACGCCCCATGGGCATTGCTCGACTTCGGCATCCGCTGCGTGATCTCCACCTCGTTCGGCGATATCTTCTATAACAACTGCTTCAAGAACGGGATCCTGCCGATCCGCGTGTCGCAAGCTGACCTCGACAAGCTGTTCGACGACGCCGAACGCGGCGCCAACGCGACGTTGACCATCGATCTCGCAAATCAGGAAATCCGGGGACCCGACGGCGGCACTTTGAAGTTCGAGATTGACCCGTTCCGCAAGCATTGCCTGTTGAACGGCCTCGATGACATCGGACTGACGATGGAAAAGAAGCCGGCGATCGAGGCTTACGAAGAAAAGGCCAAGCGCGAACGCGCCTGGGCCTGACCCGCTTCCGCCGGCAGTCCTATAGCGTCTTCGAGCAAATAGGATACCGGTTCGCGCGACGGAAACGCATCAAATCAAAAAGCCAGAGTCCCTCACCGTTTCCGCGAAGCGGTGAAGGACTCCAGAAATCAGGCGGCTTTCTGCTTGGCGCTGATCAGCTTGCGGTTAATCAGGCACTCGGCGATCTGCACTGCGTTCAACGCCGCGCCCTTGCGCAGGTTGTCGGACACGACCCACATCGACAGGCCGTTCTCCACCGTCGCGTCCTCGCGGATACGGCTGATATAGGTGGCGTCTTCACCCGCCGATTCGTACGGCGTGACGTAGCCGCCCGGCTCGTGCTTGTCGATGACGAGACAACCCGGCGCGTTGCGCAGGATGCTGCGCGCCTCATCCGGCGTGATCGGCTTTTCGAACTCGATGCTGACAGCTTCCGAATGGCCGATGAACACCGGCACGCGCACGCAGGTCGCGGTCAGCCTGATTTTGGGATCAAGAATCTTCTTGGTCTCCGCCATCATCTTCCATTCTTCCTTGGTGTAGCCGTCCTCCATGAACACGTCGATCTCGGGGATGACGTTGAAGGCGATGCGCTTTGGAAACTTTTTGTTGACCAGTTCGCTCGCGGTATAGACAGACTTGGTCTGCGCGAACAACTCGTCCATCCCCTCCTTGCCCGCTCCGGACACCGACTGATAGGTCGCGACCACGACCCGCTTGATGACGGCCTTGTCGTGCAGCGGCTTCAGCGCCACGACGAGCTGCGCGGTCGAGCAGTTCGGATTGGCGATAATGTTCTTCTTGGCGAAACCGGTCACCGCGTCCGCGTTGACCTCGGGCACGATCAACGGCACGTCGGGATCCATCCGCCAGGTTGAGGAGTTGTCGATCACGACCGCGCCGGCCGCTCCGATCTTCGGCGACCATTCTTTCGACACAGCGCCGCCGGCCGACATCAGGCAAATATCGGTGTCGCTGAAATCGTGGTTTTCCAGCGCTTTGACTTTCAGGGTTTTATCGCCGTAGGAAACTTCGGTGCCGACGCTGCGGCGCGAGGCCAGCGCAACCACCTCGTCCGCGGGGAATTTCCGCTCGTCCAGAATGTTGAGCATTTCACGCCCGACATTGCCGGTCGCTCCGACCAGCGCGACTTTGTAACCCATCGTTCACTCTCCGAAGAAAATCGCTTCCCTCATCGCCCCGGCGCGAAACAAGAGAAGACGCTGCGCTTCTAGAGCATGATCCCGAAAAGTGGAAACCGGTTTTCGGAAAAGATCATGCTCAAACAAAAAGATAAGCGACGAGTCTGATTCAACGCAGTTGAAACAGACTCTAAGCGAGAAACGCCTTTAAGACAACGCCGGCCACGGTTCCCAGGGGACCGATTCAACCGGCGCCACCTGACAAAATCCGTCCGGCCAGCGCGGCTTCGCCGCCCGGGCGTACGGGTTCTTGCTCACCAATCACAGAACGCAGATTGCGGCCGACGAACAGGTATGAATACACGCCCTGACGGGATAGATAATTCATTGAAAACAGTATCTTAAACTCATATCGCCGCGTGGCGACCGCTTCAGACCGCAGCTTCTCAAGGACGGCCTCCTAGCCGCTGAACTTAGCGTTTGCAGGCGAGAAGTGGACACTGGGTGGCAGGAAGTAAACACTCAGATCAAATCTCGGGGTCCCCACCTCTGACTCCACAGAAGCGGTAAAGACTCTGGACCGGAGCGCCGGATCCCAAGCAACATTTCGTCGTCCTCGGCATTATTCTCGCAATGTGTGGCCCGATTGGGCTTGTGGCGTGAGCCAACTGGGCGGTAAAAAGGCAATCACTCGGATTCATTGAGGACGTGATGACCTTGAAATTCTCCAGCGCGACCGGGGCTGCGAAAACCATCGCGCTGTTGCTTGCGGCGGCCGCCCTCGTCGGTTTCAGCGCCACCGACGCGAGCGCCCGGCCCAGGCACGATCGCAACGGTGCTTATGGTCCGAGCGGCCCCAACGTGTCGTACCAGTCCGGCCCCCGCACGCGTGTCTACATCACCAGACGGTCCTGGCTGGATGCCGGCACCGAGGTGTTGCCGGGCGAGCGCAAGTACACCGACTATGCCTTTCCGCCTTCCGTCGGCTATCCCTCATTCGCCCGCGAGAACCTGAACCGGCCGATCGACCGGCAGCCGCTCAGTTCGCCGGCCGATCTCGGCGGCCGATACCCGACTGGATTCCCGCTCTACTGATCGCTTCCCTCGCAGACCACCGCCCGGGCATTCGCCCCACCCAGGAAGTCCTGCTGGAGGATTGTCTCCAGCTTGCGTTCAGGCGTGCAGCGCCTGAAGCTCCTTCACAACCGCTTCACCCATCTGCGACGTGCTGACCACGGTCGCGCCCGTGGACTTCAAATCAGCGGTGCGCAGGCCCTTCGCCAGCACGGCGGCGATCGCGGCGTCGAGCTTGTCCGCCAGCTCCCCCCTGTCGAAGGAATAACGCAGCGCCATCCCGAACGAGGCCAGCATTGCAATTGGATTTGCCGCGCCCTGGCCTGCGATATCGGGCGCGGAGCCATGCACCGGCTCATAGAGCGCGCGGCGCTTGTTGGTTTTCGGATCGATGTCACCGAGCGAAGCCGACGGCAGCATGCCGAGCGAGCCGGTCAGCATCGCTGCGATGTCCGATAGCATATCGCCGAACAGATTATCGGTCACGATCACATCGAACTGCTTCGGCCAGCGCACGAGCTGCATGCCACCGGAATCCGCAAGCTGATGCTGCAGCGCGACGTCCTTGTACTCGCGCTGATGCAGCTGCGTCACGACCTCGTGCCAGAGCACACCCGATTTCATGACGTTGCGCTTTTCCATCGAGGTCAGCTTATTGCGGCGCTTGCGCGCAAGATCGAAGGCAACGCGCGCGATACGTTCGATTTCATAGGTGTCGTAGACTTGCGTATCGACGGCGCGCTTCTGGCCATTGCCGAGATCGGTGATGGTCTTCGGTTCGCCGAAATAGACCCCGCCGGTCAGCTCGCGCACGATCATGATGTCGAGACCCTCGACCACCTCCGGCTTTAGACTGGAGGATTCCGCGAGCGCCGGATAGCAGATCGCCGGACGCAGGTTGGCGTAAAGCGCGAGATCCTTGCGCAGCCGCAACAGGCCCGCTTCCGGCCGCACCTCGTATGGCACCGAATCCCACTTCGGGCCGCCGACAGCGCCGAACAATACGGCATCGGCGGCAAGCGCCTTCGCCATGGTGGCGTCGGTGATGCCGACCTTGTCGGCATCATAGGACGCGCCGCCCACCAATCCTTTCTCGGTCTCGAACTTGGCGATACCCTGCGTGTCGAGCCAGCCGATCAGCCGCTTCACCTCCGCCATCACCTCGGGGCCAATGCCGTCGCCGGGCAGGAGAAGCAGCTTGTACGTCGCCATCACAAAACCCTCGAAACCCTCGTCATGGCCGGGAAAGCGAACGCGTGCTTCCTCCGACGCCCGGTCCATCCTCCCGCCTGAAGGCAATGAAGGCCGCCCGCGCAATGCCTATGACATCGCATGTTGCCGATTGCTATAGCGTTTTCAAGCGAAGTGGACGCCGGTTCGCGTGAAGAAAAGCGTCAAATCAAAATCATAGAGCCCGCTTCTGATTCCATCAGAAGCGGAAAAGCTCTAGGACGGTGTTGCGCCGTTGGCAAGACGCTTCGCGCCGCATCGTTTGCCATCAAAAGCCATCACAACGCGCGCAACTTCGTGCGGCCGCAACGATCGAAGCCGCGGCAACAGCGCGAACCGCGCAGTCACTATTTCTGGCAGTTCTACTCGATGACGCCGCAGGCAATGCGGCCCCCGGCCTCACCGGTCGGGTCCGTCTTGTAGTCGTCGGCGGCGGCGTGGATGACGATGGCCGTGCCGTCCGGCTTCAGAACCGAATTCGGCTTGTCCTTGTCCAGCGTGACGGCGGTATTGACCACTTCGAACTTCAATTCGCCGGAAGCAGGCATGACGATGTTCGGCAGGTCTCCGGCGTGATGGCCACCGGCCGCCATCATGCCGTGCTTCTTATTGTCCGGATTGAAGTGCCCCCCTGCCGATTTGAAAGGCGGCTCACATTTTCCGACGGCGTGAATGTGGAACGCATGCTCCCCAGCGGGAAGGCCCTTCAGAGTGGCCTTAAAGAGAACGCCGTCATTGACCTGTATGAGTTCGACTTTACCCACATCGGCGCCTTCGAGGTTTTTCAGCAGAGCCTTGGCCGAATTGGCAGAAACCGCGGTCACGCTCAGGGCAAGAAGAGCCGTCGTTGCGAACAGGGCACGAGCGATCATGGGAAATCTCCGCTGCGGAATCAGGGCTTCAGGAAAGTATCGTTGTTGTGGCCCTTATAACAGCAGCTACCGACGGCGGCCAGCCACATCAGAGCCCGCTGAACGAATTGTAACCCTGATCTTCCCAATAGCCGCCCTTGTAGTGATTGGTGACCTCCATGGAGATCACGTACTTCGGATTTTTGAATCCGAGCTTGGTCGGGACCCTGATCTTCATCGGATAGCCGTACTTGCGCGGCAGGATTTCTCCGTCGAACTTGAATGTCATCTGGGTCTGCGGATGCAGAGCTGTCGCCATGTCCAGCGGGCTGTTATAGCCATCGACATCGGCGCACTGAAACCAGCAATATTTCGCGCTTGTATCTGCGCCGATCAACTTAAGGAAATCGCGCAGCGGCGTCCCGCTCCAGCTTCCGATCGCGCTCCAGCCCTCGACGCAGACGTGCCGCGTGATCTGGGTAGCTTGCGGCAACTGGTAAAGTTCATCGAGCGTCCACGATTTCTCGTTATCGACCAGACCTCTCACCTCGAACCTGTAGTCCTCGCCGTCGATATCCGGCGCCTCGTCCTCGGCATAGTAACCGTTGAACGGAAACGGCCGCGTGATGTCGGCCTCCGTATAGGTCGGCGCCAGCGTGTTCGGGTTGAAGATCGCGGCCTGCACCTTGTCATTGAATTTCGAAATCTGAATCAGCAGGCGTTCCGCCGATAAACTGTCGGACACCTCGCATCCGGTCAGCAAGGTCAGCGCGCCAAGGCTGGCCCCGCTCGCGATAAAACGACGGCGCGCCGGATCAGGCAGCAATTTCGCGGCGTCCTTGACCAGAAGCTTCTTATCGACGCCCGGGATCAGAAGCGAACGGAACCGGCGCATGACTCAAATTCCCAGCTAGTGACCGGCGATCATGGCGCGCAGGCTCTTTGGCACCAGCAGCGCGAGCGCGACATGCACGACGAGAAAGGCAACAATCAGCGCCATGCAGATGAAATGCACATAGCGCGCGAGGTCATAACCGCCGAACATGGCGGTTAGCCATTGAAACTGGACCGGCTTCCAGATCGAAAGACCCGACAGCACCACCACGATCCCGGCGACGATGACGAACGCGTACAAGAGCTTCTGCACCTGATTATATCGCGATAGATCGTCATGAGACAGCCTTCCGGCCAGCGCCGCCCTGGCATCGGCCGCCACGCCCGAGGCCGTGATCGGCAGCAGCTTGCGACGGAAGCGACCGGTGGCGAGACCAAGCAAGAGGTAGATGAGGCCGTTGACCATCAACAGCCACATCGTCGCAAAGTGCCACAGCAACCCGCCCGCGAGCCATCCGCCAAGCGTGACAAAGGGCGAGAAGGTGAAATTGAACAGCGGCGAGGCATTGTAAATCTGCCAGCCTGACAGAATCATCACGATCATCGCGGCAGCATTGATCCAGTGAGAGATGCGCACCCACGCCGGCTGGATCGCTTTGGCAGGTTGAGATACCACGGGGCGATCACCGGCTGGAATACTCGTCATGGTTCGATCCAGATATTCACATGCCCGTCAAATAACGGAGCTTGTAGGTATACTCGAAGGCATTCCCGCATATCATCCCGGGCTTGCGCGATATCCGCTTCACAAAAGCGCGAGCCCGGCCGTCCGCCCGCTCGCGCCCCCCCCCCCCCGCTGCGTCGCCTTGCAAAATGGGCAACCTTGTCATCCAAACTGCCGTCCCGATCGCGCTGCGGGCGGATATATGATCGCTAACGGAAAGCCGTCATGAACGCCAACCTGTTTTCGCGCCTGTTCGACGAACTCCACGACGCGGATCTGCTCGCGATCGAAACCCTGCAAGGACGGCGCATCAGCTATGGCGATTTGATCGCATTCTCGGGACGGCTGGCCAATATCCTGGTGGCGCGCGGCGTCAGGCCGGGCGATCGCGTGGCGGTACAAGTCGAAAAGTCGGTGCCAAATCTTGCGCTCTATCTCGCCACCGCACGCGCCGGCGCGGTCTATCTGCCGCTTAACGACGCCTATACGCTCAACGAACTCGACTACTTTATTGCCGACGCCGAGCCGTCGCTGGTCGTCTGCGACCCGTCGAAGGCGGAGGGCATTCAGGCGATCGCATCGAAGGTGAACGCCAAGGTCGAGACGCTCGACGCCAAGGGCAAGGGATCACTGACCGCAGCCGCCGCGACAGCAAAGCCGGACTTCATGACGGTCGCGCGCGGCGGCGAAGACCTTGCGGCGATCCTCTACACGTCAGGCACAACCGGGCGATCCAAAGGCGCGATGCTGACGCACGATAATCTGACATCGAACGCTTTGAGCCTGGTCGATGCCTGGCGCTTCACCGAAAAGGACGTGCTGATCCATGCGCTGCCGATCTACCACACTCACGGATTGTTCGTGGCGAGCAACGTCACTCTGTTTGCACGCGCCTCGATGATTTTTCTTTCAAAGTTCGATCCCGACGTTGTCATCAGGATGATGGATCGGGCTACGGTGCTGATGGGCGTGCCGACCTTCTACACGCGCCTGCTGCCACATCCGGCGCTGACGATAGAATCGACCAGGCACATGCGGCTATTTATCTCCGGTTCTGCGCCGCTGCTTGCCGACACCCACCGCGCGTGGTCGACCCGTACGGGTCATGCCGTGCTCGAGCGTTACGGCATGACGGAAACCGGCATGAACACGTCAAACCCTTATGACGGCGATCGCGTTCCCGGAGCCGTCGGTCCCGCGCTGCGTGGGGTCTCGGTCCGCGTCACCGATCGGGAGACCGGAAAGGAGCTGCCGCGCGAGAGCGTCGGCATGATCGAGGTCAAGGGTCCGAACGTGTTCAAGGGCTACTGGAGGATGCCGGAGAAGACCAGAACCGAATTCCGCCACGACGGCTTCTTCATAACGGGCGACATCGGCAAGATCGACCAGAGGGATTACGTGCACATTCTCGGGCGCGGCACGGACCTCATCATCACCGGAGGGCTCAATGTCTATCCGAAGGAAGTCGAAAGCGAGATCGATGCGCTGGCGGGCGTGGTCGAGAGCGCCGTCGTCGGCGTGCCTCATCCGGATTTCGGTGAGGGCGTTACGGCGATCGTGGTCCGCAGCAGGGACGGAGGTCCCACGGAGGAACAGGTGCTGAAAGCGCTGGAGGGTCGGCTGGCGAGGTTCAAGATACCAAAACACGCGATCTTTGTCGATGAATTGCCTCGTAATGCGATGGGCAAGGTGCAGAAGAATATTCTGCGGGACAAATATGCCGGTCTCTACAAGAACGGCTAGTGTGACGATTCAGACGTTCGCTTTCGGTGCCCAGCGAGTCTGCCAGGCGAACGTTTGGACCTAAACCACACTAAGAATTATAAAGTTGCTCGCGTCCTTTTGATTCCGAAGTTCGCATCAAAGGTTACTGCAACGGTATATACGAACTTCGGAGCCGGGACACGAGGCTGTCGCGAGCCGAAAACCCCTCGGCGGCTTTCGGCCGCTTGGTGTTAAGTAAATGTGAAGACATAGTTCTGAACAACCATTCGCATAAGGGCGATTTTGAACGTTGCGCAGGCTGGCTTAACTTCATAAATATATGAACAGAATTGCTTGTCGCAGATCCCAAACCGGACTTGCGCCGCGCGCCCCTAACCAGCGAAGCCATCGATGACCGTCAGGATCGAACGCCCGCTTTCGCCGCACCTTCAGATTTACCGCTGGACCCTGACGATGGCATTGTCCATTGTTCATCGCGCCACCGGTGTGGCGCTCTATTTCGGAACGCTGCTATTGGTCTGGTGGCTGATGGCCGTGTCATCCGGACCAGGCGCTTACGCTGCGGTCCAGTCCTTTACGTCGAGCTGGGCCGGACGGCTGATTGCGTTCGGGTACACATGGGCGCTGATGCATCACATGCTGAGCGGCGTTCGTCACCTCGTTTGGGATCTCGGTTACGGATTCAAGCCCACCGAGCGTGAATGGCTGACCCGGGCAGCGCTGATCGGCGGCATTCTGCTTACGGTACTGCTCTGGATCGCGGTCTATGCGATCGGAGGCGGAGGACGATGACTGCACAGCCGCCATCCGGCGCGAAGTCCATGCGTACGCCGCTGGGGCGGGTTCGTAATCTTGGCTCGGCACACTCCGGAACGACGGATTTTTGGCGCCAAAGACTCACCTCGGTCGCCATGATCTTGCTCATCATACCGATGGTCGTGGTGATGATGATATTGCTCGGCCGCAACCAGGCGGGCGCGGCGCAGATTCTCGGCTCGCCGCCGATCGCCATCATCATGCTGCTGTTCGTTGTGGCCAGCATCTGGCATATGAAGATCGGGATGCAAGTGATCATCGAGGACTACGTGCACGACGAAAAGCTGAAACTGGCGTCAATCATGGCGAACAATTTTTTCTCCGCCACTCTGGCGCTGACCGCCGCTTATGCCATTTTTAAACTGTCATCCGGAGTCTAGTTCATGGCCGGAAACGGCAACGCGGCGGCGGCCGTCAACGGCAAGGCCTATCCGGTCGAAGACCATACTTACGATGTCATCGTCGTCGGCGCTGGCGGGGCCGGCCTGCGAGCCGTCGTAGGTTGCGGCCAGGCCGGCCTGCGCACCGCCTGCATCACCAAAGTCTTCCCCACCCGTTCGCACACCGTGGCGGCGCAGGGCGGTATTTCTGCCTCGCTCGGCAACATGCACAAGGATGACTGGCGCTGGCACATGTACGATACCGTGAAGGGATCGGACTGGCTCGGCGATCAGGATTGCATCGAGTACATGGTGCGTAACGCGCCGGAGGCGGTCTACGAACTCGAGCACTGGGGCGTTCCGTTCTCCCGCACCGAAGAGGGCAAGATCTACCAGCGTCCATTCGGCGGCATGACCATCGACTACGGCAAGAGCCAGGCCCAGCGCACCTGCGCCGCCGCCGACCGCACCGGCCATGCCATGCTGCACACGATGTACGGCCAGGCGCTGCGCCGCGCTGCCGAATTCTTCATTGAATTCTTCGCCATCGACCTGATCATGGACGATCAGGGCGCTTGTCGCGGCGTCATCGCATTGAAGCTCGACGACGGCACGCTACACCGCTTCCGCGCCCAGACCACCATTCTCGCAACCGGCGGCTTTGGACGCATCTACGCGTCCTGCACCTCGGCGCACATCTGCACCGGCGACGGCGGCGGCATGGCGCTGCGCGCCGGTTTGCCGCTGCAGGACATGGAGTTCGTCCAGTTCCACCCGACCGGCATTTACGGTTCGGGCTGTCTCGTCACCGAAGGCGCGCGCGGCGAAGGCGGCTATCTCGTCAACGCCGAAGGCGAGCGCTTCATGGAGCGCTATGCGCCGTCCGCCAAGGACCTCGCCTCGCGCGACGTCGTCTCGCGGGCGATGACGATCGAAATTCGCGAAGGCCGCGGCGTCGGCAAGAAGAAAGACCACATCTTCCTGCACCTCGACCATCTCGACCCGAAAGTGCTGCACGAACGGCTGCCGGGCATTTCGGAAACGGTAAAGATCTTCGCCGGCGTCGACGTCACCCGCGAGCCGATCCCGATCGTGCCGACAGCGCACTACAACATGGGCGGCATCCCCACCAACTTCCACGGCGAGGTCGTTATCAAGCGGAGCGGTGACAATAATGCGGTCGTTCCTGGTCTGATGGCAGTGGGTGAAGCCGCCTGTGTCTCCGTACACGGCGCCAACCGGCTTGGCTCCAACTCGCTGATCGATCTCGTGGTATTCGGTCGCGCCGCCGCCCGGCGCTGCGCCGAGAAGCTCACCCCCAATGCCGAGCAGCCCGATCTCCCCGCGAACTCCAGCGACATGGCGCTCGGACGTCTCGACAAGTTCCGCTATGCTTCCGGCGGCACGCCGACCGCCAGGCTGCGCGAAAACATGCAACGCGTGATGCAGGCCAACTGCGCCGTCTTCCGCAACCGAGATACCCTGGCGGAAGGCCAGAAACTGATTCATGAAGTCTACGAGGGAAGTGCCGACATCGCCGTGTTCGACCGTTCGCTGGTATGGAACACGGACCTGATGGAGACGATGGAATACGACAACCTCATTTCCCAGGCGGTGGTGACGATGGATTGTGCCGCCAACCGTACCGAGAGCCGCGGCGCCCATGCGCGCGAGGATTACCCCCAACGCGACGATCAGAACTGGATGAAACATACGCTGGCCGGGCTAAGCGATCGCGGTGTCACCACGATCGACTATCGTCCGGTACACGACTACACAATGAGCAACGACGTTCAGTATATTCCCCCGAAGGCGCGGGTATATTGATCCAAACCCAAACGTCATGCGCGGCCTGACTTGCGCATCTATCACTTTCGCGAGCAGAGGATTCCCGGATTAAGACAGCAATGCCGGACAGACAGCAAGGACGCACCGATGGTTAAATTCGCGCTTCCGAGAAACTCAAAGGCGACCAGCGGCAAGACCTGGCCGAAGCCGCAAGGCGCGACGGAGACGCGCGAATTCAAGGTCTATCGCTGGAATCCGGACGACGACGAAAATCCACGTATCGACACCTTCCATGTCGATGTGCATGAGTGCGGCCCAAGGGTGCTCGACGGCCTGATCTGGATCAAGGACCACATCGATCCGACCTTGACCTTCCGCCGTTCCTGCCGCGAGGGCGTGTGCGGTTCCTGCGCGATGAACATCAACGGCCAGAATACGCTGGCATGCACCAAGTCGATGCACGACGTTTCCGGCGACGCGGTGAAGATCAATCCGCTGCCGCATCAGCCGGTCGTGAAGGATCTCGTTCCCGACCTCACAAATTTTTACGCGCAATACGCCTCGATCGAGCCGTGGCTGAAGACCACGACGCCGACCCCGCAGAAGGAATGGCGGCAGAGCCGCGAGGACCGCGCAAAGCTCGACGGTCTCTACGAATGTATTCTATGCGCCTGCTGTTCGACGGCATGTCCGAGCTACTGGTGGAACAGCGATCGCTTCCTCGGTCCCGCCGCCCTGCTGCAAGCTGCGCGCTGGGTTACCGACTCACGCGATGAAGCCACCGGCGAGCGTCTTGACTATCTGGAGGATCCGTTCCGGCTCTATCGCTGCCACACCATTCTGAACTGCACCAAGGCTTGTCCGAAGAGTTTGAATCCGGCGGAAGCCATCGCCACGCTGAAGCTGAAGCTGGTCGAGCGTCAGGTCTGATTCCCGTGCGATAACACCCCGCACGGGCAGGCTTCAATCCGCGATCGCTACGATCTGGAAGCGCCCATAACGACAACGGATTCGCAGCCGAGGATACCCGCACGCCTTGCCTGAGCGTTTCATCGCGGGTCAGAATCGACCATCGCCGCCACGCGAAAGTAGGCAATGCGAATGAAGGCATTCGTCATCCATCGGCAAAACCACAGCCAGGAGGACGGCCTTCATACAAAAAGTGCCTGCAAGTTCCATGACGAGCACTCGGGATCAAGACCTCGCCCCGGAACATCACACTGCGGAAGCAGTTATCACTGCTCATCTGAACAACTGTCGGGTTTGGACGAAACCTGTCATTTGGACAAAGCGATCTTAAAGGAATGCTCGATGGGTGATGAACCGACGGAAGTGCCGCCCGCGAAACCAGGCCGTCCGACGGAACCACCCCGCGAAGATCCGCCTGGAAATCCACAGCCCGGCCCGGACATTGCGCCGCCGAAGCAGGAGCCGGACGCGCCCGCTCCTCCGCAGGAATTACCGGGTCATTTGCCGGACGAGTTGCCGACGCAGAATCCTCCGACACCGCCGGCGCAACCTCCCGCCACGATGTAATCGCCCAGCGCCAAGCAAGACGTCAGAGATGCGATTGATGGGCGAGGAATGCCGCATGCGCTTGAAGGCTTGAAAAAACTGGCCTTCGGGGAGGATTGGCCTTGCCACATTGCAGCCGTATCGCTGTCGGTTGATCGCATGTCCCGCCACTGCCAGTCGGCTTCGAATCCTATTGCCGAAATTTCCATTGGAAAAAATATCATGATGAACGTTCGCCTGGTCCTGCTCGCCACGTCGGCTCTCACTGTCTCCTCGCTGATGATGGCCCCTTCACGGGCGCAATCCGGGCCGGTCCAATTCGCGCAGGCGGCCCCGTCGGCCGAGAGCGGAGACAAGGAAAAGCGGAAAGGGCCGCCAAAAGCTCCCGCCGCTCGTACCGCGCCGACAGCAGGGGCCTCAAAGTCTGCGACGCCGATGCCTCATCCAGGACCCAAGGCGCCCGGGTCTCCGGCTATCGTGCGTCCGCGTCCTGCTATACCACCGACCGCCGCACCGTCGCGGCCGGCAACATTGCCCCAGCGCGCAACGCCTCCCGCTTCTCCAAGCCCGCCGAAAGCCGCGCCCCCACCACACCCGGCTACGCCTCCGGCCGCCCCGAAGCCGCCCGCGCCTTCCGCCGCCGCACCGCCGCCCGCTGCAACAAAATCGGCCCCGGCGACGTCTGTTCCGACCGCGCAACCCCACACCGCGCGCCCCACGACGCCGCCCGCCAGCGCGGAACCGAATGCAATGCGCCGCGACGGGCGAGGCCGTGGCGGATTCGACCGCGACCACGGGGAGCCTGGTGGTCCCGGTGAGCGCGGAAAAGGCGCTGCGCCCGCGCCGAAGCCCACTCCGGCGGCCGGCCCGACTCAGGTCGCGCCAACCACAAATCCCACATCGCCCCGCGCGGCGCCGGTCTCGCCATCCCCTTCGGCGGCTCCGCCCGTGGCCGCTCCGGCAGCCCCTGCAACCAGCCCGAACGGGACCAAGGCGGGATCTGCACCTTCCGCCCCCGGCGGCCGGACTGCGGGGCCGGCAGGCGCGCCAGCTTCCCGTCAGGGGCCGCCGACCGTCGCGGCTCCCTTACCTCCGCCGCCGCCGGTCGCCGACAAGATCGTCGCACCCGGAGCGCCGTCACAGGGGCCTCGCCGCATGGAAGATTTTCGCTCTGAACGGCGAGAAACGCAGCAAGGCGGCCGCACCATCATCACCGAACCGGGCCGCGTCATCGTGCGTGATCCGAGCGGACAGTCGTTCATCCGGCATAACGAGGATGACCGCTTCCGCCGTGGCGCGCGCGATATCCGGCAGGAGCGTGTCGGTAACGACACCCGCACCGTCGTGGTGCGGCCGGACGGCACGCAGATCATCACCGTCAACGATCGTGACGGGCGAATGCTGCGGCGACTCCGCCGTGACCCGCGCGGTCAGGAAGTGGTCATCATCGATAACAGGCCTGGCTTCGGCGGTGGCCGGGGCGGTTCGCTCGCCGCAGGCGTCGCCGCCGGCATGATGGCCGGCGCGATCGGTGGCTACTTCGTTTCGCTGCCGCCGCCGCACATCGGAATTCCGCAGGATCGCTACATTGTCGACGCGGACGGCGCGCCGCCCGAGGTGATCTATGACACTCTGATGGCGCCGCCGGTGGAGTCGATCGAGCGTCCTTATACGCTCGACGAAGTCCGCTACAGCCCGATGGTGCGGGCGCGGATGCCGAGCATCGATCTCGACACCATCAATTTCGAGACCGGATCGTGGGATATCCCGGACGATCAGGCCGCGAAACTCCAGGTGATCGCCGACGGCATCAATCGTGCGATCTCGCGCAATCCGAGCGAGGTGTTCCTGATCGAAGGCCATACCGATGCGGTGGGCAACGACGTCGACAACCTGTCGCTGTCGGACCGCCGCGCGCAATCGGCCGCGGAACTGCTGACGCAGCAGTTCCAGGTGCCGCCGGAGAATCTGGTGACTCAGGGCTACGGCGAGCAAAACCTCAAGGTGCAGACCGATGGTCCGTCGCGGGAGAACCGGCGCGTCACGGCGCGCCGCATCACGCCGCTCCTAAACGGCGGAACCGCCTCAGCCGCCCCGCCACCGCCGCGCTGATACGAAGTTCACCAACGCAAATGGCCGGGAGCGATCCCGGCCATTCTTTTCATGCGACAGCGAAGAGACATCCGATTCGCTCTTCATGGAATATGGCTACCATCGTGCCGCACAGTGCCGTCAGGCACTCAACGATTTCGTCGTCGGACAATCCTACAGCCCCAGCTTCTTCCTGCGCTGGCCGAGCGTGCGCAACCGCAGCGCATTGAGCTTGATGAAGCCGGCCGCGTCGCGATGATCGTAGGCCACCGCGCCTTCCTCGAAGGTGACGAGGTCCTGGTCGTACAGCGAGTACTTGCTGTCGCGGCCGACCAGGATGACGTTGCCCTTGTAGAGTTTCAGCCGCACCTGTCCGGTGACGTAGCGCTGACTCTGGTCGATCGCGGCCTGCAGCATCTCGCGCTCCGGCGAGAACCAGAAGCCGTTATAGACCAGCTCGGCATATTTCGGCATCAGTTCATCCTTCAGATGCGCCGCGCCGCGATCGAGCGTGATCTGCTCGATGCCGCGATGGGCGACGAGAAGAATGGCGCCGCCGGGCGTCTCGTACATGCCGCGCGACTTCATGCCGACGAAACGGTTCTCGACCAGATCGAGCCGGCCGATGCCGTTGGCGCGGCCGAGTTCATTCAGCTTCGCGAGCAAGGTGGCGGGAGACATCTTGTTGCCGTCAATGGCGACGGCGTCGCCCTTGTCGAAATCGATCGTGATGCAGGTCGGCTGGTCCGGCGCGGCCTGCGGATCGATAGTGCGCGAATAGACGTAATCCGGCACTTCCTGAGCCGGGTCTTCCAGCACCTTGCCCTCGCTGGAGGCGTGCAGAAGGTTGGCGTCGACCGAGAACGGCGCCTCGCCGCGCTTGTCCTTGGCGATCGGGATCTGATGCTGCTCGGCGAATGCGATCAGTTGCTCTCGTGAACGCAAATCCCACTCGCGCCACGGCGCGATGATGGTGATGTCGGGCTTCAGCGCATAATAGCCAAGCTCGAAACGAACCTGATCATTGCCCTTGCCTGTCGCGCCATGCGCGACCGCGTCGGCGCCAACCTTCTCCGCGATTTCAATCTGCTTCTTCGCGATCAGCGGCCGCGCGATCGAGGTACCGAGCAGATACTGCCCCTCATAGACCGCATTGGCGCGAAACATCGGGAAGACATAATCGCGAACGAACTCCTCGCGCAGATCCTCGATGAAGATGTTCGCATCCTTGATCCCGAGCAACTGCGCTTTCTTGCGCGCGGGTTCCAATTCCTCGCCCTGACCGAGGTCGGCGGTGAAGGTCACGACCTCGGCGTCGTAGGTGGTCTGCAACCATTTCAAAATAATCGAGGTATCGAGCCCGCCCGAATAGGCAAGCACGACCTTCTTCACCTTCTTGCTCATGGAAATCCTGTGGAATAACGTGAATTCGGCGGGACTATAGGCGGAACCGAACCCCGCGCAAGGTCCGACCGCTCATACCGGCTTCTGCGGCGCGGGCGCCGCGCCGACATCGCGGCCTCGCCATCGCTGCCGCATGCGATAGCCCGGCCAGGCGAAGCGGGTCAACGCAGCATCGATCCCGGCGTCGCTCTTGCGGGTCGACGGCCATCGGTAGATGTAGCCGTGAACCAGCCATATCACTAGAAACGCCACCAGGCCCGCCGTCGCCACGTCGGTGAAGAAATGGCCGCCGAAGGCCATCCGCAGCACGCTGGTGACCGCGCCGAACGCGATCGCCCCCGCATAAGCCAACGGCCGCCATGCGGGCGGCGTCAGCGCCGCCGGCGCCAGGGTCCAGAACGCGGTCGCGCCCTCGCCGGAGAAGAAAGAGCAGTTTTTGCCGCACTCGCCGCGCGGATCCCACCACGGCATGAATTTCCATGGGCCGTTGAATTCCGTCACCATCACCGGCCGGGGCCGGCCCCAGTAGGTCTTGAACGTCAGGTTGGTCAGGATTCCCGCGCTGAACAGCATCGTGATCAGCAGAAACGCAACGGCCCGGCCGGACATCATCAGCGGACGATCCGGACGAAACATCTTGACGACCAGCGCGATGATCGCAGGAAGCGCAAACCCCCATGCAATCCACATCGCGGCATTGCGCGCGAACGAGGCGAGCGCATCGGACCCGAGCGGAAAGGCCTTGGTCGCGGGATCATAGAACAACGCCGCGAGGCGAAGATCGTATTCGGGATGGATCCCGAACACGAGCCCGATCACGAGCGCAAGTCCAAGCGCGATGATAAATCCGGCGCGGTTCATGAGGCGCGGTTTAGAACATGATCGCGACCCGAAGGGCCGTGCCAGCGCAAAGTGGAAACCGGCTTTCGGACAAGATCATGCTCGATCAAAATTAAGGTTGGAGTCTGATTCAACGCGGTCGAGACAGAGTCTAGCCGACAGCAGCAGGCATGAAAAGGCCGAGGGATCGCTCAAGCCTGCGAGGGCGGATCGGGAAGCTGCGTATGGCGCCGCGCTTCACGCCACACGCCGGCATTGCGCCCGGCAATCAGCCAATAGATGAAGCCGGCGACGACGCCTGCTCCGGTCATGATTTCGAGGTGACGGCGGACGATGCCGTCAAACCGCATGGTCCCGGGGTCGAACGGAATCAGGCCGAGATAACAGGCCGCACCGCACATCGCGCCGCCGGCGGCGTAGGCCAGTACGCTCCGGATCGACAAGGATTCGGTGAGAAGGACCACAATCATCGCCGGCAGCAGCGCAAAGCCGCTCATGAAGATGAAGCCGAATCCGAGAGCGATGTCCAGCGTATCGGGGTCGGGCGGCGCGACGTCGAGATGGCTGAACTCGGGATACAGCAACGCCACCACAATGATCGTCCCCGCAACGAGGCAAGCCGCCAGGAGTCCGAACAGGATCGCGAACAGCCGGCCGATCAGCGCCATGACTGCGATCCATCCACGATGACGGTCGTCATCTCCTCAATCCGTCATCGCCATCGCGCGCAACGCCTGACGCTCACGAGCCGACAGCTTCTCGGTTTCGGACTTGAGTTGCCCGCAGGCGGCCAGAATGTCGCGGCCGCGCGGCGTGCGCACCGGGGAGGAGTAACCGGCGTTGAAAACGTATTCGGAAAATTTCTCGATCTGATCCCAGTCGGAGCATTCATAGCGCGTGCCCGGCCACGGATTGAATGGGATCAGGTTGATCTTGGCGTGGATGCCCTTGAGCAGCTTCACCAGCCGCTTGGCGTCCTCGAGCGAATCGTTGACGCCCTTGAGCATCACGTATTCGAACGTGATCCGTTTTGCGTTGGAGGCCGCCGGATAATCCCGGCAGGCCTGCATCAGCTCGGCGATCGGATATTTGCGGTTCAACGGCACCAGTTCGTTGCGCAATTCATCGCGCACCGCATGCAGCGAGATCGCGAGCATGACGCCGATCTCCTCGCCGGCGCGAACGATGTTCGGAACCACACCGGACGTCGACAACGTGATACGACGCTTCGAGATGCCGATGCCTTCGTTGTCGGCGACGATCAAAAGCCCGTCGCGAACCGCGTCGAAATTGTAAAGCGGCTCACCCATCCCCATCATCACGATGTTGGTGACAAGGCGATTGCCATGCGGCGTCTCGCGGTCGGCCCAGTCGTTCAAACGATCGCGCGCGACCATGATCTGGCCGACGATCTCGCCCGCCGTGAGATTGCGCACCAGGCGCTGGGTGCCGGTGTGGCAAAAGGAACAGTTCAGCGTGCAGCCGACCTGGGATGATATGCACAACGTACCGCGGTCGGTCTCGGGAATGTAGACGCATTCGACTTCGTGCGGTTTTTCAAGATCGTTACCGCTCGGCAGCCGCAGCAGCCATTTGCGTGTTCCATCGCTGGAAATCTGTTCGGCGACCACTTCGGGGCGATCGACCGTGACGTGCTTTTCAAGCTCAGTATGCATGTCTTTCGACACGCTCGTCATCTCGGAGAAACTTTGAGCCCCGCGGACATACATCCAGTGCCAGAGCTGCTGCACCCGCATCCTGCGTTGCTCCCGCGGGACGCCGATAGCGGCGAGCCGCTCGGCAATCTCCGCGCGCGACAAGCCGATCAGCGAAGGCTTCGCCGGCGGCACATAGGTTGCAAGCGCGATTTTCTCAAGGAGGGCGCCGCCGTCCGCCGTTCCGGACGCAGCCGTCCTGTTCGCCGCGACGGCTGTCTCGATCGATATGGTGCTCAGGTTGCCGGACGTCTCAGTCATGCAGCATGACATAGGCTTTCCAGCGCCCGCTGAAAAGCCGGTAAACGCGGCAAAGGCAGCGATGGGGTTCTGACTCAACTGGGTTGAACCAGACCTCATCCCATTCTTTCGACTGAGCGCGATCTTATTCCCGAAACCGGTTTCCACTTTGCGCTGGCGCGACCCTTCGGATCGGGATCGTGCTCTAGCGCTTGCAATCCTGCGCGACCCTGTCCAGCGCCTGGGACAGTCCCTTGAGGGAAAACACATCCGTGGTTTGCGTCCCCCTCGACGACACGCCCTTGACAGTCGCTTCAGAGCCCTTGCGCATGGCATCGATCAGCCGATCCTCATCGGCGGCATTCTTGATCCAGATGCCGTCACCCTGGGTGTACATCGCGTAGCTCGTACCGCCGACCTCGAGCGTGGCTTCCGAACCCGACTTGAGCGGATAACCCATCGTGACCGACACTTCGTTCGTCACTTTTTCCGCCGGCCGGGTCGAAACGAAGGCGTAGGCCGGATCGCGCGGTCGATTCGGCGGATTGGTCTTTGACGAGGTCGGCGTGGCGAGAGCAAAGCAAACCTTCTTGCCATTAGGCGACGCTGTGTACGCTCCCCATGCGCCGAACTGTCCGAGCAATGTCGGCTCCGAACTGCCGGCTGTCGGTGCGCTGAATGCGGGAGCAACACCGAGCCCACCTGCGAGCAGACTTCCCACCAGAACTGTCAGCAATTGCCGCATAGATATCATCAATTCTCGCCCTTCATCGTTTGTGGCTGGAAGATGGCTTGACGTGCGCGGATCACACGTCATCGGGAATAGCTGGAAACGCCTGATTTGTGAAGGCGGCCCATCCTTGCGGCTTGCGTCACGATTCGCAAGCGCTCCATCTCATTCGGCCGCAGCAATGAAGTCGCGGCTGCCGCGTCGGAGTCAGGCGCCGAGCGATCGCGACGTGATCACGCCTCTGCAATAAAGCGCGAGAATCAACATTGCTTGAGGCGCTTATGCCACTTCGTTCTCTATTCCGCGCTTCAGTGCCGCGCGCGCAGCCTCGCGATGCTCGGGTGTGATATGGGCAGCCACAATCCTGATCGCCGTCGCAAGCACCGCGGCGTCGTCGGTGAAACCGAGCACCGGCAGCATGTCGGGAACAAAATCGAGCGGCAGGATGAAATAAGCGATGGCGCCGAGCAGCGACGCTTGCACATGACGCGGTGTCTGCTTGTCGAACGCGCAGTAGTAGGCGGCCAACAGGTCCTCGGCGAACGGCAGGTTAGCAACGACGCGTTTCAGCTTGCCCCAGAACCGCCGGCGCACGCTGTCCCGGTCCTGCGCCAGCCGATCGGCCGGCTCAAATCCCACACTGTGTTTCGATGCCATCATCGGGTTCCTGAAATGTCATGGCGATCCGTCGAGTTCACCACCTACCACTTGGGAACTCTGTTTCTCCGCTGCAAGTTTTCCGCTACAACGACATGGCTCGTTCAGATCACGCCGAACTGTCTCGCGATAGCGTTCATCGCCTCCGCGAGCTTGATGTCGCGCTCGGTGACGCCGCCGGCATCGTGGGTCGCGAGCACGACCTCCACCGTCCTGTAGACATTGCGCCACTCCGGATGGTGATCGCTCTTTTCAGCAACCAGTGCGACACGCGCCATGAAGCCGAAAGCCTCGTTGAAATCCCGGAAGGTAAAGGTACGCGCAATGGCCTCGCGGCCCGCGACCTCGGACCAACCGGACAGCTCATTGACCGCTGCGCTGCGCGCCTCCCTCGATAGTCGCTCTGACATGTTCGTCTCCTTCACAAACTGGCTTTCGATGCTCCCAGGGCTTGGCTTCAGATTGACGCGTTTTCCCGGCGAACCATACGTGCGAAAAATCCCGCGGAACATTGCCTCACGGCGGGATGAAGCATATAAGAGGTATCACGGATGTATCTTAGCAGGGGAGCAAGTGGCGATCCCCGCCGCCGGAACAGCGTGTCGTAAAGCGCCCTTGTTGCAATAAGGCCCCCTTGGGGAAGCACCTATTTGGCACCATCTGCCGATGTGTCCCTGATGGTGATTCAAGGATCTTCCTGGCGAGAAAGATTGTTTATGTATACGACCTATATACGAGAATGGTATCGCGGAACCGTAGACGCGCCTATGCCGAGGTTCCCCGCCGCTGCTGATCGCGCTCCTGTTCCTGCCTTCGCGGAGTCTTCGAGATGACCTTCGTTGTCACCGAAAATTGTATCAAATGCAAATACATGGATTGTGTGGAGGTATGTCCCGTCGACTGCTTCTACGAAGGCGACAATATGCTCGTCATCAATCCTGATGAGTGCATCGACTGCGGCGTGTGCGAGCCGGAATGTCCGGCCGAAGCCATCAAGCCCGACTCCGAGCCGGACCTTGAAAACTGGCTCAAGCTGAACGCCGAATATGCCGCAGTCTGGCCGAACATTACCATCAAGCGCGATGCTCCCGCCGACGCGAAAACCTTCGATGGCGTTGCCGGCAAGCTGGAGCAGTATTTTTCGGCGAATCCCGGTCAAGGCGACTGAGCGAACGCACACAGCGCCTTCGCTATTGCATGCCCCCCGAGACGTCAGGGTAACCTGCATCCGAACGAAGGGCTCATGACGCGGCTTGCGGCCAAAAACATCAACGTGAAGCGAGCCTATGAGGCTCCCGCTACCAACGATGGCACGCGGATACTGGTTGATCGCCTATGGCCCAGGGGCCTCCGCAAAACGGACGCCGCAATCGACCGATGGATAAAGGACATCGCGCCCAGCACCGGGCTGCGCAAGTGGTTCGGGCATGATCCCGCCCGCTGGCAGGAATTTCGGCAGCGATATGCGGATGAGATTCAGGAGCATGCGGACGCGCTCGACGAGTTGCGGACCTGCGCGCGAGCGGGCCGGATCACGCTGGTTTTTGCGGCCCATGATGAAACACATAACAATGCGGTCGTCCTGAGAGACGTGCTTCTGGGCCGCGCCAGTTAGAACCTCTCCTTTTGCGCATCAATCGCCCGCCGCGGCCGAGCGGCGCAGTCCCCGCTCGACGAGACGGGCAAGACGCTTGGAAAACTCAAGCGCATCGCTGGGGCGGTCTCCATCGAGGACGCGCGCATCGTCGAGCAGCATGCGCGCGGCGTCCTCCTTGAACTCGCTATCACCTTCCCCGAGCGCCGCCAGCGAAGCGATCAACGGATGCCGAGGGTTCACTTCGAGCACCGGCTTGGATGCACCGGCCAATTGTCCGACGCCGACAAGAATTTTTTCCAGTTGCCGATCGGGTCCGGATTCGGCTGCGATGAGGCAAACCGGGCTATCGGTGAGGCGCTCCGACGAGCGAACGTCCGAGACCAGGTCCGCTAGCGTTGTCTTGAGGAAGGAAAGAAATTCCGCGACATCAGCGCTGACGTCCTGCGAAGGCTCAGTGCTCGCGTCGAGGCGCGGGATGGCCGTCAAATCCGCCGCTCCCTGCGTCACGGATTTGAATGGCTTTCCCTCAAAGCTCGGTCCGGACGTGACCCAGAAGCTGTCGACCGGATCGGACAGCAGGAGAACCTCCACGCCGCGAGCGCGAAAACCTTCCAGATGGGGCGAGGCTTCGAGACGCGCGGCATCCTGCCCGGCGAGGTAGTAGATCGAGGTCTGATTTTCCTTCAGGGCGCCGACATAATCCTTAAGGCTCCGCAACGATCCGGCTGTTGTCTTGAAGCGGGAGAGCCCGAGGATGGTGTCGCGCCGGTCGGCGGCATCGTAGATGCCCTCCTTGAACATCGGGCCGAAGGCCTCCCAGACTTTCCCGTAGGCCTGCGCATCCTTGTCCGCGAGTTTCTCAAGCTCGCTGAGGATACGGCCGGTGATGCTTTTCTTGATTGCAGCCAGGATCGGGCTTTCCTGAATCATTTCGCGCGAGATATTGAGCGGAAGGTCCGCCGAGTCGACGACACCGCGCACGAACCGCAGATAGCGGGGCAGCAGATCGGCATCCTCGGTGATGAAGACCCGCCTCACATAAAGCTTGAGCTGATGCTTCTTGTCCGGCTCGAACAGATCGAAAGGCCGGGTTTGCGGTACGAACAGGAGCGAGGTGAATTCCTGTCGTCCCTCGGCGCGGAAATGCACCGTCAGCGCGGGCTCATCGAACTGGCCTGCGACGCTGCGGTAGAAATCGGCGTATTCGGAAGTGCTGATCTCGCCGCGCGGCTTGGTCCAGAGCGCGGCGCCATCGGCAATCTCGGTCAAATCCGCTCCCGGTTTCTCGGCGAGCGCGATCGGGACCGGCACATGACCGGATTGCTCCCTGATCATTTGTTCGAGCTTGAACCGCTCGGTGTATCCCTTGGCGTCTTCGGTCAGATGAAGCGTCACCCGGGTTCCTCTCGCGGGGGCTTCGTTCTCTTCCACTGGCGTGACCGTGAATGTCCCCTTCCCGTCCGATGACCAGCGCCACGCCTCCTTGGCGCCCGCACGCCGTGAGATCACATCGACCTGATCCGCCACCATGAAAGCCGAGTAGAAGCCGACCCCGAACTGACCGATCAGGGTAACGCCGTCGCCCGACTCCGCGGCCTGAGCCTGCTCGATGAAAGCCTTGGTGCCCGACCGGGCGATCGTTCCCAGCGCATCGACCATCTCGTCCCGGCTCATGCCGATGCCGTTGTCCTCAACCGTCAGGCGCTGCCGCTCCGCATCGATGGTGATGGAAATCTGCGGCCTGGTCTGGTCCCCCAGCAATGCAGGATCGCTGATCGCTTCATAGCGCAGACGCTCGCAGGCGTCCGCCGCGTTCGAAATCAACTCTCGCAAGAACACGTCCTTGTCGGAATAAACCGAATGCACCATCATCTGGAGCAGCTTGGCCACATCCGCTTCAAACACCCGGCTCTCGGCCGCGCCATCCCTGTCGATTGTCGAAGTCATATCGCTTTACCCTTGGTCAGCTTGACGCAGAAAATCAGTGTGATTCAGAAGTTTGCCTTGTTGCCTCCGCGGATCCGGTCAAGCGAACTGCTGAATCCCCTTCACACGATACTCGAATCTTTCCGCTTCTGGTTGAATCAGAAGTAGGGCTTTCAGATTTTGATTTGATACGTTTTCTTCACGCGACCCGGTATCCACTTCGCTCGAAAACGCTCCAAAGTTCCGGTGTCCCCTTGATTACGAAATCCGCATCATTAAGGGTTTGCAAAGAACACATGCGGACCCTGGAACCGGGACACCAGCGCGGGATCATATAGAAAATATGCGGGCCTCATTCCAGTACGTCGCGCGTTGCGCTTGGCTCTCACTCTATTAGTCAAACGGCGGGGGTCGGACCCTATCCAGCCCCCTCCGATCGCCAACGGGAGTAAAACTCCGTCAGCGGATGTTCGGAAAGCTTGTGTCCATCGTCACCTCGACGCTGGCTGGTCAGTTTAGAACAAACCTAATTTCGTCCTGTAGCAAAGCGAGATCGGCTTCGCTAAACAATTTTGCAGCTTTTGGATTTGCAGACATTCTGGCCCGGCAACGAGATAAATGGATAATCCGGATAGATTGACCGTCGGCGGCGACGAACTCTGGCAGAGAAAAAAGCGTCGCGCCTTCCTTATCAATCAGCTTTACCAGTGGCATTGGATCAGCTCGGGCCTCTGTTTGATCGGTATGCTGCTGTTCGCCCTTACCGGAATTACGTTGAACAATGCCGGTCAAATCGAATCCAAGCCCGCGGTCTTGATGCGTCAAGCGCAATTGCCGCAAGCTCTGATCGCCGACCTGAAGTCCGACCCAAGCAGCACCAAGGCGGCTCTGCCGCCGAGCATCCGCGATTGGTTGCAGCGCGAGGTCGGCGTCAACACCGCCGGACATGACACGGAATGGTCGCCCGATGAGGTCTATGTCGCCCTGCCTCAGCCTGGCGGCGATGCATGGCTTAGCATCCAGCGCGACGATGGTGCGGTATCGTATGAGGTCACCAAACGCGGTTGGATCGCCTATCTCAATGATTTGCACAAGGGCCGCCACACCGGCAAGGCGTGGAGCTGGTTCATCGACGTGTTCGCGGGTGCCGCGGTCATCTTCTGCCTGACCGGCCTGTTGCTTCTGCAGTTGCATGCCAAACGGCGCCCGGCCACCTGGCCCGTTGTGGCCACGGGACTGATTATTCCGACCCTGCTCGTTGTTTTTCTTATTCATAGCTAGAAGGTAAACAATGCGCCTCCTGATTTCCGCCGCACTCTCGACTCTTGCCGCAAGTTCGTCGCTGGCCTCCGAGGCGACGATCAGCATAGATATTCCTCAGCTCGACGTCGTCGAATACCACAAGCCATACGTCGCCATGTGGGTCGAACAGGCCGACGGCGGCAAAATCACCAATCTCGCCGTGTGGTACGACGTCCACCACAAGAAAAACGAGGGTACGAAGTGGCTCAAGGACCTGCGGCAGTGGTGGCGCCGCACCGGCCGCGAACTGACGATGCCCGCCGATGGACTGTCCAGTCCCACCCGTGCGCCCGGTACCCATCAGGTCAAGTTTGATAGCGCCGGCAAACCGCTCGAAGGCCTGACGCCCGGCAAATACCGGCTCGTCATCGAGGCCGCTCGCGAAGTCGGTGGCCGTGAGCTGCTGAAAATTCCATTTGAATGGCCGCCGAAAGCTCCGGCAACCAGCGAAGCCAAGGGTGAGCGTGAGCTTGGTACGGTCACGTTGAAATTGACCCCATAGAGCTTCATTCACGTCTGATGAAGAAACGGAGCCTCCAACTCGATCTGACGCGCTTCCTTCACGAGAAGCGGAGTTCACCGTCATACGAAAACGCTCTGATCCGCGCCCACGAAGACACCGGCGCATTTGTAGTTTTTACCGCTTTCATGGAAAGGATCTCGCCATGACCAATCACCTCAAGCTCGCATTGATCGCTGCGGCGGTCTCGCTGCTTGCTCCGCCCGCGCAAGCCCACCGCGCCTGGCTATTGCCGTCAGCCACAGTACTGTCCGGCTCTGACCTCTGGGTCACGGTCGATGGCGCCATCTCCAACGACCTGTTCTATTTCGAGCATAACGCGTTGCCGCTCGACAACCTGTCGATCGCGGGGCCCGACGGCAAAGCCGTCGCGCCGGAGAACCTTGCTAAAGGCCGCTTCCGCAGCACCTTCGATTTCAAGCTCGCGCAGCCCGGCACCTACAAGTTGATCGTGACCAACCAGGGCGTGTTCGCCAGCTATAAACTGGACGGTGAGAACAAGCGATGGCGCGGAAAGCCGGAGGAACTGGCATCGGCCATCCCCGCCAAGGCAACCGACGTGAAGGTCACGGAAAGTCGCAGCCGGATCGAATCCTTCGTCACATCGGGCAAGCCTTCGTCCGACACGCTGAAACCGACCGGGGTCGGACTTGAGATGATTCCGGTGACGCACCCGAATAATCTCGTGACTGGAGAGAAGGCGACGTTCCGCCTGGTGCTCGACGGAAAGCCCGCCAGCAATGTTTCCGTCGAAATCGTTCCCGGCGGAATCCGCTATCGCGATACGCTGAATGAAAGCAAGGCAACGACCGACGAGACCGGCACCTTCAGCGTCACATTCCCAAACCCCGGTTTCTACTGGATGAGCGCATCAGTGCGCGACGACAAGAGCAAGATCAAGGACGCACGGCGCCGCAGCATTTACACCACCACGGTCGAAGTGCTGCCGCAGTAACCACGCCAATGACGGCGTCGATCACGCGGCGTGTGGCCATCCCGACGATTCAGGAGATGCCGCACGCCGTACCTGAGGGCGAGCACATCCGGGAGCTGTCCGGCACGACCATGGGCACCACATGGTCGGTCAAGTTTGTCGGCTCGTCCGCCAGCGTGCAAACGTTACGCCGGATGATTCCCCTGGCCCTCGGACGCGTGATCGCGCAGATGAGTCCATGGGAAGGCCAGTCCGACATCAGCCGGTTTAACCGCTTGGCGCTGAACCAATGGCAGGATCTGCCGCCGGAATTCGGCCGGGTCATGGTGAGCGCGCTTCGCATCGCGGCGGAATCCGGCGGCGCCTATGATCCCACCATGGGCGCGCTGGTCGATCTCTGGGGTTTTGGGCCGGGCGGCTCTCGCACATCGCCGCCACCACAGGATGAAGTTGCCCGACGCCGCCGGGAATGCGGATGGCAGCAGCTCGGCCTCGATACCGGCGCTCGCCGCCTGCGGCGATCCAATCGCGGATCACTCGATCTCTGTGGCATCGCCAAGGGATTTGCGGTCGATCTGGTGGCGGAAAGGTTGCGTGAGCTTGGAATTCACAACGCTTTGGTGGAGATCGGCGGCGAATTGCGAGGTCATGGCGTCAAGCCGGACGGCAGCCCGTGGTGGGTCGAGATCGATCGACCGGCACGATCAACGACCGATGTCCCCACCGAGCCGATCCTTGTCGCATTGCACCAGCTTGCGATCGCGACCTCGGGATGTGAACGCGGTTTCACGCGCGGCGCAAATCACTTCTCTCACACCCTGGATCCGCGAACGGGATGGCCGATCGCCAACGGCATGATGACGGCGACCGTCCTGCATCGCTCATGCATGGAAGCGGATGGCTACGCTACTGCGCTGATGGTGCTGGGACCGGACGCCGGAGTCGATTTCGCCGTCAAGCACCAGCTTGCCGCACTTCTCCTGTTCAGGCACGGCGATACCGTCACTGAACGGACGACACCGGCTCTCGATGCCATGCTGGCGTGAAAGTCAGGTCGTCACTTTATCTTGACGAACCTGCAATGCAAAATTGGTCATCTTCATGACCGCGAAGTTGAGCGGACCATCGCGCTACGCTCGTGTCAAACGCGACAGATCTCAGGTCTGCGCCCATTGTCGCAACAGGTTGTGATAAAGCGAGGTCAACGACACCACGGTCGGGTGCTCGGGGTGGTCAGCGTTGAGACGAATGATCGACATATCCAGATCGAACATCATGGCGCGTCGCGACACATCGCTAATCATGCTTTCGGTCCAGAAGAACGAGGCGACACGCGAGCCCCGGGTCACCTTTGTGACATGATGAACGCTGGTGCCGGGATACACGATCATGTCGCCGGCCGGCAGCTTCACGGAATGCGTACCGTAGGTGTCCTCGATGACCAACTCGCCTCCGTCGTATTCCTCGGGAGACGAGAGGAACAGCGTCGACGATACGTCAGTCCGCACACGCATTCCAGTGCCGGGAACGATACGGATGGCGTTGTCGACGTGTGAGCCGAAATTCATCTCGCCCTCGGCATCATAGCGGTTGAACAGCGGCGGAAAGATCGTCTTTGGCAGCACCGCCGAGACAAACAGCGGATTGCGGTTGAGAGCCGCCAGCACGATGTCACCGAGCTCGCGGGCTTCAGGCGTCCGCTCCGGCAATTGCAGATTGCGCTTGACCTGCGCCGATTGATGCCCGGCCGTAATTCGTCCGTCCACCCATTCGGCACGCGCCATCACCTCGCGGCAACGTTGCACCTGCTCCGGCGTCAGGACATTTGGAACTCGCACCAGCACCGGGACACTCCTCCTTGAGAAAAGAGCCGGCGCCCTGCGGCGCCGGCTCCGATATCGTCAATCCTCGACCAACCGTAACGCGAACTATTTGCTCACGTAGCGCTCAGCTTTCACCGGATAATCCGGAACCGGCGGCGGCGGCACGAAGCTATAGCGATAGGTCAGCATCGCGGTCCGTCCGGCGGCCGGCACAGCATGACCGGCATAGTACTGCGCGTAATAAAGCTCATCCGTCAGGTTGTAGATGTTGAGCTGCAGCATCGAATCCTTCGTGACCCTGTAGCTCGTCATCAGATCGAGCTTCCAGTAGTTGGGCACGTAGTTCGTATTCTGTATGTTGGAGAAGGTGCGCGCCGCATAGGTGGCGCCGCCGCCGACAGTCCACAGCGGCGTCAGTTCGTAAGTGGTCCACAGGGTAAAGTTATGCGGGGGCGTCTGGGGGAGCTGATTGCCCAACTGCGCAAGATCGGTCGTATTGACGATCTGGGAGTGGAGATAACTATAGCCCGCGAACAGACCCCACTTGTCGGTGAGCTTGCCTGCGGCGCCCACTTCCACACCATCCACGCGCGCCAGACCACCGAGCACAAGCGCTGTATTCGAGGCTGGATCGATCGGAATACGCAGGTTGGTTTTCTCGATGCGGAACACCGCGCCGCTCAGTGTCAGCCGGCCGTTTAGAACATCGGCCTTGGCGCCGACTTCAGCCGTCGTGTTGCGCTCGGGAGCCAGCGTGGAGTTCGCCGCGTTGTTGCCGGCGGCGCTCAGCACGTCAAACTCCGCCGCCGGGTTGTTCGACACCCCGTAGGCGGCGTAGACGCTTGAATTATGCGTCGGATGAAAGACGCCGCCGACGCGCCAGGCGACCATCTGGTCGACCCGATTGAGCTGCTGGCTTGCGGGCGGCACCACCGCGAGATTGGTGTAGGTGGTTCGGAAATCGTCGTAGCGGATCGATCCGAGCAATTCGAAGTACTCGTTGAACTTGACCTGATCGAAGCCGTAGACTCCGTAGTCCGTCGAGACGGTGCGGTTCGGCAAAAGGAAACCGTTATTCGGTCCGCCATAGGCCGTATCGACCGGCGCGAAGGCGTTGGTCCGGCACGCCAGATTGCCTGGCACGCAGTAGTTGGCGCGCATCTGATCGCGGGTTTGTTGCGAGGCCACAGCACCCAGCGTGAAGGTGTGCTCCAGGCCACCGGTCCAGAACTTGCCGGTCAGATCCGTTTGATTGATGAGCAGCGTGTTGTCCGTCAACGTCTCGAAGTGTTGCCGTCCGATCGTCATCAGTTCGACCGGATAGCCCGGAGTGATCGGGCTGACGTTGTCGGCCTGCGCCTCGCCGCGCGGGGCTGTCGGCCGCGCCATGCGGTTGACGCTGACGTATCGCGTCGCGTTCGAAATTTTCAGGGTGTCGCTGAAATCATGTTCGAACCGAGCTGTCGCGATATGAGTGTTGGTGAGCTGGCGGTCGGCCAGCGGGCCGCCCGTCACGCCGTAGAAGACTTGGCGAGGGACCGGCATCGGCGGCGTCGCCGCGCCATTGCCGAAATAGCCGGGGTTGGTCATCGCGCCGGTCGCTGAACTGTAGACCGGCGCCGGCAAGTAGCGATGTCCATAATCCGGCACCCCATCCTCGCCTTGATAGACGTAGCTGAAGATCCCGCGCGTATCCGGGGTAAACTCCGCCTTGACCGATGGAGCAACGCCCCAGCGCCTTGCGAAGATGTGATTTCGGTCCTGGACAGGGATGTCCTGGTACATCGCAGCAAGGCGGCCGGACAAATTCCCCCGCGTCCCATTGGCATCGACATCGGCGCGATAACCGCCGCTGCTGACGCCGCTGACGGTGCCATTCACGAAGGTGGTCGCTTGCGGCAGCTTCGAAACGGTGTTGATCGCACCGCCGGTCGAACCACGACCGAAGGCAAATCCAGACGGCCCTTTGTACACCTCGACGCGATCGCTGCTGAACATGTCGCGCGTGTACCAGCCCGGATCGCGAAGACCGTCGCGGAACATGTCACCGCGGGCAGCGAAACCACGTATGATCGGAGTGTCTCCCTGATTGCCGCCTTCGCCGGCGCCGAAGGTGATGCCCGGCACCGTCCGTAGCGCATCCTCCATGGTGAGGAGCCGCTGGTCCTGGATCACCTGCTGCGTCACCACGTTGACGGTCTGAGGCGTATTGGCGAGCGGCACTCCAAGGCGGGCCATTCCTGCTTGCGCAGGCGCCTGATAGCCAGTGACGCCATGCGCATCGCCGACGATGGGATTAACCCGAACGTTGCTCGGCGCAGCAGTGACAGCCGGCGCAGGTGCCGTATGGACAGGCGTACGATGCGTGGTTCTTTTCTTGGCCTGCCGCTTTGGCGCCGTGACACGAACCTGCGGAAGATCCTCTCCGCCGGAAACCGGCTGCGCATCAGCGGAATCGGGAATCAGCATGACCGCGGCAACGCCGATCACGGCCCTGCCCCATCCCACTACCGATAAATCTCCTGCTGATCTGTCAATACCTCTTGTGTCGCCCGTATGTTCTGCCGATGAAATGTTCATTGCCCCCACTTCCTCAATTACCGACATCTCGGAAATAAAAATCAATATCCGCGACGTAACCGGTCATTAGCTCTAGACATCGTCCTTCGGCAATATGTCTGAACCTCAGTTTGAGTCGGTCTATAGAAATTCTAACACTACAAACTTTCATCTACGCGCGTCCCGACGAACCAACCGGTGCGAGCAACCGACGTGTTCTCGCTGTACGGTTTAAAGGGATTCTAAAATCTTCATCGGTTTGTCTGTTTGATTCAGAAGGCACAGACGCTAGACCACTCGCGCTAGACTATTCGCTAGGTACTTGCGCATTTGTTCTTGGCCCGCTCGGACAGCCCAGACCGGTGCATGATTGTAGAGTTCTACTCACCATGAAGCTGTCTCTGAATCCTTTATTTACGATAGCAGGCAATAGCCGAACGCGAATCGCAACGGCTCCAGCAATCGCGCTTGCATCCCTCTTGATGCTGGCGCTGGGACCGCACCCCGCTTACGCCCAGTCATTATCGCAGCCCGGCTCTCACGACGCTGTTTCTTCCGGGCAGAGTCCTTCGACCGGCGTGCAATCAGCGCCTGCGGCACCGCAGACCACGCAATCTGAACCCCAGCCACCCGCATCGCAGCAACCTCCATCACAAGCAGTAGCCGTACCTGACGCCAAGACGCCGCCCGCCGAGCAGACGGCCGCGCCGGCGACGCCGTCAGCCGAACATCAAACGCCGCCCGCGACCGAGCTAGCCGAAGTCCCCGAGCCGATCCTGCCGCATGAACTGACGCCTATCGGCATGTTCATGGCGGCCGACGCCATCGTGAAAGCGGTGATGATTGGTCTGGCGCTCGCGTCCGTCGTGACCTGGTCGGTATGGCTTGCCAAAACGATCGAGTTGCTGGGCGCGCGGAGCCGGCTTTTACGCGATCTCCATAGCGTGGAAGACGTTCGCTCACTTGATGAAGCGAGCAAGATATTGCAGCGGTCCAACAGCGATATCGCCATCCTCACCAATGCCGCGCGCGATGAAATTCATCGTTCGCAAGACGCCATGAACCATGATGGCGTCAAGGAACGGGTCGCTTCGCTGTTCAGCCGCATCGAGGCGGCCGCAGCACGACGCATGACCCGCGGCACCAGCATTCTGGCCACTATCGGATCGACCGCGCCGTTTGTCGGACTTTTCGGCACCGTCTGGGGCATCATGAATGCCTTCATCGGCATTTCGAAAACGCAGACCACAAACCTCGCGGTCGTCGCACCCGGCATCGCCGAGGCTTTGCTGGCAACGGCCATGGGGCTTGTGGCGGCGATTCCGGCGGTGATGATTTACAACGTGTTTTCGCGCTCCATTACGGGATATCGCGGCTTACTCGGAGACGGCTCGGCGGAGCTGATGCGCATGGTGAGCAGGGATCTCAATCGGGCGGAGATGAACCCTCGCCGGATGGCCGCTGAGTAAGGAGTAACACCTGTGGGCGTTTCGCTTCAGCCGGCATCATCCGAGGATGAGATGGCGCAGGTCAGCGACATTAACGTGACGCCGTTCATCGACGTCATTCTCGTGCTGCTGATTATTTTTATGATTGCCGCGCCGTTGGCGACCGTCGACATCCCTGTCGACCTGCCCGCATCAACGGCGGTGCGCCAGCCGCGCCCAGAAAAACCGATCTTCATTACGCTCAAGGCCGACCGCACGCTGGCGGTCGGGGAGACACCGATCTCACGCATGTCGCTCGCCGCCTCGCTCGCCTCGCTGACATCGTCGGATCACAGCAAGCGCCTGTTCGTTCGGGCCGACAAGACCATCCCGTATGGCGAGGTGATGACGCTGATGAACGATTTGCGGTCTGCGGGATATTTGAAGATCGCCCTGGTCGGGCTTGAGTCCGCGGGCGGAGCGCAATCCGGGGAAGCCGCGCAATGAGCATGTCGCGACCTTACCGTCACGCCACGCGGAAAGAACTGCTGCGCTGGGGCACCTGCTTCGTTGCAATGCTGTCGCTGCATGGCGCAGTCGCCGCCGCTTTGCTCATGACTCCGGCCGAAGGTGATACCTTCGATACCGTCACGGTAATCGAGGTGGATTTTACCACCGAATCGTTCCGCGATGCCGAAGCCAAGGACGTCGCGCCGGGCGAAGAGCAAATGCAGACCGACGAAGCCCCTCCGCCTCAGGAGAAGGCCGAAGTCAAGACCGAGAAGGAACCGGAGCCCGAGCCGCCGCTTCCGCAGGTGGCCGATCCTGATGTCGCGCTAGAAACTCCTCCTGAGCAGAAGAAGCAGGAGGAAGAGAAGAAAGACGAAAAGGAGAAGATTCCGAACGCGACGCCGCCGGTGGTTGCCTCGTCCGTCACGACGGCGCCGACCGCCGCCGCTGCGCGCAAGGCGCCGCTCGTAAACTGGAAACGGAAGCTGGCCCTTCACCTTCAGCGCAACAAGCGGTATCCGCGGGATGCACAGGCCCGTCACGAAACCGGGACAGCGCGCGTTTTCTTCGTCGTTAGCCGCGACGGTCACATCATCTCCAGCAAGATCGCGAAAGGCAGTGGTTCTGCGGCACTCGATCGCGAAACGCTCGAACTCCTGCAACGCGCACAGCCATTGCCCCAGCCTCCGAACGACGTCGGCGGCACTCAGTTTGCTTTTACGATGCCGATTCTCTTTGAATTTCGATGATCCCGCGCCTGGCAAGGCACGCGCTGAGTTTCGGCACTCGCCGGAAACTGACACAATACGAAACGACCGCCGACCAGGTTCTTGCTCTGGACGCGGACCATCGGCGGCTGTCTACCCGCGGATTGCTTGATCGCGCCACCGAACTACGGCAACGGGTCCAGGGCGGCACATCGCTCGATGAGATCAAGAACGAAGCTTTCGCGCTGGCTCGCGAAGCTGCGCGGCGCGCGTTGAACGAGCATCCCGTTCCAGTGCAGATCATCGGCGCTCTCGCCCTTCATGACGGCTATATAGCCGAAATGAAAACCGGAGAGGGGAAGACGCTAACTGCCGCGCTCGTCTGCGCGCTCAATGCCTTGACGGGCCGGGGCGTCCACGTCGCCACGCCGAATGACTATCTGGCCGAGCGCGATGCCGCCTGGATGCGGCCGGTCTACGACCTGCTCGGACTCAGCACCGGCGTCATCACGCAGGAGATGGACGACGACGACCGGCGCGAAGCGTATCGTTGCGATATTACCTACGGCATCGCCAGCGAATTCGGCTTCGACTGTCTGCGCGATGACATGAAATTCTCTGCCGCGGAAACCGTGCAGCGCGGCCATGTCTTCGCATTGGTCGACGAGGCCGACGCCACCCTGATCGATGAGGCCAGCATGCCGCTGGCGCTGTTCGGGCCGCTCGGCGATCTCTCCAGCTTTTATCAGGCGATCGATGCCGTAGTCGCCACGTTGCAGCCCTTGCACTACGAGATGGATCATCGTGGGCGCGTTGCGCTGACCGAGGCGGGATACAGTGAAGTCGAGTTGCAGCTGCAGCAAACAGGATTGCTCAGGACTTCGACGACGCTGCATGACATTGCATCGATCTCGCTGCTCCACCACGTCGTGCAGTCGCTGCGGGCTCATGTGGTGCTCGCGCGCGACCGCGACTACGTCGTTGAGAACGGCGGCGTGACCATTGTCGACCAGCTGACGGGACGGCCGATGCCGGGGCGGCGCTATGATGAAGGGCTGCATCAGGCGCTGGAGGCCAAGGAAGGTTGCGTCATCGGAGAGGAAACGCGCACGCTCGCCGCGATCACGTTCCAGACCTACTTCCGACGTTATGACAAGCTAGCCGGCATGACCGGCACGGCAAAAGCGGATTCCGAAGAGTATAAAGAGATCTACGGTCTCGACGTGATCTCAATCCCGACACACCGTCCGATGATCCGTGTCGACGAAGCCGTGCTCCACTCCACCGCCGCCGGCAAGTTTCAGGCGATCCTGAGGGAATTGGAAGACGCCGCCGCGCGCGGCCAGCCCGTACTGATCGGCGCGCCGTCGATCGAACGATCGGAAGCATTGGCCGCGATGCTTGAAGCCAACAGCTGGCGGCAACGAAACCCTCTCACTCAGAATCCAGGCACAAGCCGCACCTTCGCCGTCCTCAATGCCAAGCACCACGCTCGCGAAGCCCAGATCATCGCCGACGCCGGCGCTCCCGGCGCCGTGACGATTGCCACCGCCATGGCCGGCCGGGGCACGGATATACGGCTCGGCGGCGAACACGCTGACGCCGCAACACGCGCCAAGGTGATTTCCGCAGGCGGACTGCTGGTGATCGGCACCACCCATCACGACCATGGACGGATGGATGAACAGTTGCGCGGCCGTGCCGGCCGTCAAGGCGATCCGGGGCGATCGGTCTTCCACGCCTCACTTGAAGACGAATTCCTGAAGACTGCCGCCATCAGCTCGCCCCCAACACTGCTAACAGAACAAGCGGCCACGATCGCACCTTCGGTTGCGAACCGCCTGATCGAAGCGGCGCAGAAGCGGCATGGGATCCGCAGCTTCAATCGCCGCCTCAGTCTCCTGCGATTCGACACAATCATTCAACGTCAGCGCGACAAGTTTTACGATTTGCGCCACAGTATCCGCGACGGTAACGATACGCTCACCTTGGCAAAGCGCCTGCGTCATGAGACGATCGACGATCTGATAAATCGTTTCGCCGTGCCGACCGCCCCATGGGACATTGCCGGTCTCGATCAAGCGATCCGGTCTGTCCTGACTCTTGCCATCGATATCAGACCTCCATCGCGCGACCCCAAAACAGACGCAAGGGCTCTCACACAGCGCATCATCGCCGTGGCCGATCGCTGGATCGCCGGCAAGATCGCCAGCATGGGTGAGACGACGTTCATTGATATCCTTCGCCGGCTGATGATGGCGCTGATCGATCACCTCTGGTCCGAGCAATCGGAACGCCTCGATCATCTCAAGCGCAGGATCGGCGACCGCGGACTTCCGCCGCATAAGGTCGTGGCGGAATTTCAGCTTGAAGCATTCGCACTATTTGAACGGATGATCGTCGATTTCCGTCGCGACGTAACGGCCTATTCCATGCGTGTCGGTATTCTTCCGGCATAAGCGACACCTCACCAATCAGACGTCAGAGACATCCACAGCGCAAGGCTGCGTCGAGCGCGGCCTTCTGAAATCGACCGGCCTACCCGGGACTATCAGCAGCACGCGGTCCGCCTTCAAACCCGGTATCCGCTTTCACCGAGGACGCCGGAGACTCGTCCACCAGCGCAATCGCCTCCTGTAGAACATCGATGCCCGCACCGGCCTTCACAGCGTTCCCGGCAAGATATCGTCGAAACGCCCGCGCGCCCGGAACGCCATGAAACGCGCCGATAAGATGCCGACTGATGGAATGCAACCGCGCGCCGTCCGCGAGTTGATCCTCGATATAGGGCATCATGGCCTCCAGCGCCTGCTTCATCGTCTTGGGTGGTGCTGCCTCACCGAAGAGTTGGGAATCGACTTCCAGCAGACGCCACGGCTCCTGATAGGCGGCGCGGCCTAGCATGACGCCATCGACATGCGCCAGATGCTGTTTCGCTTCCGAAATCCCTCCGATGCCGCCATTGATGACGATGGGCAGACCGGGAAGCGATGCCTTCAACCGGTAAACACGGTCATAGTCCAGCGGCGGGATATCACGGTTCTCCTTCGGAGATAACCCCTGGAGCCAGGCTTTACGTGCGTGAACGATCAGCGTATCGACGCCGGCGGCCCTGACCTTGCGCGCGAAGATATCAAGCTCGGTCTCCGTGTCCTGGTCATCGATACCGATCCGGCACTTCACGGTGACTGGAACAGACACCGCGCGCTTCATGGCGTTGACAGTCTCGGCGACGACGTCCGGCTCGGCCATCAAACAGGCTCCAAACCGGCCGTCCTTCACCCTGTCGGACGGACAGCCGACATTCAGATTGATTTCGTCGTAACCGAAATCCTCGCCGATCTTTGCCGAGGTAGCGAGATCGACCGGGTTGGATCCGCCGAGCTGGAGCGCGACCGGATGTTCGACATCGCTGAATCCAAGCAAACGATCGCGCTCGCCATGAATCACCGCACCGGTCGTGAGCATTTCGGTGTAAAGCCGCGCCTTGCGCGCGAGCAGGCGATGGAAAACGCGGCAGTGCCGATCAGTCCATTCCATCATCGGCGCAACGGAAAATTTCATAATTATTTCAGCTACTTAGATTTTACAGCCTTGCGAAGCATAAAAATTTTTCTCTTGTGATTTTAATTGCTTATGAGCCTCTTGTCTCGTTTGCGTCTATTAGATTTTGGACCAAAGTACCAAACACTGAGGCCAGGGACCAAATCGCCCACACGCTGGAAGGTGCGCGCGTGCTCGTGAAAGAACTCCCGCCAAGGACGCGAAGGCGACTCCGAAAAATTCCAGGTTCTGGCAATAGTCAAAAACTCGGAAATATTCCTTGTCTTGGCTAGGGCCGAAAAGATCGGGACAGAGGCGCGTGCCGCCCTTCGGCTCATGCCGTTCTTGCCTTCGGGGAACACGCGGCGATCCATCGACCGGCGCAGGCGGTCGCCTTGTTCTCCTCACGCGTGTGCGCCTCCTCCAGCCCGCATGATCGGGTTCGCGATCCCGCAGGCCCAGAATGCGTTCCAGATCTGATCGATTTTCGAGTGCAATTCCCCCTCAGCATTCATCCACCATCCGCGAGTCCTCACGCCCGTCGATCTTCAAAATACGCCTCCGACATCCGTTCGCGCGAAATCTTCGCCTACAAAGAGCAGTCGGCACTCATGCTCCTTCGCCACTTCGTAGGAGAAGCAGTCGCCAAAATTCAGCGAGGCGGGATGAACGCCCTTTCCCCATTTCTCGTAAACCTCAGCGATGCGCCGCGCCGATGCGGGCGTCACGCTGACGATCTCAAGGCCAAGCCCATCGATTAATTGGGCCATCTCCTCGCTGACGTTGCGGCGCGCGGCGACGATCAATGTCTCGGCCACCGTGCCGGCGGAGATCAAAAGACGATCCTCACCCTCAAGCGCCCCGGCGCAAGCATCCGCCTCAGTCTCGTTCAAGACAATCGCCATCAGTGCGGACGTATCGACGGCGATCATCCGGGCAGACCGTCATCAGTATAGAGAAAATCCTGGCTGCGCGCGGCACTCGGCCCTGCCGTCACCTTCGCGGCGGCAGATGCCCGCACCGCCTCCAACAGCGCCCGGCGGGATTTCCGGTCAGGCGCGGGCTTGACCGGCACCAGCCGCACAGCCGCATGGCCGTGCCGGGTCAGGATAACCTCGTCCCCAGCCTCGGCGCGCCGAACCAGTTCCGTCAATTGCCCCTTGGCTTCAGTTACGGGCACCCGCATGACCCCGCTCCTCTCTGGACCATTTGGAGGTTCAATTCTCTGAGGAATATAGACCATCATATGGTCCAAATCAATACTGGTAACGATGCGCAACGGCGACGCCCTTTCCTAAACATCGTCCCACTCGATACGGATTTCGCCGCCTAGAGTCTGTTAGGAACCGACTGTGAGTTTAGCGACGTTTTTGAGCATGAGGCATACGAAGGCGACGAGGTGGAAATCTGCGAGGGTCTGGGCGCATTGCTCGTAGTCCTTGACCAGCCGTCGGAAGCGGGTTGCCCATGCGAAGGACCGTTCGACGGCCCACCGTCTGGGCAGCAGCACGAAGCCTCGCTTGGCCTGCGGCAGTTTGATGACTTCGAGGGCGATGCCGTGTTCGGCGGCCGCCGCTGCGGGCCTTTCGCCGGTGTAGCCCTGATCGACGAAGGCGATCTCGACGCTTTCGCCGGTCTCGGCCTGAATGGCCTTGGCGATCCTGCCGACCTCGGCGCGGTCGTCGGCATTGGCGGGGGTGACATGGAGGGTGAGAAGATGCCCGAGCGTGTCGACAGCCAGATGCAGCTTCGAGCCTTTCTTTCGTTTGGCTCCGTCGTAGGCCGCGCGAGCGCCGCTTTCAGGCGTCGAGCGCAAAGTGCGGCTGTCGATGATGGCGGCGGTTGGGTGCGCGGGGCGTCCCGCCGCGAGGCGCAGGATGACGCGCAGGTCTTCGGCCAGCGCCTCGAAACAGCCGGCGCTCAGCCACCGCCGCGCCTGCTGATAGACGATCTCCCATGGCGGCAGATCGTTGGGCATCCAGCGCCAGGGCGGGCCGGTCTTCACGATATAGCGCAGACATAGCGCAGACCGTTGAAAACCTCGCGCAGAGCGTGAACGCGTTGCCCGCTCTCCTCGGGCAGAAGCGTCAGATACGGCGCAACAAGCGCCCATTCGTCGTCGGAAACATCGGAAGGATAGGGTTTGCGGGACTTCGTCATCCCGCATACCTCAGAACATAGGGTTAATCAGTTCCTAACAGGCTCTAGGACCACGGCAGCGCGCGCCACATATTCAAGATTCAGTCGACGGGTGCTTTGTTGAAAATAGCGTTTCGTCCGCGCCAGCCTGTCAAAATTCCGTAGCGACAAACCCTTCTCGACAGCACGTTGACGGACTTTGCCAATCGCCGCCTCTGCGAAATCTACCAACTGCGGCCTGCGGCGCGGCAGTCCCAGATGGCGGATTTTTGCCGTGATCTGCGCCAGACGGAGATGCGGAAAGGCGAGCGCCAAATCCGCGTTAGATGTATTGGCCTCAAAAAGCCGGGGAAAGCCTCCTGACTTCGGTTTGCGTCCAGACGTGGCGACACTTGACGACACCAAGGATCGCCGCTCGCCGCTTGAGCGCCGCCAGGCTCCGGCAGGGAAGGCGAAGCCTCATCAAGCCGTAATCGGGATAGGTTTTCCGCACGACCGCATCTTCAACTTTAAGTCGCGCGCCGACTTGGCATTATTTCAAAATCTGTCCAGCGCAATCGACGACCGACATTGGATCTCAGCCATGTGTCAGGAAACTTCCTTTCACATAACAGGGAATGTTCTTGCGCACGGCTATCGAAAATTCAAATTCTACCGATGTCCCCGACGCTGTCTGAAACTGACCAAGAGCACATCTTCAAGATCATGCTCGCGCTGAAGCAGCTTTGATGCGATCTGGAGAGATCGTGCATTGTACACGCGCTCGTCACGAACCTGCCGAAGGCTAACATGCCTTCCATTGAATGCGGGCGTGCAGTCGCGCTATTAAACCGTCCGCAATGTCAGGCGAGCTGAAAAGGAAGATGGAAGGGAATTATGGATTCCGAACAGGTCAGGGCTCATTGGCGGAACTGGGCATCGAAATTCGGCACCGCACTCGGCGCCACCACCAGAACCGAAACCGCGAAGACGCTCGAGATCGACGCATTGGCGCGCCGGATGTGTATGATCGGGCTTGGCGATATGCCGGCACACGTTCTCGAAGTCGGTTGCGGCAATGGCTTGAATTGCTTTGGGCTTGCGGCGCAATTTCCGCGCATGCAATTCCACGGCATCGACTATACCGCGGAAATGATCGACGCCGCGCGTGAAGCAGCCACTGCCAACGGCTTCCGGGACAGATCCAGCTTCCGAATTGGCAACGCGCTCGAACTTTCGAAGACGCCGGGATTGCTGGCGCAATACGATGTCGTTTTTACCGATCGCTGCCTGATCAACATCGCACCGGTCGACCTGCAGATGCGCGCCATCACCGGCCTTGCCGCAAAAGTGCGGAAGGGCGGGCATCTGATCATGATCGAGAATTCGATGGCGACCTATGATCGGCAAAATCATTGCCGCGCCCTGCTGGACCTGCCCGCGCGCACGCCCGCCGCATTCAACCTGTTCTTCGACGAAACACGCATCCTGCCGCACCTCGAAACGCTCGGCCTTGAGGTCGAGATCGAGGATTTCATTTCGCTTCACGACCTGATGCTCTATGTGCTGGCCCCGGCCATCAATGGGGGCACCGTGGATTACGACCATCCGCTGGTTCACGCGGCAACCCGGCTCAACATTGCGGTATCGGCGGAGACATCGAGCGCCTTCGGCGCCTTTGGGCAAGGCCGGATGTTTGTCTGTCGGAAACCTTGATGCCGGAAGCTGACGCCAGTCCGCTCCACAGCGGTCTATTTCTGGATCTTGACGGCACGCTCGCCGACAGCCTGACAGCGCTGAAAAACGTCTATCAATCCTTTCTCGCCTCCTTCGGCGCGAGCGGCGATGACGTCGAGTTTCAGCAGCTCAACGGACCGCCGCTTGGCGAGATCATCGACCGGCTGAAATTGGCTCACAAACTGCCCGGAACGCCGGCCGATCTCCTGCAAAAATACGCGGCCATGGTGTCGCAGGCGCAGCAAAGCGTGCTTCCCGCTGCCGGCGCACATGAATTACTGGCGCACGTCCGCGCGTGCGGATTGAAGATCGCCGTCGTTACGTCGTCGCCAAAATTGTTCGCGCAAAGATGGCTCGCATTCGGAGGGCTCGCCGACAAGATCGACGATGTCGTCGGCGGCGATGAGGTGAGCGCAGGCAAGCCCGCTGCAGAACCCTACATCAGGGCACTGACGCGGCTGAACTGCTCGCCCGCCCTGTCGCATGCCGTCGAGGATTCCCGCATCGGCGCGATGTCGGCAGTTGCCGCGGGGCTCAAAACGTGGGCATTGGCGTCTCCGAACAATCGCGCCGGGTGGCCCGCTCAGGTCGTGTTCATCGAACGTCTCACCGACCTCCTTGGAAGAATACAGGCATGCTGAATGTTCATCTGCTTCAATCGGAGCCGAGAGTCCTTCTGGGAGCGACAGCACCAGCCATCGGCCCAGACATTGAGGCGCGCGTGGACGAAATCTGGCAGCGAGAAAAAGAGCTGCGCCCCCGCGAGCTCTACAACGGGCGATTGTTCAGCATCGATCATTGTGATGCCAAAACGATCGTCGGCTGGATTTCGGAGTACCGCTACTTCCTCGCACAACGGCGCGAGCCGAGCCTTCACGCCGCGCTGAAGATCAAGCCGCTCGCCGTCACCGGCGTCCTATTTTGTCCGGACGGCGTTCTATTCGGCCGGCGCAGCGGTCGCTCTGAGATGGAAGCCGGATGCTGGGAGCTGGCGCCGTCAGGCGGCGTTGACGACGCGGCAGTCGGGCCGACCGGACAGGTGAGTCTCGAACGATGTATTCTGATCGAACTCGAGGAGGAAACAGGCGTCAGAGCGTCCGAACTGTCGGCGCATTCCAGAGCCGTTGCGCTCGTCGAGGATCCGCAGAGCCACGTCACCGACGTCGTAATCATGCTGTCGACCACCTCCTCGGCGGATCAAATCCAGCACCGCTTCGCGGCGCTTGAGAATCCTGAATATTCTGAACTTGAGATCGTTGCACCCGCCGAGATGCAAGTGTTTCGGCGCAACCGGGCTGACTCGTTGGGCGCTGTCTCCGCCGCCCTTTTGGATACTCTTATGCAACCCGGCTTGTGCTCCGACTTCCTGAACACCGCCTTTGAAACCATGCAAATTCAGACCATGGGCGATTGAAATAACTTATATGAAAATCGCAAAAGCCATAAGAACGAAAAGGCTCCATCATTATGTTTTGACGCGTTTTCTTCACGCGAACCCGGATTCCACTTCGCTCGAAAACGCTATAAGCGGCAGCGTTGCCGCGAACCGAGCCTTCCAGTGCGCAACAGGAGCGTAAATTGTGATGCAGAGCGCGGAACTCACCATCGGGGAGCGCAAGATCGGCCCGGACTATCCTCCTTACATCATCGCCGAACTGTCGGCGAACCATAACGGCAAGCTTTCGAAGGCGCTGGAGTTGATCGAAGCCGCCGCCGCCTCCGGCGCTGACGCGATCAAGATCCAGACTTATACGGCCGACACGATGACCATTCCTCACGATGGCGAGGAATTTTTGATCAAGGGCGGGCTGTGGGACGGCTACAGGCTCCACCAGCTTTACCAGCAGGCTTGCACACCATATGAATGGCATCCGCAAATGTTCGCGAAGGCGCGTGAGCTCGGAATCACGATCTTCTCCAGTCCCTTTGACGAAACCGCCGTCGATCTGCTCGCAGGTCTCGATGCGCCCGCCTACAAGATCGCATCGTTCGAGGTGATTGACCTGCCGCTGATCAAATATGTCGCCAAACGGGGCAAACCGATGATCATCTCGACCGGGATGGCCAATCTCGGCGAGATTCAGGAGGCGGTCGAAACAGCGCGCAGCAACGGCGCCGGCGGCATCGCGCTGCTGCACTGCACCAGCGCCTACCCGGCTCCGATCGAGGAAGCGAATGTGCGCACGGTGGCGCATCTCGGCCAGGCCTTCAACGCCGTGTCCGGTCTTTCCGACCATGCGCCGGGTACCGCCGCCTGCGTCGCCTCGATCGTGCTGGGCGGCTCCATAATCGAAAAGCATTTTACGATCTCGCGCGCCGACGGAGGCCCGGATGCAGCGTTTTCACTCGAACCGCACGAGTTCAAGCGGCTGGTCGACGACTGCAAGTCCGCATGGTCCGCGCTCGGATTTGTCGACTACGGCCTCGTCCAGAGCGAGAAGGCCAACACGCGGTTTCGCCGTTCGATCTACGCGGTCAAACCGATCAAGGCGGGCGAACTTCTGACGCGCGAAAATATCCGCGTCATCCGGCCCGGCTTTGGCCTGCGGCCGAAGCATCTACCTGACATCATCGGCCGCACCGCCGCGCGCGACATCGCCTATGGCGAAGCGCTAAAATGGTCAGCGATCGTGTGACGAACCCGCCGTCGCGGCCGCTAACCGGCCTCATGATCTTCTAGAACGGCATCAATGATCATTCCGCGTTATGGTTAGGGATCAGGCGAGAACCCAAGAGGAAACAGCACGTATGACCCGGATTACAGCACAAGAGGAATTCTGGGCCGGAGAGTTCGGCGACAACTACATTGGCCGGAATCAAAGTCGGGAAGTGCTGGCCGCCAAGATCGCGATGTTTGCCCGCATTGTCCAGCGATGCAGAAAAATCCGGTCAGTTCGAGAGCTTGGCGCCAACATCGGCCTTAATATTCTGGCGCTCCAGAACCTGCTTCCACACGCGACGTTTCAAGCCATCGAAATAAACAGCAAAGCCTTTGAAAGGCTGGCGACGATCCCCGGAATAACGGCGTCCAATACGACGCTGTTCGAACCAGTCGAGTGGTCAAGCGTCGATCTGGCGTTTACCGTCGGTGTCTTGATTCACCTTAATCCTGACATGCTGCCGATGGCTTATGAAAGGCTCTACGAAGCCAGCAATCGTTATGTCCTCGCGGCGGAGTACTACAATCCCTCCGTGGTCGAGATCAGCTATCGCGGTCACAGCGGGTGTTTGTGGAAGCGGGATTTTGCTGGCGAGATGATGGACAGGTACCCCGATTTAAAACTTGTCGATTACGGGTTTATCTATCATCGAGACCCAGCATTCCCTGCTGACGACCTAACGTGGTTCTTGATGGAAAAGCCGGCCTGATGAATCAGGAAGACCGATGTTCCGCACCTGTCCCAACGAACGAAGACGTTGGCTATGTGATGAACGCCGCTCTCGGTTTTTCCGATGTCGAATGAAGTCGTAATCATCACTCAGGCGCGCATGACGAGCACTCGTCTTCCGGGCAAGATCTTAATGTGTGCCGGGGAACGCCCCCTTCTTGAAACGCATCTCGATCGCCTCGCCAAGGTTGGCGTTCCCGTGATCGTCGCGACAACAACGAATCTGTCCGACAATCCCGTCGCCGAATTCTGCACTGCGCTTGACGTTCCGGTATTTCGCGGCAGCGAGAATGACGTCCTGGAACGTTATCAAAGAGCGGCGCGCGCGCACGAGGCTCGCCATGTCATCCGTGTGACATCGGATTGCCCACTTATCTGCCCGGACGTGATTCGCGCCGGTCTCGATATCTATCTGAGCTTGAAGAGTGGGTCCGTTTATCTCTCGAACGCCGAAAAACGGACCTACCCTCGTGGCCTGGATTTCGAAATCTTTTCCCGATGTTCATTAGACTTTGCCGCAGAGAACGCCAGGCTATCGTCCGAGCACGAGCATGTGACAGGTTATATTCGGACATCGATGCCGGATATTCGCCACGAGTACTGCATAGATGACGAAAATCTAAGCGACTGGCGCATCACCGTCGACACCGACGACGACTTCAAACTCGTTAAACTATTGATTGAAGATTATCATGCGGCAGAGATGGATTACCCGAGCTTAAAGGCTTTGCTGAAAGCACATCCTGAGCTTATGAAAATCAACTCCCACGTTCAACAGAAAACAATCTAAGGGGACCCAGGACGATTAGATCTTAGGGCATTGAGCAGAGCGTATAAGCCCCCCGGACATTTGCCGACGAGTTACTGTGCCTCGCGGATAATAGCCATTTGACGCTTGAATTCAGTGATGATTATGTAACTCGGCCGTCGATCAGGTCCCACGATCGCAGCTATGGTTATTTGGAGAACCGTCTCGGTGAAGACGAGTGCTCCTGTAGCGCGGGGTTTTGATTGCAACTCCGGTACAAATCCCGTCCTGTACTCTGTGGAACAAATCCGGGAATTTTATGAACGGACCAAGACATGATCCCCTATGGTCGTCAGGACATCTCCAGCGCCGATGTCGAGGCGGTTGTCGAAGTCCTTCGGTCAGACTTCCTCACCCAAGGGCCGATGGTCCCTAGGTTTGAGGAGACGTTGGCGCGGGCAGTCGACGCGCCTGAAGCGGTGGCCTTTTCCTCAGCAACTGCGGCGCTGCATGTCGCCTGTCTTGCGCTCGGGCTCGGCCCATCAGACCGCCTCTGGACGGTGCCGAACACCTTTGTAGCCTCCGCCAACTGCGGTCTCTACTGCGGAGCGATCGTCGATTTCGTCGATATCGATGCTAAGACCCGAAACATGGATGTCGAGGCACTGGCCACCAAGCTCGAAGCGGCCGAGCGCGACGGCACCTTGCCGAAGATTGTCGTTCCAGTGGACTTCGCCGGCACTTCCGCAGATCTTGCGTCTATCCGCCGGCTGGCGGACCGATACGGTTTCCGCATTCTTGAAGACGCGAGCCATGCCGTTGGCGGATACTACCAGAAAAGGCCCGTCGGTTCGAGCGAGCTTGCTGACGTTACCGTTTTTTCCTTCCATCCCGTCAAGATTGTGACGACGGGAGAAGGCGGTGCGGCGACCACGCGGTCTGCCGAGATCGCCCATCGCATGCGCCTGCTACGCAACCATGGCATTTCGCGCGATCCCGCTGATATGACCGCCGTTCCCGAAGGCCCTTGGTACCACGAGCAGGTGATGCTTGGCTTCAACTACCGTATGACCGACATTCAGGCGGCGCTCGGCGTGAGGCAATTTGATCGCCTCGCCAAATTCGTTGCCCGGCGGCAGGTGATCGCGGCGCGTTATCACCAAGGGCTTTCTGGTCTTCCCGTGATTCGCCAGTTCGTGCCGGAGGGCACCCTCTCGGCGTTGCATTTATACGTCATTGAGCTGGATGAAACGGCACGACGTACTCGCGCCGAGGTTTTTGCGGCGATGCGCTCTTCAGGTATCGGCGTCAACGTCCATTACATTCCGGTCCATCTACAACCATGGTACCGGGCCTTGGGTTTCTCCCGTGGCGACTTTCCGGTTTCCGAAAAATATTACGACTTCGCACTGACGTTGCCTATTCACCCAAACCTGAGCGCCGAACAGCAGGATTACGTTATGGACCGGTTATCCCACGCGCTCAAAACTTGAGGATCTAAATTGTTGCGCTTTAAGATTTCGACCGCAAAAACGGAGAGCTGGAAGTTTAGCGAAAGCATGCGCCTGTTTGCTTGCTGGCGGATTCGTCCTCAGACGGCCTAAATCAGCAACGGCCTCATTCTCCCGCCCGCCAGATCGTCTCCGACATCAAATAGACCGTGATCTTTTTTGAGCCGGTTCGCGCGATCAAAAATTTGAAAAGCAGATCGAAGGGATCTTCGTGGCGCCATGGATATTAGCGAATTTCTAGAAGAAAATCGGCGATTCTGGACATCCTTTACCCCGCCAAAATCCGACGGCATCTTAATACTTGACCTTTATCACAACGACAATGTGCACTCCCACCTGTTCGCAAATTGCGTCGTTGCGAAATGCATACAGCACATATGGGGAGGTGAAATCGTCGGGATTTTTGCCGATAGCTTTGGAGATGTTCGAAACACAAACGTTGAAGCGAGCCAAACACTCGCTCGCTCGTTCGGCGTCAGTCGATTTTACAATATTTCCGAATTTCGCAATCGCCGCCTGTCTGATCCGGTTTGGTCAGCCAATGCAGAGACTGAACTTCGCAAGCGGCTGCACGGCAAGTCGGGATCCTCGCTCAGGCAAGCAATTCGGTCATTGTCAGAACCGAAATCCCCACGATGCGGTCCTCTGATTTACAATGAGTTTCTGCGACGATTTGGCTTCGGCACCATTGACAATCTGAGCGACGAACTCATCGCAGTTGCAAAGCTTGTGTTGGCCGACTACGAAGCCCTTCCCATGATGTTTGGAAAGTCCCCGATTCGAGCGAGCGTATTGGGGCACATTTGCTATTCGGTATCGGGACAGCTGGCTGACTTTGCGGCCCTGCACGGCGCACCAACGTTCCTGGTAGAACAGTATATCCCAATTGCGGTTACGCGATATCGGGATCTAGCGGACCTATCGTCCGGTCTACCCAGCGACTGCAAGGAGATGCTGAAAACGTACGCTTTCGATCAAGCTCTACTGGATGATCCCAGGCTTGACCTGTTCGACGGCGCTGTTGAAGGCACGCTGGCGCGGACGATCGAACCGCTGTTGAACCGTGATGTTGTTGATCAGCTACCAGCTTCTCGCGAGGCCTTCCTTGAGAGCTGCGGTGTCGATCCCGAGAATCCTACGGTCTGCGTATTCTCACATGTGTTTCAGGACGCCCCGCTGACGCGGCCGAAGCAACTCTCGGACGATTACTGGCAAGCTGTTGTCGACGTCGTTGATCTTGCGCGGCAACTGACACATCTCAACTTGATTGTTAAGCCGCATCCCCTGAACGACAGCTATGATTGGAAGCGTTCGTGGGATACGCTGCGTAAATACTGCGCCGACATCAGAAATATCGGATTTGCAGATGGTAGCCTCAGCGCTGGTGAGGTCATGAAGCATTGCGATGCCGGCCTCACGGTTCGTGGAACGGTTCTCTACGAGATGGCCGCGGCTGGACACAGAATGATCGCGACAGGAGAAGATAAGTTTTCTGGCCTTGGTATTGTCGAGGAGACATCCAGCATGGAAACTCTCAAGAGCATTCTGATGAATGTATCGCGAGAGGCTTGGTCGATGCCGGCGGAGCAACGTCGGCGCGCTCTGGCTTATTCCTACTGCCTACTCCAGGGGTTCCGTAGTAAATCGATCTTGGTTCCCGATAAGCGCTGGCTTCCTGAAGAATATTTTCGCAGTGCGACACTGGCATTGTCGAATTTTAGACTGGAAGAAGATCCCCTCTTCATAAATCTAAAGTCGTTTCTCCGAAATGACCTGCCAATGCTGGTTTCGAAAGAAGCATTCCCGCGATGAGTTCGAAACGATTTGCGACCGAGATTGGTTTTGCAGATTGCGCGTTTGATCCTTTCCTTTTCCAGATTGATGATGTCGCCGCGTCCGGCCGCCTGCGCGCGGAATGCCTCAATGCTGCTTCTCCAAGCTCAAGTGTCATTCGGCATGCAAAATTGACCCCGTAAGCCGGGGGATCGGCGTCCAAAATTGACCCCCTACAGGTTGGCTGTTGCGCTGCCTGCTTTGTCATGAAGCAGGTGGTCGGGGATGCTGATCGTGGAGACGATTGCGCGGATACGGCGCGAACACTTCATCAAGGGCAAGACGATCAAGGAGATCGCCCGTGACCTGAAGGTGTCGCGGAACACGGTCCGGAAGGTGCTGAGGTCGGGCAAGACCTTGTTCGAGTATGAGCGTTCGATCCAGCCGCGCCCCAAACTCGGGCGTTGGGCGGCGGAGCTTGATGAACTGCTGGCGGCGAACGCGGCCAAATCGGCTCGCGAACAGCTGACGCTGATCCGGATCTTCGAAGAGTTGCGCGGACGCGGCTATGACGGCGGCTACGATGCCGTACGGCGTTACGCCAGGCGTTGGAGCAAGGAGCGCGGGCAATCGACCGCGGCGGCCTATGTTCCGTTGAGCTTTGCGGCGGGCGAAGCCTACCAGTTCGACTGGAGCCATGAGATCGTTCTCCTCAACGGCGTGACGGCGATCGTGAAGGTCGCTCATGTCCGGCTGTGCCACAGCCGCATGCTGTTCGTGCGGGCCTATCCGCGGGAGACGCAGGAGATGGTATTCGACGCCCACGACCGGGCGTTCGCACTGTTCAAGGGTACCTGCAGCCGCGGCATCTACGACAACATGAAGACGGCGGTAGAGACGATCTTCGTCGGCAAGGATCGCCGCTACAATCGCCGCTTCCTGCAGATGTGCAGCCACTATCTGATCGATCCGGTCGCCTGCACGCCGGCGTCGGGCTGGGAGAAGGGTCAGGTCGAGAACCAGGTCGGGCTGGTCCGGGAACGGTTCTTCACGCCACGGCTGCGGTTCAAAACCCTGGACGAGTTGAACGCGTGGCTTCTGGATAAGTGCATCGCCTACGCCAAGGCGCACCGACATCCAGAACTGGCCGAACAGACGGTCTGGGAGGTGTTCGAAGCCGAGCGGCCCAAGCTCGTTCCCTATGCTGGCCGGTTCGACGGATTCCACGCGGTGCCGGCATCGGTCTCGAAGACCTGCCTGGTGCGCTTCGACAACAACAAATACTCGGTCGCTGCCAGCGCCGTCGGGCGCCCGGTCGAAGTTCAAGCCTATGCCGATCGCATCGTGATCCGTCAGGACGGGCGCATCGTTGCGGAGCATCCGCGATCGTTCGGACGCGGCGAGACGACCTACAATCCCTGGCACTACGTGCCGGTGCTCGCGCGCAAACCCGGGGCCTTACGTAACGGCGCACCCTTCAAGGACTGGGTGTTGCCGGCCGCGATCGAACGGATCCGGCGCAGGCTCGCCAGCACCGACGACGGCAATCGACAGATGGTCGACATCCTCAATGCGGTGCTGACGGACGGTTTGTCGGCGGTCGAAGCCGCCTGCGCCGAGGCGATCGCTCATGGCGTTCATTCCGCTGACGTCGTTCTCAACATCCTGGCTCGCCAACGCGAACCCGCTGCACCGGCCAACATTATGACGCCGGCGGCACTGACGCTCCGCCATGCGCCGATCGCCGATTGCGCCCGTTACGACAACCTCCGGAGGACCATCTGATGGAACGAACCCAAATCTTCGACCTCATGGGTGAGCTCAAACTCTACGGAATGAGGGCTGCCTTCGACGAGATCATGGCGACGGCCGTCAAGCGCCAGCACGAACCTCAGCACATCGTCGGCGACCTGCTCAGCGCCGAGATCAACGAGAAGCAGGCGCGGTCGATCAAGTACCAGCTCACCATCGCCAAGCTGCCATTGGCCAAGGATCTCGATGACTTCCAGTTCGAAGGCACGCCGATCAATCAGACGCTCGTCAATGATCTCGCCGGCGGCGGCTTCATCGCCCAGCAGCGCAACGTCGTGCTCGTCGGCGGCACCGGCACAGGCAAAACCCACCTGGCCATCGCAATCGCCAGAAGCTGCATCCGATCCGGCGCCCGCGGTCGCTTCTACAACGTGGTCGACCTCGTCAATCGCCTCGAGATCGAGACCCGTAACGGACGTCAGGGCCGGCTTGCCGAACATCTGACCCGGATGGACTTCATCGTGCTCGACGAACTCGGATATCTGCCCTTTGCCCAATCCGGCGGCCAGTTGCTGTTCCATCTCGTCAGCCGGCTCTACGAGCGTGCTTCCGTCATCGTCACCACCAATCTCGCCTTCGGCGAATGGCCCAGCGTGTTCGGCGACGCCAAGATGACCACCGCGCTGCTCGACCGGTTGACCCACCACTGCGACATCGTCGAAACCGGTAACGACAGCTGGCGCTTCAAAAGCCGCGACGACGATCACGCCACCCGCGCTCGTCTCGTCTCCGCAATCCCGGCCAGCTCCGACGAGTCGAGCGCTACCCTCAAACCACGCCGCGCGAAGGGGTCAAAATTGAACGCCGATACGGGGTCAAATTTGCGAGCC
>NZ_CH672416.1:0-31059 GCF_000152905.1 Nitrobacter sp. Nb-311A
GGTCGTTCGTGCTTGCCAACGGCCGTGGTGCGTCGGTCGATCCGGCGTCCGTGCTGGCGCGCGCGCCCTACATCGCAGTTGCCGAACTGACCGGCACCGCAGCCAACGGCCGCATTCTGCTGGCCGTGCCGACCGCGCAGGCCGACATCGAAAGGCTTTTCGCTGACCAGATCGATACCGCCGACGAGGTCACGTTCGATCGCACGGCGATGAGTTTGCGGGCGCGGCGGCGCAAGCGGCTGCACGCAATCACGCTTGCCGAGTCGCCGCTCGCGGTCGCGCCCTCGGTTACGACAGCGCGCATCCTGGCGGCAGGACTGATCGATGCGGGTCTGGATCGCCTGCCGTGGTCGAAACCGCTGAAGCAATGGCGCGACCGCGTCATGTTCCTGCGCGCGGCGGAAGGCGAGGAGTGGCCGGACCTCTCCGACGCCGGGCTTGCGGCCACGAGCGAAAGTTGGCTCGTGCCCACGCTCTCCGACAAGACCGCTTTGAAGGAATTTTCGGCCGGCGATCTGTCGGACGCGCTGATGGCGCTGTTGCCATGGAGCTTGCGCGCGCGGATGGAGCGGGAGGCGCCGACCCATTTCGAGGCGCCGACCGGCACGATGCTCGCGATCGACTACGAAACCGGGCAGGGGCCGACCATCGCCGTCCGATTGCAGGAATTGTTCGGCCTGACGACGCATCCATCGATCGCGCAAGGCAAGGTGCCACTGGTTCTGGAATTGCTGTCGCCGGCGCATCGCCCGGTTCAGGTGACGCGTGACCTGCCGGGCTTCTGGCGCGGCAGCTATGCCGCCGTTCGCTCGGATCTGCGCGGGCGCTATCCCCGGCATCCCTGGCCGGATGATCCGGCCAATGCGACGCCGACACGGCGGGTCAAGCCGCGCGGGACCTGAAGCGGCCGGGTGACCAGGAACTGGCGCCATTGACGAGGCGTTAACATTGTGTCTCGCGCCGTGACCCACCTTGAGGCTTTCATGGACATGCCTCTGCAGCCGACCTGGTCGGATATCGCGATCCGCCTCGCTCTGACGATGGTCGCCGGCGGTATCGTGGGATTTGACCGGGGCGTGCAAGGGCACGCGGCCGGATTTCGCACCACCATTCTGGTCGGTCTTGCCGCTTCGATCGCCATGATCCAGGCAAACATCCTGCTATCGACCAGCGGCAAGACGGGTGAGTCTTTTGTCCAGATTGACGTCATGCGTTTGCCGCTCGGCATTCTGACCGGCGTCGGGTTCATCGGAGCCGGCACCATCTTCAAGAAGGGTGATCTTATCGCCGGCGTCACCACGGCGGCGACGCTGTGGCTGATGACAGTGATCGGGCTCTCGCTGGGTGGAGGTCAGCTCGTGCTCGGCATGGCTGCCACCGTACTGGCCGTCGTGACTCTGTGGGCGCTGAAATGGATCGACTATTTCATTCCCCGCGAACGCCGTGCCCGGTTGATCGTCGCCGACGATGCACAGATGCGGGCGGTCATCGAGCTGCCTCGGCTGGCCCAAGGAGCGGGCTACGAGGCTCGTTTTGCGGAAGCCAAGCGCCGCGACGACGGTTGGATCGATTGTTCGTTCGATCTCTCGTGGCGGGGTGCTGAACGGTCCTCGTCATCGACCGAACTTTTGATGCTGATCCACAGGCGCTATGCTGTCATGGCGTTCGTCTTGACGACGGAAGATGGCCGCTAGAGTCTTTCACCGCTTCATGGACACGGTGAAAGCCTCTGGAGCGGGATGAAAGTGTGTAGGTAGCGGTCTTCCGCCTCTAAAATATTGGAATCGATCACGTTCATGATTTTGGATCGATTCGATCCAAAATCATCGTGATCTAGCTTTTTGATCTGACGCGTTTTCTTCGCGTGAACCGGTCATCCACTTCGTTCGAAAACGCTGGAGGTCTTTTCGATCGCCTCACAGCTCGCCACCTGCGTTAACGCTTCACTCATCCTTTTGGCACAAATAACAGCTTCGCCACCGCTCGTGGCGGGCTGTCGGGGGTCGCGAGACCTGTCGTCATCTGTCAGTGAGTATGCGCCATGCGTAATCTGATGATTTTTGCCGCGCTTCTGATCGGCGCCGGCACCTATATGGCGCAACTGGCCGACGAGATGACCACCACCGCAGCCGCGCGGCCCACGACGTCCACGCAGTCGACAGCATTCGAGGCAATTCCGGATCGCGATCGCGACGGCATCCGCAGCATCAGCATTGCACGCGACGGCCGGGGCCACTTCCAGACGGAAGGCCGGATCGACGGCGAGCGCATCGGCTTCATGGTCGACACCGGCGCCTCCGTGGTCGCGCTCAACGAAAGTTCGGCCGCGCGGGTCGGCCTGCGGCCCTCGCGGAACGATTACACGACGACCGTGACGACGGCCAACGGCAAGCTCAAGGCGGCGCGCACCCGGCTCGCCAGGATCGACGTCGGCGGCCTCATCGTGCGCGATGTCGATGCCATGGTGCTGCCCGACGAGGCGCTATCTGAGAATCTGCTTGGTCTGTCTTTTTTATCCAAGCTCAAGCGCTTCGAATTCGCTAATGGGCGGATGGTGCTGGAACAATAGGCCGCCGCCGTTAATCGTGGTTGCGACGGCCTGCCGTTGCGAATTATGCCGTAATTGCCGTTCACGGGAACATGCTGCCTGCAAGGCGGCCCTGCACTCGCCAATGCTGTCTTTGCCTATGAGGCTGCACGTCACCTACGTTCATCCCTGTCATTCTAACGAGGCCCATCTGCATGTTTCCAAAGCCGAAACCCGTTCTGGCGCCGAATACCTATGCCTATGAGTCCGAGCCGATGGTGAAGCCGACCGGCTTTCGCGAATATGACGCGCGCTGGCTGTTTGGCAAGGAAATCAACCTGATGGGCATCCAGGCGCTGGGCATGGGGCTCGGCACGCTGATCGGTGAACTCGGCCAGAAGAAGGAGATCGTCACCGGTCACGATTTCCGCAGCTATTCGTCATCGATCAAATACGCGCTGATCTCCGGCCTGCTGGCGTCGGGCTGCAAGGTTCACGACATCGGGCTTTGCATGACGCCGATGGCGTACTTCGCGCAGTTCGAGCTTGACGTGCCCTGCGTCGCCATGGTGACGGCCTCGCATAACGACAACGGCTGGACTGGCGTCAAGATGGGCGCCAACCGGCCGCTGACGTTCGGGCCTGACGAGATGAACAGGCTGAAGGAGATTGTGCTCGGCGCAGCCTTCGCCGACAGGGCTGGGGGCTCCTATCAGTTTCACGAGAATTTCCCGGAGCGCTACATCGCCGACCTGACGAAGCGGCCGAAGCTGAAGCGCAAGCTGAAGGTCGTCGTGGCGTGCGGCAACGGCACCGCCGGCGCGTTCGCGCCGCAGGTGATGGAGGCGATCGGCTGCGAGGTCGTCCCGCTGGATACCGAGCTCGACCACAGCTTCCCGAAGTACAATCCGAACCCGGAAGACATGAAGATGCTGCACGCGATCCGCGATGCGGTGCTCGAAAACAAGGCCGATGCCGGTCTCGGTTTTGACGGCGACGGGGATCGATGTGGCGTGGTCGACAACACCGGCGAGGAAATCTTCGCCGACAAGGTCGGCGTCATGCTGGCGCGCGATATGTCGGCGATCCACAAGGACGCGCATTTCGTTGTCGATGTGAAATCGACCGGGTTGTTCGTCACCGATCCCGTGTTGCAGCAGCAGGGCGCCAGGGTGACCTACTGGAAAACCGGTCATTCCTATATGAAGCGGCGCACCAATGAACTCGGCGCGCTCGCCGGTTTCGAGAAATCCGGCCATTTCTTCTTCAACGCGCCGATGGGCCGCGGTTATGACGACGGACTGATCTCGGCGATCGCCGTGTGCGAGATGCTCGACCGTGCAGCCGGCAAATCGCTGGCCGATCTGAAGGACGCCTTGCCCAAAACCTGGTCGTCGCCGACCATGTCGCCGCATTGCGCCGACGAGGCCAAGTACGGCATCGTTGACAGCGTGGTGAAGCATTTCGAGGCGGCCAAGGCCAACGGCGACAAGGTGGCCGGCCAGCCGATCCGCGATCTCGTCACGGTCAACGGCATCCGGGTGACCGCGGAAGATGGCAGCTGGGGTTTGGTGCGGGCGTCATCGAACAAGCCCGAACTGGTGGTCGTGGTGGAAAGTCCGGTCTCCGAACAGCGAATGCGCGACATGTTCGAGGCGATGGACAGCGTACTGCGCACCCATCCCGAGGTCGGCGAATACAATCAGAAGATTTGATGATGACGAATAGACGGGTGAAGCCGATTTGGCGCGCTCTTGTCACGCGAACCGGGATCCACTTCGCTCGAAAGCGTTCTAAGCCGCACCTGCTGCCGGCACCGGCAGCGCCGTCACCGATTTGATCTTTTCCATCGCGAATCGCGAAGTGACGTTCTTGAGCGCCACGGCGCTGATCAGCTTTTTGTAAAAGAGATCGTAGCTCGCCATGTCGGCAACCACGACGCGCAGCATGTAATCGACGTCGCCTGCCATGCGATAGAGCTCCATCACCTCGGGCATCGCGCTGACCGCGTTGGCGAAGGTGGTCAGCCAGGCATCCGAGTGGTCGCCGCTTTCCACCGACACGAACACTGTGATGCCGAGCCCGATCTTGTTCTGATCGACCAGCGCCACCCGGCGCAGGATGATGCCGTCGGCTTCGAGCCGCTGGATTCGTTTCCAGCAGGGGGTCGAGGACAACCCGACCCGGTCGCCGATCTCGGCCACCGAGAGGGATGCGTCCTCCTGGAGCACGGTGAGGATCTTGCGGTCGATGGCGTCGAGGCGACGACCGGATTCAAGGGTCTGGAGGGCAAGCTCGCTCATGGGTAGAACATTATTCCAATAGCGGGGGAACTCAAGCTATTATATAGAAAAATATTCCAGCACAAGGGGCGGTCAGCAGGACTCCGCCTGATTCGAACTCCTATGCTCTAAAAAGGCTTCCACTTCAGCACGTTGCGGACAGGCGAGGGCGCCGCCGAAGCGGGTGCATTTGATGGCGGCCGCGGCGGAGGCGAACCTGAGTGCGGCTTCAAGATTCTGGTTCTCGATGATGGCGAGAACGAATGCGCCATGGAAGACGTCTCCGGCGCCCAGTGTATCCACGGTGCGGACCGGAAAGGTGGCGGTCTGGCGAAGGACGTTGCCGTTCGGATCGAGCCACACCGTCCCTTGGGAGCCGCGCGTTCCGGCAAGGAAGGATGGAGTGAGTTTGGCGAGCTTCTGCAATGCGGCCGCGTCGTCGGCGATGCCGGCGGTGGCTTGAAGCGCTTCACTGGAGAAAATCAGATGGGAGGATGCGGTCAAAAGACCGCCGTGCATCGGCATCACGCTATCGATATCAACGACGACGGGAATGCCGCGCCGCCGCGCTTCAGCGCAAAGACCGGTGCAGAACGCCGCGCAGCGACTTTCGACCAGAATGGCATTGCAATCTGCAAGCAGCTTGTCAGCCTCGGGCAGGCGCACTTTCCACAATTCGGGATCGCGGAAGGTGATGATGGTTCGCTCGCCGCCGGGATCGATCATGACGGTGGAGATCGGCGTCACCAGACCCGGCATGTGAACGATGTCCTGCATCGCAATGCCGAGTTCCGCCGCTTTGTCGAAGATGTAGCGGCTGGATGTTTCGCCGGCATCCCCCATGGGGCCGCAGAACGCCGCCCGGCCGCCGAGCCGGGAAATGGCGACCGCGGCGTTGAACGCGTTGCCGCCGGCGATTTCCCCGAAATGCGTTGCTTCGGCCTTGGATCCGCGTGCCGGCAGATCCGGCACGCGAAAGGTCAGGTCACGGACGGGAAGGCCGACACACAGGATGCGTGGCTTTTTCATACGGGAATTCTTGCCGAGGCGGGAGATCGAGACAAGCGCCTAAAACTCGCGGGTTCCGTGGGCGAGAGTTCCGCAATGCTCTAACAACATCCTGTCCTGCGCCGGATCGCACCCAGGAATGCTCCAAGTTCTGCCGCGTCATATGCGAGCGCGGGCGCTGCGCCCCAGATCGGGCGCGGCCAAGCGGCGTCGCTCTTACGGCGGACGCGTGAGCGATCTCCGTCATCAGGCGTGCGCGGTCGTCGCGATCAAGGTCGATGATCTCGATCGCGCCAGGCCGTCTTGGCACCAGAATGAGCCAGGGATAGCTGGCGTCCTTGCTGAGCAGAAGCCGGCTGAGCGGCAGGTCGCCGATGCCGACTGTGTCGTTGTCGAGCTGCGGGTGAAGCGACCAGGCTTCGGACATTCGTTGCGGACACTTTTTAAGGAATACCGATGCAAACTGGCGCGGCGATCCGCCGCGGTCAATGGTTCGCAACAGCTTGTTTCCGAGGGGGGCCTCGCTGCTTGCTTTCCTGTGCTTTTGGCCCCAAATAGGAAACGGGAGATTGGCGGTGGACGAGCCACTCGCCAACCGGGTCAGGTCCGGAAGGAAGCAGCCCTAACGAGGTCCGGATCGGGTCGCTCGTCAGTCTCCTACCTCTTTTGGGTGAGCCAGGTTTTTCGCAGATCTTGCCAGCGTCGGATCGGCGCGGCCCGAAGGTTCGCTCCGTTGTTCCGCAAGCCGGCTTCGAGAGAGAAAATTGCGGATCGCTCAATGACCGATGCTGGCCATCCTCCAATGCTCCCCGATGACGCGGCCGGTGAAACCGGCCTCGACCTCGGCGTGATGCCAGCCGCATCGAGTGCGCAGTACCGGGTGCTGGCGCGCAAATACCGTCCGGCCAGCTTTGACGATCTCATCGGACAGGAGGCGCTGGTGCGCACCGTGTCCAATGCGTTTGAAACGGGGAGGATTCCGCAGGCCTGGATCCTCACCGGCGTGCGCGGCGTGGGAAAAACCACCACCGCGCGAATTCTTGCGCGTGCGCTGAACTACGAGCTTGCGGACGGCTCGGTGCAGGGACCCACCATCCGGATGCCGCAACTCGGCGTGCATTGCCGGGCCATTATGGAAAGCCGGCATATCGATGTGCTGGAGATGGACGCCGCTTCTCATACCGGCGTCGACGATGTCAGGCAGATCAACGACGGCGTGCGCTACGCGCCGTCGAGCGCACGCTACAAGGTCTACATCATCGACGAAGTTCACATGCTGTCGACGCCGGCCTTCAACGCGTTCCTGAAGACGCTGGAAGAGCCGCCGGAGCACGCGAAATTCGTGTTCGCGACCACCGAGATCCGGAAAGTGCCGGTGACGGTGCTGTCGCGCTGTCAGCGGTTCGACCTCCGCCGTGTCGAAGCCGAGGTGCTGATGGCGCACCTTGCCAGTATTGCGGCGAAAGAGAATGTCGAGGTGGAGCCGGAGGCGCTCGGCATCGTGGCGAGGGCGGCCGAAGGCTCGGTGCGAGATTCCCTGTCGCTGCTCGACCAGGCCATCGCTCATGCCGCCGGCGTGGTTCGGGCCGACGCCGTACGGCAGATGCTGGGTCTTGCAGACCGTACGCGGATCATCGATCTGTTCGAGGCGTTAGCGCGAGGCGACATCGCGAGCGCATTCGGCGAGTTTCGTTCTCAATACGAGACCGGCGCCGATCCGGTCGTCGTACTCAGTGATTTGGCCGAATTCGTCAACTTCGTGACACGGATCAAGATCGTTCCGGCGATCGCCGATAATGTCGCATTCGGGGAAACGGAGCGTCTGCGCGCTCGCGATTTCGCCGTGAAACTGTCGATGCGCGTGCTGTCGCGGATGTGGCAGATGCTGCTGAAAGGGATCACGGAGGTTCAGGGCGCGACGCGGCCGGCGGCAGCGGCCGAGATGGTGCTTGTGCGCATCGCCTATGTTGCGGATCTTCCGACGCCTGATGAGGCGATCCGGCTGCTGGACCGGAATGGCGGTGAATCGCCAGTTGCCGCCAACAACGCCGCGCCGCCCCGATCGACACCGGGGCCGGTGTCATCCGTCCAATCGTCGGCTGCGCGTTCATTGTCGCCGCGTGCGGCGGCACAGCCGGCTCATCCGCAGGCCGTCGCGCCATCGGTCGACACAGCGGGCGCAAGCGCAACTCCCGCCGTGCGGATCGAGAGCTTTACCGAACTGGTGGCGCTTGCCGGCGAAAAGCGTGATCTGATCATCAAGGCAGCGCTGGAGGCCGACATGCGGTTGGTCCGCATGGAGGACGGCCGGCTTGAGGTCGCGCTGGAGCGCAGCGCGGCGCGCACGCTTGTGAACGATCTTGCGCGCAAGCTGGAACAGTGGACAGGCCGGCGCTGGACCGTAATCGTTTCCAACGAGCCGGGCCAGCCGACATTGCGCTCTCAGGCGTTGCTGCAAAAAAGCGAGCGGGAGCGCGCCGCAGAGGCCGATCCGCGCGTGCAGGATGTGCTGGCGCGTTTTCCCGGCGCCAAAGTGGTCGAGGTACGAAAATTCGCTTTATCGTCGCCGGATTCTGATACCGCTCCTGACGAACTGGCCGACGATCTCGACAGCGGCGATTAGAGCCTTGGGCTCCGATGGAGTCAGAATCGGAAGACTCCAGCAAAAAAGGAAAGTTTGATGGCTGATTTTCTCGGCATGATGAAGCAGGCGGCTCAGTTTCAATCCAAGATGAAGGCGATGCAGGACGAACTCGACCACATCGAGGTCGAGGGCACGTCCGGCGGCGGCCTTGTCACCGTGCGGATGACCGCCAAGATGGACGTCAAGGGGATCTCGATCGATCCGTCCCTGATCAAGCCCGACGAACGTGAAATCCTTGAGGATCTTGTCGTGACCGCGCTTGGCGATGCGCGCCGCAAGGCGGAGGTCGCAATGCAGGAGAAGATGCAGGCATTGACCGGCGGGCTCGGTCTGCCGCCCGGCTTGGGGTTCTCGTGATCCGCGCATAAAATGCGTCAGCCCCAAAATTACACGCTTCTGATTCAATCAGAAGCGGGGGCTTTTTGATTTGACGCGTTTTCTTCACGCGAACCGTTATCCACCACTTCGCTCGAAAACGCTCTAAAAGATAGATAGAAGATGCCGACCGCCGTCACCGGACCCGAGATCGATCGTTTGATCCAGTTGCTCGCGCGGCTGCCGGGGCTTGGCCCGCGCTCGGCGCGGCGGGCGGCGTTGCACCTGATCAAGAAACGCGAGGCGTTGATGGCGCCTCTGGCAAGCGCACTACAGGTTGCGATCGACAGGATCCTGGTCTGCGAAACCTGCGGTAACATCGACACCCGCAGCCCATGCACGGTCTGCACGGATGTCCGACGCGATCCGTCCATCATCGTCGTGGTTGCCGATGTGGCGGACCTCTGGGCGCTGGAGCGTGCTGGCGCTACCAACGGATTCTATCACGTGCTCGGCGCCACGCTGTCGCCGCTCGATGGCGTCGGCCCGCAGGACCTCACCATCGATGCGCTGGTGTCGCGGGCGCATGATTCGCGCGTGACAGAAATCGTGCTGGCTCTGAATGCCACCGTCGACGGCCAGACCACCGCGCATTACATCACCGATCTGCTCGGCGACGCCAATGTGAAGGTGACGCGGCTCGCCCACGGCGTTCCGGTCGGGGGCGAACTTGATTATCTCGACGAGGGGACGCTATCGGCCGCGATGCGGCAGCGTACTCTGTTTTAGCATGGAGCCTTTTCTCTTCTGATGAGAGCGCGCTCTGATCGAGTTTAATCGGACCATGCTCTGGAAACGATTGTCTGGTCGCTTTTTTCTCGCGGCGAACCGGTACCCACTTCGCCGGAAAATGCTTCAAAAGCGAATCCGTTCCAGTGCATCCCAGAACAGACCCTCGCCGTCCTTTACATTGGCGGTCCAGTCCTGATGCGCGAGGTCGTTGGCGTCGTCGGTGATGAACTTGAACCCGCGCCATGGCAGGCCGTGCCGCCGGCACACTTGCGCAACGGCGAACAGCTCCATATCGACGATGTCGATGTTGTTCTCGATCAGCCACGGATCGGAGCTTGTAACAAAACTGTCGCCGGTCCCGCAGACGACGCCACCCTGGCCTGAAGTCAAAAAATCGAGTTCCGGGGCGAACGGCGTGCGTCCGCGCGGCGCCAGTGGCATCGCCATCATATCGCGCTGGACAACGCTTGACACTTCCACGAGGCCCTGAAGCGTCTCATTGATCTTTCCCGCGGTGCCGTAGTTGATGACAAGCGCCGGGTGCAGCGTCAGCAGCGCCAGCGTGGTTGCGCTGGCGGCATTGATCTTGCCGACTCCGGTGTAGATCACCCGGACGCCGTCGGGAGCGCGCGCCTTGTCGAGTTCGTCGTCGATGGCGGTGAGGACGAGGATTTTGCCGTTCATGCGAAGTAGCGGTCCAGCACGCCGCGATAGATGCGGGTCAGTCTTTCGAGGTCGGTCACCGGCGTGCGCTCGTCGATCTGGTGCATCGTCTGTCCGACCAAGCCAAACTCGATCACCGGGCAATAGTCCTTGATGAAACGCGCATCCGACGTGCCGCCGCCGGTGCTCAACTCCGGTCTGCGGCCGGTGACGTCCTCCACGGCCGCGGCCACGAGATCGGTGAACGGGCCGGGCTTGGTCAGGAATACGTCGGCATTCGAGGGCTCCCACACGATGCGGGTCCGAATGCGATTGCCCGAGGCTTTGGCGACGCGCGCTTCGATCAGTGCGCGCAGTGATTCCTGACTGTGATGATCGTTGAAGCGAATGTTGAATTTCGCGCGCGCCTGACCGGGAATCACATTGGCCGCCGGATTGCCGACATCGACCGAAGTGAACTCCAGATTGGAGGGCTGGAACTGGGCGCTGCCCTGATCCAGCGGCTCGCTGACGAGCGCCGTGATCAGCGCGGCGATGTCCGGAATCGGATTCGACGCGCGGTGCGGATAGGCGACGTGCCCCTGCACGCCATCGACATACAGCGTGCCGGATTGCGAGCCGCGGCGGCCGATCTTGATGCAGTCGCCGAGTTCTTCAACATTGCTGGGCTCGCCGAGTACGCAGTGATCGAATTTCTCGCCGCGCGCGTCGGCCCATTGCATCAGCTTGACGGTGCCGTTGACGGCGATGTCTTCCTCGTCGCCGGTGATCAGGAACGAGATCGAACCGTTGCCGTCTTTCCCCGGCTGGCCGCCATGCGCCGCCAGATAGTCCAGCGCGGCCGCGACGCCGCAGGCGATCCCGCCCTTCATGTCGACCGCGCCGCGCCCGTAGAGAAAACCATCAACCACGTCGCCAGAGAACGCGCCACGGGTCCAAGCGCTCTCATCGCCTGGAGGCACGACGTCCGTATGGCCGGCGAACGCGATGTGAGGGCCGGTCGTGCCGATACGGGCATACAGATTGTCGATGTCGGCAGCGCCCGGTTCGCTGAAGGTGATGCGGTGGACATCAAATCCGGCGCCCTTGAGCAGCGTCTCCAGCACGCCGAGCGCGCCTGCATCCGCCGGCGTGACCGACGGGCAGCGAACGAGATCGCGAGCGATGGAAAGCGCATTGTTTTCCATCGTCGTTATCAGTCCCGCAGCAGTTCGTTGATGCCGGTCTTGGAGCGGGTGCGTTCATCGACGCGCTTGACGATGACCGCGCAGGCGGTGGACGGACCGGGCTGACCGTTTCCCAGCGGCTTGCCCGGCAGCGCGCCCGGCACCACCACCGCGTATTCCGGCACTTCGCCCATGAAGATTTCGCCGGTGGTGCGGTCGACGATCTTGGTCGAGGCGCCGAGGAAAACACCCATCGACAGCACCGCGCCCTTGCGCACGATCACGCCTTCCGCCACTTCCGAGCGCGCGCCGATGAAGCAATCGTCCTCGATGATCACGGGCCCGGCTTGCAGCGGCTCCAATACGCCGCCGATGCCCGCGCCGCCGGAGATGTGGACCCGCTTGCCGATCTGGGCACAGGAGCCCACCGTGCACCAGGTGTCGACCATGGTGCTCTCGTCAACGTAAGCGCCAAGATTGACGAACGACGGCATCAACACGACGTTCCTTGCGATGAAAGCCGAGCGGCGCACGATCGCACCCGGCACGGCCCGGAAACCGGCGCTACGAAACCGGTTCTCGTCCCAGCCCTCGAACTTCGACGGCACCTTGTCCCACCACGCGGCTTTGCCCGGGCCGCCAGGGATCGTCGTCATGTCATTGAGGCGGAACGACAGCAGCACGGCCTTTTTGAGCCACTGATTGACCGTCCACCTGCCGTCGGCCGCACGCTCGGCGACGCGCGCCTCGCCCTTGTCGAGCAGGCCGAGCGCATGATCGACCGCCTCGCGCACCTCGCCTTTGGTCGCGGGGGTGATGGTCTCTCGCGCGTCAAACGCGCCGTTGATGGTGGTTTCGAGCGATGCGGTGGACATAGGATTTTCCTGCGCCGTTACTACGCGGATGTAGTTTGTCAACGCGGTTGTTCTCTTGGACGGCGGCAGACATGTCAAGCTGAGCGCGCCGTCAGCCCTGCCAGAAAGCCGGAGAGATCGTCGGTGACGTGGTCGACGTGCGGCGCACCGCCGCGGCCTTCCATTTCCCAATCCTCGCGCACGACCTCGCGTGTCCCGTCCGGCACCACCAGCACGGTCGTCATCCCGAGTTCATGCGGGACGACGAGATTGCGCGCCAGATCCTCGAACATCGCGCTTCTCGCGGCATCGACGTGATGCCGTTCGAGAAAGCGACGATAAGTCTGCGGTGAGGGCTTCGGCTCCATCTCCGCGGCGATGATGTCGAACACGGCCTCGAAGTGATGTCCGAAACCGAGTCGCTCCAGCACCTTGCCGGCGTGGGCGGTCGAGCCGTTGGTCAGAATCAGCTTGCGGCCCGGAAGCTTTTCGATCGCCGCGCCCATCGCCGGATTGGGGTCGAGCGGCGAGTGGTCGATCTGATGGACGTAAGCGAGATAGTCGTCGGGCGAGACGCCGTGCTCGGTCATCATGCCGCGCATGCTGGTGCCGAAGCGCTTGTAGTAATCCTTCTGGATGCGTCGCGCCTGAACGGGATCGACGTTGAGGAACTGGCCGATATATTCGCCGATCCGGGCGTCGACCTGTTGCCAGAGATTGACGTGATGCGGATAGAGCGTGTTGTCGAGATCGAACACCCAGGTGTCGATGTGACTGAAACCGCGTTGTGGCTGTCGCGTCGCGTCGATCACTTGTGAATCAGCGTTCCCGTACCCTGATCGGTAAAAAGCTCCAGCAGAACCGCGTGAGGAGTCTTGCCGTCGATGATGACCACGCCGCCGACGCCCTGTTCGAGCGCGTAAATGCAGGTTTCGACCTTCGGGATCATGCCACCCGAAATCGTCCCGTCGGCGATCAGCTTGCGGGCGTCGCTGATCGATAGCTCCGGAATGAGCTTTTTCGACTTGTCGAGCACGCCGGGAACGTCGGTGAGAAGCAGCAGGCGCTTGGCCTTCAACGCGCCGGCCACCGCGCCGGCGAAAATATCGGCATTGACGTTGAAGGTCTGGCCGCCTGTCGAGGTGGCCAGCGGCGCCAGAACCGGGATCAGTTCGTGGCCGATCAGCTGATTCAGAAGCGTCAGATCGACGTGTTCGGGCTCGCCCACAAAGCCGAGGTCGATGACCTTCTCGATGTTGGAATCCGGATCCGCCATCATCCGCGTGGCCTTCGAGGCGGTGACCATGTTGCCGTCCTTGCCGCAGAGTCCGACAGCCTTGCCACCGGCCTCGTTGATGTAGCCGACCAGTTGCTTGTTGATCGAACCGGCAAGCACCATCTCGACGATTTCAATCGTCGCCGCGTCGGTGATGCGCAAGCCGGCGGCGAACTCGGATTTGATCCCAAGCCGTTGCAGCATGGCCGCGATCTGAGGGCCTCCGCCATGCACCACCACCGGATTGATCGCGGTCTGCTCGAGCAGCACGATGTCGCGGGCAAACTGGCGAGCGACGTTCTCCGAGCCCATCGCGTGGCCGCCGTACTTGATGACGATGGTCTCCTCGTCATATCGCTGCATGTGCGGCAGCGCCTCGGACAGGATACGCGCCTGATCGAGCGGGCTGATGCGGGGGTCATCGGACATGAAGCTGATCTCTCGGCCGGCGGGATGAAGCGAAACTCTAGACGTTGTTTTGACGCGTTTTCTTCACGCAAACCGGTATCCATCCTTGGGTCACGGCCCAAGGACATGCTTCGCTCGAAAACGCTATAGCCGATCGGCGGCAGGATCGCAAAGCCGCGTCGGGTCAGGATCCGGACTGGTCGGAACGGGCCTTGGCGCGGGGCCAGACGGCGGCGACCGCGAGCACCAGCCAGCCGAGGATCATCAGCGTTCCGCCGGTGGGAGCCGCCATCGGGAAAAGCCGGTGCTCGAGGAATTGCAGCATCGTCAGGTCGGTGCTGAACAGGGTCGCTCCTGCGACGAAGCTGCCGGCTGCGGCAAGACCGAGGCGCGAACGAACAATCTGCCGATCGGCAAGAAGCGTCGCCAGAAGCGCGGCGGGCGCATGAAACAGAAGCATTGACGACGCTGCCGGCAGAAGGGTGCCGCCCGCCTTGTGCGCCGCGACCGCCGCCAGAATGACGCCTGCCGCGCCCATCAGTCCTGCCGCGAACACGACGACCCTAAACGAACCGACCTGCGTCATCGCTGATGTTCTCCAATCAGGCGGGCCATCGCGGCGCGCAACTCCGGCATTCCGTAACCTGTGCGCGACGACGTGGCCAGCACGTCCGGAAACGCCGCGGAGTGGCTGAGGAGTTGCGTCCTGGTCGCGTCAATTCGCTTCTCAAGTTCGGCGGCCTTCACCTCGTCGGCCTTGGTGAGCACCACCTGGTAACTTACCGCGGCTCTGTCGAGAGTGGTCAGGACGTTCCGGTCAGTGTCCTTGATGCCATGGCGGGAGTCGATTAGCACATAGACCCGCGCAAGGGTCGCGCGCCCGAGCAGGAACCGGTGGATCAACGAGGTCCAGGACGCGATTCTGTCCTTCGGCGCCGACGCAAAGCCATAACCCGGCATGTCGACCAACCGGACATCGGTGCCCTTGGGACCCTCGAAGAAGATCAATTCCTGGGTTCGTCCGGGGGTGCGCGAGGTTCGGGCCAGCGCGTTGCGGCCAGTCAGCGCGTTGATCAGGCTCGACTTGCCGACATTGGAGCGTCCGGCGAATGCGACCTCGAGGCCAGCCATGGGCGGCAGCGTTTCGATCGAGGGCGACGCCCAGATGAATTGCCAGTCCCCGGCAAACAGCCTTCGGCCTTGCTCGATCAGCGCCGCATCGGGGTCGGGCGTCATGCGAAGAGGCCTTTCTGACATGGCACTGCGCGTTCGCGGTACGATCAGCCGATCTTGCGCGTCGCGGCTGAATTCAGAAACGCTCTCGCCGGACATCGGATGGCTTCGTCCGTCATGTTCATCGCAGCGACCGCATGGCGAAGACCGGTCTATGTGGTTTTCTTCGCCGGGTTGTCGGAGGGTTTGCGGCGGAAGGTCGACTTCACGTTATCAAACAACTCCACCTTCACGCCGTTGCGGCGCATGATGTAGCTCTGCTGGATCACCGACAGCGTGTTATTCCAGGCCCAGTAGATCACGAGACCGGCCGGGAAAGCCGCGAGCATGAAGGTGAATATCACCGGCATCCAGTCGAAGATGATCTTCTGGGTCGGATCCGGCGGCGTCGGATTCAACTTCATCTGGAACCACATCGTGATGCCCATGATGATCGGCCACGCACCGATCGCCAGATAGGGCCCCAACAGCGGCACCACGGAGGGGTCGTATGGCAGCAGTCCGAACAGATTGAAGATGTGGGTCGGATCGGGCGCGGACAGGTCCTTGATCCAGGCGAAGAATGGTGCGTGACGCATCTCGATGGTCACGAACAGCACCTTGTAGAGCGAGAAGAACACGGGAATCTGCAAGAGCATCGGAAGACAGCCCGAGATCGGGTTGATCTTCTCCTTCTTGTAGATCTCCATCATCTCCTGCTGCAGCTTCATCCTGTCGTCCGGATATTGCTCCTTCAGCGCGGTGATCTGCGGCTGGACCGCCTTCATCTTTGCCATCGAGGCGTAGGATCTGTTGGCAAGCGGGAAGAAGACCAGCTTGATCAGCACGGTCACAACCAGGATCGCGACACCGAAGTTGCCGAACACATGAAAGAAGAAGTCCAGTGCGAGGAACATCGGCTTGGTAATGAAGTAGAACCAGCCCCAATCGATCAGCAGGTCGAAATGGTTGAGGCCGAGTTGCTTGTTGTAGCCGCCAAGCTCCACCAATGGAAAATTGAGGCCGACAACGCCCGCTTCCTTGGCGCCCGCGAAAAGGCGCGTGCTGAGCGAGCCGGTGCCGCCGGCCGGGATTGTCCGCGCATCCTCCAGGTAGTCGGTCTGGTAGGTCTTGACTGAACCCGCCTGATCGGACGAGAAGCGCGCCTGCAATCGCGCGCTCGTGTCGGGCAGCAGGGCCGCGGCCCAGTATTTGTCGGTGATGCCAAGCCAGCCATTGGTGACATCGAAGCTGACGGACTTGGCCTCATCGATTTTCTTGTAGGAATACTCCTGCAGTTTCTGGTCGCCGAGATAGCCGATGAGGCCTTCATGCAGAATATAGTAGCCCGAGACCTGCGGCGTGCCGTGGCGCGAAATCAGCGCGAACGGATACAGCGTCACCGGCGCGCTGCCGGTGTTTGAGACCTCGTCCTTTATCGTGAAAAGGTACTGATCATCGACCGAGATCGTGCGGCGGAACGTCAGTCCTTCGCCGTTGTCGTATTTCAGCGTGACCGGGGTGGACTCGGTCAGTGCGCCTGACCCCTCTTGCTGCCATGGAGTATCGCGGTCCGGAACCCGGACGGTCGATCCGGTGGCCGGAACCCATCCGAATTCAGCATAATACGGATTGGCCGTGCCGGAGGGCGAAAACAACTCGATTGCGGGAGACGCGGGATCGACCGTCTCGCGATACTTGGTCAGCAGGAGGTCGTCGATGCGCGCGCCAGTCAGCGACAGGCTTCCGCTCAGGCGAGGGGTGTGGATCTTGACGCGCGGCTTGGACGCAATGGCAACATCCCGGGCAACCACGGCAGATTTAGCCGCGGGCTGACCGGGCGTGGGTGAATTCGGTGCGGCCTCGGAGGACTCCTTCTGAGACTTGGCGAGCTCGCTTTGCGCCTGTTGCGCGGCGCGATCCTTTTCCATTTGCGGGATATTGTAGAAATACTGCCAGGCGATCAGCACGAGAGCCGACAGAACGATAGCGATAATGGTATTGCGGTTCTCAGACATCGTTCAGGGTCTCGTCACTCGATTCGGGGTGCGGCTGGATGCACCGTTGATGCCGCCGGTTTGACGCCGCGTCATCCTTGATGCCGGCGGTCGAGGCGATGGAACGCCGAACGCAAATCATCAAGCATCACTGCGAAACGGCGGTTGAGCGCAGCACGGCGGCCGATTATCACATAATCGCTGTGCGGTCGCATGGATACGGCGTCCATGCGCTTCACCAATTCGCGAAGCCTGCGGCGGATGCGGTTTCGCTCGGTCGCGGTGCCATTTCTTTTGGTCACCGTAAAGCCGATCCTGATCGGACCGCCGTCGTCGCGGAGGCGATTCTGTACCACGAAGGCAGGGGCGTTCACCCGCGGCCCATGGGCAACGGCGAGGAAGTCCGCCCGTTGCCTCAACCGGTCCATGATGATCTCGGGACGATCCGCTCAGGCGCTCAGGCGCTTGCGGCCCCGCGCGCGCCGCGCGGCAAGAACTTTCCGGCCGCCGGTGGTTGCGAGGCGGGCACGAAAGCCGTGACGGCGCTTGCGTACCAATTTACTGGGTTGATAAGTCCGTTTCACGGGAGTCTCCGCTGACCGGGCACGTCGCCTGATTTGAGATGAAGTCCGGTAATGCCGACCTGAACCGAGCCGTTTTTTGGCTCGAACAAGCTGCCCCGGCTGAAACCGAGCCGTCACGGACAATTGGCGCGGCTTATACGGGAGCGGCCTCTTTTCGTCAATCTCGCCCTGTATCGTTTCCGGGGTCGGCCGAATTGGCCAAAATTTCGCTCCGACCTATATTACGCATGTGTTCCAGCAATTGGTCCTGAAGCCGGCATCGTCCGTTTTAGGAGCGCGGATCACCGTCAATTTGCCGCAGGCTTGCAGAGGACAACCGTGTCACAGGCGATTGAACAGCTCCGGATTCGGGCCGCGCGTCTGTCGTTGCGCGGCCGGCTCGGCCTGTCAGGCAAGCTCCTGCTGCTGACGATTCCGCTGGTGATGATCGCTGAAATCCTGATTTATGTGCCTTCGATCGCCAATTTCCGGGTCAACCGGCTCAATGATCGGCTGGCGGCAGCGAACACGGCCGCACTGGTGCTCGACGCGGCGCCGTCGGGCATGGTGCCCGATTCGCTCGCGCGGCAAATTCTCGGCAGCATCGGCGCGCGTGCGGTCGCCATCAAGATGGGTCAGCAGCGCCGGCTGCTCGCGAGCGCAGATCTGCCGGCGGCGATCGACCATGACATCGACATGCGCACCCTGACGCCGTGGTCGGCCATCGTCGGCTCATTCGAAACCATGCTCGAGAGCGGCAACCAGGCGATCCGCATCATCGGACCCGGGCCGCGCGGCGCGCAATTCATCGAAGTCGTCACCGACGAGGAGCCGCTGCGCCAGTCGATGTACCGCTTTTCACGCAACCTGTTGCTGGTCTCGCTGGCGATAGCTATTCTGACCGCGGCATTGGTCTATCTGGCGCTGCACTACCTTTTCGTCCGCCCGATGCGCCGTCTGACTGCGAATCTTGTGGGCTTTCATCAGAATCCCGAGAGCTCGGCGCGGATTATCGTGCCCTCGCAGCGCGGCGACGAAATCGGCGTCGCCGAGCGTGAACTCTCCGACATGCAGCGCGACCTCGTGTCGATGCTGCATCAGAAGAGTCGGCTGGCTGCGCTCGGCCTCGCCGTTTCGAAGATTAATCACGACCTGCGCAATCTATTGGCTTCCTCGCAGCTGCTCTCCGACCAGTTGGCCAGCGTACCCGATCCCCGGGTGCAGCGGTTCGCGCCAAAACTAATGCGCTCGCTGGAGCGCGCCATCGCGTTCTGCCAGTCGACGTTGTCTTACGGACGGGCGCAGGAGGCCGCCCCCGACCGGCGGCTGATGGCGATCGAGCCCGTCGTCAACGAGGTGCGGGAGTCGGCCGGACTGGCCCCGGACGGATCCATCACCTGGATCAACGCGATCGAGCGCGGCCTTACCGTCGATGCGGATCCCGATCAGCTTTTCCGCATTCTGCTCAATCTCGTGCGCAACGCCGCACAGGCCTTGGAGAGCCAGCCGCGAAACGATGTTGCGACCCGGCAAATCAGGGTTACCGGCCGCCGCGAAGGCGCGGTGGCGTTCATCGAGGTTTCCGATACCGGACCGGGCGTTCCGCAACAGGCGCGCAACCACCTGTTCGAGGCCTTCCAGGGATCGGTACGCCCGGGAGGCAGCGGTCTCGGCCTTGCGATCGCGGCGGAACTGGTGCGTGCGCATGGCGGCGACATCCATCTGGTGGAAGGCACCATAGGCGCAACGTTCCGGATTTCGATCCCGGATCGTCCGGTGGAGTTGCAAACAATACGCAACGAACGCGCCCGCGCCTGATCGATTTCGAGATTGTCGCTGCTCCGTGAAGGCGGATTTCGATTTTCTTGCCATAAGGTTAGCAGGCGTGCCTTGTCGCGCCGCTCCCCGTGGAATCATCATACGGAAGTTCTTGTCATACGGCGCTGCCGGTGTAGCCGCCGCTTGCAAAGCCGACCGGGAGCCGTTAGCAATGGCCCGCTTTCGGGACGCTGTTCCGAAACGAACCACTCTGAATTTCCGCGATTTACGCCGACAAACGCGCCCGTAGCTCAGCTGGATAGAGCACCAGACTACGAATCTGGGGGTCAGGAGTTCGAATCTCTTCGGGCGCGCCAGTAACCAGTTGATTTTGAGTCGGAATTTCTGTGAGATTTTTAACTCCTTGACACTCGGATTGATCGGGGCAGCACCCGGGCAACACGGGAGCTAGACACGCCGGTGTCGCGAAATAGAAAATCCAGCGTCGCGCCGATCAAAGCCGGATCACAGCGACGGGGCGACATCCTCAAGTATTGCGAAGTCCAGCTCCAAAGCTTGGCCAAATTGTACGAAACGACAGACCCCGCTCATGGCTTAGTCTCTGAAGAAGGTAAGCTTGAAGCGGCACGTCAGGCAATTTCGATTTGGTGGTATCTCTGGGCTGAGCTGATGCTCTGGGCGCAAAGCCACCTCGCGGGCTACGAGATGTTGAAGTCGCGACCCGACCTGAGACTACGCCTCGAAGAGCGATTGGGCGTCAATTTTTCCGTCGATTCGCACGTCGTCGAATATGTCGGAGTCTACTTCTCGTGGAATCATGTCGATGATAGCGACCCTATGCTCTCCGCAATTCACGAAGTCATGGAAGAGTTTGAGATTACGATGAAAGACGCGCCGCTGAGGCCGACCATTCGCGAACTGCTGGTCTCGTGCTCAGCCAACAGCTCGTTCTGGAGGTTCCCGCTACAACACGCGCTGTTTGCGCTAGAGCTCGGAGAGGTTGATGATTTAGTCAAACCCAGTCAAACGCGGAGACAAGGAAACCCTGTCGCACTTTATTTTTGGAAGCTGATGGCGCTCTGTCACGTCCATTTCCTGATAGGAAAAGGCGTTAAAAAATATAGGGCGCTGGAGGACGTTGCTCGCGCCATAGGGCAAAGCGTCGAAACGCTTCGAAGCTGGGAAAAAGCTTACGGCTTTGATGATGATTTTATGATGTCCCTTCGGGCTGCACAGATGGCCGGACAGCTCGAGGAGCAGCTTGATACGCGCGCCGTTAAGGACATTATCGAAGAACACGCGCAAGAATACTTCCGTCATACGGCAGATATCGAGTACGCCAAGCGGAAACTTGGAGAATTGCGTGCGTCACCATTGAACGTTGTTCGAGAGGGGCTCAAAAAGGCAAGGGGTGCAAAAAATGGTAGCTGAGAGGCTCTCTCAGATACCGTTTTTCCGGGTATCAATATCTCCGCCAAGATTCACCGCGACTGAATAGTAGATGTCCTGACATTGCTGGGAATGCCGAGAGAAGTCGGCTGATTCAGCAAAGAGGACGTACATGACGAATTTTGCGAAGGTCGTTACCACTAGCGAGGCGGCTCGGCTCGTAGGTTTGTCGGAAAGCACGCTTGCCAAGCTCCGACTCAATGGTAACGGTCCGACCTACTGCAAACTAGGACGGCGGGTCGTGTACCGCACCGTGGACCTGGAGCAGTGGCTTCAATCCCGCACCGCGCGCGACACGTCAGACGCCGACGCGCGTTTCCTGAAGGCATTAACGTCCGAGCACGCGCGCTGAAATGGGGTATCGGCACCCTAACCCGCGCCTTGCGAAAATCCATCACAGCTACTCGGTGGAGGACCTGGCGCGTTTGTTCAAGGTCCACAAGAACACAGTGCGCAACTGGGTCGGGCAAGGCTTGGAACCGATCGACGATCGGCGCCCAACTTTGATCCGAGGTCAGGAAGTTCGCCGGTTTCTTGCCGATCGCCGGGCACGGACGAAACAGACCTGCGGTCCCGGCCGAATCTACTGCCTGCCTTGCCGCGCCCCGAAAATGCCCGCCGGCAACATGGCCGAATGCATAAGGGGGGGTGACACCACCGGTACGCTTCAGGGCATCTGTCCCGACTGCAACCGAATGATCTATCGCCGGGTCAACTTGCTGAACCTGGACGCGGTGCGCGGCGATCTCGACCTTTCGATTACACAAGCACGACTACGCATAGAAGAGACGGCGAAGCCTAACGTGAACTGTGACTCAAGCGGAGACAACTACTGATGAACGGGCACAATGCCGCAAACGAGCGCATAAAGCGGCAGTATTTCGCGTACCTGGCCGAGGCTCAAGGCTACAGCGAGCCAACGATTGACGCAGCGGCGAAGGCGATTGCACGGTTCGAAGCGTACACTCGTTTCAAAGACTTCAAGGCGTTTCATATCGAGCAGGCCAAAGCCTTCAAGCGCGATCTTGCCGGCCAGCGAAGCAACCAGCGGGGCCAGCCGCTGAGCAAAGCGACGCTCTACGCCACCTTGACCGCCCTGAAGCGGTTCTTCACCTGGCTTGCCGGGCAGCCCGGTTACAAATCGCGCATCTCCTATCCGGATGCGGAGTATTTCAACCTTTCGGTCAAGGAGACCCGGATCGCGAAGGCGACCCGCTCGGAGCGGGTCCCGACCTTGGAGCAAATTCGGCATGTGATCCGGTCGATGCCTGCGAACACTGAAATCGAGCGGCGTGACCGCGCGTTAATCGCCTTCACGATCTTAACTGGCGCGCGCGACGGCGCGGTTGCGTCGTTCAAGCTCCGCCACATCGATATAACTGAAGGGACGATCGACCAGGACGCCCGCGAGGTGCACACCAAATTTGCCAAGTCGTTTGTCACCACCTTTTTCCCGGTGGGCGAAGACATACGAACTGTGCTGGCCGAGTGGGTGGCCTATCTGCGGACAGAAAAGCTCTGGGGCCTGGACGACCCGCTTTTCCCGGCGACTAAAGTCGCAGTGGGCGACGATTGCAGATTCAGAGCGGTGGGGCTGGATCGCAAGCACTGGAGCAATGCCGGTCCGATTCGTGTGATCTTTAAGAATGCTTTCGTCGCGGCTGGTTTGGATTATTTCAACCCGCACAGCATCCGCAAGACGCTCGCGCTGCTTGGGGAGACGCTCTGCAAGACGCCGGAACAATTCAAAGCGTGGTCCCAAAATTTAGGCCATGAGCATGTCCTGACGACGTTCACCAGCTACGGTGTCGTGAACAGCCGTCGGCAGTCGGAGCTTATGCGGTCATTTGCCAGTTCGGCCATGGATGCCCCAAGATAGCGGAACCAGCGATGCTGGTGCCAGCGATTCGGATTGGAATCGCGTGTTTGGGGGAGCGCGGAGATGGCGAAAGACAAACGTTCTGGCAACGCATCGGTTTACAGGCACGATCAGGAAGCCGTGCAGCGTCCAGATGTTGGCGTCGAGGCGCAGTTTTCGAACAAGAAGGCACCCAAAACCTACAGATACGATTCGAGCCTCGCTCCCGAGCTATCCTGGGATGAAAACGCCGATCGCGCCCTTGCGGAATGGCTGCTGTCGCTCGTCGCGGACGCCGCGGAAAAGGGAGAGAGCAAGGTATTCACCACGCCGCAGGTGTGGGCGGCCAACGGGGAGAGCTTCTCGTCACTATCCCAATGCGTGGCACGTCTCCGCAGCCTAACCAAGCCCTTCCTCAACTGGACCGGTAAGGCCGAGCGGCAGCAGGTGACGGTATCGACGCTTCCCCTGTTCGTCCACGAACGGCACTCGACGCAGGCGATCCTGGAGACGCTGAGGTCGCACAAGGCACTCGGCACCAACCTCGATCTGTTCGGCGACATCAACCTAGACGTCGCTGACAAGCTGGACGCCTACGACCACAAGGGACCGTGGACCAACCGGCTCATCCTCGGCGACTCCTTGCAGGTCATGAACTCCCTGCTCGAATACGAGGGCATGGGCAACTCGGTGCAGACGATCTATTTCGATCCGCCTTATGGCGTGAGATATGGATCGAATTTTCAACCCTTCGTTCGCCGCCGCAAGGTCGAGCATGGGAAGGATGAAGAGTTTTCTCGTGAGCCGGAGATGGTCAAGGCATACCGAGACACTTGGGAGCTCGGTCGCCATTCCTATCTGACATACATGCGAGATCGCTGTCGCCTTGCTCGCGATCTGCTCACCGATACCGGTAGTATTTTCGTCCAGATTTCGGATGAGAATTTACACCTTGTTCGTGCCGTACTTGACGAAGTCTTTGGCGAAGAAAATTTCGTCGCCGTCATCAACTTTAAAACGATGATGCCCTTAGAATCGGGCAAGATTGAATCGGTTGTCGATTATCTTTGTTGGTACGCCAAATCCAAGCCAATCATGAAGTACCACAACATTTGGGTCAAAAAGAATGTTGGTAAAGGGTCTGAGTTCGTATTCGCAGATGATGGAGGCCCTGATCGCCACCGGCGGCTCCATAAGGAAGAGATGGACGATTTTGACAACACCGCCTCGAAGAACAACGTATTCAAGCGGAGCGATCTAGCTTCATCAGGCTATACACCATCTTGCACCTTTCCAATCCAGTTTGATGGCCAAACTTTCACGACAAAGCGCGGAAAGAGTTGGCGGACCACAAAAGATGGAGTTGCGCGACTCGAGCAGCAGCATCGCCTTTTTGTTCTTGGCCAAAAGCTATATTTTAAGATGTATCTTCGCGACTTTGGTTATGGTTCGCTGATAAACCAATGGACCGACACGATCGAGTTTGGCAGTCGCTCGTATGTCGTCCAGACCACACCGACGGTGATCGAACGATGCATCAATATGACGAGCGATCCGGGAGACCTCGTTTTCGATTTAACATGCGGATCGGGAACAACTGCCTATTGCGCTGAAAAATGGGGCAGGCGCTGGATTACTTGCGATACGTCGCGTGTGCCGTTGGCGCTCGCTCGTCAGCGCTTGCTTACCGCAACGTTTCCATGGTTCCGCCTACAAACTCCGGCGGCTGGGCCGGCCGGAGGCTTCATCTATGAACGCCGCCAGAATCGATCCGGCGAAGAAATCGGCGGTTTTGTTCCTCGCATTACGCTTGAAACACTAGCCAACGATTTAGACCCCTCCATGGTCCGTCTCGTTGATAGACCGGAGAAAAATGACAAAATAACGCGCGTCTGCGGGTCGTTCACAGTTGAGGCAACCATTCAGGCCGCCATGAGTCTTGAGGAAGATTCTGGCCAGCAGACGCCGCAGCAGTTTTCGGATAATCCTCGTGCCTATCTCGACCGCATGACCGAGTTGCTGCGCCAAAGCAAGACGCTTCAACTCCCAGGCAACGTGACCTTGCAACTGGACTCGATCAGCCCGCTAGCGGATCGCGAGTATCTTCACGCGGCGGGCGTGGCAAAGAACGGCAGCGAGAAACGCATCGCCTTCGTCTTCGGCCCGGAGGGCGGCGCCATCGGCTCCGAGTATGTCTTCAATGCCCACACCGAGGCGTTGCAGCAAGGCTTCCAGCAACTCTTTCTCTTCGGCTTCGCCATCCAGGCGAAGGCCCGCGAGATGCTGGGCAGGTTGAAGGTTCCGACGACCTATGTGGCGGTGACGCCCGACGTGGTTATGTCCGATCTGCTCAAGACCACCAAGGCTAGCGAAATCTTTTCCATCACCGGACTGCCCGACGTCACCCTGGAACAGGTCAGTAAGGGGAAGGACGGCACGCAGCTCCACCGCGTCGTCATCAAAGGACTCGACATCTTCCGGCCCGATACGATGGAGACGGATGAGATTAAGGCCGAGAACCTGCCATGCTGGATGCTAGACAGCAACTACAACGGCATGGTGTTCATGGCGACGCAGGTGTTCTTCCCCAAGACCGGCGCGTGGGAGAACCTGCAAAAATCCCTCAAGGGCCAGTTCAGCGACAGCGTATGGGAGCACCTCGCCGGCACGGTGAGCGAGCCCTTCGTGCTCGGCGACAAAAAGCGCATCGCGGTAAAGGCCATCGACGAGCGCGGCAACGAGCTGATGGTGGTCAAGGCCGCTGAGGGTGGCCGCTGATGCCCGCCGCCCAGCAGCAGGAGGCGCCGCCGACCGTCGCCGAGGTGGATTCGCCGATCATCAACTCGCCCTTTCACGAGCCGAAGCAGTACTGGCAGATCGAGCGCGGCAAGCCGCCGGTCAAGGCCGAGGGTCGCCGTCGCGCCAGTTACTTCTACCGCGTGCCGGAACATGCCGGGCGCGGGAAAAAGGCCAAGAAGCAGGCCGAGCTCTTCGACGACGCAAAGGGCGAGGAAATCGAACTTGAGATCGTCAACGTTATTCGCGAGCGGGTGAAGGAATGGCGCGAGGGCGCACGCTCAGGCGGCGTCGCCTATGACGGCGCATCCCCTGTAACGAAGGAGCTGCTCGAGCTCTGGCGCAGCAGCGACCGGATGCAGCGGCTGTTCTTCGCGCAGATCGAGGCGGTTGAGACGATCATCTTCCTGACCGAAGCCACCGAAATCTACCGGAAGGGCGTCTCCGAGATTCCGAAGGACGAACCTGGTCTTGAGTCCAAGGCGGCGGGCATTCGCGCCTTCCTCCGCTACGCCTGCAAGATGGCGACCGGCTCCGGCAAGACCACCGTGATGGGGATGCTGGCCGGTTGGTCCATCCTCAACAGCGTCGCGTCGCCGCGCGATGATCGCTTCTCCGATACGATACTGATCGTCTGCCCCAACGTCACCATCCGCGAGCGTTTGCAGGAACTTGACCCGGCGCTAGGCGACCTGAGCCTATACCGGACCCGGCAACTGGTGCCGCCGCACCGGATGGAAGAGCTGCGCCGTGGCGACGTGATGATCGCCAACTGGCACCGCCTCGCGAAGAAGGAGACGAACACGGTCAACGGCGACTCCGCCAAGGTTGTCAAGACCGGCGAGCCGGTCGAGGTCGTGAAGAATGCCGGAAAGGCTAACGAGACGATCGAGACGAAATACTTCGAGTCCGACGTCGCCTGGTTCAAGCGCATCCGCCGCGAGCTCGGCACCGGCAAGGGGCGAAGCTCGCACTGGCTGATCTTCAACGACGAGGCTCACCACGCCTATCGTCGCGGTGACACCATGACCGACGAGCAGATCCTCGACGACGATAAGGACCTTGCCAGCAAGAATGACCGTGAGGCAACCATCTGGATCGAAGGTTTGGACCGCATCCACAAGCTCGCAGGCGGAAGTCGCAGGCGCGGCATCAATCTCTGCGTCGATCTTTCGGCGACGCCCTTCTATATACAGGGCTCCGGCAACGATGTCGGCAAGCCGTTCCCGTGGATCGTGTCCGACTTCGGACTCTTGGACGCGATCGAATCAGGTCTCGTGAAAATTCCGCAGCTTCCGGCCCGCGACGTGACAGGCGCAGCGGAGGCAGCCTATTTCAACATCTGGCGGTGGGTGCAGGCCAAGGCCAAGGAGGACGACCTCGGCACGACGATCACGCCAGAGATCGTGATGAACTACGCCAGTGCGCCCATCAATCTCCTGGCTGCGGACTGGCATCAGCGTTTCGTGGAATGGGAGCAGTTTTCCAAGCAGCAGCACAAGCATCCGGTACCGCCAGTCTTCATCGTCGTGTGCCGGGACACGGCGGTCGCGCGCGAGGTGCACTCGTGGCTCGCCAACGGCAACGACAGCTATGGCGTTTCCCCGGCGTATTTCCGAAACGCTCCCGGCCAGGAGGTCACCGTCCGCATCGACTCGAGGGTCATAGAAGACATAGAGGCCGGCGGCACGAAGGACGAGACGCGCCGGCTGCGCTTCATCCTTGATACGGTGGGCAAGGCCGAGTGGCCCGGCGGCAAGGTGCCCGAAGACTGGTCCGAGCTCGTACGCAAGCACAACGAGAAGGCCGCGAGTGACGACAACGACGGAGCTTTGAAGTGGATCGACGAGCGCATTCCCCCTGGGCGCGACGTACGCTGCATCGTCTCCGTCGCAATGCTCGCGGAGGGATGGGACGCCAACACTGTAACCCACATCGTCGGCCTGCGCCCCTTTGGCTCGCAGCTCCTCTGCGAGCAGGTCGTGGGCCGAGCCCTGCGCCGCAAGAGCTATGCGCTCAATGAAGATACGCAGATGTTTGCCGAGGAGACCGCTAAGGTCTTCGGCGTGCCGTTTGAGTTGATCCCATTCAAGGTCGCAACGGCGGGACCGCGGCCGCCGCAGCCCGACCCTAACCACATCTATTCGGTGCCGGAGAAGGCCGAATACGAGATCACCTTCCCAATCGTGACCGGCTATCACCAGTCGGGAAGCCTTGATGTCTCGGTCGATTGGGATCAGGTGACGAAAGTCACCATCGACCCGATGCGCATCCCGCAGCTGATCGAACTGACGCCGCTCACCACGCCGGACGGCGCGCTGGCGGCCTACGGTCCCGGCGAAAAGCCGGTGCTTTCACTGAAAGACTGGCGCGCCCTGTTCCGCGACCAGCAGGTCAGCTTTCGGCTCGCACGGGAGATCTGTGTCCGCTGGCAGGCCGACAAAGGAGCGGCGGCCGTGCCGGTGCAGCAATTGTTTCCGCGTGTGGCCTTTGCTGCAAAACGATTCCTTGCTGAGAAGTTGGAACGGAAGGGCGACAGCCAGCCCTGTGACGTGTTGCTGGTCGGCGAGTATATGCAAGCGTCGATCAGCGCGCTTCTCGATGCGATAAAAAAAGGCTCCGCGACATCTGAGGCTGAGCTTGCAATAATTCCTCAAGGTGCAGCCGGCCGAGGCAGTACACTTTATGTCGATTTCCACACGACGAAGCCGATCTACCCGGTTAACCATTGCCATCTAAACGCGATGGCCGCAGACACGCAAAAATGGGAGCAGAGCGCGGCCTTTCTTCTCGATACACATCCAGGAGTCCGGAGATGGGTGAAAAACGACCGGCTCGGCTTTTTCATTCCCTATCGCAGCCGCGGGCTCCCGGCGAAATACGTGCCGGACTTCATTGTCGTGACCGACAAAGATCAGAACGTTATCATTGAGATAAAGGGACAGGTGACGGACAGTGCCGACGCAAAGGCTAAAGCCGCGCTGCGGTGGGCCGCAGCAGTGACGCACCTCGGGCAGAACGGGAGTTGGCACTATAAGCTGGTTACTGATCCCGGCCGCCTTGGTTTGGATTTGAACGAATATACGAATGCCGCGTGGGATCAGAACGAGTTTCAGTTGGCTTGACGTTCAACTCCCTTATGACGAAAGGAGTTAACCGTGCTTCCGAATTGGTAGGGTGACCGCTTTTGGCCTTCCGTCCATCGCCGCCGCAATGCGGCCGGCAATGGCTTCCGACGCACAGCGCAGCGGATCGTTGTCAAGGTGCGTGTAACGCGCCGTCGTTGCCGACTGAGCGTGCCCCAACAACCGGCCGATGATCGGAAGGCCCAGTCCACCGCCGGCACCGAAGCTCGCATATGTGTGCCGGAGATCATGCAGGCGCACACCGGTCAATCCAGACCGCTTGGTGACGCCATCCCATGGGCGTTTTAGATCGCGACGTGGACGCTCCGGATTGTCGCCGGGCACCACATAGGGGCCGAGGCGATCCATTGTGCTCAGCACCGCAAGGGCAGGAGCATTGAGGATGATGGTCTTTCGGCCGCTCTTGCTATCTGGCAAGAACAGGCATCCGCGTTCGAAATCGACGTGCTCCCACCGGAGATGGAGGATTTCCCGCAGGCGGCAACCAGTGAACAGCAACAGCCGTAGCGCCGCCGCCGCCGATGGCGCGATCCGAGTGGACCGCTTGGCCTTCGGCATATGCTTCGCGGTGGGCTTAGTTTCGTCCACCGACCAGGGGATGCCGGTAGTCTCGGCTTCGCGGATTGCGCTGCCCAGCCGTTCCAGTTCCTCACTGGTCAGAAAACGTTCGCGGCGGCTTTCTTTGAACTTGTCGATCCCGCGTGCCGGACTGATGCCTTCCGGCACGATGCCTGCGCGGCCTGCGAAGGCGTACATGCTGCCGACCACCGCCAGCACGCGATTGGCCTGAAAGGGCGTGTCGGCGAGCGAGGAATGCAACCTACCGACCTGAAGCCGGGTCAGCTTGTCGGCCTTGGTCGTGCCCACGGCAGGCTTTACTATGCGGTCCAAAATATCGCGGTAGAACTCCGCGGTCCCGGCCTTGCGTTTGGCTCGCACATGGTCGGTTACGAACCGGTCTGCTAGCTCGGCCACCGTGGGTACGCCGCGTTCGGCGGTCTTCTGGTTCGCTGGATCGTGCCCATGCGCTACTGCCGCCAGGATGACCTTGGCACGCGCCCGGGCGCGTTCCGGAGTGATTTTTCCGACTGCGGCGATGGTGTAGCGCCGTACGGGCGCGCCGCGCCCAGAGCCGGCCCGGTAGACGACCACGTAGGACTTCGCGCCGGTCGGTCGCACCCGCACGCCGAAGCCGGTCAGGGCATCATCCCAGACCGTGAACTCGCCGCCGCTAGTCTGGAGGGCTTCCACGCTGCGCTTGGTGATCCGTTGGGCGGTCATGGCTTCCTCGCTACAATTCGATCCGGGGTAGCACCGGGGCAGCACCGAAACGGCATTCCCCGGAATTTCGGAGTAGCAGCTTAGAAGCGAAAAAGCTTGTGACAACGGGGTTTTTACCGCTCAGGGAAAGGCTAGGAATTTCAGGGAAGTGGATAACTTAAGACTACGAATCTGGGGGTCAGGAGTTCGAATCTCTTCGGGCGCGCCATCTCAAAATCGTCACCGGAAAATTGATCTAATAGTTTGAACGGCAAGGATAAATCCGCCGTTCTAAATCCTTCGCCGCGTTGGTATTGCAGCCGCCTCGCAAAGGCGAGTTTTAATACCGCCCTTTTGTCTTCCAGGCGCTCCGAGCGCCATAGATTCCAAGGGCTTGCGAGAAAGCCGAGCGCCGTTCTAACTGTTTTGTCGAAGTCCTGCGCCGGACGCGTTGTTTCGGTCATGCGGTCGCGGATCAAAAGCTTTTCCGCCTCAAGCGTCTGGATGCGGTTCTCATAAGCCGCGATGACGCTCGGCAGACTGGCGTCAAGGATGCGTTCGAGCAGAGCTGCGACCTGCTTCTCGATCTTCACGAGTTGCGCGGACAGAGCCTTCGACATCGACACGCCGTGCGATGTCCGGGATCAGCACCTATGGCACAGAATTGATGGTGTGATCTAAGGAGTGTTCGGTTCTCGTCGCAGACGAAGGAACGAACATGAGCACGAAGTCGACTGGCGGCAAACGCTCCGCCGAACACGTAGTCAAAGATATCCGCCGTGCGACGCGGCGGCACTTTTCATCAGAGGACAAAATCCGGATCGTGCTGGATGGGCTTCGGGGCGAAGACAGCATCGCCGAGCTGTGCCGCAAGGAAGGGATAGCCCAGAGCCTCTACTACACCTGGTCGAAGGAATTCCTGGAAGCTGGCAAACGGCGGCTGGCTGGCGACACGGCTCGTGCTGCGACGACCGGTGAAGTTCAGGACCTGCGCCGTGAGACCCGTGCCTTGAAAGAGGCGGTTGCCGATCTGATGCTGGAGAACCGTCTGCTCAAAAAAAGTA
>NZ_CH672416.1:31397-201397 GCF_000152905.1 Nitrobacter sp. Nb-311A
GCGCTGATCCACCGCGGCGCGCGAGGCACGCACGGTTTCCAGCCGGGTCAGGCCGATGTCCGGCTCATAACGCGGCACCCGCGCCATGCCGGAATCCACCACGATGCGGACACCCTCAATCGTGAGCGAGGTCTCCGCGATCGAAGTCGCCAGCACCACCTTGCGCTGGCCTTTCGGGGCCGGCGCGATGGCGCGATCCTGCACCGCCGCCTCGAGCGCGCCGAACAGCGGCACGATCTCGATCGACGCATCATGGATTCTTTCGGCGAGCATATTCTGGGTGCGGCGGATTTCGGACGCTCCCGGCAGGAACGCCAGCACCGAACCGGCCTCCGCGCGCAGCGCCATGGCGATCGCGTCGGCCATCTGCCGCTCTATCGGAGAATCGGGTTTGCGGCCGAGATACCGCGTCTCGACCGGGAAGGCGCGGCCCTCGCTTTCGATCACCGGCGCATCATCAAGCAGCTTCGCCACCCGCGCGCCGTCGATGGTCGCGGACATCACCAGGATGCGCAGATCCTCCCGCAAGCCGCTCTGCACGTCGCGCGCCAGGGCAAGCCCGAGGTCCGCATCGAGCGAACGCTCATGAAACTCGTCGAACAGAATCGCGGCGACGCCGTTCAGTTCGGGATCATCGAGGATCCGCCGCGAGAAAATGCCTTCGGTGACGACCTCGATGCGCGTCTTGCGCGAGACCTTGGAGCCGAAGCGCACGCGATAGCCCACGGTCTCGCCGACGCGCTCGCCCAGCGTCCGCGCCATCCGTTCCGCGCTGGCGCGCGCCGCGATCCGGCGCGGCTCCAAGACCAGGATCTTCCTGCCGGCGATCCAGGGCGCGTCGAGCAGCGCCAGCGGCACCCGCGTCGTCTTGCCGGCGCCCGGCGGCGCCACCAGCACCGCGGTGTGCTGCGCGGCAAGCGTGCGTCCGAGTTCGCCGAGCACGGCGTCGATCGGAAGCGGGCTGGCAAATGGTTCCGTCAAGGATCGGTCCGGGCGCACGGCATGGTTAACGGCTATACTGGCCTGCCTCATAGCGCACGGCCCGGACGCGGGCCAAGCCGAAGCCTTTCCGCCTTTGATAAAACGCTATGGCTCCGTCCGATCACTTTCCGGAAACCCGGCACATTATTTGATTGATAAAACGAGAATGCAACCGATCCTGCTGTAAGCAGGCCCCATCGCGCCGAAAAGAGACACCCATGACCGGAAACGGCACAGTCCCACAGAAGAACCCACGGGTCGATTGGGTCGACTATGCCAAGGGCATCTGCATCATCATGGTGGTGATGATGCACTCGGTGCTGGGCGTCGAGGCCGCAGCCGGACAGACCGGCTTCATGCACCATGTGGTCGAATTCGCAAAACCGTTCCGGATGCCGGACTTCTTCCTGCTTTCGGGCCTGTTCCTGCCGCTCGTCATCAATCGCGACTGGCGCACCTATCTCGACCGCAAGGTGGTGCACTTCGCTTACTTCTATGTGCTGTGGGTCACAATCCAATTCGGCTTCAAGGCCCCGGCTTTTGCAGCCGACGTCGGATGGCCCGGCGTCGTCAGGCTCTGGCTGATGTCGTTCATCGACCCGTTCGGCACGCTGTGGTTCATCTATCTGCTGCCGGTCTTCTTCGTGGTCATCAAGGTCACGCGCCGGATCGCGCCCTGGGCGATCTGGGGCGTTGCGGCGTCGCTCGAGATGGCGCACATCTCCACCGGCTGGACGCTGATCGACGAATTCGCCGCTCGCTTCGTCTACATCTATTCCGGCTACCTGTTCGCAACCTATGTTTTCGCGTGGTCGGACCGCGCCCGCGCCCATCCGAGGCTGGCGCTGGCGGCGCTGGCGCTGTGGGCTGTCGTCAACGGCGGACTGGTGCATACCGGCATCAGCGAATGGCCGATGGTCTCGCTCGCGCTCGGTCTCGCCGGCGCCGGCGCCATCATCGCCGTCGGCACGCTGCTGGCGAAAATGCGCTGGCTGGACACCCTGCGCTATTGCGGAGAGCACTCGATCGTCATCTATCTCGCATTCTTCCTGCCGATGGCAGCCTCGCGCACGATCCTGCTGAAAGCAGGTGTTATCCAGGATGTCGGCCTGGTCTCTCTGATCGTCACCATCGCCGGCGTGGCCGGCGCGGTGCTGATCTGGTGGGTCTGCCGCAACACGCGGGCGAACTTCCTGTTCGAGCGTCCTGACGCCTTCTGGATCGCGCCGAAAAAACGCGCCTCCACGGTTCAGGCCGCGGCCGAATAATTCGGCTCAGCGGCTGCACACCGGATCAAGGCCAGAAACTCCTCGCGATTTTGTCGGTCATGGAGACGCCGCGGGGGTGCCATTGGCGGGAAAACGCCTTAAGTTGCGACCATGTCGAAGAAGCCCGCCGCAGCCGAGATCCCGGCCACCGCCCCCGCAACGATTCCCCCGGTGAAAGCGGCGGGGACCACTATGCAGGGCAAGCACGTCTTTCTCGTCGACGGCTCCTCCTACATCTTCCGCGCCTATCATGCGCTGCCGCCGCTGAACCGGAAGTCCGACGGGTTGCAGGTCAACGCAGTGCTCGGCTTCTGCAACATGCTGTGGAAGCTGCTGCGCGACATGCCGAAAGACGACAGGCCGACGCACCTCGCGATCGTATTCGACAAGTCCGAGGTGACGTTCCGCAACAAGCTCTATCCCGCTTACAAGGCGCACCGGCCGCCCGCACCCGACGACCTGATCCCGCAATTTGCGCTGATCCGCGAGGCGGTGAAGGCGTTCGACCTGCCCTGCCTCGAACAGGCCGGCTTCGAGGCCGACGACCTGATCGCGACTTACGTGCGGCAAGCGTGCGAGCGCGGCGCGACCGCGACCATCGTCTCTTCCGACAAGGATCTGATGCAGCTCGTCACCGACTGCGTCACCATGTACGATACCATGAAGGATCGCCGCCTCGGCATCCCCGAGGTGATCGAGAAATTCGGCGTGCCGCCCGACAAGGTCATCGAGGTGCAGGCGTTGGCCGGCGACAGCGTCGATAACGTTCCGGGCGTGCCCGGCATCGGCGTCAAGACCGCCGCGCAACTCATCACCGAATACGGCGACCTCGACACGCTGCTGGCGCGCGCCGCCGAGATCAAGCAGCCGAAGCGACGCGAGGCGTTGATCGAGAACGCCGAGAAAGCGCGCATCTCGCGGCAGCTCGTGCTGCTCGACGACCACGTCGCGCTCGACGTGCCGCTGGATGACCTCGCGGTGCAGGAGCCCGACGCCCGCAAGCTGATCGCCTTCCTGAAGGCCATGGAATTCACCACGCTGACCAAGCGCGTCGCCGATTACTCTGAGATCAACGCGGCCGAGATCGAGCCGGATGCGAAAAACGCCAGCAATATGATCGATGCCAAAGCCCTCTCTGCTCCCTCCCCCCTTGCGGGGGAAGGTCGGGGTGGGGGGGCCATATCAGGCGACCTGTTCGGAAGCAGCGATAACGTCGCGAAAAAAGCGCCGGTCAGCGGGGCAAAGGCGACGAGCCATACGGAGATCAAAACGCCTGCGGCCCTTGCCGCCGCCCGGCTTGAAGCGGTGCGCGCCTTGCCGGTCCGGCCCGACAGCTACGAAACAATCCGTACGCTCGACCGGCTGCGCGACTGGATCGCCCGCATCGATGACAACGGCAGTTTTGCCTTCGAAGCGCTGGCGCCGACCATCGATCCCATGCAGGCTGAACTGGCGGGCCTCTCGCTGGCGCTCGCGCCGAACGACGCGTGCTACATCCCGCTTGGCCACAAGCAGGCCGGCGACAGCGCCGGGCTATTTGCCGCCGGGCTTGCGCCCGATCAGATCGCCATTCGCGATGCGCTGGAACTCCTGAAGCCGATTCTTGAATCCGGCGGCCACCTGAAGATCGGCCTCAACATCAAGTTCAGCGCCGTGCTTCTCGCGCAACATGGCATCGTCATGCAGAATCACGACGACGTCGAGCTGATCTCTTATACGCTCGATGCCGGGCGCGGCTCTCACGATCTCGCATCGCTGGCGAAGCGCTGGCTTGGCCACACCACATTGAGCCATGGCGAACTGACCGGCAGCGGCAGGAACAGGCTTGCCGTCGATCAGGTCGCGATCGACCGCGCCACGGCTTACGCGGCGGAATATGCAGATATGACCTTGCGGCTGTGGCAGGTGCTGAAGCCGCGGTTGGTCGCCGAGCGCATGAATGCGGTCTACGAGACGCTGGAGCGGCCGATGACGGCGACGCTGGCGCGGATGGAGCGGCGCGGCATCACCATCGACCGGCAGGTGCTGTCGCGCCTGTCGGGTGAACTCGCGCAGACCGCGGCCCGGCTGGAAGCCGAAATCCAGCAGCTCGCAGGCGAGCCGATCAATGTCGGCAGCCCGAAGCAGATCGGCGACATCATGTTCGGCAAGATGGGCCTGCCGGGCGGCAGCAAGACCAAGACCGGCGCATGGTCGACCTCGGCCCAGGTCCTCGACGAACTCGCCGAGCAGGGTCACGACTTCCCGCGCAAGATTCTCGACTGGCGTCAGGTTTCGAAACTGAAATCCACCTACACCGACGCGCTGCCGGAATACGTCAATCCGCAGACCCGGCGCGTCCACACGACCTATGCGCTCGCCGCCACCACCACGGGCCGATTGTCGTCGAACGAGCCGAACCTGCAGAACATCCCGGTGCGCAACGAGGAGGGACGAAAGATTCGCCGCGCCTTCATCGCGGCCCCCGGACACAGACTGGTGTCAGCCGACTACTCTCAAATCGAATTGCGGCTGCTCGCGGAGATCGCCGATATCCCGGTGCTGAAACAGGCGTTCCGCGACGGCCTCGACATCCACGCCATGACCGCGTCGGAAATGTTCGGCGTGCCGGTGCAAGGAATGCCCGGCGAAATCCGCCGCCGGGCCAAGGCCATCAACTTCGGCATCATTTACGGCATCTCGGCGTTCGGCCTCGCCAACCAGCTCGGCATCCCTCGCGAGGAAGCAGCCGCCTATATCAAAAAGTACTTCGAACGCTTTCCCGGTATTCGCGCCTACATGGATGCAACCCGCGATTTCTGCCGCGAGCACGGCTATGTCACGACCCTGTTCGGCCGCAAATGCCATTACCCGGACATCAAGGCGCCGAATCCGTCGCATCGCGCCTTCAACGAGCGCGCCGCGATCAATGCGCGTCTACAGGGATCGGCTGCCGATATCATCCGCCGCGCCATGGTAAGGATGGATGATGCTCTGGCGGCGAAGAAGCTGTCCGCACGGATGCTGCTGCAGGTCCATGACGAGCTGATTTTTGAAGTACCGGACGAGGAGGTCGCGGCGACGCTGCCGGTCGTGCAGCATGTCATGCAGGACGCGCCGTTCCCGGCAGTGTTGCTGTCGGTGCCGTTGCAGGTCGACGCCCGCGCCGCCGATAATTGGGACGAGGCGCATTAAGGCTATCCCTCAAGGAACACAACAAGAACATCGCGACGGGCGAGACTGATGCTGCCCGCGCCGGCGGAACGTTTAGCGCGCCGTGACATTAAATCTATTCTGCCGTCCGTGGTGTCCGATTCAACTGCTTGGAATTCGGACTATGTTCTATTCTTTCGATTGAGCGTGGTCTTGTCCGATAGCCGGTTTTCAGTTTTCGGGATCATGCTCTAGGCCTGTCGCGTATGGAGTTCTCCGATGGCCCCGCGTGCGAACTGGAAAGGCTTCCTTCGCCTCTCCCTCGTGACCTGCCCTGTAGCTCTTTATCCCGCGACGTCGGAGTCCGAGAAGGTCAGCTTCAACCAGATCAATCGCAGGACCGGCCACCGCATCAAGTATCAGAAGGTCGATGCCGAAACCGGCGAGGAGGTCGACAACGACGATATCGTCAAGGGATACAAGATCGATACCGATACCTATCTCGAAGTGACGAAGGACGAACTCGACAACATCGCGCTGGAGTCCACCCACACCATCGATATCGACCGGTTCGTGCCGCGCGCGGAGATCGACGATCTCTATATCGTCAGGCCGTATTATCTGGTGCCGGACGGCAAGGTCGGACATGATGCCTACGCCGTGATCCGCGACACTATCAAGGCGACGGGTAAGGTCGCGCTGGCCCGGGTGGTGCTGACCAATCGCGAGCACGTCATTGCGCTTGAAGCGCGCGACAATGGGTTGGTCGGCCTGCTGTTGCGCTACGCTTACGAGGTACGCGAGGCATCCGACTATTTCGACGGCATCAAGGACGTGAAGATCACCAAGGACATGCTCGATCTCGCCAGGCATATTGTCGAGCAGAAGTCCGGCGGCTTCGAGCCCGCTGCCTTCGAGGATCATTATGAAGCAGCGCTGCTGGACCTGATCGAGCAGAAAAAGGCCGGCCATCCGGTCACGAAAGCCAAGGTCAAAACCGAAGGCAATGTCATCAACCTGATGGATGCCTTGCGGCAGAGCCTGAAGGGCGGCAAGGCCGATCGGAAAGAAACCACCGCTCCTCCCGCGAGGGGCAAGCGGTCAAGGAAGCGCGTCGAGGGTCAACGCGAAATGCTGTTTCCGATCGAAGGCAAAAAAGCCGCCAAGGAGTCCAAGCGCGAGCCCGCGAAGCGACCGGCCAAGGCGCGCGCCGCAAAAAAGTCGCCTGCGGCAAAGCGCAAGGCCGGATAACCCGTCGCGGACATGCGCAAGCTGATCGCCTTCGACGACGAGACCATGACCGCGCTGACGCAACTTGGCCATGACCGCATGGCGACCCTTCAGGATCTGGCGGATGAGGCGTTCGCCGACCTTCTGAAGAAGCATGGCAGGCCCATCGACCTCAAGGACGCTCTGCGCAGGAGCGCGGGCGTCAAAAGGAAAAAGTCGTGATCCGGGGCACTCGCACCCGGACAGGACGTTGCCCGCATGTGATCCTTGGAGCCTTTCTTGATTTGATTTGACGCGTTTTCTTCACACGAACCGGTTTCCACTTCGCTCGAAAACGCTCTGATTGGAACCAACGCCGTGCCCTCGCGAAAACTGAGCACCTATCGCGATAAACGTGACTTTACGAGAACCGCCGAGCCGAGCGGCGCAGCACGCGGCGCGCCCGCCAGGCAACTGCGGTTCGTGATCCAGAAGCACGATGCCACCCGGCTGCATTACGATTTCCGCCTTGAGTATGACGGGGTGTTCAAATCCTGGGCTGTGACGCGAGGCCCCTCGCTCGACCCCGGCGAGAAGCGGTTGGCTGTCGAGGTGGAGGATCACCCGCTCGACTATGGCGACTTCGAAGGCACCATCCCGAAAGGCCAGTATGGCGGCGGCACGGTGGAAATCTGGGATCGCGGCTACTGGTACGCCGATGATCCGGCGAAGGGCCTCGCCAAGGGCAACCTTAAATTCGCGCTGATGGGCGAGAAGCTCAAAGGCGAATGGGTGCTGGTGCGCATGAAGCACGACCGCAGCGACGGAAAGCGCAAAAACTGGCTGTTGATCAAGCACCGCGACGATTACGCCAGGCCGGGCGACGGCGAGGACGTGCTGAAGCAGGACCGTTCGGTCGCATCAAACCGGACCCTCGAACAGATCGCCAAGGGCAAGGGCAAGGCGCCGGAGCCTTTCATGATGACCAGGCGGATCGCAGGCTCTGACGCAGTTTGGAATTCGAACAAGGGCGTTGCAGCGGAAGCGCGCGCCAGAACGAGGCGGCCGGCAAAGGCGAGCGCAAAGCCCGCTTCAACCCGCAAGACGGCGCACAAGAAGAGCGAACCACAAACAGCCAAGGCTCGCGCGATCAAGGGCAAGATGCCGGACTTTGCGGAACTTCAGCTTTGCGAAGCGGCAGCACGTCCGCCCTCGGCGGATGGTTGGGTGCATGAGATCAAGTTCGACGGCTATCGCATCCAGATGCGAGTCAAGAGTGGCAACGTCACGCTCAAGACCCGAAAGGGCCTTGACTGGACCGACAAGTTTTCAGCCATCGCAAAGGCGGCCGCGAAACTGCCGGACGCCATCATCGATGGCGAGATCGTCGCGCTCAACGCGAATGGCGATCCGGATTTCCCGGCGATGCAGGCGGCGCTGTCCGAAGGCAAGACGGATAACCTCGCGTTCTTCGCATTCGACCTGCTCTTCGCCGACGGCAAGGATCTGCGCCCGCTGTCGCTGCTGGCGCGCAAGAACCGTCTTCGCAAGCTGCTTGGTCGCTCTGCAAGATCCGACCGCGCATCGATCCGCTACGTGGAGCATTTCGAGGTGAACGGCGAACACATGCTCGCAACAGCGCGCGATTCCGGCCTCGAAGGAATCATTTCCAAACGCGTCGACGCGCCTTATCGCGCCGGCCGCGGCGGTAACTGGGTCAAAACCAAGAGCCGCCCCGGGCATGAAGTCGTGATCGGCGGCTGGAAGACAACAGGCGACAAGTTCCGCTCGCTGATGGCCGGCGTCTATCACGGCGACCACCTCGTCTATACCGGCATCGTCGGCACCGGCTACGGCGGCGATACCGTGAAACGCATCATGCCCGCATTAAAAGCGGTAGCTGCGTCGAGAAGTCCATTCTCTGGCAAGAATGCGCCGGCGGGCGGCCGTAACGTTCATTGGCTGAAACCTGAACTGGTCGCCGAAATCGAATTCGCCGGTTGGACCAATGATGGCATGGTCCGGCAGGCGGCCTTCAAGGGGCTGCGGATGGACAAGCCGGCACGCGAGGTCAGGGCGGAGATGCCGACCCGCGCGGCGGCCCCAAAACTTGACAAGACAAAGCTCGAGGCAACACCGCCCGACGCGAGAGCCACACCAGCAACGCGCACCGACACGACGAGAGCACGGCAACCTCGCGCTGCTGCGGCGCGCGACCGCTCGACCGTGATGGGTGTTGTGATATCGCATCCGGATAAAGCGCTGTGGCCGGATGCGGGGGACAAGCAGCCGGTCACCAAGCGCGATCTTGCAACCTACATGGAAACGGTAGGCGGCTGGATGATCGGCCACATCCGCGGACGGCCGTGTTCGATCGTGCGCGCCCCGGATGGCATCGACGGCGAGACGTTCTTCCAGCGCCACGCCATGCCCGGCCTGTCGGACCTGGTGACGCAAGCGAAGGTGTCAGGGGACCGGAAGCCATATCTACAGATCGACCGCATCGAGGCATTGGCCGCGGTGGCGCAGATCGGCGGCATCGAACTGCATCCGTGGAATTGCGCGCCCAACGAATACACGGTGCCGGGACGGCTGGTATTCGACCTCGACCCCGCGCCGGACGTTGCATTCCCCGGCGTGATCGCTGCCGCCAAGGAGCTGAAGCAGCGGCTCGAGGCGCTCGGGCTCGAAACATTCTGCAAGACCACCGGCGGCAAGGGCCTGCACGTCATCACGCCGCTTGCAATCAGGCAAAAAGACGGATTGAACTGGAAGCAGGCCAAGATGTTCGCCCAGACCGTTTGCGAACAGATGGCCACCGACGCACCCGACAAGTATCTCGTCAACATGTCGAAGAAGCAGCGCGAGGGTAAGATCTTTCTCGACTATCTTCGCAACGATGCCAAGTCGACTGCGGTCGCGCCGCTGTCGCCCCGGGCGCGATCAGGCGCCACCGTATCCATGCCGCTGAACTGGTCGCAGGTGAAAGCCAGCCTCGATCCGAAACGCTTTACGCTCCGCACCGCGCCCGATCTCCTGAAAAGAAGCAAGGCATGGGCGGACTATGACAGGGCTGCGCGTTCTCTAACCACCGCAATCGGCAGGCTCGTGCGATGACGAACATGACGGGGAACCCAAAGGTTGCGCTGCTCGGCGTTCCCATCGACATGGGCGCATCACAACGCGGCACATTGATGGGGCCGGCCGCGCTGCGCACCGCAGGCATCACGCCGGTGCTGGAGAGCCTGGGCATCGATCTGGCGGATCACGGCGACATCTCCATCGCCCGGCTCGCGCCGGCAACCGACGCAATTCCCGCCAAGGCCAACAACTACCGCGATATCCAGGCATGGATCCGCGCGCTGAGCCCGCGCGCTTATGATCTGGCGAAGTCCGGCGCGATCCCGATCTTCCTTGGCGGCGACCACAGCCTGTCGATGGGCTCGATCAACGGCGTCGCGCGCTATTGGCATGAACAGGGACGCGAACTGTTCGTGCTGTGGCTCGACGCTCACGCCGACTACAATACGCCGCTGACGACCATGACCGCCAACATGCACGGCATGTCCGCCGCTTTTGTCTGCGGCGAGGCCGGACTTGACGGCCTGCTCGGCGACGAACCGCGCGCCTCTATCACGCCCGCTCATCTAGATCTGTTCGGTATCCATTCAATCGACCCGCTCGAGAAAAAGCTGGTGCAGGACCGCCGCATCGCGATCGCTGACATGCGCGCGATCGATGAGTTCGGCGTGGCCGTCTTGATTCATCGCGTCATCGAGCGTGTCAGGGCGCGCAACGGCGTGCTGCATGTCAGTTTCGATCTCGACGTCCTGGATCCCGGCATCGCACCCGGCGTCGGCACCACCGTTCCGGGAGGAGCGACCTATCGCGAGGCTCATCTGGTCATGGAATTGCTGTATGATTCCGGCCTGGTTGGTTCGGTGGATATCGTCGAACTCAACCCGTTTCTCGACGAGCGCGGGCGGACGGCGCGGGTTGCGGTGGAATTGATCGCCAGCCTGTTCGGGCAGCAGATCACCGACCGCCCGACTCCGAGCAATGCGCTGGAGCCGGACAGAAGGTGAATGCGCGGCAGCATGACGGACATCATGCGATGCGGCGGACATCCGCGCCGAGAGCGTTGATGCGCGCGAGCGACAGAGTGCCCGCGGTGTTGATGGGCAGACCTACGCCGCCGCCTTGACCGCCGGGGCGGCGGCCTTGACCTCGGCATCAACATCGTTTTCGAACTTGGCGAAATTCTGCTGGAACATGCCGATCAGCGCGCGCGCCGTCCTGTCGAACTCGATCTTGTCGGCCCAGGTTTTGACCGGATCGAGGATATGCGGCTCGACGCCGGGCACCGACGTCGGGACTGCGAACCCGAAATACCTGTCGTTGTGAAACTCAACGCCGCGCAAGGAGCCGTCGAGCGCCGCACCGAGCAGAGCGCGCGTCACCTTGATCGGCATGCGCCGGCCTGTCCCGTATTTACCGCCGGTCCAACCGGTGTTCACCAGCCAGCAATCGACCTTGTGCCTGGCGATCAAGGCGCGCAGCATACTGCCGTAGACGCCGGGGTCGCGCGGCAGGAACGGCGAGCCGAAGCAGGTGGAGAATTCAGGTTGCGGCTCGTTGCCGAGGTCGCGTTCGGTTCCCGCTACCTTGGCCGTGTAACCCGACAGAAAATGATACATGGCCTGCGCCGGCGTCAGCCTGGCGATAGGCGGCAATACGCCGAAGGCGTCGGCGGCCAACATAACCAGATTTTTCGGCTGGCCGGCACAACCTGTCAAAGACGCGTTCGGAATGAATTCGAGCGGATAGGCCGAACGCGTGTTCTCGGTCTTCGAGCCGTCGTTGAAATCGGGTATCCGCGTGAATTCGTCATGCACGACATTTTCAAGGACTGCGCCAAAGCGTTTCGAAGCGGCGTAAATCTCGGGCTCGGCCTCCTGCGACAGCCTGATGCATTTAGCGTAGCATCCCCCTTCAAAATTGAAGATCCCGTCCTTGCTCCAGCCGTGCTCGTCGTCGCCGATCAGGGTGCGTCTGGGATCGGCTGACAGCGTGGTTTTGCCCGTTCCGGAGAGCCCGAAGAAGATTGCGCTGTCGCCGTCGGGGCCGACATTGGCCGAACAGTGCATCGGCAGCACGTCCTTGTCGGGCAGATGATAGTTCAGCGTGGTGAAGATACTTTTCTTCATCTCGCCGGCATAATGAGAGCCGCCTATCAAAATGATCTTGCGGGTGAAGTCGATGGCCACAACGTTCTCCGAGCGGACGCCGTGCCGTTCGGGATCGGCGCGGAAGCTCGGCAAGTCGATGACGGTCAGTTCAGGTACGAAGTCAGCAAGTTCCGATGTCTCGGGCCGGCGCAGCAAGGTGCGAATAAAAAGCGAATGCCAGGCCAATTCGGTGAAAACGCGGGTCTTGATCCGGAAATTCGGATCGGCGCCGCCATACAGGTCCTGCGCGAACAGCGTCATGTTCGCGGCGTGCGCCAGAAAGTCGGAATACAGCTCGGCGAATTGGTCGGGCGTCATCGACTGGTTGCCGGCCCACCAGATATTCTTGTCGGTGACCGTATCGCGGACCGCGAACTTATCCTTGGGGCTACGGCCGGTGAAGACGCCGGTTTCCGCGCATAGCGCGCCATCCGCGTTCACCATCGCCTCGCCCGAGCGTAGCGCATGCTCGTAAAGCTGCGGCGTACCTAAATTCCAGTACACGGCCTTGAGATTTTTGAGGCCGAACTTATCGGCGCCGAAGGCGCCGTTACGCACGCCTATCTCAGGCACGGAAAACTCCTCCTCGTCGAACACCCATCGCGGGACGCCATCATAGCCAATCGTGCCTCCGCAGCGATGGTCTCAATTATAGCCGTCCCGAGCCGGCACCGATCAAGGCCGAACTCGTCTAGCCGATCGCGCGGGCCTTATCCGCCAATTCTTTCAAAACGACGCGAAGCTCGGCCGGGTCGACGATCCGCCGTGGAAAATCCAGACGCAAGGCATCATGCTTGTCGGCACTCATATCCAGGCCGTCGGGATCGCAGCCGGTGCATCTCCAATCGGCCGCCTCCGCGCCGAGCAACCGCGTGGCATAAAGTTTCAGGGCGTCGCGATGATCGCCATTCATGTGGTCGATCGCATTTTGTTCAGCCGCAACCAGCGCCTCCGCACCCTCAAGGCTGGTCAGAACCTTTTCCGGCTTGAGATCGACGATCCGCCCGAAACCGGCGACCAGATGAACGCCGCTCAGCCGAATCCGAAAGAACGAAAAATCATTGAAATCCGCAAATCCCTCCGCCGATGGGTGAACGTTCAGATAACGTTTCCGCAAAACCGCCTTGAGTTCCCCATCCGCCTCCTCGGCGGTTCCCGCAACCATGATTCGCGAGCCTTCCAGGGGGTCCCCGGCTGCGCGTTCGTCCAGCATCAGCGACACCCTGGGGTCGGCGAGCAGATTTTTCGTATGCACCGCAAGGCGGGAAATCAGAAGAATTGGTGAGCCATCGTAATGACTTGCGACGTTTACAAGAGAGCAATAGGGGTCGCCGCTGCCAACCATCAAGGTCGCCAACGCGCCTTGCCGGCTCCGGCGCAGCAGTGATCGGGTCAGGTTTGCTGCTGTGAAATTGGCGGTCGGCTGCATGGCTTTAAGTCCTCAAATTTGAAAAAATCACCTTGTCAGGCTAAATTGCACAACCGAACAGAGACGGAACGGTAGGGCCTTTCACACGTTTTCAGGAAACACGGTCACACTTCAGCCTCGCTTGCATTGCTCGTTGACTGCGTTCTTAAAGCCACACCAACGGCAGACGGTCGAATTGTTCGCCTCTCGCCATCCGCTTCGGAAAGCAGGCATATGCCCACAATTGCTCTGGTCGATGACGACCGCAACATACTCACATCGGTGTCGATCGCGCTTGAAGCCGAAGGCTATCGCATCATGACCTATACCGATGGTGCGTCGGCGCTCGACGGATTCCGCACCAGCCAGCCGGACCTCGCGATCCTCGACATCAAGATGCCGCGCATGGACGGAATGGAGACACTGCGACGGCTGCGTCAGAAATCCGACCTGCCGGTTATTTTCCTCACCTCCAAAGACGAAGAGATCGATGAACTGTTCGGCCTCAAGATGGGTGCCGACGATTTCATCCGCAAGCCGTTCTCGCAACGGTTGCTGGTCGAGCGCGTCAAGGCGGTTTTGCGCCGGGCCTGCCCGAAAGATCCTGCCGCCGTGCCCAAGGAAAGCGACGCCAAGGCGCTCGACCGCGGCTTGCTGCGCATGGACCCGGAGCGTCACACCTGCACCTGGAAGAACGAGCCCGTCACCCTGACCGTTACGGAATTCCTGATTCTGCAAGCGCTGGCGACGCGTCCCGGCGTCGTCAAGAGTCGCAACGCGCTGATGGACGCCGCCTATGACGATCAGGTCTATGTCGACGATCGCACCATCGACAGCCACATCAAACGGCTGCGCAAGAAGTTCAAGGTCGTCGACGACGACTTTGAAATGATCGAAACCCTCTACGGCGTGGGTTACCGCTTCAAGGAAACCTGATAACCTCTCACTATGGAGCAGGCAGCCCGTGAACCGGATGTGAAATGACACCTCCGGTTCACTCCCGGTGCGATCGCGGGCAGTCGTCATCCGACCGCACTTTCAGCGATAAACGTGCAGCGTTGACGCGGGAATGACGGCAATAGTGGATTTGGTGCAGCGGACAGTTTCAGTCATTGCTTGATCGAACGCAGCCTGATTTTGATCCCGAGACCGAGGACACCTCACAGGTCCTCGCGGTGGAGAGTTTTGCCGATCAGGCCGAACGGACGCCGCACTGGCAACGGCCGCTTGGCTGGCTGAGGCGCGCGGGGCAGTTTCTTTTCACGCTCAGCTTTTCGAGCCTGACCCGCCGCATCGTGTCGCTGAATCTGGCCGGCCTGATCGCGCTGGTCGCCAGCATTCTCTATCTCTCGCAATTCCGCGCCGGCCTGATCGATGCCCGCGCGCAAAGCCTGCTGGTGCAGGGCGAGATCATAGCAAGCGCCATTGCCGCGTCGGCCACGGTCGAGACCAACACGATTACCATCGATCCCGATCGCCTGCTCGATCTCAAGCCCGGCGAGAGCTACGGCGCACCAGACGAAATTTCAGGGCTGGACTTTCCAATCAATCCCGAGCGCGTCGCTCCCGTGCTGCGGCGGCTGATCTCTCCGACCAAGACCCGGGCGCGCATCTACGATCGCGACGGAGTCCTGATTCTCGACAGCCGCAGCCTTTTCCGCCGCGGCGACGTCATACGTTTCGAACTGCCGCCCCCGACCGACGTCAAGCCGGGTTTCATAGAGCGCACCACGATCGCGATCCGCACCTGGCTCAATCGCGGCGATCTTCCGCTCTATCGCGAACTCGGCCCCGAAAACGGCAACGGCTATCAGGAGGTCGCGCAGTCGTTACGGGGCGGGAAATCCAGCATGGTGCGCATCAACGACCGGGGCGAAATCATCGTCTCGGTCGCCGTTCCGGTCGAGCGACCGCGCTCCACCATTTTCGGCTCGCTGATGCTGTCCACGCAAGGCGACGATATCGACCAGATGGTCACGGCGGAGCGGCTGGCGATTCTGAAAGTATTCGGCGTCGCCATGATCGTCATGATCGTGCTGTCGCTGCTGCTCGCCAGCACCATCGCCGGACCGGTGCGGCGGCTTGCAGACAGCGCGGAGCGGGTTCGGCGCCGGATCAAGACGCGCATCGAGATTCCCGACTTCACCCGCCGCCGCGATGAAATCGGCCATCTGTCCGGAGCGCTTCGCGACATGACCGACGCGCTCTACAACCGCATCGAGGCGATCGAGACTTTCGCCGCCGACGTTTCTCATGAACTGAAAAATCCCCTGACCTCGCTGCGCTCCGCGGTGGAGACACTGCCGCTCGCAAAAACCGACACCAGCCGCAGCCGGCTCCTGGAAGTGATCGAGCACGATGTCCGCCGTCTTGATCGACTGATCTCCGACATTTCCGACGCAAGCCGGCTCGACGCCGAGTTGCAACGGCAGGACGAGGCGCCCGTCGACATCCGGCGCCTTTTGACCACGCTGACGTCGGCCGCGAACGAAACCAAGCTCGGCCACGACATCAGCGTCGATGTGCGCTTCGAAGGTGCCCGCAACGACATCTTCTCGGTGCCGGGCCATGATTTGCGACTGGGACAGGTGATTTCCAACCTCCTGACCAATGCACAATCGTTTTCGAAATCGGGCGGCCGTGTGCGCATCGTGTGCCGCCGCCTGAAATCCGAAATCGAGATCGTCGTGGACGACGACGGTCCCGGCATTCGCCCGGATGCGCTGGAGCGCGTGTTCGAACGCTTCTATACCGACCGGCCTCACCAGGGCTTCGGTCAGAATTCGGGGCTTGGCCTTTCGATCTCCAAGCAGATCATCGAAGCGCATCGCGGACGCATCTGGGCTGAAAACCGCCCCGGAGTGACTGATCCCCACGGCGATACCCGGATCGCGGGCGCGCGTTTCATTGTCCGGCTTCCCGCCACATGAGCGCGTCGTCAGCTCAGACGATCCACGGCTCCGCGGTTCTGGTGGGAGATCGCGCCGTTCTGATCCGCGGCCCCTCGGGTGCCGGAAAGTCGCGCCTTGCCTTCGACCTCATTCTCGCCGGCCGCAGCGGCCAGCTCCCGGTAACGACGCTGGTCGGTGATGACCGCCTCTTCGTGACGCCGCTCCGCGACAGACTCCTCGTCAGACCGCCGCCTGAACTTGAGGGAATGATAGAAATCCGTGGTCTCGGGATTCGCCGCTGCGCCTTTGTCGCGGAGGCGCCGGTCAGCCTCGTGATCGATCTCGAGGCGCCCGACGCAGAGCGCCTGCCGCCGCCGGAAGCGCTGCGAACCACCCTTTTGGACGTCGAACTGGCGCGAATCCCGGTTGCTGTCGGCTTTTCGCCAATCCCGATCGCCATCGCCGCGCTAACGACTATCCCAGGTTGCACCGACGCGCGGCCGGCACCCGATTGCCGGAAGAAATCCGGATAACCATATAGATTCCACGATTGCCACGGAGTAAACCGCCAAGCCCGGGAGCGCTTTTTAAGGGAAAAAATCCCCGCGCCCTCTTGCGTGAGGGCTCCGGATGGTCAAAGTGACCCGTTCGTGCGGTGCACCAAAAGCACCCGCGAGGAGTTGTCAATGATTGGTCTGGTACTTGTGACCCACGGGCGCCTCGCCGACGAATTCAAGGCCGCGCTTGAACACGTAATGGGCCCGCAAAAGCAAATCGAAGCCATTACCATCGGCGCCGAGGATGACGCCGACCTGTGCCGGAGCGATATCATCGAAGCCGTCAACCGGGTCGACAGCGGCGACGGGGTCGCCATTCTGACGGATATGTTCGGCGGCACGCCTTCAAACCTCGCGATCTCCTGCATGAGCCGGCCCAAGGTCGAGGTGCTCGCGGGAATCAATCTTCCGATGCTGGTCAAGCTCGCCAAGGTGCGCGAGGAACGCACGCTGCCCGACGCCATCGCGATGGCGCAGGAGGCCGGGCGTAAATACGTGACGATCGCCAGCCGGGTGCTTGCCGGCAAATGACCGGGCAGCCGGACGACGAAGCCGCGCCGACAGTGGACGGCGCATCCGCCGCCGGTACGATCTCCTGCGACATACCGATCGTCAACAAGCGCGGCCTTCATGCGAGGGCGTCCGCGAAATTCGTGCAGATGGTCGAACGCTTCGAGGCCGACGTCAGCGTTACCCGCAACGGCGAGACCGTCGGCGGCAATTCGATCATGGGATTGATGATGCTGTCCGCGGGCATCGGAACCACGATCACCGTTTCCGCGACCGGTCCGGAAGCCAAAGCGGCGGTCGCCGCGATCGCGGAACTCATCGGCAACAGATTCAACGAGGACGAGTGACCGTCTTCGCGCTTTTGCTCCCAAAACAGCCGTTAGAAAGCGTTTCCCGAGGTTGACGCTTGCTTGCCCGGCGTTCGGGCGAGTGCTATCCCGCGCCCCATGACGACCTCTCCCATAGCCAACATCCGCAACTTCTCCATTGTCGCTCATATCGATCATGGAAAGTCGACGCTGGCCGACCGCCTGATCCAGATGACCGGCGGTCTGACCGATCGCGAGATGGCGGGCAAGGAGCAGGTGCTCGATTCGATGGACATCGAGCGCGAACGCGGCATCACCATCAAGGCGCAGACGGTACGTCTGAAATACCGCGCCAAGGACGGCAAGGATTATGTTTTCAACCTGATGGACACGCCCGGGCACGTCGACTTCGCCTACGAGGTTTCGCGCTCGCTCGCGGCTTGTGAAGGTTCGCTGCTGGTGGTGGATGCGAGCCAGGGCGTGGAAGCGCAGACGCTCGCCAACGTCTATCAGGCGCTCGACAACAACCATGAGATCGTGCCCGTCCTTAACAAGGTCGACCTGCCCGCGGCCGAAGCGGATAAAGTGAAGCAGCAGATCGAGGACGTGATCGGAATCGACGCCTCCGACGCGGTCATGATTTCGGCCAAGACCGGCCTTGGCGTGCCCGATGTGCTGGAGGCCATCGTCACCCGGCTGCCGCCGCCGAAAGGCGACCGCGACGCCACGCTGAAGGCGCTTCTGGTCGATAGCTGGTACGACGTTTATCTCGGCGTGGTCGTGCTGATCCGCGTCATCGACGGCGTGCTCAGGAAAGGCAGTCGTATCCGGATGATGGGTACGAGCGCCGCTTACGATGTCGAGCGCGTCGGCTTCTTCACGCCGAAAATGCAGCAGGTCGACGAACTCGGCCCCGGCGAGATCGGCTTCATCACAGCCGCCATCAAGGAAGTCGCAGACACCCGTGTCGGCGATACCATCACCGACGATCGCAAGCCGGTGACGGAGATGCTGCCCGGCTTCAAGCCGGCGATACCCGTGGTTTTCTGCGGTCTGTTTCCTGTCGACGCCGACGATTTCGAGACGTTGCGTACGGCCATGGGCAAGCTGCGCCTCAACGACGCCAGCTTCTCGTTTGAAATGGAAACCTCGGCCGCGCTCGGCTTCGGCTTCCGCTGCGGTTTCCTAGGGTTGTTGCATCTTGAGATCATCCAGGAACGGCTGTCCCGGGAATTCGACCTCAATCTGATCGCGACCGCGCCGAGCGTCATCTACAAGATGCATCTCACCGACGGGCAGGAGATCGAGATTCACAATCCGATCGACATGCCGGACGTGGTGAAGATCGCCGAGATCGAGGAGCCGTGGATCGAGGCCACCATCCTCACGCCCGACGAGTATCTCGGCGGTGTGCTGAAGCTTTGCCAGGATCGCCGCGGCGTGCAGAAAGAACTCACTTATGTCGGCGCGCGGGCCATGGTGAAATACGACCTGCCCCTCAACGAAGTCGTGTTCGACTTTTACGACCGGCTCAAATCCGTCTCCAAAGGCTACGCCTCATTCGATTATCACCTCACCGAATACAAGCCGGCCGACCTCGTGAAGATGCAGATCCTCGTCAACGGCGAGCCGGTCGATGCGCTGTCCATGCTGGTGCATCGCACCCGCGCCGAAGGCCGTGGCCGCGCCATGGTCGAGAAGATGAAAGAGCTGATCCCGCCGCACATGTTCCAGATTCCGATCCAGGCGGCGATCGGCGGCAAGGTGATCGCGCGCGAGACGGTGCGCGCATTGCGCAAGGACGTCACCGCGAAGTGCTACGGCGGCGACGTCAGCCGCAAGAGAAAACTTCTGGAGAAGCAGAAGGAAGGCAAGAAGAAGATGCGGCAGTTCGGCAAGGTCGATATTCCGCAGGAAGCCTTCATCGCCGCGCTGAAGGTCGATAGCTGATCTCCCCCGCGTCAGCCCAAGGATGGATGGGCTAACGGCCGCATCGCGACTGTCAGGAACCCTCGCAACCGCCGGACGTTTCGTCTCCATCGAAACGCAAACGGAGAGGCATCATGCCGCGCGGCGACAAGTCGAGCTACACGGACAAGCAGAAGCGCAAGGCCGAGCACATCGAGGAAGGATACGAGAAGCGCGGGGTGAAGAAGAAGGAAGCCGAGCGCCGGGCGTGGGCGACGGTCAACAAGGAGAGCGGCGGCGGCGAGAAGAGCGGCTCGGGCCGCGGCCGCAAGACCACGAACGTCTCGTCGAAACGCGGCGGCAAGACTGGCGGCAAGGCTTCCGCCGCCCGTTCCGCAGCCGACCGGTCGCGCTCGGCGAAAAAGGCCGCGGCGACTCGCAAGCGCAATGCCGCAAAGCGCTCCCCGGCGAAATCAAAACGCTCTCCGGCCAAGAAAACCGCAGCCAGGCGATAACGGTTATTGTCACGGCTCCCCTGTCGACGGGCCGTGATGTCGGCCGGGGTTATCATGGCGCCGGAGTACGACTGACTGTATCGTGAAGGTGGCTAACTGATTTCCGGTGGATTCAGCCAGAGTTATCCCGGGAAGGCAGCGTTTAATGCGTGTTCGATATACGGGGTGGGTTATCCACTTCGCTCGAAAGCGCTATAGAATCGCTGCTCATGAACGTCCGCGCGATTCGCTTTCTGCTTCTGCTCTCCACTCTCGCAATCTCGGGCGCCGGCGCTCTCGTGTCCGGAGCGCTCGCGCAGGACAAAGGCACGCTGCACCCGAAGCCGCTGCCGCTGCCGCCCCTGGCCAATCCCGACGACCCCAGATTGGCCGCCAAGCAACTGTTCGGCCGCAAGATGCGACCGACCGGGGGCCCGCCCTATGTCATCGGCTTTTATGCGCGGGGCTGCATTGCCGGGGCGGAGGCGTTGCCGGTCACCGGGGCGACCTGGCAGGTGATGCGGCTGTCGCGCAACCGCAACTGGGCCCACCCGGCTATGGTGGCGCTGCTCGAACGGGTGTCGGCGAAGGCACGCAGGGAGGCCGGCTGGCCGGGACTTCTGATCGGCGACATGGCGCAACCGCGCGGCGGTCCGATGCTCTCCGGTCATGCCAGCCACCAGATCGGACTCGACGCCGACGTCTGGCTCACGCCGATGCCGAACCGGCTGTTGTCGCGCAACGAGCGGGAGGAGATGTCCGCGGTCATGATGGTGCGCCGCGACCGCCTGGATATCGATCCCCGCGCCTGGACGCCGAGTCACCTCAGCGTCATCCGCGCCGCTGCCAGGGAGCCGTCGGTCGAACGCATTTTCGTCAATGCCGCGATCAAAAAGGCGCTCTGCCGCGAAGCCAAAGGCGACCGCCGCTGGCTCTCGAAGGTTCGACCCATGTACGGCCACGACTACCACTTCCACATCCGCATCAAGTGTCCGCCGGGCAGCCCCCAGTGCGAGTCCCAGCGCCCGCCACAAGACAAAGAAGGGTGCAGCGCGCACGATCTGGCCTATTGGTTCAGCGACGCCGTGCTGCATCCGAGACCGCCGAAGGTGCCGCCGAAGCCGAAACCTCCGATCACGTTGTCGCAACTCCCCGCGGACTGCCGTCAGGTTCTGGCTGCACCGGATGCCCGCCAATAGCAGTTGACGCCAAGGATGCGTGCGGGGGATTCATGACCGCCGCACGGGCTGTATCGGCGTGGAAAAGCTCCGGCTCGCCTTTACCCTTGGAAAGGCTAAAGGTCAGCAGCGCAGCCAGAAACCGTATCGGCGCCGATCTTCTGAAAACCATCGACCGCGGCTCTTTACGTATGCATTGTGCGGCTGATAGTGTTGCCGGGCGATCTTTCCGGCTGGCCGTAAGCCTGCTGGAATTCCTGGAACGGCGCTTCCATCGATCGTCTTGCCAATCCCCCGCACAACCTGCGCGATCACTCGCGCCGGACTGATTTGGAGCGCCTCATGGAGATATTCACCCGTTCATTGTTCGCGGCACTGCTGGTCGGTGCCTTTCTGGCCGTACCCGCCTCCGCCAAGGACGCAAAGTCCTCGGCCATGGCGCCCGCTGCCGCGCAGGACAAAACGCTGACCGTGTTTGCCGCGGCGTCGATGAAGAACGCGCTGGACGAGGTCGACAATGCCTACGCCGCCAAGACCGGCGTCAAGATAATCGCGAGCTATGCGGCAAGCTCGGCGCTTGCCAAGCAGATCGAACAGGGCGCGCCGGCCGACGTTTTCATCTCGGCCGATACCGCGTGGATGGATTACGTGACGGGCAAGAAAGCCATCAACGAACCGACTCGCGTCAACTTGCTCGGGAACAGCCTCGTGCTGATCGCACCGAAAGATTCGAAGATCGACAAGGTCACTATCGACCAGGGATTTGATCTCGCCAAACTCGCAGGCGATGGCAAGGTTGCCGCCGGCGACGTCAAGGCCGTGCCCGCCGGCAAATATGCCAAGGCGGCGCTGGAAAAGCTCGGCGCATGGACCGCGGTCGAGCCAAAAATGGCAATGGCGGAGAACGTTCGAGCGGCGCTCGCGTTGGTGGCCCGGAACGAAGCTCCGCTCGGTATCGTGTATTCGACCGACGCCAAGATTGAACCCGGTGTAAAGATCGTCGGCACCTTCCCGGCGTCCTCTCACCCGGCGATCGTCTATCCCGTGGCAGCGACTTCCACTGCACATAAGGGAGCCGAGGATTATCTCGCCTTCCTGCGCAGTTCGGAAGCCAAGGCCATCTTCGAAAAATACGGCTTTTCGTTCCTGGTCAGCCCTACCACCTGAATCGTGCCGTCATAGCGAGCGATCGGCAAACCCGGCTCCGCCGGATTTGCCGATCGCGCTACCGGCATGGCCGTAACGCATGATTCGCCAAAGTGTGAGCAGTTTGGCGAAAGGATCACGCACTATCCCAGAGCGCCAATCGGATGCAAAACCGGAATCCACGCTGGAGAGCATGATCCCGAAAAAGTGGGGACCGGTTTTCGGAAAAGGTCATGTTCAAACAAAAAGATAAGCGACGAGTCTGGTTCAACGCAGTTGAAGCAGACTCTAGCCGATCGCTCCAGAGCGTTTTCGGGCAAAGTGGATACCGGTTTGCGTGAAGAAAACGCGTCAAATCAAAATCTGAAAACGCCTCTTCTGATTCAATCAGAAGAGGTAAAGGCTCTGGGCTCGTCCTTGAGCCAAGGACGAATTTGACTTTGCCAAATTTATCTCGACCGCGAAGACAACAATATCACTGAGACCGCATGTTTGATATTTCGCCTCCCGAATGGACGGCTGTCCTGCTCTCACTCAAGGTAGGCGTGGTCGCAACGCTTGCGGCAACACCGATCGCGATCGCGCTGGCGTGGACCCTTGCACGCTACGAGTTCTGGGGTAAATCGATTATCGACGCCGCTGTTCATCTGCCGCTGGTGTTGCCTCCCGTCGTCACCGGCTATCTGCTGCTTCTGACCTTCGGCAAACGCGGGCTTGTCGGCGGCTGGCTCGCCGATCATCTCGGAATCGTTTTCGCATTTCGCTGGACCGGCGCGGCGCTCGCCTGCGGCGTGATGTCGTTCCCGCTGCTGGTGCGGCCGATCCGGCTGTCGATCGACGCCATCGACCGCCGGCTGGAGCAAGCGGCGAGCACGCTCGGGGCATCGACTTGGCAGGTCTTCGCCACCGTGACGCTGCCGCTCGCGTTGCCCGGCATTCTGGCGGGCATGGTGCTTGGCTTTGCCAAGGCGATTGGCGAATTCGGCGCGACCATCACATTCGTATCCAATATTCCCGGCGAAACCCAGACGATTTCCTCGGCGATCTACTCGCTGATCCAGACGCCCGATGGCGACAGGGCCGCGCTGCGGCTGGTTATCGTGTCGATCGTCATGTCCATGGCGGCGCTTGTCGCCTCCGAGGTGTTCGCACGGCGCGCGACACGACGCTTGCATGGAAACTGACCATGCTGCGTGTCGAGGTATCAAAACAGCTTGGCAGTTTCTCGGTCGATGTCGCATTTGCGAGCGAAGGACGCGTCACCGGGCTGTTCGGCCCGTCAGGCTCGGGCAAGACGTCGCTTGTCAACATGATCGCGGGGCTCATGACGCCGGACCGCGGTGTGATCTCGGTCGATGGCGAAGCACTCGACGATACCACGCAACATCTTCATGTCGCCGTACATCGCCGTCGCATCGGTTATGTCTTCCAGGATGCGCGCTTGTTTCCGCACCTCGATGTACGGCGAAACCTCGACTACGGTCGCAGGATGAACCGCCTGGCCCGCGACACCGCGCAGGAAGCCCGGCTCAACGAGATGCTCAATATCGGTCACCTGTTGGACCGCCGCCCCGGCCAGCTCTCGGGCGGCGAGCGGCAGAGAGTTGCGCTCGGCCGCGCGCTGCTCTCGCGTCCCAGACTCTTGTTGCTGGATGAACCATTGGGATCGCTCGATGAGGACCGAAAGGCGGAGATTCTGCCCTACCTGATGCGGCTGCGCGATGAAGCCAGCGTTCCGATGGTCTATGTCAGCCATGACCCGGATGAACTGCGCCAGCTTGCTTTACAAGTCGTGATGCTCAAGCGCGGCCGGATCGCGGCATTCGGAAGCCCCGAGATCCTGCCCGCCTAGTCAAGTCCCTGCAACCGACGACCAGGCCTTTGCCGCTTTCTGCCTGATCGCCCCCATTCTGGTCAGCGGCGGCAGCTTGTGCTCCTCGTCTTCGGGTAAACGAAGTCCGACCGCGTTGACGCGGCCTTCGCTGATATTGCGCGCGACGAGAACGATAGTGTCAAGCGGCAGGGTCGCGCCCTCTTTCGGAGCGTGGTCGAGATGGACGTCGAAGTAATCCGCCAGCGTCAACTGCGCGGCGGCCGGATCGACCGAAATGCCATAGATCTGCGCGATATCGCCAAGGCTGATTTCGCCGGAAACCAGAAAATCGCCAAGCAGATGCGGGTCTGGTGACGCCATAGGTTGCATGTCGACAAAAAAGCGGTCGAGCGCCTCGGCCTTTTCCGGCGGCGCCAACAGATAGAGGTAGTCTCCCGCCGCGATCGGCTCGGCCTCAGCCGGCGTTAGAATTTTCTCATTGCGGATCACGAGTGTCGGCTTCGACCATGACGGAAGCAGCCCGCGTCGAAGGAACAGGCTCATCGGTCGCACCGCATAGCCGACCAACTGCTGTTCGAGTTGTCCCGGCAAATCGAGTTCCACACGGCGCGGCCCCCGATCGGCGCGGGGCAGCGCGACATGCAGCCGCCGGGCGGCCAGAGCGAGCGTCCAGCCCTGCAGCAAAAGCGAAATGATCACCACAACGAATGCGACGTCGAAATACAGATACGCTTTCGACAGCCCGACCAGCATCGGAATCGAGGCCAGAAAGATCGCAACCGCCCCCCGAAGCCCGGTCCAGGCAATGAACAGCTTTTCCCGCCAGTTGAAAGGAAACGGTGCGAGGCATAAAAAGACCGCGAGCGGCCGCGCCGCCAGCATCAGCACGAGCGCGACGAGCACTGCCGGGAGCGCGCTATCCATCAGGCGGTGCGGCGAGACCAGCAAGCCGAGCAACACGAACATCACGATCTGCGCCAGCCAGGTTGCGGCATCGAGGAACGTCACCACCGAACTGTGGGCGCGCGTAGGACGATTACCGATGATAATTCCCGCAAGATAAACCGCGAGAAACCCCGACGCGTGGAAGATCTGCGCCACCCCGAAAACCACAAGCGCCGCCGTCGTAACGAACGGCGCATGCAACCCCTGAGGAAGCGCCACCCGGTTCAGGGCGACGACCACGAGCCGTCCGCCGATCACACCGATGATGCCGCCGAGCATGGACTCTCGCAGGAACTCGAGCAACACATGCCAGACCGAACTGTCGCCGACCGAAATCAGCTCCACCAGCATCAGCGTGAGAAATACCGCGAAGGGATCGTTGGTGCCTGACTCCGCCTCCAGGGTCGCCCCAACGCGCGGACGCAGCCGTAGCCCTTGCGCATGCACCAGCAAAAACACCGCGGCCGCGTCGGTGGAGGCGACGACCGCGCCGATCAGCAACGCCTCGGTCCAGTTCAGATCAAGCGCATATTTGGCGACCGGCGCCGTGACCAGGGCGGTCAGCAGCACGCCGAAAGTAGCGAGCACCATCGAGGGCGCCAGGACCGTGCGGATGCTCTGGAACCGCGTCTTCAGACCGCCGTCGAACAGAATCAGCGCCAGCGCAGCCGACCCGACAAGGTAAGTGTTCTGGACATCACTGAACGTCAGGCCCCCGGGCCCGGAATCTCCTGCCAACATGCCAATGAACAGGAAGACGAGCAGCAAGGGAGCGCCAAACCGCAACGCCAGCAGGCTCGACAGAATTCCGGCCATAACCAGAATCGCGCCGAGCAAGATGGCCAGACTGACCGAATCCAGAGATGCCATCAGACGTCCGAAGCGGTAAACACTTGCATTTTCATCCTTATCGCCGCCGCCGCGGCGCGCCAATCGATTTTCCGCCGGTCAGCGTTGTTTGTGCTCCAGACCGTGCGCAAATGCCTCCTTGTCAGACTCGAACTCAAAAGCCTGGCGGCGTCACCACGACTGGCGGCGACCCCCAAAGGAAGACTTGGAATCGTCACCTGCCGCGGCGCACCGAAGTGAGCCGTTGATAGCGCCACCTCTAAGCCCCCAGCTTGCGCTGGCAGCGCCATCCATTAGATTAGAAGCAACAACTTCCTTATCATTTGGATTCAGATCACCTGATGAGCTACGTCGAAGCCTCCGAAACTCCCCTGCGAAAGACCGGACAGATCAAACTGCACGGCCCGAGCGGTTTCGCCGGGATGCGCAAGGCCGGCGCTCTGACGGCACGCTGTCTCGACGAACTCGCCGATCTCGTGAAACCAGGCATTCTGACCTCGCAGATCGACGATTTTGTCCGTGAGTTCGCCTTCAGTCATGGTGCTTACCCGGCAACGCTGATGTATCGTGGCTATCGCTACTCGACTTGCACATCGGTCAATCACGTCGTCTGCCATGGGATGCCCGGCGATCGCGTCCTGAGAGAGGGCGATATCGTCAACGTGGACGTCACTTTTATCGTCGATAGCTGGTACGGCGACTCCAGCCGCATGTACCCGGTTGGCCCGATCCCACGCAAGGCTGAACGGCTGATCGAGATAACCTATGAAGCAATGATGCGCGGCATCGCGGCGGTCAAGCCCGGCGCGACGACCGGTGACATCGGTCACGCGATCCAGAGCTTTGTCGAACCCCAGGGCATGAGTGTCGTTCGCGATTTCTGTGGCCACGGACTCGGCCGCATCTTCCACGATGAACCCAACATCATCCATGTCGGCCGCCCCGGCGACGGGGTGCGGCTCAGGCCCGGGATGTTCTTTACCATCGAACCGATGATCAACCTGGGCAAGCCGCATGTGAAAATCCTGTCGGACGGCTGGACCGCGGTCACGCGCGATCGCTCGCTGTCGGCGCAGTTCGAGCATTCGGTTGGCGTGACCCAGACAGGGGTTGAGATCTTCACGCTGTCGCCACGTCAACTCGACAAGCCGGTCTGCGAAGGCTGAACCTCTGGTTCGGAAGCAGATTGCGTTGGATCGCGCACGCTTTCGTCACTCGCGTTCCCGAATTGGGGTTGCAAATGCCACGAGCCACGGCAAGGTTGCGGAAACCAGTGAAGTGAATTTGAGATTCGCGACCCTCTGGCGGCGCGCCCCGGGCGCGAATGTCAAATTCAAAACTCCACTAGCAACTTGTGGTCGTTCGATTCTAGCATCCGCAAGACGTTTCGCTGAAACAGGATGCGAATGTTGGAAAACGGACCGCCAGAGCCTTTCCGCTTCCGATGGAATCGGAAGCGAGGCTCCATGATTTTGATCTGACACGTTTTCTTCGCGCGGACCGGGGTCCACTTCGCTCGAAAACGCTCTAGGAATGGTTCGCTCCATCGAATGCCCGCCAACGCCGACAACCCCGCAGGATTTGCCGAAGCGCCACACTATCACGGCCATCGCGAACGACTGCGCGAGCGCTTCCGCGATGCCGGGCCGGACGCACTCAGCGATTACGAACTGCTCGAAATGGTGCTGTTTCGCGCGTTGCCCCGTCGCGACGTCAAACCGCTGGCCAAGTCCCTGATCGGCAGGTTCGGATCATTCGCCGAGGTGGTTCATGCGCCCGACGCGCGGCTCCGCGAGATCAGCGGGCTCGGCGAGGCCGCGATCATCGAGATCAAGCTGATCGCGGCGAGCGCCAGCCGCGTGGCGAAGGGACAGTTGAAACAGCGGACGATGCTGTCGTCATGGACCGCCGTGATCGACTATTGCTGGACCTCGATGGCGTTCGCCGACAAGGAACAGTTCCGCATCCTGTTCCTCGACAAGCGCAACCAGTTGATCGCCGATGAGGTGCAGCAAGTCGGCACCGTCGATCACACGCCGGTCTATCCGCGCGAAGTCGTCAAGCGCGCGCTCGAACTATCGGCAACCGCGATCATCATGGTCCACAACCACCCTTCCGGCGATCCGACGCCATCGCAAGCCGACATCCAGATGACCAGATCGATTATCGACATTTCATCGCCGCTCGGAATCTCCGTGCATGACCACATCATTGTCGGCAAGAACGGCCACGCGAGTCTGAAAGGGCTGCGGCTGATCTAACGCGATTAGGACACACCACTTGTGGGATGAAGTAAAGCCGGTTCAGAACACGGGAGAGTTCTAGCGTAGAAAAGCGTGCACATAGGCGGGGTGGCTTTGCGCCTCCGATTGTCAGATTACAGTTGCGCTGTCTGTAGGGCGCAGACTGTGGTGCTATCGATGCTGTAGTGCCTGCTGTCCGCCATGATCTCGGCAAGCGTTACTGCCACGGTTTCCTAGACCCCGGCTTCACTCCATCGCCGGAACCGGCGGTAGATGGTGTTCCAACTGCCGAATTTTGGCGAAATGTCTCGCCATGGCACTCCGCATCGAAGCCGCCAGAGGATGCTGTTGATGATTGAGCAGTTCTGTTCTGGCGGTCTGCCGCGACCGCGGTTCTCAGGCTCGATCGGCAATAAGTCCTTCAGAACGCGCCATTCTGCTTCGGTGAGATCACCCCGGCTCCAGCCTGCCTCCAAAAAGCAGCCTTGAATCAATCTCTCCCAACGTAAGCCTCCGGTGAGGACTGCGGCCTCCTCGGATCTTCAGCGTGGCTGACTGCGGCTTTTCTCGAAGCCGGCCTTGCCGAGAGCGCGGCGTCTGGCGAGTTTTTTCATCCGGGTTTGGATTTCGTCTTCAGCAGCATGTGCCGGATCGAACGGACGGCTGTGCCAGCGTTTGAGTTCGCGATGCTCCTCGTGCCTGGGATCGGCGATGGCGTTGAGGAACAATTCGAAGCCGGGGATGCCGCCGACGTCTTCGGGTGGGGCGTGGCCGGCACCGTCGATGTAACGGGGATACTCGACAGAGGGATCGGCGTCGGCGATTGCCTCGATCGTGATCGTGTGCCGCCAGTCGTCGCCGAAGTCGTAGGTGTAGGCCAATTGCGTGATGCTGCGATCGACCAGCGTTCCGAGCCGTATGGTCTTTGCCGAGTAGGTTTTGTCGCGCAGGCTATCCCATTCGGGATCAGGGATGGCGTATCGCTTTCCGTCGGCTCGGAACTCGAACAGGTGATAGTCGTCGAACAGCATGGCCGCCTGGATGACATCGTGCAAGGCCTTGAGCGTTGCCGTTAGCGGCACCTCGACGCGCCGCCAGATGGCGGGCTGCCAGTCATCGAGCTGGATCCTGATGCGGGCGATGCGATCGGCGTGGCTCATGCCGCCAATCTTGCAGATTGCGCCTTCCAGTTCCACGGCAAGAGTTCCGCCAGCCGGCTCTGCGGCGTGTCGGCGATGCGGGCGAGCACGTCGGCGAGCCAGGCCTGCGGATCGACATTATTGAGCTTCGCGGTGCCGACCAGCGTGAGCGGCCGGCGGTGATGTCCCGCCGAAGGGCCGGTCGTCCGCGGACATAGACCCAGGCGCGGCCGGTGTCGGTCTTGCCCTTCGCCAGGATCGGCACCGTGGTGTCGTCGCCGTGAAGGCGCTCTGCCGAGAGCAACACATAGGCCTCGATCAGCGCATGCAGCGGACGCAGCACCGCCGCGCATGTGCCGACCTGATCGGCCAGCGTCGACAGGCCGAGATCAATGCCCTCGCGGGCATAACGCTCGCTCTGCCGGTTCAGCGGCTGATGCTGGCCGAACTTCTCGAACAGGATCATCGCCAGCAGGTTCGGGCCGGCGAAGCCGCGAGGCGTCACATGGAATGGCGCCGGCGGCTGGGTGATCGTCTCGCACTGGCGGCACGAGAACTTCTCACGCACCGTCTGGATGACCTTCCATTGGCGCGGGATCAGCTCCAGCGTCTCGGTCACGTCCTCGCCCAGCTTCGACAGCCTGGTCGAGCCGCAGCAGGGACAACTCTCGGGCGCGGCGATCACGACGCGTTCGCGCGGCAGATGCTCCGGGAACGGCTTGCGCGACGGGCGCCGGCGCTCGAACGAGCGAACCGTCGTGGCACGCGACGCGTGCTCCGCCGCCAGTTCGTCCTCGGTTGCGTTCGCCTCCAGATCTTCGAGCTGAAGCTCCATCTGTTCGAGCAGTCTGGCCTTGCGTTCCGAACGGCTGCCGTAGAACTCGCGCCGGAGCTTCTCGATCTCCAGCTTCAGCCGGGCAATCAGGGCCTCGGTCCCGGAGCTGACCGCCGCCGCGCGGGCGGCAGGCGCTTCGGCCTCGACGCGTGCGGCGCGCTCCGCGAGGATCATCGCATGCGCGGCGGCGAGGTCGGAAGGGAGCGATTCAGCGTCGGGCATACGGCGATGGAATCATATCCACCGCCATGTGCAAGGCCAAAGTCCTCAGCCGGTCGCCGTCGGCCGGCGATGGCCAGATGAAGCGGCCGCGCTCGAGCTTCTTTGAGAACAGACAGGCGCCCTGGCCGTCGTGCCACAGAACCTTGATCAGATCGCCGCGGCGGCCGCGGAAGACGAACAGGTGGCCGCTATGCGGATCGCGCCTCAGCATCTCCTGCACCACCAGGGCCAGGCCCGGGAAGCCCTTCCTCATGTCGGTGTGGCCGGTCGCCAGCCACACCCGCACGCCGCTCGGAACCGGAATCATCGGGACCCGAGCGCATCCAGCACGCGCCGCAGCGCCTCGGCATCCACGTCGCGATCGACGCGGACACGGCGCCCGCCACCGAGATCGATCTCGATCATGCCGCTCTTGCGGCGACGTCGGCCGGCAGACGCCGATGGTCCCGGCGCCTCAACGGCGGGCGGGATGGCAGCAGCAGGAACGATCTCCATCGGGACCAATCCCGACGAACCGACATCGACCCGATCGCACAGGTCCTTGCGCCACCGGAACAGCTGGCTGACCTGAATGCCCGCCGATCGCGCGACTCCCGACACCGACACACCAGGCTCAAGCGACGCCGCGACCAGGCGCTCCTTCTCCTCACGCGACCAGCGCCGGCGTCTCTCGATCGACGTGATCACCTCCACCCGCGGCATCGTCATAGGGCTACTCCTAGGATTATCCCTAGGACTTCCGACGTTCGTCCTCAGCCCGCAAGGCGGCCTTCACCGGCTTTCAATTACCCACATCTCGTACGTAGGATTTGCACCTGTTGAATTGTCTGTGATTCTGTCTGTGACGCCGATTCGCGGAGGCGTCACAGATGAGCGGAGACACGGGAGCCGGTGCTGCAGGCTGGCATGACGATGAAGTCGTTTCGGCAGGGCTGCCGGACAAGCGACTTGCGCGCCGATTTGGCCGCCTGCTTGATCAGATGTCGGCGGCACCCGGCCAACCCGTCCCGGCCGCGTGCGGCGACTGGGCGGCGACAAAGGCGGCCTATCGCTTCTTCGACAACCCACGTGTTACCGAGCACGGGATGCTGGCCGGCCATTTTGCCGCGACCGCCATGCGCTGCGCGGCGAGCGAAGGACCAATCCTCATTCTGCAGGGTACCACCGAGTTCATCTACAGCCGTGCGCAGCCGGGTAAGATCGGCTTCACCAAGACCGTCAACGCCGGACGTTATAAGGCGGGTCAGCCCAACGTGGTGACCTTGTGTGGGGTGCTGATGCATTCGAGCCTGGCTGTAACCCTCGGTGGCACGCCGCTCGGGCTGACGGCAGCGAAGTTCTGGACACGCACGAAGTTCAAGGGGACCTGGACGCTCAAGCGGCACGTGAACCCCACGCGCGTGCCGATCGAGACGAAGGAAAGCTATCGCTGGCTGGAGAACCTGCGCCAGTCGATGGCGCTCGTGGGCACGCCGGAGCGCTGCGTGCATGTGGCCGACCGCGAGAGCGACATCTACGAGCTCTTTTGCCTGGCGCAGGATCTTGGCACGCGCTTTCTGGTGCGAGTGCAGACCAATCGGTTGGCCGCCGCGCCCGCCGACGCAGAGCCACGGGATGGAGCTCATCGGGTCTTTGCCCAGCTCTCGGCTGCGCCTTGGGCGGGACGCCATTACGTCGCGATCGGACAGGATGAGACGGCGTGCGTGCACGTGAAGTTCGCCGCCATCCAAACCCTGCCGCCCGTCGGCAAGCAGAAGCGATACAGTCCTCAGCTTCTCACCTACATCCAAGCCCTTGAGATCGATCCGCCGGCGAACCGTCCGCCGATCGACTGGAAGCTGGTGACCAATCTGCCGGTCGGAGATTTCGCCATCGCCATCGAGAAGCTCGAATGGTACGCCTTGCGCTGGAAAGCGGAGGTGTTTCACAAGGTACTGAAGTCTGGCTGTCGCGCGGAAGAGGCGAGGCTTGAGACCGCCGAGCGGCTGGCCAAGTTCCTCGCCCTCATCGCGATGGTCAGCTGGCGCATCTTCTTCCTCACCATGTCCGCACGAGCAAAGCCCGAGGTTGCGCCGGAGACAGTCCTCACCCCGACCGAAATCGCGACGCTTGATGCCATCGACGCGGCGCGGGCCAAGCCGCGCATCTTGCGCAAGACCCTCGCCACCTATTTGCTCCAGATCGCCATGCTCGGCGGCTATCTCGCACGCAACCACGATCCGCCGCCAGGAAACATGGTCGTCTGGCGAGGCCTAACACGCCTCAATGACATCGTCTTCGGCCTCTCAATCGGAACTCGTCGACGATATGGGTAATTGAAAGCTTCACCGGAGGGGTACCTCCCAACGGCGCCAACCGCGTTCCGAGTCGATGTCGCTTATTCTGCCAAAACAGCCCGGTTAATCGAATGCTGAATGAAAATGAGGGTGCCAGGTGGTTGCCGACCATGATTAAGACCGTGCTGGGCGTGATGCTCGTCGTCGGCCCATTAGCTCTTGCACTGCTGCGCAGACACATTCGCATTGAGGTCGCGAAAGGGCCTGACGCCCTCTATCGCAAACGCATCGCGGCTAATCGGTAACAACAAAGCGCGCGCCATATTGGCGAACTATTTGTCCACGCCGCCTAGTAAGTCGTGTTTGAGGATTTCTTCGCGTACCAGAAACGAATCTCATCCCCAGCCGGTCTGGTTCCTACATATACAGCTTTCACACCTGAACTGTCGCCGAAGCGACGGTCTTTGTACTTGCTCAACGTAACGTGGAACACGAGCTGACGATCGATTAGAGGTAATGCCCGGTCCAGCCAGTCTTGCGACGCCCATAAAATCTCACCATTTTCGTTTCGATGACTGCCCCGGTTGTCGTCCGGGTCAGGTATCCATCCCCCCCCCACACCTGACTCCGCATAGCTAGTTCGTTGTGAGAGGTTATCCACTCCCGAAAATCCTTGTCCGGTATGAGCCCAAATGCCTTGAGAAGTTTGACGCCAAGACGTGGTCGCGACGCCACGCCGTCAGTCGCGATTTTCTCGCGTGAATCTACCCCAATGCTGTAATTTTCCAAAACCCACACAACTGGCTCAAAGGGCGATGCCTGTCTGTATGGGTCGTCAAAGCCGTCATGAAGAAACAGCGGTAGCCAGAGATCGTGGTCCGCTCTTCTAACGAATTTCTGGCAAAGTCCCACGATCCCACGGGGTTTTCCTAACGCCGTTTCAATACGAACATAAACTCCGTCCGGGGACTTCCACTGTCCATAAATCGGCAACATCGCGGATTCCGCAATATTCAAAATTCCTAAGCTCTCGAAAATCACTGGAGTCGGAATTAGTGATTCGACATTCTTGACTCGTGGTCCCAACAGACTCCTTCCGCAAACCTCAGGCTCTTGATCTTTGTGATCGCTGAGCCAAGAACCATCTTTAAACGTAACGTCATAGTCGTTGAGCCACAGCTCAAAGGGCGACGCAGGATCTTCATCATAGCTTTGACGCGCCACCGGATGCGATTGCCGCAACGTAGTTGCTGCGCTTAGCAATGCGTGCTTTTGAACATGCTCACGATAATATTCGTATCTGTCAGTTCGTTCTTTTCGATAACGATCATGCCCAGGAAATGCATCCATATTTGTAGCGCTCGGCCAGATCCGCTGAATTTCATGAGCGATAGCATCGACGCATTGACCGTCTGAAATATGAAATACTCTCGCAAGATGCGAAATCTCTGACTTGTTGAATTCATAATCGAAACTGAAACCAGATTTGGCAGGAACGTGCTTCGGCCAAGAGCCTTTAACAACTGCGATTCCCTTTGGATCGACTTCAACTTCTTGCGCTAAATTTGCGATGTCGGCTGCCTCGCAGCCAATATTTCGCAAGCATCGCAGGATGTGTCGCTTATTAAGGATGTGAACGTCATTTCGCGCAGCCAGTTGGAAAAGTCGAGGTTTCAACGGGGCCAGCTTTGCCCCGTGAATCAATGCGGCACGGGCCAGCCCCATCAGAAGCCATTGCTGTGAATTCTGAAATGAGAGGTTATAGCTTTCTGTTTTGAGTGCCGGCACCTCTCTGCGATCGAACTGCGCGAGAAGTGCATTCAAATCGTCGATTAAACCCAATGAAACAAAGAGCGGCAATGCGCGCGCAATGCTCCACTTTATGTAAGCATCGTCATCCCCTAAAAGATGCCAGATTATTCCGACGAGAAGCTCTCGCTCATCTGAAATTTTGAAATCGGGCTTGTACGCACCTTCTCCAATCTGATCGGCCAAGCCTGCGGCCGGCCCAGACAGAAAGTTTTCGAGGGCATCGCGCGAAGCGCTATGCGACGTTTGGTGAGACAGTACCGTGGCAAGCTGCAACCACTGTTCACCATTCAATTCCAATCGTTCAGTCGAAATTGTATCTAGGACGTGGTTCAAGACGAAGCTTTCGTCACCACAAAGATCGCTGAGTTGCTTTATCTCGCGGCTCACACTGCCGTAAGAAATGCTGAAGAGTTCAGATCCTTTCGATTTGAATAAGTGTGAAACAACGTTTTTTTGCTCTGCCGCAATATATGCTGATGAACCAGACCATTCCGAAACACAATCTTGAATGTGATCGATAGCTTGGTCGAACGAGACGTTATTGGCCTCAGCCAAAGCAAGCAAGTGATCGAGCCGTTTCGCGTAGGGGCAAGCTGCACGAATTGTAGAGAAGAAGTCCCGTCTCACATAAAATGGAAGTGACTTAACGGCATCTATTTCGTTGAGCGCTTCGTCAATAGACGCCGCTGATCCTGGGTCACACTTAGAAATCAGAGCCTTGACAAAAGCGTCTGGGTCTTGTTCTTTTTTCTTGCTTTCAATGCTCGCAGGCGAACTCGGTCCTGATGACGAGCGCGAATTATACTCGTGCCTTTTCCGTTCTGCTTCCTCAAGTAATTGCTTTGCCGTGCTGACATCGCCGTCGCCCACGACGGCTGGATTTTTTTCGGCAACATTCAATATGCCTTGCCAGACAGAGGACCAGCCGCCATCCGAGTGCTCGGCAATTAATTTTCCAAATACAGCCTCTTCCAAATACAGCCTCGAATATTGTCCTTTGCTCACCGACGTTGCGCGCTTGTGGAAGAATCGATGATAGTCCGTCACCAACGCTCCACTCGTGCCAGCCATGGTCTTTGCAAATGCCCAACAGCACCGCAGCGCGTAACGGCGAAAGATGCTTCTCGGCAGAAAGATATGAAGCGAGCTGAGGCAGTCCGAGAGAATAGCTCGCAACGTCTTCGTCATTCCACCGTATAAGCTTGGTTGCGGCTGTCGTTCCTATGGATTTAGCGCAAGCTATGCCGAAAAGATTCCAGCCAAACTTATGTGAATCATGAGCAAAAATAGTCTGGCATAGGTTCATCAGCCTATGCCCCAACTCGGGCCGGATGCACCCGCCAGGTTGGCCCGCTGCGTAATGCAGTATCGCGTAAATCAAGTCGTAATCGCCGCTGCCGAGCTTATCCAGTTCCGCCAATCCGTTGCGATAATATAGGCGCGCTTCGGGAACGCTCATTTCCAGCAATGCCTCGGCCAAAGAAGCGTAATCGTCGCCACGCTGATCGGTCTGATCGTCTTTGCGAATCTCATCGACCATCGATTGCGCAAACGCACCGGCGCGAGAGTGAAGATGACCTTTTGCTGCTAGCAACGAGAGCACATACGCTTTCTCGCTCAGCAAAAAACCTGGCCGAGAAATCACATCAATAACCGCGACCGCATCGCTGTCTGAAATAGCCGACGCGTGTTGAAGAAGCAGTCTTGCAAATCCAAGCCCCACGGTCTTAGCAAGCATCTTTTCAGGCTCTTCGAACCCGCGTGGCACCGTCTTTGATACAAAGGAGGCCCAATTACCGAGAAACGCGCTCACGCCCTTATCAGCGACGCGAGCACACATGCTGGCCTGAATTGGCTCAATAATTTTCAGAACCGTCTCGATCCCGACGGCAATTTCCTGACATTCGCGGCTATCAAAGCGGCCTTCGAGCTGGCCGCAAATGCTGCAAGCTCGGCCAAGACGCTCAATCCCGTTGCGCACTCATATTGCCGAGCAAGTTTGACCGCTTGCCGCGCGACCGGAATTGCTAATCCCCGGCCCCATTGATGCAAATTTCCATCAACAGGTTTAAAATCTTTCTGAACGATCTTCAGAAATACAATGGAAGCAAAGTCGTCGTGGGCTGGACCGGTCCTCTCGTGAGGAAGTTCGCGCTCATCTCTCTCTTTGCGCGCGTTCCAGTTTATCCAGTCGATCGCACGGCCACAGTGAATTTCAGCCTCTTCCATCTCATTCGAGAAAGCATGGGCGATTGTTAGCCGTGCATCACGAGCGCCGCGCCACCCGGATCGGTCGCTGAATAAGCGTCGATAGGCGTCCCGATCGCCCAGAGTCGCTGCCAATGCGGGCGACTTGCGTATGAACTCATCGCCACGACTGTTTGCCGCGACCACTTGAGCCAAACGCATGGTGATGCCGAGCGCATGGTTGAGATCGCCGTCTTTAACCGCCAATTTAAACGCGGCATTGAATCGTGCTAGTGTCAAACGCCGCCGTCCGAAGTCCGACTGAATTGAAGTCGGAAACTGCGTCGAATCCGCCAAAGCATAAGCCCGAGCACCGTCCTTGATTGCTACCAAGAACCCAGGCAGAGCCTCCGCTGCATATTGCGACGATACCTGTGCGTCATGGAGACGCTGCGCTATGGCTTGTTGAGAAGCCGTGTCGTTAGAATACGTATCACGGACATAAGTTTCTGTTGGTTCATCGCGGAAAATCGCGCCGTGCGTGGGAACGATCTCGAGCATCGGAGCCAGATCAGAAGCCGCGCTCACCACTTGCGATATCAACCACCCTAAGGCGGTTGCCAGTTCGTCCAAAGGCATGGGCGGCGGCAATAAAGAAATAGCGGAGAAGAACTCCCGAACATCCGAATCTAGCCACCCAGCGATTCGAAGATCGGAGAAGATCTTGTTGCACTTCTCCGAGATGAGTTTATCAACGGTGATTTCGGCTTTGTCTGGATTTCCCGCTACGTTCGTACCCCAAGTATCAACCAAATAAGCCAACACCCGCGCGTTGCCGCTAGATCGTGAAAACGCGGTCGCAAATTCAGCGCTCGTGATATTTTCGCGGCGTGAAGCCAGATATAATTCTGCTTCTTTCTGCGTAAACGGACGAAGCGGAAACGGTACAACTGTTGATCGATCGACAACGCGAGCCATTCGATGTGTACGGGCCGTCAGAACAAGCTTTACTCCCTCGACGCTGTTTTCGCTGAGTGACGCCAGAAGAAGCTTTGGAAATGAATCGTCCTTACGGTCGTCAGCTTCGATTTGCGCATTGTCTGCCGCATCGATGATTATCATTATGCCCTTTCGCTTCGATTGGACTTTCAGCGTCTCAACGGCCTGAGTAAGGCGGCGGCGTAGTGCATTTATCAACGCAAGGGATTCTGCGTCGCCAGGAAGCAACGGGTCGCACAGCCCTCTTGAAGCCAACTCGTTGGCGATTTGTACGTATCCCACTCGCGGTAAATGACGCTCTTGGTCCTGTGATCGATAAGCGCCCCCACCAAAGCAATCGAACACGACGACCTCGTACGCTTCCGATTGAGCGGCAGCGAGACTGCCAATAAAAACTGTTTTACCCACTCCCCCGTCGGCATGAATGAAGACCGGCTCTTTTTTAGTTTTGATCAAATTTATCGCATCGTCCAACTGTTCGCGTAGAACAATTTCTCCTACGTCAATGAATCGAGTATCTGCCGGGAATAGATCTTCCTCTTCGCGCCCCAATGCGACGAGTACGTCCTCTCGTTTTATGAGGTTGTTGTTCTTGTTTTTTAGACCAGCCTTCTCGCGGACGACTTCGACTACCTCAAAAAGCCGAGACTTGCTGCGCAGCTCATTTCCGGCAGACCAGTCAGCCATGGTGCGTCTCAAGTTACTATTCAAAAGTGGAAGCGTTTCCTCCGAAGCGCGAAATTCGCACCGACTGAATAGCCGTTGTGCATCTACCTTCTTCTTTGCGCAGAGACCTTTTAAATAGTCATGTTGAGTTAGAGCCTCGCCTTTGGCAGGCGTTACACCCGATTTCAGACCGGCTATCGCTGCCCATAGATCCGGCGAGAACTCTGCGTTCGTGACAAACGAAAAAGTCAACTTCTTGTCGACATCAGCCGAAGATATCGTCTTTTCATATCCCACAATCGTGTCGGCAAACTTTTCAATTGTCTTACGAAGATATGAGGCCGTCACCAAACCGGCTATTGTTCTGTATTTGAATTGCGCGGTCTGTACAGCTTCCGAGGTGGCAAAGTTGTCGCCATCTCCGTAGTAGAGAACGAGATCTGCCACGTCTTCGGCTTCTGCGCCGGGATTGGCAGTTTCGGTCTTCGATAGTCCTTCAATAGCAATCGCTTTTAAGCGGTCACTTGGGAAGACCAGTTGCATGGCTCGCCGTGCTGCCCAGCGCTCATGAAACGTGTGTCCCGCGCGGGAGGCGCTCACGATATCTACGGTTGGATTTTTCGGAGCCTTTTTAGCCATGATCAGAGCATTAAAGAGTTTTGGAACGATCCCTAGCGCAAGTCCGGGGCTTGCCCCATCATCGTTCGCCCGGGTGTAGTAAACTGTTTCACTATTATTTGGCCGTAGAAGAATACGTGTCCACTCCTCTGCTCACCTCATCCTAACTGAAAGTCATCCAGCGCTATCGCGGCTAGATAATTCCTCTGGCTTGCTACAACCAAAACGGCAATGCCGGCTCTGACTAAGCTGGTCGCACATGAACCTTTAGCATCACGCGTCCTCCAACCTGCGCAGACGAGCCTTGACGCCATTACTGACGCTGTCAGCGACTTCGGCAGGAAATCCTTTCGGGAGCGACGCGGTGACCTGCTCGACCGCTGCCGGTGTCTGTGTGCGCAGCTCATCGAAGATCGCGGTCACGAGTCCCGCGCCAATCCCCGCCTTGGCGGCGGTCTGGACAAAATGGCGAGGCATCACGCCACCGACGACGTAGTGGCGGCTGTCCCCGACGGCCATGGCCAGCTTCATCTTGTTACGTTTGATCTGGCCTGTGTCGAGGCTAGGCTGCGCCGAGATCACATCGTAGAGCGGTGTCATGCGGAAGCGACCTCCGGGAGAGAGAAAAACGCTGAAATTCTTGGCGTGACCATCCGTGGCACCGAGCAGCCAGAAGGCAATTACGGCTCTCAGAAACGTTGTTTGATCTGCCTTCGGCTGGTCGCTTCCCTTGAGCAGATTGAGAATAGCCGGAATGCCGGGGCCGCCATCGGATTCGTATTTCAAGGATGGCGGCACGGACAAGGCCTGGCAGCAATCCTCCTGCGGCAAACGCAGGAGACGGTTGTCGCTGGTCCAACGGCGATCGAACCGCTCGACCACGAGCACGTGGTTACCCTCAAACTCTTCAATCGCAACGGCGGCGCTCGGAAGTCCAAGAGCAGCCGCCAGCTTAAGGCAGAAGAACTCGTTTTCAACGCTGTAGGATAGATCGATGCCGTTCGGCAGTCGGCCAATCTGCGGTTTGAGGATGTGCGTCGTGGCCGTAGTCGCCAGCGGCTTGTACCAACGCCCGTTCCAGAACAGCAGTGCGGTCTTTTCCTGGGCGCCGGCGATCGATATCCGAAAGTCCTCATCCTCGCCAAGTCCAAGGGGAGCCGATGCAAGGTCACCGAGAAGCCGGGCGATTCCCTTGTCGTCGATAGGTTTGCCGCCAACAGCGCCGGCGGCGCCGGGTTCGACGCCGTCCGGCAGGAATTGCAACGCGCCGACGCAATCCCGTCCGACAGCGGCAAGCAGGTCGTAAGCGTCGATCCCCTGAGCGTGGACCCGCTCCGCCATGCGGCGACGGATGGGCGTGCTGTCAGGCAGGAGATTGTCGAAAACGGCGATGACAGGCGCACCGATATAACGGTCCTCACGCAAAGGCAGAGAGAGCGACACGGGCAGCGCATGCTCCCAGGCAAGCCAGGACGGATCGTACTGAAAATCGATTGCGCCGCTGGATTGCCTATTCAGGCGTCCGACGAGACGGCCGTTCAGGAAGACATTGAGCGAGATGTGCCGCCGCGGGCGGGCCATCAGAAGATGTCCTCGATCTCGGCCGGCTTTGCCTTCGTCCTGGGACGGATAACGAACTCTAGGTCGAGCGCAGCGAGAATGTCACAAAGCGTTCCGAGCTGAGTTCCGAGCGCGCCACTCTCGACGGCGGAGATGGTTGCCTGTCGTAGCTTCGTCCGGTCCCCGACGTTGGTCTGATTCAGGCCGTGCTTGCGACGTTGCCGGCGGATGGCATCTCCGATTTGCTTAGGCGTTCGGACAATCTGGTCCACGGCGCACCTCTCTGGGCACGCTATATACGCTTAAGAGTGTAAATGTCAATATACGCTTCAGAGAATGAATATCTATATACGTCACAACGTATAATGTAGATAAATACGCCTTAGCGTATAATCCACTACGCTCGCACCGGTTCGCGAGGTTCTCAATCCAGTACTCAGCGCGACTCAATCACTTCTACCTGCCCCGAACCGGAGCACGGTATCGCGCGGGAGAATGGTTCCTCGCCAGCGAAGAGCGCGATCAGTCAGAAGCGGTCCAACTCCAGCCTTCAGCGGCCATCGCTTCACCGATCCACTGCGCCACCTCGCCCGGAGGTCCGCTGCAATACCACAAGATGGAGTCACCCTCTTCACGTACCCAGGCGACAAGCCGGGCCGCTTCTCGAAAAGAGTAGGAAACAACGGCCCCATTCGATGCATGCCATCGACCGTTGGCCAACGCCGACCAGAGATCGACGCCACATGCACCATCGGCTCTCACCTGTTCTCCAACGGCTCGATCAATAGCTGCTTCAAATTCCTTGATCGGTCGGGTGGAACGCTGGCTTGGAACGCCCGCAAAATCGCTTTTATCGAAGAAAGGGAACGGTTGCCTCATGGCTCTCGTTTCTTTAGCTCTGCTGAAGAGGTGATGAAACAACTAAATTGAAGCGTGAGTGGCGGCGTCGACTCTTCGCCAACAGGCAGTTCTTTTCAGTGAAATCGTAAAACCACCTGGTCGCACGCCATTCCGGCCCGCGAAACAAAGGAGTTATCGATATGCAGCCACCCGTCATTCCGCCGCGCTATCTTCGTACCCACGAGGCCGCAATGTTTCTTGGACTGTCGCCGCGAACATTTGAGAAGCATCGCACTTATGGAACAGGCCCGATCTACCGCAAGCTCGGCGGTCGAGTCGTCTATGCGATCGTCGATCTGCAACAATGGGCGGATTCGGGGACAGTGAGTTCAACATCCGATCCGAACAGCAAAACGGTCCGACCGGCCTCGTCACAGCATCGGATAACTCGCCGGAAGGCCCAAGTACCGATCGGGCTCGCGGACACTCCGTCGAGAAGCATCCGCGATCTCGAGTCCAATGTCGGATTTCCTGCTAGCCAGTGTGACGGCTGAACTGCCAAGCGCCAAGCGCAGCGAGGGTCAACCCTGTTCATCCGCCTCATACACGTTAGTGCAACGGGCCGTTGCACTATTACTAGAGCTATGGAGAAACTGTGTCCGTTCCTGCCTATCTGACCCTCGAAGAGGTCGTCGAGCGTTATCGCAACCAAGTTAGCGAGGGTACGCTACGCAACTGGCGATCGAAGAGAATTGGTCCGTCATTCGTCAAAATCGGCAAAGCGATCCTATACCCGATCGAGGAGTTGGAGCGATGGGATCGTTCAAACCTGATTTCCTGTAAGCGCATATCAACTGCGTCCTTCGGCGCCAACGACACCGAGGGCGCAATGGACTGAATGGACAGAGCTGGCCTTCGATTGACGATGGGTGCGGTTTGCCATCGTCGATCAAGGTCAGCTCCTGTTTTGATCCGTGCTCGCCTAAAATGGGATAGACCGATGTGAAGTTCGTGCAGCAGCTTGCGAATGCGGGCGCTTGAGGGGTTACGCGGGTTGCACCGGGATTGCCGCGAATTTGCGCGAGTTACAGACCCCAGATACCGGCACCATCTCATCTTTGACGTTAATTATCTTATTGAAATATATATCTTTTCAAAGTTTCACGGGTTGATGCATAACTACCCCTCTGGCGATCCGACGCCATCGCAAGCCGACATCCAGATGACCAGATCGATTATCGACATTTCATCGCCGCTCGGAATCTCCGTGCATGACCACATCATTGTCGGCAAGAACGGCCACGCGAGTCTGAAAGGGCTGCGGCTGATCTAGATCAAATCATGGAGCCCCGCATCTGATCCAATCGGAAGCGGAAAGGCTCTAAGGATTACTGCCGAATGAGGATCAGCGGACTGGTGCTGTCGGGAACCAGCCGCCACTGCGCGTTGTCATCGGCCTGGAAGTGCCAGGTCTCGCCGCTCGCTGACATCAGCAGGATTTCACCGTGCTCGAGCCGCCAGACCTCCGGCTTAAAGTTCGCGATCGCCGTATCGCATTTGGGTTTGAGGAAAGCCTGGAAATTGTCGGGTGGGACTTCAGTGTTCGTCAGCGTGATGCCGCAGATCGGCTGACCGTTGCCGCGGACGAAGGCCCAGTCGCCGATCATCTGGTCCATCGATCTGGCGAGCGAGCGGGCCTCGGCAAGATTTTGCAGGATGTAGATGCCCTCATTCTCCCGCCGGCCTTCGAAAATGCCGCTCTCGACTTCGGTGAAATCGATCACCGGCTCTCCGGTCGCGGCCCGCAAGCGCACAATATCAAGACCGGCGACGGTCCAGGCCGCAACGTCCTTCGTGAACGGCAGCGACGCCGCGCAACCCGGCTCAAGATCGAGCTTGAAACCCTGCGGCGATGGATCGCTCTTGAGCGTCAGCACGCAAGTCTTGCTGCGTTCGGTCGTTGACAACTCCCACTGTCCGACCATGTTTTTCTTCAAGGCGGATGCATCCTGCGCCGATGCGGCTGATCCACAAGACATCACCATCGCGACTGCGACAAGAACAGATCTCCGCCTTCGCCACACAGACGTGCGGCCATCGATCTTGTTCAGGGAGACGGGGGCGGCCATCAGCTTTCCTTCCCGATCGCGCTTTCGTGCCAGCGCCGCAACATCAGATGCGACGCCGTCGCAAGGCACATATAAATGACAATGCCGGCCACAGAGAGCAACAATAACGCCGCGAACATGCGCGGAATGTTGAGCCGGTAGCCGGACTCCGCAATTCTGTACGCAAGACCCGAACCGGCACCGGCCGAACCCGCCGCGATTTCCGCAACCACCGCGCCGATTAACGACAGGCCGCCGGCAATGCGTAATCCGCCGAAAATGTACGGCAATGCCGCCGGCAGTTTGAGATAACGCAGCGTTTGCAGGCGCGACGCTCCGTAAAGCTGGAACAGCCCGACGAGGCCACGGTCCACCGAGTTTAGGCCGAGCGTGGTGTTCGACAGCACTGGAAAGAACGCGACGATCCAGGCGCAAACGACGACCGCCGTGTGCTGCGGCAAATAAATCAAAAGCAGCGGTGCAATCGCAATCACCGGCGTGACCTGCAGGACGATCGCATAGGGCAGGAAAGCCTGTTCCAGCCATTTCGACTGGTTGAACAGCAGCGCCAGCCCAATGCCGCCCACCGCTGCGGCGGCGAAGCCTTCGACAGTGGTCAGCAAGGTCGTCAGCAGCGAGCGCCATAGAATCGGCCAGTCTTCCAGCAGCGTCACCGCCACCAGCCCCGGGCCGGGCAGCACATAGGGCGGAATGTCGTAGAGATCCACGATCGCATGCCATACCAGTATGCTCGCCCCCAACACGGCCAACGGCAACAGCATGCGTGCCACCGGCGTCGTCCGAACGCCCTCTTCCGGCGGCTCATTGTCGGCTGGCGCGAATGAGCCGGACGCCGTCATCGGCGGTGTGCTCCCATGGCCAACGACAGCGCCGCCGACACCTTACGGCAATACGCCGCATACTCCGCCGAGGTTCTGAAATTCTCATCCCGTGGCTCGATCGTGTCGATGCAGTACTCGGCGCTGATGCGGCCGGGACGCGGCGTCATCACCACGACGCGGCGCGAGAGATAGACCGACTCGAACACCGAGTGCGTGACGAAGATGACGGTCTTGCGCAGGCCGCGCCACAGCGCGAGCAAATCGTTGTTGAGACGGAATCGGGTGATCTCGTCAAGCGCCGCAAACGGCTCGTCCATCAGAAGGACATCCGGGTCGGTAACGAGTGCGCGGGCGAGCGATGCCCGCATCTTCATTCCACCGGACAGTTCGCGCGGATAGGCGGCTGCGAACTCTGCAAGCCCCACCTGCGCCAGCGCAACCTCGACCTGATCTCCGATGTCAGCGCGGCGCTGGCGCGAAAGCTTCAGCGGCAGCGCCACGTTGTCGCGCACGGTTGCCCATGGCATCAGCGTTGGCTCTTGAAACACGAAGCCGATGGAGCGCCCGCCGCCGGCAAGCAGAACCCTGCCGGCCGTCGGCTCGCTCAATCCGGCAATGATCCGCAACGCAGTCGACTTCCCGCACCCGGACGGCCCAAGCAGCGACACGAACTCGCCCTTGCGTACAGTGAAATCGACAGGGCCCAGCGCCGCGACGCCACGGTCATAGCGTTTTGTAACGCCTTCCAGCCTCACGGCGTCTCCAGCGCACGAGCCCGCGCCAGCCGTGGAGAACGCTGTTGCGTGCTCAGTCATTGGCCGCGGGTTCTATTTCTTGGGACGCAAATCGAGACCCACGCCCTTGTTGACGAATTGCAGCGTATAGGCCTTGCGATAATCAACGTCCCGGCGCACCACGCCGGCCCGCACCATCATGTCGAAGAATCTCGCATAGCGCGCATCGTTCATGGCGCCGATGCCATCGCGCAAGGAGTCGCCGGAATCGACGATGCCATGCTCCTTCATCTTCGCCACCGAATAGGCCAAAAGGTCGTCGGTCATTTCAGGATTGAGCTTCTTGATCATGGCGTTGCCGGCCGTGTTGTCGCCGTAGAGGTAGGTATACCAACCGATGATCGAGGCGTCGACGAAACGCTGCACCAAATCCTGCTTGTTCTCGACCAGATCGCGGCGGGTTTCGATCAGGGTCGAGTACGGATTGAATCCGGCGTCGGCGAGCAGGATCACGGTCGGCTTGAAGCCGGCCCGCTTCTCCACGGCGAATGGCTCCGAGGTGACGTAACCCTGCATCGCGCTTTTCTTGTCGGCGAGAAACGGCTGAGCGTTGAAGGTGTAAGGTTTGACCTTCTCGGCGCTGAATCCATACTCGGACTTGAGCCACTGGAAGTAGCTTGCGATGCCTTCCTTGGAAATGAACAGATTAAGCGGCTTCAGGTCCTCGACTTTCGTCACCTTCGTTTCCGGGTGGGCAAGAAAAACCTGCGGGTCCTTCTGGAACATCGCGGCCACCGCGACGACAGGCACGTTATTGGCGACCGCATCGAAGGACTGAAGGGTGTTCGCGGTCATGAAGAAGTCGAGCTTGCCGGCAATCAGCAGAACCCGGTTGTTCACATTGGGACCACCCGGAACAATAGTCACGTCCAGACCAAACTTTCTGTAGGTACCGTCGGCCAGGGCTTGAAAAAAGCCGCCGTGTTCGCCCTCGGCGACCCAGTTCGTGCCGAAGGAAACCTTGTCCAGCGCCGTTTCAGCCGAAGCTGATGGTGCGATGCCAAGCGCAAGCACGATTGCGGCAGTTAACCTTCGCAGCGAAACGGCAAGGTTCATCCTTCGGCTCCTCGATCGTTCTGGCCCATGACAGGACCTGGCATGGCGGGAATCGACCGTACCGGCGCGCCTGCTGGTTTCGTCCGGCGGCCTCGATCGGACACTCAGCTTAGAGCCTTTCCGTTTCCGAAGAAACAGAAGCTGGCTTCATGGTTTTGATTCTGAACGCGCGTTTTCACGCAAACCGGTGTCCACGTTGCTCGAAACGCTATAATCTGCGTTTCCGTTCAATAAAACGCTGCGCGAGATGATCCGAACGCCCCCTTTTGACTGGTTGACCATGCACTGGCCCGGCGTTGCAGCAGAGAACGCGGCAAACTGGATCGCGGTGTTGCCACTCGCCGCAACCGAGCAGCACGGGCCGCATCTGCCGCTCACGACCGACGTGCTGATCGCGGAGGCCTACATTGCAAAGGTCCGCGAGTTGCTGCCGCAGGATATTCCCGCGACCTTTCTGCCAGTGCAGCCCGTCGGCATTTCCACCGAGCACATGGATTTTCCGGGCACCCGGACGCTGACCAACGAGGCGGCGCTCAGGGCCTGGACTGCGCTTGGTGAGGAGGTCGCGCGGCGCGGTATCAAAAAGATCGTGATGGTGTCCAGCCACGGCGGTAACAGCGCGGCGATGTCGATGGTGGCGCAGGACCTGCGGGCTCGGCATCGAATGCTCGCGGTCTCCACGGCGTGGTCACGATTCGGCGTGCCCGACGGCCTGTTCGATGCGCAGGAGTTGCGCCATGGCATTCACGGCGGCGCCGTCGAAACGTCCATCATGCTGGCCCGCTACCCGGATCAGGTCCGCAGCGACTGCATCGCCGATTTCAGCCCTGCGAGCATTGCAATCGAGAAAACCTATCGCTGGCTCGGCACACGACGGCCCGCGCCTTTCGCATGGCAGGCTCAGGACCTTCATCCCAGCGGCGCCGTCGGCGACGCCACCCTGGCTTCAGCCGAGAAAGGCGAGCGGCTGCTCGCGCATGGCGCCCGCGCGTTTTGCGAATTGCTGGCGGACATCATGAAGTTCGACCCGGCGGTGCTGACGGACGGGCCACGCGATCACGCCTGACACCATTCGCGTTGGGTACGCGATCGCCGTCGTCATGTCGGTGTCATCGCGCGATGGGATGAACGTTCTATTCTCCCCAATACCCAACAATTGCAAATGAGTTGCAATGATATGAACCAAGAAGATGCCTAGCAGGCTGTTGAAGAAGTGTCCCGTCTGGCTTTCGGGATGGCTTAATCGCCGTTGTGATGAGATTTGGATTGAGCTGTCGAGCAGTTTGGCGTGGCCGTGGGACGGGGGGTCATGCTGGCACCGCCATGAGCTTCGGCAGTCGCACCAGATTGTAAGCGGCGGCTGCGAAGGTGAAGGCCCATTCGACGCGGTCGCGGCCGCGGAAGCGGGTCTTGTCCTGGCGGGCGACCGTCTTGATCCAGCCGAAGGCTTCCTCAATGCGCTTGCGGATACGCTGGCTGACGGCATAGCCGCTGTGCCGCGTCGTGCGTCCGTCGATCGCCGAGCTTCGGCCTCTCGTGTTCTGCGCCACGTGCGGCGTCACCTTCATCGCGCGCAACTCATTGACGAAGTCCTCCGTGTCATAGGCCTTATCAGCGCCAAGTGTGATGGCCAGGGGCCGGTCGGCGCGAGGTTCGATCATGTGCAACGCCGCCACCCGCTCGGCATGTCCGTCGGCCAGCGTCAGGCAGGCGTCGACCAACAGGCCGTGGCGGTTCTCCATCAGCCCATGACCCATGAAGCATAGCTTCGCCTCCTTGCCCTTGCCCTTCTTGTAGAGCCTTGCGTCCGGATCGGTGGTCGAGGCATGCGTGTCGTTAGTCCGCTTCTGGCCGTGGAAGTCGGCTTCGGCATTGCGCCCGACGCCGCCGGCCGGCGGCTCGCCAGAGCCGTCCTTCGGTTTGACGCTCTTCATCGAAGCCCAGGCCTCGATCAGCGTGCCGTCGACCGAGAAGTGATCTGTCGACAGCAGCTTCTTCACCTTGGGCTGGGCCAGCACCGCACTCAGGAATTTGGCCGCGATGTCGCCCTCAAGCAGCCGCTCGCGATTCTTCGAGAACACCGAATGGTCCCAGGCTGGATCGTCGACGCCGATGCCCACGAACCAGCGGAACAGAAGGTCGTATTCCAGCCGCTCCATAAGCAACCGCTCCGAGCGGATCGAGTAGAACGCCTGCAAGAGCATCGCCCTGAGCAACTTCTCGGGTGGGATCGACGGCCGCCCGAGTGGCGAGTACAGCGCCGCGAACTCCCGCTCCAAAGCGACAAGCCCTTCGTTCACCGTGACCCGGATGGCGCGAAGCGGGTGGTCGCGTCGAACCCGCGCCTCCAGATCAACGTAGCTGAACAGCTCGCCAGTCAGATTGTCACCACCGCGCACTCATCATCTCCAAATCGCTTCGGAGCAATAAATCATGCTCACAGCTCGGCCGCGACTGGCTTTTTCAACAGCCTGCTAGAGCCTTTCCGCTTCTGATTGAATCAAAAGCAGAGCGCTCGTCTAAGGTTTTGATTTGACGCGTTTCCTCACGCGAACCGGCGCCACCTCAGGTCGAAGGCATTGCGTGACGCGTTTCGATCGAATAGGCGACAACGACAAATACGGGGCGTTACCCGTTTTAACCAGGCGGTCCGATGACAACGATCCGGGCATTCCGATTGCGACGCGGGAGGCAAATCGTCCTGACCGGTTTGGTGCTGGTCGCGCTGGCCGGTTCGGCCGCCGCCGCGGATATCGGCGCCTCAATCCCCACCAAAGCCGTGCCCCATCCAATAATCCAGTGGACCGGTCTTTATTTGGGGGCCCATGCCGGGTTCGGCGGCGGCCGATCGACGGCCACACTGGCGGACCCTGCACCGATCACCACCGGCAACGATTTCGGCGGGCTGATCAGCGGTGTTCAGGCGGGCTACAACCTCCAGCTCCCCTCGGGGCTTTTGCTCGGCGTCGAAACCGACATCTCATTTCCGAGCTACATCGAATCCAATTCGTTCGTCTCGAAGCTTGCGACAGCGCGCTCCGACGTCACGCACCAGTGGGACTTCATCGGATCGGCCCGCGGCCGGATCGGCTACGCCACGGGTCCATGGCTCACCTATGCCACCGGCGGCCTAGCGATTGCGGGTGAGCGTTACCTGAACGATCCGCCATCGGGCGATCGGGAGAAAACATTGGGCTCCCGACTTGGCTGGGTCGCCGGAGCAGGGCTTGAATACGCCTTCGCGCCGCACTGGAGCGCGCGGCTTGAATATCTCTATTACCAGTTCGACAAAACGAACGTTCAGTTTCCATCAGCCGCGCAATATACCGCAACAATGGATTTTCAGTCGATCCGCGTCGGCCTTAACCGCAAGCTCTTCCCGAACGCAGCCAGCGTCAACCTTTCGGCGGCCTCGCTCACCGATCCCGAATCGGATCGCTGGGAAGTTCACGGCCAGACCACCTATATCGGCCAGGGTTACCCATCCTTCGGCGCTCCCTATAGCGGCGCCAACAGTTTGAGCCCGGCCGCGCAATACAAGGCGACCTGGAGCAACAGCCTGTTTCTGAACGCGCGGCTATGGGACGGCGGCGAGGTCTATTATAACCCCGAGTTGCTTCAGGGATTTGGCTTCAACGACACCGTGGGCATAGCGGGTTTTACAAACGGCGAGGCGCAAAGGTCCAACTTTCCTTATCCGCACTACAACACCACTCGGCTGTTCGCACGCCAGACCTTTGGCCTCGGTGGCGAGCAGGAAGAACTGGCCAACGGACCAACCCAGTTGTCGGACAAGGCCGATATCTCCCGGCTGACGCTGCAAGCCGGCAAGTTCGCCGTCCTCGACGTGTTCGACGGCAACGACTTCGCCAAGGACACCCGCAAGGATTTCATGAATTGGGCGCTGTGGGCGCCGGGCGCCTTCGACTATTCCGCGGACAAAGTTGGCCTCAGCTACGGCGTCACCGCCGAGCTCAATCAGAAACGATGGGCGTTGCGCGGCGGCTATTTTCTGATGGTTTCCGAATCGAATTCCAACAGCTTCGATGGCCGCCTGTTTGAGCGCGGCGAGTACCTGCTGGAACTGGAGACGCGCTATTCGCTGCTGGGCCGGCCTGGCAAGCTCCGCTCCATCGGCTGGCTCAACAGCGCTTACATGGGCAGCTATCGCGACACGCTGAATAACCCCGCTTTCAATCTCGACATCGCGCTGACCCGGGCCGGGCGCATCAAGTACGGGTACGTCTTTAGCGTCGAACAGGTCGTCACCGACGACGTCGGGTTATTCGGACGCTGGAGCTGGAATGACGGCAGGACTGAAATCATGGCATTCACCGATATCGACGCCAGCCTTGCGGTCGGGACCTCGATCAAGGGAACGCGCTGGGGCCGGCCGGACGATGTGATCGGTATCGGCGGTGCGATCAACGCCCTGTCACAGGATCATCGCGACTTCATCGCGGCCGGAGGTCTTGGCATTCTCATCGGCGACGGCCAACTCAACTACCGCCGCGAACGCGTGATGGAGGCGTATTATGCCTTTGCGCTGAACAAGTGGTTCACGCTGACCGCAGACTACCAGCTTGTTACGAACCCCGCCTACAACGCCGACCGCGGCCCGGTTCACGTATTTTCCGGGCGGCTGCACGGCGAGTTCTGAAAATAGCCTCGTCCGGATGGGTTATCCCGGTCGGGTGGGTTATCAAGTCTGACAGTTCGGCGCTACGACGCTCGAGCGCGAACGAAGCCGCCCGCCGAGTATTCATCTTACGATCGTTGCTCCAATCCCTCCCGAAGCCTTGTTTCCGGCATGAGGATCCAGACCACCAGCAGGCCCGACAATGCGACGGCGGCCAATCCCATGAACGCGACGCCATGCCCGAAATGATCGCTCACATGACCGGCGACCATGTTGCTAAGCGAGGCGCCTATTCCGACGGCCGTGCCGATGACGCCTTGCGCAAGGTTGAAATGACCGGAGCCGAAGGTGACGTCGGCGACAATGAGCGGGATCATGACGCCGAAGACCGCAGCCGTGATGCCATCCAGCACCTGCACGGCGACCAACAGGACCGGATCGTGGACCATCGCAAATAACGCTCCCCGAATAGCCAGCGCGGCGAACGCGATCATGAGCAGCGGACGGCGCCCCCATACCTGCGCCTTGCGGCCGACGGTAGGCGCCACCAGGGCGACGATCGCCTGCGGGACGATGATGCAGAACGCGATCAGCGCCGGCGCGCCCTGGCTCGAACGTTGGGTCACGATGCCCGCCATCAACGGCAGCATGGCCGCATTGGCGAGCTGGAGCAGGAAAACCGTACAGGCGAAGATAACCAGCGGCCGCTGATGCAGAAGATGGGCGATGCTGGTCGCATCCAGATCCGGCTCCGCGCACGCCGTCGCCCCGTGAGCCTGTTCGGGATCGATTTCCCGGTGACGGATGCGGGCAAGCGAAAGCAGCGTCGCGATTACGAACACAAAACTCACCACGAACACGGCGCGGCTCGACAGCAGGTATCCGATAACACCCATCACTCCCGCCGCCACGCCATTGCCAAGCGATGCAAAGCGCGCATTGCGTCCGAGTCTCTCGCCGATCGCTTTCGGTCCCACAAGACCGAGGCTGATAGCGGCGATCACAGGCCCGAGCACGCAACTCGCCGCGGCATGCAGGATCGCCGCCAGTGCGATGACCGGAAAGATCGGCCACGCCGCATAGGCAAGCGCGCTGACGCCGATCGTGGCGACAGCGAGCCCCGCGACCAGACGCTCCGAGCGCGCCGCATCGACGACGGCGCCGCCTGGCATCTGACCTATCAACCCAATGATCCCGCCGATCGACAGGATCAGCCCGATCTCGGATTGTGTCCACTTCTGCGTGGTGAGATAGACCGCGACGAAGGGGCCAAATCCAGTCTGCACATCGGCAAGGAAGAAAATGAACCAGTCGAGACCGCGCTGACTTTGCGCCGACGGCCGGCGGTCCGGCGGCGGATTCGCGTCCCCTGTCCCCGCCCGTCGCGGGCGTGCGCTCTTCAGATCGGACAATCGTCGGGTCCCATCGCGCAGATCGGATACCTTCCCTCAATCAAGGGCCGAAGTTGAGCGGCTGCAGGGTTCCTGACGCGCCCAGCACCACGACGGGCGCACCTTCCTTATATTCCGGCGCCGCCTTCACCTGATCCTGCGTGAGTGCAAGACTGATGCTGTCGGTCGCACCCTTCACCCCGCTAAAGCGGAGCGCATTCCAATCGACCACGATTTTCCTGCTGCCGACTCCGAGGAAGCCGCCAAAATCAATCACGGCGGCGCGAACCGCACCCGCCCGATCTACGATCACCTCAACGACTCGTCCCATGTTCTGGCCGCTAGCGCTCCGCACGTCGCGTCCCAGCACGCCATGCGCATCGGCGGGATCGATCACGGTGATCGAGGGCGGAGCTGTCGTCTCGCCCGACGGTTTTGCAGCCGCCGGCGGGTTGGCGGGAGCCGGATCAGCCTCCTGCCGTCCCGCGTCCTCGGCCATCACATGCATGGCGGTGAAAACCAGGACAGCCAACGGGAGAATAGCGCTCGTGGAGCCTTTTCGAGACATGAATCCTCGCTGCCTAAATGAACCACGCTGCGCGAATCGCCGTCAGCGTGGTCGTTCCGAAGTTCACTGCTACAAGGACATGCGAACGCGGACGCGAAACACGAGAGCATTTTCGAGCGAAGCATGTCCTCGGGCTTGACCGGAGGATGAACACCGGTTCGCGTGACGAAAACGTCAATTCAAAATCCGAGAGCCCCGCTTTTGATTCAATCAGAAGCGGAAGGTCTCTAACGAGACAGCACCATCGATACTTGAACATGGCCTTGCGTCCGCAATACCTCGACCGACACGTCCTCATCATGCCGGCGAAGACGCAGATCGACAGTGGATTCGCCGAGATGCAGCCGCCGCAGGATCATCTCATTGAGAAATGCCGGAAGCCGCGGATTGCGTAGCCTGATCTCGCTCCTTGCGGGATCGAACTCCAAACCCAGCGCTGCTTCCAGCAGCGTGAACGGTGTTGCGCTCGCCCATGCCTGCGGCAGACAGGCGACGGGATAGAGGGTGGGCCCACGGCGCGGCTCACGCCGGAAGCCGCAGAACAGTTCCGGCAGCCGCCGCAGATCCATGTAGGAGGCCGCATCGAACAGTCCCTTGAAAACATGCTCAACCGAGTGCTTGAGACCATATCGCGCGAGCCCGAGCGCGATCAGCGCATTGTCGTGCGGCCAGATGGAGCCATTGTGATAGGACATTGGATTGTAACGCGCTTCCCCGATGGCAACGGTGCGAATCCCCCATCCGGTGAAGAACGCCGGCCGCATCAGATCAGCGGCGACCATCCGCGCACGTTCTTCTTGGACGATGCCGGTGAACAGCAATTGCCCGGCGTTCGACGTCCGCACTTCGCATGGGCGTTTCTTCCCATCTAGCGCCAGCGCGTAGGTGCGCAAATCCGGCAACCAAAATGTCTCCTCGAACCGGCACGCCAGGCGCTCGGCGGCGTCCTCCAGTTCTCGGGCGCGATCGGCCAGACCGAGTGCGCGCGCGCACCGCGCCGCCGATCGCTTGGCGGCGAAGACATACCCCTGCACCTCCGCGAGTGCGATATTGCCTTCAGCAAGCGTGCCGTCGGCATGGAAAATCGAGTCGAACGAGTCCTTCCAACCTTGGTTGGCAAGACCCTGCTCGGACGCGCACCGATATTCGACGAAGCCGTCGCCATCCGGATCGCCGGTGCCATCGATCCAGCCGAGCGCAGCCTCGATCGCCGGCCACAGCTCTTTCAAAATCGACTCGTCGCCCGTGCGTTCGACGTAAAGCCCCGCAAGCAGCACGAACAAAGGAGTGGAATCGACGCTACCGTAGTATCGTGCGAACGGCACCTCGCGCAGCGCCGCCATTTCGCCACCGCGCATTTCGTGAAGAATCTTTCCCGGCTCGGCATCCGCGAGAGGATCGACGGTTGTCGCCTGAAAGGCCGCGAGCCTCCGGAGAACGCCACGCGCGATGCCGGGATCGATCCACAGCATCTGCAAGGCAGTTATCAGGCCGTCACGCCCGAACGTCGTCGAATACCAAGGGATTCCGGCATAGGGATAACGGCCCTGCGGCGTCTGCGTCAGCAGGATATTCAGATCAGCCATCGACTGGCACAATACCTCGTTGAAAATATTATTCGAGGTTTCGACATTCGTGGCATGAGACCAGGCGCGCCGCATCTCACGGCGATGTGCCAGCAACCCGCGATAAAACCCAACGGGCCGCTCCGTCTCCGGCTTGTTGCAAGACACGGTGAGGAAAATTCCCGCAGTCTGTTGCGGTGGAAGATCGATCTGATACATCGCGCTGTTGACCGCCAGACGCGTCGGCCGCGGCTCGAAATGCAGACGCGACGTCCGAACGACGTCATCGATGCCGGTGTAGGACAGAACGACGGTGGCGGGATCGGCAAGTTCGCTGGTGCCGGTCCCGCGGCGCTTGCGCCGCTCGCCCCGCGCCTCGAACAGGTCAGCAAAATCGTTGTCGAACTGAAGGGAGAGAACGACGCTTGCGGTCTGCTCGCCGTGATTCTGCAAACCGATCCTCTGATACGCCGTTCCTCGCCACAGAAAGATCGTGCGCACGATATGAATCGTATCCTTACGAAATACGATCCGGTCGCCGTCATAGATATCGGGATTGGTGAGATCGACCGTGAGGCCGGAATTATCATTGCGCAGGTTGGAGCCGAGCAGAAGCGGCTGCATGTCGTTGAGAACCAACTCCAGCCGGGCAAGATATCGCGTGTCGGAATTAAACAGCCCGTCCGGCCCTCCCGCGGAAGCTCCGATATCGCCATGGCTGTCCAGCACGACGAACGTATCATCGTGTTTCAGCGTACGGCGCGGGCGCGCCGACGGCCCGGTCATGGGAATATAGAACGGCGATTCGGAGAAAACTTCTGACGGCGCGATCGTGATCTGGGCCGCGCGTTTTGTTGCCATCACCTCTCCCTTGCCGAATTCCCGATCAAGCGGCGCCGGCAGCGGCCAACGCCCGGCGCTTGACGGGATCAGGGTTTAGGCCGCGTGAACAGAGAGTCGGCCCATCTCCTTGGCGACGAGATTCCGGTAGTGTCCATCCTTGCGCATCAGACAAGCAGGTTGACCGTCTTCGATGATCTTGCCGTCCTTGAGCACGACGACGCGATCGAAATTGCGCAAGGTCGAAAGCCGGTGTGCGATCGCGATCACTGTGCGACCGCGCATCAAACTTCCAAGCGCCTCCCGGATCGCCTCTTCGGCTTCACTGTCCAATGCTGCGGTCGCCTCGTCAAGCAGCAAGATCGGCGTATCCTTGAGGAAAGCGCGCGCGATGGCAATACGCTGGCGCTGACCGCCGGAAAGCTTTACGCCGCGGTCGCCGACTATGGTCGCCAGTCCTTCGGGAAGATTTTCGACAAAATCACAACGCGCGGCGATGGCTGCGCGCAGCACCTCGTCGTCGGTCGCCGTCGGACGGCCATAGCGGATGTTCTCCAGAATGGACCTGTGAAACAGCGAAATGTCCTGCGGCACTACAGATATGGCTGCGCGCAGGCTCCGCTGCGTAACTCGCGCGATATCCTGACCGTCGATCGTCACGCTTCCGCGCTTCGGATCGTAGAACCGCTGCAACAGGGCAAACAGGGTCGATTTGCCGCCGCCCGATTCTCCAACCAATCCGACGCGCTGCCCGGCCTGAATCCTGAGATTGAACCGCTCAAAAACGGATGGGCTGCCGGGGTAGTGAAACGAAACATTGTTGAAGGCGATGGCCGCGCCGTTCTTTCGTAGCGGCCTCGCTTCCGGGTGATCGGTCAGTTCGTGCGGGACCAGCAGCGTAGCAACGGCTTCCGATAGCCGCGCAACATGCTGGGTGACATCCACGAGCGCGACAGCCAGATCTCGGGTTGCGTGCAGAATCGACAGACCCAGCGTGCAGACCAGAACGACGTCCCCCGTGCTGGCATCGCCGCGCTGCCACAACGTAATGGCCCACGCCAGCAGGGAAATGGTCAGCACGACCGTGACCGCGGCGTGTGCGATCCTGAGCTTTTCGAGATAACGGAGGCTTCGTCCGCGCGCGCTCATTTCGCGGCCAACCGTGGTATTGAACCTGTCCAGCTCATGGTCGGTCCCGCAGAAAGCCCTGACCAGCGGCATATTGTTGACGACATCGACCATCTCGCCATCGACCATCGCAGCCTTGGCGGCAAAATCGTCATGCAGCGTCTTACCCGCGGCAGCCATTCCGAACATGACGAGGATCATGATGACGGCGACAAGCGTCAACCCTGCCGCCATCAGGGGACTGACCGTCCCAATAAACGCAATCGCAACTACAGTGGCGATGCAGGGCGGCAGCACGTTCCAGACCATCATGTTTTCGACGGTATGGACCGCGTTCGATGTCGCCGTGATCCGACTCGTCAACATCCCCGGCATCCGTCCAGCGAAATAACTTGGCGCATGACCTGTCAGATGCTTGAACATATCGCGGCGCAGGTCGCCGGTAACGCCAACGAAGGTGAAGCTTGCGACCCAACTTGCGATACGCCAAAGGAAGTTGTCAGCGGCGATCAACGACACAAGAAAGATAAACGCCAGCCATACCGCCCCGCTATGCGCGGGCCCGTGCGCCAGCACGTCGACCAGCGATTTGACGCCGTATTGCGTCCCCACTGAACACACCACCGCCGCCACGACACATAAAAGGATCGCGGCGTGCGCCGCCAATCGCCGACGGCAATACCGCATCACGAATGCAAGGGGTCGACAGGCGTATCCCGAGAAATCGTCCATGATTCCTACCGAGCTGCTTGATAGCCACCAGAGTTAGACGCCTGCTCGGGACCCCGTTCGACAATGCCGCACAAGACCCTCAGAAAAGCCGTCAATGCGCAGAAACTTCGTTGCAAAGCCTGCATAGGCTGTCTGTCTGCCGGGGAGTGATGGCATCACCAAGACGACAATGTGGCCAACAGACAACATGGAAGAAGTTGCGCGGAAGAAAGGAACCTCTCAAATCCGAAAGCGTTCCTGAATCCCGAAAAAACCAACGCCTTCTCCCTGACCGGAAGTGACATGAAACAAATCAAACAAATCACAGGAGACTGCTAGATGCGCATCGCGCAGGTTGCCCCGTTGACGGAAGCCGTTCCTCCGAAATTGTATGGCGGCACCGAACGTGTGGTGCATTGGTTGACGGAGGAACTTGTCGCGTTGGGACACGACGTGACCCTTTTCGCCAGCGGCGACTCTCTTACCTCGGCCCGGCTCGATGCGCCCTGGCCGAGAGCCTTGCGGCTGGATGGCGCCGTGCGCGATCCAAACGCCCTGCATATGGTGATGCTTGAACGGGTGTGCCGGAAGTGCGAGGATGGAGCATTCGACTTTCTCCACTTTCATCTCGACTACTATCCCTTCTCGCTGTTTTCGAGACAACCGACACCCTTTCTCACCACGTTGCATGGCCGTCTCGACCTTCCGGAACTTCAACCGGTCTTCAACGAATTTTCCTCAATTCCCTTGATTTCAATCTCCAACGCACAACGCCGCCCGGCGCCCCAGGCCCGTTGGGCCCGTACCGTTTATCATGGACTTCCGGAAAATCTGCTGACCCCCCGCCCCGTCGAGCCGAGCTACCTCGCAGTTCTGGGCCGCATCGCTCCGGAGAAAGGCGTCGACCGAGCAATCAGGATCGCGCTTCGATGCGGCATCCCGCTCAAGATCGCCGCAAAGGTCGATCGCGCGGATCAGGATTATTACGATGAATGCATCCGACCATTGATGGATCATTCATTGGTAGAGTATATCGGCGAGATCAGCGATCACGAGAAGCCGGATTTTCTCAGCGGCGCCATCGGGCTGCTGGTACCAATCGCCTGGCCTGAACCTTTTGGCCTGGTTATGATCGAGGCAATGGCGTGCGGTACGCCCGTGATCGCCTACAATCGCGGCTCCGTCGCCGAAATCATTACGGACGGGCTAACTGGCTTTATCGTCGAGGACGAGATCAGCGCGGTCGCCGCTGTCCACGGCCTGGGAACGCTCGATCGCGCAGCCATCCGGGCAGAGTTCGAGGCGCGCTTTACGGCGCGGCGCATGGCGCTGGACTATCTGGATGTCTATCGCAACTTGATCGAGGCCACGGCGCCAAGGATAAAGCTCGTCAGCGGCGCTAATTAGACTTTCGTTTCGACGAACTCGGAAGCGGGCTGCTCGTCACGGACGGCAGCCCGCTCGAGCATGATCCCGAAAAAGTGGAAACCGGTTTCCTGCCACCCGTCTTCAAGCAGGCCGGTCTTAGCCGACCGACGCGGCGCAACTGATAGCATGGCGGTGCACGGCGATTACAGCCGTCGCCCCCCGATATTATTTAGCGGCCCGAACAGCTCCGGCAGGCGGATGAGCACGAACACTATGAGCATCAGTCGCGCTCCTCTTCGCGAAAGAGCCAAAGAGAGCCTTCTTGATGTCGTGAACGCCAGCTGACATCCGCGACCTGTTACAGACCGACAGAAGATCGCTCCCACAATGAGGTGCTGTCTCGGGGCGCGGGCGCGGAAGCACGGTGAGGTGCCTTGCACGCCTTTTCGGCGCTGGCGTCAGCCGGATATTGACGGGGTCCGCCTTGCCGCTAGCCTCGAGCGCGGCATTGGCCTGCTCGACTTGTTGCTGCTTCCGGAAGAACGCCGCCGCGATGATGCTGCGCCGCTGATCCTTCAGAAAAACAGCATACTGCTCGTCGATGCGTCTCTGCTCTTCCTTCGTCGGGTTCGGCCCCGCAATGTCGAAGTGGCGGTTCTGCATGAAGTCGTAATAAGTATAACCTCCGCCGGGCTTGCGCCGGCCGGCGAATCGAGCCTCGCATGCCGTCAGCAGTTTGCCCTTCTCCTCAGACGAGGCCGCACTCTTTTCAGCGCTGGCAGCGCATTCCTCGAAGTCAACCGGCGCGCGCGACCACCATCCTGCATCGGCATGAACGGAGACAAGCATCATGCCGGAGGCAATTGCAAAACCGGCCAGAAGTCTTCTCGCGCCAGCCACTGCCAACAACCCCGTCCACCGCTTCCAGATCCAACGATTCTCGGGAAGAATCGCTGCCTTGTCACCCCGGATCGGGATTTGTCCCCCCGCTTTTGATTTGCGGCGACCGGCGGGGAGACGACAGTTCGAAACTGCTTTTTCCGGGGAGACGTCGGTTCAAAACTGAGTTTTGAGCCGGCACAGGAAGGCACGCCCGTGACCGCGCGGAAATACCCGCCGGCCGTGCCCGACCGGCGTTGCATCAAACCAGCGCCAGCTTGCGGTCGATGACAAGCAAAACCCGGTCGAGTTCGTGACCACGCCGCAGAATGAGGCCGCTTGCCGAAATCACGCTATAAGCGCCTTGTTTGCGCGCCAGCCGCGGGTCTTTCTCGATACGATAAATCGGAACCTCGGAGGCACGGCGGAAGATCGAGAACACTGCGCGGTCTTTGAAGAAATCGATGGCATAATCGCGCCAATCGCCGTCGGCGACCATCCGGCCATAAAGATTGAGGATTCGATTGAGTTCGAAACGGTCGAACGTCACTCTGCCCGGAACGGGAACCACGGCAGGGCCGCGGTCCGTCGGGCGGCCCTCACCTGGATCAAAGTCGTCCGGCGGCGAACTCATCGACTCCTCCTATCAAGGTTGATGACATCATTGCCCCGGATGCAACTTGCCGCAAGAGGTCTTGGGTTCCTGTCTCAAGTGGCAGGAAGCAATGTGTTTCCTTCCTTGTGCAAGCGCCCGAACGCCAGATGATAGCCTCTTAACAAGAAGGTTTGCCGAAATCATAATGCAGCCCAAATTCCGTCAAGCAACCGCCCCGCTGAGCTGGGAGAAAGCATTCTCTGCGATGGCTCGATCCTTTTGGGACCGGATCCTCAGCCCCCAGCCCCCCGGGACTCATCAGGATCGGGCCTTTCGCAAGACTTGAGTTCCGACCTTTTTCGAGCTGGCCAAAGCCGGTCCTTTTGTCGGATCATTCCTTGAGCGGAGGCTGGCTTGCCGGGTTCGTCACACGGATCCGGCTCACGGAAAATTCGAATCAATGCAGCAAGGTGTAAGCTGCACCAAGCATCGGACCGGGCCTTTCGCGATTGCCGTCCTGAACATAGACCACCGCAGCATCAACGCCGTGGTGGGCGATATTCTCCATCGGCACGGCCCAGGTTCCCGCCTTGCCCGTCCAGTCACCGACCTTGAGCCAGCTCCGAACGACGTTATGGTAGGTTACTTCGCGGCCGCTATTCTCTCCGCGCCCGATCGCTATCGGGACTGACTTCTGGATCGCGCATATCCATATCTCGCCGTGATCGGAGAGATGATTGCCGTTGGCGGATGCAACCGACACATTGAGCTGTCTACCCGATACCGACATCGAAACCGGCACCGACATCACGTCCCGGTTTTTCCGCGTATCGCGGACCGCCCTTTCGATGGCCGCGCGATCGCTGCCGATCACATGGGAAGATCCATTGATGATCACCTGCGGCGTGTAGACGTCGCGGTCGCCCCGCATCTGGGAGTAAGCCTTCTGGCGCGCGGTGAAGCGATTGTCCGCCAGCGTATCCTTCCAGCCGAGATAATCCCAGTAATCGATCGGCATACTCAGTGCGACGATCGAAGGATCCCTGGAAAGATCGCCAAGAATTTCGTCCGCGGCCGGGCATGAGGAGCAACCCTGCGACGTGAACAATTCGACCACGGCGCGCGGCTCCGCCAAAGCGGGACGACTGATAGCAACGAGCGCGCAAACGCCAAACGCACCGGACAGTCGTGACAAACTACCGCGAGACATCATCAAGGCCACCGAAACCGCGGCACGACATGTGCCGGCGGCATGAGAAGCATACTTCCGAATGCGAGAAGCCGGCATTTGATAGGCTGCCCCCCGCCTGCCCGCCACTCAATTCGCGGTGAAGGCACCATGCATGAATGTACCGGTTTGAGATTGGTCGCCCCGGCGATCGCGGCTTCCGGATACGAAAGTCAAACGCAAATCTCCATGACAGCTTGCATTGCTATGGGTCCTCTCTGATTGCGACACTCGCCCGAACGCGATGCAAATGTCGGAATCGGATCATCAGGTCAAGCCGCGAGTTTACGCAGCACATAGTGCAGGATGCCCCCGTTGCGATAGTAGTCGAGCTCATCGAGCGTATCAATGCGGCAGAGCAGCACGACACGACGAAGCGAACCGTCGCGGGAAACGATATCCGCCGTCAGTTTCTGACGCGGTTTCAGATTGCCCTGCAAGCCGCGAATCGTCACCGTCTCTTCGCCCGTGAGCCCGAGGGATCGCCAGGACGCGCCATCCTCGAACGTCAGCGGTAGGACGCCCATGCCGACGAGATTGGAGCGGTGAATGCGCTCGAAGCTCTCGCAGATCACCGCACGCACGCCAAGCAGGAGCGTCCCCTTGGCTGCCCAGTCACGCGACGAGCCGTTGCCGTATTCGGCTCCGGCGAACACGACAAGCGGCACATTCTCCTGCCGGTACTTCATCGCGGCGTCGTAGATCGGCATCTGCTCGCCGTCCGGCCAGTGCCTGGTCAAGCCGCCCTCCGGGACGGCGCCATCGGCGCCCTTGAGCATGAAATTCCTGATGCGGATATTGGCGAAGGTGCCCCGCATCATCACCTCATGATTGCCGCGCCGGGTGCCGTACTGATTGAAATCCGCCGGACGCACCTGATGTTCGCTGAGATATTTTCCGGCAGGCGACGTCAGCTTGATCGCCCCGGCCGGCGAGATATGATCGGTGGTGATCTTGTCGCCGAACATGGCCAGAATGCGCGCGTCCACGATGTCCGCAATCGGCTCCGGCTCTTTCGTCATGCCCTCGAAGTAAGGCGGGTTCTGCACATAGGTCGAATTCATGTTCCAGCGGTAGGTCTCGCTCGCAACGGTCTGGATCTTGCGCCAGTTGTCATCGCCCTTGAACACGTTGGCGTACTTCTTTTTGAAGATTCTCGAGGTCACGTACTTCTTGATGAAGGCGTTGATCTCCTTCGAGGTCGGCCAGATGTCCTTCAGGTACACCGGCTTGCCGTCCTTGTCGGTGCCCAGCGGCTCGCGGCTTAGATTCCTGGTCACCGAGCCCGCCAATGCATAGGCGACGACCAGCGGCGGGGAGGCGAGGTAATTCGCCTGCACGTCCGGCGAAACCCGGCCCTCGAAATTACGGTTGCCGGACAGGACCGCGGCGGCGACGATACCGTTGTCGTTGACCGACTTTGAAATCTCCGGCGCCAGCGGCCCGGAGTTGCCGATGCATGTGGTGCAGCCGAATCCGACCAGATTGAATCCCACCTTGTCGAGATCGAGCTGGAGCCCGGACGCCGCGAGATATTCGGCAACCACCTGGCTGCCCGGAGCCAGCGACGTTTTCACCCAGGGCTTCGCGGTCAGCCCCTTCGCTGCCGCCTTGCGCGCCAGCAGCCCGGCGGCCATCAGCACGCTCGGATTGGATGTGTTGGTGCAAGAGGTGATTGCCGCGATCACCACGTCGCCATGTCCGAGATCAAAGTTGCGGCCCTCGACCGGGAAACGCGCCCCGGCGTCGGTCTTCCGGTATTCGTCCACAAGCGCACCGGCGAAGCCGTCCGCGACCGCCGACAGCGCCTGCCGGCCCTCCGGTCGTTTCGGTCCCGCCAGCGATGGCGTCACCGTTCCAAGATCGAGCGTCAGCTTTTCGGTGAAGACCGGATCGGGCGAAGCGGCGCTGCGGAACAGGCCCTGCGCCTTGGCGTATTTCATCACCAGCGCGACACGGGCCGCCGTGCGGCCGGAGGTCTTGAGATAGTCGATGGTCGCCGCATCGACCGGAAAGAAGCCGCAGGTCGCGCCGTATTCCGGCGCCATGTTGGCGATGGTCGCCTTGTCCGCGACCGAGAGATGATCGAGGCCAGGTCCGTAGAACTCGACAAACTTACCGACGACGCCCTGCTTGCGCAGCATCTGGGTGACGGTGAGCACGAGGTCGGTGGCGGTGACACCTTCCTTGAGCGCGCCCTTGAGCTTGAATCCGACCACATCGGGCAGAAGCATCGACAGCGGCTGGCCCAGCATGGCGGCTTCCGCCTCAATACCGCCGACACCCCATCCCAACACGGCAAGACCGTTGACCATCGTTGTGTGGGAATCGGTGCCGAGCAGCGTATCCGGATAAGCAACCTCGATGCTCGCGGTCTTTCTGCCGATCGTCAGCTTTTCCTTCCTCGTCCACACCGTCTGCGCCAGATATTCCAGATTGACCTGATGACAGATGCCGGTGCCGGGCGGCACCACCGAGAAATTCGAGAATGCCTTCTGGCCCCATTTCAGGAACTCGTAGCGCTCCCGGTTCTGCCTGTATTCCTCCACCACGTTCTTGGCGAACGCCTTGTTGTCACCGAAGAAGTTCACGATCACGCTGTGGTCGATGACGAGATCGACCGGCACCAGCGGATTGATCTTCTCGGGCTTGCCGCCCAGATTTTGCATCGCATTGCGCATCGCCGCGAGATCGACCACCGCGGGGACGCCGGTGAAATCCTGCATCAATACGCGAGCTGGACGGAAAGCGATTTCGTGCTCGAGTCTGCGCTTCTTCAACCATTTGGCGAATGCGGCGATATTCTCCTTGGTCACCGAGCGGCCATCCTCGTTGCGCAGCAGATTCTCCAAAAGAACCTTCATGGAATAGGGCAGCCGGGAGATGCCTTTGAGACCGTTTTTTTCCGCAGCCGGCAGACTGTAATAAGCATAGGTCTTGCCGCCGACTTTGAAGGTTTTCAGACATCTGTAGCTATCGAGCGAAGCCATGTGGAGAATCCCGATTCAAAAAGTCTGGGGTACCGGCCGGTGAACCGTTAAGGTATTAAGGCACCGTTAACACACCGAATCCCCGGGGTTTCGTTGCGGCGCATTTTATGCTGCATCAAGTTCCAGGTTTTATAGAGTCTTTCCAGATCATCCGCCACGTCCGCAGTGCCTGTGCCCCGCCTTTCAGCCCTACACGGAAACGCGGCCGTTCCGCGAACAGGACCATCATGAGACTTTCAGGGAACGGTTTGCGGTGCGTTAGGGGAGGCCGGGAGGTATTTTCCGGCCTTGATGTGACAGCGGAGTCGGGTCACGCGGTGGCGATCGTCGGCCCCAACGGCGCGGGGAAAACGTCCCTGCTGCGTCTGCTGGCCGGCCTGTTGGCGATGGCGGGCGGATCGATCGGACTTGAAGGCGGCGATCCCGAATTGACGCTGCCCGAGCAGGCACATTACCTGGGCCATCGCGACGCTTTGAAACCTGCACTCACCGTCAGCGAGAACCTGTCTTTCTGGCGGAACTTCCTCGGCGGCGGAAAGCCGGGCGAATCGGATGCGCTCGCAGCGGTCGGGCTTGATCGTGTCGCACATCTGCCGGCGGCCTATCTCTCGGCGGGGCAGCGGCGGCGGCTGTCGATCGCACGGCTTCTGGCGGTCAAGCGTCCGGTCTGGCTGCTGGACGAACCAACATCGGCCCTCGACATCACCGGCCAGGCCGCCTTCGCCGCCATCATGACCGGCCATCTCGCGGGCGGTGGCATCATCCTGGCGGCAACCCATACGCCGCTCGGCATTGCCGTGCAGGAACTGCGGATCGGAGGCGCGGCGTGAAGAGCTTGAGCAGGGTCGTTCAGCGGGGACTCCTGCCCTCTCCCCTTGTGGGAGAGGGTGCCGGAGCGAAGCGGAGGCGGGTGAGGGGTCAAGCATCGCGTTTCGGATCGACCCCTCACCCGGTTTCTCGCCACGCTCGAAACCACCCTCTCCCACAAGGGGAGAGGGAACGAAAGCAAGGGAGGCCTTGCCGATGACCGCCCTCGCCGCGCTGATCCGCCGGGATGTTCGCGTCGCGCTGCGCGTCGGCGGCGGCGCTCTGATCGGCGTGCTGTTTTTCCTCATCGTCGTGGTGCTGATGCCGTTCGCGGTCGGCCCCGACCTCGCGCTTCTGAAAAAACTCGGCCCCGCCATTCTCTGGCTCGGCGCGCTGCTCGCAAGCCTGCTGACGCTCGATCGGCTGTTCACCGCCGATCATGAGGACGGCTCGCTCGACCTGATCGTCATGGGCCGAACGCCGCTGGAACTGGCTTGCGCCGCGAAGGCGCTGGCGCACTGGCTGGCGGTAGGGCTGCCGCTGGTAGCCGCAACGCCGATCCTGGGACTTCTGCTCAACCTTGACGCCATCGCGACCGGCGCCGTAGCGCTGACGCTTCTTGCAGGAACGCCCGCGCTCACTTTCACCGGAATGATCGGCGCCGCGCTCGCGGTCGTCCTGCGTCGCGGCGGTCTGCTGCTCTCGGTGCTGGTCCTTCCATTGTCGATTCCGGTGCTGATCTTCGGGGTCGCCGCCTCCAACGCGGCGGTGTCCGGCCCCTCGCCGTTCGGCACGCCGTTCTCGATTCTGTGCGCGCTGTCGCTGGCGAGTCTTGTGATCGGCCCTTTTGCCGCCGCCGCCAGTCTCCGGCACGGGTTGGATTGAGGCCCAATTGAGGCCCAACATGCAGCCAATCAATTTTTGCTCAAGGACGAAACCGGACGCAAATCCGCATTGCCTGGCGTAGCTCCGGCGACTATCAGTGAGCCATGACCCTGATTGATCTTGCCAACCCGTCCCGGTTTCTTACCCTTGCCGGCCGGATTCTGCCGTGGCTCGTGGCCGTGACCGCGCTTGTGCTAGCGATCGGCCTGTACCAGTCCGCCATCGCGCCCGACGACTACCAGCAGGGCGCGACCGTGAAAATCATGTTCATCCACGTTCCGAATGCATGGCTGTCGATGTTCGTGTGGGGCGTGATGAGCGTCGCCGCGCTGGGCACGCTGGTGTGGCGGCATCCGCTGGCCGACGTCGCGGCCAAGACTGCCGCTCCGATCGGCGCAGCCTTCACATTTCTTGCCCTTTTGACCGGATCACTGTGGGGCCGACCGATGTGGGGCACCTATTGGGAGTGGGATGCGCGGCTGACCTCGGTGCTGATCCTGTTCCTGATGTATCTCGGCCTGATGGCGCTGTGGCGCGCGGTCGAGGACCCCTCACGCGCCGCGCGCGCCGCGGCGGTGCTGACGCTGGTCGGCTCTGTCAACATTCCGATCATCAAGTTCTCGGTCGATTGGTGGAATACGTTGCATCAGCCGGCTTCGGTGGTGCGCATGGGCGGCTCGACGCTCGACCGCGCCTTCCTCATTCCCCTCCTTGTGATGGCGATCGGATTCACCCTGCTGTTCCTGACGCTGCATATCGCGGCGATGCGGAATGAAATCCTGCGCCGGCGCGTACGCACCTTGCAGATGCTGCAAGCCAGCAAGTCGGCGGCGTGACGACCATGACGCTCGGTCCCTATGCCGCGTTCATCGTGACGTCCTATGTATCTGTCGCAGCCGTGGTTGCGGCGCTCATTCTCTGGGTGATCATGGATTACCGCCGTCAGAGGGCGCGCCTGCGCGGCCTTGAAGCTGCGGGCGCCATCCGGCGTTCGGGGCGCAGCGCGGCGGACGTGCAATGACCGACCCCGCAATTCCGTCAGGTACACCGAAACGACGCTGGCTGATGGCGCTGCCGCTCGTGATCTTCGCCGCGCTGGCGCTCCTGTTCTGGTTTCGCCTCGGCGACAGCGACATTTCGCGAATCCCCTCGGCGCTGATCGGCCGTGCCGCGCCCAAAACGACGCTACCGCCGCTACCCGGCCTTATGGCGGACGGCAAGCCGACGCCGGGGATCGACCCCGCGACCTTCATGGGCAAGGTCAGTCTGGTCAATGTCTGGGCGTCCTGGTGCGTCCCCTGTCATAGCGAGGCGCCACTGTTGACCGAGTTCGCCAAGGACCAGCGCGTGCAATTCGTTGGCATCAACTACAAGGACGCCCCCGACAACGCCCGCCGCTTTCTCGGGCGCTACGGCAATCCCTTCGACGTCGTCGGCGTCGACAGCAATGGCCGGGCCTCGATCGAATGGGGTGTCTACGGCGTGCCCGAGACTTTCGTGGTCGCACGCGATGGGACCATCGCCTACAAGCTGGTCGGGGAAATCACGTCACAAAACATCGAAGCGGTGCTGAAGCCGGAAATCGAAAAGGCCCTGAAAGCGGGTTCTTGATCCGGCACTGCTCGTCGTTTTGGTCAACTTATGGACAAGTGATGATCAGCCTTTGCTGATGTCCCCTTCGCTCGCATCGCTGGCCTCGAGCGTGGCGGGTTCGAGATGATAGCGTTTGGTCAGCGGCATCTGCATCATCGCGAAGATCATGGTGAGCGGGACCGCCCCGAAAACCTTGAAGTTGACCCAGAAATCCGTGCTCTGGGTGCGCCAGATGATCTCGTTCAGGACGGCCATCGCGAAAAAGAACAGCGCCCAGCGCAGCGTCAACAGCCGCCAGCCGCGCGGCGTCAGGTTGAACACCTGATCGAACATGATCGCGATGAAGGAGCGGCCGAACAGCAATCCGCCGCCGAGCACCGCCGCGAACAGGGCGTAGATGATTGTGGGCTTTACCTTGATGAAGGTCTCGTCATGCAGCACGAGGGTCAGCGTGCCGAACACGATGACGATGACTCCCGTCACCAGCGCCATCAGCGGGATATGCCGCGTCACCGCATAGGACACGACCATCGCCGCCATGATCGCCACCATGAACGCAGCCGTTGCAACGAACAGGCCAAACTTCGCATTGGCGGCGAAGAATACCAGCAGCGGACCCAGTTCGGTCGCGAGCTTGAAGAACGGGTGCGGTTGCTTCTTGTCCATCGTCAGCCTTCGATCCCCGCCACCGCCCGCGCGAAATCGCGTGCGGTGAATGGCGCGAGGTCGTCCACCCCCTCGCCCACCCCAATGAAATGCACGGGCAGTTTATGCTTCTCCGCGAGCGCCACCAGAATGCCGCCGCGCGCCGTACCGTCCAGCTTGGTCATCACGAGCCCGGTGACGCCGGCGGTGCGATGAAACGCCTCGACCTGCGACAGCGCATTCTGTCCGACGGTGGCGTCGAGCACGAGCAGCACGACATGCGGAGCCGCCGCATCGACCCTGCGGATGACGCGAACCATCTTTTCCAGTTCGTTCATCAATTCCGCCTTGTTCTGCAGGCGGCCCGCGGTGTCGATCAGCAGCACATCGCGCTTCTCGTTCCGCGCCGCAGTCAGCGCGTTGAACGCAAGACTGGCCGAATCCGACCCTTGCTCGCCCGCGATGACCGGCGATCCGGTGCGTTCGCCCCAAACCTTCAATTGCTCGATCGCCGCAGCCCGGAACGTATCGCCGGCCGCCATCATCACCTTGCGGCCCTCCGCGGACAGTTTCGCCGCAAGCTTGCCGATGGTCGTTGTCTTGCCGGACCCGTTGACACCGACCACCAGAATAACGAAGGGCGTGAATGTTCCGTCGATGACCAGCGGCCTCGCCACCGGCGCGAGGACTTTTTCCACTTCGGTGGCGACGACCGCCTTCACCTCGTCCGCGGAGATCGCCTTGTCGTAGCGGCCCTCGCCGACCGCCTCCGCGATGCGTTCGGCGACCGCGGCTCCAAGATCGGCGCGCAGCAGGACGTCCTCGATATCATCGAGCATGGCGCGGTCGAGCTTGCGCTTGGTAACGAGATCGGCCACCGCGGTCCCAAGCGACGTCGAAGTCCGCTTGAGGCCGCCGGACAGTCTACGCCACCAGCTTTGTTTCGGTTTATCCTCGGTGCTGTCGTTCATTGGGGAGGTGTGTTAGCCGTTTCGGCCTGCGAGCGAAAGGGTTGACTGCACGATCCTCCCATAGGACTGGTGCGCAGAGATGAGCGACTTTCGGATTCGGACAATGTGATGCCCCTACAAAATGTGATGCGGCGATAACCAGAAATAAAGTGACCATGAACACGGCCCAGCCAACGCCGGAGGAAATCCAGGCCCGCGTGCTCCACCGCGACGGGTTGATGCTGGTGATCGACAAGCCGGCGGGCATCGCCGTCCATCGCGGCCCCAAGGGCGGCGCCAATCTCGAAGCCTCGTTCGACGCGCTGCGGTTCGGCCTGCCGCGGCCGCCGGTGCTGGCCCATCGGCTGGACCGCGACACCTCGGGTTGTCTGGTGCTCGGACGCCACCGCAAGGCGACGGCCTCGCTCGGTCTGCTGTTCAAGCACGGCAAGATTTCAAAGACCTACTGGGCCGTGGTCGAAGGCGGTCCGACAGATGACGAGGGCACCATCGACATTCCGCTCGGGCGGATGAACGAAGAACGCGGCTGGTGGCAGAAGCCGGATCCGAACGGGTTGCCGTCGATCACGACATGGAAAGTGCTGGGGCGCGGCGTCCTCACTGCGGCCGGCGATCACTTCTCCCCTTCCCGTTGCGGGGAAGGGCCGGGAGTGGGGGCCAATGGTTTCGACATCCCAACAAATCACCCCCCTCCCCAACCCTCCCCCACAAGGGAGGAGGGAGCAGAAATACCGCCGAGCGATATTGACCGAACAACATTATTGACCTGGCTCGCACTGGAGCCGATGACCGGCCGTACCCATCAACTGCGCGTCCATTGCGCGGCGATGGGCTGGCCGATCGTCGGCGACAGCATCTACGGAACGCAGGCAAGTTTACGCCGCCTGCGAAACGAACAATACATCCCGCGTCTCGACGATCCGGGCCTGCATCTGCATGCGCGTGAAATCGCGGTTCCGCTGTCGAGGAACAAGCCGCCCGTCGTGGTCGCCGCGCCCGCGCCCGCGCATTTGCACGCGATGCTCAAAGCATGCGGTTGGGATGGGAAGTGACCCAAGAGATGGGGACGACCGGCTCCCGACAGGAGCGCAGCGCCCGGCAGGATGGCTCCACGGGATCGGTTCGCGGGCGAAACCACGACAATTCACCTTGAATCCGCCGCGTTCCTGCTTCATATGATAGCCGACCTTGCGAAGCTATCAGGTCACTGCGAGCCGCGTGTTCTGAGCCCGTTCGACGGTTTCTGGCTTGCCACTTCAGCTAAAGTCAATAGACGCCCCAAACACGCGGGTGTCCACAGACACCACTGGCACGTTCCGGCTGATGTGGCCGGGGCGCCCAGTCGCATAATGGAAAGAAACAACCTTTTGTCCTCCTTTCAGGATTTCGGCCTCGCCGATCCGATTTCACGTGCGCTCGCGGAAGAAAATTATCTGACGCCCACGCCCATCCAGGCTCAAACCATTCCTATTGCCCTCACCGGACGCGACATTGTCGGGATTGCGCAGACCGGCACCGGCAAGACCGCGTCGTTCGCGCTCCCCATCCTGCATCGGCTGCTGCAGAATCGCATCAAGCCGCAGCCCAAGAGCTGCCGGGTGCTGGTGCTCAGCCCGACGCGCGAGCTTTCAGGCCAGATCCTCGACAACTTCAACGCCTACGGCCGCCATCTGCGCCTGACCTCGGCTCTCGCGATCGGCGGCGTCCCGATGGGACGTCAGGTCCGCTCCGTCATGCACGGCGTCGACGTCATGGTCGCCACGCCGGGACGCTTGCTCGATCTCGTTCAAAGCAACGGACTGAAGCTCGGCCAAGTCGAATTCCTCGTGCTGGACGAAGCCGATCGCATGCTCGACATGGGCTTCATCCATGACATTCGCAAAGTCATTGCGAAGCTGCCGGTGAAGCGGCAGACGCTGCTTTTCTCGGCCACCATGCCGAAGGACATCGCGGAACTCGCCAACCAGATGCTGCGCGATCCGGCTCGCGTCGCGGTCACGCCGGTCGCCTCGACCGTGGACCGCATCGCCCAACGCATCATCCAGGTCGATCATGCCAGCAAGCCCGCACACCTGGCCCAGCTTTTGAAGCAGGAGCCGGTCAACCGGGCGTTGATCTTCACGCGGACCAAGCATGGCGCCGACAAGGTCGTGAAGAGCCTTGCCAAGTCCGGCATCCGATCCAACGCGATCCACGGCAACAAATCGCAGAACCACCGCGAGCGGGTGCTGGCGGCGTTCCGCACTGGCGAGATCCGGACACTGGTTGCGACCGACATCGCGGCACGGGGCATCGACGTCGACGGGATCAGCCACGTCGTCAATTTCGATCTCCCGAATGTCCCGGAAACCTACGTCCACCGTATCGGCCGCACCGCGCGCGCAGGCACCGAGGGCGCGGCGATCTCGCTGGTCGCCGGAGCGGAAGAGATGGCCTATCTCCGTGATATCGAGAAGCTGATCCGCGTGGTCATTCCAAGGGAAGACCGCCGGACGTCGGGGCAGCGCGAGGCTGCGCCGGCTCCCCAGCAACATCGCGGCGGAAACAACGCCCCCCACGGTCATGCGGCCAGGGCGGGCGACGTCTCCTCGGGGAAAGGTTCGCGCCGTCGCCGCGGCAAGGGAACGCCGCAAACGAACCGCCGACCGGAATCCAGCCGGCAGGAGACGCCCCGTTCAGCCCAGGGGAGCAAGCCCGGTGGAATGCAGGGGGTTGCCTTCCTGCACCGCAAAAGCCGGCCCGAGCGCCTGAAATCCAATCAGCCGCCTCAGCGCCAGGGTGAAATATGACGTTTGCCATCCACTTGCGGCACGTCGAAAGGCGAAAGTCGATCCAGAATCGTTGCAGGGACTCCTGCCGGACGGATGCAAATGCTAGGATGGGACAGCCAGAGCAAGCAAGGAAGCAGCGTTTCCGCGCACCTCCAGCTCAAAAACATTGGAATCGATCGCATTCATGATTTTGGATCGCTCCGATCCATCATCATCGTGATCTCATGAACCGCCACTCGATCCGGAGAACCTTATGGCGAAAGAAGAACTGATCCAGTTCGAAGGACTGGTCACCGAAATCCTGCCCGACGCCCGGTATCGGGTGCAACTCGATGCCGGGCACGAAATCGTTGCCTATACGGCCGGCAAGATGAAAAAGAATCGGATCAAGACGTTGGCCGGCGACCGCGTCACCATTGAGATGTCTCCTTACGATCTGGAAAAGGGCCGCCTGATCTTCCGGCACAAGGACGAGCGCCCCGGTGGTCCGCCGCGTGGCGCCCCGCCGCGCGGGGGTCAGTTTCGCCGCCGATAGCTCCTTTCAGCTTGGAGAGGACCGCTCGCCGATAGGGACCCCAAGCCCGGCGAACTTCACCTTAAAAAATCCTGCACGTTAGGATTGTTTCGGGGCTTACCTTCGAATAATATAGGGTTAGCGATTTTCGGCCGGACGACATTAGCTACCACCGGTACAGCCGGTTTAGACGCTGACGACCCTTCCAAAAATCCAATCTCACCAGCCCGCCAAACGCGGGCTTCGACATACGTACTTGATAAAGGGACTACCCGTGAGCATGGGAACCGTGAAGTGGTTTAACGCAACCAAGGGCTACGGCTTCATTCAACCTGACGATGGCGGCAACGACGTGTTCGTTCACATCAGCGCGGTTGAGCGGGCCGGGCTCGGAACGCTGCGTGAAGGACAGAAGATCAGCTACGAAATCGTCGCTGATCGCCGTTCTGGAAAATCTTCAGCCGACAATCTTCGCGCGGCTGGCTAAGCAGCGCGCGTCTACGTCCTGTTGATAAAGATCACATCGAAAGAAAGGCCGCGTCCTCAGCGCGGCCTTTCTTGTTTTATGACGATATCTTGAAGTGTTCACGCAACCTCAATTGGTCGGGCAGGGAGGGAAATTGCCAGACGGAGGCGTAGGATAGGTGACGCAGCTGAACTTGCGCGGGCGGGTATAAGTAGCGTCGCTCAGCGTGATGCCCGCCTTCGACATCACATAGCCGAGGATCGGCTTATAAAGATAGCTGACCTCGCTGAAGATGAGGTACTGATTGGGGAGCACTTTGCCAGACGAATCCCGCGCGATGAGTCCTGAAGGAATGCCGACTGTCGACCCCGTGCCTCGCGGCGCTTTGCCCTTGCTCCATTGCACCCGCGCCACCGAAGTCGCAGGATCGATATACAGCTCCGAAATCGTGGCCTGCACGGGTCCCGAGGGATAGGGCCACATGATGCCGTAGCTGGCAGCCAAAAAATTCGTCACGTCGGCATCGTTAACCCCCCTGGACTGCGAGGTGAGATCGGACAGTGTCCGCGCGACCAGCGTGACCTTGCGATTGACGGCCACGCCTGACGACACCTCGATGGTCCCGAACAGCATCACCAGCATCAGCGGCACGATGATCGCAAACTCGGTCGCTGCCGTGCCGCGCGAATCCCGCCGCAATGCTGCCGCCTTACCCCTGAGGCAAGACCAGATGCTGGAGCCATTTCCGTTCCGATCAAATCGGAACGAGACTCGAGACTTTTGTTCTGACGCGCCCTCTTCACGCGAACCGGCATCCACTCCGCTCGAAAACGCCTTAGACATCGGCTTCACATTCTCAATTTGCATACGCGGCCGTTTCCTGCGTACCCATCATCAGGATGATGGCGTCGGAGCTGGATAGGGCTCGTTCTTGAAGGCGGCCGTCGCTGACAGCAGCCGCTCGCCGCTGCTCAGGTTGGCGATGTTGTAGCCAAGCCCCGTGACGTATAGCGGCCACTTATAGAACAGCCGCACGACGACGATGTCTCCCGGGCCGCCGGGGTTGTATTTCGTGTTGGTGAAATCTTCGCCCGAGATCGGATTGGAGATCTCCACGCTCCCGAAACCGGACGGATAACTCTGGACATCGACATAGATCTTGTTTTCACAATCGAACAGAATACCGGCGTACTTGCAGACGATGTTGGTCTTGAAACTCTGCTTTGTGAGATCGGCGATCTGCGCCTGACCGGTCATGATCGTGCGCGCGGAGTCCTGCAAGGCGGTCTCAAGGCTCTGGCTCGCAAAAAACACCAGTCCTGTCTCGATGATCGCGAACAGCAGCGCGAAGAACATCGGCGCGACGAGCGCAAATTCAACCGCCGCGGACCCACCCTTATGGCCCTGAAAACGAGCGGCCATCCTTGCTGTGGCCTTGAAGCGGGGAAACGGCGACATCGTGAAATCCTTGCGCACGGCGGGATTTATCTACCGTCAAGGACTACCCGAAACTGATTGTGGAAGTGTTTCGTCCGATAGGAGCAGAATGCCCCTCGCCGTATACCGGATATTAACTAATTCTGGATCGGTTTGGCAGGTGCTGCGCCGGCAGAGAGCCGGGAATCCCGCTGCCAATCGGCTTTTATTTTGTAGAGGCGTTGCCGGCCTGCGAACTCAGGTTGTTGGCCTGGTCCATTGTCGCCTTGAAGTAAGCGGTGCTGTCACCGAGGGTGACCCGCTTCTGACAAATCGGCATGCAGCTATAAGACTCACGCTCCAGGCCGCGATAGACCGTCACCACCTGATCGCTTGGCCCCTCGACCTGAATGACGCGATCCACCAAAATGCTGCCGGCACGGTCCATCGCAATCACATTGGTTGCGCCATAGCCCTTGCCAGTCACGACAACAAGGCCGCCGGGCTGCAGGGTAACGTCGGCAATCAGCGGATTACCGACCACGATCGTCGCGATATGTCCGGGCAGCCTGACCAGCTTTGCCTGGTCGACATTGACCGAAATCGGCTCACTCGTCACCTCGGCGGGAGCCGCCACCGGACCCAGCAACATCACCGCTGCGAGCGACATGCCGATGACCGAAGCACGCGAAGGGCCGTGCAGGGACTTGAACCACATACTCTACTCCGGAACGCATAGGGGCTGAAAAGGCGATGCCGACAGGGCCAGCCCACGACATGAAATCTGACGTTAATTGATGAATGAACTGCAAACGCACGCAGGGACAAGCGCTGCCGGCGTCTTGATCCCGGACGGGTGAGCGATTTGCAAAAGCCGCCGCCGCTGACATAAGGCGCGCTCGAACGCGGCTGTCGAGTCAAACGCATTTTTATAAATCTCCTTTAAATATAAATTCACCGTGAGACATACTCGGCTCGTTACGGCCGTATTTCTGCAATCGAATTAACTGCGCTGCAATTCTCCCCTCCTACGTTGATGGCATGGTCACGGTGCTGAGAACGCCGTTGGGACCAAGTGTAGTTCGACAGCCACGTGAACACATGGAGCCAGTTATGAAGAACCTTTTTTCGCGCTTTTTGAAGGATGAGTCCGGCGCGACCGCGATCGAATATGGCCTGATCGCCGCCGGCATTGCCGTCGCGATCATCACCGCGGTCAACACGCTCGGAACCTCGCTGAACACCACGTTCCAGAACGTCCAAGACGATCTTCACAAGAAGTAAGCGAAAGTCTTTCGTTTCGCGATCGAAAAGGTCCCGGTCTGCCGGGGCCTTTTCTGTTTCCGTGTCTGCTTCCCTTCCATTCGCGCACGAAAGCTGACAGGGCCGCCATGATCATGTCCAAACCCTCCGTGCCCAAGAAACATTGTCCGCCCCATGATGAACCGACGCAACGGGCGATCCAGACTGTCTGCATGGCGCTGACCGTCGCCGTCATTGCGATCGTGGCCAGGATTATCGCTGTCTGGCCATGACCTTTCCCGTTTCCAGAATGTTCACATCGACAGGATACGATCGGATCCCATGACGGATCACGCCGTAAAGGAATCGGGACCGGCTATTCCATGACCCTCGATATCGCACGATTGCTGTTGTTCCCCGCCTTGATGGCATTCGCGGCCGCGAGCGATCTGCTGACCATGACAATCTCGAACCGGGTCTCGCTGCTCTTGATAGCCGGCTTCCTCCTGCTGGCTCCCCTGAGCGGCATGGGGCTTCACGAGATGCTGTCCCATGCGGGAGCCGGGCTTGCGGTTCTCGTCGTGGCCTTCTCGTGCTTTGCGATGGGCTGGATCGGCGGCGGCGACGCCAAAGTGGCGGCGGCGTCCGCGCTCTGGTTCGGCTTCGGACATACGCTGGAGTACCTGGTCTATGCCTCGCTGTTCGGCGGAGCGCTGACGCTATTGCTGCTCCAGTTCCGGCAATGGCCCTTGCCGGCGTCGCTTTACAGTCAGGACTGGCTTCTCCGGCTGCACGGCAGGAATGCGGGAATTCCCTATGGAATCGCGCTCGCATTCGCCGCTTTGCTGATCTATCCGGAGACCGACTGGGTAAGTGCGGTCGATCTGACGCGCTTTGGCTTTCGGTGACAGCAAGATCTCGTTAACGCGATTTAGATACGCCTCATTAACCATGCTTTGACGAATAAATGTTCAACTCCCGTGACGGCGACGCAAGCGCCGCGCCGTAACGTGGAAATTCAAGCGCATGAACACCGCACGCATCGTCGTCCTGACCATCGCAGTCGGCGCGGGCGGCCTCGCCGCCTACCTCGCGAGCGGATCTGACAAGAAACCTCAAATCGCTCAGACGGTACAACTTCCGACTGTCGACGTCCTGGTTGCGAAATCCGACATTCAACTGGGCCAGACGGTCACCGCAAACGATGTGGCGTGGCAGACCTGGCCCGCGGATAGCGCCAGCAACAGCTTCATTCGCCGTGACCGACGTCCGGACGCCACCACGCAACTCGCGGGGTCGATCGCCCGCTCGCCCTTCATCGCCGGAGAGCCCATTCGCGAACCCAAGCTCGTCAGCGCAAAAGGATCCGGCTTCATGGCCGCGATCCTGCCCACCGGGATGCGCGCGATCTCGACCGAAATTTCCCCGGAGACGGGAGCCGGCGGCTTCATACTGCCCAATGACCGCGTTGACGTGATCCTCTCGAGGCGGGACAGAAACGCCGATCATCCGAGCGGAGATTCCGTGAACTCGGAAACCATTCTCAGCAATGTGCGCGTCCTCGCGGTCGATCAGACCATCGAGGAGAAGAATGGACAAAAAGTCGTGGTTGGCAGGACCGCGACGCTCGAATTGAAACCCGAACAGGCGGAGACGCTGGCGCGGTCGCGTCAGATGGGAACGCTATCGCTCGCGCTGCGCAGCCTCGCCGACGCCAATGCCCCGGAAAGCAACATCGATGATAGGAGGCGCGACAGTATCAGTGTCGTCCGTTACGGCGTTCCGACTCAGGTCACCGTGCAGAGGTAGTTAAGGACGCCCGTCATGGAATGGACAACAAAACCTACATCAGTGCGGGCCTTCGTGACACGGTCACTCGCCTTCGCGGCAGTGGGCGCATTCACGCTGAATCCCGCGCTGGCGCCGGTGTTCGCGAGCGATTACCGCGTGTCTGCTGCGACGACCGGCGCAAAGATGCATACACAATCTCTTTCGCTCGGCATCGGCAAGTCGGTTGTGGTGGACCTGCCACGCGATGTGAAGGACGTTCTGGTCGCCGACCCGAAAATCGCGAACGCCGTGGTGAGATCAGCGCAACGCGCTTACATCATCGGCGCGGCAGTCGGTCAAACCAACATCATCTTCTTTGACAGCAGCGGCCAGCAGATCTCGGCCTACGATATCGCGGTTACGCGCGATCTCAACGGCTTGCGCGCCGCGCTCAAGCAACTTCTGCCGAATGCCGCGATCAAGGTCGATGGTTTGGGTGACGGAGTCATGCTCTCGGGATGGGTGTCGAGCCCGATCGAGGCGCAACAGGCCGGGGATCTCGCCGCACGCCTCGCCGACGGCGTACAAAAAGTCGTCAACAATATCGCCGTGCGGGGCCGTGACCAGGTCATGCTCAAGGTCACGGTCGCAGAAGTCGCTCGCACCATCATCAAGCAGATGGGCATCGACCTCAGCGCCAATATGAACTACGGCACCGCGGTCGTGAACTTCAGCAATTCGAATCCGTTCACCGCTCTCGGCAGGCCGCTCGTAAGTGGAAACAACCTTAGCGGATCCGCCGGCCTGACCAACCTCCTGCCCGGGCAAGCCGGCTATCCCGGTGTGGTTCCGAGCGTGCAGGCCACGCTTCGCGCCATGGAAAGCGCAGGCGTGATCCGGACGCTCGCCGAGCCGAACCTCACGGCGATATCGGGGGAGTCGGCGACCTTCATCTCGGGAGGCGAGTTTCCCATTCCAGCCGGCTACTCATGCGATCCCGCCACCCGGGTCTGCCTGACGCAGATCAGATTCAAGAAGTTCGGCATCTCGCTGAATTTCACGCCGGTGGTGCTGACCGAGGGCCGGATCAGCCTGCGGGTAATGACAGAGGTCTCGGAGCTGTCGACCGAGAACGCGATGACGATAACGCAGACGATCGGCAACTCGCTCACGGTACCCTCAATAAGGACGCGGCGCGCGGAAACGACACTGGAGATTCCGTCCGGCGGCTCGATGGCCATGGCCGGTCTGATCCAGGAGCAGACCAAGCAAGCCATCAACGGCTTGCCCGGACTCACCCAGTTGCCGGTCCTCGGGGCGCTGTTCCGCAGCCGCGACTATGTCAACGGGCAGACCGAGCTGGTGGTCCTTGTAACGCCCTATGTGGTGCGCGCCGTCGCACAAAAGGATCTGTCGCGGCCCGATGACGGTTTCGCCGACGCATCCGATCCGCAGTCCGACCTCCTGGGCAGCATCAACCGCATCTACGGCGCGCCGGGTCGTGTCGAACCAGCGCGTCATTATCGCGGCACCTACGGCTTCATCACCGACTGAGGCGGGCAAGGAACGAAACGATGACATCCGTAGATTCCGCCGAACGCCGTAACCTGCGCGTGGCCGTCATCGTCGCCGGCCTCGCTGCCGCGCTGGGTGCCTGCACCCATACGGATCGGGTGAGCACAACCGCGAGCATTCCAAACGATTATCGTTTGCGGCATCCCATCGCGATCCAGGAGGCCGATCGGACCGTCAATATCTTCGTCGGCAACACACGAGGCGGCCTGACGGCCGCGCAGCGTGCGGATGTCATCGGACTTGCGAGCGTCTGGCTCCGCGAGGGCACCGGCGCCATCATCGCCGAGGTGCCGGCGGAAACCAGGAATGCCCGAGCGGCGGCAAGTTCATTCAAGGAAGTGCGTTCGCTGTTGACCGCAGCCGGCGTGCCACCGCGCGGGATCATCGTCCGGCACTACAACCCCGCCGATCCGCGCCTGTTCGCAACCATTCGCCTGACCTATCCGCGAATCGCCGCCGTGGCAGGCCCCTGCGGTGTCTGGCCGGACGACCTCGGTCCCTCGATCAAAAACAGGGGCTATCTCGACAACAAGCCTTACTGGAATTTCGGGTGCGCCACTCAGCGCAACCTCGCATCGATGATCGACAATCCATCGGACCTAGTCCAGCCGAGGCCCGAAACTCCGCCCTATACGGCTCGTCGCACCGAAGGTTTCGAAAAGTATCGTAAGGGCTTGACCACCACGACGGACTATCCCGAAGCCGAAAAAGCCAAACTCAGCGACACAGGCAAATGATCAGTCACGCTCGCCAGGACGCAGACTCGACCACATCCCCTTCGCCGGGGGCGGAGGATCATATTGCACCGGCGCCGCGTGTATCGGTGCAGGCATTTTGCGAGACCATGGACACGGCCACGGCCGTTCAAGCCGCCGGCGAGGATCGGCGGCTGGCCAAGGCTCACCTCAAGATCCAGATGGGCGGCATGGCCGCTGCCGTGGAGGCCTATCGCTCGGCGCCGACACCGAACGTCATCATTCTCGAAGCCGACGAGCGCGGCGACATCCTGGCAGCGCTCGACCACCTTGCAACCGTGTGCGACGCAGGCACGCGCGTTATCGTGATCGGCCGCGTCAACGACGTGACGCTGTATCGCGAATTGGTCAAGCGCGGCGTCAGCGACTACGTCATCGCGCCGGCGGCTCCCATCGACATCGTCCGCTCCGTTTGCGGCCTGTTTTCAGCCCCGGAAGCCAAAGCGGTCGGCCGGGTCATCGCAATTGCCGGCGCCAAGGGCGGCGTCGGCGCCTCAACGATCGCCCACAATGTCGCCTGGGCGATTGCACGCGATCTGGCGCTCGATTCCGTCGTCGCCGACCTCGATCTCGCTTTCGGTACCGCTGGGCTGGACTTTAATCAGGATCCACCTCAAGGAATCGCCGACGCCGTCTTTTCGCCGGACCGCATCGATACCGCCTTCGTCGATCGCCTGTTGTCGAAATGCACCGACCACCTGAGCCTGCTCGCCGCGCCAGCGACGCTGGACCGCATCTATGACTTCGGGGTGGAGGCATTCGATTCGACCCTCGATACGCTGCGCGCGACGATGCCCTGCATCGTTCTCGATATTCCGCATCAATGGTCGGGCTGGACCAGGCGAGCCCTGATCGGAGCGGATGATATCCTCATCGCCGCGACACCAGATCTCGCCAGCCTACGCAACACAAAGAACCTGTTCGACCTGCTCAAGGCGGCGCGGCCGAACGACCGGCCTCCGCTCTATTGCCTCAACCAGGTCGGCGTTCCGAAGCGGCCGGAGATCAGCGCCAATGAATTCGCCAAGGCCATTGAAAGCCAACCGATCGTCAGCGTCCCGTTCGACCCGCAGATGTTCGGATCGGCCGCGAACAACGGCCAGATGATCGCGGAAATCGCGCCGAACCATCGCATTGCCGAAATGTTTCTGCAGCTCGCTCAACGCCTGACCGGCCGCGGCGAAGCAAAGAAGCCGAGAAAATCGTTCCTGCCGCCATTCATCGAGAAGTTGCGGGCAAAGTAAGTCATTGCGTGGAGTACCGTCGTGTTTGGCAAGCGTAGCGGACCAGAGGACAGCACCCGGAAGCTGGCGGGCCTGACGGAGGTCGCACCGCCCACCTCGAATACGCAAACATCCACGGAAGTCGCTTCGCCCAAGGTCGCCTCACCGCCGCTCGCGCCAGCGCGACCGGCAACCCAGACGCCAGCGATCGATGCCCGCAGGTCCGACACCTATTATCAGGTCAAGGCGACCATTTTCGGTGCCCTGATCGAGGCCATCGATCTCGCTCAGCTCGCCAAGCTCGACGGCGAATCCGCGCGCGAGGAGATTCGCGATATCGTCAACGAGATCATCGCGATCAAGAATATCGTGATGTCGATCGCCGAGCAGGAAGAACTGCTCGACGACATCTGCAACGACGTTCTCGGTTATGGCCCGCTCGAGCCGCTGCTGTCGCGCGACGATATCGCGGACATCATGGTCAACGGCGCCGGCACGGTCTTCATCGAGGTCGCGGGCAAGATCCAGCGAACCGGAATCCGGTTTCGCGACAACCAGCAACTGCTGAACATCTGTCAGCGGATCGTCAGCCAGGTCGGACGGCGGGTCGATGAATCCTCGCCGATATGCGATGCGCGTCTCGCCGACGGATCGCGCGTCAATGCCATCGTCCCGCCGCTCGCGATCGACGGGCCTGCGCTGACGATCCGCAAATTCAAGAAGGACAAGCTGACCCTCGATCAACTGGTGAAGTTCGGCGCCATCACTCCGGAAGGCGGGACAATTCTTCAGATCATCGGCCGGTGCCGCGCCAATGTGCTGATCTCGGGCGGCACCGGTTCCGGCAAGACCACGCTGCTGAACTGCCTCACCAACTATATCGACCATGACGAGCGCATCATTACCTGCGAGGACGCGGCCGAGCTTCAATTGCAGCAACCGCACGTCGTACGGCTCGAAACCCGTCCGCCGAACATCGAAGGCGAGGGCCAGGTGACGATGCGCGACCTGGTCCGCAACTGCCTGCGCATGCGCCCCGAACGCATCATCGTCGGCGAGGTCCGCGGACCGGAGGCGTTCGACCTGCTGCAGGCCATGAACACCGGCCACGACGGCTCGATGGGCACGCTGCACGCGAACAATCCGCGCGAGGCGCTGTCGCGCTGCGAGTCCATGATCACAATGGGCGGCTTTGCGCTGCCTTCGCGTACGATCCGCGAGATGATCTGCGCTTCGATCGATATCATCATCCAGGCCGCACGCCTCCGCGACGGCTCGCGGCGCATCACTCACATTACCGAGTTGATGGGAATGGAGGGCGAAACCATCATCACCCAGGATATCTTCCTCTACGATCTGATTGGCGAGGACGCCAACGGCAATGTGATCGGGCGGCATCGTTCGACGGGAATCGGCCGGCCGCGGTTCTGGGAACGCGCACGGTACTATAACGAGGAGAAGCGACTTGCAGCCGCACTTGATGCGGCGGAAGTCAAGGTCGATATCTGAGGACGCACGCTCATGAACTTGCAGACCCTGGCATTGGGATTCATGGCTGCAACCGCGGTGGGCGGCGTCGCGTGGGTTTTCCTGTATCCGGCGCTGTCGGGGGAGATGAAGGCGGAGAAGCGCCGGGCCGCGTTCGCACGGACCACCCCCGCTATCCGACAAGTCGACAGAGCCCAGCGCTCGCGCCGCGAGCAGATCGAAGGTTCGTTGCGGGAAATCGAGCAACGCCAGAAACGCGACAGAAAACTCACCCTCAACCACCGCATCGCACAGGCGGGGTTGTCATGGTCGAAAGAGAAGTTTCTGATCGTTTCCGGCGTTCTCGCCATGATCTGCTTTTCCGTTCCCATGATCTTGGGAGCCGGGCCGCTTGCTGCGGCCGGCCTGGCATTCGCTGCGGGCTTCGGTGTGCCGCGTTGGCTGCTCGGATTCCTCAAGCAGCGCCGGGAAACCGCATTCCTGCGCGCCCTCCCCGACGCGGTGGACGTGATCGTCCGCGGCATCAAGGCCGGCTTGCCTCTCTTCGAATCCCTCAAGGTCGTTGTGGCCGATTCACCGGAGCCGTTGAAAAGCGAATTCGCCGCGATCATCGAGACCCAGGCCGTCGGCATGCCGCTCGGTGAGGCCTGTTCGCGTCTGTACGAGCGGATGCCTGTTCCCGAAGCGAACTTCTTCGGTATCGTGATCGCGATTCAGCAAAAATCCGGCGGCAACCTTTCTGAAGCTCTCGGCAACCTGTCCAAGGTGCTGCGGGACCGCAAGAAGATGGCAGAAAAAATCAAGGCGGTGTCGACGGAAGCCAAGGCGTCGGCCGCAATCATCGGCTCGCTACCGCCGATCGTCATGCTGCTGGTCTATCTATCCACGCCGGACTACATCGCGCTGCTGTGGACTCATCCTACCGGGCGGCTGATGCTGGCCGGCTCCGCGTTGTGGATGTCAGCCGGCATCCTCGTGATGAGGAAAATGATCAACTTCGACTTCTGACGGTGCAGCATGCTCGACATCCTGATCGAGAAATTTCACGATCCACAGTTTATGACGATGGTTCTTGCGGCGATTGCCGCCAGCGCGACCGTCTACACGTTGATAACGCCTTTTTTTGCGGCGGATGGTCTTACCAAGCGAATGAAGGCCGTCGCCAGCGAGAGGGAGCGCATTCGCCAGCGCGAGCGCGAGCGGCTCTCGAAATCCGAAAAGGTCTCTCTTCGGCAGGCGCCGAAGCAGTTTGTCTCGAAGATCGTGGAGGATCTCAATCTTGGAAAGTGGGTGGCACAGGAGGCCGCCCGCGAGAAGCTCGTCATGGCGGGATATCGCGGTCAGGCCCCTTACGTCACTTTCCTGTTCTTCCGCATGGTGACCCCGATCGTCATGCTGATTGGAGCGATCGCCTATGTTTTTCTGCTATCGCACACGCAGCAACCCACCCATGTCAAGATCGGCATCTGCATCGGTGCGACATTCTTCGGCCTGCAGGCGCCGATGCTGTTTCTGAAGAACGCCATTACGAAGCGCCAGCTCTCGATCAAACGGGCTTTTCCGGACGCGCTCGACCTGCTGCTGATCTGCCTTGAATCCGGCATGTCCATCGAAGTCGCCTTCCGCAAGGTCAGCACGGAGATCGGCAACCAGTCGGTCGCGCTGGCGGAGGAGTTTACTCTGACCACGGCGGAACTGTCATACCTTCAGGACCGCAAAATCGCCTATGAAAATCTGGCGAACCGCACCGGTGTGGAAGGTGTGAAATCCGTATGTCTCGCGCTCCAGCAGTCAGAGCGCTACGGCACCCCGCTCGCGCAAAGCCTTCGCGTGATGGCGCAGGAAAATCGTGACATGCGCATGACCGAAGCCGAGAAGAAGGCAGCCGCTCTGCCGCCCAAGCTGACGGTCCCGATGATCGTGTTCTTCCTGCCCGTTCTATTCGTGGTCATTCTCGGACCGACCGGAATCAAGATCGCCGCGCAAATGCACTGAGACTTGCAAATCGGCGGCTTATTGCGCTTTCGGGCAAGGCATGTCCTCAGGCTTGACCCGAGGATGGAGTCCGGGTTCGCGTGCAGAGAACGCGTCACATCAAAATCATCGAGCCTCGCTTCTGATTCCGTTGGAAGCGAAGTCTATGAGACCGATCCGTCCAGCCGCGGATGGCTTTCCGCCCGTGACCTGCGGGAGTCCTGACCGACAACGTCAGCCGCACCGGCCCGCACGCTGGCGCCGCGCCCGAGCATCTGCTTCAGATAGGCCACGTTCGCCGCGGCTTCGTCGACGGGCAGATCAGCCTTCACAATACCTTCAGCTTCGTCGAACCGCCCCTGCAATCCAACGACCAGCGCCAAATTCTGCCGGATCCGGCTATCAACCGGAGCACCGGCGTAAGCGCGACGCAACGTCTCCTCCGCTTTCGGCAGCTCCTTGGTCAGGATATAGGACATGCCGAGATTGGACAGCACCGAGGGCTCGTCGGGCCTGATCCTGAGCGCGCTCGCGTAATAGCGGCGCGCATCCTCGTGACGGCCGAGCTTGTCGAGCGTAGTCCCCTGGACGGAAAGAATCCGCCAGTCCGGATTTGCCGGTGTATGCGCCCGGCTGAGAACATCGAAGGCCTGTTGCGACTGCCCGTTATCAGCCAATGCCCGGCCCCAGCCGGCAAGCACCGCCTTGTTGCCCGGATTCAGGATCGCGGCGCGTTCCAGCACCGCAACCGCCTGCGCGCGCTGCCCGATGGCGCGCAATGCCTGTCCGTATTTCAACCCCGCCTCGGCATCCTTGGGATTGGCGCGAAACCGCTCGCCATAAACTTCGACGGCGCGATGAGGATCGGCTCCTGAATGCTTTTCGGCTCTGGCGCCGAGCGAGCCGGTGACATCGGACATGCCGGCGGTCTGGCAGCCCGCGAGGCCGGCCGCCAACATTGCCGTTATGGTTGTGGAGGCGAAAAGCCTTGCAAGACACGACTGCTGACGCATGGCACTTTTCACTCGCAATTGCTGGCCGATCGAAAGTCGGCGGCTTCAGCAATAGACTGTTAACCCTAACGTCTGGTTAACTACTCCGACGGGTACCGGCGCCGCTTCCGATTAAGCGCTCTCTCATTTGAGTCTTTCACTGCTTCACGAAAACGGTGAAAAACTCTAGCCTTTGATTCGATGCGTTTTCCGCACGCGAACCGGACTCCATCATCGGGTCAGACCCGAGGACATGCTTCGCTCGAAAGCGCTATAACGGACAGAGGTCACTCACCATGCATCCCGCGTTTGCGACCTCGTCAGCCGAGGAGGCTGTTCCGATCACCTTTGTCTCCAGGACAGCTTGGGAAGCGGCCAGCGCGATGCCCGACGGTCCTGCTCGCCGGTTTGCCGAGACGAGCGGCTTTCTGGCCAAGTCGGGGCAATATCTCGCGCTGCCTGCGGACAACGGCGACATCTCACACGTTCTCTTCGGACTTGGCGAGGAATCAGACCAAACGCGCGATCCGTTCCTCGCCGGAAAGCTGCCGGGGCTATTGCCGCCAGGAACCTTCCGTTTTGCCAATGCGCCGCACGATATCCATCTCGCAACGCTGGCGTTCGCGCTCGGCAACTATCGCTTCGATCGATACCGCAAGGCCGACGCACCCAAAGCGCGTCTGGTGCCGCCCGATGGCGTCGACATCGCGGCAATCTCGAGGACGGCCGAGGCGGTATCGCTTGCACGCGACCTGATCAATACGCCCGCCAACGACATGGGACCGGAGGAGCTTGCGGCCGCCGCCCAGAATCTCGCGCGGCGTTTCGATGCGGAATTCAGCTGCGTCGTCGGCGACGATCTAAGGCAACGGAATTTTCCGCTGATCCATGCGGTCGGCATGGCCTCGCCGCGCGCGCCGCGCCTGATCGATTTCACCTGGGGTGATCCCACCCATCCGAAGGTCACGCTGGTCGGTAAAGGCGTCTGCTTCGACACTGGCGGCGTCGATCTCAAAACGGCCAGCGGCATGCAGATCATGAAGAAGGACATGGGCGGCGCGGCCAATGTGCTGGCGCTGGCGCTGACGGTGATGGATGCGAAGCTGAAAGTGCGGTTGCGCGTGCTGATCCCGGCGGTCGAGAACGCCGTGGCCGGCAACGCGTTTCGGCCGCTCGACATCTTTCCGTCGCGCAAGGGCTTGAGCGTGGAGATCGGCAACACCGATGCCGAGGGCCGGCTGGTCCTCGCCGACGCGCTGGCGTTGGCGGACGAGGAGAAGCCCGATCTTCTGATCGATCTAGGGACCCTCACCGGCGCGGCGCGCGTGGCGCTGGGGCCGGATGTTCCGCCATTCTATACGGGCGACGAAAAGCTCGCGCTCGATGTCGCGCGCTGCGCACAGGCCGAAAACGATCCGCTGTGGCGGCTGCCGCTATGGCCTGCCTACGATAGATGGCTCGATTCCAAGGTCGCCGACATCAACAATGCGCCATCGGGCGGCTTTGCCGGCTCGATCGTTTGCGCGCTGTTCCTGCAACGCTTCGTCGCGGCGACGAAGAGCTGGCTTCATGTCGATATCTACGGCTGGACGCCGTCGGCCAAGCCGGCGCGGCCCGAGGGCGGCGAATGCCAGGCCGCGCGCGCCCTCTTCAGACTATTGAGCGAACGCTATGGATGATCCGCGCCTGACGCCGGCACGGCCGGAGATTGCCGCCCGCCACCTCGAAGGCAGGGTCAGGGCGAAGCGATTCGTTGACGGGGAGGAATGGGAGGTTGTCGAAGCGGTGGCGCCCCTGCAGCGCGAGCCTGCACCGGATGCGATGCTCCAGACCCAGGCGCTGCGCGGCGAGCGGGTCACGATCTACGACCACAGCGCTGAAGGCTGGGCCTGGGGCCAGTTGAACGACGACGGCTATGTGGGCTGGCTCCCGGACCGCGCGCTCGCCAAGCCTGGCGCGGCGCAGACGCACAAGGTCGTCACCTTGCGGACGTTTGCGTTTCCCGGACCGTCGATCAAGCTGCCGCCGACCGAGACGCTGTCGCTCGGCGTCCGGCTGACCGTCCAGCGCCATGACAGCGGCTTCGCCGTCACTGATGATCGTCTGTACATCCCCGCCAACCATGCCGCCCCGCTCGATCATGCCGCCGCCGATTTCGTCACGGTCGCCGAAATGTTTGTCGGAACGCCGTATCTGTGGGGCGGCAAGACCAGCCTCGGCATCGACTGTTCCGGCCTTGTGCAGATCGCGCTCAACGCATCCGGCATCGCTTGTCCGCGCGACAGCGACATGCAGGAAGCAGCGCTGGGCCGCACGCTGTCTCCGCAGGAGGCGCAACAGCCGCGGCGCGGTGATCTGATGTTCTGGAAAGGACACGTCGCCATCGTCCGGAACGCGACCACGCTGGTCCACGCCAACGCCTATCACATGGCGACGGCGATCGAAGGCATTCACGACGCGATCACCCGCATCAAGATGGCGGGAAACGACTTAACCAGCATAAAGCGGATGTAACAGCAGTTGTGTCCCGGACGAGGTCTCAGGCTTCCGCGCCGTTCGCGGTCTCCAGCCGGAAGGCCGCGGCGAACAGCGCGCGGGTGTAATCCGATTTCGGATTCTTGAACAACTCCGACGCCGGTCCTTCCTCGACCACCTTGCCCTGGCGCATCACGATGAGGTGGCTGGCAAGAGAGGCGACCACGCGCAAGTCGTGGGAAATGAACATGTAGGTCAGGTCGCGCTTGCGCTGCAACTCACGCAGGAGATCGACCATCTGCGCCTGAAACAGCATGTCGAGCGCGCTGGTCGGCTCGTCCAGGACGACGAAATTCGGCTCCAGCACCACGGCGCGCGCGATGCTGATACGCTGGCGCTGGCCGCCGGAGAATTCGTGCGGATAGCGGAAGCGCGTCGCCGGATCGAGCCCGACATCGGTCAGCGCCTTGACCACCCGGGTCTCTCGTTCCGCGTCGGATAGCTGTCTCTGATGCACGCTCAAGCCTTCAGCGACGATGTCGCCGACCGACATCCGCGGACTCAAGGCCCCGAACGGGTCCTGAAACACGATCTGCATGTCGCGGCGGAACGGCCGCATCTGCTTGAAACGCAGTCCCTGGATGTTCTTGCCGAGGAAAACGATCGGGCCATCCGAAGAGATCAGCCGCAGGAGCGCCAGCCCGAGCGTGGTCTTGCCCGATCCGGATTCGCCGACGACGCCGAGCGTCTCGCCCTTACGGACCTTCAGAGTCACGCCGTCCACCGCCTTGATGTAGCCAACCGCTTTGCGCAAGAGCCCGCGCCGGATCGGAAACCAGACCTTGAGCTCGTCGGCCGCGATCACGACGGGCGATTCCGGGCGCGGCGGCGCCGGGTCTGGCTTCGGCTCCGCGGCCAGCAGTTCGCGCGTATAGGGATGCCGCGGCGATTCAAAAACCTCCTCGACCGGTCCCTGCTCGACGATCTTGCCGCCGTTCATGACGCAAACGCGGTCGGCGATGCGGCGGACAATGCCGAGATCGTGCGTGATGAACAAAAGACTCATGCCGAGCCGGGCACGGATATCCGCCAACAGGGCCAGGATCTGCGCCTGCACCGTGACGTCGAGCGCGGTAGTCGGCTCGTCCGCGATGAGAAGATCGGGTTCGTTGGCGAGCGCCATCGCGATCATCACGCGCTGGCGCTGACCGCCCGATAACTGGTGCGGATAGCTGGCAAGGCGGGTTTCCGGCTCGGGAATACCGACCTGCGTCAGCAATTCCAGCGTCCGCTGCCGCGCCGCCGCGCCGCGAACCCCGCCGTGGAGCAGTAATATCTCGCCGATCTGCGCTTCGATGGTGTGCAGCGGATTGAGCGAGGTCATCGGCTCCTGGAAAATGATCGAGATGTCATTGCCGCGAATGCTCCTGATGTCGCGCTCGGCTAGGCTCAGCAACTCGCGCCCCTTGAAGCGGACGTTGCCGCTAGGGTGCGATGCGGCCGGATAGGGCAACAGCTTCAGAATCGAGAGTGCGCTGACGGATTTCCCGGAACCGGATTCGCCGACCAGCGCCACACACTCGCCACGCTTGATGTCGAACGAAATGCGATCGACGGCGACCGACTGTCCGCTGCCATGATGAAACGCAACGGACAGGTCGCGAACGTCGAGCAGCGGCTGATTGATGGCGTCCATCCGGGATCTTACCTGAACGTCTTGCGCGGATCGAAAGCGTCACGCACGGCTTCGCCGATGAAGATCAAAAGCGACAGCATGATCGCGAGCGAGAAAAATCCGGTGAAGCCGAGCCATGGCGCCTGCACGTTGGCCTTGCCCTGCGCCAGCATTTCGCCCAGCGACGGCGAACCAGGCGGCAGTCCGAAGCCAAGAAAATCGAGCGCGGTCAGGGTCATCACCGACGACGACACGATAAACGGCAGGAACGTCATGGTCGCGACCATGGCGTTCGGCAGAAGATGGCGGAACATGATGGTCGCGTTCGACACGCCGAGCGCCCGCGCCGCCGTGATGTATTCGAAGTTGCGGCCACGCAGGAATTCGGCGCGCACCAGACCGACCAGCGACACCCACGAGAACAGCAGCAGGATTCCGAGCAGCACGAAGAAGCCCGGCACCAGGATCGACGACAGGATCAGGAGCAGATAGAGCGACGGAATCGCGGTCCAGACTTCGATGAAGCGCTGAAAGCCGAGATCGATCCAACCGCCGAAATAGCCCTGTACGCCGCCGGCCGCGATCCCGATGATCGACGAGACGATGGTCAGGCAAAGTCCGAACAGCACCGAAATCCGGAATCCGTAGATCAGCCGCGCCACCACGTCGCGGCCCTGATCGTCGGTCCCGAGCCAGTTGTACTCAAGGTCGCGGCAGCCTGTGAGATGCTTCCGCTGCACCACATCCTTGCATTCCGCCTCGGTCAGCAGCCAGGTCGGTTTCGAGGGCGCAGGCGTCGGCAGATCGAGGTTGTGGGTGTCGTAGGAATAGCGGATCGGCGGCCAGATGACGGTGCCGCCCTTGTCCGCGATCAGCTTCTGAAGATACGGATCGCGATAATCGGCAGCTGTTTCGAAGTCGCCTCCGAACGCGGTTTCCGGATAGGTCACGAACGCCGGAAAATAGAAATGTCCGTCGACGCGGATCAGGAAAGGCCGGTCGTTGGCGATCAATTCCGCGAACAACGAGACGACGAACAGGATCAGGAATATCCAGAGCGACCAGTAACCGCGCCGGTTGGATTTGAAGTTCTGCCAGCGCCGGCGATTGAGCGGCGACAAGCGCAACGGATGACGTCCCGGAAGCACCGCTTCACCGAGCGGCGCCGCGACATCGGCCTCGACAGGCTTTGGCAACGTCACCGCCATCAGACCTCCCGCGCCTCGAAGTCGATTCGCGGGTCGATCCACATGTACGTCAGGTCGGAAATCAGGTTCACCACAAGCCCGACCAGCGAAAAGATGAACAACGTTCCAAACACAACCGGATAGTCGCGATTGAGCACGCTCTCAAAACCGAGCAGCCCGAGCCCATCGAGCGAGAAGATGGTTTCGATCAGAAGCGAACCTGAAAAGAAAGCGTGGACGAACGCGCCTGGAAATCCAGCGATGACGATCAGCATGGCGTTGCGGAATATGTGATTGTAAAGCACCTGTCGCTCGCTGCAACCCTTTGCACGCGCCGTCATCACGTACTGTTTGCGGATCTCGTCGAGAAACGAATTCTTGGTCAGCAATGTCATGGTGGCGAAGGCGCCGAGCGCCATCGAGATGATGGGCAGCGTCAGATGCCAGAAATAGTCGACGATTTTCCAGTACCAGGGAAACTGGCTCCAACCGTCCGACGTCAATCCGCGCAAGGGAAAGATGCTGAAGAACGATCCGCCGGCGAACAGGATAATGAGCAGGATCGCAAACAGAAAGCCGGGTATCGCAAAGCCGACAATAATCACCGCCGAGGTCCAGGTATCAAACCGCGATCCGTCCCTGACCGCTTTGCGGATTCCGAGCGGGATCGAAATCAGGTAGGTCAGAAGCGTCATCCAGATGCCGAGCGACATCGAGACCGGCAGCTTTTCCTTGATGAGCTGGATCACGGTGGTGTCGCGGAAGTAGCTCTTGCCGAAGTCGAAGCGGGAGAAATTCCACAGCATCAACAGAAAGCGTTCGGGCGCCGGCTTGTCAAAGCCGAACTGCTTTTCGAGGCTCTTGATGAAGGCGGGATCGAGCCCCTGAGCACCACGGTATTTCGAGTTGACGGCGTCGGACGACGCGCCAACCCGGCCACGCGCGCCGAAGTCACCGCCGGACGAGCCGGAAATGCGCGACATCCCGCTGGTGTCCGAACCGCTCAATTGCGCGATCACCCGCTCGACCGGACCGCCCGGCGCGAACTGCACCACGACGAACGACACGAACAGAATGCCCAGCAAAGTGGGAATCATCAGCAGAATGCGGCGGGCGATATAGGCGGCCATGCTTTACTTCGCCTGCTCCGACCACCAGATGTCAGGCGCCTTGACGCCGAGATATTTCGGCAGTTTCGGCGGATGGGCGAACACATCCCAATAAGCCAGCCGGTGCGCGTTCGAATACCATTGCGGCACCCAGTAACGGCCAGCGCGGATGACGCGATCCAGCGCGCGCGCCGCGAACACCAGCCTGGCGCGCGTGTCGGCGGCGATCACCTGCTCCATCAGCGAGTCGACAGCGGGATCAGAAATCCCGGCGAGGTTGTTCGATCCCTTGGTCTCTGCCGCCCGCGAGGAAAAGAACGGCCGTAGCGAGTCGCCCGGAACGGTCGAGAAACCGAAACGCTCGATCATCATGTCGAAATCAAAGTCGTCGCGCCGCGCCCGCGCCTGAACCGGGTCGACAAGCCGCAGCGTCGCCTCGATCCCGAGTGTCTGCAGATTCTTGATATAGGGCATATGATGAGCCTGAAAGGACGGCTCATCGAGCAGGAACTCGACGCGGAAGGGCTCGCCGTGCGGCGTCATCCGCTTCCCGGCCTCGATGTCAAAGCCCGCATCTTTGAGCAGCCGCGCGGCGCGGCGCAACAGCTTGCGGTCCTGCCCCGAGCCGTCGGACACCGGCGGCACGAACGGCATTCCGAACACCTCATCCGGAACCTTGCCGCGGAACGGCTCCAGCAGCGCCGCTTCCTCCGGCGACGGCAAGCCGCTCGCCATCAGGTCGGAGTTCTGGAACGGCGACACCGTCCGCACATAGGCGCCGTACATGATGGACTTGTTGGTCCATTCGAAATCGAAAGCGCAGCCGAGCGCCTCCCGCACACGCGGATCCCTGAACTTGTCGCGGCGGGTATTGATGAACCAGCCCTGCGCGCCCGACGGCGTCTCGTCCCGCAACTCTTCGCGCTTGACCCGGCCTTCGGTCAGCGCCGGGAAATCGTAACGGGTGTTCCAGATCCGCGACGTGAACTCTTCCCGGAACAGATAGCTCCGCCCGGTGAAGCCTTCAAAAGCCACATCGCGATCGCGGTAGAAATCGAATCGCACAGTATCGAAATTGTAACTGCCGCGGCAGACCGGAAGATCCGCGCCCCACCAATCCTTAACCCGATCGAATTCGATAAAACGATTCGCCTCGAACCGGCCGACCTTGTAGGGCCCGCTGCCGAGCGGCACATCGAGCGTCGATTCCTCGAACGGATGCGCGGTGTAGTAGGCTTGCGAAAAGATGGGCAGACCGGCGACGAACGGCGGCACATCGCGCCCGCGTTTCGGTGCAAATCTAACGACCAGAGTCGCGTCGCCGGTCGCTTCCGCGCTCACCATGTCGCGCATCTGCTGCGTGATCAACGGATGGCCTTTGGTCTTCAAAATCGTCAGAGAGAAGGCGGCATCGCGCGCGGTCAATTTTTGCCCGTCATGAAACCGCGCTTCCGGCCGCATCGTGAACTTGTAGGTCAATCCGTCCGCCGAGATACGCACCGACTTCGCGGCCATGCCATACATCGCATCCGGCTCGTCGCCGGCGCGCGCCATCAGCGACGTGAACGTCATCTCCATCCCTTGCGCGCCGTCCCCCTTCAGAATGAAGGCGTTCAGCGAGTTGAAGGTCTGAAACGATTGATTGAAGGCGCGACTCGACGGAATGGTCGAGAACAAACCGCCTTTCGGCGCGTCGGGATTGACGTAATCGAAGTGGTGAAAATCCGCAGGGTATTTCAGGTCACCGAACGCCGACATGCCATGGGATTCGAGGCCGGATTCGGTTTCCGCGCCGTTCGCGGCAGTGGCGACATCCGGCCGCAACAATGCTGCGCCTGCCGCACCGATCCCGAGAGCGATCACCTGCCGGCGGCTGGGCTGCGTCATCCGCGCGACCCTCCTCAAGATCGCTTACCGACCTTGGCCGCCTTGTCGGCGTCGTACCACCACAGCGCCGGAAAGGCGTCGAGACCGTACTTCGGCATCTCGGCCGGCCGGCCGAATCGATTCCAACGGGCGGTGCGATGGAACGGATAGGTGAATTGCGGCACCACATAGTGATTCCACAACAGCACCCGGTCGAGCGCTTTGGTTGCGGCGACCAGATCGGCGCGGTCTGTGGCGAAGATCACGCGCTCGATCAATTTGTCGATAGCAGGATTCTTGATGCCGACCACATTGCGCGAGCCCGGCATATCGGCTGCGTGCGAGCCCCAGTACTCCCGCTGTTCATTGCCGGGCGACAGCGATTCAATCCAGAGATTGACGACCACATCGAAGTCCCAGCTGCGCATCCGGTTCTCGTATTGCGTCGAATCGACGGTGCGGACGGTGACGGTGATGCCCATGCGCTCCAGCGACGGCTTGAAGAACAGCATGATGCGCTCAGCGCTCGGAGACTCCGACAGTAATTCCAGTTCGAATGGCTTGCCGGTCTTGCCGTCCACCAGCTTATGGTCACGCACCTCATATCCCGCTTCCTTGAAGAGCTTCATGCCCTCGCGCAGGTTGTTGCGAACCGCTTCGGAATTGCCGCCGACCGGATTGCTGTAAGGCGTGGTGAACACTTCGGGCGGCACCTCAGTGCGAACGGTCTCGAGGATTTCCAACTCCTTGCCTTCGGGCAAGCCGCTTGATGCCAGTTCGGTGCCCTCGAAATAGCTACTGATGCGCTTGTACTGACCGTAGAACAATTGCTTGTTCATTTCCTCGAAATTGAACGCGAAGTTCAGCGCCCGCCGCACGCGAGGATCCCTGAACTTGTCGCGGCGGTTGTTAAGAGCGAACGCCTGCATCACGCCCGAATTGCGGTTGGGAAATTCCTCCAGAATGACGCGGCCGTCCTTCACCGCCGGAAAATCGTAAGCCGTGGCCCAGTTCTTGGCGCTGTTTTCCATGCGCCAGTCGACCTGATCGCCCTTGAAGGCTTCGAGCGCGACCGTACCGTCGCGGAAATATTCATAACGCAGTTCATCGAAGTTGTGTCGGCCGATGTTGATGTTGAGGTCTCGGCCCCAATAATCCTTGACCCGCTCCAGCGTCACCGAGCGCGCCGCTTCAAAACTCTTGATCCTGTAGGGGCCGCTGCCGAGCGGCGGCTCCAGCGTGGTCGCGGAAATGTCCCGTTTGACGCCTGCATCATTGGTGCCTTCCCACCAGTGCTTCGGAAGCACTATCAACTGTCCGACGATTTGCGGCAGTTCGCGGTTGCCCGGCGCATCGAAGGTGAAGGTCACGTCCCGCTCGCCGGTCTTTTCGGCTTTCACAACGTGGCGGTAATAAGCTGCATAGAACGGACCATGCTTTTTCAGCGTGTTGAACGAGAAAATCACGTCATCCGGCGTCACCGGCTTGCCGTCATGCCACTTCGCCCCGGCGCGCAGCCGGTGAGTCACGAAAGAGAAATCATCAGGGTAACTAATGAACTCTGCCAGCGCGCCGTACTCCGTCGCGACCTCGTCCAGCGACTGAAACGTCAGTGATTCATAGATCAGCCCGACTTCCGACGCGATCGAGCCCTTCACGCCCGACACAACAAGGTTGAAATTGTCGAACGTGCCGCCCATCCCGATCTGCCGCGCCATGCCGCCCTTGGGCGCGTGTGGATTGACATAATCGAAATGCTTGAAGCCTTCCGGATACTTCACCTCACCGAACAGCGAAAGCCCGTGCCGCCATTTGAGGCCAGCGGGTTTGACCTGCGCATGGGCCGTCCGAATCGATGAAGCGCCGGTCAAGACTTGGATCGCCGGAGCGGCTGCGATCAGGGCACCGCCGTGAAGAAGACGTCGTCGTGTGAAGGCCAATGCGGGTATCCCTAGAGGTTATCAGGCGAGCGAGCGCATGATGCGCCAAAGTGCGATCGGCTGGCGATGATCACGCGCATTCTCAATCCTCGAGCGCAGTCGACCCAAGATCGCTGTTCGCGCTCTGGACCCAACTTGAAGCACTGTTTCGGCCGATTATGTCGGTTTTCGGGGATGATGCCACCCCACCTCTCGAACTTGTGCGGCGAACCCGCCGATTGAGTGTGGGCAACGGCGAGATGAGCGACTTTGAAAACTCTCACCAATGTTTGGCAACAGTAAACCAAGTGACTTGTGGCATCCGGCGGCAACTATAGCGAGCGAAGCATGTCCTCGGCTTGACCCGAAAATGGATGACCCGCTCGCGTGAGAAAACGCGTCAGGATAACAATCTAGGGTTGGTCGGAATTCTTGCGCAGATAGGCAATGAGGTCGGCACGGTCGCTGTCCTTCGGAACGCCGGCAAACGACATCGCCGTGCCGGGGATATATTCCTTCGGATTGGTCAGGAACTTGTCCAGTTCATCGAGCGTCCAGGTGCCGCCCTTGGCCTTCATGGCAGCCGAGAAATTAAAGTCACGACCCTTGCCGCGAGGCTCGCCGACAATGCCATAGAGGTTGGGACCGACGCGGTTCGGGCCGCCCTTCTCAAGGGTATGGCAGGCGGCACACTTCTTGGCGACGACGGCGCCGTTCTCGGCCGAAGCGGCTTGCAGCCTCTTCACCAGCGATATCGCCGCCGCGACGTCGGCTTCCTTACTCGACGCCGCCGGCTTGTCATCCTTGTGAGCAGCGTCCTTATGAACCGCGTCCGCCTTTTCCTTGACCTCGATTTTATAGCCAGGCTTCGCAGGCACATGCGGCGCGAAGATCGCCCGGGCAACTAAATTCATGACCAGCAGCACGAGGCAGGTGCCGAGAACCGCGCCAAGAAATTTATTGATCATCGAGGGAGTCCATCTACGGCAAGGCTCCACGCTCGAAAGTCGACCGCACGGCCGGCTCAACGACCACGGACCGGCCTCGCGGAGGCGGCAAATCGAGATAACGGTTTGCCGGCGTTCTGACAACCCGTATAAATGCCGCAGATTTTAAGAACTGCGTCAATTCTTTCCCCGACCGATGACCGAAACCCGCACCCTCGTGCTGATACCCGCCCGCATGGCCGCGAGCCGACTTCCAGGCAAACCGTTGCTGGATATCGGCGGCCTGCCGATGGTCGTCCATGTCATGCGGCGAGCCGAAGCCGCAGGCATCGGACGCGTCGCCGTCGCCACCGACACTCGCGACATCGCGGCCGCCGTGACGGCCCACGGCGGCGAGGCCGTCATGACGCGCGCCGATCATCCGTCCGGGTCCGACCGCGTTTTCGAGGCGCTGGGCAAACTCGATCCCGAAGGCGGCATCGATACAATCGTCAACCTTCAGGGCGACTTCCCTACGATAGGTCCCAGCACCATCCGCGACGTGTTGAAGCCGCTGGCCGATCCAGCGGTCGATATCGCAACGCTGGCCGCCGAAATCCATACCGAGGAAGAAGCCACCAACCCGAATGTGGTCAAGGCCATAGGGTCTCCGGTCGGCGCGCAGCGGCTGCGCGCGCTTTATTTCACGCGCGCCACCGCCCCCTATGGCGAGGGCCCGCGCTACCATCATGTCGGTCTTTACGCTTATCGCCGCGAGGCCTTGCAGCGCTTCGTCGCACTGCCGCCCTCGCCTCTCGAGCAGCAGGAACGGCTCGAACAGCTGCGGGCGCTGGAAGGCGGAATGCGGATCGACATCATGATCGTGGACGACGTGCCGCGGGGCGTCGATACCGCGGCCGACCTCGAAACCGCCCGCCAGCTCATCGCCGATTCGGCCCCTGGCGAACATCCGGGGCGCTGGTAGAACACCTGATGACCAAGATCATGAAAATCGTATTCCAGGGCGAGCCCGGCGCGAACTCCCATATCGCCATCGCCGAAGCCTATCCCGATGCCGAACCGTTGCCTTGCGCGACCTTCGAGGACGCGCTCGCCGCAATCGCGTCCGGCGAAGCCGACCTCGGCATGATCCCGATCGAGAATTCGGTAGCCGGCCGCGTCGCCGACATTCATCACCTGCTGCCGCAATCCGGGCTGTTCATCGTCGGCGAATACTTTCTGCCGGTCCGCCATCAACTGGTGGCGCCGCGCGGAGCGACGCTCGCGGGCATCAAGACCGTCGAAAGTCACGTTCACGCGCTCGGACAATGCCGGCGGATCATCCGCAAGCTTGGTATCCGGCCGATCGTCTCAGGCGACACCGCCGGAGCCGCCCGTCTTGTCGCCGAACGCGGCGACCCCAGCTGCGCGGCGATCGCTTCGCGTCTGGCCTCGCAAATCCATCATCTCGACATTCTTGCCGAGAACGTCGAGGACGAAGACCATAACACCACGCGTTTCGTGGTGCTCGCGCGAGAGGCCAACTGGGCGCAGCAAGGATCCGGGCCGCTGGTCACCAGTTTCGTCTTCCGGGTGCGCAATCTGCCGGCCGCGCTCTATAAAGCGATGGGAGGCTTTGCCACCAACAGCGTCAACATGACCAAGCTCGAAAGTTATATGGTCGATGGCAATTTCTTCGCCACACAGTTCTATGCGGATGTCGAGGGCCATCCGAACGATCGCGGCCTCGCATTTGCGCTGGAGGAGCTGAAGTTCTTTTCCAAGGAGCTTCGCATTATGGGCGTTTATCCGGCCCATCCGTTCCGCGCGACCTTTCGCGAACAGGCGGATTAACCAGGTTTTGGGCGCTTCGCCACTTTTTGAATTGGGCAGCATTCTACAATACTCACTGAATATGCACCATCCCAACGCCCGAGAATCTTATTTAATGAATGAATTCAATGCATGATCCGCTTTATGGCAACCCACTTTATGGCGCGCATGAGCATTACTCCCCTATATTTTTAGAGATGATGGGCTACTTCCCAACCCAGGCGTGACCAATAATGGGCTACTTTGGTGGGAATGCCGTGCCGCGAATAGCGGGCCGCTTCCGGCGTTTGTCCGGCAGGACACCGTAACGCGGGCACGGCGAGACAGAAGCAGTGGAGTTTCACGAGCCATGACTGACGCTTTCGCTCCGGCTCATAACGACCCTGGCGCGCGGAAAAGACCCACGATCTCGTTCGAATTCTTTCCGCCCAAGACCGAGGAGATGGAGCGCAGCCTGTGGAGCACCATTACCCGCCTCGCGCCTCTTGATCCGAGCTTTGTCTCCGTGACTTACGGCGCCGGCGGCTCGACCCGCGAGCGCACCCATTCCACCATCGCGCGCATCCTGTCGGAGACCCGGCTTCGTCCCGCGGCGCATCTTACCTGTGTCGGCGCGCCGCGCGGAGAGATCGATGAGATTGTCAGCCGCTATCGCGATATCGGCGTCCGTCATATCGTCGCGCTGCGCGGGGACCCACCGGGCGGCATCGGCACGGCCTATAGCACCCACCCCGAAGGCTATCGCAGTTCGACCGACCTCGTCGCCGGCATCAAGCGGCGGCATGGCGACATCGAGATTTCCGTCTCGGCCTATCCCGAGAAGCACCCCGAGAGTCCCGATATCGATACCGACATCGATATCCTCAAGGCCAAGGTCGATGCCGGCGCGACTCGCGCCATCACCCAGGTCTTTTTCGACAACGACCTCTACCTTCGCTATCTCGATCGCGTCCGCGCGCGCGGCATCGAGATTCCGATCGTGCCGGGCATCATGCCGATGCACAACTTCAAGCAGGCAAGAACCTTCGTGACCAGGGCGGGCACCACGGTTCCAGCCTGGCTCGCCGAGAAATTCGACGGCCTCGATGAGGATCCGGAAACGCGCAAGCTGATCGCGGCCACGGTCGCGGCCGGTCAGGTCCAGAAGCTCGCCAAGCGCGGTGTCGATACGTTCCATTTCTACACCATGAACCGCGCCGACCTGGTGTTTGCGATTTGCCATCTGCTCGGCATCCGGCCCGATGCCGCCCGGAAGGCGGCGTGATCTTAATCCTCCTCCCAAAGACACAGATGCCCGCGACAAGCGCGGGCGTGACGATCGCAGGATGACACGCGTGACAAACAGCTCGAATCCCATCGCCGACAAGTTTCGCGCCCTCGCACGCGAGCGCATTCTGGTGCTCGACGGCGCCATGGGCACCATGATCCAGGATCGAGGGTTCGATGAAGCCGCGTTTCGCGGCGAGCGATTCAAGGATTTTCACCGCGACGTGCGCGGCAACAACGACCTGCTCATCCTCACCCAGCCGCAAGCGATCGAGGACATTCACACGCAGTATCTGCGCGCCGGCGCCGACCTTGTCGCCACCAACACGTTTTCATCGACCTCGATCGCGCAGGCCGACTATGACATGGCGGATCTGGTCTACGACCTCAACCGCGAGGGCGCGAGGCTCGCGCGCTCGGCCGCGGAGAAAGTCAGCGCCGAGGACGGCAAGCCGCGCTTCGTTGTCGGCGCTATCGGCCCGACCAACCGCACCGCGTCGATCTCGCCGGACGTCGCAAATCCCGGCTATCGGGCGGTCACCTTCGACGACCTGCGCAAGGCCTATGGCGAGCAGATCAACGGACTGCTCGACGGTGGCGCCGATCTGTTGCTGGTCGAAACCATCTTCGACACGCTGAACGCCAAGGCGGCGCTCTATGCCATCGCCGAAATCGGCGAGCAGCGCGGCATCGATATTCCGGTGATGATCTCGGGAACCATCACCGACAAGTCCGGCCGCCTGCTCTCGGGCCAGTTGCCCGAAGCGTTCTGGCACTCGGTGCGGCACGCGGGGCCGATCACCATCGGCTTCAACTGCGCGCTCGGCGCGGAAGACCTGCGCGCGCACGTCGCCGAGATCGGCCGCGTCGCCGATACCTTGGTGTGCGCCTATCCGAATGCGGGCCTTCCCAACGAGTTCGGCCAGTACGACGAAAGCCCCGATTACATGGCGCGGCTGATCGGCGAGTTCGCGCAAACCGGCCTCGTCAACGTCGTCGGCGGCTGCTGCGGCACCACGCCGGATCATATCGCGGCCATCGCCGCCGCGGTCGCGCCGCACAAGCCGCGCGTCGTGCCGGTGATCGCGCCGCGGCTGCGGCTGTCGGGACTGGAGCCGTTCTCGCTGACCTCCGACATTCCCTTCGTCAATGTCGGCGAGCGCACCAACGTCACCGGCTCGGCCAGATTCCGCAACCTGATCAAGGCTGGCGATTATGCCGCCGCCCTCGACGTGGCGCGCAACCAGGTCGAGAACGGCGCCCAGATCATCGACGTCAACATGGACGAGGGTCTGCTGGATTCGGAAGCGGCGATGGTCACCTTCCTCAACCTGATCGCGGCGGAGCCGGATATCGCCCGCGTGCCGGTGATGGTCGATTCCTCGAAATTCTCGGTGATCGAAGCCGGGCTGAAATGCCTGCAGGGCAAGCCGGTGGTGAACTCGATCTCGCTCAAGGAAGGCGAGGAGAAATTCCTGCACGAGGCGCGGATCGCCCGCCGCCACGGCGCGGCGGTCGTGGTGATGGCGTTCGACGAGACCGGTCAGGCCGATACCTGCCAGCGCAAGATGGAAATCTGCAAGCGCGCCTACGACATCCTCGTCGAACAGGTCGGCTTTCCTCCGGAAGACATCATCTTCGATCCCAACGTCTTCGCCATCGCGACGGGCCTGGAAGAGCACAACAACTACGGCGTCGACTTCATCGAGGCGACGCGCTGGATCCGCCAGAATCTTCCTCACGCGCATATCTCGGGCGGCGTCTCCAACCTGTCGTTCTCGTTCCGCGGCAACGAGCCGGTGCGCGAGGCGATGCACTCGGTGTTCCTCTATCACGCCATCAAGGCCGGCATGGACATGGGCATCGTCAATGCCGGGCAGATGGTCATCTATGACGACATCGATCCGGAGCTTCGGCAGGTTTGCGAGGATGTGGTCCTCAACCGCGATCCCGACGCAGGCGAACGGCTGCTCAATCTCGCGGAAAAATTCCGCGGGCAAGGCAGGCAGGCCAAGGAAGCCGATCTGTCCTGGCGCGAATGGCCGGTGGAGAAACGCTTAAGCCACGCGCTGGTCAACGGCATCACCGAATATATCGAGCAGGACACCGAGGAAGCGCGGCAAAGCGCCGATCGTCCGCTGTCGGTGATCGAAGGGCCGCTGATGGCCGGCATGAACGTGGTCGGCGACCTGTTCGGCGACGGCAAGATGTTCCTGCCGCAGGTGGTGAAGTCGGCGCGGGTGATGAAGCAGGCGGTCGCCTATCTGATGCCGTTCATGGAAGAGGAAAAGGCGCGCAATCAGGCCGCCGGCATCGAGGGCGCGGGCAGCACCTCCGCCGGCAAGATCCTGCTCGCCACCGTCAAGGGCGACGTCCACGATATCGGCAAGAACATCGTCGGCATCGTGCTCCAGTGCAACAACTACGAGGTGATCGATCTCGGCGTGATGGTGCCGGCCGCCAAGATCATCGAGACGGCGAAGGCCGAGAAGGCCGATATCGTCGGTCTCTCCGGCCTGATCACGCCGTCGCTGGACGAGATGGGCTATTTCGCGGCGGAGCTTGAGCGTCAGGGCCTCAACCTGCCGCTCCTGATCGGCGGCGCGACCACCAGCCGCGTCCATACCGCCGTGAAGATCGATCCCAACTATCGCAACGGTCCGGTGATCCATGTCAACGACGCCAGCCGCGCCGTCGGCGTCGTCGCCTCGCTGATGTCGCCGGAGCGGCGCGAGGCTTACGCGGCCGGCGTGCGCGCCGAATACGCCAAGATTTCCGCGGCGCATTTCCGCGCCCAGCAGGACAAGAAACGGCTGCCGCTCGCGACGGCGCGCGCCAATGCCGTGCCGATCGACTGGAGCAGCTACCGTCCGGTCAAGCCTACATTCCTCGGAACCAAAGCCTTCACGGACTATCCGCTGGAGGAACTGGTGGAGGTGATCGACTGGACCCCGTTCTTCCAGGTGTGGGAGCTGGCGGGGCGCTTTCCGGCGATCCTCGACGACAAGGTGGTGGGCGAAACCGCGCGCGCCCTCTATGACGACGCGCGCAAGATGCTGGATCGGATCGTCACGGAGAAATGGTTCACGGCCTCCGGCGTGATCGGCTTCTGGCCCGCCAACCGCATCGGCGACGATATCGCCGTCTACGGCGACGAGAGCCGCACCACGCAAATCGCGACCTATCACACCCTGCGCCAGCAACTGGAAAAACGCGAGGGCCGTCACAACGCCGCACTGGCGGACTTCATCGCGCCGAAGGAGACCGGCATCGCCGACTATATCGGCGGCTTCGCCGTCACCGCCGGACTCGGCGAGGACGAAATCGCGGCACGCTTCAAGAACGCCAATGACGACTACTCGTCCATCCTGGTGAAGGCCCTGGCCGACCGCCTCGCGGAAGCCTTCGCCGAACGGATGCATCAGCGCGTGCGCACGGAATTCTGGGGCTACGCGCCGGATGAGGCGCTGACCAACGATCAGCTCATCCGGGAAGAATATGTCGGCATCCGTCCCGCGCCCGGCTATCCCGCACAGCCCGACCATACCGAGAAGGCCACGCTGTTTCGCCTGCTGGATGCGACGCGCGCGACCGGAGTCGAACTGACCGAGAGCTTCGCGATGTGGCCCGGCTCCTCGGTCTCCGGTCTCTACTACAGCCATCCCGAAAGCCAGTATTTCGGCGTCGGCAAGATCGAACGCGATCAGGTCGAGGACTATGCCGCGCGCAAGGGGATGGAGGTCGCCGAGATCGAGCGCTGGCTGGCGTCGATCCTCAACTATATTCCGGGTCAGGATCTTTCCGGCCAGTCCGGACAGCCCGCCGCGACGCCGGTGCCCGCGCCCGCCAACGACGTTTCCGCCGAGGCCGCCGATCATCCGCCGGGCTGCCAATGCGCGGTCCATATGCAGCTCCGCAAAACCACGGCGCGGGCAAGCTGATCGTGGACGCATCCGCGATCGCCGCCGCACTGCTCGAGTCACCCGCGGATGCGATCATCGCCACCGACCGCAACGGCACGATCACGTTCTGGAATCCGGGCGCGGTCAGGATTTTCGGCCACAGCGCGGATGAGGCGGCCGGCCAGTCGCTTGATCTGATCATTCCGGAAAACCAGCGCGCCCGGCATTGGGCCGGATATCGCGAGGTGATGCTGACCGGGCAGAGCCGCTACAGCGGCGGCGACGTGCTCGCCGTTCCCGCGCTTCACAAGGACGGAAGGCGGATCTCGCTCGAGTTCACCATCGTGCCGCTGACGGACGCGAGCGGCCGCATCACCGGGCTGGTGTCGATGCTGCGTGACGTCACCGCCCGTTTTGAGGAAATCCGGCAACTGCGCAGGGGGGTGACGGTCGCGCAGGGTTAACCGACCTGGTCAGGAATGTCGTCAGGCCCGGCGGACGCCGACGGAGTTGTCTCTGCCTCGCCGCTCGCCAGCACGCCACGCACCGCCGCCGCCCACCCCTTGAGCTTCCGGGTCCGTGTCACAACGCTCATGGCTGGCTTGAAACGGCGATCGAGTTGCCAGTTGTCGGCGAATCGCGATGGCTCCGGATAAACGCCCGCGGACAACCCCGCGAGGTAGGCCGCACCCAACGCCGTGGTCTCCTGAATGACGGGCCGATCGACCGGCGCATCGAGCAGATCGGCGAGGCGCTGCATGGTCCAGCTAGAGGCCGTCATGCCGCCGTCGACGCGCAAAACGGTATGTGCGGCACCAGCGCCCGACCAATCGGCGCGCATTGCGTCCCAAAGATCAAACGTCTGGTAGCAGACGCTTTCCAGCGCCGCATGAGCAAGTTCCGCCGCCCCGGTGTTACGGGTCAGTCCGAACAGCGCGCCGCGCACGTTCGGATTCCAGTACGGCGCCCCCATCCCGACGAAGGCCGGCACAAGATACACGGATTGGGCAGGATCGGACTGCTCGGCCAGCGCCCCCGTCTCCGAAGCGTTCTTGATGACACCAAGGCCGTCCCGCAGCCACTGCACCGCCGAGCCGGCGACGAAGATCGATCCTTCCAGCGCGTAAGTGCGCTCGCCATTCAATTGATAGGCGATCGTCGTCAGCAGCTTGTTGTTTGAGACAACCGGCGTCGCGCCGGTGTTGAGCAGCGCAAAGCAGCCGGTGCCGTAGGTCGATTTGATCATTCCGGAGGTAAAACACGCCTGCCCCACCATCGCCGCCTGCTGGTCACCGGCGATGCCCCGGATCGGGATCGGCGCGCCGAACAACTCCGGGGCGCTGTCGCCGAAATGCGCGGACGAATCCTTCACCTCCGGCAGCATCGCGCGCGGTACCTGGAGAACATCCAAAAGTTCGTCGTCCCACTGCCCGGTGTGAATGTTGAACAGCAGCGTGCGCGACGCATTGGTGGCATCGGTCGCGTGCACCTTGCCGCCGGTCAGCCGCCACAAGAGGTAGCTGTCCACAGTGCCGAACAGCAGCTCCCCACGCAGCGCTCGCGCGCGCGCGCCGGGCACGGAATCGAGTATCCAGGCGACCTTGGTGCCGGAAAAATAGGGATCGATGATCAAACCGGTTTTCGCCGATATCGCGGGCTCATGGCCCCCGGCCTTCAGCCGCGCGCAGATATCCGCGGTGCGCCGGTCCTGCCATACGATGGCGCGATGCACGGCCTTTCCGTTGGTACGGTCCCAAACCACCGTGGTTTCCCGCTGGTTGGTGATGCCGATGGCGGCGATGTCCTTGGGCGTGACGCCCGCCTTCTCCATCGCCTGCCGGCAGGTCGCAACGGTCGAGTTCCAGATGTCTTCCGGCTCGTGCTCGACCCAGCCCGACGCTGGAAACTGCTGCGGGAATTCCCGCTGCGCGATCGCGGCGATGGAGATGTCGGCGCGAAACACGATGGCTCGGGACGATGTGGTGCCCTGATCGATGGCGAGAATGTGAGTTACCATGGATTTCTTCTCGAACGCGCGGACTTGTTGAGCCGCGGCGCCATGTGAGCGGGGGAGAGGCAAGCGGATTGCCCATCCAAGGTCAAGTTTGTGCCTTCGTTTTGATTCACGCTTGCCCCGGCGAGAGGATAAAATGCCGGCACGGCTTCCATCCGACACCGGGCAGAAGCGCCCGATCAAGAGCAAACCGCACTCGTTGCCCATGATTATTCAGCAACCGAAAGACCCTCGATGATAAAGATGATTCTGGCCGGCTCCCTGTTCGCGATCGCAACGGCCTCCGCTCAAGCAACGCCTCCGACCCAGCAAACGCCATCGGCGGAGACCCGGAAGGGTCTGGTGACGGTCGTCAACCGGCTCAACGGCACAATTGCAATCCGGGAGGAGCAGGACGACAAGGGTAAGGAGAAAGACGATAAGGAGAAGGATAAGGAAAAAAATAAAGATAAAGCCGACGCCGAAGGCACGACCACGCAGTACAAGATCGACCACAAGCTGTCGGAATCGGTACATGCCGGCGACAAGGTGAAGTTTTCCGTCAGGGACAGCGGCGGTCCCAAAACCAATACCGGAACCATCACCAAAATCGAGGCGGATTAGCGGGAAGCCTATTGTCGTAGAACCTTTCCGTTTCTGACGGAATCAGAAGCGGAAGGGCTCCAGAGCATGATCCCGAAAAGCGGAAACCGGTTTTCGGAAAAGATCATGATGCTCAAACAAAAAAGCGACGAGTCTGATTCAACGCAGTTGAAACAGACTCTGGCGGCGGCGATGACGTCAGCGCGTGCCGACCTGACCGCGATGACGCAAGAAGTGATCGGCCAGCACGCAAGCGACCATGGCCTCCCCCACCGGCACCGCGCGGATGCCGACGCAAGGGTCGTGGCGGCCTTTGGTGAAGATGTCTGTTTCCGCGCCGTTGCGATCGACGGTCTTGCGCGGCGACAGGATCGACGAGGTCGGCTTCACCGCGAACCGCGCCACGACGGGCTGGCCGGTGGATATGCCGCCGAGAATGCCGCCGGCGTGGTTGGAGGTGAACACCGGACCGTGGCTGCCCATATTGTTGGACGAAGGACTGCGCATCTCGTCGGCATTCTCTTCACCGGTCAGCGCGGCGGCACCAAAGCCAGCGCCGATTTCGACGCCCTTGACAGCGTTGATGCTCATCAGCGCGCTCGCGAGGTCGCCGTCGAGCTTGGCGTAGATCGGCGCGCCTAGTCCTGCCGGCACCCCTTCGGCCACCACCTCGATCACGGCGCCGATCGATGAACCACTCTTGCGGATGCCATCGAGATAGCTCTCGAAGAATGCAGCCTTGTCCCTATCGGGACAGAAGAACGGATTTCTCGCAATCTCGTCCCAATCCCATTTCTCGCGGTCGATCTTGTGCGGACCCATCTGCACCAGCGCGCCGCGCACGGTCATATTGGGGACGACCTTGCGCGCTATGGCGCCGGCCGCGACCCGCATCGCGGTCTCACGCGCGGAGGAGCGCCCGCCGCCGCGAAAGTCGCGGATGCCGTACTTCGCCTCATAGGTGAAATCGGCATGGCCAGGGCGAAACTTGTCCTTGATGTCGGAATAATCTTTCGAACGCTGGTCAGCGTTCTCGATCAGAAGTCCGATCGGTGTCCCCGTCGTCACCTGCTCGCCGGTCTCGGGATCCGCCATCACACCCGACAGTATCTTCACCGCATCCGGCTCCTGCCGCTGCGTCGTGAAACGCGACTGGCCAGGACGGCGGCGGTCGAGATCACGCTGGATCTCCTCGACCTTCAGCGGCAGCAGCGGCGGGCAACCGTCGACCACGCAGCCGATCGCAACCCCGTGGCTCTCGCCGAAGGTCGTAACGCGAAACAGATGACCGAAAGTATTGTGGGACATCAATAATCCGAAGCGCGAAATCGCTCTTTCTCGTAGCGGCATGTTGTGAAAATCGCAACACTCGCCCATCTGCCTCCAACCGCCGCTGCTTGTCAGAGGTGGCGGCGGGGCGGGAATGGAGTGTGAGGGAGGCGCTTAAGCTCCTCGCCCGCCCCCGCTTTGGTCGGAGGCTCTCTCCCGCTCGGGGCGAGGGAAAACGGATGCACTGTCCAGGTCAGCTATGCTTGGCCAAGCCCTCGTCGCCGAGCACATACACCGCGCCCTGCTCGATGCGCAGGCTGGCGGCCGCTCGCGCCGTCTGCAGGCCCAGCACGACCATCAGCGCCCGCGCCGTGCCGCTATGCGCAACCGCAACGGTGGCTGACCTCAGCGAATGATACCAGTCGCGCAACCGCGAGGTGGCTGAGGCGTAGCTTTCGCCACCCGGCGGCGCCACGCTCCATTTATCAGCCTCACGGGCGGCAAAAATATCGGGATTGGCGGCCTTCATCTCCGCCAGGGTCAAGCCTTCCCAATGGCCATAACCAACCTCGCGCAGCCGGTCGTCGACGGAATAATCATGAGGCGGCAGGTCCAATACGCCACGCATCAGTTCCATGGTGCCGCGCGCGCGGACGAGCGGGCTGGTGACGAAGCCCAACTCGAAGGGGTCACGACCCTCGCGCGCGAGCAGTTCGCGCAAAATATCCCCCGCTTTCGTCGCCTCGACGCGGCCGAGATCATTGAGCGGAATGTCCTGCAGGCCCTGGAAGCGGCCAAGGGTGTTCCATTCGGTCTTGCCGTGACGGATATAATAAATGGTCGGCATATCAAGGGCGGCCGGGACGACCGATGGAAATCAACGAAGTCATTCCACGTTTTCGCACTGCAATGCTGTGAGGCCATGGATGCCCGACATGGGGCCGGACATGACGGCGATAGTGGCGCGACATATACACTATTTGGTTCAGCGGAATACAGAGGCGGTGACCTGTTCGCCGGCCGATATCGCATCCAGGACACGCACGAGGCGGCCCCATTTTCCGCAGCGCGCGTTTTTAGGTCATCGGCGCGCCGCGATATCACTACCCATTCGCAACTTCCCGTACTAAAATAAAAGCTGGGAAATTTCGAAAACTTTGCAAAAATGGTCCAATATTGTCCCGACCGAATCGTGGAACTGCAAACCTCGTTGACTGGCTCAAACATCGCTTCCCAAGCCCGTTACGGCTGGGCAACATGGTAGAGCATTTGCCCGCGTTTCTGACCACGATCTCGGCGAGCGGACCGCGAAGCTGATGGACGATCCAGGGAATCTTGAGGAAAATTGCCGGGCGGCCAAGCCCTAGCTGTAGCGGCCGGAGCGACACGCCGCATCATACAACAGTTGCAATGAATCCAAATGTCGCTCGATAGTGTACTCAGCCGCCTATATAGGCAGTTCGGGGGCCGCAATGTCGCGACGGACGCTGGACGATACCTTAACTTGCATCACGAGACTCGATAAGGCCTCGTCCCCGGCACAGATAGCTGATGTCGTTATTGACGTCGCGCGGCCATTTGGCTTTTCGCATGTGCTCGCAGGCATCATTCCCGTCCCGGGGATGAGTGCAGAGCAGCAAATTTCAAATGTCGTTCTGCATCGGTGGCCGAAAGCGTGGAGCGAGCGCTATTTCACGCAAGGTTACCTTTTCGATGATCCTACCATCCAAAGGGTCAACACTTCCACGGAACCCTTTCTATGGTCCGAGCTCGAACCATCGTATCGAAACACACCGGCGCCGACGCGCGTCATGGGAGAGGCGCGCGAGTTTAATCTCGGGTGCGGATTCACGGTTCCGATGATTACCCTCGACGGTCAAGCCGCCGGTTTCTCCCTGGCCAGTGAGCGTGCCGACGTCCCCCCCAAGGTGCGGCGACAGCTGCAACTGATCGCCATGCACGCTTTCGCGCGAGCCCTCGCGCAAAAATATAACCCGGCCCCCGTGAATTTGACTCCGCGAGAAATGGATATCCTGCAGTGGATGGCGGAAGGAAAAAGTGATTGGGAGATCGGTGTTATTCTCAAGGTGTCGGAACATTTCGTCGACAAGATCGCACGCCAGCTTCGCGCCAAGCTGAACGCCACGAACCGCACCCAGACCGCCGCGACGGCGCTCCGACATAACCTTATCCGATAGGTCAAGGTACGGATTCGCGTACTTGTTCATCGACCCTTCTTCGCCCTAACTCGACGTTAGATATGGGCGGAGAAGTTCAAATGATTCACATCGTAACGGCTGAGAATATTGGTGCCTATCAGGACGAGATGGAGCAGGCTTATCGGCTGCGTCACAATGTCTTTGTCGATGAAATGGGTTGGGAAGATCTGCGCAAACCTGACGGCCGGGAGATCGACCAGTTTGACGACGGGCGCGCGCTCCACATGCTCTACATCGAAAACGATCGCGTCCTTGGATATCAACGGATGTTACCGTCGATGCGTCCGCACCTCCTCACGGAAGTGCTTCCGCATTTGTGCGAAGGCGATTTCCCTGTCGGACCGCATATTTGGGAATGGACGCGCTATTGCGTGACACGGGAACATCGCGACCGCGGACGCATTCTGAGCCCGGCCGGCAACCAGCTTTTGTCGTCTATCGTTGAATGGGGCCTGGCGAGCGGCGTCAATAAGATCATCATCGAGATGAACCCGTTGTGGCTTCTTCGCTTGGTGCAATTGAATTTTCGGGTGACGCCCCTCGGATTGCCGCAGCAGATCGGGAAGGACTCGATTATTGCCGTTACTGCGGCGTTTGACCGGCGCACGCTGAAAAAACTTCAGGAAATGCGAGGCAACGTCGCCCCGGCCATTGTCGCCCAACCTGAAGCCGATCAGCGACTTCGTGCCTAGCCGACAGATTCAGGCCCGGTTCGGCGCCGGATGCTCGGCGGATTCGATCACCGGCAACCATCTTTCATGACCAATACGCGTTGGAGCGGCACGACAATGTTAATACGTCTCGAAAGATACGTTGCGGTTGAGCAATTGATCGATGACGCCTGGGAAATGTCCCGGCAACTCGATCTCGGCCTTGTGAAACTCCTCCTGGAAATGGCGAAACTTGAACTTTATGAGGAGATGCAGGCCGCGATCGGTTCAAACGAGATCAAGCGTTCGGAAAAGCGAGCGGGCGCCCGCCGACAGCTGCAGTAGCGCCGAAAAGTAACCAATGTCGGGATTTCGCGGCTAGAGTCTGTTTCAACTGCGTTGAATCAGACTCGCCGCTTATCTTTTGGTTCGAGCATGATCTTATCCGAAAACCGGTTTCCACTTTTCGGGATCATGCTTTAATGGGCCGCGAAACAAAACGCCCTTCACCGAAGTGAACAACGTGGCCCAGTTAAGGGTGGCCCAGTTAAGGAAAGGCTCTCTCACAGGGTGTTCAGCATCATGATCGCGCGACAGCCAGACGGAGATCCCGGCCAAGCCATCGCGTGATCAGATTCGCTGCCGCACACACGCTAACCAAGATCGCGGCGGGGATTGTAGGAGTGCGCGTCACGCCACTTCTCCATGAGCGCCTCAAGCTCGGCGTCATTGCCGTCGGGCAGAACGATTCGCGTCGTAACGAATAGATCGCCGGAGGTTCCGCCCTTCGGGATACCCTTGCCCTTGAGGCGGAAGGTGCGGCCACCCGAAGTATTTCTCGGGATCGACAGTTCAACCGCGCCCCCGAGCGTCGGCACCCGCACCTTGCTGCCCAGCACCGCCTCATAGAGCGTAATCGGCAGTTCGGCGCGCAAATCGCCCCCGTCGACCTTGAAGAACGGATGCGGGGCGACCGTCACCGTGATCAGGAGATCGCCGGGACGGTGCCCGGGCACGGTGTCGCCCTGTCCTCTCAGACGGATTTGCTGGTCCGAAGTGACGCCGGCCGGAATCTTGACATTAAGTTCCTTGCCGCTGGGCAGACGGATGCGTTTCTCGCCACCCTTGACCGACTCCTCGAGCGATACTGTCATAGCGACGTTGAGATCGAGATCAGGTGTACCGAACGTGCTGGCCTCGAAATCAAACGCCTGCGCGCCCGGCCGGCGTCCTCGCGCGGCGCCGCCGAACATGCTGTTGAGGATATCCTCGAACCCGCCGTCAGAGCCCGAACCGCCGCCGCGAAAGCCCCCGAAACCACCCCCCGGCCGCGCGCCTGCGTGGCCGCCGCCTGGGAACCCCTGAAAACGCGGTTTGCCGTCTGCGTCGATCTCGCCGCGGTCGAACTGCTTGCGCCTGACCTCGTCGCCCAGGATTTCATTGGCGGAATTCACCTCCGCGAACCGTTCGGCAGCCTTGGGATCGTTCTTGTTAGCATCGGGATGGTGCTTTTTCGCAAGCCTGCGAAAGGCACTTTTGATCGCCGCGGCGCTAGCGCCCCGCTGCACCCCCAAGACCTCATAGGGGTCGCGCATCCGTAACGTCTCCTTCAGGAATCTGGACAATGGGCCCCCTGACCCACGTGTCCATCATTTGGGGTATCCGTGGCATTTTTGCAACGAGATGGTTCAGCTATTCGTAGCTGCCACTCTATTAGCTTCGCCAGGGTTTGAGAGAGTGGATTTCCCACTGGCCGCCGCGGGCCCTGCACGCGGCGCCCTGCAACCAACTTTCGGACTTTCCGTTAACGTAACTCGCCAAAAAATCACGGCAGGTGCGTCCCTCGGCAGTATAGGCCTGTGCCAGCGGCGTCACCGAGCCGCGCGCACCGGTCGAGGGGTTTTCCCACGGCTGGCTCGTATCCTTGTTCCCTTTGGTCAGCACGTCGGAGGCGGCCGTCCGCGCAAAAGCGAGATCGGTATCCGTCGGACCTGGACGTGCCGGCGCGGCGATCGAGCCGGTGGCATCGCCATCTCTCATCTGCGCGAAAGCCGCTTCATTCCGTGCCAGACTGCAGCCTCCGGTCGCCGCGCCGATGATAATCGCCGCCGCAATGGCGGCGAAAGGTCTGATCTCGGATAGGCCAACGTGCAGACGTGCCCTATACAGGTTTGCCCTGTATAAGGACCGCAATGGACTCTCAACGGCAGACCGGCGCAACCTGTGGACCCCCGTATGAACGACACCCCGGACATCAAGCACACAAGCGAGTTAACGTCCGGTGATTTCACGGAAGCCCACGATCCTTTTGCCCTCTTCGCGACATGGCTCGCGGAAGCCGTTGCGTCGGAATTGAACGACCCCGACGCCATGGCGCTCGCGACCACGGATGCTGACGGCCTGCCCGATGTGCGCATGGTGCTGATGAAGGGTTTCGATGCCGCGGGCTTCGTGTTCTACAGCCACATCGCCAGCGCCAAGGGCCGAGAACTCGCCGCAAACCCGAAAGCGGCGCTTTTATTTCACTGGAAATCGCTGCGCCGGCAGGTCCGCGTGCGCGGGCCTGTAACGCCCGTTACCGATGCAGAGGCCGACGCCTACTTCGCCACCCGCCCGAAGCAGGCGCAGATCGGCGCCTGGGCCAGCAAGCAGTCACAGCCGCTCGAAAGCCGTTTTGCGTTCGAGCAGGCGATTGCAAAAGAAGCGACAAGATATGCCATTGGCGCCGTGCCGCGGCCGCCTGGCTGGAGTGGCTGGCGGATCACGCCCATGCAGTTCGAATTCTGGCACGATCGTCCCTTCCGCCTGCACGACCGCATTGAATTCCGCCGTCCCGCGCTCGACGCGCCGTGGACCAAGACAAGGCTGTATCCATGACCCCCGACAAGGCAAACCCGCGAACCGAGATGGCGGCGGTGGCCGACCCCCACGCGCCCCGCCGCACACTGCTGCTCACCGGCGCAAGTCGCGGCATCGGCCACGCGACCGTAATCCGGTTTTCCAGCGCCGGCTGGCGCGTCATCACCTGTTCGCGACATCCGTTCCCGGAGCAATGCCCGTGGGACGCCGGCCCCGAGGACCACATTCAGGTCGATCTGTCCGACCCCGACAATACAATGGCGGCGATCCAGGAAATCCGCTCGCGCCTCGAAGGCGGCAAGCTGCACGCGCTGGTCAACAATGCCGCGATCTCGCCAAAGGGCGAAGGCGGCGCGCGGCTCGGCTCACTGAACACCGACATGGAGACCTGGGAAAAGGTCTTTCGCGTCAACTTCATGGCGCCGATCATGCTGGCGCGCGGGCTAATTGGAGAACTCAAGGCCGCGAGAGGCTCGATCGTGAACGTCACCTCGATCGCCGGCTCGCGTGTGCATCCGTTCGCCGGCGCGGCCTATGCGACCTCGAAGGCGGCGCTGGCTTCGCTGACCCGCGAGATGGCGGCGGATTTCGGCCGCATCGGCGTACGCGTCAACGCCATCGCACCGGGCGAGATCGACACCTCGATCCTGTCGCCCGGCACCGAGAAGATCGTCCAGCGTCAGATCCCCCTGCGCCGCCTCGGCACGCCGGACGAAGTCTCAAAAATCGTCTACGTGCTGTGCACGGAGACGAGTTCATACGTCAACGGCGCGGAGATCCACATCAACGGCGGCCAACACGTATAGAGCAGACGCTTACAAAGCATCACCCGTGAATCATCATTCCGGAACCGCATAGCGGCTTTGGAATCCACCGCTCCCGCCATGAAGTTCGAGCTGACGCCAAATCGCTCGTCCAGCATGAAGAATTCACTCCGCGCAAGATCTTCGTGACGGCGTTCGCGCCATCGGCGCAGCGAGATCCGCGCTCGAGCAATCGTCGTCGTTCTCACCGTCGAGCAACGCAGCACCGCAATGCCGGCATGTGCGTCTGGCAGCCGACGAAAAATTCACGCCCGCATTGTCCGCACCGAAGCTGCGCAACCGTTGATAGCTGCGAAAATCGAGGACATTGCGATCCCTCGTTACGACTTTCTCAACCATTGTAACTCCCGAGATTTCACACACGGGTTATGGCAGCAATTTTTCTTGGAAAGCGTTCAGGTGAACACTCAAATTTTACGAGGAAAATTGTGACAGGCTCCATCGCAGGGACAGTGCGCGAGAGTTGGTTCTATAACCACTTTTTCCATTTAAAGATCATGTAGGGCAGCACCGCAGCGATCACCATCATGGTGAGCGCGAATGGATAGCCGTGCGACCAGCCCAGCTCCGGCATTATCTTGAAATTCATGCCGTAGATCGAGGCGATCAGCGTCGGCGGCATAAGCACCACAGCCATTACCGAAAACAGTTTGATGATGTTGTTCTGCTCGAGATTGACAACTCCGAGCATTGCATCGAGCACGAATGTGATCTTGTTCGATAGATAAGAGGCGTGATCGGAAAGCGAGGCGACGTCGCGCTGCATCGTTTTGAGCTGAGCGCGCATATCCTTGGACCATTTGACGCTATTGGATTCGGTGGCGACGAAGGTGACGAGACGACCTATCGAAACCAGGCTCTCGCGGACTTTCGAGGTGAGATCGCCCTTGCGGCCGATTACGATCAGGATTTCGGAATAGCGCTTGGCATGGCCGGCGCGCGCGGATTCGTTCGGCTCGAAAATATCGTGGCTGACTTGATCGATATCGGCGCCGGCGCGCTCCAGAATGTCGGCGCAACGATCGATCATGGCATCGAGCAATTCGAGCAATACCCCTTCGCCGGTCAAACCCTGCGCAGCAGCGCGGGCAAGCTTGTTCTCCACCAGCGTGAACGGCTTTGGCGCGTCGTAGCGCACGGTGACAAGACGATGATTGGTGAGGATGAACGTGACGGGGGTGATGCTGGGGCGGTCGGTTTCGCTGCCGCACATCAGGCTGGCCGTCATGTAGCGCGCGCCGTTCTCGACATAGAGGCGGCTGGAAATCTCGATCTCCTGCATGTCCTCCCGGGTCGGCACCGCGACCCCCGCGAGCCGCTCCACGGCGCGATCCTCGCCCGGCGTCGGCTTCTCAAGATCGATCCACACCGCATTGTCAGGCAGCGCGGCGGCATCGACCGGGCCGGTCTTTCGTAGCGCGGTGCCATCCGGCGCAAAGATCGAGAGCATGGCCCCTCCAGAATGACGGCACGGACTCAAGGCGTGGACACGAACAATCTGAAGTGACGCTCATGAAGGGAATTTGACGTTCGCCAGCTATTTGTAGCGAGCCGGCAAACGAAGTTGAAAGTCTGGTAGAGCGTCTGGTGGCCGATTGATCCCCGCCTTTGCAAGGGCTTCCGCCACAACGGAATGCAAATACTGGAATCGGAACCGGTCGGGGTAATTTGGTAACCAGGCAAAGAGCCGGCGCGGGAGAGGATGCTGTTTATTCACGTCCGCGCGCGCGAAACGAGCAATCGTACCCCTCCTGCCCCCGCCTTGAAAATGCTGCGCGACCCATCGCGGATCGATATTTGCGGCAAAAATACCACAGGCACGGGTCTGCGTAGGGACAGAGGATTCTAAGTGCTGGAATTCGAGGGAATTTCGACAATAATGCCTTCCGAGGATTCTTGGACTCTCGGGCGCAAGTTACCAGAATTTCAGTGGGCATTTGGAAAACAACGATGTCGTCTCTTCGGGTTAAACTTGGGATTCTCGCCGCGGGCCTGATGCTGTCGGGCTGCATGCAGGCGACGCACTACGAGGCCGCCAACATCAACAACTTCAAGCCGCGCGACAAGGAGCTGTTATCCAGGGCCTCCTACACGAAAACGCCGGTTGCCGCCCCGTTCCGCCGCGCGATCGTCGATTATCACCGCAAGGAAGCGCCGGGTTCGATCCTGGTCGATTCCGACAATCACTACCTCTACTACGTGCTCGATAACGGCAAGGCGATCCGTTACGGCGTCACCGTTGGCGAGGAAGCCTTGGCGTTCTCCGGCATCGCAAGGGTCGGCAACAAGCGCGAATGGCCGGACTGGATTCCGACGGCCGACATTCACAAGCGCATGGGGGGACTGCCGTCACGCGTGGCGGGCGGGCCGGATAACCCCCTTGGGGCGCGAGCGCTGTACCTTTATCAGGGCAACAAGGACACGTTGTTCCGGATCCACGGCACCAACCAGCCTGAATATATCGGCACCTCGATCTCCTCGGGTTGCATTCGCATGACCAACGAGGACGCCATCGATCTCTATGATCGCGTCAAGGTGGGAGCAGTGGTGGTGGTGCTTGAGCCCAAACACAGCGCGAAGCTGGCGTCGTGGAATGGTGGCGGCAACCTTAACTGATCGAACCGATCCCTCGATCTGCAAAGCGCCGGTTCTCCGGCGCTTTTTTTGTCCCTCCCCAGCGTGGGTCCATGCCGCCTCTGATAGAATTAAAGACACTTCCCAGGTTTTGTTTCGAGGCCGCGGCTTCATGCGAACCGGCGGCCATTCTCGGGGCGACCCCAGGATAGGCTTTCGAAGAACCTACGGGTCGCAATCAATCGAACAGCAACCTCAGGAACGGGGGAAGGTCGTTGCGGGATCCGCGCGTGCGTTTTGCAGAGTGAGTGACTGAACGCCACGTTGAATGTTTTGAAGCCGACGACTTCGGCGAATCCCTCGCAACCTTGGCCGCCGCGTCGGCGGCCGCAGGCCGCTTCCGAGGTTCAGGCACAACCTTCGCCGACATGGCCGCTTCAGATCCGGCTTGCGAGACAGCGCGAGACACCGCCCCGCGCTCCCGAACCGCTGCAGACGCCTTGCCGTCTTCTTCCCCCATTTCGTGCCGCGACGCCTGGGCCGGGCGTTCGGCGGGCAGCAATGGCCCGATCGCGGTCACGGGATCACGAATCTCCCAGTGACAGATCCGGTAGCCGTTGCGGCGCTGAATCAGGTCGAGGTGAATGTGGTTCTCGTGATAGCCATCCGATCCAGGCCCCAGCACCGTCGTGAAACGCGCGCAAACCGAGCCCAGCACCTTCTCGCGCAGATCGCGCTCCACCGCCCGATCCGTCAGATCGATCGTCCGTCCGTTCGCGAGCCTGAGCCCACCCACGTCGAGCGCATTGGCGCGGCCGTGTTCGGATAACTTTGCTTTGATGACACGATTGCGGCCCCGGCATTCAAACGAGTCGAGATTGTCGAGTTCGCTGACCCGGGTGCCCAGCCCCTCGGCCAGCGGCGCCAGGTCGCTTCGAATCCACTCTGCCACCGCGGACGCCATTTTGCAGCGCAGGGTGGCGGCAGGCTTGACCGCAACCCGGCTACCGTCGGGCAACACCACGGCTTCAAGCCGGACCAGATCGTCACCGGCGCACGCGCCCGGCCCCGTGATCGCGGGAACGCTCGGGGCGATGGCAACCAAATCGGTCAACGCCAGGCGACAGGGAGAAGGCGACGGCGTAATCTCAGGCGTCGCGCCGCTACTTTCGCCTGTATGCTCGCTACCCTTGCCGTCGGACGCCAGCGCGGCGGCCGGACGAGGCTGTGGCAAGGGGGGCCTGCTCCCGGCCAATGCCATCGGCGACATGAAGAGGGCTACGAACGCCGCCATAGCCAATCGGTCGCGGCCTGCACGGGCAGACGGCCGTTTGCGGCGTGCAAGTCCCGCGTTAGATTTCATGCCGCTCCCCGCGAGACAAAGATAATCCCTGACGCGAATCAACAGGAACGTTCGAATGCTGGGCTTGATGCAAGACTGGCCTCTGCTGTGTCATCGGATCATCGATCATGCAGCGAAGATTCATGGCGGACGCGAGGTGGTCACGCGATCGGTCGAAGGCCCGATCCACCGGACCAATTACGCCGAGATTCGCGGCCGCGCTCTGAAACTGGCGCAGCGGCTTGATCGCCAAGGCATCCGGCTGGGAGACCGTGTCGCCACCGTCGCATGGAATACCTGGCGTCATCTCGAGGCCTGGTACGGCATCATGGGGATCGGCGCCGTGTGCCATACCGTCAATCCCCGGCTGTTTCCGGATCAGATCGCCTGGATCATCAACCATGCCGAAGATCGCATCGTGATGACCGACATCACTTTCATCCCGATCCTGGAACGGATCGCCGACAAGCTGCCGGGCGTGGAGCGCTATGTCGTTCTTACCCACGAGGCTCACATGCCGCGGACCGCGCTGAGAAATGCGGTCGCATATGAAAGCTGGATCGCGGAAGCTGACGGCGACTTTGCCTGGAAGATATTCGACGAAAATACCGCCGCGGCGATGTGCTACACATCGGGAACAACGGGCGATCCGAAAGGCGTGTTGTATTCGCATCGCTCCAATGTGTTGCATTCGATGATTGTCAACAGCGCCGACGCGGTGGGCGCGGCATCGAAGGATACAATGCTACCGGTGGTGCCGTTGTTCCATGCCAACAGTTGGGGGGTCGCATTCTCTGCGCCATCCATGGGCACAAAGCTGGTGCTGCCCGGTGCCAAGCTTGACGGCGCATCGGTGTACGAACTGCTCTCGAGCGAGAAGGTCACGTTCACGGCGGGCGTTCCCACCGTGTGGCTGATGCTTCTGCAACATATGAAGACAAACAACCTCAAGCTGCCGGACCTCAAGGTCGTGATCTGCGGCGGGTCGGCGATGCCGCGCTCTATGATCAAGGCTTTCGACGACATGGGCATCGAGGTTCGCCACGCCTGGGGTATGACGGAGATGTCGCCGCGCGGCACAGTCGGTGCGTTGCAAGGCCGGTTCAGCCACCTCAAGGGAGACGCCAAGCTCGATAGGCTGCAAATGCAGGGATACGCGCCGTTCATGGTCGAAATGAAGATCACCGACGACGCCGGCAACGAACTGCCGTGGGACGGCAAGACTCCCGGCCGGCTCAAGGTGCGAGGGCCCGCGATCGCCGGCGCCTACTATCGCGTCAATGACAATATCCTTGACGAGCAAGGCTTCTTCGATACCGGCGACGTTGCCACCCTTGACGAGTACGGCTACATGCGGATCACGGACCGATCGAAGGATGTGATCAAGTCTGGAGGCGAATGGATTTCGTCGATCGATCTGGAGAATCTCGCGATTGGACATCCCAAGGTCTCGGAAGCCGCCGTAATCGGGATACACCATCCGAAGTGGGGCGAACGCCCGCTCTTGATCCTCCAGGTCAGGGAGGGCGAGAGCGTGACGCGCGACGAAATTCTCGACTTCATGGACGGCAAGATCGCCAAGTGGTGGTTGCCTGACGACATCGCATTCGTCGACAGCATTCCCCACACCGCCACCGGAAAGATTCTGAAAACGGCGCTACGCGAGCGGTTCAGGGGTTACAGCTTTCCTGGAGCATGATCCGATCAAGTTGGATCAGACCATGCTCGAAGTTACCGTCTGGTCGTGTCAGGCGTCGGTTCCGACCGGCTCCAGAGTGCCGAAACGGCCGCTCTGGAAATCGATCATGGCCTGGCGGATTTCGCCCTCCGTATTCATGACGAAGGGACCGCGCATCACCACCGGCTCGTCGATCGGCGCGCCGGACAGGATCAGCACCGAGGCATCACCATTGGCCTCGATGGTCACCTCGCCGCCGCTGCGGTCGAGCAACGCGAACTGCGCCTCACCGGCGATCTCGCTGCCGTTCACCAGCACCGTGCCCTTGAGCACCACCACCGCAACGGTGTGGCCGTCGCGCGGATTGAAAGTCACGGCGCCATTGCGGTTGAGCTTCACGTCGTAGATATCAATCGGCGTAAAGGTCTTCGCCGGCCCTTTCCTGCCGCCGAACTCACCCGCGATGACCCGCAGCTTGCCGGCACCCTCCGGCAGATCGACCGCCGGAATGTCGGCGTCGAGCAAGGTCTGGTAGCCGGGATCGGCGTTCTTGTCCTTCGCCGGAAGGTTGACCCAGAGCTGCACCATCTCCAGCGCGCCGCCCTTCTTCGTAAAGGTGCGGGAGTGGAACTCCTCGTGCAGGATACCCGAAGCAGCCGTCATCCATTGCACGTCGCCCGGTCCGATCAAGCCGCCGTTACCGGTGGAATCACGGTGCTCGACCTCACCCTGATAGACAATGGTAACGGTCTCGAAGCCGCGGTGCGGATGAACGCCAACGCCACGCGGCTGCTCCGCCGGGGTGAAATCCGCCGGCCCGGCATAGTCCAGCAGCAGGAACGGGCTGAGGTGGTCGCCGTGGCTGGCGTGCGAAAACAGCGAGCGGACCGGAAACCCGTCGCCCACCCAATGCTGCCGGGGGGCACTGAAAACACCGAGAACCTTTCGCATGATGAACCTCCTTGGCTCGGCCGGACTGGCCGCCTGTTGCAATGGAGGATATGAACGAGACAAACGTCCGGGTAGCTGCAATATCGCGCCTCACTGTCCTATAATCGAGACAATGATGCAGGACCTCAACGACCTCTATTATTTCGTGCAGGTTGTCGATCACGGTGGTTTCGCCGCCGCCGCCCGCGCGCTTGGGATGCCGCGCTCGCGGCTGAGCCGCCGCATCGCAGCTCTGGAGGAGCGGCTGGGGGTGCGGCTGATCCAGCGCTCGACCCGGCGCTTCAGCGTCACCGAGATCGGGCAGGATTACTACCGTCATTGCGTTGCAATGCTGGTGGAAGCCGATGCGGCGCAAGAATTGATCGACCGTTCGCGCAGCAGACCGCAGGGCATCGTGAGGGTTAGTTGTCCACCACCGCTGCTTTACTTTCAGGTCGGCGAAATGGTCGCTCGCTTCATGGCTGAGTGTCCGGACGTCGAGGTGCATCTCGAAAGCACGCCGCGCCGTGTCGACGTAATCGCGGAAGGTATCGACATCGCGCTGCGCGTGCGTTTTCCGCCGCTGGAAGACAACGATCTGGTGATGCGCGTGCTGGCCGAGAGCACGCAGCGGCTGGTGGCAAGCCCGGCCCTGCTGAAGGGACTGCGCCAGCCTCCTATTCCCGCCGATCTTGCCGCGCTTCCCAGCATCGGCTGGGGGCCGCCGCATCAGCGTCAGGAATGGTGCCTCGACGGCCCCGACCAGGCAACCGCGCTGATTCCCCATGCACCGCGCCTTATCACCGGGGACATGGTGGCGTTGCGCTTCGCGGCCCTGCGCGGCATCGGCGTCGGGCAGTTTCCGACCATGGTTGTGGAGGCCGACCTCGACAGCGGCGCCCTACTTGATGTGCTGCCGCAATGGCGGCCGCGCGCCGGCATTATCCACGCCGTGTTCTCGTCGCGGCGCGGGCTGTTGCCCTCGGTGCGGGCGCTGCTGGACTTTCTGGCTGCTGAGTTCGCCGCTTTGACGGAAGCGAACAGCGTTTCGCCAGGGAAGTAAATAAGGTAGGTGATCCACGCAATCGTCCCCGCCGCAACGGAACGCTCCGATGGCCCGCAGGTTTTCCGCACGCTATCAATCCGAACCGTTTTCCGCGCTGGCGACCTGGGCGCGGCGGCTTGCGGTGTTCTCGGCGGTCGCGACGCTGGTGTCCATTGCGGCGGTAAGGTTTGGCATCCTTGAGAGCAAACCCGCGCTCGCGACCTTGTTGGGCGCGCTCGCCTGCGCCGGACTGTCGGTCCTTGTGGCGTCCGCAGGCCTTGTAGCGTTGTGGCGGGATGGCTCACGCGGCATAGGCCGTATCCTGACGGCGCTGCTGCTGAACGTGCTGATCCTTGCCTATCCGGCATACCTCGCCGTGAAATATCGCAACCTGCCGCCGATCCACGATATCACCACCGATCCGATCAACCCGCCTCACTTCGACGCATTGACGCGGCTGCGCGGTATCGACGGCGCCAACTCCGCCGTCTACGCCGGTCTTTATTCCGCCAAACAGCAGCGTGTGGCCTATCCCGCGATCGAGCCGGTGGAATTGGACCTGACGGCTCAGCACGCCTTCGACATCGTCCGGCGGCTCGTCGCGCGGCGCAAATGGCTGGTGATCGACGAACGCCCGCCGCAGCCGCCAGCGCAGTCCGGCCATATCGAGGCTGTGGCGAGAACGCCGGTCATGGGTTTTCGCGAAGACGTGGTGATCCGCATCACGCCGAACGAGGACGGGTCCCGCGTCGATATCCGCTCCTCGTCGCGTTACTTCGAGCACGATCTCGGCAGCAACGCCGCGCGCGTCAGCAGTCTGATTGACGACATCAACATCGCTGCCGAAAATATTGTCGAGAAGCCGGTGAAGGAGCCACCGATGCCGGTCAAGCCGTCCGCCAGAGGCGCGGGCAAGCGATAGAGCTCACGTCAGCCGGTAACGTCCTTCGATGACGGGATCGCCATCGGTGTGTACGAGGCCGCGCGCCACCAGATTCTCCAGATGCGCAAGCACCGAATAGCCGGCGGCGCCCGTCAAGCGCGCATCGAGGCCGATATAGATCGCGCGGACCAAAGTCGGGATATCGGCCTCGCCTTTCGCCAATCGATGCAGGATCGAAGCCTCGCGCGCCCGGCGATGCCGCGCAAGGAAGCGCACGAAGCGGGGCGCATCCCGGATCTCCGGGCCATGACCGGAAAAATACAATTGCTCGTCGCGCTGCGAGAGCTTCTCCAGCGAGGCCATGTAGTCCACCATCGACCCGTCCGGCGGCGCCACGATCGAGGTGGACCAGCCCATGACGTGGTCGCCGGCGAAAAGAATCCCCCGTTCCCTCCACGCAAACGCCATATGGTTCGCGGTGTGTCCCGGCGTGCTCACCGCTTCCAGCGCCCATTCGTCACCCATGACGGCGTCGCCATTGTGAAGCCGAACATCCGGCACAAAATCGCGATCAGCGCCGAATTCCGGATTGTGCTTTTCGCTCTCAAACCGTGGCCGCGAAGCACGATGCGGCCCCTCGGCATAAACCTGCGCGCCCGTGGCAGCCTTGATGCGCGCGGCATTGGACGAATGATCCTTGTGGGTGTGGGTGACGAAGATATGCGTCACGGTCTCGCCTCTCACCGCGTCGAGCAACGCCCGCGCATGAGCCTCGCTGTCAGGTCCGGGATCGATGATCGCGACCTTGCCGCGTCCGACAATGTAGCTCACCGTTCCCGTGAAGGTGAAAGGACCGGGATTATCGCACAGCACGCGACGGACCCCAGGCACGACCTCCTCGGCCAAACCCGGCCTCAGCGGAAAGTCACGGTTGAAGGGAATGTCTTCGGTGTCGGGCATGCTATGCTTTGAGTCCACTTTTGTCTCGGATGAAACACAGCGCGTAACGATACGCTGCTGATCCGGGACCGTTGCGAAGTCGGTGCTTGCAGCGGCCCCGACTCTGCGAAGCAGCGCAAGGGCGCTGCATCGCGTCCGGGACACGACCTTCAGCAGAACGCCGGAATGCCGGTGATGGCGCGGCCCAGCACCAGCGCATGGACGTCGTGGGTGCCTTCATACGTATTGACGGCTTCAAGGTTGGCGGCGTGGCGCATCACATGATACTCGATCTGAATGCCGTTGCCGCCGTGCATATCGCGCGCGGCCCGCGCGATATCGAGCGCCTTGCCGCAATTGTTGCGTTTGATGATCGAGATCATCTCGGGCGTCATCTTGCCCTCGTCCATCAGCCGCCCGACGCGCAGGCTGCCTTGAAGCCCAAGCGCGATCTCGGTCTGCATGTCCGCGAGTTTCTTCTGCACCAGTTGCGCCGCCGCCAGCGGACGGCCGAACTGCTTTCGCTCGAGCACGTACTTCCGCGCGCGGTGCATGCAGTCTTCGGCCGCGCCCATCACGCCCCATGAAATGCCGTAGCGCGCGCGGTTCAGGCAGCCGAACGGACCTTTCAGTCCCGACACGTTCGGCAGCAGGCTTTCTTCCGGCACCACCACGCCATCCATCACGATCTCGCCGGTGACCGACGCCCGCAAGCTGAGCTTGCCGCCGATCTTCGGAGCGGACAGGCCCTTCATTCCCTTTTCCAGCACGAAGCCGCGGATCTGGTTGTCATGCGCCGCCGACCTGGCCCAGACCACGAACAGATCCGCGATCGGCGCGTTGGAAATCCACGTCTTCGAACCGGTCAGCCGATAGCCGTCCGACACCTTCTCGGCGCGGCTTTTCATGCCGCCGGGGTCGGAACCGGCGTCCGGTTCGGTCAGGCCGAAACAACCGACCCATTCACCGGTTGCAAGCTTCGGCAAATATTTCTTGCGCTGATTCTCGTCGCCATAAGCATAGATCGGATACATCACCAGCGACGACTGCACCGAATTCATCGAGCGGTAGCCGGAGTCCACACGCTCGATTTCCCGCGCGACGAGACCGTAGGCCACATAGCTGGCGTCAGCACAACCATACTCCTGCGGAAGAGTGATGCCGTTCAGACCGAGTTCGCCCATTTCATTGAATATCTCGCGGTCGGTCTTGTCTTCCTGATAGGCTTTGACGATGCGCGGCAACAACTTGTCCTGCGCATACGCATGAGCGGTGTCGCGGATCATGCGTTCATCTTCGGTCAGTTGATCATCCAGCCTGAGCGGATCGTCCCACTGGAAACTGACCGGCGCGGGCTTGTCCTTGCCTTGCGGACGAACGCTCATGACAATCCTTTCGCGTGTTTCGGATACCGCTATCGGCAAAGCCACAATCGCTGAAAGTATAACCGTAATTCGACGCTGCAACCACCGTCAGCTGTCAAGACGTTCATTCGAAACGATCTCGATGCCGAAACCGGAGAGTCCCTTGTAGTCGTACGCCGACGAGGTCAGATGTCGGATGGACGTGACCCCGAGATCGCGCAGGATTTGCGCGCCGACGCCAACCTCCCGCCACTGCCTGTTGCGATCAGCTTCGGCCGACCCATCTTCGGGGAGCGGCGCCACCGGCACGCCGGCGGCGCCGTCCCTCAGATAGACCAGCACGCCGCGCCCGGCCGTCCTGAAGTGCTCGAGCACCCTCTCCATGCGCTTCGGTCCTGCGAAGATATCGCGCACGATATTCGACTTGTGGAAGCGGGTCAGGATATTCTTGCCGTCGCCGATGCCGTTATAGACGAACGCAACGTGGGCTATGGAATCGAACGGCGAGCGATACGCGTAGCCCTGCAGCGGCCCGATCGGGCTGTCGATTGCAAATTCGGAGACCCGCTCGATCAGCTTCTCGCGCGCCTGACGATACGCGATGATATCGGCGATGGTCACGTGCTTGAGCGAGTGCGCATCAGCGAACCCAGCCACCCGCTCGCCTTTCATCACCGTGCCGTCGTCGTTCATCAGCTCGCTGATGACGCCGACCGGCGGCAGGCCCGCCAGCTTGCAGAGATCGATTGCCGCCTCGGTATGACCGGCGCGCAGCAGCACGCCGCCGTTGCGTGCAATCAGAGGGAAGATGTGGCCGGGTCTGGCGAAGTCGCTTGCGCCGGAGTTCGGATTGGCGAGCGCCCGGCAGCAGGATGCTCGCTGTTCGGCGGAAATGCCGGTGCCGCCGTCCGGCTTGTAATCGACCGAGACGGTGAAGGCCGTGGTATGATTGGATTCGTTATGCGCGACCATCGGATCGAGCCGCAGCCGTTGCGCATTCTCCGTGGTGATCGGCGCGCAAACGATGCCGGACGTATGCCGTATCACAAACGCCATTTTCTCCGCGGTGCAGAGCGAGGCCGCGACGATCAGATCGCCCTCCCCCTCGCGATCCTCATCGTCGGTGACCACGACGATTTCGCCGTTCGCAAAAGCCTGAATGACTTCCGGTATCGGATGGGGCATCGGTCCGCGCGTTCCCGTTTAATGGAAGCTCCGTATGACGCAGAGCAGGCGGCGGCGCAACCGACGCGGTCCGCAAAAGCTGCCCACGACCATGCCATCATATAGTGATCCGGCGCGGTGAATGCGGCAACGGGATCGGCTAGGGCAGCACCTCCCGGCGCTCTTTCAGGAGGGCGTCGGTCTCTGCGCGCTTGTCGGCCAGCAATCCGTTTTCGGCAGCCTCGATCGCCGCAAACAGCTCTTGCGCATCGGTCAGGCGGGTTACCGTCACATAGTCCGCGCCAGCGACATATTGATCCTCGACGTCCGACAGCCGATCCGCCGTCGAGATAATCTTCGCGGTCGGGTTCAGCGAACGAACGTGGCGGACGAGCTTTTCATTATTGGCGCCCTTGAGCAGCGAATCCGGCACGCTGAGAATAATGATCTCGGCGCTGCCGACCCCGGCGTGAACAAGCGTGTCCACGTTGCTGATGTCGCCATAAGTGACATGCAGACCACGGGCGGAGAGCGTTTTGAACACCAACGGATTGAAGTCGACCACCCCGATGTGGTCCAGCATCGCCTCGTCCCGGCGTTCGATCTCGTTCAGCAGCGCGCTGGCGGCCCGGAAAAATCCGAGAATGACAATGCGTCGCGGCTCACCATGAGTTCCTGCGCCATGTCCGCCCTCCCCCGCCTGGTGACGATCGAGATCCCGAAAGCCGAGACGCTTCAGAAACCTGATGGCCAAGCGCGAGAATTGATCGCTCCGGCTGATGGCGAACGTACTCAGCACCGCCAGCACCACGAACGCGAATGACGCCGCGCTGGCGGTTTCGCCCTGGATGTGTCCCGCAATCAGCCCGGTCTGGGTTACGACAAGCGAGAACTCGCTGATTTGCGCCAGATTGATGGCCGGCAGCAGGCTGGCGCGCAATCCCTGTTTCATCAGATAAAGCGGCAGGAAGGTCGTGGCGAGACGGCTCGCCACGGTGAAGACCGCGATCGTCAGCGCGAGCCCGATCACCGATCCGTTCGGGATCGGAATGGTCATGCCCAGCGCGACGAAGAACAGCGTGATGAAGAAATCGCGTAGCGTCGTCACCTTGGCGGTGACGTCGAGCGCATAGGGAAAAGTCGAAAGCGAAACGCCGGCCACCAGCGAGCCCATCTCGCGGGACAGATGCAATCGTTCAGCGATTTCGCCGATCAGAAAGCACCACGCCAGCGCCCCCAGCAGCACCAGCTCAGGACGGCGGGCGATCTGATGAAACAGGTAAGGCAGCACATAGCGGCTGACGATCAGCGCGGTCGCGACCAGCGTGCCGCCGCGCGCGATCGAGAGCAGGACGATGGATATGTGAAGATTGTCGAGACTGGGCTGGACCGCCAGGAACAGGATCGCGAAGACGTCCTGCAGCACCAGCACGCCGAGCGTAATGCGGCCCGGCAGCGTGTCGAGCTCGTGTTTTTCGTAAAGCACCTTGACGATGATGACCGTACTCGAGAGCGCGCACGCGACGCAGAGATACAGGGGGTCAAACCCGCCGGCTGGCAAACCAATTGTCATGAAGAACAGCGCGCCGAGAATGCAGCCGCCGAGCAACTGTCCGCCGCCGGCGATCAGAATCACCGGCCCCGCGCGCATGATCTTCTTCAGGTCGATTTCCAGGCCGATCATGAACAGCATGAAGATCAGGCCGAGTTCGGAAATGGTCCGGATCGACTCTTGTGATTTCACCCACCCCATTCCAAACGGGCCGATGAAGAATCCAGCCAGCAGATAGGCCAGGATCAGCGGCTGCCGGAAAAAATGCGCGGCCAGCCCGAGACCCCAGGCAAACAGGATGCAAAGCGTGATGTCGCCGATGAGTTGGTGCATTCCCCTCAGCGGGTCGCATATCTCAACCGCTCAAGCAAGATCAGGTTTATGCCGATGAAAATTGGTAGCGAGGGAGGGACTCGAACCCCCGACCCCAGGATTATGATTCCCGTGCTCTAACCAGCTGAGCTACCTCGCCGCAGTATCCACGATCGACGATGCCGTGAATGCGCGGCATATAAAAAGCCGCTCAAGGACCTGTCAAGCAAAGCCGCCGGAGACGCCAACTTATCGATGCTTGGCGCCTATTTGGGCCGAACAGTGGGATCGCCGCCGGGACTGCCGGGCGGCGGGATCACCGGCGTCCTGCCGCCTTCCGGGGTCGGCGCGCGGATCTCCGGATCGACCCCCGCGGGTGGACACAGCAAGCCATCGGATTTCGCCAGTTTGTCGCCAAGGGCCTCCTTGCGCTTGTCCGCCGTTCCGTTCTGCGCGGGTGTCTCATGAGGAACGCATTTCGACGAATTGGGAGAGGGTGGCGGCGTCGCGGTCGCACCGGGCGGCGTGACCACCGTGGGCGGGGCCTGCGCAAGCGCGACGTCGGCGCATGCCGCAAAAGCGATCAACGAGGAGACGATACTCATCCGCATGGAACGGCAACAATCGGCCGCAGCGGATGTTCCGCCGCGCCATCAGGATTTGCGGTAGCGGATCAGCGAAAAATGCCCTAGCGGCTGCATCAGGCGACGCTCCGAAAGGGTCACGCCGCCATGCTTCTCCGCCCAGTTCACGAGGCGCGCCCACGGGAACTCGGGACGCCAGCCAAGCCGCCGGGCCAACGGCGCGAAGGCCAGTTCGAACACGCGGCGCGGCCCGCGCTCGGCGCCAATATGATTGACCAGAATCAATTCGCCGCCCGGCTTCAGCACGCGGATGAAGTCGTCGAGCGTCGCTTCGGGATCCGGCACCGCGGTGATGACGAACTGCGCCACCACAGCGTCAAAAAACGAATCGGGAAAGGCGAGATTCTTGGCATCCATCACCGCCAGCGTTTCGACGTTGGTGAGGTTCAGCGAACGCACCCGCTGCTGCGCCTTGCGCAACATCGGCTCGGAAAGATCCACGCCATACAGTTTCGTCGTGGAGGCATAATCCGACAGCGACAGTCCGGTGCCGACGCCGACATCGAGGATGCGCCCGCCGATTGCATTGGCAATTTCGATCGTGGACTGACGGCCGGGATCGAAGACCTTTCCGAACACGAGATCATAAATCGGCGCCCAAAGGCCATAGGCTCTGGCGACGCCCGCGCGGTCGATGTCGTTACCCATGCTTCCCGTGCGCCCCGGACGCCTACCCACGCAATTCGGCGGCGAAGGATTGCGCCGGCGTGCTGTTCCGTGCAGCGCCTTCGTTTGCGCGCTGCGCCATGGCCCGTGCGATGAAACCGCCGCCGAGCACACGCGCCTGCCCTTCCGGCCCGTCGTAGAACACGCAGGCCTGACCGGGCGACACGCCCTCCTCGCCGGCCACGAGTTCGACCTCGTAGCCGCCATCGACGACGCGCAGCCACGCCGGCTGAGGTTTGCGCGTCGAGCGCACCCGCACGAAAAGTTCAAGTCCGGCGCCGATGGCGAGATCAAGCGCGCCGTCGCCGATCCAGTTCACGTCACGTAGCACGATGCGATGCATTTTCAGCGCCTCGCGCGGCCCCACCACCACGCGACGGTTCGCTGCATCAAGACTGAGGACATAGAGCGGCGCGCCGGAGGCGATGCCGAGGCCGCGGCGCTGTCCCACCGTGAAATTCACGATACCCTCGTGGTGGCCGATGACACGCCCATCGAGATCGACAATATCGCCTGATAGCATCGCGTTCGGCTTGAGCTGGCTGATGATATCGGTATAGTGGCCGGTCGGCACGAAACAGATATCCTGGCTGTCATGCTTGTCGGCAACCGGTAGACCGAAGCGCCGCGCCAATTCGCGAGTCTGCGCCTTTGTCATATCCCCCAGCGGAAAGCGCAGAAAATCAAGCTGCTCCCTCGTGGTGGCGAACAGGAAATAGCTTTGGTCGCGGTCCGCATCCGCCGCGCAGAGCAGGGTTCGCGATCCCCCGGGCGAGCGGCGCGAGGCGACATAATGGCCTGTCGCCAACGCCGCGGCGCCAAGCTCGCGCGCGGTCGCCAGCAGATCGCGGAATTTGACCAGCCGGTTGCACTCGATGCAAGGCACCGGCGTCTCGCCCGACGCATAGCTGTCCGCGAAATTCTCGATCACGGTTTCACGGAAGCGGCTCTCATAGTCCAGCACGTAGTGCGGAACGCCGAGCCGCTCCGCCACGTTTCGCGCGTCATGAATGTCCTGGCCAGCGCAGCAGGCGCCCTTGCGATGTGTGGCAGCGCCGTGGTCGTAAAGCTGCAGGGTTATTCCGACGACGTCGTACCCTTCCGACTTCAACAGCGCGGCCGTCACCGACGAATCGACGCCGCCCGACATGGCGACCACGACCCGCGTGTCCTGAGGACGACCTTCCAAATCCAGACTGTTGAGCATCGATCCTGTCAATTCATGAGACCGCGCAAGATCACATCCGCCTTGCGAATCGGCAACGTCCTCGGTGTTCAGGAGCAATTCCGCCCCGTCCAAAGCCAACCGAAAGATCAGTCTTTAATATAGTCCGTATTCCTGCGAGGCAATCATGGCCGGATGACAACAGCGGCGGCAAATCTTGCCGCCAGGCAAGAAGGAAGCGGTCCTGATCGGTGGGTTCAACCACCATCGCATCCCATAACTCATTGCTTATCATCATCATTTTCTGACTCGAACGATGGCCCGGTCCTTGCTGCTTGCCTCAACGACTCAATCCGCAAGAGGTTGCCTGTGGTTAGCGTAACAACGGAAGCCGCCGCCAATGTGTCTTTCCAAAGCGCGCAGCCGAGTTCTCAGCGCAGCGGTCGGTCGTCCGAGGATACTTTCGAAACCCTGGTCGATGCCGGCGCGCAAGGCTCGCATGCCACGGTCGCGCGGTCACGGAATTCGCGCGATCAGTTCAATAGACGTCTCAATGTTCCCCGTCAGGGCCATGTCACGCAGGAACCGGCTGATAACTCTCGAACATCATCCGCGCGGCCGCCCCAGGCCAGTTCGGAGGAGGCGGACAGGAATATGCGGGAATCCGCCTCTGGCGCAGAGGCGTCGAGCGCCGCACGCCGCCACAGGGCCAAACACGACGATTCCGAAATCGCCTCGACCGGAGACGCTTCCGACTCCCTCGAGGCGTCTTCGGACATGACCGCCCCCGGCGTCTCACCGGATCCGGTCGCAACGCCGCCTGCCACCGTCGTCCCGGTTACGACGCCCATCGAGGGAGCCGCTGCTGGATCAGCCACCGAACCGGTTCTCAGCGCCGCGGAACTCACGCTGTCGCAGCAGACCGGCGCGATGACGGCCTCATCTGCGAACGGCGATTCCAATCCGGCCCTCGCAACCGATACCGCGGCGGCGGCTGAGACAGTCCTCCAACAGACACCCGACACCGGACAGGCCGTGCGGACCGTCATGCAGACCGGGGGCGCCTTGGCGGCGGCAGTTGCCACGGCAGCACCTGGCGAGGCGAAGACGACCGTAAAGACGCTCGACAAAGCGCCATCGGGCAAAACAACAGCGTCGATCACCCCGGAGATCCAGCCCGGACCGGAAGCGCCGGTCTTAACCACGCCATCGGCAGCAGGCGGCAATCCCATCTCCTCGCACGACGCCGCTCCCAAGCATGATGCCGCCGAAAGTGCAAATAACGCCCCGACCGACGCCGGCGCGTCCTCCACGCAAACGACACCCGCGCCGCCGCATCCTGCCCGCGCGCCCGACGCCGCAGCCGCGCCGCAGCCGGGCCCAGCCGACAGCGGTCAGAGCATCAACAGCGCCTTTACTCAACCACAGGTACAATCCGCCGCCGCGACAACCCCGGTCACGCCGCAATACAATGTCGCGGTGGTTGCCGGCGCGGCCGTGCCGCTGAACGGCCTTGCGGTCCAGATCGCAGTCACGGCCCTGAGCGGCAAGAGCCGCTTCGAAATCCGGCTCGACCCCGCCGATCTCGGCCGCATCGATGTCCGTCTCGACGTCGATCGCCAGGGCCGGGTTACGTCGCATCTGACGGTCGAGAAGCCGGAAACGCTTGCGATGCTGCGCCAGGATGCGCCGCAGCTGCAGCGCGCCCTACAGGATGCCGGCCTGAAGACCGGCGACAGCGGTCTGCAATTCAGCCTGCGGGATCAGTCCTCCCAGGAACAAAACGCGCGTGACGGCAACGGCCGTCACAACCAGCGCCTGATCGTGACAGAGGAGAATGTCCCGATAGCAGCGGCCGGACGGGATTATGGCCGGATTCTCGGCTCGAATCGCGGTCTCGACATCAGGGTTTAAGGAGACGGAAATGACGACGTCAGTGGGTTCTGCGGTTCAGCAGGTGGTGTCGGGCACGACGGCGCTGCCTGCCTCCTCTCCGGGTTCGGCAGCAACATCCGACAACAATACGCTGGCCGGCAATTTCCAGACCTTCCTCACGCTTCTGACGACGCAATTACAGAACCAGAATCCGCTCGATCCGCTGGATACCAACCAGTTCACCCAACAGCTCGTCCAGTTCGCGGGCGTCGAACAGCAATTGAGAACCAACGACCAGCTTTCGAACCTCGTCTCCATGCAACAAACCGCGCAAGCCACGCAAGCGCTCGACTTCGTCGGCAAGAACGCCGTGGTTGACGGCAGCACCGCCACCATGACCAATAGTGCGGCGACGTGGCGGCTCGGTATTCCGACGGCCTCCACCCTCACCATCAACATCGCAAACAGCACCGGCCAGAATGTCTTCTCGGGCTCTTACAGCGTCGATGCCGGCGACAGTCAGGTCTTCTCCTGGAACGGCCTTGGCAATGACGGCACTCAATGGCCGGATGGCCAATACACGCTGACCGCGACGGCCGCCGATGCGTCCGGGAATCCGGTGACAGTCTCGACGCAGATTGAGGGCCAGGTCAATTCTGTCGATCTGACCCAGTCCCCCCCCTTGCTGTCGATCGGCGGCCAGACCTACACCATCAGCCAGATCAAGCGCATCCTGAACTGACGGTGGTTGGCCGGCGGCGGCAAATTCTTCGCGCCGTACCGGGTGGTCCGCGCTCGGCCGGGCGCTGTTTCAGAACGCCATTTCAAAGGAGAATCGTATTGAAGCCTGAAGCTTAGGCAAATTTTAAGCCGCAAGGCATAGGTTCGTCGGTGAGTTCAATGGTTTAGAGTTTGTGAGTACACCATGACAGAACCCCACCGCCCGAGGGTGAAATACGTCATCGGACCCGACGGCAGTCCACTGACGATTGCGGATCTGCCGGCGCCCGGGACCAAGCGCTGGGTCATTCGCCGCAAGGCCGAAGTGGTCGCCGCGGTACGCGGCGGGCTCCTCTCGCTCGAGGAGGCTTGCAGCCGCTACACGCTGACCGTCGATGAATTCCTGTCGTGGCAGTTCTCGATCGACCAGCATGGCCTTGCCGGTTTGCGCACCACCCGGATTCAACAATATCGCCAGTAAGGCTTCTCCTTCAGGATGTTTCGATTAGAACCGGCATTCGTTCGAATGCCGGTTTTTTGCTGTTCTGCAATTTCGTCACGGGTCTTAACCGCCGTTAACCATATCGAAACCATACTATAGGCAATATTTGCCGAGCCGGCCTTCCAGGGCCGGGTCCGAGGGGCTGGTTCGTGCAAGGTCTGCTGGCATTTCTGAAAGGCCTGGGAGCATCCCGGCTGATGGCGATGGTCGCGGTCACCACCGTGCTGATCGCGTTTTTCGCGTTCGTCATTATGCGCGTCACGACGCCGCAGATGACGACCCTCTTCACCGATCTCAGCGTCGAGGACTCCTCCGGCATCATCAAGGACCTCGAACGTCAGGCAATTCCCTTTGAGCTTCGCAACGACGGCGCCGTGATCATGGTGCCGAAGGACAAGGTGACACGGCTGCGGATGAAACTCGCCGAGGCGGGGCTGCCCAAGGGCGGCGGCGTCGGCTATGAGATTTTCGACAAATCGGACGCGCTCGGCACCACCAGCTTCGTCCAGAATATCAATCGTCTGCGCGCGCTGGAAGGCGAACTCGCGCGCACCATCCGCGCCATCGACCGCATTCAGGACGCCCGCGTCCATCTGGTGCTGCCTGAGCGGCCGCTCTTTACCCGCGAAGCGCCCCAGCCTTCGGCTTCGATCGTGGTGCGTGTCCGCGGCGGCCTCGAACCGCAGCAGATACGCGCCATCCGCCATCTCGTCGCCTCGGCCGTCAACGGACTGAAGCCGCAGCGGGTCTCCATCGTGGACGAAACCGGCCAGTTGCTTGCCGATGGCTCGACGACCGATGCCGACGGCGTGACCGGAGACGAGCGGCGCACCGCCTTCGAAAAACGCATGCGCAGTCAGGTCGAGGCAATCGTATCGTCGGTGGTTGGAAACGGCCGTGCCCGCGTCCAGCTTTCCGCGGATTTCGATTACAACAAGATCACCCAGACATCGGACACATTCGATCCGGAAGGGCGAGTGCTGCGATCCAGCCAGACTCGCGAGGAATCCTCCCTAACGGCCGACAACAACGGTCAGGTCACGGTTAACAATGAACTGCCCGGCAATCAGCCATCGGACAATCCAAACCAGGCGCGCGACCAGAGCAAGAAGAGCGAAGAAACCAATAACTACGAGATTTCCCGCACCACCAAGACCGAGGTATCCGAGGCAGGCCGCGTCAATCGCATTTCGGTCGCCGTTCTCGTCGACGGCACCTATGCCAAGGATGACAAGGGCCAGATGGTCTACACGGAACGCAGCAAGGAACAACTCGACCGCATCGCAACGTTGGTGCGCTCGGCTATCGGTTTCGATCAGAAGCGCGGCGATCAGGTCGAGGTCGTCAACCTCAGATTCGCCGAACCGCCCGCGATCGTGCCGCTCGCTGAGCCGGCTGGCTTGCTGGGAATGATCGCATTGACGAAGGACGACGTGATGTACTTCGTCGAACTTGCCGTCATGGCGCTGCTTGGCCTCGTCGTGGTGTTCATGGTGATCCGCCCGCTGGTCCAGCGCATCCTGGCCGCGGAGCCGGCCGCGGCCAGCGTGCCGCCGGCCGCCGCACTTCCGGTCCCGGCCGACGCCAACGCTCAGCCAACGGCGACAGGGCAGAATCTCATCCCCGGCAGCAACGCCACCGCGCAACTGATCGACGTTGCCCAGGTGCAGGGACAGGTCCACGCCCAGTCGGTGCATCGGGTGGGCGAACTGGCAGAGCGCAATCCGACCGAAACCGCTTCCATCATCCGTCAATGGCTTGCCGAACCCGCATAATCTGACATGACCGTACCGCAAACCACCAACGCAAACGCCAACGACATCAACAGCGTCGTCGCCTCGCTCGCGAGCCGGCAAAGCGCCCGCCCCAAATCTAAGCCGATGAGCGGGCCGCAACGGGCGGCGGTGATGATGTTGGCGCTGGGCGAACAGTACGGCGCCAAAATCTGGTCCATGCTGGACGATGACGAGGTGCGCGATCTGTCGCTGGCAATGTCGACCCTCGGCACGGTCGAGGCCGATGTGGTTGAAGACCTGCTCCTCGAATTCGTTTCGCGAATGTCGGCCTCCGGCGCGCTGATGGGTAATTTCGACGCAACGGAGCGCCTCCTGAATCAATATCTCCCCGTCGAACGAGTGACCGGAATCATGGATGAGATCCGGGGGCCTGCCGGTCGCAACATGTGGGAGAAACTGTCAAACGTTCCGGAGGAAGTTCTCGCGAACTATCTCAAGAACGAATATCCGCAAACAATCGCAGTGGTGCTGTCGAAGCTGAAGCCCGAGCATGCCGCGCGGGTGCTGGCTATCCTGCCTGAGGACATGGCGTTCGATGTCGTCGGCCGCATGCTCAGGATGGAAGCGGTGCAAAAGGAAGTGATTGAGCGCGTCGAGCAGACGCTGCGCAGCGAATTCATGTCCAACCTGTCGCAGACCCGTCGACGCGACGCCCACGAAGTGATGGCGGAAATCTTCAACAACTTCGACCGCCAGACGGAGACCCGCTTCATCACCGCGCTGGAAGACGACAACCGAGAAGCCGCCGAGCGAATCAAGGCGCTGATGTTCACCTTCGACGACCTCGTGAAGCTGGATGCGGGCTCGGCGCAGACCCTGATGCGCCACGTCGACAAGGACAAGCTCGGCATTGCGCTGAAGAGCGCCAACGAAGAGGTTCGCGCCTTCTTCATGGGCAACATGTCAACGCGCGCCGCCAAGATGTTGATGGAAGACATGGCGGCGCTCGGGCCGGTGCGGCTGCGCGACGTCGATGAGGCGCAGGCGTTGCTCGTCAATCTCGCCAAGGATCTCGCGGCCAAGGGCGAAATCATGCTGTCGAAAAACCGCGCCGACGACGAACTGGTCTACTGATGGGCGCTCCGGCAAAATTCCTGTTCGATACCGACTTCTCGCTTCCGCACAAGTCGAAGGAGCGAGCGCCGACGACTCTTGAGATCGCGCAGCAGGTCGCCGCCGCCGAGTCCGCAGCCTATCAAAGGGGCTTCGACGCCGCGCAACGCGAAGCCAAGGTGCAGAGCGATCGCCGAATGGCGGCGGCGATCGAGAGCATCGCCGCGGGCATCAAGACGGTTGCCGAACGATTTGCGGGCATCGAGGCGCGAATGGAGACCGAAGCGGTCGATGTCGCGGTTGCGGCGGCGCGCAAGCTGTGCAGCGCATTGATCGCAACAGAGCCATCGGCGGACATCATCGCGCTGGTCCGCGACAGTTTCCGGCATCTGGTGTCGACGCCGCATCTCGTGGTCCGGATCAACGATCAACTTTACGACGCGACACACGATCAGATCGAAGCTATGGCCAAACAGACCGGGTTCGCCGGACGCCTCGTTATCCTCGCCGAGCCCGATGTCGTAACCGGCGACTGCAAGATCGAATGGGCCGACGGAGGGATCGTGCTGGAGCGGGCGGCCATCGACGCCAGCATCGACGAACTGGTGCGAGGCTACATGGCGTCACGCAAATCGAACAGCACTCCCTGAAGGCATGGTAGCGAACAATGAGCGATAACGACACCCAGGTTCCGCTTCCCGACCTCAACGCCGCCGATGCGCCGACGATCGACGATGTCGGATACAGCGAGGACGAGCAGGTCTCGCGGGTCGCTTCCGACCTCGAAGCCGTGTTCGACGTTCCGGTCCAGGTGTCCGCCGTGCTCGGCCGCTCCAGGATGGACGTCGGCGCGCTGCTCAAGCTCGGCCCCGGCAGCGTTCTGGAACTCGACAGGCGCGTCGGTGAGGCCATCGATATCTATGTCAATAACCGACTCGTGGCGCGAGGCGAGGTGGTTCTTGTGGAAGACAAGCTCGGTGTGACCATGACCGAAATCATCAAGGCCGAGAAAGCCTGACCGCCCGCGCCCTCGAGCGCAGGATGCATAACAGGAGCAGATCGATGCGGCTTCTCATTGTTGGCACATTGAAAGGCCAGCTCACGACCGCCACCAAGATCGCCATGGACAATGGCGCCTCCGTCACCCATGCGGCCGGTAACGAGCAGGCAATGGCCGTGCTTCGCGGCGGCAAGGGCGCCGACCTCCTGCTGGTGGATGTCGGTCTCGATATCCGCGACCTCGTCATCCGACTCGAGGCGGAACACATCCACGTCCCGATCGTGGCCTGCGGCATCGTCAATGATGCGCGCGCCGCGGTCGCGGCTATTCACGCCGGGGCCAAGGAATACATCCCCTTGCCGCCGGACCCCGAACTGATCGCCGCGATACTCGCCGCGGTGGCGAGCGATTCCCGCGAGCTCGTCTATCGCGACGAGGCGATGGCCAGGGTCATCAAGCTGGCGCAGCAGATCGCAGGCTCCGACGCGTCGGTCATGATCACCGGCGAATCCGGGACCGGCAAGGAGGTGCTGGCGCGCCATGTCCACGCGCGCTCGAACCGGGCCAAACGGCCGTTTATCTCGATCAACTGCGCGGCGATCCCGGAGCATCTGCTGGAATCCGAACTGTTCGGCCATGAGAAAGGCGCGTTCACCGGGGCTGTCGCGCGCCGGATTGGCAAATTTGAGGAAGCCAGCGGCGGCACGCTATTGCTCGACGAAATATCCGAAATGGACGTCCGGCTGCAGTCCAAGCTGCTGCGCGCCATCCAGGAACGCGTCATCGACAGGGTCGGCGGCACCCGGCCAGTGCCTGTGGACATCCGCATCATCGCGACCTCCAACCGCAACCTTGCGGACGCCGTGCGGCAGGGCAGCTTCCGCGAGGATCTGCTGTTCCGCCTCAATGTCGTCAACCTGAAGATACCGCCGCTGCGCGAGCGTCCTGCGGACATTCTCGAACTGGCGCAGCATTTCATCAGGAAATACGCCGCGGCCAACGGCGTGCCGGCACGCCCGATTTCGGCGGACGCGCGGCGCGTGCTGACCGCCAACCGCTGGCAGGGTAATGTCCGCGAGCTGGAAAACACCATCCACCGCGCGGTGCTGATGGCCAGTGGCGACGAAATCGGCGCCGAGGCGATCCTGACGCCGGAGGGCGACCGTCTTGATCTCGCCAGAACGCCGCCGGCCGTGGCCCACGCCACGCTCGCCGCCGAGCAGGTGACGCGCGCGCTGGTCGGCCGCACGGTCGCCAACGTCGAGCGCGACCTGATCCTTGAAACCCTGAAGCACTGCCTCGGCAACCGGACCCATGCCGCCAACATCCTCGGCATCTCGATCCGCACCCTGCGCAACAAGCTGAACGAATACGCCGACGAGGGTGTCGCGATCACGCCCGCCGGTAACAGCGACCACCGCGCATTCATACCAACGGCCTGACAGCCCGATCCACCGCAAGGCAATGCATCTTGCGCTCGCGCCGCGAATGGTCATAGCGTTTTCGAGCGAAGTGAACACCGGTTCGCGTGAAGAAAACGCGTCAAAATGGCCATCCAGATCTCGCTTCCAATTCAATCAGAGACGAGAATACTCTAGCTTTCGAAGATTGAGTCGCGGCATCATTTCGCCGGCTCCCTCACTTTTTGAGATCATGGCCTCCTTCACCCCGCATCAGGATACAGCGTTGAAAGCCGTCGCCGATTGGCTCAAAGCCAAACCCGGCAAGAACGGCACGCCTCCGATATTTCGCCTGTTCGGCTATGCCGGGACCGGCAAGACCACGCTGGCGCGTCATATCGCCGACGGCGTCGATGGAGAGGTCAAGTTCGCAGCGTTCACCGGCAAGGCCGCGCTGGTGATGCGCAACAAAGGCTGCGACGGCGCATCGACGATTCATTCGCTGATCTACCGCGCTCGCGAATCCGGCGAGGAGCAGCCGAGTTTCGAGCTGTGGGACGATGCACCCGCCTCGAAGGCCAAACTTATCGTGATCGACGAGTGCTCGATGGTCGACGCGGAGTTGGGCCGCGATCTGATGTCGTTCGACTGTCCCCTGCTCGTGCTGGGCGATCCCGCGCAACTGCCGCCAATCCAGGGCGGCGGCTTTTTCACCAACGTCGGACCGGACGCGATGCTGACCGAGGTTCATCGGCAGGCTCAGGATGACCCGATCGTGCGCATGTCAATGGACGTACGCGAGGGCCGAGGGCTCGACATCGGCCGCTATGGCGAAAGCGAGGTAGTGTCGCGCGGGGAGCTCGATCCGGCGCGCGTGATGGATGCCGATCAGGTGCTCGTCGGGCGCAACAACACCCGTCGCTCCTACAACATGCGAATGCGGCAAAGGCAGAACATCGAGGATCCGCTGCCGGTGGCGGGCGACAAGCTGGTCTGTCTGCGCAACAACCGCAAGAAGGCGCTCTTTAATGGCGGCTTGTGGCGCGTGAAGTCGCGCGCGGTCTCAAAGTCGAAGATCATCACGATGCGTCTATCGCCCGATGAGGAATTTACGCACAAGGTGACGAAAGTCTCGGTGCGACAGGACTGTTTCGCCGGAGGCATCGAGGACATTCCGTGGGAACAGCGTAAGCCTTACGACGAGTTCGACTACGGTTATGTCCTGACGGTGCACAAGTCGCAAGGATCGCAATGGGACGACGTCGTTCTGTTTGACGAGAGCTTCGCATTTCAGGACAGCCGCGCGCGGTGGCTCTACACGGGCATCACGCGCGCCGCAAAACGGCTGAGCGTTGTGGTGAACGATTAATCCGGCCACGAGGCAGGACAGCTTCATCGCGAAGAACATCCAATGAGATTGGCCTCGATATGAGCATCGCGGCATGCAATACCGAGCGGCGCGCGGGCAGCACCAATCCGTCGCGGAGAAATCCGCTCAAACAGGCCAGCTTGCTATTATGTCATCATCGAACTAAAGAAAATGAACCGTGAAGCGGCCATCGCGCACTAACCAATGCGATGATCGTCGCATCAAGTATGGCCGCGCGGCAACCTGACGCCTCGCCGGTCTGTGACGCTATGAACATGCGACGTTTTGAATAAACGCCTTCAATAAATGTCTTCGGCCACTATCCACCGTTGAGGAACTTGAATGATGCGATCGAAAATTCTATTGACGGCACTGCTCGCCGGCTCCGTTGCACTCACGTTTTCCGTTCCGGCGACCTCGGCACCGCTCATGGCTCAGTCCAACATGAGCAAGGCTGGCCCGTCTTCGATCGAGACCGTTCAGTATTATCGTCGCGGATATTATCGCTATGGCCCGGGTTACTACGGCTATCGCGGGGGCGCCGGAGCCGTGATCGGCGGCCTGGCGGCTGGCGCTATTATCGGCGGCGCGATTGCCGCCGGTCAGGCCAATGCGGCCGCGGCTGCGCAACAGAACATGGCCTATTGCGCGCAGCGTTTCCGTTCCTACGATCCGGGATCCGGAACGTATCTCGGCACGGACGGCTATCGTCATCCCTGTCCGTAACAGCCGGGATTCGGCACGACGATAGTGTTTTCAAATCATTTACCGCGGAGCCAACCGGCTCCGCATTTTTTGCCTCGCGGATAACTCCGACGTCCCCCGTCAGGCGTTCGCTTTTGATCGAACCGATCGATCGGTTGCAGCAAGAGCCTGGTCCAGATCGGCGATCAGATCAGTGGTATCCTCCAGGCCGATCGAAAGCCGTAAGAGGCCGCCGGTGATACCGGCGGCCTTGCGCGCTTCCTCCGACATTCCGACATGCGTCATCGTCGCTGGATGAGCCACGAGGCTCTCGGTGCCCCCGAGCGATTCCGCGAAGCAGAAAAGCCGCACGGCCGCGACGAAGCGGCTAGCCTCCGCCTCGCCTCCTTTCAACTCGAAGCTGAGCATCGCACCAAAACCCGATTGTTGGGCTTTGGCGACAGCATGTCCCGGATGCGAGGGTAGCCCAGGATAGTGGCAGGCCGCGACAAGGGGGTGTGAGAGGAGAAACTCGGCAACCGCTTGCGCATTACGCTGCTGACATTCCACGCGCGGAAACAGCGTGCGGATCCCGCGAAGCGCCAGGAAGGAATCGAACGGCGCGCCCGTGGTGCCGACAATATTAGCCCAGGCCGCCAGGGCCTCGGCATCAGCGGCATCGGCCGAGATCACCGCGCCACCGACCATGTCCGAGTGGCCGTTGAGATATTTCGTCGTCGAATGAATGACAAAATCGGCGCCCAGCGCGATCGGCCGCTGCAGCGCAGGCGACAGGAAGGTATTGTCAACAGCAACCTTGGCGCCGACCGTTCTCGCCTGGGCGACGATCGCCCGGATGTCGACGATGCGCATCAGGGGATTGCTCGGGGTCTCGATCAGGACGAGCCGGGGCTTGTCTTTCAGGGCGGACGCCAACGCCGCCTGATCGTTCTGATCAACAAAGGCGACCTTGAAGTGGCCGCGGTCGCGCCGGTTCAGAAGCAGGCGGTGAGTGCCGCCGTAACAATCATGGGGCACGATTACGATGTCGTCGCGTGAGAGTTGCGACAGCACCAGATCGATCGCCGCCATGCCGGAGGACACGACCACCGCGCCCGCGCCGCCCTCGAGCTTGGCGAGGGTATCCGCCAGCAGCGTCCGGGTAGGGTTACTGGTGCGGGTGTAATCGTGCGGGCCTTTATGCCCAAATCCAGGCCAGGTAAACGTGCTTGAAAGACAGATCGGCGGCGTCACCGCTCCGAAAGTGTCTTCCGCCGCGATGCCGTTTGCGGCCGCGACGGTTCTCGGATTCATGGATTCGGACATAATGTTCGTGGACTTTCGATAAAAATGCGGAGGCCGCGCCATGCCGTCCGGGATGTCTCGAACGCGTGGGCTTCGACATATTTAGAGGACTTCCGTCGAAACACAACGATTACGGGACGCCGACGCAAATTCACGTTGCACGGTGACAAGAAGGCCGCGCCGACATTGGAAGCAACGCGATCTTTTCTCGCGTCGAGCAAAGGCTGGTTTGAAAGAATCAGCGGCAGGGTCCGACTTCAATCGTTGAAGAATCGCCCTTCCTTCACCTCCGCGACATACCCGGCGCGAATGGCGAAGTCGCCGAAATGTTCGCCGGGATTGCGATCGCGGGCATAGTGGCCCAAGGTCTTGTCGAGCGCCTCGAGAATCGCAGGCTCGCCGACATTCTCCAGATACATCTTGTTGAGCCGCTCGCCGTGGAAGCCGCCGCCGAGATAGAGATTGTATTTGCCAGGCGCGCGGCCGGTGAGTCCGATCTCGGCGATATACGGACGCGCGCAGCCATTCGGGCATCCCGTCATCCGGATGGTGATCGGATCGTCCTTGAGTCCATAAGTGTTGAGGATCGCCTCGATCTTGGTGACGAGATCCGGCAGGTAACGCTCGCTTTCGGCCATCGCCAGACCGCATGTCGGCAGCGCCACGCAGGCCATCGAGTTGAGGCGCAGGCCGCTGCGGGTCTCGAATTGATCGAGGCCGTATTCCTTCATCAGCGCCTCGATCTCGGGCCGATCCTTCGGTTCGATATCGGCAATGATGAGATTCTGGTTCGGCGTGACGCGGAACATGCCTTTGTGAACCTGCGCAATGGCGCGCAGGCCGTCCATCATCGGGTGGTCGGGCGTGTTGATCACGCGGCCGTTCTGAATGAAGAGGACGCAATGCTCGCGGCCATCCTCGCCCTTGACCCAGCCGAGCGGATCGCCGTTCGAGGTGAAGGTATAGGGCTCCGCAGGCTTGAGAGCGAAGCCGAGACGGCGCTCGACTTCCCCCTTGATCCAGTCGAGTCCCTTTTCGTCGATGGTATATTTGAAACGAGCGTGCAAGCGGTCGAGACGGTCGCCGTAATCGCGCTGGACCGACATCACCGCATCGATCGTCGGAAACAGCTTGTCCGCGTCGATATAGCCGATCACGCTGGCCAGGCGCGGATAGGTCTTCGGCGACTGATCGGTGCGGCCAAGGCCGCCTCCGATGGCGACGTTGAAACCCATCAGCTTGCCGCGGGGCGCGATGGCGATGAAGCCAAGATCCTGGCCGTAGACATCGATATCGTTGCTGGGCGGGATCGCGAATCCGATCTTGAACTTCCGCGGCATATAGGTGCGCCCGTAGAACGGCTCCTCGGGGCCGTCGGTTTCCTCGCGCTCGGCGCCGTACCAGATTTCCTTGTAGGCGCCGGTCCTGTGAACCGCATGGTCGCTCGCGCGCTTGGCGAGCGCGTAAACCTCGGCGTGCAGCTTCGACAGGTCAGGATTGACGGTGCTCATGACCCCGCGGGTGTCGTCGCCACAGGCCGCCTTGGTGTCGAGAAGGACATCGCGCAATCCCTGGATCAGGCTGCGCAGGTCATGCTTCATGACGCGATGAAACTGGAACGTCTGCCGCGTGGTCAGCCGCAGCGTGTCGCCTGCGTAGTTGCGCGCAAGCTCGTCGAGTTTCAGCCACTGTCCCGGACTGCAGACGCCGCCCGGCAACCGCACGCGCGCCATGAACGAGAACGCCGCTTCCAGTTTCTGACGCCGGCGCTCGTCGCGAATATCCCGGTCGTCCTGCTGATAGATGCCGAAGAACTTCATCAGCTTGGCGTCGTTCGCCGTCACCGCCGACGTAATCTCGTCGGCCAGACTCTGCTTGATCGTGCCGCGCAGATAGTCGCTGTTGGCCTTCAGCGTTTCGTCCGGCCCGAGCTTGTCAAGCGGTTGGGAGACATCACGGCTGCGATCGGGTTGTGTCTTTGCGTCCACCAAACTGGCCTCAATAAACGTCGAGCCGATAGCGGCGATCACGCTGCAGCGCCGAGAGATAAGCACCCGCCTCGTCGCGATCGAGGCCGCCATGCTCGGCAACGATATCAGTCAACGCCGCGTGGACATCAGGCGCCATGTGGGCGCTATCGCCGCAGACGTAGAGGTACGCGCCCTCCTCGAGCCACGCGTAAACATCACGGCCCTGGCGGCGCAGACGATCCTGCACATAGGTCTTGGGCGCGGCGTCCCGCGAGAACGCCAGATCGAGCCGGCTTAGCACGCCATTCTTGATCAGGTCCTGCCACTCGACCTGATAGAGGAAATCGCTGCGGAAATTGCGTTCGCCGAAGAACAACCATGAGCGTCCGGACGCGCCGCGGGCTTCACGCTCCTGCATGAAGGCGCGGTACGGTGCGACGCCGGTTCCGGCGCCGATCATCAGGATCGGCACATCATCATCGTCCGGCAGATGGAAGTGATCGTTGGACTGGATATAGACCGGAATCGAAGCATCCGCCTCGGTGCGCGCGGCGAGATAACCGGATGCGACGCCGGTACGCGGCACGTCGTGCAGCGTATAGCGCACCGTGCTGACCGTGAGATGCGCCTCGTCCGGAGCGGCGGCAAGGCTCGAGGCAATCGAGTAGAGCCGCGGCTGCAACGGCCGAAGACCTGCAACGAATTGTGCAGCGTCGATGCCCGGCGCCGGAAACCGGCTAACGACATCGAGAATATGATGGTTGTGCTGAAAGGCCGCGCGCGGCTCCTTCTGATCGGGCGCCCGCAACGCCTGTAGTTCGTCGGAGCCCGTGATCTCGGCCCAATGATCGAGAAAGCGCGGCGTGAGCGCCGTAATCTCGAACGTCCCACTCAGCGCTTCGCCGAGACTTATTGTGCCCTGCTTCACAGTAACAGGGGTATCGGCAGACAGCGACAGCTTTTCCAGCATGGCCGCTACGAGCAACGGATCGTTACGCGGCACGACACCCAGCGCATCGCCCGGCTGATAGGTCAAACCCGAATCCGCCAGCGACAGTTCGATATGGCGGGTTTCCTTGGTCGATCCGCGCCCGGTCAGCACGATGTTGTCGATGACGGCGGCCTGGAACGGATGCTTCTTGTCGAATGCCGTGGACAACGGCGCATCGCTCCGCGCCGTTGTCGCCGGCGCAGAGACAGATGCCTGCGCGGTCGGAGCCAGGTTGGCGACAACGTCCGCAATCCACGCGTCCGCGGCATCCTCGTAATCGACATCGCAGTCGACGCGATCGGCCAGGCGTTGCGCCCCCAATTCCTCGAGCCGCCGGTCGATCCGCTTGCCCGCCTCGCAGTATTTTTCGTAGGTCGAATCGCCCAGCGCCAGCACCGCATAGCGCAGCTGCGGCAGTTTGGGAGCTTTGCGGCTCTCCAGAAATTCGAAGAACCCGACAGCGGTCTGCGGCGCATCGCCCTCGCCGTGCGTGCTGGTGATGACGAGCAAATCCTGTTCGTCCTTAAGACCGCGCGTCTTGTAATCCGCCATATCGGCGAGACGCGCCTGGATTCCCTTTGCGGCGGCGTTGTCGACGAGCGCTTTGGCGAGGGTTTTGCTGTTTCCGGTCTCGCTGCCGAACAGGACGGTCAGGAGCCGCGTTGCGGATGCGGCGGCGGGGCCGCTCTGCGAAGGAGGCGGGAGCTCCGCAACGTCAGTTGACGCGACGTTAGCCCGCGCCCGATGACTGAGACCTGCGAAATAGCCGCTGATCCAGATCGCCTGCTCATGACTGAGAGACGTCGCAAGCTGGTTGACCTGCGTCCACTGATCCGTCGTGAGAGCTGAACCTGGAAATTCCAACTTTGTCATCGCAAGCAAAACCTCGGGAGCGAACTGCCAGCCGCCGCGATTGACACTTCACAGGTCGGGGCGAGACGCCGCACGAAACGGTAACTTCACATCAGTTTCGACAATTCGGCCCCTTGAATAGGGCTGATTTGACAAAGAAAACAAGCGTTATTGAGAATAAAAAATAATACCCTTCCCTGAGCAGCCAGAACGAAATGATTATTTCACTCCCCCGGTCTTTTTTAGAATTGCACCGGAAGCATCCGTGACGTTGGCCGCCGGCGCTGTCCGATATCCTCCGCTGTCATCGGCGTCATCGAACCCCAGCCGTTCGAGGAGGCTAAACCGGGACCAGCCAATGGCGAAATCCAATCCTCCCCGCGATGCAGGGAGGATCGGCCAGGTGTCTCAGTGCAGCTTGCGCCTGGGTATCGGCACCGCGAACTGCTCGATATCGGCCGCCCGTGGCGCCTCGCCATTGAATGTGAGCACGCCGTCCTTGGCCGAAATCGCAACATGATCGCCGTCGTGTATGGCTCCCGCCAGGATCATTTCGGCCAGCGGATCTTGCACGCTACGCTGGATCACGCGCTTGAGCGGCCGCGCGCCATAGGCGGGATCCCAGCCTCTCTCGGCCAGCAGGTCGCGCGCGGCGGCATCGAGATCGAGCACGATCTTGCGGTCATCGAGCAGCCTTTGCAGCCGGGCGAACTGGATGTCCACGATCCGGCCCATCTCGCTCTTCTGCAACCGATGAAACAGGATGATTTCATCGACCCGGTTGAGAAATTCGGGACGGAAGTGCGCGCGCACCATCCCCATCACCTGCTCGCGCACCGCGCCAGTGTCTTCCCCTTCCGGCTGATTGACCAGGAATTCCGAACCGAGGTTCGACGTCATGATGATCAGCGTGTTGCGGAAATCAACCGTGCGGCCCTGTCCATCGGTCAGGCGGCCGTCGTCGAGCACCTGCAACAGCACATTGAACACATCGGGATGCGCTTTCTCGATCTCATCGAACAGCACGACCTGATAGGGCCGCCGCCGCACCGCTTCGGTCAGCGCTCCGCCCTCGTCGTAACCGACATAGCCGGGAGGGGCCCCGATCAGCCGCGCCACCGAGTGCTTCTCCATGTATTCGGACATGTCGATGCGGACCATCGCCGTCTCATCGTCGAACAGATAGGCGGCGAGCGCCTTGGTCAGTTCGGTCTTGCCGACGCCGGTGGGTCCCAAAAACATGAACGAACCCATGGGACGGTTGGGGTCCTGCAGGCCCGCGCGGGCACGACGCACGGCTGTCGCAACCGCGCGCACGGCTTCACCCTGCCCAACGACACGCGCCGCCAGGCTTTCCTCCATGCGCAGCAGTTTTTCCTTCTCGCCCTCCAGCATCTTGTCGACGGGAACGCCGGTCCAGCGCGACACCACCTGAGCGATGTTGTCCGCGGTGACGGTCTCGTTCATCATCGTGTTGCTTTCGCTGGCCTCGATGCTCTCCAGACGCTTTTCGAGATCCGGAATCCGCCCATAGGCCAACTCGCCGGCTATCTGATATTCGCCGCGACGTTGCGCGTTGGCGAGTTCGATCCGCGCCTGATCAAGCTCGCTCTTGAGCTTGGCGGCGTCCGACAGCTTGTTTTTCTCGGCGTTCCAGCGCGAGGTCAGGTCCGCCGACCGCTTTTCCAGATCGGCCAGTTCCTTCTCGAGATTTTCAAGACGCGCTCTGGAGCCGGCGTCGTTCTCCTTCTTCAGCGCCTCCTGCTCGATCTTCAGCCGCACGATCTCGCGGTCGAGCGAGTCGAGTTCTTCCGGTTTGGAATCGACCTGCATCTTCAATCGCGCCGCCGCCTCATCCACCAGATCGATCGCCTTGTCGGGCAGGAAGCGGTCGGTGATATAACGATGGGAGAGCGTGGCGGCCGCGACCAGCGCGCTGTCGGCGATGCGGACGCCGTGATGCTGCTCATACTTGTCCTTGAGACCGCGCAGGATCGAGACGGTATCCTCGACCGTCGGCTCGGATACGAAGATCGGCTGAAAACGCCGCGCCAGCGCCGCATCCTTTTCGACATGCTTGCGATACTCGTCGAGCGTGGTCGCTCCGACGCAATGCAGTTCGCCGCGCGCCAGCGCGGGTTTCAACAGGTTTGACGCATCCATCGCGCCATCGGCCTTGCCGGCGCCGATCAGCGTATGCATCTCGTCGATGAACAGGATGAAGCCGCCGTCGGCGGACGTCACTTCCTGCAACACCGCTTTCAGCCGCTCCTCGAACTCGCCGCGATACTTCGCGCCGGCGATCAGAGACCCGAGATCGAGCGCAAGCAGTTTTTTGTCCTTAAGGCTTTCCGGCACGTCGCCGTTGACAATGCGCAGCGCCAGGCCTTCCGCAATCGCGGTCTTGCCGACGCCTGGCTCGCCGATCAGAACGGGATTGTTCTTGGTGCGGCGTGACAAAACCTGAATCGTCCGGCGAATTTCCTCGTCGCGGCCGATCACCGGATCGAGCTTGCCGTCGCGCGCCGCCTGGGTCAGGTCGCGGGCGTATTTCTTCAGCGCGTCATAGGCGTTTTCCGCCGTGGCGCTATCCGCGGTCCGCCCTTTGCGCAGCGCATTGATCGCCGCGTTGAGGGTCTGCGGCGTGACCCCGCCGTCCTTCAACAGCTTGCCGGCGTCACTGTCCTTGTCGAGCGACAACGCCTGCAACAGGCGTTCCACCGTCACGAAACTGTCGCCGGCCTTCTCCGCGGCCTGCTCCGCGGATTCGAATGCACGCGCCGTCGCCGGCGCCAGATAGATCTGCCCCGCGCCGGCGCCCGACACCTTGGGCATCTTGTCGAGCGCGGCTTCGGTCGCCTTCAGGATGGCGCGCGAATTGCCGCCCGCTCGGTCGATCAGGCTTCCCGCCAAGCCTTCGCTGTCGTCGAGCAGCACCTTTAGAATATGCAGCGGCGTAAATTGCTGGTGGCCTTCGCGCATCGCCAGCGACTGCGCCGACTGGATGAAGCCACGCACCCGCTCGGTATGTTTTTCAATGTTCATGAAATCTCCCCGGCCTGCCGCACCTGCCCCGAAAGCACAGAAGCAGCATCCTCGTTGCATATGCTGGCCGCATTGACATTCCTCAACCGGCAGCGGTCGACTCGCCGGATCGTTCAATCCGGACTGTCACGAATGTAGGAATAGCCTCCCAGAAAATGAAGGGGCGCTTGGATGCTCGCCTCAATGGCAAGCCTCGCAGGAATCCACTGGGATTGTTGTTCTGACGCGTTTCCTTCGCGCGAACCGGTATCCACATCGCTCGAAAACGCTATAAACAGCAGTTATGTTCAAAATCTGCGACGCGGCCGTCGCCGCCATTTACCGTTATCCCGTTAAAGGCCTGTCCGCCGAACCCCTGCGACACGCGGCCCTCTCCCCAGGCGAAACTGTTCCCGGTGACCGCACCTATGCGATCGAGAATGGTCCGACCGGATTCGATCCTGACGAACCGCGGTATTTTCCAAAGTCCAGGTTTCTGATGCTGATGCGCGACGAGCGGCTCGCCACGCTCGACAGCCGCTATGACGACGCCAGCCGCATCCTGACAGTCCGAACCGGCGGCGAGGAGGTGGTGCGCGCCGACCTCGGAACAGCCGAGGGCCGCGCCGCGGTCGAGCGGTTCTTCGCCGCCAACTTCGCGCGCGAACTGAAGGGACCGCCTCAGGTTCTGGTCGGCAACGGACACAGCTTTTCCGACGTCGCCAGGAAGGTGGTCTCGATCATCAACCTCGGCAGCGTCGCCGCGATCGAACAAATGGTGGGGCGGCCGGTTCACCCGCTACGCTTCCGCGCCAACCTGTACGTCCGCGGCTGGCCGGCCTGGAGCGAACTCGACCTGCTCGACCGCACGCTCGCGATCGGAGAGGTCAGGCTCAAAGTGGTCAAGCGGATTGTTCGATGCACGGCCACCAACGTCGACCCGGAGACCGGAGCGCGCGATCTCGACATTCCGAACGCGCTGGCGCGAACGCTGGGGCACCGCGACTGCGGAATCTATGCGGAAGTCATCGCCGGCGGCACTGTCAGGATCGAAGACAAGATCGAAACGCTTCGGGAATAGGACGTTTCGAGCAAAGCATGTCCTCGAGCAAAGGCAAAACGGCACGGACATGGTCCGTGCCGAACTGCTTCAGTTAGGCACCACATAGGCGTAGACACGGCTACGCGGATAGACCGACTCCGCGACGCGCCGGCCGTGATTGCCCGATACGACAATGGGATTGCCCCGCCGATCGATGCCGCTGACGACACCGACGTGACCGCCGCCGCGTCGAGTCATGACGGCGATGGCGCCGACCTGCGGACCGGAGACCCTTCGACCATAATGCGCGAACGAACGCGCCATGTCGGAGCCCGTCCCCCGGTGCCCGGCGCGCTTCAGAACCATGTTCATGAAACGCGCGCACCAGAGCCGGCTACGGCCCGTCGGATTGCCTCCGATGTAGCGGCGGGCTTCGGCGACGATGTTCGAGACCAGGCCCCCGCCGGTCGCCGGACTGAGGGCGGCGTTGGCATTCCTCCGCTCACGCGCGTGCGTACGCCGCGTGTGGCGGTATCCGCGATAACGATACCGGTAATGCCAGCGAACGTAATGATGGTGTTTATAATGATGAACGTGCGCGTAGTGTCCCGCACGGTGGTAAGGTCTTGCCAAGGCCGGCATCGCAACCGCAACGACAGCCAAGAAACATATCGCTAGTGCCAAAATACGCGGCATCCAGCGCAACGCAACTAACTGGAACATACATGCTCCCCTGTGACACCTCCCTATTCCCCACACGCTTCACGGTGAAATCCGCTCTTATGTCGTGCCGAGAAAACGCGGCGCCTTGAAATCATGGGGGGGAGGCTTTTTGAAGTCATACCTGCATTGCGTTTAGCGCATATCTGCATTGCAGCATAGGACTACGAGGAACCGCGCGCTTCTCCAAGTATCTGTTGTTAATAACATTTTTAAGTCGGCATAAAGTCACCCAGCCGATCTTGCAGAGACGACCGGGTGTTGCCACGTTGCGCCGCAACGCAGTTCCGAGCCCCAGAAATGAAAATTCACGAAGCCAAATCAGGATGATCAATCAGCCGGTCGATCCAAACATCACGAACGTGATCGCCGCGAAAGGCGCGCATTCATTCGTCCTGTCCCGAAGCCTTAGCGGCCTTCTTCCCCTCGGCTGAGCAAGAACACGCCCTGTTCCCCGAACATGTTCCAGAACCACCAAGGCGCGTTGAACCGCAGCGGCCGCCCGTACAGATTAAGCGCGACCGCACGCTCCATCTTGACGTTGATTTCGTCGCAGAGCTGGACGAAATCCTTGATGGTGCAGAAATGGATATTCGGGGTGTCGTACCATGTCGCCGGCAGATTGTCCGTGCGCGGCATATGGCCACCGATCAGAAGCTGAACACGCATCTTCCAGTGACCGAAGTTCGGAAACGAAACGACGGCGCGCCGGCCGATCCGCAGCAGATGTTCCAGCACCGTTTTTGGCTGCCGCGTAGCCTGCAGGGTCTGCGACAGGATGACGTAATCGAAGGCGTCGTCGGGATAGTTGGCGAGATCGGTATCGGCGTCGCCCTGCACCACGGCAAGGCCTTTGGCCACGCAACGATTGACGCCCTCACGCGACAGCTCGATGCCGCGGCCATCAATGCCCCGCGTCTCGAGCAGTTGCAAAAGATCGCCGTCGCCGCAACCGACGTCCAGAACCCTTGAACCGGACTCGATCATCCCCGCCAACAGCAGATGATCGCTGCGATAACGGTCAGCCGCCCGCGGAGCGACCCCATTCAACGGCAGCGACGGCTGCTCCACGCTCATCTCATTGCCCTGCATCAGCCAGGCCCCGGGTCTTTCCCGCCGATTCCAGGAATGCACGCGCGATGTCAAAGAATTCGGGAACGTCGAGCAGGAAGGCGTCATGGCCGCGATCGGTCTCGATCTCGGCGAATGAAACTCGCGCACCGCCGGCATTGAGCGCATGCACGGTCGCCCGCGATTCGGACGTCGGAAACAGCCAGTCGCTCGTAAACGAGACCACGCAGAACCGGGTGTGGGTATCGCGAAACGCCGCCGCCAGCACGCCGTTATGATCGGCCGCGACATCGAAATAATCCATCGCCCGCGTCAGATAGAGATAGCTGTTGGCGTCGAAGCGCTCGACGAATGACGACCCCTGATGACGCAGATAGCTCTCGACCTGGAAATCGGCATCGAACGAAAATGTCGGTAACTCGCGATCTTGCATCCGCCGTCCGAACTTGCGGTGCAGCGCCGCGTCCGACAGATAAGTAATGTGCGCGGCCATCCGCGCCACGCCCAGGCCCCGGTGGGGATGGGTGCCCTGCTCGACATAGCGGCCCTCGCGCCAGTCGGGATCGGCCATCACCGCTTGCCGCCCCAGTTCGTGAAACGCGATGTTTTGCGCGGAGTGGCGCGTGCTGCAGGCGATCGGCAGCGCTGAAAACACGCGCTCCGGATAGGCCACGCACCACTGCAGCACCTGCATGCCGCCCATCGAGCCGCCGACCACCGAAAACAGCGTATCGATTCCGAGGCGGTCGATCAGCATGGCTTGCGCGCGCACCATGTCGGGAATGGTGATGACGGGGAAGTCCAGACCCCATACCTTGCCGGTCGCGGGATTGATCGAGGCGGGGCCGGTCGAGCCCATGCAACCACCGATCACGTTGGAGCAGATAATGAAATACTTGCTGGTGTCGAGTGGCTTGCCAGGCCCCACCAGGGTCACCCACCAGCCGGGTTTTCCGGTCACCGGATGATGGTTGGCCACATGCTGGTCCCCGGTAAGGGCATGGCAAATCAGGATAGCATTGGATTTTGCAGTATTGAGTTCACCGTAGGTCTGGTAGGCGATCTGGAACGGCGCGAGATCGATACCGCAATCGAGCGGGAGCGGGTGATCGCTTCCGAAGGTTGCGACCTGCGAAGTGGGATGATCCGCTTCCTGAGCCCGATACTCGGCCTGAACCGGGCTCGATACTGATTGCACCTTCACCATCCTGCCGCTGACCTCCGCCGGCGGCTGGAGAAGCCGCCGGATCGCAGGCCATAAAAAACCCGGCCCGAACTTGGGTTCGGCCGGGATCAGGATTTCGCTGTCCCCGGCCTGTTTAGCAAGTTGTTTAACGTGGCTGCAAGCCGGCCGGCTCAAATGACCACGGGGACGAAAAGTAGCCCGCTGCACGCTTTTCGTCAAGACAAGCGGGCTGCCTGCCAACTGTCCACGCAAACGCAGTCGCAAGAAGGCTCGCTGAAACGGGATGCGAATGTTAGAAGCGAACCGCTGGCCGACGCTCCTCCACACGGCCGACAGGTTGCATCATGACGAAAACCGCCCCCGCGCCTCCGTCTCTGCAGGAATTGCGCAAAGAGATCGATGCCATCGACGAGCAGGTTCACGGCCTGCTGATGCGTCGCGGCGACATCATTGACCGCCTGATATCGGTGAAGCAGACCCAGGAGGTCGGCTCCGCATTTCGTCCGGCGCGCGAAGCTGACATGATGCGGCGTCTGGCGCAGCGTCATCGTGGCATCCTGCCGCTCGACACCGTCGAAAGCATCTGGCGCGTCATCATCGCGACCTTCACCTACGTTCAGGCGCCGTTCTCGCTGCACGCCGATCTGTCGCTCGGTGAATCCGCCATGCGGGATTCCGCGCGTTTCCATTTCGGTTTCACCATACCCTTCGTGCCGCATTTCAACGCGCAGGCCGCCGTGGAAGCCGTGGCGAATGCGAAAGGCGACCTCGCGCTCGTCTCGGCGACCTCCAGCCGCGCGCCGTGGTGGCTTGCGCTGGAAGCCGACGGCGCGCCCAGGATCATCGCCCGCCTGCCCTTCATCGAGCGCGCCGATCATCCGGCCGCGCTGCCGGTGTTCGTGATTTCACGGGTCGCCGACGATGCGCGGGTCACGGAAGTGGAGACCTGGAGCGTGCGCGTCTCCGGCTGGAATGCCAATACCGCCCGGACACTGTCACCGCTCGCCGAGATCGTTGCCGTGCCCGATACCGCCTTCGACGGCGCGGCGCTGCTGGTGTCCATCACGGGCGGCACCAGCCTCGACACGATCAAATCCGCGCTGATCGAGGCCGGCGCGTCGGTGCGCTCGACGGCTCTCGTCGGCAGTCACGCAACGCGCTATACGATGCCATCCAACAGGGCGGATCGTCCGTAACGTCCCGATAGCGTTTTCGAGCGAAGCGGATGACCTGTTTGCGTGAAGAAAACGCGTCAAAACAACAATCTAGGGCTTCGCTTCTGATTCGCTCGGACGCGAAAACGCTCTAGTCCGGAGCAAATGATGTCCCGACCGGTGCCGAATCCCGGCATTCTCGATATTGCGCCCTACACGCCCGGCAAGAGTCCGGCGCCGGAGGCGGGGCGCAAAGTGTTCAAGCTGTCGGCCAATGAAACGCCGTTCGGCCCATCGCCCAGGGCGATGGACGCCTACCGCGATGCCGCCGCTCACCTCGAAGACTATCCGGAAGGCACCTCGCGCGTGTTGCGCGCAGCCATCGGACGCGCCTACGGACTCGACCCGGACCGCATCATCTGCGGCGCGGGTTCGGACGAAATCCTCAACCTGCTGGCGCATACTTTCCTCAGCCACGGCGATGAAGCCATTTCGACCACGCACGGCTTTCTGGTGTATCCGATCGCGACCCTGGCGAACGGCGCGACAAACGTCGTTGCGCCGGAGACCGGCTACACCGCCGACATCGACGCAATCCTCGAGCGGGTCACGCCGAAGACCAAGATGGTCTGGCTCGCCAACCCGAACAACCCGACCGGCACCTATCTGCCGTTCGACGAAATCCGGCGGCTGCGCGCGGGGTTGCCATCGCACGTATTGCTGGTGCTCGACGGCGCCTATTCGGATTATGTGTCGCGCAACGACTACGAGTTCGGCATCGAACTGGTGGCGACGACGGAAAATACCGTGCTCACGCACACATTCTCCAAGATTCACGGCCTCGCGGCGCTGCGGATCGGCTGGATGTTCGGTCCGGCGCATATTGTCGACGCGGTGAACCGGATTCGCGGTCCCTTCAACGTCTCGACGCCGGCCATGCTTGCGGCCGCGGCTGCGATCGAGGACACCGCGCACGTCCAGATGACCCGGCTGCATACGGAAAAGTGGCGCAACTGGCTCACGGACGAAATGACAAAGCTCGGCCTCAAGGTCACGCCCAGCGTGACCAATTTCATCCTGATCCATTTCCCGGACGCCAAGGACAAGACGGCGTCCGAGGCCGACGCGTTCCTGACCAAACGCGGCCTCGTGCTGCGCGCGCTCGACAATTACGGCCTGCCGAACGCCTTGCGCATGACCATCGGCACCGAGGAAGCCAACCGCCTGGTCGCGGACGGCTTGCGCGACTTCATGGCGCGGACATGACCGCTGAACCCCTGTTCCAGCGGCTCGCGCTGATCGGATTTGGCTTGATCGGCGGTTCGATCGCGCGCGCCGTGCGTATGCGCGGTCTTGCCGGCGAAATCGTCGTCACCGCACGCTCCGCGAAGACGCGTGCGCGGGTGACAGAACTCGGCATCGCCGACCGCGTGGTGGACACCAACGCCGAAGCCGCTGATGGCGCAGACCTTGTGATTCTTTGCATTCCGGTCGGCGGGTGCGGCGCGGTGGCGCAGGAGATCGCATCCCACCTCAGGCCGGACGCCATCGTCTCCGACGTCGGATCGGTAAAGGACGCCGTCGTCCGCGACATGGCCCCGCATCTGCCCGCTGGCGTGCATTTCGTGCCCGCGCATCCGGTGGCCGGCACTGAACATTCGGGTCCGGATTCCGGCTTTGCCGAACTGTTCATCAATCGATGGTGCATCCTGACGCCGCCGGACGGAACGGATGCCGCCGCCGTCGACAGGTTGCGCGCGTTCTGGACCGCGATCGGCGCCAGGGTCGAGATCATGACCCCCAAGCATCATGACCTCGTGCTGGCGATCACCAGCCATCTGCCGCACCTGATCGCCTACACCATTGTCGGCACCGCGGACGAACTGGGCGAAGTCACCTCCTCCGAGGTGATGAAGTTTTCCGCCGGCGGCTTCCGCGACTTCACGCGTATCGCGGCCTCCGATCCCACTATGTGGCGTGATGTATTCCTGACCAACAAGGATGCGGTGCTGGAAATGCTCGGCACCTTCAACGAGGATCTCTCCAAGCTGACGCGCGCCATGCGCCGCGGCGATGGCGAAGCGCTTTTTGAGCACTTTACCCGCACCCGCGCGATCCGCCGCGGCATCGTCGAGATCGGCCAGGATTCCGCGGCTCCCGATTTCGGGCGGCTGCAGACCGATGCGCAGAAAAAACCTGTGTAAACGGTTCTATAGTGTTTTCGAGCGAAGTGGATACCGGTTCGCGTGAAGAAAACGCGTCAAATCAAAATCATAGAGCCCGCTTCTGATTCCATCAGAAGCGGAAAAGCTCTAAGAGCCTGTTTGAAAATTGGGCTGGGCCGAGATTCCGGTGTCGTTGCGAATATGATTCACACTTCGGATGTGGACACGCAAGCAGCGAGGCCGAATGGCCAAGATCGCCCGGAAGACCAAGCGCTACCCGTCTGACCTGACGGACGAGGAATGGGAGCGGATCGCGCCGCTGATGCCGAAGCCCGGACGCAGGGGGCGGCCGCGGGAGATCGAATTTCGCGAAGTGATCAACGCGGTACGGTATCTGGTGCGCTCGGGCTGCGGCTGGCGGATGCTGCCCGTGCATTTCGGCCATTGGCGGACGGTCTACGGCTGGTTCCGCGAACTGGCGCGGCGCTTCCTGTTCCAAACGATCCATGACATCGAACTCATGCTCGACCGGGAAAGGCAAGGTCGCGAAGCCAGCCCGTCTGCTGCGGTGATCGACAGCCAGTCGGTCAAAGCGCCGCATGGCGAGACGCGCGGCTATGACGCCGGCAAGAAGATCGTCGGGCGCAAGCGCCATATCGCGGTCGACACCGACGGGCGGCTGTTGATGGTCAATCTGACGACCGCCGATATCTCCGACAGCGCCGGAGCGCAGGCGATCCTCAATACGATCCGCAAACGCTGGCCGTGGGTGAAACATCTCTTCGCCGATGCCGCTTACGACCGGCTGCAGTTGATGGACAAGGCCACCTATCTACGGTTCGTGATCGAAATCATCCGTCGCCGCGACGGTCAGAAGGGCTTCGAAGTCCTACCGCGTCGCTGGGTCGTCGAACGAACTTTCGGTTGGATGATCCGTTGGCGCAGGCTCGTTCGCGACTACGAGCGCCGCATCGACGTCTCAACCGCCATGATCCACGTCGCCATGGGCGGCGTCCTCATCCGCAGAAACGCTCATCCCTGATTTTCCAAACGGGCTCTAAGCGCCGCTCTCAGAACAGCGGCGGCGTCTGGGCGACCTTCAGCGGCCCAACGAAAACTGCGCCGTTGACGAATCGCAACGGGAAGGAGCGCGCCTTTTTGCCTTCCAGCGTTGCCTCCCGACCGATCGCGGCGAGGCCCGCCACGACACCGACATTGGCGTTTTCACGCACGGCCTTGCCCAACCCCGGAATCGCCCGGTCCAGCGCGCCGAACAGATTGTCGATATCCCGTGTCTTCACACCGGGCGCGACCTTATCGAGAGTGTCCTGCGGGACCCCCTGCTCCAGCATTTTCTCGATTCCGAGTGCTGGAATCACCTTCTCAAAACCGGTGGCTGTCATATGCAATTCGCCGTCAAGGTGCCCGTCGGCGGTGAGTCCGAGCGAGCCTGCGGCTATCGCGATCAGATCGCCCTGCTGGATGCGCGACTGCTTGATCTCGATACGGCCGCCGGCCGCCTGCAATTCACGAAACCGCGCCGGCCAGGGTTTTGGCGTGAAATCCTTCAGTCCATGTACAATCGCGCGGACATCGGCATCGAACGGCGCAGTCAGCACCGGATGAACATCGCCAATGGTCGCCCCGGTCAATTCAAGGACGGTCTCGATCGCCGGGCGATCCGGTCTGGAATTCTCCGCGATGCGGCCGTGAAGCTCCACTTGCTTGGCGCGCGCGACCGGGGTCCGCGCCGTGGCCGCGACGCGGTCGATCACCGGATCGTCGAAGACGATATCCGCGCTCTGCGGAACACCGGGCAATCCGACAATGCTGCTGCGCGCGGTGCTCCAGTTAACGATCATTTCCGGCTGTCCATGTTGGGATAGCGTTGCCGGGGCTTTGAACTCTGCGATCAGCAGTTTCGGGGTGTAGATCTGCGCGACCACCAGGATATCCCCGAGCCGCGCAGTCACCGGCGCCATCGCCGCCTGATCGGCCGTCTGCGACTTCAGCTCGACCGTCGCATCCACACAGCGAACCTCAAGACGGAAGGGAAATCCCGCGACAGTCCGTTTGGCGCAATCATAGATGCGCCCGGACGCGGCCTCGCGCGCGCGCCAGGCATCGACGGTCTGATCGACCTGCGAAGCCGCATAAAACCAGAACGCGCTCCACGCCGCGGCGGCGATGACCACCAGCACGGGCATGACAAAGACAGGCCAAAGACGGTGCTTGCGAGAGGCGTTGGCAGCGTTCATGCGGAAGGGGGCTCGTGAATTCGTCAGGTCAGCGGGGGTCTTTGACCATAGTCGCGCAGCTTCCGCAAAACCAGCCCCTCCAGTTCCGTTTCGTCTGATCGTGCGGCTCTGCTAAAACATATCATGCGGGTTAGGCGGATTCCCGATCAGCCATAAAAACGCTCTCAATATAATAGCTTGTGCGAATCTGATCGCAAACCCGGTATCCTGCTTCATGGAATATGCTCTGGGCGGGGCGCAATGAGTGTGCAGCGACAAGTCGAGCCGGCCCTTGGTAGTTCCGAGAGCGATCTCTGGGTATTTGCCTACGGGTCTCTGATGTGGCGACCGGGATTCGATTTTGCCGAGCAGGTACCGGCGCGGCTGATCGGGGAGCACCGGGCGCTCTGCGTCTATTCATTCGATCATCGCGGAACGCCGGAAAGACCGGGGCTGGTGCTCGGGCTTGACCGGGGGGGCGCCTGCCGTGGCATCGCATTCCGCGTTGCAGCCAGCCGCCGCGAAACAACGATCGCGTACTTGCGCGGGCGCGAGCAGACCACCCACGTCTACCGCGAGGTGATGCGCTCCGTGTGGCTCGAGGACGACGCGCGCCGGCGGGTCGGCGCACTCGCTTATGTGGTCGATCGCGGACATGTCCAGTATGCCGGACGGCTGACATTGACGGAACAGGTCCGTTATGTCCGGCAGGGACACGGCCGCTCTGGACATAATCGCGACTACGTATTGTCGACCGTGAAGTCGATCGAATCGCAGGGATTTCGCGACCCCAAACTTCACGAACTGGCCGAATTGCTACACAATGACGCGCCTGTGCCCGGGTAGATGCGGATGCCGGCACGTCGAACAACAGCTGCAGTTGAACGCCTTGGGCGAGCAAGGATTCAATTGACAGCCGTTTCAATTGACAGCCGCCTGCCACATTTCGGATCGCTCTCTAATCCTCCGTCGACCGCGCATCCGACGCCCGACCCAACAGCCGCACCTGCTCACGCCGTCCCGCCTCGACCAGGGAAGCAGTCGCCCCTTCGATCGACGCCATCAAGCGCGACATGAACTCATCGCGCCGCAATCCCGGCGGCAGCGGATCGAGGAATTCAACCGTGATCGTTCCCGGATAACGCAGGAACGTCCGACGTGGCCAGCACAGACCGGAATTGAGCGCCACCGGCACGCACGGTACGCCGGCTTCGGCATAGATCAAGGCGACGCCACTCTTGTAGGCGGGCGGGGCTCCAATCGGACGTCGCGTGCCTTCCGGGAAAATGACAAGCCGGCGCCCGAGATGCATCTGCTCACGAGTCATGCGAGCCAGCATCTTGAGCGAGCGTATGCCGGCTTTGCGGTCGATTCCGATCATGCCCGTCTTCATCAGATACCAGCCGAAGAACGGAATCCAGGTCAGCTCGCGCTTGAGGATGAAAACCGGCTGATCAATGAGACTAAACAGGGCGAAGGTCTCCCACATCGACTGATGCTTCGAGGCGACGATCAACGGGCCTCTTGGAATCCTCCCGGCCCCGAGAATTTTGACGCGGGTGCCGCAGATGACGCGCATCAGCCAGATATTCCAGCGCCCCCAAGCCTTCACTGTCCTGACAAGCACCGCGCGCGGCATCATAAATGTCGGCAACGCGGCAATGATCCAGACTGCCATCGTCAGGTAGAACAAAACATTGAAGACCAGCGATCGCAGAAAGATCGAAATCATCAAGCATCCCAATTCCGTGGCGCCAATCGGCGCGTATTCTAATCACAAAACCCGTGTCCGCTCTTCAGGGAACATGCGCTATGGCGCTTTTGAGCGAACCAGCTCCCGATAAACGCATCACCAGAAGGCGGATCCAGCTTCTGGTCCATCAGAGGAGCGATTTCAAACTAGCCCGGAGCCGGGCGGCGCGGCTCTAATGCGCCGGTCGGCTGCTCGCCGTTTTCAGGGAAAAATTCGAGACCAAGATAAGCCAGACGAACCCGCGCCTCCGCGGCAAGGTATTTGACATACTCAGACAACAAGAGCCGCAGCGTGGTGCCGCTTGTCCACCATGGTTCTTCGCGCCACTTGTCGCCGATGACCGCGAACGGAATCAAGGTGACGTTCGGCATCGCGTGCGACAGTTCGACGATGGCGCGGGGCATGTGATAATTCGATGTCACCACAATCAGCGAGCGGAATCCTTGCTCGTCGACCCAGCGCCGCGTCTCGCTTGCGTTGCTCCGGGTGTTAACGGCGGAGCGATCGAGATCGACGCAGCACGTCAGCAGTTGCTGGCTGTCCGGCAGCGAGCGCGAGATATCGCTGACTCCATTGGTCGGGTGAACACCCGAAATCAGAAGCCGCTTGCCGTAGCCGCCGGCCAGCAACTCGACGGCATCGGAAATCCGCGACGAGCCGCCGGTGAGCACGACAATGCCGTCCGCATTATTGACGGGCTTTGTCTCCACCCCTCGCAGTTGCGACAGAAATCCGACGAAGCCCACTCCCGCCCCGACAAAGGCGATCCCGGCTGCGGCGACCAAGGTCGCAAGTAACATTCCGCGCCGACGCGCCGACATCCCGCGCGTAGCTTCCGCTTTGTCGTGACGTGTTTGTTCACTCATCCGTTCGGTATCCCTGGCCCCCGATTTTAATGCGTTTTTGGGCGAAGTGGAGTCCGGCAGCGTCGGAAGGACGACGGTCGCTCAATCGATCTCATCAAGCGTCGCGAACAATGTGCGGCGAGACGCCCAGGCGGTGATCGCCGCGATCAGGACCGTCTGGCCAGCCAGCACAAGATAGCCGGACGGGCGCAGCGAGAACGTGCCCAGTAGCGCCGCAAATTGATCCCCTACCGGCGTTCCGGAGAACCAGTTGGCGATCGATTCGGAGGACCCGAACATCAGCATCGCGGCGACACAACCGATCACGCCGCCCCTCAGTCCGAGCCGCAGAAAATGCCGCAGGAAATGATTGGCGATGTAACGGTCGCTGGCCCCAACGAAATGCAGCACTTCGACGATCGGACGATTGGCCGCCATGGCCCCCCGGGTCGCGAACGATACCGAGATAATGGTCGCAACGATGACCAGCGCAAGGACACCGATGCCCGCGAACACGGTGGCGTTGGTCATCGATCGCATCCGGTCGATCCAGGCGCGATGGTCATCCACGCTGGTCGATGGCGCCAGTTGCGTCACGCGGCTGCGAAGCCCTTCCAGATCGAGCCTGGTCCCCGGCGCGGCGCGCGCCACGATCATGCGCGGTACCGGCAAATCGTCGAGCAAAAGACCGCTGCCGAGCCAGGGCTCCAGCAACTTGCCCGACTCCTCCTTGGTGTACGGCCTGACATCGAGGATTCCCGGATGCTCGCGAACCGCGGCGGCGACCGCGGTTACATCGTGCTCGATGTTGCGGCCGGCGACGGGACGCACCTGGATGGTGATCTCGCTCGAGACCTCGGATTGCCATTCCGCGGCCGAAGCGCTGATCAGAAGCACCCCCCCGGTCGTGATCGAGGCCAGAAACGTCATGATGGCGACGACGGCCACCAGGGCACGGCCTGCGATCGACGCACGCGGCACGATCGGCGACATATTGCGCGCGCGGATTGGCACCTGCGGGCGTTCCCGCCCGAGATCCATCAGCACATCGTGACCGTCCCCTGCCTTACTCATAGATGTGCAGCCGTCCCTGATGCAGCACCAACCGCCGCGCGTCGTACTGATCCATCAGGGCGATATCGTGGGTGGCAATGATGACCGCCGTGCCGGACTTGTTCAGCTCAATGAACAGCCGCAGCAAGCGTTGCCCGAGCGTCGGATCGACGTTGCCGGTCGGCTCGTCCGCCAGCAGAAGCTGCGGCCGCGCGATCACCGCGCGAGCGATCGCCGCGCGCTGCTTCTCCCCGCCGGACAGGACCGGCGGTAGCGCGTCCATGCGCTCGCCCAGACCCACCCACTTCAAAAGATCAATCACCTCGCGACGATAGGTGGATTCATCGCGGCCCATAACCCGGAACGGCAACGCGACATTCTCATAAGTGGTCATGTGGTCGAGCAGGCGAAAGTCCTGCAACACGATTCCGATACGCTTGCGCAGGTCAGCGATCGCATCCTTGCTGAGCAGCGAAACGTCCTGACCGAACAGGTTGACAAGCCCCCTCGTCGGCCGCAACGACAGAAATAACAGCCGCAGCAGGGAGGTTTTCCCCGCGCCGGACGGACCGGTAAGGAACTGAAAGGAACGGGCGGGAAGATGAAAGCTGATGTCGCGCAGAATCTCCGGGCCGAGCCCGTAACGCAAGCCAACATTTTCGAACCGGATCAAGCCTTGTGTTCCGATTTCTGGTTCGCGTGAGGAAAACGCGTCAAATCAAGATCATAGAGTCCCCGCCATCGTTCTTTTGTGCGTCGATTATGGTTTCCGATTCGTTAACGGTCGGCGCGTAGATTTCGGCAGCATCACTTCCGGCGATTCGTCCATGCACATTGTCTGCCCACACTGTACGACATCCTATGCTGTCGATCCCGCAAGTTTCGGCAGAACGGGCCGCACCGTGCGCTGCTCGCGCTGCAAGGAAACATGGCGGGCGACGCCCGACAACATCGCCAGGGTTCGCGTCCCCACGATGGCGGGAGCGGACGAAATGGCGGGATGGACCGATCATCAGCAGACCGCGGACATGCCGTCCGTCGATAGTCCGTCGATCGCCAGCGATCTGCCGATATCCCCCGAACTCGGGGGGCAGCAACAGGACCTCGCCGGCGTCTGGACCTCGCCGGCCCGACAGGACAATACGCCCCAGGACAATACGACTCGGGATAACAAGCCTACGCTTTCCATTGCTTCGCGGCTCCGCGACCGGCTCAGGTCCTTATTCGTCTTTCGCCGGCCGGCGATCAGCCTGAATACGTTCTGCATCGCGATGGCGGCGATGGTACTGGCTCTCGTCATCTGGCGCGTTGAAATCGTGCGACTGCTGCCGCAAACCGCAACCTTTTATCGGCTGACCGGACTGGAGGTGAACCTGCGTGGATTGACGTTCAAGGACGTCAAGACCTCGACCGAAGCCGTCGACGGCAAGCCGGTGCTGGTGATCGAAGGCATGATCGTCGCGCGAAGCCGCAAGCCCGTCGAATTGCCACGTCTGCGCTTTAGCGTCCGGGACATGCACGAGACGGAGATTTACGCGTGGAACGCAGTGCTCGAGCAGGCCGCGCTCAAGCCGGGCGAAAATGTCTGGTTCCGGACACGGCTGGCGTCCCCGCCGCCTGAAGGCCGCACTATCGATGTTCGCTTTTTTAACCGGCAGGACCTTGCGGTCGGAGACGGGGCCTGACTCATGGCGCGGGTTCTGATCGCCGACGATGAGGACTCGATGCGTTCGCTGGTCGCACGCGCCATCGCGATGGATGGCCATGAGACAGTGACTGCGGCTGACGGCGCGGAAGCGCTGGATATTCTGACGGCTGACACGCGTGCTTTCGATCTGCTGCTCACCGATATCAAGATGCCGATCATGGACGGCATCGCGCTGGCCCTTTCCGCAGCACGCGATTTCCCCGACCTGATCATCCTGCTGATGACAGGTTTCGCCGATCAGCGCGAGCGCGCGTCGGGTCTGAATGCCATCGTGCACGATGTCGTTACGAAGCCGTTTTCGGTGGCCGGTATCCGCTCCGCCGTCGCCGGGGCATTGACGGCGGCGACCGACCGACCGATCAGTAATCCTTGAGCAACCGTTCGATGTAGTCGAGTTCGATTTTCGGCCGTGACGGATCGGCGATGCGGCGGCGCAACTCTTCGAGAATGCGGCGGACCCGCTGCACGTCGATTTCGCCAGGAATTCTGACCGTCGTATCGTTGCCGAACTCGCGACCATGCAGCGGACGCCCCAAGGGGTCAGTCTGACCGCCGCTCCGCCGGCCCAATCGGCTACCCGACGCGTCTTCACCCTGCTGCACGGCCTCGGCAAGGCTCCGGGCGCCCTTGCGCAGCGCATCGAGTGCCCGGCCCTGCGCGCCGACGGCGCCATTGGCATTGCCTTCGCCGAGCCGGCCGTCCGCCTGGCCCATTGCGGAATCGGCCTGGCCAAGCTCGTCGCCCGGCTGGCTCGCTCCCATTCCGCGCTTGGCGAGTTCCCTCTGCAATGTCCGGAGCCTGTCATGCAGCGCCTGCTGATCCCGCTGCAGGCCGCCCATGGCATTCTGGCCGGTGCGCTCCTGGCCGTGATCCGGATCGCGACGCGAATCCAAACCGTGCCTGTAGGTCTTGTCGCGCAACTGCTGTTGCTTTCGGATCATATCGCCGAGTTCGTTCAGCGACTGCTGCAGATCACCTTCCTCACCCTGGCCCGGCTGCGCCATCTGCAGATTCTCGAGCATCTGCTGCAACTGATCGAGCAATTGCCTGGCGGCGTCCTTGTCGCCGGAGCGAGACAGACGCTCCATGCGCTCGATCATGTTGTCGAGGTCCTTCGGGCGCATGACCCTGCTGTTGGGATCAAGCGGGCGCGCCAGTTGCTCCGGATTGTTGCGCATCTGTTCGGCCAGCTGGCGCAGGTAATTATCCAGCGCCGCGCGCAGCTTCTCCGTGAGCTTCTTGATTTCCTCGTCGCTCGCGCCCCGCTCCAATGCCTCCTTCAGCGCCTCCTGCGCGGCGCGCAGCGCCTTCTCGACGTCGGTGATATTGCCGTCCTCGATGCTTACGGCGAGCCCCCAGAGACTTTCGACGACATCACGCAACTGGGCATCGATATGCGCTTCCTCGAGCTGCTTCGTGACGCTGTAAAGACCGAGATACTCCCCCACCTTGGGTGTGAACACCTCCGGCGCGATCAGGAGAGCATCGAGCGCCGTATGGACCTGCCTGTTCTGATTGGCGTCCAGCGCCAGGATGCGGCGCTGCTCGATCAGCGCGCGCGCAAGCGGTTTGGTGAACACGCGTTCCGGCAGCCGGAGGGCAAGCGGGTCGCTGCGCCCCTCGTTTCCTGCATCGTCGCGCGCGGTCAACGTCAAGGTCACTTCGGCGTCCGCATAGGGACTTTCGCTCAGATCATGGACCATCTGCCCGATTCCGCTGCGGGGTCTGGCATTCGGCAACACCAGCGCGAATTGCGGCGGGTCGAATAGCGGGCGCGCGGCCGTCCCGTCCTTTGCAGCGGGTTGGGGTCGGGTCGAAAATACCGCATGGGCTTCGGTCACGCCGTAATCGTCCTCCAGGCGATAGGACATCTTCAACAATCCGCGCGCCTGGCGTTCCGGCCGCTTGGCCAGCGATATGGCCGGGACGCGATCGGCGATTGCGCTGAATGCCCAGAGCGGTTGCCCCGACGGCACGCGCACCTGAGCCGTGCCGTCCGCGGAAATGGTGAAGCGCCGCTCGTTCGTACCTTCCGGGAGCTTATCGGCGGCGGTCTTTTCAATCACGCCGCCGCTGACCGCGACATGGAAGCTGCTTCCGCTCGAACGCACAATCAGCGTGCTGCCCGCAGGCACCGGAAGCGGCCCGCTATCGAAGGACGCTGGATCCGCGTTGGTCTTGGACAGGATGATAGGGGGCTTGCCGGTATAAGGCGGCGGAGCCACCCAGGCATCGACCCTGACATTGGCCGATGTCAGCATACCATACCAGTCGAACGCAGCAGCCACGCGCTCGATCCGTTCGCCTTCCGCCGCGAAATAGGTCGCGACCATCAGCACCATCACCAGCGATCGCAGCGCCCAGCGGTCATGCAGCGGTAGCCGCGGCGACGGCAGCCCGGCGCGAAAGCCCCCGATCGCGGTCAACGTGCGCGCGCGCTGTGCCTGCCACAAGGCATGCGCGACCGGATCCCGCGTCGCCAGCGTGTCGGCGAGCGCAGTGACGGGACGATGGGGAAGGCCGGTGCTGCGATCGAGCCGGCTCGATGCTTCCTCGCGGCTGGGCCAGCGGAATCTGACGGCAGGTGCTGCCGCCGCAACGGCGAGCAGAACAAATGCGGCAAGGGCAGCGACTCGTCCCACTACCGGGAGAACGAGCCAAACACCGGCCCAGGAAACCGCCAGAAACAGCCCGCCGACACACAGCAGCCGCGCAAGATGCGGCCACGCCCTCTCCCATGCGATCGCCCACCTTGCGCGCTGCAGAGCTCGCGTCAGTTCAAGTCCCGCCGACGTAAGCGGGTCGCCGTCCTGACTGGATGGATCTGGGGTAACACCGCTCAACTCGGTCTCCGGGCTGCTGGAGCTGGTCCGGCCAGCCTTAGCCTTTATTATTTTGACGCGTTTTCCGCGCGATGCGGCATCTGCTCCCGGATCAAAACCTCGGCACATCGTCACTCGAAAACGAATAAACAGCACCTTACCACGGCGGCGGCAATGAGGCATCGACGGTTGACCCATAAACCGCCGGATTTGCAAACCGGAACCGGGATCCGCAATGCGGAACGGATCAATCGAACAGGCCAGGCGTGTGATTGACGATCGCGCCCTCGATGGCGAGCATTTTCAGCTTGGTTGCAACGCCGCCGTTCGCCGAAAAGCCTCCCGGCCTGTCCCCGGCTGCAAGCACGCGATGGCAAGGCACCACGATCGGACATGGATTACGGCCGAGCGCCTGGCCGACATCGCGCGACAGTTCAACGCCGCCGAGGCGTTTGGCGATGCCGCCATAGGTCATCGTTCTGCCCGGCAGAATGGTCCGTGTGATGTCGTAAACGCGGCGATCGAATTCGCATACGCCGCCGAGATCGAGCGCCACACCGGATAAATCGACCAGCTTTCCCTCAAGCAACGCGATCATGCCGTCGATCGCAGTCTGCACGGCGCCGGGCGGAACTGCCTCGGCGAGGCTCCCGTAACGCTGGCGGATGCGCCTCCGGTTTTTATCCTTATCTGCCAGCGGCAGCTGCACCGCTTCGACGCCACGCACGGTCCAGACGATACCGCAGATGCCGATCGCGGTATCGAACAGTGTGAATTTGCGATCATCTGGCTGTTCACTCACGGATCGCTCCGTCTCAACCCGGCGCATTCCACACCCAGGGTCGAACTTCAGGAGACGACGGCGCGCTCCATCGCCACTTCCGCCTTGAGATGCTCGATGTCCCGATAGATCGAGGATACCGCCAGCACGCGCCCCTGATGCTTGTAGCGCAGCAGGCAGTCCCTGTCAGCGACGCTCCCGTCGACCTCGATCTGATCCCACTTTAGCGCATGTCCGAGATAATTGATCGGCACATCATAGTGCTGGCTCCAGAAGAACGGAACAGCATCATACTTTTCGCGGTGTCCCAGCATGTTGCGCGCAGCGATCTGTCCCTGGCGCTGCGCCACCACCCAGTGCTCGACCCGGATGTTCTCCCCAAAACGCGGATCGGGCCAGCGCGCTATGTCGCCGGCCGCAAAGATGCCGGGAGCGCTTGTTTCCAGGAATTCATTGACAAGAACACCGCGGTCGATCTTCAGTCCCGCCTTTTCCGCAAGCTCCAGGCGCGGCTTTACGCCGACGCCAAAGACGACGAAATCGGCCTCCAGCGTTGCTCCGCTGTTGAGCGTCACCTTCTTCTCGCCGATCGCCGTGACCGTGTCCTCCAGATGGAATACGACGCCGTGTTCTTCATGCAGCGCGCGGACGAAATCGCCCATCTCCGCACCGAAAATACGCTCCATCGGACGAGATTCAGGCGCGACGACATGGACCTCGATCCCGCGGGTGCGCAAAGAGGCCGCGACCTCGAGACCGATGAAACTCGCGCCGATCACAACCACCCGGTTGGCCGATTTGGCCGCGTCGATGATGGCACGGCAATCTTTGAGCGACCGCAACGTATGGACGTGTGGCAGGTTTGCTCCGGCGATCGGCAGCCTCACCGGCTCTGCTCCGGTCGCCAGCAACAACCGATCGTAACCGATCACATCGCCGTTGATCGAAAGCTGGCGCGCTGACGGATCGATAGCGGTAACGGTCGTACAAAGCCGCAGGTCGATGCCCGCCTGCTGGTAGAAATCGTCGGGACGCAGCGGTAGCCAGTCCTCCGGCGCCGAACCGGCGAGATAATCTTTCGACAGGTTCGGCCGGTCGACCGGCGCCGCATCGTCGCTGCTCAGCATGACGATGCTGCCCTTGTAATCTTGTCGACGCAGCATCTCAGCGGCCGCAAAACCCGCCGCGCCGCCACCGACAATCACGATCTTCTCAGGGCGATCAGGATTCGCGATCTTGACTGCCGGCTGCTCACGTTTCTTGCCAACGAAAATTCGGCTGTCCCGCTGCTCGACCTGCCAGACATTGAGCGCGTTAAAAGCCGGCGCGCAGGTCGCTTCGCCGGTGCGCAGGTCGAAGCAGGCATGATGCCACGGGCACCGGACAGCGCCATCGACGACGAGCCCGTCAGCGAGCGGTCCATGGTAATGGCTGCAGTGGGCATCGATCGCGAAAATCTCGGCGCCTTCGCGAACCAACAGGACCTCCTGGTCACCGACATGGCCGGCCAGCTTTCCATCCCTAAAATCGCCGGGATCGACACCCTGCGTCAGGTCTGGTCCACTCGGTTGAGCCTGCTCCTCGGCCATCTATTTGATCCTCCGTGGTTGTCGGCGCGGGATGCGCGAACCACAATCGCGTTTTCCCGCCGCACGGTTTCACACCGGGGCCGGTCCGGCAAGCTCCACCCTCCTTAAGAGGGGATGAAAAGAGAAAGGTTTCGCGCCGGAACGATTACGCGCAACGCAGCGATCCGCCACACCCAACCGGAGGCCGAACAGATTTCGCGGCGTTAGCCGATTTCAGGTTAACCTTTGATCGGCGGGATGAGAACGGCTGTCACTTGGAGAGGATCGCACCGCGGATCCGGAGTCAACTTTCCGGACGCTGGTATGAATTCATTCGAACCGTCGCCCCCCAAGCGAGCAGACGTCACAACTTGCCTCGAAACAAAGGAGTCCGGTATTCATCCTTGGGTCAAGCCCGAGGACATGCTTCGCTCGAACACCCTCTAGCAGGCTGTTGAAGAAGTGTCCCGTCTGGCTTTCGGGATGGCTTAATCGCCGTTGTGATGAGATTTGGATTGAGCTGTCGAGCAGTTTGGCGTGGCCGTGGGACGGGGGGTCATGCTGGCACCGCCATGAGCTTCGGCAGTCGCACCAGATTGTAAGCGGCGGCTGCGAAGGTGAAGGCCCATTCGACGCGGTCGCGGCCGCGGAAGCGGGTCTTGTCCTGGCGGGCGACCGTCTTGATCCAGCCGAAGGCTTCCTCAATGCGCTTGCGGATACGCTGGCTGACGGCATAGCCGCTGTGCCGCGTCGTGCGTCCGTCGATCGCCGAGCTTCGGCCTCTCGTGTTCTGCGCCACGTGCGGCGTCACCTTCATCGCGCGCAACTCATTGACGAAGTCCTCCGTGTCATAGGCCTTATCAGCGCCAAGTGTGATGGCCAGGGGCCGGTCGGCGCGAGGTTCGATCATGTGCAACGCCGCCACCCGCTCGGCATGTCCGTCGGCCAGCGTCAGGCAGGCGTCGACCAACAGGCCGTGGCGGTTCTCCATCAGCCCATGACCCATGAAGCATAGCTTCGCCTCCTTGCCCTTGCCCTTCTTGTAGAGCCTTGCGTCCGGATCGGTGGTCGAGGCATGCGTGTCGTTAGTCCGCTTCTGGCCGTGGAAGTCGGCTTCGGCATTGCGCCCGACGCCGCCGGCCGGCGGCTCGCCAGAGCCGTCCTTCGGTTTGACGCTCTTCATCGAAGCCCAGGCCTCGATCAGCGTGCCGTCGACCGAGAAGTGATCTGTCGACAGCAGCTTCTTCACCTTGGGCTGGGCCAGCACCGCACTCAGGAATTTGGCCGCGATGTCGCCCTCAAGCAGCCGCTCGCGATTCTTCGAGAACACCGAATGGTCCCAGGCTGGATCGTCGACGCCGATGCCCACGAACCAGCGGAACAGAAGGTCGTATTCCAGCCGCTCCATAAGCAACCGCTCCGAGCGGATCGAGTAGAACGCCTGCAAGAGCATCGCCCTGAGCAACTTCTCGGGTGGGATCGACGGCCG
>NZ_CH672416.1:206397-488720 GCF_000152905.1 Nitrobacter sp. Nb-311A
ACTCCCATGGTGTGACGGGCGGTGTGTACAAGGCCCGGGAACGTATTCACCGTGGCATGCTGATCCACGATTACTAGCGATTCCAACTTCATGGGCTCGGGTTGCAGAGCCCAATCCGAACTGAGACGGTTTTTTGAGATTTGCTAGGGGTCACCCCTTTGCTTCCCATTGTCACCGCCATTGTAGCACGTGTGTAGCCCAGCCCGTAAGGGCCATGAGGACTTGACGTCATCCCCACCTTCCTCGCGGCTTATCACCGGCAGTCTCCTTAGAGTGCTCAACTAAATGGTAGCAACTAAGGACGGGGGTTGCGCTCGTTGCGGGACTTAACCCAACATCTCACGACACGAGCTGACGACAGCCATGCAGCACCTGTGCTCCATGCTCCGAAGAGAAGGTCACATCTCTGCGACCGGTCATGGACATGTCAAGGGCTGGTAAGGTTCTGCGCGTTGCGTCGAATTAAACCACATGCTCCACCGCTTGTGCGGGCCCCCGTCAATTCCTTTGAGTTTTAATCTTGCGACCGTACTCCCCAGGCGGAATGCTTAAAGCGTTAGCTGCGCCACTAGTGAGTAAACCCACTAACGGCTGGCATTCATCGTTTACGGCGTGGACTACCAGGGTATCTAATCCTGTTTGCTCCCCACGCTTTCGTGCCTCAGCGTCAGTATCGGGCCAGTGAGCCGCCTTCGCCACTGGTGTTCTTGCGAATATCTACGAATTTCACCTCTACACTCGCAGTTCCACTCACCTCTCCCGAACTCAAGATCCTCAGTATCAAAGGCAGTTCTGGAGTTGAGCTCCAGGATTTCACCCCTGACTTAAAGACCCGCCTACGCACCCTTTACGCCCAGTAATTCCGAGCAACGCTAGCCCCCTTCGTATTACCGCGGCTGCTGGCACGAAGTTAGCCGGGGCTTATTCTTGCGGTACCGTCATTATCTTCCCGCACAAAAGAGCTTTACAACCCTAGGGCCTTCATCACTCACGCGGCATGGCTGGATCAGGCTTGCGCCCATTGTCCAATATTCCCCACTGCTGCCTCCCGTAGGAGTTTGGGCCGTGTCTCAGTCCCAATGTGGCTGATCATCCTCTCAGACCAGCTACTGATCGTCGCCTTGGTGAGCCGTTACCTCACCAACAAGCTAATCAGACGCGGGCCGATCTTTCGGCGATAAATCTTTCCCCGTAAGGGCTTATCCGGTATTAGCCCAAGTTTCCCTGGGTTGTTCCGAACCAAAAGGTACGTTCCCACGCGTTACTCACCCGTCTGCCACTGACGTATTGCTACGCCCGTTCGACTTGCATGTGTTAAGCCTGCCGCCAGCGTTCGCTCTGAGCCAGGATCAAACTCTCAAGTTGGACTTGAAACTTTGAGCCGGCTGATCACAACGTTTGACGAGGTCCCACCATTTCGCCGATGCGATTCACATCGCGTCGACTGATCTCAAATAGACCGAGATCATGGTGTAACCTTTGAAACGTGTACCGCCGAAGTCTTTCGTCCGACCTCGATCCACCAAAAGCCGAAGCTTTGGCGGGCGAGATCCGCAAGGACTCCGCCGTCCACGTTTCTCTTTCTTCATCTTCACTTGTCAAACAGCCCGGGATCCGAAGACCCTCACTTCCATTTCTGGAAGATCGACAGCACTCCACGGACGACAAATAACAACCGATGGTTATCGGCTGTTGATTCGCTCAACCTCGTGAGGAGCTTTACCGACGCGGCTGAGTGCCTTGGCAAGGCCAAAGCAGCGCCGCGTTCAGTGGGCGGTTTATAGTCCCACCCGTCGGCGCTTGTCAACGCCCATCGTCAACAAATTGTTGCGGTGGGTAAAATAACTTCGCAGCGCGAAAAGCCTCGCGAAACGCCGTACTTGAGCCACATTCCTGCGACGTTCTCAGTGAGAAATAAGTCTTGAATCACCGATTGCCAGGGGCGTGGGGCGTTCGGCCAATCGGTTAAGTCCAGGATCGGTAGCTTGAGACGGCGATCGTCCACGGTCGCATCGCATTGTCCAAGAGACCGCATTGCATCGAGGTTCAGGCGCCATGATGCTCGCGACTCAGGCCATGCGGCGGGAGTTTTGAGCATGAAACACGCGATCTTCCGTCTCTCACCCGAGAACGTCGGCTACCGCGATGCGCAGGAATTTCGCCCGTTATAGAAATTGGGGGACGGCGGATTGAACACGGCGCGCGCTGGACATCGAGGACGCGAGACGGGGATCATTGACCTGGGTCATGAGCCTCCGCTTTCGGCGGATGGATCCGAAGCTGCCATCATCGACCGCCGCCGCATCTCCGTTCAGTGGTTCAGCGGCACCATTCTGACAGGTCTATGCGGCGCGGCCCTCATCGGCGGCGCCGTTTTTGCGTCGCTCGATGGTGAAACCACCTTTGCAAGGGTAGCCGAACGCGTAGAGGGCGGACTTCGCGGCTCGTTCGGAACCGGTGACCATCAGGCCAGCCTACACAAGAGCGATCGTCTGCCGCCGCCGAGCGAGGCGGCCGCTGCGAAGCAGATCATCCGCGTCTCAACCGTGACCCGCGCCGGCAATCGCGACGTGATGCGGGTCAGGCCGTTCGTTCGGGTGTCCGGCAACCTATCGATGGCGACCAGCGATCTCAGCGCAAAGATTCCACCCTTCAACGCGCAGCGCCTGCTGGCCGACGTTGGGAGCCACGCCCGCCCTGCCCCGGAAGACGCAAGCGCCGCGGCGGCGGCCGAACCAGACGCCGAAGTCTCTTTCGTGACCCGCGATCTCGCATCGATCCTGCCGAAGGTGACGATCGCGGCAACCATCCCGATCGATGAAGTCCTGATGCGGGTGCGCGATGCCTCAAACTGGCGCGGCAACGGCGGCGTGCGATACACTATGGCCGAATCTGCGGTAGACGCCCCCGGCGCAACGTCGAGCATCACAATGGCCTACGCCGCCGAAGGCGGCGTGGACCCCTATGCCGGATTCGAGGCCCGCATCGTCCCCGAGAACGTAACGCTGCTTTCAAAAACCAGCGAACAACTTACCGGCGGCAATCCCATGGGCGAGCGGGTGCATCTGGTCAGGAAAGGCGACACGATCGTCTCGGTGCTGCGGAACCATGGCGCGACGCCGGAAGATGCGCGTGCGATCGCAAGCACGCTCGGGCTCCGCGGCCGCGACGGCGGGCTCAGGGAAGGCCAGAAGCTGCGTATCCTGATGGCGCCCGCAGCCGCCGACCAGAGACTTGTGCCTTACCGCGTGGTCGTGGCGAATGAGTCCACCATCGAGGCTGTCGCCGCGCTGTCGGATCTCGGTAATTACGTCGCTGTCGACGTCGCCAGCATGAATTCGGTCGCCGATGCCGCCGACAGCGCCGACAATGACGACCGTGGCGGAGCCCGGCTGTATCAAAGCATCTATGAGACCGCGCTGCGGGACAAAGTCCCCTCTGCCGTCATCGAGGACATGGTCCGCATCTACTCCTACGACATCGATTTCCAGCGCAAGGTTCAGCCCGGCGATTCATTCGATGTCTTCTACGCCGGTGACGATGAAGGAACGCCGACCACCGAGAAGAACGAAGTGCTTTATGCCTCGCTCACCGTGGGGGGCGAGACCAAAAAATACTATCGTTTCCAAACCCCCGATGATGCCACCGTCGATTATTATGACGAGACCGGCAAAAGCGCGAAGAAGTTCCTGGTCCGCAAACCGGTTGCCAGCGCGATCATGCGATCAGGCTTCGGCGTTCGGCGACACCCCATCCTGGGCTACGTGAAAATGCACACCGGCGTCGATTGGGCGGCATCTTATGGCACACCGATTTTTGCAGCCGGCAACGGCGTGGTCGAAAAAGCAGAATGGGAAGGCGGCTACGGCAAGTATGTCCGTATCAAGCACAACAACGGCTACGAAACCGCCTACGGACACATGTCGGCCTTCGCCAAGGGCCTGGCGCCGGGCAAGCGGGTCCGCCAAGGGCAGGTGATCGGCTTTGTCGGTTCGACCGGCCGCTCCACCGGGGCGCACGTGCACTACGAGATTCTGGTTAACGGCCGCTTCGTCGATCCGATGCGCGTCAGGCTTCCGCGAGGGCGATCACTGGACGGCGCGATCCTGGCCGGCTTCGAGAAGGAACGCGACCGGCTTGAGGCGATGATGAGCAGCCGCGGCGCAGTTGCCAGGGTATCGGATGCCACAGGCTCACCCGCCCTACCGCTGCCTCGGCAGATCTCCAACCAACGGTGAAAGCCTTTCGCTTTTTGATTTGACGCGTTTTCTTCACGCGAGCAGGTCATCCATCCTGGGGTCAAGCCCGAGAACACGCTTCGCTCGAAACGCTCTCGTCGGAACCTGCTTGGTCAGTTCGTCGAAAGAGTAAAGGGCGGGGCAAAAATCCGTCAACGCAGCGGAAATCCGCAACTTGATCCAACAAGCGATCATGGAGAGACAATCGAGATTCGGGCATATCGACAATAGCTGCATAAGATGTCCATCCGGTCAGAGTGCGTGTCCTCTCTTCCAGACGAACGGCGACGGCCCGAGCCGACATTCCAAGTCAGTTTCTTGAGCATAGCGGACCCTTTCCGCCTCCAAGCGCGATCCGTCCGACTTTTCACGTTTCGGTAGGATTCGAGCATGACCGGCCACCGCAAGCTGCTGCACGCCATCTTTGACGCGACTGTCGCCGCCGCGCATCCCGACAACATCCTCGAGGCGCGCCTCCCACCGGCGCCGAAAGGCCGGGTGATCTGCCTCGCCGCCGGCAAGGCCGCCGCCGCCATGGCCGCAGCGGTGGAACGACACTATCTCGACGCCGGCGATCTTGATCCTGCCCGGCTGGCCGGCCTCGCCGCCACCCGTTACGGCCACAGCGTACCGACGCGCCGGATCAAGGTGATCGAGGCCGGCCATCCCGTGCCGGATGAAGCCAGCTTGCGCGCCGCCGTCATCAGCCTGACCCTTGCGAGCGCCGCGACAGCAGACGATCTGCTGCTGGTGCTGCTTTCGGGCGGCGGCTCGGCGAACTGGATCGCGCCTGCGGACGGCATATCTTTCGCCCAGAAGCAGCAGGTCAACCGTGCGCTGCTCCGCTCCGGCGCTCCGATCGACGACATCAACACCGTGCGCAGGCACCTGTCTCGGATCAAGGGCGGACGGCTTGCGCGCGCAGGCCGGCGCGCCGAGATCGTAACCCTGGCAATATCGGACGTGCCGCGCGATAAGCCGACCGTTATCGCCTCCGGCCCCACGGTGCCTGACCCGACCACGCTGGCCGACGCCCGCGCGTTGATCGCGAAATACAAGATTGCACACGACGATGCCGTTAGCCGGGCCCTCAACGATCCCGTCAACGAGAGCTGCAAGCCCGGCGATGCCGCCTTCGCACGCAACCGTTTCGAAATCGTCGCACGACCAAGGACCTCGCTCGACGCCGCCGTCAGACTGGCGCGCGATGCCGGCTTTGAGGTGCTCGACCTCGGCGCTGATCTCGAAGGAGAAGCTCGCGACGTTTCAGTGGAACACGCGAAACTCGCGCTGAAAGCGCGCGCCGGTGGCCGCAAGCTCGCCATCCTGTCGGGCGGCGAACTCACCGTAACGGTTCGTGGCAACGGGCGCGGCGGGCCCAATCAGGAATATGCGCTGTCGCTTGCATCACAACTCAAGGACGCGGAGGGCATCTCCGTGCTGGCAGCCGACACCGATGGCGCCGACGGCGGAGCGGGCGATCCCTCCGATCCCGCCGGCGCGGTGATCGATGCCCGCACATTCAGGACTATGCGCGCGCTCAGGCTCGATCCCCTCGCCTGTCTCGCCAACAACGACGCCACGACTTTCTTCGCCGCTACCGGCGATCTGCTGCTAACCGGCCCGACGCTTACCAACGTCAATGACATCCGGGTCATTCTGGTGGATGCCGTCTGATTGGCGCGCTGTCGCTGCGCTTCCATAGCGTTTCTTCACGCGGCCGCGTGCTCCTGACAGATCGCGCCGCCATCGGACTCGGAGAGCGCTTCATCGAGCAAATTACAATGATGCGGCGAGGCGCTGCCCGGTTTGGCATTACGGCGGAAATGCCTGCATGTGCAGCAAACTCCAAAGGCGCGGCCACCGTTGCGCGCAATCGTTGCCGACAGGATGTCCTGTAAGGTTGCCAGCAACTCGCCGGCATCGCCGCCTGTGGCGACCGCGATATCATCCGCCAGCCGCCGCAGCGGATCGTCTCTTAATACAGCCTCGCCGCGCCGGGTGAGCGCCAGTTCCACCGAGCGGCCGTCGCGCTGGCTGGACTGCCGCGACGCCAACCCCTTCTGCTCCAATGCAATCAGGGTTTGTGAAATGGTCCCGCGAGTCGAGCCGGCGTAACCGGCCAACGCTGCGGGCGTGCGCGAAAAGCGGTTGGCGCGCGACAGATAGCGCAACGCCTCCCACTGCGCAGGATTAAGCCCTTGGACATTGACTCCGCTGCGCGCCAGCCGTTCCAGGCGGCTGATCAGATACGCCGCATCAAGAGACATAGTAGCGACTCGCTATTTTTAGTTGACGAAGCTCCGATCGTGGGTCAAGCATATAGTATCGACTCGATATTACAACAGGAGCTTCCCATGCCCAGGTTCTCGACGGAAATAATGGCCATCATCCTGCTGCAAGGCGCGCTGGCAACTTCCGCTCCCGCCCACGATATTCGCGCCAAACCCGACGCCGCCGTGCCGCCGGCGTTCGACGTCACCCGCGCCTCCGCCTCGACGGACGGCCGCCTTGCCACCTTCGCCATGGAAGTGAGCGGCGATGCCGGCTCCATGAAACCGCAAAAGGTCGGCAAGCTCGCCGGCGCCAAAGTAGACGCCTATGTCTGGCCGACCAAGCTCGATCCCGCGGCGGTCGGATTTGCAAAAGGCTCGGGCATTCTTGCGCTCGCCATTACCGCGCATCCGGACTTCGACGACACACCGCTGTTCGACGAGAACGGAGACGGCGATCCGGCCAACGACGGCGCCGGCTGGCATTCGCACTGGGTGGTGCTGGCCAGCGACAAGGCCTGCGCCGGCGGCCTCAAGGTGCTGGACATCTCGCCAGGACAGGACCTGTTGCCCGCCACCGCGCCCGGCCTGCCGCTGGCGCTGGACAGTCCCGGCATGAGCCCCATCCTCAAGGGCAAGACGGTGCGCATTACCGTGCCGGTGACAGGCGCGGAGAACGTCAACTTCGATGCCGTGGCCGCGCATTTGCAGGTCAATGAAACCGGCAAGGCGCCGCTTCTGTGCGTCACCGGCACCTACAAGGTCGCTTCCGGCAATCTCACGCTGCCGGGCATCATCACCAAAGAGAAGAAGAAGTAAGCCGCCAGAGCCCGGCGCGCTACGCCGAAATCAGCGCGGCCTCGTCGTCGTCGACCTGATCGTCGAGCGGCACGAACGTGCTGAGCGGTCTCGTCGAGAGCGTAATGGGCTTACGTTGGCTGTGCTGCGACGGAGCATGATGTTGCCGTGCGTTGCGCGACAGCGCGAACAGGGTGGAACCGACGCGGCCACCGAGCGCGACCAGATCACGCTCGGTGCAGCTTGAAGCGACTGACAAAGCCAGTGCGTGCAGGTGGCTCCGTCGGTAGCAGAACAGTGCCAGCATCGCTCGTACATCCGGAGCGACGCTGGCGATGAGCTGGGGCAACCCATGCTCGCTGGCCCGATACATGGCGCCCAACAGATCATCCTTGATCGGGCATATGTCATTTTCGAAAGCGTGGGCGCTGGACAACATGCGCAACTCTCCTCAGGTCCTGAGGATGCAACGCAATTCCCTAACGAGAAGTTAACCACGCCCGCAAAGTCGGGCGAAACGGGCTTGCATTCCGGTTCCGAATCAACCGGCCATCGTCGATTCGAATGACGCCGCCGCCAGGTCGCGTATTGCAGGTCACGCGTTGAATGCCATGACGATCGCCAGAGCGAATCCGGTGAGATGATGCAGTGCCTGATCGACGCCTATCAGCGTCCAGAACCAGGGGTGCTGATGTGTCACGTCGAAGGTGGACACGCAGATACCCTTGGCGCGGTCCACGACGATATGAATCGCGAAATCGATGAAGGCGATGAACCAGAAGCGTGGCGCGATGAGAAGAATCAGCGCCAGCGCCAGCGCCAGATGCACGAGACAGTGCGAGAGCAGCGGTAGCCCCCAGCCAGTCTTTTGATCCTTGCCGATCGCCATCCAGGACGTCTGCAACACGAAATCGGCCAACACATGCTTGATGGTCAGCACGACCATCCAGCCAACCAGCGGACTCACTGCGATCAACGACGATAACGAAGGAAGTAGCACGCGGACGCCCTTGCTCTTGACCACAGTCTTTTCACCGCTTCACGGAAACAGTGAAAGACTTCATCTTTTTGATTTGACGCGTTTTCTTCACGCGAACCGGTATCCTTCGCTCGAAAATGCAATAATGCCGGTCCTTGAAATTCACATGTTCATGACCGAGGCATGCTGAGCTTTCCTTCCCATCGGATCGGCTCAACTCCCCGCATTTATGCCACCTCCGGAACCGGGATACACCTCCTCGTCCTGAACGCAACGGAGAAATCCTGGCCATTGGCTCGGCCAGCCAGCCCTTTGCTGTCCCGGACATGGCGAAAGGGATGACACTCAACCGGCCCACCGGGTATCGGTACCGGCGCGCTCCCTTATCACCACGATGACACGCTTCAACAATTCCTGCCGCGGATCATAGCGCACGGCTGCGCGCGCCTCGGTAATTGCAGCGCCCAGATCAGAACAGACGATCGCGCCGTCGAAAGTCGGTTTGACAACATGGTCGATGATCAGATTCCAGTCACGCAGGCTTTGGATGTATCCATCACCGTATCCCCGCACCATTTCGGCGGTCGCAATCACCGCGGCGACCGCAGCAGGCTGCTTTTCCAGGCTGCGATCGATCATATGCAGCCAGCGCTCGACCCAAACGCGCTCATTGGCGTAACGGAGAGATGACAGCCGCCATCGCCGGAGCGAAGCCTCGATCCTGAGGCATCGAAGCCGGATTCCGCTAGCGGCGCTGAACCGGATGGTCACCGGCAAGCGCCGCCACCCGAACCGGTCAAGCAGCGAAAGCACAGGATCCGCTCCCCGTTTTGGGAGCATCGACACCAGTTCGTCGAGACGTAGCTTGCGGATGTCGGACGGGACAGACGAACCCATTCGGAATTCAGCAAGTTTGAGCTGCGCCATGCGGACAGGATCGTCATAAGCCATACGAACGGCCAACAGACGCGCGATATCGGCAAACACTTCAGCATCTAAATTGCGCCGGCCGATGAACCGCCGAAGCCGGGCGATATAGAGCTGCGCATAACTCGCTCCCTGATAATCAATCAGGTGTTTCACGCCATCGACCGCCGCAACCCTCGCATCTTCAGGCATGCCCTCCGGCAGCGTCGGAATCAGACTGTTGTTCTCGCCCGAAACGTTCGCAAACATCGAACGGATGGCGGGCAGAACATCTGCGGCTTTGCTTCTGCCGAAATTCATGCGAGCTTGGGGGTCACGGCTGCGGGCGCCGCATGTTCAGCAAGCCGCTCTTCGAGCTTGCCGATGTTCTGAAACAGCCGCGCGCTGGCCAGCCGCAGGAAATAGAAACCGAATTCCGGATTCTGAACGTAAAGCTCCTCGACCTGGCGGTAGCTCACGCTGAGCACCATACCGCTTTCGATGCACTCCAGCGATTGAGTTCGCTCGTTGTAAGGCGACAGCATACCGAGTTCGCCGACGATGGCGCCAACCGGAAGCTCAATGCCGGATTCGACCAGACGATAGCGGCCGCTGACGATGTAGAACATCGTTTCCGCCTTCTCGTTCTTGTAGAATAGCATCTCTCCTGCCTCGCACTTGCGCTTGGTCATGAAGGGCTTCAGCCAGTCCATCGACAGATCGCTGTTGACGGATTTCTTCACCTCGCGCACGAGCCGCAGCATCTGGCGCAGGCGATATCCGTTTAGACAGAACAATCCCGCGTGGAGCCCGAATTGCAGATAATTGTGGAGTGGGAGCGCAGTCATCATCAGCATGAGATTAGCAAGCATGCCGAAAATACGAAGCGGAATCATAGTCCGCATAGTGTAGGTGGCGACCACGAAGAACGAAGCGGCCACGCCGCCGACGGTCCCAAAATGTTCGGCTAAATGTGATGTGTCCATGGCGATCCAGCCAAAATTCCTGACGTGATGAGAGGCATAGCGATCTATAGGGAAGACGGCGAAGGTTATACCGAAATATAATCCAATATCCCGGCAAAAAGACGCGCGCTGCCGCCACGGCGAGCCGTCCTTTGTCCATCGGTGTGAAACTTGATCGCCGACAGGCGTGCTCGCAACTGACGAGGGGGATAAGCACCAGCATGGCGAGCCGGACGCATCGTGCTGCGGACGTTCAATAGGCCAGGAACAGATCGCATCATTTTTGTCGAAAGCATCGAAACCACGGGGTTGGGTCAATCCCTCGCAGAAAAAAATGTATGTAGCCGGGCCGCGCCTTTAAGCTAAGCTTCCTGCAGACGTCTGCCCCGGCGAAATTCAGCGGTGCCGGCGTGACATTGCAGTGGGGGCCGGATGGCCAAATGGATCGAGGAATTCCGGCGCGGATGGCAGGGAATCTCTGAACCTCCGGCCGTTCTGGGTTTCGGCCTCGCGGCCGTGTGCCTGATGCTCGCCACCGTGTTCCGGTTCGGAATCTCGCATCTTCACGCAGACGTGCCCTACAGTGCGTATCTTCCCGCCGTATTCGCCGCAGCCGCGTTCGGCGGAGAGCGAGCCGGAATTGCCGCCGCAATTGGCGGCGCGGCTCTCGGCCTGTTGCTGGATTTCGGCGAGGCGCCGCGGGTCATGGCTGCGTTAATATTGATGGCGGTCTATTTCGTCGTCGCGGCGCTTATTATCCTGGGAGTCCGACGCCATCGGTCGCTGGTCGCGCATCACCGCGAACTCGCGACCGAACTGGAAAAGGAACAGCGCTACCGCGAACTCATGGTGGAAGAGCTGCGCCATCGCTTAAAGAACAAACTCGCCACGATCCACGCGGTGACCAGACAGGCGCTTCACGATTATCCGGCGGCTCGGACCAAGATGGACGGCTGCTTCGGCGCGCTGGCGACGACCGATGATCTGATCGCGCGCACCAACGAACGCGGCTGCGACCTCATCGAGCTGTTGCGCTCGGAACTCGGCCCCTACGGGCATGTCCGGTTTACGCTGAACGGCGCCCCCCTCTTTCTGCCGGCGAAACTCGCGGTCAGTTTGGCGCTGATGTTTCACGAACTCGCCACCAATGCCGCCAAGTACGGTGCGTTCTCCACCTCCCATGGTCTGCTCCAGGTATCCTGGACTGTAACCAACGGCATGCTGTCAATCGTTTGGGATGAATCAGGCGGGCCGATAATCACTGCACAGGGCAAGCCGGGGTTTGGAACGCAGCTGCTGAACGCCGGCCTGCGGGCGTTCGACGGAAAAGCGGAGATCGCGTTCCTCGGCACCGGGCTGCACTGCATTATGCAATGCCGGATCGATCCCCCGCCAGCCAATAAAAAAGCGGGACTTCATCCGGACCACAGTTCTTTGCAAGCCGGGAGTGAAAGAGGCTGATCATCGCATTTTCAGCATCGCTGTCTCTGCATCTGAGCGCGACAGCAGGTCGGACTCGCCATAGGGGAACACCACAGGCGCCGGCCCATTCGCTCAAACTTGCCGTGTGGGAGACGGGAACGCAACGGAGCCCTCTCGGTTCTAGTTGATGTTGCGCTGCGACGTGCAGCGGCTTGATCATTGGACGAGGAGCTACCCATGCGAAAATGCATTGTGTCTCTGGCTGCCGCCGCTTTCCTCGGCGCGGCCACTCCGGCGCTGGCCTATGACTCCGGCAGCCTTCTCTCGATGCAGGAGGCGCTTGGCGTCGCGGTCGAGGTCGGTATCGCCGCTGTCTCTGACGCGGAGTTCGCCGGCTACGAGTGGCAGATCGAGGGACGTGACGCGGCCGGCCAGTATATGGAAGTCGACGTCGATGCCACGACGGGCGCGGTGCTAAACGTCGACCGATAGACACCGTTCGATCGGCAACACCATGAAAATGTTCGAATTCCCGCGCCCCGTGCGATACTGGCGGCACGGCGATAACGTGACTATTCGCGACCCTGAATATCTACAGGCTGCGGGCGGGGCGCCAACAACATCGGTCCATATCGGAGCGCGAACAGGCCGAAGCCGCTGATCCACAGTGTGGCCGAAATCTCGATCAACATCGCTGCCGATCCGCCACCCCAAGCGGCAACCCGCGCGACGGCTGCGAAGCTTACGAAGAGATAGATCAGGACGGTGATCCGATCCGCTGTAAGAGCGCGTCCGGTGTGGCCGAGCGAGACGCGGGTCATCACACCCAGCGTCATCGTGCCGATGGCGCCGGCCGTCAGCGCGTGGATCGCCGCGGCCTGAGGCACATGATCCGTCAGCATCGAAGCGCCCAGCAAAGCCGCGCCGACGATGACCCACAGATATCCGGCGTGAAGAACGATCAACAGCGGCTCAGTTCCGGCGGCCGTACCTCGCCAGCGCCCGAGTCGCCAAAGATTGAACGCCGCGGCGAGAAGCAACAGCCAACCGAGAGGCCAGACTCCGGGAAAGAGCGCCCATCCGATCATCCCGGCATGGAGCGTTACAAGTGCGAAGCTATCGACGTGTCCGTGCGCGGGCGGAAGGCGGAGCGCATTTCGCTTGACGAGCCAGTTGCGGGTGAAGCTCGGAATGATCCGGCCGCCGACGACCGAGATCAGAACGATGATGGCGGTCAGTCCCAGGCGCCATCCCAGACCTGCGGGTACGGAACCACCTGCAAGCTCCAGATACATCAGAAGGTCTGCAACGCCGAGCACGGCAAGAGGGACCGACATGACCAGGTTGCGCCAGTTGCGACCGGCAATGATTTCGCGAGCGACAACCCCGCAAAGCACGAACGGAAAGGCAAGATCGATCGCCGCTGCCAGCCCGAGCGGGATCGACGCTGAAACGACACAAATAACGCGACCCGCGAGCCACAACATCACCAGCGCGGCGAGCGGCAGACCGTTGATCGGCGCGCGGCCGGTCCAGTTCGGAATCGCGGTCAGCAGAAAACCGGCAATCGCAGCCAGGACGAACCCGAACAGCATTTCATGGATATGCCATGTGAGCGGATCGAAACGGCTGGGCGGCACGAGCCCCATTGTGAGCATGCCGATCCATCCGGCGAGCGCCACCGCCGACCAGACGCCGGCCATCAGGAAGAATGGTCTGAAGCCGATCGTCCAGATCGCCAGCGGCTCCGCTTTCGCGTTCTCCACGTCCGACATGGCCATGCGCCATCCCCTCAAGTTCCGCGCGACGATACCAGCAAATGCGGGGTTGTTATTGTGCGGTCAGGGATGTGTACCCTTGATACCCGCGCTTGAGATTGCGCTGGGGCAACTCATCCTACGCCGCCGTTTCGCCAGTTCGACAAGATCGCGAACAGTTCATCGCGCAAGAATGGTTTCGAAAGTCTGGACCGATCCGAATATTCCGCCGGGAAAGCCTTGTCGCCACTATAGCCGGTCACGAAAACAAATGGGACTTTCAACGCGGCCAGCACCTTGGCAATTGCAAAACTATTTTCTTCCGAAAGACTGACGTCAAGAAGCGCGAAGTCGGGAGCGCGTTCGGTGATCATGGCCAGCGCCTGCGCCACATTTGATGAGGTCCTCACCGATGCCACGCCGAACTCCGCGACGGTCTGCTCGATGTCGATCGCGATAATGACATCGTCCTCGACGATCAGCACGTCGCGAGGAATGCCGGCTGGCGACGAAGCCGGACCATCGGGAACAATGGGATGCATGACTTCCATGGGTCCGTCCGAGGGCGGGAACCCTAGACCTGATCCGGTTTCATGCATGGAACCAACCACGGCCCATAGCGCTTTGTCTGTTCACTTCTGCACATAAAAACAACAGGCGTATGCGCTATGGAACTCTGACAGGGGGACGCAGCATGGCCGTACAGCAGGACACGAACCGTCAGAGCCGACCGTACAACAACCTTCTGCGTCGGCTTAGCGACGCGGATTTTGCGCTGATCAAGCCCAGCCTTGAAGTCGCTCGCAATGAAGGCGACGACTTGCTTTACAATCCCGGAGACGATGTCGAAACCGTCCACTTTCCTTGCGGACCCAGTCTGGTGTCTTATCTCGTCCCCAACGAGGACGGCCGCGATGTCGAAACCATTCTGGTTGGACGGGAGGGGGCGGTCGGCGGCATCGTCAGCCAAGGCCATCTGCCAGCCTATACACGGATTATGGTCAAGGTCGGCGGGCCATTCGTGCGGCTGAAGATCACGAAACTGGAAGCCGCGAAAACAAAATCACCCACGCTGCACGATCTTTTCGCACGTTATGCCGACTGCATACTGGCACAGGTCTTTCAATCCACCGCCTGCAACGCCATCCATTCGATCGAGCAACGCACGGCCAAGTGGATCCTTTCGGCCATGGAGCGTACCGGTAGCGAACTTGTACCACTGACCCACGAGCAGTTATCGACCATGCTTGGTGTCGGACGCAGCTATGCCAGCCGTGTGATCCAGACCTTCAAGGTCGAAGGCGTTCTGGCGACCCGGCGAGGCGCCATTATGGTATGCAACCGGGATGCTCTCGCTAGTCGCGCCTGCCTCTGCAACGAGGCCGTGAGGGGCCATTTCGAAGAGGTTTTGCGTGGCGTTTATCCGACAGAAGACACACCACTTGCAAAGTAGTCCCCGCCATTGCCCAAAATGAGCCCCAAACGGCAAACGGCGCATTGTTTTTTGACGATTTCCGGCTATATAGCGTCGCAGCGAAAACGCCGGAGCCGCAATGCGGCTGTTCGCGCCTGATTCGGCATTTCAGACAAGAAGTGACATCTCACATCAAGAAGTGGCAATGACCTGGCCGGAAGCGACAAATCTCTGACCGCTTTTGCCGCGTGAAATCGATCACGCCGCGCCCTTCGCGTGACCTTAAAAATCCCCGTTAATTCAAGACCGCCGCCCAAAACCCGGGCCATGCGCGGTTTTTCCGATGAAGAAGAATCAACTCATGAATCTCCGCAACGTCGCGATTATCGCCCACGTCGACCATGGCAAGACCACTCTCGTGGATCGCCTGCTACAGCAGTCCGGCACCTACCGCGACAATCAGCGTGTGGTCGAGCGCGCCATGGATTCCAACGACCTGGAACGGGAACGCGGCATCACCATTCTCGCCAAGGCCGCCTCGGTGCAATGGAACGACATCCGCATTAACATCGTTGATACCCCCGGCCACGCGGATTTCGGCGGTGAAGTCGAGCGTATCCTCAACATGGTGGATGGCGCCCTGGTGCTGGTGGACGCCGCCGAAGGCCCCCTTCCGCAGACCAAATTCGTGGTCTCCAAGGCGCTGAAGGTCGGGTTGAAGCCGATCGTCGTTATCAACAAGGTGGATCGCCCGGACGCCCGGCCGACCGAGGTCATCAACGAGGTGTTCGACCTGTTCGCCGCGCTCGACGCCAATGACGAACAACTCGACTTTCCGATCCTTTACGGTTCGGCAAAGCAAGGCTGGATGGCGGATAGCCCGGAAGGTCCCCAGGACGCCGGCATGCAGCCGCTGTTCGACCTGATCGTCCGGCATGTCCCGCCGCCGCAGGTGGAAGACGGACCGTTCCGCATGATCGGAACGATCATCGAGGCTAACCCATATCTGGGCCGCGTCATCACCGGCCGAATCTCCTCGGGCATGATCAAGCCGAACCAGAGCATCAAGGTGCTGGCGCGGGACGGAAAGCTGATCGAGCAGGGCCGAATCTCGAAAATCCTCGCCTTCCGTGGTCTCGAGCGCACGCCGCTCGAAGAGGCGATGGCTGGCGACATCGTCGCCATCGCAGGATTGACCAAGGGGACGGTGGCCGACACCTTCTGCGATCCCGCTGTCGAACAGCCGCTTCCGGCGCAGCCGATCGATCCACCGACGGTCTCCATGACCTTCATGGTCAACAATTCGCCGCTGGCCGGCACCGAGGGCAGCAAAGTGACGAGCCGCATGATCCGGGACCGCTTGCTGCGCGAGGCTGAAGGCAATGTCGCGCTACGTGTAACGGAGGCTGCCGACAAGGATTCGATGGAGGTATCGGGCCGCGGCGAATTGCAGCTCGCAATCCTGATCGAGACCATGCGGCGCGAGGGATTCGAGCTGTCGGTATCGCGGCCACGCGTGGTGCTGAAAAAGGATGAGGCGAGCGGCGAATGGCGGGAGCCGATCGAGGAGGTTATGATCGACGTCGACGAGGAGCACTCCGGCGTCGTCGTGCAGAAGATGAGCGAACGCAAGGCCGAGATGATGGAAATGAAACCATCGGGCGGCAACCGGCTGCGACTGGTTTTCCACGCGCCGACACGCGGCCTGATCGGCTATCAGGGCGAGCTTCTGACCGACACCCGCGGGACCGCGATCATGAACCGCCTGTTCCACGGCTACGCGCCCTACAAGGGCGACATTCGAGGCCGGCGCAACGGCGTGCTGATTTCCAACGAACAGGGCGAAGCCGTGGCCTACGCGATGTTCAAGCTGGAAGATCGCGGTCCGATGATGATCGAGCCAGGCTGGAGAGTCTATCGCGGCATGATCGTCGGCGAGCACACGCGTGATAACGACCTCGAAATCAACGTATTGAAGGGCAAGCAGCTCACCAATATCCGCACCACATCCAAGGACGAGGCGGTGCGGCTGACGCCGCCGATCAAGATGACTCTGGAAAAGGCGCTGGCCTATATCGAGGACGACGAACTGGTCGAAGTTACGCCGAAGTCGATACGCCTGCGCAAGAAGCACCTCGATCCCAACGAGCGCAAGCGCGCCGAGAAGACCAGGGAGATGGTGGCGTAAACATCAAGCGTGGATGTTTCGCTATCAGCAACGAGTTCGCGGCGACAGCTGCGGGGACGACATATCGATCGCATGGTTTTCTGCGATCTGCCTGCCGGTGAAATGAAATGAGCGAAGCGTCTGCCAATAATATACCGCCGGATGGCGTAAGAGCCTTGATCGTTCAGGCGCGCGCCTTGATCTTCGACGTCGACGGAACGCTCGCTGAAACGGAGGAAGCGCATCGCGAGTCATTCAATGCCGCATTCGCCGAAGCCGGCCTTGATTGGCGCTGGGACCGCGCCCTCTACAAGGAATTGCTGCGAGTGACCGGCGGAAAGGAGCGCATCCGCGCATTCGACGTTTCGCGAAATGGCGCCTCACCGCGGCTGTCGGATCACGAGATCGCCGAATTGCACCAAGCCAAAACCAAGCTATACGCCGACCTGATAAACAATGGCGGCTGTTCCCTTCGTCCGGGCATTCACGCCCTGTTGACCGCGGCGCGACAGCGCGGGCAACCTCTGGCGATTGCGACCACAACCTCACGCGGCAACATCGATGCGTTGCTCACGGTTGCGTTGGGCAAGGACTGGGAGCAGTGGTTTGCGGCTATTGTCGCCGGGGACGAGGTGCGGAACAAGAAGCCTGCGCCCGACGTCTATCTCAAGGTTCTTTCCCAACTGGATTTGCCGGCATCGAAATGCCTTGCCATCGAAGATTCCGGCAACGGTCTCGCTTCGGCGTCGACGGCGGGAATTCCTGTCCTGATTTCGCGCAGCGCTTATTTCAGCGACGATGACTTTTCAGGCGCGGCTTTCACAATAGATGACTTCTCACACATTTCCGCCGCGCCTGAAAATAGTCCGGACATGTGATCCGAACGGGTTCTCACATCGGCTGTCTTGAACGAATGAAGTCGCATGATCAAAATCACGACTCTTTTCAGAACAACTTTTCCTTAGAGCGTTTTTCGAGCGAAATGGACACCGGTTCGCGTGAAGAAAACGCGACAAAACAAAATCATAGAGCCCGCTTCTGATTCTGTCAGAAGCGGAAGGGCTCTAGAATTGATTTTCATCCACTGTCTCAGCCTCCCGGCCTGAAGCACCTTCTCCTGAAATTTCCGCTTCGGGCGGCGTCATATGTTTGCGGGAGCGTCGGATAGCTTGAGGCCATTCCGACGCCGGGCGGCCTCTCCAAACGTTCCGTCGAACAGCCACGGATGTCGGGGCTGCCTTCAGGTCGAGAAGTTGACGCATTTGCGGCAGGCATACCCGCTCCGCGTCGAAATGCTCGACGACGAATTGCCGGGCGGCCTCTCTGATCGCGTAAAAGCGATCCGGTTCCTGAAGCGCTTCAACAACCCGCGCAGCCATTTCATCGGCCGCGAAAAAGGGAACCAACAGGCCGTTGTCCCCGGAACTGATGACTTCACGCACCGGGGGCGTATCCGACCCGATCACCAGACAGCCAGCGCTCATCGCTTCCAGCGCAGACCAGGACAGCACGAAGGGGTATGTCAGATAGACGTGCGCCGACGAAACCTGAAGTACTGCGATAAAGGTGCCGTATGGAACACCGCCCATAAAATGAACGCGCGACATGTCGATCCGATCGCGCACCTCCTGTAGAAAAATCGACTTCCAGTTACTGCCCGCCGGCGGAGGAAGGCCATACGACAACCCATCTCTGCCGATAATGACAATCTGCGCGTTCGGCCGCCGCTTCAATATTTCCGGAAGCGCGCGCATGAAGATATGGTAGCCCCTGAGCGGCTCAAGATTACGGACGACAAACGTCACAATTTCATCGGAGCAGCTGACGTGACGGCCGTTTGGAAGCATCAGGCGCGCCCGTGGATCAGGCCGCACGCGCGTCGTATCGATCCCCTCATGAATGACTTCGATCTTGCTTTGATAATGCCTTGGAAAAGTCGACTGCTGCCAATTTGTCGGCGAAATTCCGACATCGCAGTCAGCTAGTGCAAGTAAGGTCGTCGCGTTCTTGAGTTGCAATCCCATATGGCCGTCCAGGCCCGAGATTGGAAATTCCGGATCAAAGCCGATGTCGCGACCTTCGGCACCGTAAAAGAACTCGCAATAGACCAACTGCCGCGCCTTTGGAAACATGGTGCGCAATGGCAATGTTTCCCCCCATCCGGGATGGGCAAGGATGACATCCGGCGTAAACCCTGATGTCGCCAACGTTGAAAGGCTGTAAAGCACCTGCTCGGCGCGACGGCACTCAAGGTCGAAACGTCTGGCAAACGGATGCGTCCCGGAAACGTCCGCGTCGGGAAGAGCATATTTAATCAACTTGACCGAAGGCATCGGCTGCGCATTCGATGCACCGATCGCGGCGAGTTCGAATCCTGACTCCTTTGCTAACGCCGCTGCGAGATTGCGGTACTGCGCCGGGAAGTTATTATGCACGAACAAAATCTTCATCGGCATAGGACCTCTGCTAAGATCGCGCTAAGGCACGCGCGTCACTATTTAGTAAAACCTTTCATCGCTGAGGCCTTCAAGACAATCTCGTCTAAATTTTTGCGCGTTGACATGTTCCAAATGACTCCAGGCTTATTCATTCAGCTTTCACTTCCGTCTGACATCTTCCTGCCCTAAAAGTCATCGAATAGTCGAACCCGAGGGACACGGATTCCGAAATCACCGTTACTCATAATAAAGGCTAGCGCGGGGCATTCGCGATGAGGCTTAAATTTACACAACATCCTTCCGATTATCTTCCGCGGATTCAGCACCCGGATCTGAGCCGCGTCGAGGATGTTCCGGATTCCGCCGACAGCATCGCAGATTCCATCATCCTGCTGAAAGACGAGAACGACAGATTGCGCAAGATGGCCGTATCGCTGAGTGTGGAGGCTGAGGATATCCGGCGATCTCTTTCGCCTACGAAATCGACGACTTTGTTGGCCTGATCCTTTTACTGGAGCCTCTGCTTCGCCGCGACTGTCGCATGTAAACATGATCCACATCGTATCTCGGAGAGAATTTGATCTAGCCCGGCCGCTTCGTTTTTTCTGAAGATGGCAATCACGGGTTCACAACTTGAGAGCGGCAATGGAGAACGTCAATTCGAGTTGTGTCGTCGGTTTTGATCGACGGTCAGCTGGTTTGACGATGGCGGATTTTCCTTACATCCGGCTGCGTATGACGAATTGGCACGACTGAGGGAGATGGCTGGTGGATTTGTTTCGGGGGATGATCAACGAGACAGAGCAACAAAAAATGCTGAGTCTCGACCGCGGACTTTTCTTCATCAATTACAAAAGCGCCGAGGATTCCGTCTCGCCGCCTCGCGTGATCGTCGCGCCGGCCCAGGGGCATGAGCGCCGCATGGAGATCATCCTGCATCCGGACGCGACCGAACCGACTTTGTGCAAGCCAGATTCTGGACTGGTCGTGCGGGTTAATACGCCCGCGACTTTGCAGGTTCAGGTCCGGGCGATGAGACCTGGAGGATCGCGGTCTGCGATCGTGCGCGTCGAACAGATCCAGCCCGGCCGAATTCCTGACGCGCCAGATTCAGGCAATGGCATAGGTTTGCATGTTGCAACGGAAGGTCTGAAGGTGCTCGGCCACGTCGCAGGCCGCGGCGACATTATCGTCGGTCCCAACGCGTGGATCGCGGGTCCGGCCGCGCCGTCCCGCGTGGAAGGCGTGGCGCTGGAATGGCCAGATAAACCTTCGAGCGTCGAAATCCGTTACGCGGTCCAGCTCGCCAACGGTCAGACCGGCAGCGGCAGGATGGTGCCGCTCGGCGCCTATGCAGGCACGCGCGGCCGGGCACTGCCCCTTACCGGCATAGTTCTCGAGATGAGCGGCACCGAGGAACTGAAGTTTGTCGCCGAGGCTGGGTTTTTGAATGCACCGACTCTCCGCGCAGTTGGCAAGCGTGTAGTTTTAGCGGGCCCGACCAACCGCGAACCTCTGGTCGGCCTTCGCATCGGGATCGAGCGTAACGCGCCCTCGGAGGTGGTCGCAACATCTGCAATGCCACGCAAGTCTGCCGGTTCGGCAAGGGTGCGGGTCTTCCGCAGCCAGCAGCGTCAGGCGGGCGGCGCCCGATAGAAGCCGGCCGTCGCTTTTCGGATCGCCCCCTGAAGACCAGCAGCAGATTTGAAGCACAGACAAGCGCCAACTGGTCAGGACACCGCCAGATGGTTATCGGCCGCGTCACCGGCAATCAGGACCGTGTCGGGTTTTTCTCGTATGTCATGCTCGAGCGCATGGCCGCGCAAGCGCTGACGGCGAAGGACTATCCTGCTGCATTCAAATACGCGGACAGACGTTGCCGGGTCGATCCATCATCGGCTGCACATTGCTTCGTTCTCCGCGCGGAGGCAAACTGGAAGCTCGAACGCAAGGAAGCGGCCATGGCTGATCTCGCCGAAGCGCTCCTTGTCGACCCATCCGATCTTGCCGCCAACCGCAGAATGTTTGCCTGGGCAATCGACGATCGACGGCGTACCGCGGCCGCCAATCTGATCGGCCGCGACAGCAATCCGGCAGTCTTGCGTCTCGCCATCGAGGAACTCCGACAGGCGGGGTATCGGCATTGGGCTGCTTATTCGGTATTCGACAAGCACGTGACGGGATGGATCGCATGGACCACAGCGAACACCGTCGGGGTGAGCCTGGGAACTGAAACCGGCACGCTGACCAGCCAGCTCGAGCCAAATCCGTTTCACCCTTTGGCCAGCACGGGCGTTCAGGCAGCGGCGTTCCTGGTTCGGCGTCCACCGTCGCGGGCGCCTCAGACGCTGACGCTAACATGCGACGGCGAAATCTTTCGGGTCCGGCGGCTGGCTCCCAACCTGCCTTCACCACCCGACCCGCCAAACCAAGCGTGCCGGCCAACCGCGCGACGATCCGAGGTCACACCACCCACCGTCATCGTTCCCGTGTATCGGGACGTGGCAGCGACGCTGGACTGCTTTGACAGTCTCATCAAGTCCCGCTCACCAAATACAACCGGGAAACGTTCCTTTCGCATTCTGGCCATCGAAGATGCCAGCCCCGAACCGGAGCTGCAACGCCGTCTCAGCGAGCTTGCCGCCCGTGGAACGATAGATCTCCTCGTGAACGAAACCAATCTCGGCTTCGTCGGCGCGATCAATCGCGCGCTGGAGCATGTTCTGGCGGGCGATGTCGTGCTGCTCAATTCGGATACCGTTGTGCCGCCGGACTTTGTCGAGAGACTGGCTGACGTGGCGCATTCCGCCCCGGATATTGGAACAGTCACCCCGTTGTCAAACAACGGCGACATTTTTTCGTTTCCTTTACCGAACAATCTCAACCCGATGCAAAGCTACGAAGGAATTCTCGAGATCGACCGGACCGCGAGCGTCGCCAATGCCGGCGTTGTCACCGACGTGCCGAGCGGCATAGGCTTCTGTCTCTATGTCACGCGCGACTGTCTCAACGCCATTGGCGCGCTATCGGAGAATTTCGAACGAGGCTATCTCGAGGACGTCGATCTCTGCTTGCGTGCGCGCGGCAAAGGTTTTCGTAACGTCTGCGCGCCGTCGGTCTATATCGGACATCACGGCTCGAAATCCTTCCAGCACGAAAAGCGGCGTTTGGTGCTTCGCAACCTTGAGGTGCTGGACCAGCGATTTCCGGACTACCGGCGGGAATGTCGCGCGTTCGAGATCGCAGATCCGTTGCGACCGGCGCGAGCGAAGCTCGACTTGGCGCTGACATGGCCCAGCCAGCCCTCGGTGCTGATTCTCGGCAACGGAGATAAATTTGACGTTGCTGAGGAGCGGGCACGCCATCTCCGCGGGCGCGGCGAGCGTGCGATTCTCCTGTCTCGCGCGCGAGACGTCGTTCATGTCAGGGCCGCAGATGGGAGCAGTCCACAAGCGGTTCAGTTGAATCTAGACACTGAGACAGGCTCCACCGAGGCGGCAGATATCATCACACGGCTGAACCCCGAGCGTGTCGAGATTTTCGAGCCGAACCCGTTACCCCGGTTGATCGATCTGATCCGAAAACTTGGTCTTCCGATCCATCCGTGGCTTACGTCAGGCATCTTGAGCGAAGCGATCACATCGCTTCCCGACGACACCCGGCTTTTCGTTCCCGGCAGGATCGCCCAAGCTTTTGCGAGGGCTCGCTGGCCCGAACGCAAAATCGTCCTTCAGGATTGGCCGACCTGCCCGATGACCTTGGATCCGATTCATGGCGCGAGGCGATCGCTCGCCATTGTACCGTCCGAGCCATCGGCCGCATCCTTCCGCTTGATACAAGCCCTGGCAAATGATTTACGGCGGTGCGCGCCATCCAGATCGATCGTTGTTGCCGGCATGACCTGCGACGATGATCGTCTGATGTCCTGCGCGAATGTTTTCGTGACCGGCAAGATCGCAGCCGGCGAGATCGGCGATGTGCTGGCGCCGCATAACCCTGGGTGGCTGCTGACGGATTTCGACGAACCGGCATTCGGTCATCCTCTGATCGAAACCGCTAGACGAGCCTCGATACCTGTCGCATACCGCGACCGCTCAGACGGATCGGCCAAACCGCGAAAAGGCGATCTTGCCATCCCGGCAGACGCGGACGAGGCGGGACTTATCGATGCCGTTATCACATGGGCCGGACTGTCCTGAACATGACGCGTGTCGTCCGGGCTCGCAAGGCACAGATCGCCAAACCAAAGCTGATCAGCCGACTCGCACTCGGCGATGACGGCACCGTATCCGGCTTCGTATTCGATCCGGCGGCGCCGGCACACCGCTTCACCATCGACATCCTGCTTGACGGCCTGGTGCTGAAGACCGCCTACGCCGATGCATTCGCGCCTGAGTGCTCTGAGATTGATCAAAACAACGCCTGCGCCTTCGCTGTGCGCATTGACATCGATCTGCTCCGTGCCGGGCGCCACCTTTCGGCGCGGCTCGCCAATCTCGGGACTCCCGTCGGCCACCCCATCGACCTTGAGAATGACACGGCGTTTCGAGCCGATCTTCGCCCGACCTGCAAGCTGCGCTGGCTGGGTGGCCTGCATTTTCAGGGCTGGATCGACAGCGAGATCGTCGTCACTCTGGAAGCGATCGTCGACGGAGAATCCGTCGCGCAGGTCCGCGCCACGGCCTGGACGCACATCGGCGGCGATGCCGAGGGAGGGGTCTCCCGCAACGTCCGCGCATTCGATTTCCACGTCCCGCAACGTCTCGCCGACGGAAGAGTCCATCGAATCCTGCTACGGAAAGAGGATGGCGAACAAATTCCGGCAGCAGCCACTTTCGTGGCATTTCCTGACGGCCTCGCCGGAATGATTGACGTCATCGGCGGCCATGCCGCCGAGCGGCTGCGCGGTCAACTTTACGACCGGCTTATTCCAGCCTCGCTGCCGCTGTACGACTACGCCGACTGGCGCGAGCGCTTTCCGTTACCGGAGCCTGAACCAAGTCCGCTTCGGCTGGCCGTCGTGATCGCTGGCAGCTCGGGCACTGAACAGACGCTCGCCAGCCTCGAAGCGCAAAGCCACGAGAACTGGACCGCCGGCGCAATCGACGGTCAGCCGCTGTCGATCGACAGCGACGCTATACCGGAGTTTCTCAGCGACGCCGCGCCCGACGCAGGCCACGTCGTCGTAACCATGGCGGGCGTGTCGCTGGAACGAACCGCTCTTGCACGCATTGCGGCTGCGTTCGGCTCCCATCCTGATGCATTAGCTCTGTACGGTGACCTCGACTTTCTCGCTGACGACGGCCGGCTCTGGCCCCTTGCCTTTCCCGCGTTCGATTACGAGAGATTTCTGGAACAAGGGTATTGCGCCCATCTGTTCGCGGTTCGCCGTGAGGCATTACTTGCGGCCATCGAAGCGGCGCGGCCGAACAATCTCTATCGCCTTTTCAACAGCCTTGTTGATCGAATCGATCCTCGTCAAGCACAGATCCTTCACTTGCCGGGAGCATTGGCGACCATGCCAAGGCTCGATCGAACAACAGCCGGAGCGCTGCTGTCCGCGGCAACCCAGTCGCACCTGCGGACCCGCGGAGTCCATGCAAGCGTGACCCAGCAGACTGGTAACTTCTTTCCTGCGGTTCGAATCAAGCGAACGATTTCCAAACAACGCGTGACGGTGATCATCCCGACGCGCGACCGCCTCTCCCTCCTGCAACAATGCCTTGAAACCATCGCGCCGGCCGTGCAGCGCTGCCGCGCCGACATTCTTGTCGTCGACAACGACAGCGCGAACCCGCAGACGATCGACTTTCTGTCCGGTCTGCCGCGGCGCGGCATTCGAACGTTGCGGATCGAGGGGCCATTCAATTTCGCACGGCTCAACAACCAGGCCGCAGCAACGCTCGACAGCGACATCCTGTGCCTGCTCAACAACGACATCGAAGCGTGTTCCGACGACTGGCTCGAGGAAATGCTCACACGTCTGGACGAACCGGACGTCGGCGCCGTCGGCGCGCTATTAACCTGGCCCGGAGGCGTCATTCAGCACGGCGGCGTGGTGTTGGGCATGAACTTTTCGGTCGCGCACGCCTTCACGGACCGATTTAGCGATGATCCTGGCTTTCTCGATCAGCTCCTTGTGGCGCACGAATGCAGCGCGGTGACCGCGGCTTGCCTTGCAACCCGCCGAAGCGACTATCTCGCCGTCGGAGGAATGGACGAGGCCCGTTTCGCGGTGGCGCTTAACGATGTCGACTATTGCCTTCGGCTGCGCGAGGCCGGCAAGCACGTTGTCTTGACACCGCACGCGAAACTGATCCACGCCGAGTCCGCCAGTCGCGGGAGCGATCATCGCGCCGACCGGCGAGGCCGGTTCGAACACGAACTTAATCTGCTTCGTGCACGCTGGGGTGAACTACTGAACCACGACCCGGCTTACAATCCGCAATTATCACGCGATGGCGTACCCTATAGCGGCCTGGCATGGCCGCCGGGGCAACGAACTCCCCGATACAATCGTCCTCCGGTCGCGCGCGATCTGCCGCTTGGCTTCTGACGCGCCACCGATCTGATATACGAAATCGATCGACAGCACTGCAGGCCTCATTTTCTTGAGCGTGACCTTATCCGAAACCGGCTTCCTTCATGCAAACCGGTATCAAGCCCGAGGACATGCTTCGATCGAGACCGCCGCAGCGCACCCTCGGATCGTGATCATGCTCTCATTGCCAGGACCGCCTGCTCGCCTTGGCCGGCGACAAGGCTGTCGAGTTCTCTCGACAGAGCTTCCTGCCAGGTTGGCGGCGTCAACCCGAAACGATCTTGTAATTGCGACAGGTCGAGCCTTGAATTACCGGGTCGTCTGGCCCTGGTTGGGAAATCGGTTGTCGCGATCGGGATGATCGTTTTCACGGAGAGCTTCATACCTCGCGACTTCAAACCGGTGACGATGGCGCTTGCGAAGCCATGCCAACTGGTCTCGCCCACACAAGCGAGATTGATCACACCGCCGTGGCGCGCGAACAACGCGCTCAGGTTCGACGTATTCGGGTATACGATGCGAGTCACGGCATTGGCGATCGCGTTTGCCGTGGTCGGCGCGCCTATCTGGTCGGCGACAATGCGCAACTCCTCGCGTTCCCCGGCCAGCCGCACGATGGTCCGGAGGAAATTGGCGCCGGTCGCTGCGTAAACCCAGGAGGTGCGTGCAATCAGATGTGGCCCACCTGCCGCGTGGATGGCGAGATCTCCGGCGAGCTTGCTTGCGCCATAGGCCGAGAGCGGGCCCGTGGGACTGTCTTCGCGCCACGGCTTGTCGCCCGAACCATCGAAGACATAGTCGGTCGAGAAATGGATCAACGGCACGCGATGCCTTGCCGACCATTCCGCGATTGCCGCGGGCGCTTTGGCGTTGACGAGAAACGCAAGATCGCGCTCGTCCTCTGCGCGATCCACCGCGGTATAGGCCGCTGGATTGACAATGAGATCTGGCCGAAATGCGTCGAGCGCCCCGGCAAGCGTGTCGGGATTCGACAGATCGAATGCGCTCCGCGACGGCGCGATGACCGTGCCGCTCTTGCCCAGCAACAGCCGAAGCGCCCCGCCGACCTGACCGCCGGTACCCGTCAATAATATCCGCATCAGACTTGCCCATAGAGAGGAAGGTTCTTGACCTCCGCGAGCAGCGGCGCGTCAGCGTCCTTGGCCGACAAGGACGGCGTCTCCACGCCCCAGTCGATGCCGATTGCAGGATCGTTCCAGCGAATCGAGAGTTCGTTCTTCGGACTGTAGAGATCGTCGCATTTATAAAAGAAATCGGCGGTCTCCGAGAGAACGACAAAGCCGTGCGCAAAGCCGCGAGGAACCCAGAGCTGTCGCCTGTTTTCATCGCTCAGCTCAACGGCCACATGGCGGCCGAAATTCGGACTGCCGACGCGGACGTCCACGGCGACATCCAGCACCTTGCCGCGGAGCACCGTCACCAGCTTTCCTTGTGGAAAGGGATTTTGCAGGTGCAACCCGCGCAGCACGCCCCGGGCAGAGCGGGACAGGTTGTCCTGGACGAACGGGCAAGCAACTCCGTGCTCCGAGTAACGGGGAAATTGATACGTCTCGAGAAAAAAGCCGCGCTGGTCCCCAAACAGTCTGGGCTCGATGATAACGGCCTCGGGAACCCCGGTTCGAATAACATTCATTTCAAGCCACTTTGCATTTGTTAACTCATGACGCCTCCGCATTGATAACAAACTTGCACGCTTAACACTATATGTTATGTTATCGACGATAAATGAGAGGGCGCATGAAAGGCATTATTCTTGCCGGGGGGACGGGTTCCCGCCTCTACCCGGTAACGACGGTCGTTTCCAAGCAGCTCCTGCCCGTCTTTGACAAGCCAATGATCTACTACCCGCTGTCGACGCTGATGCTGGGCGGCATTCGCGAGATTCTGATTATTTCGACACCGCAGGACGGGCCGTTGTTTCATCGGCTACTCGGCGACGGCGGCGAAATCGGCATGCGCTTTGCCTACGCGACGCAGGAAACCCCGCGCGGGCTCGCGGACGCCTTTATCGTCGGCCGCGATTTTATCGGGGCAGACTCCGTTGCGCTCGTATTAGGCGACAACATTTTTTATGGCCATGGGTTACCCCAGCTGTTGTCGGCCGCGTCCTCCCGCAACAAGGGCGCCACTGTGTTCGGCTATGTCGTCAACTCCCCTGAACAATACGGGGTCGTCGAACTTGACGGCACCGGGCGGGCGCGTTCGATCGAAGAGAAGCCGAAGCAGCCGAAATCCAACATAGCGGTGACCGGGCTGTATTTTTATGACAACGAGGTCGTGGAGATTGCGGCCGGCATCAAGCCTTCTGCGCGTGGCGAGATCGAGATCACGGACGTCAACAACGCCTATCTTGAGCGCGGCGACCTGTACGTCGAAGTGCTCGGGCGCGGTTTCGCCTGGCTTGATACCGGGACGCATTCCTCGCTGGTCGAAGCCAGCCACTTTGTCCAGATCCTTGAGCAGCGCCAGGGCTTACGCATCGCCTGCCCCGAGGAAATCGCGCTGCGGCAAGGCTACATCTCGCTTCAGGCATTTGAGAGGGCTGCCGAGAAGAACGGGAAAAGCAGTTACGGCGAATATCTGAAATCTGTTGCCCTTTCATACCAATGTTAATTCCGATTTTCGGAGGCGACCGGCTATGCGCTTCAAAGCTTCGACCATTTTTGTCACAGGCGGCGCGGGATTCATCGGCTCGGCGGTGGTTCGTCACCTGTTGACGCATACTCACGCTCGTGTGGTCAACATCGATAAGTGCACCTACGCAGCGAATCTCGACTCATTGCCTGGCACGAACGAGAATCTGAACTATGCCTTCGAGAAGCAGTGCATCTGCGACGGCGTCGGGCTGCGGCATCTTTTCGAGAAATATCGGCCGGACGCCGTCATGAACCTCGCCGCCGAGAGTCATGTCGACCGCTCGATCGATGGCCCCGGCGAGTTTATCCAGACCAACATCGTCGGAACGTTCACTCTGCTGCAGGAATCCTTGCGTCATTGGCGTTCCTTGTCGCACGAGAAGCGAAGGAAATTCCGCTTCCTTCACGTCTCGACCGACGAGGTATTCGGCTCGCTCGGCGACGATGGCTTTTTCACCGAGACCACCGCCTATGCACCGAATTCACCCTATTCAGCCAGCAAGGCATCCTCCGATCATCTGGTGCGCGCCTGGCGCGAAACCTATGAGCTGCCCACGCTGGTCACCAATTGCTCGAACAATTACGGGCCCTATCACTTTCCTGAAAAGCTGATCCCTCACATGATCATCAAGGGCCTTGCCGGCGAGCCGCTGCCCGTCTATGGCGACGGCAAGAACATTCGAGACTGGCTCTATGTCGACGATCACGCGAGGGCGCTCTCACTGACTCTCGAGCACGGCGCGGTCGGCGAAACCTACAACGTCGGCGGGCGTAACGAGCGCACCAACCTGCATGTGGTCGAGAGCATCTGTGACCTGCTCGACGAGATCGCGCCGGGCGCCACCAGGCATCGAAATCTCATCACTTTCGTCGCCGACCGCCCCGGCCACGACCGGCGCTACGCCATCGACGCATCCAAGCTCGAGCGCGAGCTGGGTTGGGTCGCGGAGGAGAACTTCGAAAGTGGGATCGAGAAGACGGTGCGTTGGTATGTCGAGGAACAACCGTGGTGGCGGGCGATCCTGGCGCGAGGCTACGCGGCCAAGCGCGTGGGACTCAGGCAATAGCTTGTCGATGGCTCGCTCGAAAGCTGCCGTCCTGATCGGAAATCGGAGTCCCTAATACATGCGCATCGTGATGATCGGCGCCGGCTATGTCGGCCTGGTATCGGCAGCCTGCTTCGCCGATTTCGGCCATGACGTGACATGCGTCGACAAGGATTCCGAGAAGATCGCAGCACTCAACCAGTACAGGATTCCGATTTTCGAACCCGATCTCGACAAACTCGTCGAGTCCGGCATCAATTCGGGCCGACTGAGATTCGGGGTCGATCTCTCCGACATAGGCGAGGCCGATGCTGTATTTATCGCGGTTGGAACGCCGTCACGGCGCGGCGATGGTCATGCGGATTTGAGTTATGTTCACGCCGCCGCTCGCGAAATCGCTGGCTGCCTCGAGGGTTTTACACTCATTGTCACCAAATCGACGGTCCCTGTCGGAACAGGCGATGAGGTCGAGCGGATCATTCGGGAGACGAATCCTGCGGCTGACTTCGCTGTCGTTGCGAACCCGGAGTTCCTGCGGGAGGGCGCCGCGATCCGCGACTTTCAGCATCCCGATCGCATCGTGGTCGGGACCGAAGACGAGCGCGCCAGGAAAGTGATGGGCCAGATCTACCGCCCGCTTTATCTCAACCAGGCGCCCATCCTCTATACCAGCCGGCGCACCGCCGAATTGATCAAATACGCCGCCAACGCCTTTCTCGCGACCAAGATCACCTTCATCAACGAGATCGCGGATCTTGCGGAACGCGTCGGCGCCAACGTGCAGGACGTCGCGCGAGGCATCGGGCTCGACAATCGCATCGGCGCCAAATTTCTTCATGCCGGACCCGGCTATGGCGGCTCGTGCTTTCCGAAAGACACGCGTGCGTTATCGAAAACCGCGCTCGATTATGGCGTGCAGCTTCGCCTCGTCGAGGCGACCCTGACCGTGAATGAGAGTCGCAAGCGCACAATGTCGCGAAAGGTCGCCGGCGCGCTCAACCATGACATTCGCGGCAAGACCATCGCCGTGCTGGGCCTGACCTTCAAACCAGACACCGATGACATGCGTGAAGCGCCGTCGATCTCGCTGATTGCCGGCCTGCTCGATTTCGGAGCCAAGGTAAGAGCGCACGATCCCGTCGGCATGGAGCAGGCGAAGAAGGAACTTTCCGATATCGAATACTGCGACGACCCCTACGCCTGCGCCCGCGGCGCTGACGCGCTGGTGATCGTGACCGAATGGCGGCAGTTCCGCGCGCTGGACCTGGAGCGGATCAGAACAGATATGGCCAGGCCTGTTATCGTGGATCTGCGAAACATCTACAGGCCGGAAGACGTGCGATCGGCGGGATTTAAATATGAAAGCATTGGTCGACAATAAGGCGACCCCTCCAGGGGGCATCTCCTTGCTGACCCCTTGCATGGCCGCAACCGCCGGCAAGCAACAATTGTTGCCCAGAATGTCTGCAGAGGAAGCGGCTTTGTTCCTGTCATTCGTCAGAAACAGCCGCATCTATGTAGAATTCGGAACCGGCGGAAGCACTGTCGTTGCATCACAGCACGTTCAGAGTTCGATCCTTTCCGTTGATTCGTCCCGGGAATGGCTCGATCAGGTCAGGACCGCATGCGCCTCGAGTCGAACACGGCCAGAACTGATCTTTGTCGATATCGGTCAGACCGGCGAATGGGGCTTTCCAGCCGACGCCTCCACGAAATCGCGCTGGCCGGACTATCATTCTGCAATCTGGAAAATGCCGCATAGCGCGGCTGCGGATCTCTATTTCGTTGACGGTCGCTTCAGGGTCGCGTGCTTCGCGCAGATCGTGTTGCACTGTGGTCCGAATGCGATCATCGGCATTCACGACTTCACGTCACGCCCAAAGTACCATTGCGTCAGGGAGATCGCGCGCGAGATTGCAACAGCTGGCGATATCTCGTTTTTCCGGCCTCTGCCGGAAAAGAAAATTGCAGAGGCCATCCTTGAATCATTTCGTTCCGAACCAGCCTGAATCCATTCCGGTTCGATGAAATCAAAGCCGGGCCTTGGCTTTGTGCGACGCATTTTCTTCGCGTGAACCGGCGTTCACCTCGCTGGAAAGCCAGCGTCTGACTCAACTGCGATGAACCAGACTCCAGCCTTAACTTTCTGATCGAGCATCATCTCATCAGAAAACCGATTTCCACTTCCCGGAATCATGCTCTGGACAGCTTCACCGGTGTTTGCGCCGAAGCCGGCGAATAGAATAGGGCGCTGAACTGATCTACAGCGCGCGCCACACCTGCATCGTGACCTTCAGCGATAGACCTGCTTCTTGAGCTCAGGCAGGAACTTCAAGATCGTCGGATCCTCGACGTCGTTACGGTCGCGAAGCGTAAAGAACTCCATCGCCCGTATGCGCTCGGGATCACCTGCCGCCAACGGCCTCCCCCGCTCCCGCTTCTTCAAAAGCTGCTGTCGAGATTTCGTATAGTAATGATTGATGGCCAGCTTCTTGCGCTTCGGAACCGCGCACCGGCCACCGATCGGGAAAACAGGGGTGCCGTCTTCCTGGACATAACAGCCCAACACCAGCGACTGATGAGGATGAAGATAAGCCACGATCGCATCCGGACGCACGATCGACTTCATCACATAGTGGTCCGGAAAATCATCAGGAGCCCGTCGCGTAAACGACTCGATGCAGAGACCTTGCGGCCTTGCATCGTGACCATTGGAACCGAAATTCAGCCATTGAACCGCGACAGCCGGCGCCTCAGGAACATCGTCCAGAACATCCCTGATGCTGTTGCCCCCGACAGGATAAAGAAACTCGTCGGCGTCGATAAACGCGCACCACTCGGAGTTATTTCGATAGCTGTCGATGGCGTGATGAAAGGCGCGTATCTGCCCGAACTCACCTTTCACATAGTGGTAGGTGATCATGTCCGGCCAGGGAAAGGATTCGATGATCGCTCGCGTTTCATCGGTGCTTTCATTGTCGTATAAATAGAAATGATCAACGCCGACCAGCTTGTGAAGGTGCAGCCACTCAAGCAGGTCGTCCGCTTCGTTCTTGATCGCACAAACAACCGACAATCTGTGCTTCTTTCGGTTCACGCCGGCATGCAGCTTTCTGGTCTCCATCACTCGCAGAAGGCCGGCGAACTCCCGGCGGAGATTCTCGCTCGAGGAAGCAATCGCCAAGGCGGCGAGATAGGTATCTTGCGCCGCTTCGGCAGATCCCATGTTCAAATGAGTTACGGCAAGCCGATGCAGAATACGAGAATCGGACGGCAGCTCTCTCGCGAGACGCGCCAGAATGTCCCGTGCTCTCGCAAAATCGCACGCCTGCATCAGCACCGCAGCTCTTGCGAACTGATACTCGCGGTACCCGCTGAACTGCTCTTCCAGTTCCTTGACCGAGTGCATCAGTTCTTCCGGATTCGGATTGGCAATCCGGCCAGAAAAGAACTCTTTCAATCGTGGCTCGATCTCGTTGGCCGTGAGCGCCCCGACATCAAGGTCCAGGCCGAGCCTCGTCAGTGTCGCAGTTTCTGTTTCCACCCTGTCGCGCTCCAGGCTTGAAAAACCCGACACCGAATTCCCAACTCAGGCGAGACGAACTGATTGCCGAATTGCGATATGATCTTAACAGATCAGAGCAGTGTTCCGAGTTTATGTGTGTGAAACATGTTTTTGATCGTTGTAAGGTCATTTCGTGGAAAATCAACAGATTAGTTAACGGGATCACGGTGCAGTGTTATGGTCGCATGAGGCGAGCTTTCGGAAGAACGGAATCGAATACAGGCAGGAGGCGTTCGCATGTTGAACCGGCGCGCGATTCTCGTCTCGCTGGCGGCAAACCTGGTTCCACCTATCATGCCGCCTTTCGGCCGTGGGGGTTTCGCCGCAACGGCGATAAAAGCCCGGCCTTTGGTGGGAGCAATCCGCTGGGACGCCTGGTACTCGCCGGGCTCGACGCCGACTGAAGCAGTCGAGAAATCGCTATCGCCCGGGAAATATCGCTGGCGAGCGCCATTCTTCGCCAAAAGCTCGTCCCATGATTTGAAGCATCTTTCTTTTCCTCCCATCACGCCGGAGGAAATGGACAAGGAGATACGTCAGGCCGTCTTTGCCGGCCTCGATTACTGGGCCTTCGTTGCTTACGGATCAAACCATCCGATGTCGAAGGCGCTCTACCAATTCAGGGCCAGCGCAGGAAATGACAAACTCAGATATTGTCTGTTTACCGAACTCGACCGGTGGGGATCACGCAATAGGCCGACAACTTTGCCTCAAGAGCATATCGGTCTCTTGGCGGACAGGAATTACCTGCGAGTCTCTGGCGACCGACCTTTGTATTTTCTCGGTTTCATCGCGCCAGCCGCAATAGAACGAAACTGGAAAGGAATTGCGGGTCTGAGGGAGCAGATCGAAAGGTTTAGGAGTAACGCAGCCGAGGCAGGGCTGGCTAGTCCCTACATCGTGCTGGCTGGAGACCAAAATTTCTTGATACGGGAAGCCAAGTATATCGGCGGCGATGCGACCGGATCATACGCACTGACGGTCGGGAACGGTCGGGGATCTTTTGCCGAACTTGCACGATTTGCGGAGCGAGGCTGGAATGCACTCAGTCATGGTCGTCTGCCTGTGGTGCCAACCGTGATGACAGGATGGGATCGACGCCCTCGCATTGAACATCCTGTCCCTTGGGAAACAAAACAGCGGCCGGGAGAAGGTATGGAGAACTTCTTCACAGCGCCGACCAAGAAGGAACTCGCCGATCACCTAGCACGCGCTCTCGGGTGGGTCGCCGCTCGACCACCGGATGAGCAGGCCCCCGCCGTGCTGATCTATGCCTGGAACGAGAACGATGAAGGCGGCTGGCTGATGCCGACATTGCCCTGCCAGACAGACCGTCTCGATGCGCTACGTCAAGTTCTGAAGAAGGCAGCCACGCCGAGCCGCAAGCCTGAACTCTGCTAGAGCATGATCCCGACCCGAAGGGCCGCGTCAGCGCAAAGTGGAAACCGGTTTTCGGAAAAGATCATGCTCAAATAAAAGATAAGCGATGAGTCTGATTCAACGCGGTTGAAACAGGCTCTAAAGCATTTTCCAAGCGAAGTTGATACCGTTTCGCTTGAAAAGACTACAGCTTGGACGGATTCGATCCGGAATCATCATGATCGGAGATCATCGCCACTTGAGCGGCATCGTCCATTGGTTCCAGTCCACGGTCCGGTGGTCAGGATGGTAGGGCGCATAGAGCTGCTTCAACCAATAACTGAAATTCGGATGAAGCTTGATGAAATTATAGAAGGCATCTCCGAAATTTATAGGGCTCAGGCAAACTCTGTTGATCGGTCGTTGAGCTATCGCATTTATGCAATACGATGACATGCAAGCTCTCGTTTCGCGTTCGGCCACGTTGCTCAAGCTTCGAAAACTATTCGTCGAATGGAGCCGGTACATATAGCGATCCGATTCGACATATCGGGGCTCGACCACTGTTATGGCGCGCAGCGCGAACTCCCAGTCATGGCAGTATTTCAGATCCGACAGCAACCCGATCTTCCGTAGCAGGTCCCGGCTCAACACGAAGTTTCCGGTAGAGGCCGCGATCTGTGAATCCAGAAACGTCCAGGACAACGGAGAACCCGTTATTCTGGCGCGATCGACGGCGTACCGAAGGCTTATTGGGAATTGATGGGTCGTTATCGGCTTGCCTCGTTCATCGATCGGTTCAACGGCGGAAAAACCAAAAAAAAGTTTCTCACTGTCATACTGGCTCGCGAATATCTGAATGCGATCCTTCGAAAATGCATCGTCGGAATTCAGAAAGAAGATCATTTCCCCGTTCGCAAGCGACAACGCCCTGTTCCAAGTGCAGTGCGCCCCGAGATTGAGAGGGTTCTGTAAAAGCGAGCAGGACGCGAAACGTTTGGCAAAAGATCGCCTTTTGAGGAGCCGCCGCGCGATTTCAAAGCTTTTGTCAGGCGAATGATCGTCAACGACAATGAGTTCGACATCCGGGAAGGTCTGTCGATAAACAGTCTCGAGGCATTCCTCGATGTATGATTCATGCTTGTAGCAGGCAATGACGACGCTAGCCAACATGTGCAAGTTTCTCAACGTCGAACGATGATCGAGTGGCTCGACTTGACGAGTGCACAGCTTCCCTCGCCTACCTCCAGAACCGCAATCTGGTACTCTCCGTCGGACATATCACTTATCAAAAAGGACAGCTGGAATCCGAAATAGCAATCCCTGCTTTTCGCTCTCATATACTCCTTGACGTCAACGCGCTCATGCCAGTCCACGATCAGGCAGTATCCGTTTCGATCCTGCTTTTCGGAGTCCCTGGCGAGAAGGACGAGGAAGGCTGTCCGGTGTTTTCCTGCCTCGAAGGCACCGCCCGCACAGACCCATCCTCGCACGAGCACGATCGATCGCGGGTCCACCACCACACGTTCGCTGGTTTGAGAATTGATGTTCTCGATGACGAGCAGCGATTCCGCCGGATTTTCCGACGCGCCCTCGGCCTCAACCGGAATCCCGCTTCGCGTATGCTGCAGGCCGGAATAGATCATCTCCGATCGATGGATGTTAGCGAGCAATTGAACATGGGTGCTCGCTTCCTTCACCGCCTGCTCGAGCTCTTGCCGACTCAGGCAGTCGAGCAAATCCGGATTCGAACGGACCTGGGCCGAGATCGGCTCGGACGATGCCACCCTTCTCACCGCCTCAAGAAATGCCCGACCGTACCTCGAGTCCGGTTCGAGATGAGCTCCTTCGGCCCATTCGTTCCAGGAATTGATGAAAACAATCGGCTCCGCAAACGGCTCCCTCCTCGCCCGCCCTGCGGCATCCCGCAACCATACCTCGAACGCCTCCGGACTCGATCTATTGAAGATATGTCCGCGAGAACCTTTGCGGGGCGTATTGTCCCAGCGCGGCATGACGGCCGGAAAGCAGGGAAAATCGTAGGTTTTGCCCAGAGACGAGCGCACGGCATCGACATAATCGTAAATCTTTCCCGTGAAGGTCGCCGGCGCACCCAGCTCGGACAGCGGCTGCTCCATCGTCGAGACGGTATGCGGAGGAAATTCCACTGCCGCATCGCAGTTCACGTCGCGCGGATCGAATTCTCCGAACGTCATGGCGTTGCAGATCAGAATCTCGCCGATCCCTAATTCATTTGCCCTTGCGCGCCATATTTCAAACAGCCTCTGTCTGTCCGGCAACAGCGAGGGTCGATAGATCAGGATGATCTTGCGACCATCTACCGTGATGTAGCGGTCATCGAGCAAAAGCTGCGCCATATCGTCGATAAAGCGGACGTCATCTTCCAACACGTGATTCTGTCCGAGCAAAAGCTCGGCATCCGAACCGTCCCAGCGGCGCGACCAGTTCTCGTTCGCCCAGCAAATGCAGAACGGCAGGTCCGGCTCTCCATCCTCCAGAAGAAGCTCCAGTGGTCTTTCGAGAAGCCTGCGACCCTGGAACCAGTAAACATAGTAGCAGAAGCCATGGATGCCGTAGCGGCGAGCCAACTCGGCCTGTTGCCGACGGGTCTCCGTCAATCTCACGTCATAAAAGCCGAGGTCTGCCGGCAGCCAGGGAGATTGATGTTCAGGGAATTGAGGACGCATACGTGAGATATTGGTCCATTCGGTGAATCCGGGTCCCCACCATCTGTCGTTCTCCTCGAACGAGTGAAACTGCGGGAGGTAGAAGCAAACATGACGCACCTGCTTGCCGGCTGGATCCGGATCAGGCGCGATGGGCCCGTTATTGTTCGGAATCAGCAGATCAGTATAATCGGAAGGTGAAAATCCAAGCGCGACGACCAGCTCATCGGGTGCGATAGCGTCAAAGAGCGGGATCTCAAAAAAATCTCCATCATCCAGGCGAACGCGAAGATAGATCTGTGTCTGCTCCGGGTCCGCCAATATGTTTCTGAGCGCGCGAGCCAGGCGTCGGCGCGCGACAGGATTCGCCAGATCGATTCGAAATCCGGGGCGGCCGATCGCCATTCCCGACCCGATTCCGGCAGGAGCCGCACGATCCGTTCTCGTCTCCTCGATCGCGTGGGACCCAACAAAGAGAGAAAGAGCAACAGATGCTGCCGGCGAGCGGGTATCGACGATCCAACCGGAAATTTCCCGGCCGGAATGCTCCAGTATCGCGCCGCGAAGGCGCGCGCCCGACTCCAGATCGCCGAGATCAGGATCCAGGAACGAGCTTTGAAGATTTTCCTCGTGTGGAATGGGACTGGCGACGGGTTGCGCATCCTTCGCATTCCTCACATCGCGCTCCGCAATCTTGTTCATCGCACCCGGGTCTCCTGACAGCCCTGAACTGTTAAACTCATGATCCGCATCAGGCGCGGGCGCGGCCTGAAGAAGCCACTCGCATCGCGCAGGCGAGACCTCGCGTGAAGAGGGATGGCCCCGCATTCAATGCTCAGGATCGATTCCGATCGCGAGCGATGCTCAGCCATCGACCGTTGTCACTCCAACCGCATCCAGACGGCGCTGAGCGCCTTCATGGTTCTGACTCGCCGCCCGAAGATACCATTGCACCGCCGCGCCCTCGTCTTTCGCAACACCGCTTCCCGACATCAACGCGTCGCCGAGCGCCACCTGCGCTTCCGCCATATCCTGCTGAGCTGCTCGTTCGAACCATTCAACTGCCTTCCCGGGATCGGGCTCGCAGCCTTGCCCTTTTCCAAGCATCACTGCGAGGTTGAACTGCGCAACCTTGTGTCCCTGTCGCGCGGCGGCCTCGTACCACTGAGCCCCTTGCTCAACATCCCGGGCTAAGCCTGCGCCGGTGCAATACAGAACGGCGAGTTGAAACTGCGCGCCGGCATGGCCTGCATGCGCGGCCTTGGTCAGCCATGACGCCGCGGCCTTGGCATCGCTCAAACCGTTCTTCGGCTCGAGATGAAGCAGCGCAAGGGTGTATTGGGCATCGACGTAACCCGCGCTGGCGGCACGTGCGAACCATCCGACGGCGGCTTCGACGTCTGCGCTTCCTCCAAACTTACCCATATACAAAGCACCGAGTTGAAATGCCGCCGGCGCGTGACCTGCCTCGGCCGCCTCCATCAACAGAGCGCATACCCGCTCAAGCTGCTCGGTCGAACCGTCCAGATGGAGCAGGAAAAGCGCATAGGCCGTCTTGGCGTCCGGGTCTCCTCCTACCGCGGCCCTACTGAGCCATTCTTCCGCCCGCTTGTGATCCCGTGGAATCCCGTTGCCTGCCGAATAAAGTCTGCCGAGCTGCAACTGCGCGGCACGGATGCCGCCTTCGGATGCGCGCTCGAACCATTCGATCGCGCTCTCCACGTTGCGCTCGACGCCTGAGCCGTTGAGATAGAATACAGCGATGTTGAACGCGGCGGTCGCGTGACCATTGCGGGCAGCGCGCTCGAACCACCTTGCCGCCTGACGGATGTTCGGGCCGACGCCGGTACCGGTCGCATAGAAACGGCCCATAAAGAACTGCGCCTGCACGTCGTCCCGCTCGGCCGCCTTCTCGTACCAGACCGCAGCCTCCCGCAGATCGGGCGCGAAGCCTGCGCCGTGCGAATAGAATTCCGCCAGCGCCTGAATTGCCGGAAAGTAGTCTCTGCGAGCCGCCTTGCGTAGCGCGGTTTCGGCCCTGTCGATATCCTTCGCAACACCATGGCCGTTCAGGCGCAACAGGCCGATATTGTAAAGCGCGATGACATCGTCATGCATTGCAGCGCTCTGGAACAGGCGGGCCGCTTCCGCGAGATTCTCCGGCATCCCGGTGCCCTTCAAGTTCATGAACGCGAGCGCAACCTGCGCTCTTACATGATCCTGCTCGGCCGCCTTGCGATACCAGGCTGCCGCCTGCTCGAAATCAATGGGAACTCCTTTGCCTTGGAAATAGATATCGCCCAGAGCGAATTCCGCCGCGGCGCAATTCTGCTCGGCCGCAACGCCATACCATGCGAACGCTATCTGAAGATTCTTCTCGCAGCCGAGCCCCTCGCTGTACATGTTGCCAAGGACCGTCTGCGCCTCAGCCTTCCCTCTTTCCGCCGCGACCGATATCCAGTGGAAAGCAGCGTCAACATTCCGCTCCACGCTCGTTCCATGCGGAAAGACAAGCTGATGAATATTCGACGCCCTGTCGCCGAGACGTACGGCCGAGGATTGGCGCCACGTTTCGTGGCGATGCGGGCCCAACAGCGGCTTTTCCCCCCGTAGAAAGATCAGGCCGAGATGAAACTGCGCTTCGACGTTGCCGCGCCGGGCCGCGCGCTCATACCAGATGGCAGCATCGGGCACGCTCCTGTCGATCCCTTCACCCTTCGCATACAGCATTCCTATCCGATAAGCGGCCTCGGCCTCGCCTGCCTCCGACGCCAGCTTCCAGTGCTTGAAAGCTCCCAGATAATGGCCACGCTCATACGCAGCCATTCCATGGTCGAAAGGACCAGCGCGAGAAGATACAGAAGCTGGACGAAGCCACTGGAAAAGCGATCTAGATGAAAGCATCATGGCTCACGCATGGCCTCACTCATGCCCTTCAGCATTCCGCCGAGCAGATACATCGCGACGGAACGGTCCCCGACGTTGATGTCTCCCTGCAGGGTCATGCCGGGAATAAGACGAAAATTGCTCGGCACACCCTTGAAATTTGACGCGTCCACGGAACACCGCGCCTTATAGTAGGTATATTCGAGCGGCTTGCCGTCATCGTCGGTCGTGAAGGCGCCCTCGCTGATCCAGCGCACCTTGCCACTCGCCGTGCCGTGCTCCGCTGCATTGAAGGCATCGACCTTCATCGTGCAGGGATCGCCAGCCCGGACGAAGCCGACATCACGCGACGAGATCCTGATTTCAGCTTCAAGCTTGGTGTCGATCGGCATGAGCGTGATGAAAGGATCACCCGGCTTGAGTACCGAGCCGACCGAAAGCCTTGCTATCGTCAGCACCACAGAGGGTTCGGCAGCCGTCCAGCGCACGAGATCCTGATGCTTGAGAGCCTTTTCATAAGTTGCTCTCGCTTCATCCAGCTTGTTGCGCGTCGTCACCAGATCCTGGCTCAGCTGCGCAAACCACTGCTCTTTGAATGCGTCGCGATCGGCGGTTATCGCCCCCAGTGTGTTTTGGGCCACAATCAGGCCATTGTGCGCATTTTCCAATGTCCGCAATAACTCCAGCCGGGCATCCTGGGAAATGTACATGTTGAGTTGCGATCCGGTGCCGCGCTCGGCGAGCGTCGTCCGCATATTCTCGATCTTCGCCAGAATCTCATCGCGCTGACGGTATCGAGCATCGTCGTCGCGAAGTTTCTCAATCGTCGCCTTGGTCTCCCTGATCTTTGATTCGAAGCTGTTGAGCTGGGCCTGATATTGAGCCACGCGCTGTTTGTAGAGCGCATTCTGCAAAGCAGCGTATTTCCGGAAGTCGGGATCCGGATTATCGGGAAACACCAGCGGCTGCTGTTTCAATTCGGCCTCATCGCGCGCCGCCTGCGCCTCGAGGCTTGCGATTTGCAACTTCGCCTGCGTAAGGTCTGCGGACGTGAAGGTTGAATCGAGCGTGGCGAGCAGTTGTCCGGGCTTCACCTGCTCACCTTCACGCACATCGATCGTCTTGATGATCGATGGATCGAGCGCTTGCAACACATTGACATGCCCAACCGGAACGATATTGCCGTTAAGGCTGGTGATGACGCGATCGACCCGCGTAAGGCAAAGGATTGCGACGATCGAGATCAGGAAGGCAGTAAGCACGAACAGGGTCACGCGCGCGACCAGCGGCTCGGCGGCCTCCCGGATTGCGTCGGTCTCCGACTGGAATTGGCGAACGGTTGCGAGCGAAGCCTGGCTAGGGGACAAGGGTCGGGCTCCGGAGTTTCGGCTTATCGCTGCGGACCGCAGGCGCGAGATGCGTGTTCTGCTGGTACCAGAGCGAGCTGTAGATATCGTTCCGCGCGAGCAGTTCCTCATGCCGCCCGATATCGTCAACTACTCCACGATTGAGCACGAGGATGGCATCGGCGGCCGTCAGTGACGACAGGCGGTGCGAAATAATGATCAGCGTTCGGCCATTGGCTATCCGCGAAATGTTACCATTCACGATAGCCTCGCTATCGGCGTCGAGCGCGCTCGTAGCCTCGTCAAGGATGAGAATCGGCGGATCGACGATCAGCGCTCTGGCGATCGCGAGCCGCTGCCGTTGCCCTCCTGAGAGGTTGGGTGATCCTTCGTAGACATAGGTTTCGTAGCCGCGCGGCAGCTTGTCGATGAACTCCTCCGCGCCGGCCAGCCGCGCCGCCTTGACGATATCGTCAAAGGTGGCGTCGGGAGCGGCCGCGGAGATATTCTCGCGAATTGTGCCGCTGAAAAGAAAATTCTCCTGCAACACGATGCCGACGTTCCTGCGCAGGTGATCGACGTCGTACTCGCGAACATCGATACCGTCGATCTTGATCAGTCCGTCATAGTCGGAATGCAGTCGCTGCAAGAGTCGCGTGATCGTCGTTTTCCCGGAACCGCTCTTGCCCATCACGCCGAGCGTGGTTCCGGGCGTTACTTCAAAGGAGACGCCGTTCAACGACGACGAAACCGCTCCCTTGTACCTGAAGGTAACGTCGGAAAATTCCACCTTGCCCTCAATCGGCGAGCGAACGCCGTGGCCGGAGCGACCCTCCTCGGCCGGCTGGTTGACCAGCTTGCGGACTGTAGCGACTGCGCTACGCGCCTCGTCATACTGATTGATCAACTGCGCAATCTGCATCAGCGGGCCCGATACGCGCTGTGACAGCATCAGGAAGGCAAATAGCGCTCCGATAAAAACGGGATCATTGTTTGTAAGCGCGAGATAAACGCCGATCGCATAGGAGCCACTCACCGCCAGTCGCTCCAGGGGGCGCACCACCGCCTGGATCGCGTTCCCGGTCATTCCTTCCGCAAGCCGCGCTTTGGCCACACGGGCAACCAGCACATCCCACATATGGCGCTGCCGTGCATCGAGCGCGAGCGACTTCACCGTTCGGATGCCGTTGAGCGTTTGAACCAGAAACGCACCCTGCGCGCCCTCGGCGACCAGAACGGCATTCGACACTTTGCGGTAGGTCGGCATCATCAGAACAAGCCATCCGACGATCATTGCCGAAAACGCCAGAACCACCAGCGTCATGATCGGGCTAAAGAAGAACATAAGGGGAAGGAAAAAGATCAGTGTCGTCGAGTCCAGCATCGTACCGAACAGCTGGCCCATCAGGAACGAGCGGATGCGGTAGACTTCGTGGATATCGCGCGCAACGAGGCCGACGGCGGTCTGCTCGAAAAAGTCGATCGGAAGATTGAGGACTTTCTCAAAAACGTAGGTGGATAGCTTGACGTCCAGCCGGGTCGTCAGGCGATGAACAAGGACTTGCCTGAGAAACGCGAAGACGGCCTCGAACGCGATGAGGACCAACATCGCCAGACAAAGCACATAGAAGGTATTGTACGCGTGATAGAGAATCACCTTGTCCGACAGCAGGCGCCAGAACATGATCGGCGCCAGGCCCAGGAAGCCCAGCACCAACGCCGAGATTGCGACATCCCGAACGATGCGACGCTCGCGGAACATCAATGCAGCAACGAGGCCGAAACTGAAGGGCTGCGACTCGTCGGAAATTTCGTAATTGCGCTTGGCGAGAACGACGTCCCCGGACCAGATGTCTTCGAAGCGAAGCCTATCGATCACGAGCAGCGCATCTTCCGCAGCGTTTGGATCCCTCAGCGCGATGCGGGTATTGTTGGCGTCTCCGGCGACGCCTAGCAACACCATGAAGCTTCCATTGCGGAGGCCGACAATAGCCGGAAGCGCCTTTTTCAAGTGAGAGAGCCCGCCCCAATCCAGCTGAACGTGCTTCGATCGCATGCCGGCCTTCTCGGCGCAGCCGACCAACTGGCTCGGAGACACTTCCCCTCCGGTCAGAAGATTATCCTTGATGAGCTGCGTCGAGGTCAGATCCAGGCCGTGCTGCCGAGCGACGATAACCAGGCATTCGAGCCCGGACGGCGGCATCGGATCGATATCGGCATCCTCGGCGGCGACTGGCGCGATCATGCAATCCCGTTCTGTTTGTTGCAGTTCATGATATGTCGTCTTTTCTATCAGTGCAGCGATAATGACTTCTCATTGATAACATTACATACAATGAAAGTGACAGAAACACGAACATTTAAAGAGATACGGCGGCGGCGTTGGGGCGGTAATTGACCGCGTTTCATCGGGCGGCAGAGCCCGGCGTCGCACAGCAGGCGCCTTGGCTCTGGCGTGTTCTGCCTGACATTGGCGCCGAGCCGGCACTTATCTCACGGAATTCGCTATCGCATGCTTCCGGGGTGATCCGGTTCAACGGCGGGCCGTTGATCCTTCTGGCTTCCGCCCCCATGGCCAGCGAATGACGCATTTCCGCGCCCCGCCACGGTGCTGACGGAATCAGAAGCGTAGTCCTATGGTCCTGATTTAACGCGTTTTCTTCACGCGTCACGCGAACCGGCATCCCAGTTCGCTCAAAAGCGAGCTAAGCCGCCAGTTCCTGAAAATTAAAACCGCTTGCCAATAAGCCCTTCTTGATAGCTGCATCGTCAGCCTGGGGCATCAACGCCAGCGCACAAACCTCGAAGTTCTGCGTTGCCACCGACACGGTAGGAAAGCCGGCCGTCAATAGCAGATTGCCGAGCCGCTCCGCGGTAAATCCGGTGCGATGCGCCATGTGCACGTGCCCCTCCTCGATGGCTCGGGAATGTCCGTAAAGCATGTCGAGCGGCCTGATCGGACCAGCAGGCGAATTATAGGCGACAGCCGCAATACCTTGCTCGACTATGAAGTGCGCCACCGCCTCGACATCAGGGGTCATGATCAAGGCGAATCCGTCCGGTTGCAGGACCCGGTGGAACTGGCGCAGAGTGGGAAAGATCTCGTGAGCATAGAGATGCTCAAGGACATGTGAGGACCATATCACATCAAACGATTGCGGCTCGAACGACGTTTCAAGTTCGAGGATGGAGCCTACGACGTGAGGTTTGACGTTCGGGTCGATATCAAAGCGTAATTCTTCCAATCCTCGCTCCTGGATCATTTGAGCGATTCGCCGGGCAGATCCGGGGCCGGAGCCCGCGTTGAGCAAGCGCTTGATACCTCGGGGCAACGTCGGCTCCTAGCGTCCCGATCGGAGTTTAGCGCGCCCCGAGTCGGAGTATCGGAAAATGAGTTAGAATATACCGCTCCAGCGACCACGACCATGACCCTATCGATGTGGCTTCACAAAGGCACGAGCGGCTCGCCAAGCTTTCTTCGCATCACAAAAGTAAAAGCCCCGCCGAAGCGGGGCTTTAACAATCCTATCTTTCCGTCTGGACTATGATAGCTTCGGCAGCGTGACGATCTGGTCGCTGAAGTGCAGTTCCTCAACTCCGTTGACCGCAACGGTCTGCTCATCGTTGAAGTGCAGGGTGTAGGTCGACGTGCTCGCATCGACGTCGATCTTGGCGACATCGAAGAACGACCGACCGGCGAATTCGGCCGAGTCGTTACCGTTGCCGCCGAAGATAGTATCGTTACCGCTATGCGACTCGATCCGGAAGGTGTCGTTGCCACCTCCGCCCTCCAGCGTGGAATTGCCATTTCCACCGGACAGCCTGAAATAGTCGTTGCCCGCGCCGCCTTGCATGACGTCGCCCTGCACGCCAACCAGCGTGTCATTCCCGGCCCCGCCTATAAGCGTGCTGTGTCCTTCAACATCATCGCCACCGCCGCCATGTCCGCCTCCATGACCATGGCCCCCGCCATGTCCGCCTCCACGACCATCGCCGTGGTCGTCTCCGCGACCGCGACCATGATGATCATCTCCGCGACCGCCGTGGTCACGGCCGCGACCGCTATCCCCGAAAGCGCTGTCGTCAGCGCTGGCAACGCGCGCGTTACCGCCACCGCCGGAAGCGAAAGCACCAGATACCAGGAGATCATTGCCGGCGCCGCCGTCAAGCGTGTCGTTGCCTGTGCCGCCATAAATGCTGTCGTTGCCGGCGCCGCCGAACAATGAGCTGTCGCCGTGACCGCCGCGGATGACGTCGTTGCCGCCGCCACCGTAGACTGTATCGTCGCCGCTATCGCGGAGGTTGATCGTGTCATTACCTCTGCCTGCGGCGACAAAGACATCGTTATCACCGCCGGTGACATCCAGGCTGGCGCTATGGTCGTCCAGAACAATCGCCTTCAGGTTCGGATTGGTCTGGACGGTCGTCGAGTTGGATACGTCCAGAATCTGGATGACCGGCGGAACCGCCCCGCCGGCAAACGGCCCGGACTCCAGCCACCCTCTCGCACTGTTGTCGCCTTCGTTGAACACGCCGCTTTGCTCGAGCGAATCGATCAATGCCGATCGTACGCCGGCCTCGATGTTCCCGTTATTATGAAGAAAGTCGCCTAATTCGGTCTTCGTCAGGTAGGAAACGGCCATGGCGTCCTCTGGCTGGATTCTTCAAGAAGAATGACGAAAGCAGATACCCGTTCGACGTCAATCGATACCAATATCTGCGGCTCGAATGTGCTGTAACCTGAACGCGGATTGGTCCGAACACATCTCATATGTTATGATGCGTCGCGACATTTGTTATGTGTGTTATAGTGGGGAGAGGCGACCGGAGTCAAGGTTCAAACTCACGTTCCATTAACATACACTGTTGCTGATAATTATCTTCGGGGGGGCGTGGGGGTACGTAAACCGCTTCCGAGGCGCATTTGGGTCGGTTCTCTTCGAATCCGGCGCGTCTTGTTCGGAAAACGCCGAAGAGGCATGCATAACGATCATAGGCCGACGAGCCAAGCTCCGGCCCATTGCCGATTGTGATTATCGGTCAAGAAATGGTACCGTCAGCGGATGCTTTTACCAGAAAATGTGAGAATTTGTTATCGTGGCGCCCGCATGAGTTCTCCCGGACTGAGACGGAGAATTATCACCGTGACTCAGCGCAAAGGCGGTGTCGGCAAAACCACGATCGCAGTCTGTGTCGCCGCGGCGCTCGCGCGCCGCGGACATGACGTTGCTCTTGTCGATAGCGACCCTCAACGTTCCGCATCCCAGTGGGCGGAGCCCGGCAATCTCGAATTCCCCGTCTATGAAATGGCCCTGGAACAAATGTCAGTCTCCGCCTGGGCGCAGGAAGTGCGTAGCATTGAAGCCGGGGTCGTGATCATCGACACCGCTCCCAACGCCCGGGAAATGGGAGCCTCTATCGCGGTGGCCAACCTGATTCTGGTACCGTGCACCCCATCCGGTCTCGACCTCGACGCGACGCTTCAAACCCTTGCGATCATTGACGCAGCACGGGAACGCCGCCGGGATCGAATCAAGGTGATTTTGGTGCCCAACAGGCTCGACCGCCGCACGCTCGAGGGAAGGCAGTTGCTTGATGAGTTAAGCACATTCGGTGAAGCGGTTGGGCCGCCGATTGCCAGCCGCGCCGCCTTTGTTCGTTGCTTCACCAGTGGTCAGTCGGTGGCGAGCTACGTGCCGGGAGATACTGCCGATCGGGAAATTCAAGAACTCGCGGACGCAATTGAACAAACCGATCAAGAGGAATAAGCGAATCCACCTCTCAAAGAGACCATCTCTCCAGGACAGCTATCTGGAATTGGCGGGACCAAGCAGAGCCTGGATCACACCTTGTGTTTCCGACTGACGAGACGATGCGGTAACCGCGGCTTCCTCGAGCCTCATTTTCTCAAGCAAGAGGTCCGTGACGATCTTTCGAAGCCGCTGGTTCTCGAGTTTAAGGTCCTCCAGAACATGACGCATCTGATCCATCGCCGGAGGCCTGCCGGACGCCACACTCTCTGCTGCATTATCCTGAACAACATGCGCTTCCGGCTTCGGCAAGGGCAATTTTCTCCACCGGTGGAGCGTCATGACACTCACACCAAGCGCCTTGCAAACGTCGACTTGCGAATTACCGGCGCGCGCAAGCTCGTCTGCCCGGGCAAGTTTCGAAAGAATTTCCTCCCGTGAATGCTTCTTCATCTTCCTACCTGGATACGGCTCCGATGACTGGGAACGAAGCGCCTCGAGCAAAAGAATAGAACTAATGTAAATCTCATATTGAGAACAATTTCACAACGATAATACATAATATATGGCAGCTGCGCTGCCGTATCAATCACCATTCAAGCTCCGCAAGTTTGCCTTTCGTGTTAGTTGCAGCGCAACGTAAACCGCAACCTCTGCCTCAATCAGATCGCTTCATTGCTATTCATATAAAATACCTAAAATACCACGAGGACCACGAGCGCGCATATCACTTCTTCGAGGCGAAGGGGGATACGGTCGGCGTGTTTGATCGCTACGGATCCATAATTCCGCGCTCCGCGTTCTGATCTGGCCGCAGGACAAATCTGTAAGACGACAATCGCACCTGACGTCGTCACGGCGGAACCGCCTCTCACACCTCGACAAATCCGAATCGGAATGGTTTCTCGCGCGAACGGACGAGCCCGAGCCCCTAATTCTGAAGCCATTGCTGAGGGTAAAAATATACCCGGCCCCCTGCTGCATTTTACGCTTAAAGATGTTGTGGACACCAAGCATGATCCGATCAGTTGAACCTTGCGGCGAACCGATATCCACCTCGCTCGAAAAACGCTTTAGTGAGAGTGATAGGCTTTTGCCTTGACTTCCGATGCAACGACCGAGAATCCGCGACCGGCTTCTCCGGCGCGCGCCGCCGCGCTGGACCACGCTCTGACGCGCTCGGTCGCCGAATGCACCTGATCCACGGCCTCGCCGGCCATGCGTGGTACAAGCTGTTACCCATGTCGCCGGATCGTACACTGATTTGCTGGTGGGCCCGGAGGGACTCGAACCCCCAACCAGACCGTTATGAGCGGTCGGCTCTAACCATTGAGCTACAGGCCCCGGCCGGACGTCGCATGCGCAACCGCCGTCGGCGCAGGCATCCCCTTACAATGTCATGTGCCGCGCGGCAATCGGCGGTCAGGACTTTTGGCTGCCACGCCCGCGATGTCAGAACCAGCCGTGACGAGGGCAAGTTAACCCTTTGCTAACCATACACCGGGCAAATTTTGCCCAGGGAAGCCGCGGGTCAGCAGCCGCCCAGAACAGCATCGTTCCTCGTGAACGCCAGGGCGCGTCTCATTCTTGAAACCGGGGACGCCGCGGCCGCCGCGCAGACGATCGGCGCGCGCGAACGGGCTTGAGCGTGGTGGAGACGGCGAAGATGACGGACATCACGGCGGATCAGGGCGCAACCGCGCCACGCTCGGGTCTTCCGAGTTTTAGTGAGATCGTGCTCATGCTGCGGCGCGGCGATCTCGCGCTGGCCTTTGGCATCCTGACGATCCTCGTCGTGCTCATCATGCCGCTTCCGGCGGTCGTTCTCGATCTCCTTCTGGCGATCTCGATCACGCTATCGATCCTCATCCTGATGACTGCGCTGTTCATCCAGGCGCCGCTGGAATTCTCCGCCTTCCCGACCGTGCTCCTGATCTCGACCATGTTGCGGCTGTCGCTCAACCTCGCCTCGACGCGGCTGATCCTGTCGCATGGCCATGAGGGCTCGGCCGCCGCCGGCCACGTCATCGAAGCCTTCGGCAACTTCGTGATGGGCGGCAACTTCGTGATTGGCATCATCGTGTTCGCGATCCTCGTGATTGTGAATTTCGTGGTCATCACCAAGGGTTCGGGCCGCATCGCCGAGGTCGCGGCGCGCTTCCAGCTCGACTCCATGCCGGGCAAGCAGATGGCGATCGACGCCGACCTCTCCGCCGGACTGATCGACGAGAAGACCGCCAAGGAACGGCGCAAGGCGCTCGAGGACGAAAGCGGATTCTTTGGCGCCATGGACGGCGCCTCGAAGTTCGTGCGCGGAGATGCCGTTGCCGGCTTGCTCGTCGTCTTCATCAATGTCATCGGCGGGATGATCATCGGCATCGCACAACAGGACCTGAGTTTCGCCGATGCGGCGCACAGCTACACGGTTCTCACCGTCGGTGACGGGCTGGTGACGCAAATTCCCGCCCTGATCGTCTCGACCGCTGCCGGCCTTCTTGTCTCGAAGGCCGCCGTCACAGGCGCGGCTGACAAGGCGCTCATGAAGCAGCTTTCCGGCTATCCCCAGGCGCTTGGTATGTCGGCCGGGGTCATGCTGGTGCTCGGACTGCTGCCCGGCATTCCGATGCTGCCGTTCGTCGCGCTCGGCGGCGGCGCGGCGGCGCTGGCCTGGAGTTCGCGAAAACGCCAACGCGCGGCGGCTACCGAAGCTGCGGCCGCCGCGGCCTCGGAGGCCGCCGGGACAGCGGCCTCCGATGCGGAGGAGCCGATATCCGCGGCCCTCAGAATCGACGACCTGAAGATCGAACTGGGCTATGCGCTGCTGCCGCTGGTCAATGGGCCGGACGGCCAGGATCGCCTCACCGAGCAGATCAAGGCGCTCCGCCGTTCGCTCGCGATCGAGATGGGATTCGTGATGCCGGCGGTACGGATTCTGGACAACGTGCAAATCGAGGCCAACACCTACATCATCAAGATCAAGGAGGTCGACGCCGGCTCGGGCCGTATCTGGCCGAACCAGTACATGGTGATGGATCCTTCCGGCGATCAGGTAGGGATCCCCGGCATTCACACCACCGAACCGACCTTCGGCCTGCCGGCAACGTGGGTGGATGCCTCGCTCAAGGAGGAGGCCTCACTGAAGGGCTATACCGTGGTCGATGCTGCGACCGTGGTTTCGACCCACCTTACCGAACTGCTCAAGACCAATATGTCGGATCTGCTTTCCTACGGCGAGTTGCAAAAGCTTCTGAGGGATCTACCGAAAGAACAGGGCGAACTGATCAAGGATATTGTTCCCAGCCAGATCTCGATCTCCGGAATTCAGCGTGTGCTGCAACTCCTCCTCGCCGAGCGCGTTTCCGTCCGCGATGTATCCACTATCCTCGAAGGCATCGCCGACGCGCTGGCCTTTTCGCGCAATCCCGCGACGGTGGTCGAGCATGTGCGCGTCCGCCTGGCCCGCCAGATCTGCGCCCAGAACACCTCGGTCAACGGCTACCTGCCACTTGTCGCACTGTCGGCCAAATGGGAGCAGGCCTTCGCCGAATCCATCATCGGCCAGGGCGAAGAGCGCAGCCTCGCGATGCAGCCGTCAAAATTATCGGAGTTCATGGCCGCGGTGCGCGATCGCTTCGAACAAGCCGCCCGGGAAGGCGAAGCGCCGGTGCTGGTAACCTCGGCCGCGATCCGGCCGTTCGTCCGCTCGCTGGTCGAGCGCTTCCGCGCCCAGACCCCTGTTCTGTCACAGGCCGAAATCCATCCCCGGGCCCGGCTCAAGACGGTCGGCAGCATTTGATAATGCTGCCCGAATCACGCTGCGCCTAATGCGGCATTTTGGCATCAGACAAATGGTTTGTGTCCGTTCCGCGTCCTACCCCGCCGGGAGACGCCAAAAGCGCGATTTAACATTAAGATATTGATATAGCTTATAATTATCAGATTTACCGGTCCCAGGCGGAATTGATGATCGCGATCCGTTCACACATTTTCACCACTTTGTGATCGCCTCTTCGGAACATTAGGACCACTTCCTACGTTTTCAGGGCGCGAGGTCATGAACCTGTGCGTGGGCAACGGAGACCAATCTTCGAAAGGGAAGTTACGGGCAGGAGGGCTTCCAATGAACCATTCGATTTACAGTGCAGATCGGACGACCCATCTGAAGATCGTGGTTGTAGCTCTTGTTGCAGGTATTGCAGTGGCGGGTTTCGCAATTTCAGCGCGCATGAATGGTGAGGATGGCTATACGCAGACGGCGCGCGTCATCAAGGCAGGCAAGCCGATGGCGGTTACGAGTTCGGGCGCGATGGTCGTCCGCTGAAGGAGTTTGAAGAATTCACGAGGCTTCTTTACATTTGCCCCCCGAAGTCGCCGCGTGAGTACGTAGAGGACCCACTAACCCCAAGTGGACTACGATGGAAAACGCCCGCCCCCCACGGGCGTTTTCTTTTTTATAAACACCTCTCCTGGAATCCGGCGCCCCGGCCCGAACTTCCCCCGATGAACCGCTCCCGTCCCGGCGATTCACCCCCTTGTGTACCCTTGCGGATGGTCAAGCGGCGTGTTTGCAGCCCAGCAGAGTTCAGCAACCCGGTGGCGTGGCGCCCAATGGAACATGGTCGACATCGCGTTCACGCGATGGTGGCGACGCCCATGCGGGAGCGCATTAAACCGATACTGTCGAGATCGGCCTGTTCGCGGGCGTTCTCTTCTGCACGTTCGCGAGCCTGATCGCGCTCATCGAGCAATTCGACCTTCTTGAGTTCCTCAAAAGCTTCCGCCAGGCCCATTTTGGCATCTTCGAGCTGGACGCGCAGTTCGTCCGCGGAGCGGGTCAGGTTTTCCCGGCGCTGGATCGCGGCCTTGGCATAGGTTGGATATGCGAAATGCGCGGGATCATCGATCCCCGCACGTTCCTGCTCGATTTCGATTTCACGCTCCAGATCGACCGACATGCGCTGGAAGTCAGCAATCATACTCTCGATCTGAGCCACCCTCCTACGCTTCTCCTCGACCTGGAATTTCTTCAGGCGGATAAGCGTTTCACGTGACTTCATCGACTCGTACTCCCCAGAAGTCCCAATCTACACGCGGGACAACGGCGGCACCTCCCTTGGATCCCGCCCTGCTTCTCATTTGAGAAGCCGATGATGGCCCGACAAAGTTAGCTTTCCGTTTCCAAGGTCTTAACGATTTGCTGCAACCTTCGATAACCCTCCTCGATGCCGGTCACTTCATCCTTCGCCTGGCGCAGAAAATCCTCCAAAACCGGATTCAACCTGATCGCCTCGTCCACCTCCGCGTTGGAGCCGGCCCTGTAGGCGCCGAGCCGGATCAGTTCCTCCATGTCGGAATAGGTCGCCATCATCTGTCGCGCGCGGGTAATAACCGGCAGGAAGGCCGGATCGGCCGATTTCGGCATGGTGCGGGACACCGACTTCAAAATGTTGATCGCGGGATAGCGGCCCCGCTCCGCAATGACGCGCTCCATCACGATGTGCCCGTCGAGAATGCCGCGCACCGCATCGGCCACCGGCTCGTTGTGATCGTCACCATCCACCAGCACCGTGAAGATGCCGGTGATTGTCCCCTCGCCGGATCCGGGTCCGGCGCGCTCCAGCAGCCTCGGCAATTCGGTGAATACTGTCGGTGTGTAGCCCTTCGTGGTCGGCGGCTCACCGGTCGACAGCCCGATCTCGCGCTGCGCCATCGCAAAGCGCGTCACCGAATCCATCATGCACATCACGTCCTGGCCCTCGTCGCGGAAATATTCCGCGACCGCCAGGGTCAGATAGGCAGCCTGCCGCCGCATCAAGGCGGGCTCATCAGAGGTCGCGACCACGACAACCGATCGTGCGAGCCCCTCTTCGCCGAGGTCGTCCTGCAAAAACTCCTGAACTTCGCGTCCTCGTTCGCCGACCAGCCCGATCACCGAAATGTCGGCATCCGCGTTGCGTGCCAACATCGACAGCAGCACCGATTTGCCGACGCCGGAGCCAGCGAAAATACCGAGCCGCTGGCCGCGGCAGCAGGTCAGGAATGTGTTCAGGGCGCGGACGCCGAGATCGAGCGGTTCGCCGACCCGTTTGCGCGAATGCGCCGGAGGCGGCGAGTTGCGGTACGGCACCGGCGCCGGGCCCTGCGGAAGCGGTCCCTTGCCGTCAATCGGCTCCCCCATGGCGTTGAGAACACGTCCGAGCCATGAGGCTGCCGGCCGCACCTGGCCGGAGGCGTTGGCGATCAAGGCACGGCAGCCGCGTCGCACCCCGTCGAGGCCGGCAAACGGCATGACAACGGCATTATCGCCGTTGAAACCAACAACCTCCGCCGGGATGGCCGGACCGACGCCGGTCTCGATTACGATACGGGCTCCCACCGACATCGCGTGGATGGGGCCGGCTATCTCGACCATCAGCCCGCGCACCCCCACCACGCGGCCATAAATATTGACGCGCTCGATCTCGCCAATCCGCTCGGCCAAACCCTTCATCGTGAAATCCTTAGGTTTCCGCGCATTAGCGGAAGTCCTTTAACCTCGTGTTTACCCGCATCGTTAATCATTGCGTCACTGTCTTTGGTGACTGAGCGCGCCTGTCTTCAGGACGAAGGCGAGTCGCGAGAGTCGGTTAGGCCTGACTTTTAACGTGGAGCCTGAGCGCGAGCGGATGAGGAAAGCTGCTTCTATGCAACACCTTAGGGCGATTCGATGAAAATTGCACCGAAGACACTTGCAGATCAGAATCAGTTTTTGTTAACCATAAGCGGTCAGGGTTCGAATCAGTTGCTTAAAGGCGTTTCCAGTGCCGCAAGTATTGCGGCCGGCCTGACGCCCGGCGCGGCGACGATTAGGGGACTGGCATGCGCGTTTTGCTGATTGAGGATGACAGCGCCGTCGCGCAGTCGATCGAGCTGATGCTCAAGTCCGAGAGTTTCAACGTCTATACGACGGATCTCGGCGAAGAGGGCGTCGATCTCGGCAAACTCTATGATTACGATATTATCCTTTTGGACCTCAACCTGCCCGACATGTCGGGTTACGACGTGCTCAAGCAGCTTCGCGTCTCCAAGATCAAAACACCCATTCTGATCCTTTCCGGCCTGGCCGGGATCGAAGACAAGGTCAAGGGTCTCGGCGTCGGCGCCGACGACTATATGACAAAACCCTTTCACAAGGACGAGTTGGTCGCCCGCATTCATGCGATCGTGCGCCGCTCCAAGGGTCATGCCCAGTCGGTGATCCAGACCGGCGATCTCGTGGTCAATCTCGACACCAAGACGGTGGAAGTCGGCGGCCAGCGGGTCCATCTTACGGGCAAAGAATACCAGATGCTGGAGTTGCTCAGCCTGCGCAAGGGCACCACGCTGACCAAGGAAATGTTCCTCAACCATCTCTACGGCGGCATGGACGAGCCCGAGCTGAAGATCATCGACGTCTTCATCTGCAAGCTGCGCAAGAAGCTCGCCAACGCCTCCGAAGGCCGCAACTTCATCGAGACCGTCTGGGGTCGCGGCTACGTGCTGCGCGAACCGCACGACGACGAGGTTCGCATCCCGGCCTGACACCGGAACACCATTCCTCCCAGACTGACCCCGCCGTGAATGGCGGGGTCTTTGTTTGTGAGGCCTACACGTCTGGATGTAGCTCGCCCCCGGTGAAACGTTCCGGACGCGTCGTGTTGTTGGTGATGGGTACGCTCGCGGTCGGCGGTGGCGCCTACGCGCGGACTGCCGCTTTGGTTGACGGCATGCCGGGCACCAACGACGGCGCGCGAACACGATTGGGCTGATAGAGGCCACGCTTGTCAGGGTGAGGCTTGAACGCATCGGTCAGCCCGACGACAGTTTCAGCAGCGCCGAGCGCAAGGAAGCCATCAGCTTCCATCTGCTTGGCAAGCCGTGTGAAAACGCCGATTTTGGTTTCCTGATCGAAATAGATCAGCACGTTGCGGCAGAAGATCATGTCGAAGGTCCCAAGATGGGAAAAATCCTGCAACAGGTTGAGCTGGCGGTGCTGAATCATCGCGCGAATGTCGGGGTTGATCTGCCAGAGTTCGCCAACCTGTTTGAAGTACTTGATGAGCAACTGAATGGGCAGTCCGCGCTGCACTTCGAACTGACTGTAGAGACCGGCGCGCGATTTTTCGAGCACCTCGTTCGACAGATCGGTGGCGATGATCTCGGTGCGCCAGCCCGTAAGCGTCGAGCCGCACTCCCTCAGGCACATCGCGATCGAATACGGCTCCTGCCCGGTCGAGCCGGCGGCGCACCAGATCCGCAGGCTCCGACGAGCCGCGCGAGCCTGGAGCAGCGCCGGAATCACGGTCTCCCGCAGATGGTCGAACGGGGTCTTGTCGCGAAAGAAGAAGGTTTCGTTGGTGGTCATCGCCTCGACGACGTCAACCGTCAGCGCCGCGGCGCCGTTCTTCATTTTCTGCACGAGGCCGCCGATACCTGCGAGGCCGGCCTTGCGAGCGAGCGGAGTCAGCCGACTTTCGACCAGATATTGCTTGTCGGTGGCAAGGTCGAGGCCGGACCGTTCCTTCAGCAACTTGCGCAAGTACTCAAAATCAACCGGTGTCACAGACGGTCTCCCGCAAATAGCCGAACCAGCTTCGGAGCGATTTGTTGAAGCGGCAAAATGGCCGCGCAGATTCCGGCCTGGGCGGCGGCGCCCGGCATTCCCCACACCACGCTGCTCGCTTCGTCCTGCGCGATGACATTCCCCCCCGCGGCGACGATCTGCGTGCCGCCGCGCATTCCATCGGATCCCATTCCGGTCAGGATCACCGCCAGAGCTCCCCCCTGCCAGACATCGATCGCCGACGTGAATAGAGGATCGACGGCCGGTTTGCAGAAATTCACCGCCGGGCCGTCATCCAGAACGATGACCGCGTCCGCTCCTTTTTTCGTCACCCTCATGTGGCGGCCGCCGGGTGCGAGATAGATATGACCCTGCTTCACGGTCTCCTGATCCACTCCCTCATGCGCCGGCCGCCCTGCGGCGCGCGACAGATGCTCGGCGAGAATGGTGGTGAACGTCGGAGGCATGTGTTGGGTGATCAGCACCGGACAGCGGTCGATCACCGGCCCAATTCCCGCCACCAGCGCCATCAGAGCCTGCGGCCCGCCCGTGGACGAGCCGATCAACAGCGCTCGCGGGGCATGGGCGCTGAAGGGACGCAGCGTTGGCGGCAGGCGGCTCGTCGCAGGAGCGGCTTGGGCAAAACGCGGTTCCTGTTCGCGGTGGACCAGCGGCGGGGAGGCGACAGTCGCCGGACGGCGGCGTTTTGCGGCGAGATGCCGGATCTTCTGCATCAGGTCATGCTTGAAGATTTCAGCCGCCGCGATCTCGCGCGTGCTCTCGGGCTTCGGAATGTAATCGGCGGCGCCGAGCGACAGCGCCTTGAAGCTGATCTCCGCGTTGCGGCGGGTCAGCGTCGAAGCCATGATGACAATGAGGTTTCGCTTCTTGGCCAGCAATTGCGGCAGCGCGGAAATGCCGTCGAGTTCGGGCATTTCGATATCGAGGATCACGACATCGGGATTGGCGCGCTCCACCTGATTGACGGCGTCGAGCCCGTTGCGCAGCGAGGCCGCGACCACCATGTCGGGCTCGGCATCGATCCAGCGGGAAATCAGTCCGCGGATCACGACGGAGTCATCGACCACCATGACCCGCAGCGGCTCCTGCCTTTTCGAATCCAGAGCCACATGACTTGCCACAGCAGTACTCATGCCCACCCCACGCAACGACTAAAGTATCCGGCCGGATCGCAACGAGATTCAGATGAGGCCGATTTCCTGAAATTTCGCCGTCACGATGTCCTTGTCGAACGGTTTCATGATGTACTCGTTGGCGCCCGCGTGGAGTGCGCGGGCGATGTGCGCCACGTCGTTCTCCGTGGTGCAGAACACCACCTTCGGCTGATCGCCGCCAGGCATCCGGCGCAGGTTACGAAGAAATTCGTACCCATCCATGACCGGCATATTCCAGTCCAGAAGCACGGCGTCAGGCAGTTCACGCCTGCAGACCTCCAGCGCCTTTTCGCCATCCTCCGCTTCGACGATGTGGAAACTGAAGCCCTCGAGGATACGTCTTGCGACCTTGCGAATGACACTCGAATCGTCAACGATCAGGCACGTTTTCATTTTTGTCTCCGTGTCTTTTTTAGCGCTTCTCCCCGCGGCCGGAACCTGCCCGCGTGGATCAAGCTGCAAGCTTGTCCGGTGCAATCTCCAAAACACGATCGACATCGAGAACAACCATCAACTGCCCATCCAGCCGATGCACACCCGCCGACAGCTCCGCCATCCGCACATCGAGATTAGCCGGATTGACCTCCCGGCCTTCATCCGGCAGCTTCATGACCTCGCCGATCGCGTCGATCAAAAGTCCGTAGGACTCACCACGCAGCTCGACGCCGACAGCCATAGGCGGACGATTGTCTTCTCCCTTGGGAAGTTTGAGCCGGGCGCGCATATCGATCGCAGTGACGATACGGCCCCGCAGATTGAGGACGCCCGCGATATCGTTCGAGGCCAGCGGCACGCGGGTCAGGCGTTCCGGCTTGAACACGTCCTGCACTCGTGAGATCGGCAGCCCGAACAACTGACCGCCGATCGTCGCGGTGACGTATTCGGTGAGTGCGCTTTCGTTTGCGTGATTAACCGTGGTCATGATCTGATCCTTCAAGCCGCCCGGCTAATTTCGGCGGTCTGCTCCTTCAGTGCAGCAATCAGGCCGGGCCGGTCGAACTTGGCGACGTAGTCGTGGAAGCCGGCCTGACGCCCCCGTTCGATCGCGGCCGGAGAAATCATCGACGACAGCGCGATGATCGGAGTGCCGCTCAAGCGGTTATCGGAGCGTACCGTCTCCGCAAATTCGAAGCCGTTCATGTCCGGCATTTCGATATCGGTGAGGATCGCGTCGAATTCCTGACCCGACCGCAGCGCGACAAGACCTTCCCGCGCGTTGGTCGCGAGCCGGACCTGATAACCTGCGGCCTTGAGAACCGGCGCGAGCATGTTGCGGAAGAAGGCGCTGTCGTCCACCAGCAGCACCGACCGCGCGCTGGCTGCCGCACGCATCTCCTTGCGCTTGAACCAGTCGGCGAAGGCCATCGGCAAGAAATGACCGATATCGATCACGTCCGTCGCCCGGCCCTTGATGACAGCGGAGCCGAGGATGCCCGGCTGGCTGCTCGCCACCTCGATGTTCAGACGCTCCTCGACAATGTCGATGATCTCATCGACCACCAGTCCCGCTGCCCGGTCGTCGTCAGCGAACACCAGGACCGGTTGCGACCCGTCTTTTCCAACCGTAACGCCATTCATCTGCATCAGCGGCATGAGCTGATCGCGGTACTGCACCATATAGCGGCCGTCGGAGATCTCGATCTTGTCGACTGCGATCTCCTCCAGTCGCGTGACGAGCGCGAGCGGCACGGCTTTGGGCTGATCCGATCCGGCGCGGAACACCAGCAGTGACGTCCGCTCGGCGGCGCTGGCGCGCGCCGCGTTCTCATCGGCCATCTCTTGCTGAGTCAGAACCGATGCGCCCAACGCATGCGCGATCCCGTTCGGGTCGACGATCATGATCACAGCCCCGTCGCCCAGGATGGTATTGCCCGAGAACATGCCGATATGCCGCAGCATGGTCGACATCGGCTTGACCACGATTTCCTCCGTATGGAATACGCCGTCCACGACGATGCCGAAGGTCTGATTGCCGACCTGCGTGACCACGATGAAACCGTTCTCGGGATCGCTGGCCGTACCATCATCGATCCTCAGAAGCTTCTTCAAATGCATCAACGGCAGGAGCTTATTGCGCAGCCGCAAGACCGGCGTGTCCCTGATCCGCTCGATGCGGTGCTCCGAATTGGCGCGCGCGCGCACCAGCTCGACCACCGAGAGCTGCGGTATCGCAAAGCGGTCGCCCGCGGCCTCCACGATCAGCGCCGACACGATCGCCAGGGTCAGGGGAATCTTGATGGTGACGCTCGAACCCTCGCCAGCCACCGACTTGATGTCGATGGTGCCGCCGATCTGATCGATATTGGTCCGCACCACGTCCATGCCGACGCCGCGTCCGGAGACGCTGGTCACAGCCGCGGCGGTGGAGAATCCAGGCGCGAAGATGAACTTGTGGATCTGCGCCTCGGTCATCTTCTCGATTTCGGCCTCGGTCGCCAGGCCGTTTTGAATCGCCTTGGCCTTGATGCGCTCGGTATTGAGGCCGCGGCCGTTGTCGGCGATGCAGATGATGATATGGCCGCCCTCGTGATACGCCGAAAGACGGATCGCACCCTGCTCCGGCTTTCCCGCCTTGACGCGCTCGGCCGGTGTTTCCAGGCCGTGGTCGGCGGAATTCCGCACCATGTGAGTCAGCGGATCCTTGATGAGATCAAGAACCTGACGGTCGAGTTCGGTGTCGGCGCCATGCATCTCGAGTTCGATCTGCTTGCCGAGTTCGCTTGAGAGGTCGCGCACGATGCGCGGCAGCTTCTGCCAGGCGTTGCCGATGGGCTGCATCCGCGTCTTCATCACCCCTTCCTGCAGCTCCGCGGTGACATTGGACAGCCGTTGCAGCGGCACCTTGAATTCGTTGTCTTCGTGGCGGCGGCTGATCTCGAGCAGCTGGTTGCGCGTCAGCACAAGCTCGGACACCATCGTCATCAGATGCTCAAGCGTATCCACGTTGACGCGAATCGACTGGTTGGCGACCCGATCGCCTTCCGGAGCGTCCTCCACTTTCTTCGGAGCGGCCTTTGCGACGGGCTTCGAAGCAACCGGCGCCGCGGACACTTCGGGCGCGGACGGCGTGGCAGGCGCGGTCGACTCGACCTCCGTCTCGCGGAACGCGCGCTCGAGATCATCAAGCGACACCTCGCCGGGACGCAAGGGCCGTTCAAGAACCTGATAAGTCAGTGTCCCCGCCGTTTCATCTGCCGGCATCACCTCGGAAAGCTCGGGACCGGAACTGGACGGACCGTCCTCGGCCATATGATGCAATGCATCGATCAGATCGGCATCGGCTCCCTCCGGCTCCGACCCGGTCGCCTCGAGCTGGCCCAGGATATCCTTGATGCGGTCGATGGTGGAGAGGATAAGCGTCACGGCCTCGCCGGTCACCGGCATGCCGTCACGAAACTTGCCCATCAGCGTCTCCGCCGCATGAGCGAGCGCCTCTAGCCTCGGAAGGCCCAGAAAACCACACGTGCCCTTGATGGTATGGACCAGCCGGAAGATGTTATCCAATATCTTCGCGTTGTTCGGGTCCTGCTCAAATCGGACAAGCTGATTGTCAACCGTGTCCAAACTCTCGTTGGTCTCGGTCAGGAATTCACAAAGAAGATCATCCATAGCCTTCTGGCCTTCGAAACGCCGGGGCGACGTCGTCGCGCCTTTCGCGGCCGGACCAGTTTCAACGCAAAGCGTTAACATTGGTTGAGCACGTCAAAAAGAACGCGCCCAACGAGAGGGCAAAATGACAAAGACGATCGCTCGCTCTGGTTTCGACCATCGCGTTCAATCTGGAAACCATTTGTTAACCTAGTCGGAGAGGCAGAAGCTCAACTGGCGGTCGCAACGACCTTGTCACCGTCGATGGCAAGCGAGATGCTGACGCCGCAGGCGTCGGCCAGCAGACGGGTGTAATAGGGTTGCACCGCGTGAGCATCCACGACGCCGGACGAGCCGGTCGCCAGACGATCGGCGATGGGCTGCGGCACGCGGGCATTCTGCCCAGCGGCGGTGATCCGAAAACCCATGGCCTCACCTTCGCCGAGCGGATCGACCGTCAGCACGCCCCCTCGGGGTATCGTCTGCTGCGCAATCACCAGCAAGTTGAGCAAAAGCTTCACCCTGTTCTTCGGCAGCAGAAGACGCGGCAGATTCCAGGCGAGCGTGATCTTACCGTCCTCGAAATGGCCCCTCGCCATATTCTGCGCATCGCCCAGGTCGATCTGTGCGCCGACCGAACCCGCTGCCCCGAACGCGAGACGGCAAAACTGCAACCGCGCCGATGCGGTTTTGGCGCTCTTGCGGATCAAATCGAGGGCAAACTCACGATCGTCAGGCTTGGGGTTGTCGTCCAGCACCTCAAGTCCGTTGACGATTGCGCCGACAGGACTAATGAGATCGTGGCAGACGCGCGAACAGAGCAGTGCCGCGAGTTCGAGCGCGTCGGGAGCGGGACCGGGAGACGTTGTGCCAGACATAAAACCTGTTCCTGGGATCAGTTTCGGCAACTCCGCAGCATGCGGACACGGCGAATCAAACGATCTTCAGGGCTTGATACACGGCCTGAGCCTGTGCTGCCACCTTGAGGCAGCCGGCTCCGTCCTCGGGTGCAACGCAAGGATGCCTCGAACGTGCCGGTGATCGATGCTCACGCCGCCGCGGCGCTGATGGATGTCCTCACGGAACTGGTCGCGAAAGCCAGCGCCGCCATTCTCTCGGTCAATCGCGGCCAAATGACGATCGAGGGCAAGATCGACGGGTCTCCCGTCACGGAAGCGGATCTCGCCTCCGACCGTGTGATCGCCGAAGGACTGGCGCAGCTTTACCCTGATATTCCGATGCTGTCCGAGGAGCGCGTCCATCTCGCGACACCACCTTATTCCGGAAGCTTGTTCGTGATTGATCCGCTGGACGGCACCAAGGAATTCATCGCGCGTCGCGACGAATACACGGTGAACCTCGCAATCGTGACAGACGGGGTGCCGCTGCTCGGCATCATCGGCGCGCCTGCGCTCGGATCGATCTGGCGAGGTCTGGTCGGGCGCGGCGCCCAGCGCGTCGCGGTCTCGCCTGACGGCGGGAAATTCTGCGCCGCAGAACCGATTGCGACCCGACCGTTTCCTCCCTCCGGTTCTCAATGGATCGCCGCCGTCAGCCGTTCCCATGCCGATCACCGCTCGAACGCCTTCATCGCGAGCCGGCCCGGCGCGGTGCGCAAACCGATCGGCTCCGCCGTCAAGTTCTGCCGGATCGCGGAAGGCGGCGCCGACATCTACCCGCGACTCGCTCCGACCGGCGAATGGGACGTTGCGGCGGGTCACGCTCTTGTCACCGCCGCCGGCGGCAAGGTCACGGACGAGTTGGGCGCGCCGCTGCGTTTCGGCCAGACCCGTGAGGGCTTTCTGGTCCCGGAATTTATCGCCTGGGGCGACCCTTCTGCCGCGCCCCGAGGTTAGGCGAAGCCGGGCCAGCGCTACTGCGCGAGCGTTTCCTTCAGCACGGCCCAGCGGCGCGTCGCCTCGGGCAGATAGTGCGCCGGATTGGCTGCGAACGCCGCTCGGCTGTCCTCATGAGCGAATAGATAAAGCCGTTGGCCGAAAATCAGCCAGAGTCGCGCGGTTCCGGCGCAAGTCACGCCCCGCGCGATGTCCACCGGATCGTAGCCCCCGAAACGTGGACTATAAACATCGGGGTCGGCGATGAAAAAAGCGCGATTGTCGGGATTGCTGAAGCGCCAGATGGCGCCGCCCTGCGACACCTCGTAGTCGGGATCGCCCTGCACCGGCCGCGCGTCGGTAAAAAAAGCCACGGGATCAAACCCGCCGATCGCAAGCCCCGTGAACCGATCGACCACGATCCGTTCGGAGGTGGCGGCCCTGGCCGCTAAATCGATGCCGGAGATCGCGAATCCGCATCCCAACATGGCGATCAAGGCTATTCCGAGTCGCAAGCCATTCCTTTCCTGCCGCCGTGCCGTCATAGTTGGTGCCGATAACTTGCGAGTCGAGGGGACGATCGCCGCATCCTATGGACCTGCATCTCAGCATCGGGTTAAGGCCGCAGCGACAAGTTTTGCTTCTGGGGTGCTTTTCATGACTTTCATTTCGCGCCTTGCTGCGGTCGCGCTCGTTGCAATAACGTTCTGGATTGTACCGGCCTCAGCCCAGCAATCTGCGCCGTACCAGGCGCCGCCGGCGCAACGGAACGGTCCTGGCACCTATTCCTCGGATGAACTCCTCAAATCCGGCACCCGGTTCTTCGGCAACGTTTCGCGCGGCCTCGCATCGGTCATCGAGCGGGCGGTGAGCCAATGGGGATTGCCGAACGGCTACATCCTGGGCGAGGAAGGCTCGGGGGCCTTCGTGGCGGGCCTGCGCTACGGCGAAGGCACCCTCTACACAAAAAATGCCGGCGACCTGAAAGTCTATTGGCAGGGACCATCCGTCGGCTTCGACTGGGGCGGCGACGGCGCCCGCACCATGACGCTGGTCTACAACCTGCCTGCCACGAACGCGATCTATCAGCGTTTCGTCGGCATCGACGGTTCCGCCTATATTGTGGGCGGCTTCGGAATGACAGCGCTGACCGCAAACAACATCGTGCTGGTGCCGATCCGCTCTGGCCTCGGGCTCCGGCTTGGCGCCAATGTCGGCTATTTGAAGTATACGCCACAAGCGACCTGGAACCCGTTCTGACCTCCCGTAAGGTTTGTCCCCCCCCCGACGCGGATGAGCGCGATTGATGAAAGCTTCTACGCGTCGTCGGCAAAAGTGGATGCGGTTCTTACATCGGAGTCGGCGCAGGCAATGACCGAAAGCATTTTCTTAGGGCTATTCCGCTCAACTGGGAAAGGATTCGAGGCGTGATGCTGGCGTTTTGCCAGCCGCCCGTGGCATGGTAACCAGATCCGTACTGGCCTATCCGGGTTGTGGAGCGTTGCCCATGGTCGAGCCGATCATGTATCTGGCGATCGGTTTTCTGATTTCGATGCTGTGCGGACTGATGGTCATGCCGCTTGTGCATAACCGCGCCGTCCGTCTCACCATCAAACGCATGGAAGCCACTACCCCGATTTCGATGGTCGAAATCCAGGCCGACAAAGACCAGCTGCGCGCCGAGTTTGCGATGTCGGCGCGGCGGCTGGAAATGAGGGCCGACCAACTCAAAAGAAAGGTCGCCAGCCAGTCCGCGGAGCTCGGCAAGAAGGCCGACGCCATCAACCGTCTGAAGGTGGAGCTCGGCGAGAAGAACGCGAGGATCTTCAGTCTGGAGGGACGCGGGAAATCGGCGGGGGAGCGTTTGCAGTCCGCCGAACAGGAACTTGCCGCCAAGGCCGAAGTGTTGCGGAGCGTCGAGCAGACCCTCGCCGAGCGGCAGAACGAACTCGGGCGGCTTCGCCAGGAGTTGTCGGACCGCTCGTTGACTGCCGATGGCCGGCAAGCCGAACTGTTCGTGGTCCGCGCGCAGGTCGAGCGATTGGAAAGCCGCCTCAACGATGTCGAAAGCGAGCTTGCCGCCACGCATGTACTGCTCGAGCAACAGCGCGACGAAACGACAGTCGCTGCCCGGCAGCGTGACGAGGCACACAAACACGTTGAAAATTTGAGCCAGCGCATCGTCAAGATTGACGGCCAGCTCATCGACAAGACCAGGGACGTGGAAAGGCTCGGCGGGCGGGTCAGAGAACTCGAAGCCGAGCTCGCCGCGCAAACCACGGCGCTTGCCGAGCGCAATGCGAAGAACAGTGAGTTGCGGCGCGCCAAAACCGCCGCGGAACGCGCCAACAGTGAGTTGCGCGACGAGATTTCATCGCTGACCGGCGGCAAGTCTCCGCTGATCGATGGGCTGCGCAACGAAATGCTGGCGGCCGAACGGGCGCTGCGCGCAGCCCATGACGAGCGAGCCAAATTGCAGCGCGACATCAACGTGCTCCAGCGTCAGGCGGAATCCGGCACGGTCGAGCAGATGGAAAATGCGCTGCTGCGTGAGCATATCAATGACATTGCCGCCGAGGTCGCGAAGCTGGCCATGACCATCGAAGGACCGGATTCACCGATCGAAGCCATCCTGGCGGCAGCAGCTAAGGGTCCCGCCAAGGCCGCGAAAGCCGTCAACGGCTCGGCGGGCAATGGCGTGATCCCGGCCGGCACGCTTGCCGACCGCATTCGCGCGCTGCAATCTCGGCCCCCCCGCAGCGGGCGTCGGCCGGGCTAGAGTCCGTTTCAACTGCGTTGAACCAGACCCGTCGCTTATCTTTATTGTTTGGGCATGATCTTCTCCGAAAACCGGCTTCCCCTTTTTCGGGATCATGCTCCGGCCAACGCATCAACCAGTCAGGTTTTCCGCGCTATCCTCGTCCGCCACACTCGTGGCCGGCACCCATGTCTTGAGCCGCCGCGCCGGCTACCCGCACGCGTCGAGACACCAGGCCAGAATACCCTTCTGGGCGTGCAGGCGGTTTTCGGCCTCGTCGAACACCACCGACTGCGGTCCGTCGATCACCTCGTCGGTGACCTCCTCGCCGCGGTGCGCCGGCAGGCAATGCATGAACAGCGCCTCAGGCTTGGCAAGCCGCATCAGCTCCGCATTGACCTGATAGGGCCTGAGCAGATTGTGACGGTGCTCGCCGTCCTTGTCGCCCATCGACACCCAGGTGTCGGTGACGACGCAGTCAGCGCCGCGCACCGCCGCTTCGGGATCGGTACCAACCCTGATCGATGCCCCGCTCGATCTGATCCAGTCCTTCAGCAGCTTGTTCGGCGCAAGCTCGCGTGGGGTCGCGATGTTGAGATTGAAGCTGAAGCGCTCCGCCGCGTGCGCCCACGAGGCCAGCACGTTGTTGTCGTCACCGGTCCACGCCACGGTGCGTCCCTTGATCGGCCCGCGATGCTCCTCGAAAGTCAGTACGTCGGCCATCACCTGGCATGGATGCGAGCGTCGCGTCAGTCCGTTGATGACGGGCACGGTGGCGTGGGTCGCCAGCTCCGTCAGTGCATCGTGGCTGAGGATGCGGATCATGATGATATCGACGAAGCGCGACAGGACCCTCGCGGTATCCGCGATGGTCTCGCCACGCCCAAGCTGCATTTCGGCTCCCGTCAGCATGATCGCCTCGCCGCCAAGCTGGCGCATACCGACGTCGAACGACACGCGGGTGCGTGTCGAGGGCTTGTCAAAGATCATCGCCAGCGTCTTGCCTTCGAGCGGCTTGTCGGCGATGAGGCCCTGCTTGCGCCGCTGCTTCATCGCGACGCTGGCGTCGAGGATCGCGCGCAATTCTCCGGTTCCCATGTCGAGCAGGTCGAGAAAATGCCTCGGCGCCTTGCTCATTGCGCGGCTTCCTTCTTGGCGGATGCGCCGGACAGCCTGACGCAAGCCCGCTCCAGCCGCCGCACCGACTCGTCGATCTCGGCGTCGCCGATGATCAGCGGCGGCAGCAAACGCACGACATTTTCGCCGGCGCCAACGGTCAAGAGCTTTTCCTCACGAAGCGCCCCGACCAGATCGCCCGATGGGACCACGGCCTTGAGGCCGATCAGAAGCCCCTCGCCTCGCACCTCGCTGAGCACATCGGGGTATCGATCGACCACCGAGGCCAGCTTTTGTTTCAGCAGCAGCGACATCTTCCGGGTCCGCTCGAAAAAGCCAGGCTCAAGCATCACATCGAGCACGGCATGGGCCACCGCAACCGCCAGCGGATTGCCGCCGAAGGTCGACCCGTGCGAACCGGGAGTCATGCCCGACGCGGCTTCCGCGGTCGCAAGGCAGGCGCCGATCGGAAAACCACCGCCGAGCGCCTTCGCCAATGACATCACATCCGGCGCGACACCGATGCGCTTGTAGGCAAACAGATCGCCGGTGCGGCCCATGCCGGTCTGCACCTCGTCAAACACCAGCAGCAGTCCACGCTCGTCGCAAAGCTGACGCAGAGCCCGGAAGAACGCATGAGGCGGCTCCCGCACGCCGCCTTCGCCTTGCAACGGCTCGATCAGGATGCCGGCGGTCTCAGGACCGATCGCCTTCTTCACGGCTTCCATATCGTCGAGTGGCACTTGATCAAAGCCGTCCGCCGGCGGCCCGTATCCTTCGAGATATTTTTTCGAGCCGGTCGCGGCCAGCATCGCCAGCGTGCGGCCATGGAAGGCGCCTTCAAAGGTGATGATCCGATAGCGTTCCGGATGACCCCGATGGGCATGATAACGCCGCACGACCTTGATGGCGCACTCCACCGCCTCGGCGCCGGAATTGGCGAAGAAAACGAAATCGGCAAAGCTCTGGTCACAGAGCCGCGCCGCCAGACGCTCGCCGTCCGGCGACTTGAAAAGGTTCGAGACGTGCCAGAGCTTTGCCGCCTGCGCCTGAAGCGCGGCGATGAGATGCGGGTGGCAATGGCCCAGCGCATTCACCGCAACACCGCTGGTGAAATCGAGATAGCGTCCGCCGTCGGAGCCGAGCAGCCAGGCTCCCTCGCCGCTCTCGAATGAGAGATCGGCCCTTGCGAAAACGGGCAACAGATGAGACGCCGCGGCTGTAGTCATGACGGTTTGCCGATTGATGGTGGGAGCGGATCGGCCCGACTGCGCTGTGACGCGATCGATGAACTGTCAGCCCCGGAAACGAAATGTGCCGCCTTTCGAGGCGGCACGCGACAGCTATTCTAGGTGGGCGGCGATCACTGTCAATATTCCACTTGCGCCCCGGTGATGCGGGAAAGTCGCAGAATGCGCCCTTTCTCGCATTTTCTTGCAGAAGGTGTGGACGCCGCAAGGCCCGACTCTTGCGCGTGAGTCACGGCATATTGTAGCGTTAGGGCCGTCGAATACGACATCTCGTGCGGTGTTTTGATCCTCGATTGGTCCCTGTTCTCGGCGTAAGCGCCCGGGCGTTATCCCGCCCGGCGAGGGTTAAGGGATTCTGCCGACACGGGTTTTTAAGGGAGCGCTTCAGGTGCGCGGCCTTGCGGAGGCACGCCTTAAACAAGGGAACAATGTGCGATGACGGTGATAAACTGGACCGACGACCGCGTCGAACAACTGAAGAAGCTTTGGGAAGCGGGTCTCTCCGCAAGTCAGATCGCCGCCGAACTCGGCAACGTGACCCGGAACGCGGTAATCGGCAAGGTGCATCGGCTGGGGCTGTCGGGCCGCGCCAAGAGTCCTTCGTCAACGGTGCCTCGGCCCCGCAAGGCCCGGCCCGCCCAGCACATGATGCGGGTATCCCGCCCTGTTTCCCGAGGCAATACCGCGCTCGCGCAAGCCTTCGAGGTTGAGCTCGAACCAAACCCGATCGCCTACGACAATGTCGTGCCCATGAGCCAGCGCCTATCGCTGCTCGAACTCAGCGAGGCCACCTGCCATTGGCCGGTTGGCGACCCCTCGAGTCCGGAGTTCTTCTTTTGCGGCGGCAAGGCTCTCACCGGCCTGCCCTATTGCGCGCACCACTCGCGCATCGCCTATCAACCCGCCACCGACCGCCGCCGCCAATCACCAAAGGCGCGATAATCACAGCGTAAACTTCTAAATCCCGCCATAGAGCACTTTTCGAGCGAAGTGGATATCGGTTGCGTTAAGCGTCAGATCCAAATCATAGATCGACGTTTCCAATTTCTGTCAGGCGCATAAAGGTTATAGGTCAGATCAGAGTCGGCCGTTTCTGTTTTGCGACCTGCCGTAGACCTGCGGAAAGCCGCGGTTTGCACGTCTGGTGCAGCATCACCACGATTATCGGCGCTTTTCGGTTCTCCGCCTACTCGGTTGCATTCGCGAACTGCTCGTCCAACGCGTAGCCGGCGCCACGCACCGTGCGGATCGGATCCGCCTCACCGTCAGGATTGAGCAGCTTGCGCAATCGTCCGATGTGAACGTCCACGGTGCGCTCGTCGATATAGACGTCACGGCCCCACACGCTGTTGAGCAACTGCTCGCGGCTGAACACCCGGCCGGGGTGCTCGAGGAAAAACTCCAACAGCCGATACTCCGTCGGGCCAAGATCGATCGGACGGCCGGAACGCGCGACGCGGTGCCTGTCGCGGTCGAGTTCTATGTCGCCAAAGGTCAGGATCGACGCCAGCCGCGCCGGGCTCGCGCGCCGCAGCAGGCTTTTCACCCTTGCCAGGAGTTCCGGCACCGAGAACGGCTTGACCACATAGTCGTCGGCGCCGGTCGCAAGCCCTCGCACCCGCTCGCTTTCCTCGCCGCGAGCGGTGAGCATGATGATCGGAAGTTCCTTGGTTTCGGGACGCGCCCGCAGCCGGCGGCACAGCTCGATGCCGGACAGGCCCGGCAGCATCCAGTCCAGGATCAAAAGATCGGGGATGCGCTCTTTAAGGCCCGTGTCCGCCTCATCGCCCCGCGCTACCGTTTCGACCTCATAGCCTGCCGCTTCAAGATTATAACGCAGCAGCGTCGTCAACGCTTCCTCGTCTTCAACTACCAGAATGCGTGCACCCATCGTGTCTCGCCTGATCCCATTTCAGTTTCGCGGAGTCGCCGACGCGAAATCGGTCATGTCCCCCTTGGGACGCTTTTCGAGAATCTGCTGCCCCTCGATCATGTAGAATACCGTCTCGGCGATATTGGTGGCATGGTCCCCGATCCGCTCGATATTCTTGGCGCAGAACATCAGGTGGATACAGAACCCGATATTGCGCGGATCTTCCATCATGTAAGTGAGAAGTTCGCGGAACAAAGACGTGCAGATAGCGTCCACTTCCTCGTCCCCCTTCCAGACCGCCATCGCCGATGGCAGATCGTGTGCCGCATAAGCGTCGAGCACCGACTTGACCTGCGACCGCACAAGGTCGGTCATGTGCTCGAGGCCGCGGATCAGTTTCAGCGGATGGAAATCGCTGTCGATCGCAACCACGCGCTTGCCTATGTTCTTGGCGAGATCGCCGATACGCTCCAGATCGATGGCAACCCGCATGGCGCCGACAATCTCGCGTAAATCCACCGCCATTGGTTGCCGGCGCGCGATGGTAAGCACGGCGCGTTCCTCGATCATGCGCTGCAGCTGGTCGATTTCGGCATCGGCGGCGACGACGCGATCTCCCAATACGGCGTCGCGGCGGATCAGCGCGTCCAGCGACTCCACGATCTGCCGTTCCGCCAGTCCGCCCATTTCGGAAACCAGCCGCGTCAACTCCTGGAGGTCGTCGTCGAAAGCCTTTGCGGTGTGTTCAAACGCCATATCAAATTCTCCCCGCGCTTCTGCGCAGCCTCAGCCGAAACGGCCGGTGATGTAATCCTGGGTGCGGCGATCTGACGGCGATGTGAACAGTTTGTTTGTTGGACCGAACTCGATCATCTCGCCGAGATACATGAACGAGGTGTAATCCGATACGCGCGCCGCCTGCTGCATGTTGTGGGTGACGATCGCGATCGTGTAATGCGTTTTCAGTTCGGCGATCAGTTCTTCGACCTTGGCCGTGGAGATCGGATCGAGCGCCGAGCATGGCTCATCGAACAGGATCACTTCCGGCCGCACCGCAACCGTCCGCGCGATGCACAGGCGTTGTTGCTGACCGCCGGAGAGACTGAGCCCGCTCGCATTGAGCTTATCCTTGACCTCATTCCACAAGGCGCCGTCCCGCAGCGCCTTCTCTACCCGACCGTCCATTTCCGATTTCGAAAGCTTCTCGTACAAGCGAATGCCGAACGCGATGTTTTCATAGATCGTCATCGGGAACGGCGTCGGCTTCTGAAACACCATGCCGACCCGCGCGCGCAGAAGATTGAGATCGAGCTTGGGGTCCAGGATGTTGGCGTTGTCCAGTAACACCCGCCCTTCGACGCGCTGGCCGGGGTAGAGGTCGTACATGCGGTTGAAGATACGAAGCAGGGTCGACTTTCCGCAACCCGAGGGGCCGATGAAGGCCGTCACGCGATTGGTCGCGATCGACAGGTTGATATTCTTCAGCGCATGATGCTGGCCATAATAGAAGTTGAGATTACAGGCAGCGACCTTCGCCGGAACGTCCGGATCGATCACTGCAAGAGCCGGACCCGAGGCGCCGGCGGCAACGACGGTCATTTTGCAGTCCTTTCAGAGCCGAGCAATCTCGCGCCGATGTTCAGCGCCAGTACGGCCAAGGTGATCAGCAGCGCGGCGCTCCACGCCAGTTGTTTCCAGTAGGCGTAAGGGCTCTGCACGAAGTTGTTGATGGTGACGGGAAGGTTTGCGACCGGGTTGGTCAGATCCAGGCTGAAGAACTGGTTGCTCAGTGCGGTGAACAGCAACGGCGCGGTCTCGCCGGCAACGCGCGCGGTGGCGAGCAGCACCCCGGTGATCAAGCCGGCGCGCGCTGCGCGATAGGCAATGCGCTTGATGACGAGCGAGCGCGGCAAGCCGAGCGCGGAAGCCGCCTCGCGTAGCGAGTTCGGTACCAGGTTCAGCATGTCCTCGGTCGTGCGCACCACGACCGGAATGACGATCACCGCGAGCGCAAGCGAGCCTGCGAGCGCCGAGAAGCCTCCCATCGGCACCACGATCGCGCCGTATATGAACAGGCCGATGATGATTGAAGGCGCACTGAGAAGAATGTCGTTGATGAAGCGAATGACGGGCGCGAGGCGATCGTGCTTGCCATATTCGGCAAGATAGGTGCCCGCAAACATCCCGATCGGCGCGCCCACCCCCACACCGATCACGGTCATGATGATGGAGCCAATGAGGGCGTTCAGGAGACCGCCTTCGGATGCGCCGGGCGGCGGCGTGTTCTGGGTGAAAAGCTGCCAGCTCATCCCGGCGAGACCGTTATAGAACAGCGTGAACAGAATGAGGCCGAGCCAGGACACGCCGAATGCCGCGGCAACAAAGCAGAGGGTGCGGACGACAAAGTCTCGACGGCGGCGGGACGCATAGATGGGATTCATGACTTTACCTGAACAGGCATAATCGTGGGACAAACGAATTCGCGTGCAGGGAAAGCCAGGCTTCTGTCCTTCGGCATCATGCCTATTTCCCTGCCTTCTTTTCCAACCGCAACAGCATCAGCCGCGCCGCCGCGAGCACAAAGAACGTCAGAACGAACAACAGCAGACCGAGCAGCATCAGGCTCGACTGATGTAGTCCGTCGCTCTCCGCGAACTCGCTGGCGATTGCCGCGGAAATCGTCGTGCCGGGCGCGAAGATCGATGGCGAGATGCGGAACGAGTTGCCGATAATGAATGTCACCGCCATCGTTTCGCCAAGCGCGCGGCCGAGCGCCAGCATGGCGCCGCCGATCACGCCAACGCGCGTATAGGGCAACACGACGTGGCGGACGACTTCCCAGGTGGTGCAGCCGACGCCATAGGCCGCCTCCTTCAGGACGGGCGGCACGGTTGCGAACACGTCACGCGAAATCGCGGTGATGAAAGGCAGCACCATGATCGCAAGGATCAGCGAGGCGTTGAACAGGCTCAAATACGATGGCGGACCGCCGAAGATCGAGCCGAGGATCGGCACGCCTTCAAACAGGTCGATGAAGAAGGGTTGCACCGTATTGGCGAGGATCGGACCGAGGATAAAGAAGCCCCACATGCCGTAGATGATCGAGGGAATGCCCGCGAGCAGCTCGATCGCCATCCCAATCGGCGGACGCGCCCATAGCGGGCACAACTCGGTGAGGAAAATGGCGATTCCGATTCCGGCCGGGATAGCGATCATCATAGCGATGACCGAGGTCAGGATGGTGCCGTACACCGGGCTCAGCGCGCCCAGCACCGGTGGCTCGGCGGATGGCGCCCAGCGCTGCGTCGTCAGGAAGGAGCTTCCGAACTCCACGATCGCAGGCCACGAGCCCACGACCAGCGAAATGATGATTCCACCGAGCAACGTCAGAACGAGCATCGCGCTGATGCGCGTGGTCCAGTAGAACGCGCGATCCCCGAGCTTGAATGCATTCAGAGCGCGGGTTCGATCACAGCTGCCCGCGGACTCCATCGCGCTGCTATGAACGGCTATGTCCGTCACGCCCACTCCTTTGTCTTGTGTTTCACAGAACACCATATTCGGGATTGCGGAGACAGTTTCGTAGCCGTCCAAAAGCGAATGGAGAGGCACCCTGGCGCTCCTCCTCGGCCCAAGGTCAGCTTTTGATATCGGAGGTCCAGGTTTTCTTGATCTGCTCCACGACCGAATCCGGCATCGGAATGTAGTCGAGCTCCTCGGCCATCCCGCCGCCCTTCTCGAACGCCCATTTGAAGAACTTGATAGCTTCAGCGGAGGCCGCCTTGTCGGCCGGCTCATTGTGCATCAGGATGAACGTCGCGGCAGTGATCGGCCACGAAGCCTCGCCCGGCTGATCCGTCAGGATCACGTAGTAGCCCGGCGAGTGAGCCCAATCGGCGCTGGCGGCCGCGGCCTGGAAGGAGGCAACGGTGGGCTGCACCGCCTTGCCGGCCTTGTTGACGAGCGCGGCGTAGGTCAGCTTGTTCTGCTTGGCATAGGCGTATTCGACATAGCCGATCGAGTTCCTGGTCTGGCCGACATTGCCGGAAACCCCTTCATTGCCTTTGGCGCCGACGCCGGCCGGCCACTCAACCGCGGTACCCTCGCCAATCTTGGACTTCCACTCGGCATTCACCTTGGACAGATAGTTGGTGAAGTTGAACGAGGTGCCTGACCCGTCCGAACGGTGCACCACCGCGATCGGAGCCGAAGGCAGCTTGATGCCCGGATTGAGTTTCACGATCATGGGATCGTCCCATTTCGTGACCTTGCCGAGGTAGATATCACCGAGCAGTTCACCCGAAAGAACCAGCTCGCCAGGCTTCACACCCTCGACGTTCACGACCGGTACGATCGCCCCCATCACCATCGGCCACTGCACGAGACCGTCTTTCTCGAGCTTGTCGGCCTTCAGCGGCGCATCGGTCGCGCCGAATGTCACCGTCTTGGCGAGAATCTGTTTGATGCCGGCGCCCGAACCGATCGACTGATAGTTCAGACTTTTGCCGGTCTCTTTCTTGTAGGCATCAGCCCATTTCGAATAGACCGGAAACGGGAAGGTCGCCCCCGCGCCGGTAACGTCGGCCGCCTTCGCCGAAATCGAAAGGGCGGCCGTGGAAACGATGGCGAGGCCGGCGGCAACGATGGCCTTGAAGACATTCATGCGGGATCTCCCTCGGATTGAGCGGAGCGCAGATGCGCTCATGGCCTCTTCTAGGTCCCGACCGATGCCGCTTTTACGACGGTTTGACGACAGCGGCATGACTACGCTAAGTAAATGAAATTATTAAACTTCATGCTTCCGGCGCGGCCTGCGCCGGTGGAAAACCCGCAGTGAAACTCGCGCCATGGCCGGGCACGCTCTCGATCAGGAGGCGACCGCGATGACGGTTGAGAATATGCTTTACCAACGACAGGCCAAGGCCCGTGCCGCCCTGGGCCCGGCTATCGCCGACGTCGACCCGATAGAAGCGTTCAGTAAGGCGCGGCAAATGCTCAGGTGCGATGCCGGGTCCGAAGTCCCGCACCACCACCCGGAATTCCGGCCCGCCCTCCGGCGAGACGTCGAGCATCGACGACACCCTCACCTTGCCGCCGGACGCGCCGTATTTCAGCGCATTCTCGATCAGGTTCTCGAATAAGCGCAGAAGCTCCTCACGATCGCCGCAGATCGCCACCGACGTCTCGGAAAGCGCGACCTCGATCTCGACCTGACGCTCCGCCGCGAGCGGCTCAAGTCCGTCGACGACCTCGCGGACGATCGGAACAAGATCGACGATCGTCTCCGGCCGCACATGGGCCGAAAGCTCGACCCGCGACAGCGACAAGAGGTCGTCGATCAGCCGCGCCATCCGCGCCGCCTGCGCATGCATGATGCCGAGAAAACGTTCGCGCGCCCGGGCGTCCTCGCGCGCCGGGCCCTGGAGCGTGTCGATGAACCCAGACAGCGCCGCGAGAGGCGTGCGCAACTCATGGCTCGCATTGGCGACGAAATCCGCGCGCATTTCCTCGACCCGTCGCAACGGCGTCTGATCGTGAAATGTCAAAAGCATGCAATAGTCGACGCCGCCGAATGCAGTCGGCACCGGAATCGGCGTGATGATCAATTCCATCCACCGATCGACCGGAACAGGATTGAGATAGGTCGTCCGCCGCGCTTCCCGGGTCGCGATCGCCTCACGCAACGCCGTGACGATCTCGGGCGCTCGGAGCGCGAACTGCGCGAGCTCGTTCCGGCGCAGCGCCGGCACGAGCTGCGCCGCCGCGGCATTGAGGTGGATGACGCGGCCAGCCCTATCAAGCAGCACGTTGGGATCCGGCATACCGGCAACGATGGCTCGCGCCACCGCTGTCTCTACCGGATTGGCTCCGAGATCGGTTTCGCGCGACCCGTCGGAATCATGAACCTGCCAGGGCACCAGCGCCGCGCCAGTGATGCAGACAAAGGCGGCGATGGCACCCAAAGGCTGCAAGCCGCCGAACACAACCAGCGCGATCAACGCAAGCCCGGCAACGAGCAGGACGAGCGCGGAGCGGCGCAACCGGTCCGGCCAGGATGCGGGCCTCGCGGCAAATCCTGGGGCGCGGGAGGCGTTTCCCTCCGCAGCCGCTTGAATGTTGTCAGGCGCCAGAATCGCCATGCTCTCCAAGATAGGGCAGTTTACTGTCAGGCCCAGCGTTCAGTCCGGTCGGCGCGTTGCCCACGCGTCTCATTCGCGCGCTGACGAAAATTTCCCTGAGTGTCAGCAAGATGATGGAAATCGCGAAGGGTGCAATATAATAGAACAGCCGGAACAACAGCATCCCGGCCAGAAGGTCCTTCTTCTCCATCTGCCAGAGGCCGATCAGCATGGCGGCGTCGAACACGCCGAGTCCCCCCGGCGAATGACTCGCAAAACCAAGCAACGTCGCCGACACGAAAATCACTGCGACAACGACAAAGCCGACATTGGGCTGGTGGGGAAGCAGCACGTACATCGCGAGCGCGCAAAATCCCAGATCGACAATTCCGATAAAAATTTGCAGCAGCGTTAGCGGACCGCCCGGCAGAACCACGGTCCATGACCCGCTGCCGACGCGACGCGGCCGGATCCAGACCCAGATCACGTACCCGATCAGTGCGAGAATGATCGCGATTGCGATCAGCCGATTGAGCAATGGCGGAAGCTGATCGATGCTCGTTGCCGCCTCGGGGTGGTAGGCAATGCCCAATCCGAGCACGGCGGCATTGCCGAGCCAGAAGGTAAGGCCGGCCAGAAAACAGATTTTCGCGACATCGACCGCATTCAGTCCCCAGGCGGAATAGATACGATAGCGCACAGCCCCGCCAGTGAACACGCTGGCGCCGACATTGTGACCGACCGAATAGCTGGTGAAGGCCGCGAACGCCGTGATGCGGTACGGCACATGAGTGACCCCGATGGTCCGCACCGCAAACAGGTCGTAGAATGTCAGTGTGAAATAGCCCGCGGCAACGAACAGACCCGCCAACGCGATCGAGCGCCACTCGGTCCGCTTGATGGCTTCCATTACCTCCTCGGCATCGATGTCCCGGAGAATATGGAAGAGCACGTAGAACGCGGCCGCGATGACAGTGACGCTGATCGCCACACCAAGCTTGTGCAGGATTCGTTTCCGGCGCAGAATCGAGATCGCTCTGCGTATTAATCCGAGCATCGAGAACCTCGAAATGCGGTCCACGGCAAGTCGTACCTTTCCGCATCCATTCACGTGGACAGGGTCGTAGCGTGTTTTGGTTCCTGGTGGAATTCAGCCGGCGTCAATAGGTCCCTTTATTCCAACACATCAGATGTCCCGCCAGCATGTTCCGTCGGTCCGCCGGACGCCGCCTGGCGCGAGACCACCCCGTCACGTAACCACGATCCGACCGCGCAACCTACAAGATAAACCCCGAACATCACCAGTCCAAGGTCGAGCCAGTAACCGAACCGGCCAGGAACAACGTGCATGAGCGCCACCACAACCAGCGCCAAGACCAGGACCGACAGCCACCGCGCAGCTGATTTCGAAACTTCCCGTCCGCGATGCACCACCGCAATCCACCCCATCGCAAGGCCGAGAAGTAACGATGCAACGAGCCAACCCCAGTGAAATCCTGCCAGGTAGACCATATCTCTATTGCCTCACGATGAAGTCAATGCGTCGATTCTTTGCTTTGCCTTCGTCGGTGTCATTGGTGGCGATTGGCTGTGCGCTGCCGTAGCCGATCGGTCTGAACCGATTGGCAGGCAATCCAGCTTTCACCATAAAATCCACAACCGCCTGCGCGCGTCGCTCGGACAGCGCCTGGTTAAATGAAGCGTCGCCGTCCCCGTCGGTGTGTCCCACGATCTCGATCGTCGCCGTCGGACAACGCAGCGCGGTTTCAGTCAATTGATCCAGAAGGCCGATCGAATCGGGGTCCAACGTCGCCTTGCCGGTTTCAAACTGGACGGTGCGCTTTTCCAGCAGATCGCTCAACAATTGCTGACAAACCGTCGGATCGACAGGGCCGGCCGACGGCTTGACCGAAACCTCCAGTTTCGCCTCCCAGCCGCGAGGCAGGTCGCCTGGCAAACCAGCGCGGATCTGTCTTCCGGCTGGGTCATATAGCGCGTCACCGGAGAGATCGACGCTCCGATCAGAGACGACGAGTCTCCCTGTCGACAAACGCGACAAAGATCGCAGCGCCCGCGTGACGACGGCATCGAAGCCTGACGGCGCACCAAGACTTGCCTTGAGTTTATCAATGATCTTCTCGCCGAACTTGCGGCCAGCGGATGCGACGATCGCGGCATGAATCGCGTTGTCCGGCACATACCCGGTCAATATCAGCGTTCCGGCGACCGGATCCTTATTGGCCTCGAAGACATATGGCGGAGCGTGAATATCGTTATCCACCGAGTATCCATCGGGCAAATTCTTCAGCGCCGCGGCAATTGCCTCGCGCCCGCCCAGTTCACGCGCCATGCCCGTCAGACTCACCGCTAAATCCGAAATCGTTGCCTTGCCGGTTTTCAGCTTGCCCGTCTCACCGATCAGTAATGTCGCTGCGGCTTCAAACCGCGGCGGCGCCCCGCGCTTCAAATCCATGCGATCAGCGATGTCGATACCGGTGAACGTCGCACGCGCGGCATCCAGCAGCTTGTTCCTGACCACCGGCAACGGCGCGTTTCCACCGAGCGTCACTCTGCCGACCTCCCGTTCGATGGTCCACACAAACGGTTTGGCTTCGGCGACGAGCGCAGTGCGATCGTTGACCCGTCGCACACCCGGGACTGTCTCCACCAAGGCCACCGCGTTGCTGCGTTCCTGCTCCGAAAATGCCTCGGCGGAGAACGTAATGTCGCGTCCCGCGGCGCTGATCGTGGTCTTATCGAGAACGCTATCCTTGAGTACAGCGGTAGCCTGCGCGCTCAGATCGGCTTCCAGCGGACCCATGGTCGTCCACGCGGCGAGCCCCCAAAGAACGGTGAGCGGGATGACACCTGGCCACCACTTGCCGCTCCATCTGAAAAATCCGCGCATTCAATTTCCTGTCGCGCAAAATCTGCCGGCTGGCCGATGGATCGGATTATGCAATCCGCTCCAGCTTCGACGCGCGCCCCGGGTAAAACCGGCCGCGATTCGGTCGGCCACGCGTGATGAAATGAAGAGAAAACAAACCCTTGCCGGGCTGTCAAACCGAAATGAAATGGAAGCTTCATCCCCGGAGGGACAGAAGGATAACCGTTTCTTCAACCGTTTCCGATTAAGATTTGGTCAAAGAAGGGACTAGCCGATCACTTCAAATGAAGCAGCTCCGCAACACAGTCATTGGGGCCGGATTGGACGTCCTGTATTTTAGCGGCGCTCATCACCTGCTGCGGCCAATCTTCTCAGGCGTCGGAACGATCTTCATGCTGCACCATGTGCGGCCGCACCGAAACGTCTCGTTCCAACCCAATCATCACCTAGAAGTGACCCCGGAATTTCTGCGCACGGTCCTGGCTCATGTCCGATCGCGCGGGATCGACATCGTTACGGCGAACGAGATGCACCGCCGGTTGACCCAACGTGATTTCTCGCGACGGTTTGCTTGCTTCACCTTCGATGATGGCTATCGCGATAACCGCGACTTCGCGCTGCCCGCAATGCGCGAATATGACGCGCCGTTCACCGTCTACGTCGCAAATGATTTCGCAAACGGAAACGGTCGCCTCTGGTGGGTAGCGCTCGAACGGATCATTGCTTCCACCGAGCAAATCGACAGTAAGATCGATGACACCACCTTACGTCTCGAGACCCGCACGGTCGAACAAAAGCAGAGAGCGTTCTCTCGAATTCACGACCTGCTGCGCGGGCTGCCGGACGACCGCGATATCGCGCGCGAACTGGACGGGTTGTGTGCCCGCTACCACATCGATCAATCCGTCATCAGCCCGGAACTGTGTCTATCCTGGGAGGAATTGAAGTCGTTTGCCGCCGATCCGCTGGTCACGATCGGCGCCCATACCGTCAGTCACTGCAACCTCGCAAAACGAAGCGAGGAACAAGCCCTTCAGGAGATCACCTTCAGCCGGACACGGATCGAAGCCATCTTGCAGCGTCCGATCGTCCATCTCGCCTACCCCTACGGCGACCGTACCGCCGCGGGACCTCGCGAGTTCGCCATGACCAAGGCGGCCGGTTTCCATACCGCGGTCACAACGCGACCGGGTATGATCTTTTCTGAAAATGCCGAGCACCCTACGGCGTTGCCGCGAATTTCCCTCAACGGAAACTATCAGACTGCCCGCGTCCTTCCGGTGCTGACGTCGGGCGCGGCCACCGCCATGTGGAATGGCTTCCGTCGCGTCGATGTCACTTGAGCCTTGAGAAGGTTGCGTTCAAGCATCCTTCCTCCAAGTGAAAATCCCCTCGTCGCAATACCATCGCGGTGCATTTTTCATTCTGCCCGGCAGAAGGAAGGGGCAGCACCTGCCGATGCGAATGAAGGGTCTCAGTTCGTCGCCGGAACGGCCGCCGGAACGCTCCACGGTCGCGCCGGCGAAGCAAGGCCGATCAGCCTGCCCTGGATATAGTCGCAGCCCCAGTCGCGCAGCATGGCAGCCGACTGCTCGTCCTGAACCCATTCGGCAACCGTCCTGATATCGAGCCGCCGGGCAAGATCGATCAGCGTCTGTACGAATGCCCGGTCGTCGGAGGAGTGCGCGAGGTTCTGCACGAACGCGCCGTCGATTTTGACGATGTCCACGCCGAGCTTGCGCAAGTTCCGGAACGAGGTGTAGCCGGCGCCGAAATCGTCGATCGCGATGCGACTGCCCAAATTCTTCAACCGCACAACGAATTGCTGGATGTCGTCGATATCCTGAATCGCCGCGGTTTCGGTAATCTCCACGATCAGGCGTTCGGCCACGCCAGGATGCGCGCCCATCAGCGCTTCGATCGCGGCCCACCAGTCGACGTCCATGGTGGTTTCCGGCGATATATTGAGGCTGAGCCGGACCTGGGGCGCTTCGGCGAGCTCGGCGATCACAAGCTCGAGCACGCGATGATCGACCAGACGGATCAGGCCGAGCTTCTCCGCGACCGGCACAACATCGGGCGCGAGCAGGACCTGACCATTGTGCTGCTCCATCCGGACCAGGCATTCATAAAACGCCGCTTCGCGCGTGCGCGCGTCGGCCACCCGTTCGAACGCGGTGAGAATGCGGCGCTCGTTCAACGCAGTGACGATCTCGTCGGTGACCCGGATGTTGATTCTCCGCTGCGCATCGCGCTCGATATCGGGTCGCCACATTGCGAGCGAACCGCTGCGGCGACTTTTCGCGGCCTCGAGAATTTCCTGAGCGCGATTGATGGCTTCATCGGCGGTACGAGCATAGCGCGGGGCCAGAACGGCGCCGATCGAGGCGGTGACCGAAACGGGGCCGGATTTGGTAATCACAATCTCTTCGCGGATGCCTGCCAGAAGGCGTTCGGCCGCGACACTTGCGTCATCCAGGCCGCAGTTCTTCAGTATCACTCCGAACTTGTTGCCGGAGAAGCGGCCAAGTACGTCGCCGCCGCGCAATCGTGCCCTGATGCGCCTGGCGACGTCTCCGATCACCTCGTCGGCGACGTCGAATCCGAAAGCATTGTTGATGCGCGCGAGGTGATCGATCCCGACCATCATGAAAGCGAACGAGGAGCGGTAGCGGGTGGCCTCCTCGATCGCTTCGGCGAGCGCCGCCGTCAGATACGTGCGGTTAAGCTCGCCGGTCAGGGCGTCGTTCCGGGACAAACTGATAAGCCGCTCGTCGCGCGCGCGCCGCTCATTCTCAAGCCGCACGATACCCTCGACGCGCACTGTTTTGCCATCGGCGTCGGCAAACCAGCATCCGGACTCCTCGATCCACAGCGCAGGCGTGGAGGCGCTGGCGCGCAATCCATATTCGATGCGATAGGGCACTCCCCCTTCGCAGAGCCGCCGTGTGGTTGGCGTGGCGGACAGAACATCGACCCGGATCGATCCCGACGGTTCGATCAGGCTTCCATACCCGGCTCCGGTTGCAAGCAAGGCGGGGTCGATGCCCTGAAAGATCGACGCCGCTCCCTCGGTCCAGGTCATGGTATCGCTTGGAATATCCCAGGCAAACGCGGCCCGACCAAGCGCCGCAAGAATCGCCGGCACCCGAGGCCCTTGAGCCGTCGGGGACAGGGGCGCTGGGGCGCTGGCGGCTTGTGGCGCATCCGCGCCGGACGAGGGATCGACTGCCGGTAAAATGGCGGATGTCACGGTCGCCTCATTTTGGGACGCTGAAGTGATTCCCCGCTGAAGAATAGGTCGTTCCATCCCGTTCACGCTAGGTAAAGTTCACATACAACCTGAAAAACCACCATTTCCAACCCAAATCCCCAGAAAGAGATCCCCGGCACGGCTCTTGCGATGGCGGTTGCGAGAGCGGGGCTCCATGTCCCGGAACAACACATCCGCATAGGCTGATGAACATGACGATCGCAGGAATGAGCCGAATCACTGCCAGTATCGCGCGGGATCGTGGTAGCACGAGGAAGTTTACAAGCCCCGAACCCATGTCAGCCGTCGCGGCTGTGGAGCATCGTCCCGTTCGGCGTTGCGCGGCGCACCATGACGCCTTCTTCGTCACTCAACTGATCGCCATTGCGGTAAATGGTCCACAAACGCGGATATTCCGCCGTGCCACGCCGCAGGTCGCGCAGGCCGCCTATCATTCAACGGGCGAGCGGAATCAGGCGAGCGCGCAGTCAGGACCGCGGCTACTGCGCGTCATCTAAGCCTGACGGCCGGACTGATCCGAAGGCGTCGGCGTCTCACCGCCCGGCTGGATGCCAGGACCCGGAACGTCCGGATGCGGTTCCATTCCGGCAGCCTCACCATGAACGATTGCCGACTCCGGAGCACTCTGCGGGACAGGTCCGGCAGGGGCCGCTGAAGCGTCGGCAGGCTGCGACAAGGAAACCGATGCCGTCAGGGATGCAGGCGCCGGATCGACGCGCGATTCGCGCGCTTCGGCTGCCTCCGCCACGTCTTGCGACGGTCCGGCGGCGGCACGGGCCGGCCGCCGCGCGCGCAAGGCGAACCCCGAGAGGAAGTCGACCAGCGCCAGCAGCGTCAGCATGAAGTAGGTCGACGAGCCGAATTGCGGCAGCATCACGAATTCCGCCGCAGCGCCTGCGAACACCACCAGCGACAGCAGATGGTCGGTCAGATACTTGCCACCGGGGCGGGCGCCTTTGACAACCTCGAACAGCAACAGCACGATGCCGAGCGCGAGCAGCGCATCTCCGAGCGTCACCAGCCAAGGCACACCCGACATCAAGGTCAATGTGGCAACGGGCTCCGTCAACAGGACGCCCGGCATCAGGAAAACGATGATGTTGCAGATCGCCAGCGGAATTAGAAGCAGCGGGAAACCGATTACGGACATCACCGAGGCCTCCTTCATTCAAGCGGGAGGGTCGAACCGCGTGCCGAATCCCTGGCGTACCCTTCAGTCCAGCCCCCGCGCCTGTTCCCGACCGCAAGCCTGATCTGGCCTGGAGTCAGGAGTCGCTCTTGGCCTTCAAAACCTGCCGACCCTTGTACATGCCGGTTTTCAGGTCGAGATGGTGAGGACGGCGCAGCTCGCCGGAATCCTTGTCCTCGGCGTAGGTCGGCTTGCTGAGCGCATCCGCCGAACGGCGCATGCCGCGCCGCGACGGCGATGTTTTTCTTCTTGGAACGGCCATATCCGTGTCCTTGCAGGATGTTGTCGAGTTCCGTCTCGAAACGCCAATAAGCAGGCGCGGCGAGTCCCGAACGCGCGTTGAATGCTGGTAAGCCCGGCCTTATAGGCCACGATCGTCGCGCCAGCAACCGCGCAGTTCGGCTGCCCGGGCCCGGACCATATAGGTTCCGGCCAGCCGGCGAACCCCGGGCCCCGGCTTTCGGGCGCTGCGCCGGACCGGATTAGGCAGGATCGCAGCCATGAGCGCCGCCTCCCGCGCCGTCAGGTGGGCTGCGGATCGCCCGAAGGCATAGCGGGCCCCTGCCTCGACGCCAAACTGGCCGTCCGGGCCCCATTCCGCAATATTCAGATAGATTTCGAGAATCCGCCGCTTGGGCAGCACCGCATCGATCCAGAACGCCAGCGGAAATTCCAGCGCCTTGCGGACCATGCTGCGTCCCGGCCAGAGAAACAGATTTTTCGCCACCTGCTGCGTGATGGTGGAGCCGCCGCGCTTGAACTCGCCGTCCTCGGCATCATCGAGCACTTCCCGCAGCGAACCCCAATCAATGCCGTGATGGCTGCAGAACTTGGCGTCCTCCGACGCGACCACGGAACGCGGCAACGCCGGCGGAAGCGCGGCGAAATCGATCCACTGCCGCGACATCGGCGCGCCCGAAAGCTTGCGCCATATCATCAGCGTCGAGACCGGATGACCGGTCCGATACAGCGGCGTCAGCAGATAAGGCAACAACAGCAGTCCGATGACGGAGAGCGCCACGACGCGGATCGCTCGCCGCATCAGGCCACAAAGCCTTCGGGCGATCGACGGGCAGGTTCATCGCGCCCGCGACGAAGAGCATTCACAAAATCGCCCTTAATGACACCGGAGCCGGTGTAAGAAGGCATCGAAAACTCCCTCTGTCGATCACCATGGCCGCGCGGCAGATTGTCGGCCGCCCGGAATTGACGAAGCCGATACCATGAAGGATTGTCCCGCAAAAATCGACCTCGCCGGACTTTTGCGGTCAGGACGCCGTTTTCAGTTTTTGGAGCCATTTGATGACGTCAGGACTTTCATCCGCCGATTTCGCAAAGCGCCTTGACAGCACGGCGGACGAGACCGAGGCCCTGCTGGAAAAGCTGCTTTCCGACGCCCCCCTGCCCGACGAGATCGCGCGCCCGAAGCGGCTGATGGACGCCATGCGCTATTCCTCGCTCGGCGGCGGCAAGCGGCTGCGGCCGTTTCTCGTGGTCGAAAGTTCGGCCGTGTTCGGCGTGGCGCGCGAGGCGGCGCTGCTGGCCGGCGCGGCGCTCGAATGCATCCATTGCTATTCGCTGATTCATGACGACCTGCCGGCGATGGACAACAGCGACCTGCGCCGCGGGCGGCCGACCCTGCACAAGACCACCGACGACGCCACCGCCATCCTGGCCGGCGACGGTCTTTTGACGCTCGCCTTCGATATCATCACCCGCGACGAGGTCCATCAGGATCCGACTGTTCGCCTGTTGTTGACGCGCGCGCTGGCGCGCGCCGCCGGCATCGGCGGCATGGTCGGCGGGCAGTTGCTCGATCTCGCCGGTGAAGGACGCTTCGGCGACCGCGGGCCGGTCGACGTGGCGCGCGTGCAGCAGATGAAGACAGGCGCGCTGCTGCGCTTCGGCTGCATCGCCGGCGCGCTGCTGGGCCAGGCCTCGCAGGAAGATTATCAGGCTCTCGACACTTACGGTCGCGCGCTGGGCGAAGCCTTCCAGATCGCCGACGACCTTCTCGACGTCGAAGGCGACGCGGCCGCGCTCGGCAAGCCGGCCGGCGCTGACGCAGCGCTCGGCAAAACCACTTTCGTCACCCAACTCGGCATTGACGGCGCCAAGAAACGCGTTCGGGACCTTCTGGCGAAGGCGGATGAAGCGTTGTCGGTATTCGGTACACGCGGTGAGGTGCTGCGCGCCGCAGCGCACTTCGTCGCCGACCGCAAGAGCTGAACCGGCTACTCCGCCGCACTCACCGCTTCGGCCCGCGCCTTGCCGCCGTTGCCATAACGCTGCTCGATGTAATCGATCACCAGCGCCTTGAAATCCTGCGCGATCGCCGGCCCGCGCAGCGTCTTGAACTTCTTGCCGTCGACGAAAACCGGCGCCGCCGGCGCTTCGCCCGTGCCGGGCAGCGAGATGCCGATATCAGCGTGCTTGGATTCGCCAGGGCCGTTGACAATACAGCCCATGACCGCAACGTTGAGCTGCTCCACGCCGGGATATTGCGCCTTCCAGTTCGGCATCTCGTCACGGATGAAATCCTGGATCGACCGCGCCAGTTCCTGGAAGGTGGTCGAAGTCGTGCGGCCGCAGCCAGGACATGCCGCGACCAGCGGCACGAAGGTGCGGAAGCCCATGGTCTGCAACAGTTCCTGCGCGACCTGAACCTCCAGTGTGCGGTCGCCGCCGGGCTCCGGCGTCAGCGAAATCCGGATGGTGTCGCCGATGCCCTGCTGGAGCAGGATGCCGAGCGCGGCGCTTGAGGCGACGATGCCCTTCGAGCCCATGCCGGCCTCGGTGAGACCGAGATGGATCGCGTAATCGGAGCGCTGCGCCAGCGTCTGGTAGACGGCGATCAGATCCTGCACCGCCGAGACCTTCGCCGACAAAACCATCTTGGTCTTCGGCAGCCCGATCTCCTCGGCGCGCTTCGCCGACAATAACGCCGATTGCACCATCGCCTCGCGCGTCACCGCGCGGGCGTCGCGCGGCGCGGACGAACTGGCGTTCTCCTCCATCAGATGCGTCAGCAATTCCTGATCGAGCGAACCCCAGTTGGCGCCGATCCGCACCGCCTTGCCGTACTTGATCGCCGTTTCGACAATGTCGCCGAACTGCTTGTCGCGCTTGTCCTTGAACCCGACATTGCCCGGATTGATCCGGTACTTGTCGAGCGCCTCGGCGCAGGCCGGATGATCGGCGAGCAGCTTGTGGCCGATATAGTGGAAATCGCCGATCAGCGGCGTGGTGATGCCGCGCTTGCGAAGACCATCGCGGATATGCGGCACGGCGGCGGCGGCCTCGTCGCGGTCCACCGTCATGCGAACCATTTCCGAACCGGCGCGCGACAAGGCTGCGACCTGGGCGATCGTGCCCTCGACGTCAGCGGTGTCGGTGTTGGTCATCGACTGCACCACGATCGGCGCGCCACCGCCGACAGTGATATTGCCGACCATCACCTGCGTGGTCTTGTGCCGCGGGCTCGGACCTGCGACGTCGATTTCCGACGGACTTTCCAACTTGTTCATGGGCTCAAATATCAGGTTTTCGTAAGATTCAGCAACGGATCAATGTGAGAGTTAAGGTGCGCCGGTTGCAGGTCTGTGACCAGCATTACCACAGCGCCGCGATGCTGAAAGTCGCATCTCAAAGCCTGAGATAGCCAGTCCCGAGAGCCAAAACAAAGGCAAAAGCCGGAAATCCACTGCGAAATCAATGTAAGATATTGAAATACAACAAATTATCATATGACATCAATTCAACGATCAACGGAAATTCGCGGCGGGCGACGATTATTTTTTGGATGCGTTCTGGCAATGCGCGCAGGTGCCAGTAATTTCGACCACTGACAGTTTCGGTGTGAACCCCGTGGTGCGGACGGCATCGCTCAGACTCTGCGCCACGCGGCTCGCGGGAATTTCGCCGACCGAGCCGCACTGCTCGCAAATCAAAAACGCCACCATCGCGCTCTCATCGTGATCGTGCCCGCAGGCCAGGAACGCATTGCGGCTTTCGATACGGTGAACCAGCCCGTTTCCTATCAAAAAATCCAGCGCGCGATAGACGGTGATCGGCGCAGGACGCGGCATCGATTTCGCCAGTTCCTCGATCACTTCATAAGCGCCGAGCGGCCGATGGCTCGACAGCAACGCCTGCAGCACCTGGCGGCGGATCGGCGTGAATTTCTGAGCACGCCGCGCGCAGATTTGCTCCGCGTGGCTGATCGCCTCCGCGGCGCACCGGTTATGGTCGTGCCCCGGAACGGGGAATGTCGGTCTCGTCGCGGTCATTTCGACTCACCCATTTAACCCGTTTAAGCCGGTTCTGCTCTCATTTCAGCAACATCACCCCGACAATTTTCGACTCATGCTGCATTGCAGTATAAGGAGCCCGAGCGTCAAGCCTCTTCGGGCCGGATGATCCATGGCTGGAACCGGCGCGACACTCGTGGTCTTGCGGCGCAGCGCCGCGAAAATTTTATGCAGTTCGTTACGGCGCGAATCTGATGCCAATCACCCAGGAGCCGCAATGGGCCAACGTCCACCATGTGGTGGTGAGTGGGGCTCAGCGGCGCGAGGTCGAGAGCTTTACAGGGAATCCATGCTCATCCGAAACGTCGTCGAAGGGATCGGCGCTCGGGACGCTTGGCTTGGTGCGCGGCGCTCAAGCAACGCTACGGATTCGTTGCTGCGTTGTATTGTCGGTGCGGCTGAAATCGATGTCATTCAGAAAGCGAAACAGCAGCGGATTGAACCGCTCGGGCGCTTCGAGGAAAGGCGCGTGGCCGACGCCGTCGATGATATGGCAGCGTTGATCCCAAAGGGATTCGTAGGAGATGCCTGCCACGTAGTCGAGACGCGCAAACGGCTCCTCTGAACCGTTGACGACGGCAATCGGTGTCGGCAGGTTTTCGACGATCCAGCGTTGATCGACGCCGAGTCCGGCTCTCAATCCACGCCCCAGGATCTGGCGCGCGCGACGGTCCGTGCGCGCGATCGTGTCGTGAAGCTGCGCCGCGTGCTTCTCCCCGACGCAGACACGTGCAAATCGGCTGATATCGCGCGCATTCAGTGTGCGTTTGGTGGCGAGCAGCAGATCGAGCTGGGGTTGAAAGCCGCGGAACATTCCCAGAATACCAGGCTTAACGGGCGGCGCGCCGACGATCATGGCGCCGACGGCTTCAAACCCCTGCCCGATCATTTCGAGGCTGATATGTCCACCCAGCGACCAGCCAACGAGCGCCGCCCGCGTAACGTTCAACGATCGCAAAGCCTCGATCAGCGTGGCCGCATAACCGGGAATGGTATAAGCTTGTCGCGGATCCAGCGCGTCGTCCGATTGTCCGTGCCCCGGCAAATCGATCGCGATGATATGCTGTGTGGTCGCCAACGCCGTTTCGAACTGATATCGAAATACGTCACGACAGGTCGAGTTTCCATGTATAAAAACGACAGGCGTGCCGCTCCCTGAACTTTCCAAGAAGGCCACCCGCCCTTGTGGCGTATCGATCGTGCGCGACAACATTTTCGTACCTCTGCGTCCAGCCTAGGCGCGATAAAATGTAAAAGGTGTGAAAGATTTAGGAGACATTTGTGAGGAATCCGCCTCTTTCTGGAGCCGACACTGCGGCGGCCGAAGATCAGGACGGTAAGACCCGCGCAGATTATGTGTTGGGACATTCCGATCTAGAACTTAAGAGGCTTGGCCGCCAGGGCGCGCTATTCTCCGATCTCACACGTGATCTTCTCCAGCGCGCTGGACTAAAGAAGGGGATGCAGGTTCTCGATATTGGTTGCGGCGTGGGCGATGTTTCCCTGATTGCTGCAGACCTCGTTTCCCAGGAAGGAACCGTAAAGGGAATCGATCCGGCAGCCGAGGCGCTGGCGATTGCGCGGATGCGGCTTGAGGCCGACGGCAAGACCTGGGCGAGCTTCTCGCAGGGAACGCTCGAAAGCCTTGAGGAATGCACCCCGTTCGATGCGGTCATAGGCCGATTTATTCTTATCCATCTTGCAAACCCGGCGCAGGCATTGAGCGCGCTGCGCAGCCGGTTGCGGACCGGAGCGATCATGTCGTTTATCGAATTTGATCTGAGTACGGCAGAGGTCTATCCGCCGTTGACTTTTTTCCAACAGTGTATCGGCTGGGTTAATGAGGTTTATCGCCGGATCGGACGCCAGCTCGATATGGGGGTGGCGCTGTTCAGTACGTTCCGTGCCGCGGGTTTGACACCGGAGATGGCTGGGCTCACCCGGATAACGCCCGCTAACGACGCGGCAATAGACTTCCTGGTCGACTCCGTGCGCAGCCTGCTGCCGGCGATCGTGAAGCTGGGAATAGCGACCGAGGAAATCGTGGGGATTGATACGCTGCGCCAGCGGCTTTTGCAGGAAGCCGCTTCCGACGAATATTGCGTTTTCTACCCTCGTCTTGTGGGGGCCTGGGCAACCGTGCCCTGATCGCTATCAGCGCTTGTTTGTTTCTCCGGTTCTTTCAAGAGCAGGGCGATAGCAAGATCGCTCCACGACGCAACCGCGAAGCGATGCGTGGAAAAGACGCACGACCGCCGCAATGCCGTAGGAGCCGGCGCCGAAACTTTGTAGCTTCGCCGCCATGACGATCCAGCGCACCGTGCCGATATCACCAAACCCGGCCGCCCCCGCCGAGGCGGCGCGGGTGACGCCGATGATGGAACAGTACCTTGAAATAAAGGCGGCCAATCCCGGCCTGCTGCTGTTCTACCGGATGGGCGATTTCTACGAGCTGTTCTTCGAGGACGCCGAAATCGCCTCGCGCGCGCTCGGCATCACGCTGACCAAACGCGGCAAGCATCAGGGCGCGGACATCCCGATGTGCGGCGTTCCGGTCGAACGCTCGGACGACTACCTGCACCGGTTGATCGCAGCCGGCCACCGGGTCGCGGTATGCGAACAGACGGAGGACCCGTCCGCCGCGCGCAAACGCGGCAACAAGAGCGTGGTTCGCCGCGATGTGATCCGGCTTGTCACACCAGGAACGCTGACCGAAGATACGCTGCTCGATGCCAGAGCCAACAATTACCTGCTGGCATTGGCGCGCGCGCGAGCGTCCTCCGACGCGGATCGTTTCGCGCTAGCCTGGATCGACATCTCGACCGCCGAATTCATGGTCACCGAATGCGGAGCCAGTGAACTCGCGGCGACGCTCGCGCGCATCAATCCCAATGAGGTGATCGTATCCGACGCACTCCATGGCGACCCGGGCCTGAACGTCCTGCTGCGCGAACTGCCGTCGGTGACGCCACTGACCCGCGACGTGTTCGACGGCGCCACCGCCGAACAGCGACTATGCGATTACTTCGCCGTGGCGACCATGGACGGCCTCAGCGCCATGTCGCGGCTGGAAGCGACCGCGGCCGCCGCCGCCGTCACCTACATCGACCGCACCCAGATCGGCCAACGGCCACCGCTCTCGCCGCCATCACGCGAGGCGTCCGGCAGCACCATGGCGATCGATCCCGCCACCCGCGCCAACCTCGAACTGACGCGCACACTCGCCGGCGAACGGCGCGGTTCGCTGCTCGACGCCATCGACCGCACCACGACGGCGGCGGGATCGCGCCTTCTGGCGCAACGGCTGGCGGCCCCGCTGACCGACACGGCGGCGATCACCCGGCGGCTCGATGCCGTCGCCGCATTCACCTCGGACAACACGGCGCGCGATGACATCCGCGCCATCCTGCGGACCGCGCCTGACATGTCGCGGGCCCTGGCGCGGCTTTCGCTCGGGCGCGGCGGACCGCGCGACCTCGCAGGCCTGCGTGACGGCATCATGGCGGCGGACCAGGCGCTGACGCGGCTCGCGGAGTTTCCTGATCCGCCGGAGGACATCGCCGCGGCGATGCAGGGGTTGCGGCGGCCGTCCCGCGAGCTTGCGCGCGAACTCGGCAACGCTCTCTCCGAGAGCCTGCCCCTGATGAAGCGCGACGGCGGCTTCGTCCGCGAAGGCTATCACGCCGCGCTCGATGAGGCACGAAAGCTGCGCGACGATTCGCGCCTGGTCGTCGCCGCGATGCAGGCACGCTACGCCGAGGAGACCGGCGTCAAGACGCTCAAAATTCGCCATAATAACGTGCTCGGCTATTTCGTAGAGGTGACGGCGCAGCATGCCGACCGGCTGATGAGCGCTCCCCTGAACGCCACCTTCATCCATCGCCAAACGCTGGCAGGTCAGGTGCGTTTCACCACATCGGAGCTTGGTGAAATCGAAGCCAGGATCGCCAATGCCGGCGAACGCGCGCTTGGTCTTGAACTTGAAATTTTCGAGCGGCTTGCCGGGATGGCAATCCAGAATGGCGACGAAATACGCAATGCCGCGCACGCCTTCGCGCAACTGGACGTCGCGGCGGCGCTCGCAACACTCGCGATCGACGAGAATTATACCCGGCCGGAGGTTGACGCCTCGCTCGGCTTCGCCATCGAAAGCGGGCGGCATCCGGTGGTCGAGCAGGCGCTGAAGCGCACCGGCCAGCCGTTCATCGCCAACGCCTGTGATCTGTCGCCGGGCCCAGGCCAGACTTCGGGGCAGGTCTGGCTGCTCACCGGTCCGAACATGGCCGGGAAATCGACGTTTCTGCGCCAGAACGCGCTGATCGCGCTGATGGCGCAGATCGGCAGTTTCGTGCCAGCGCGCCGCGCGCGCATCGGCATGATCGACCGGCTGTTCTCACGCGTGGGCGCTGCCGACGATCTCGCGCGCGGACGCTCGACCTTCATGGTGGAGATGGTGGAAACCGCCGTCATCCTCAATCAGGCGTCGGAACGCGCGCTGGTCATTCTCGACGAGATCGGCCGCGGCACCGCGACCTTCGACGGGCTGTCGATCGCTTGGGCGACCATCGAGCACCTGCACGAAAGCAACCGGTGCCGCGCGCTGTTCGCCACGCATTATCACGAACTGACCGCGCTGTCGGCAAAGCTGCCGCGGCTGTTCAACGCCACCGTTCGGGTCAAGGAATGGCATGGCGAGGTCATATTCCTGCACGAAGTGCTGCCTGGCGCCGCCGACCGCTCTTACGGCATCCAGGTAGCCAGGCTCGCCGGGCTTCCACCCTCGGTCATTGCGCGGGCGAAATCCGTGCTGGCGAAACTGGAGGCGCAGGATCGCGGATCGACCGCGCGCGCGCTGGCGGACGATCTGCCGCTGTTCGCGGTGCCCGCGCGCAGGGTCGGCGAATCCGCACCATCGAGCGAAACCGCTCCATTGATCGAAGCGTTGACATCCCTGCACCCCGACGAGATGTCGCCGCGTGAGGCGCTGGACGCGCTCTATGCGCTGAAGGCGAAACTGCCGAAACAATAGAGCGTTTTCGAGCGAAGCGGACACCGGTTCGCGTGAAGGAAACGCGTCAAAATAAAATCATAGAGCGTTAGTCAGCGTGGCGACATGTCGCAAAGTTTCCCTTCCAACGTCGATGTCGCCATTATCGGAGCCGGCGCCGCCGGGCTCGGCGCGGCCGATGCACTGAAAGACTCCGGCCTCTCCGTCATCGTGCTGGAAGCTCGCGATCGCGTCGGCGGACGCGCCCACACCATTATTCCCGCCCCCGGCATCGTCTTCGATCTCGGCTGCGGCTGGCTGCATTCGGCCGACAGGAACTCCTTCGTTCCAATCGCAGACAAGCTCGGCTTCGAAATCGACAAAACGCCGCCCCCATGGCGCGAGCAAAACTTTGCCACCGGATTCACGGCGGCCGAACGCGAGAATTTTTTTGCCGCGCTGGATGCGTTCGACGACCGCATCCAGAAAGCAGCGAAGAACGATACCGACGATGCAGACGACACTGCCACTCGCTATCTCGAACAAGGCAACCGCTGGAATCCGATGATCGACGCCATCTCGACCTATGTGAACGGCTGCGAACTCGACGGCGTCTCGGTTCGCGACACAGGCGCGTATGAAGATACAAAGGTAAACTGGCGGGTGCGCCGCGGCTACGGCGCGCTGATCGCGGCCTACGCGCGGCCCTGTCCGCTCGTGCTGAACACGCGGGTGTGGCGCATCGATCATTCCGCTCCGCGCATTCGCATCGAAACATCGAACGGCGCGCTGTCCGCGACGCAGGTGATCATCACCGTCCCGACCAATCTGCTCGCGAACGAATCAATCCGCTTTCATCCCGAGCTGCCCGCAAAAGTGAACGCCGCGGCCGGCCTGCCGCTCGGCGTCGACGACAAGGTCATACTGGCGCTCGACGATCCCGAAAACATGGTGCCGAAAGACGGCAACCTGAGCGGCGCGACCATGCGGACGAGAACGGGAGCCTTTCACATGCGCCCGTTCGGCCAGCCCTGCATCGAGGGCTTTTTCGGCGGCAGCTTTGCGCGCGAACTGGAAGCCGCTGGCGATGGCGCGTTCGCGGCGCAGGCGATCGACGAGATCGTGGCACTGCTCGGCTCCGATTTTCGCAGCAAGTTGACGCCCCTCGCGGAATCGCGCTGGGCCAGCGATCCCTTCGCGCAAGGCGCCTATTCCCACGCTCTGCCGGGCCGGGCCTGTGCCCGCGCCATCCTCGCCATGCCGGTCGACGGCCGCCTGTTTTTTGCTGGCGAAGCCACGTCGGCGAACTTCTTTTCCACGGCGCACGGCGCGCGCGATAGCGGCGAGCGGGCCGCGGGAGAAGTGATGGCGGCAAGGCGGAGTTGATCGCTGCCCGCGCGATCGAAATTCACCGGCACCGGCCTCACCGGCATTCGCGATATCGTCCCCTTCATCCGGTTTCTGGTGTCGGACGGCTGGTGGATGAACCGGCCGGACGATTCTGGTCAACGGCGGCTATACGACAAAATAGACGGACGACGACGCACCGACTCCGTCTTTTAAGAGTGTATCGCCGCCATCGGCGATGCGGTCGGCACGTCGCAACCGGAACAGCTTGCGGGTGCAATGAAGCGCATCAACAACTTCCTCGTGCCGATGATTCCCTCCGATATTTTCGTGCGTTTGCCAGGCCGCGAACAGATCCCGCAGACGTCACGATGTCTCCAACCGATTTCTCTATCGACGTGTCGCGTTCCCCGCGCCGCAACTGTCCCTTTTCGATACAAAACGTCGCACCTGTGATACGCGAAATCCACATTTTAACCCTTAATTAACGATGGAGCTTGAAGACGGCGCGCCGACTTGCTTTGATCGGGACATGAGCACGATCCTGATTGAACTCCGGCAAGCCAAGGTCGCGGATGCATCCGCGGTCGCAGCAACGCACGACGAGTCCTGGCGTTCGACCTATCAGGGCATCATCCCCGGAGCGGAGCTGGAAAAGCTTATCAACCGGCGCGGCCCGCACTGGTGGGATAGCGCGATCCGCAAGGGCAGCCGCATCAGCGTTCTGGTATTCGGCGAAAGCGTCGCCGGCTACGCCAACTACGGCCGCAACCGCGCCCGCAGCCTGCAGTATGATGGCGAAATTTACGAGCTTTACCTGCGCCCCGAATTCCAGGGTTTAGGCTTCGGCCGGCGTCTGTTCACCGCGGCCCGGCGCGATTTGATACAAAGCGGGCTGAAAAGCATGGTGACGTGGGCGCTGTCCGACAACGAGCCCGCGATGGAATTCTATCGTGCACTCGGTGGCCGCATGGTCGCCCGCTCCTCCGAGAAGTTCGGGCCGAAGTCGCTCGACAAGATGGCGTTCGCCTGGACGAGTTAGTGCGTTTTCGAGCGAGGTGGATGACCTGCTCGCGTGAAGAAAACACATCAGACCAAAATGTGTTGACCAACACTCTTCAATCATGGGGCACCGATGCGTATCGACGCGATCTCGACCGGACCCAATCCGCCGCACGAGGTGAATGTCATCGTTGAGGTGCCGGTCGGCGGTGAGCCGATCAAGTACGAGATGGATAAGGATGCCGGCACACTGGTGGTCGACCGGTTTCTCTACACGGCGATGCGCTATCCCGGCAATTATGGCTTCATCCCGCACACGCTGTCGCAAGATGGAGATCCCTGCGACGTTTTGGTCGCCAACACGCGCGCCATCGTGCCGGGCGCCGTAATGTGCGTGCGGCCGGTCGGCGTGCTCTTGATGGAGGACGAGGCAGGAGGCGACGAGAAAATCATCGCCGTTCCGACGTCGAAACTGACCCAGCGATACGACAGGGTGAGAAACTACAGCGACCTGCCGGACATAACGCTGCAGCAAATCCAGCACTTCTTCGAGCACTACAAGGACCTCGAACCGAGCAAATGGGTCAAGGTGCTGCGCTGGGGTAGTGCTGACGAGGCCCACAAGTTGATCCTGGAGGCCATCACGCGGGCCGAAGGCGCGTAATCGAGCGTCATTCACGGGCACAGCTTTCAAAAGCTGCGCCACTCGCGTCGCACGCGAATTCGATAGAGCCATTTCGCTTCTGATGAAATCAGAAGCGCGGCTCTCAGATGTTGATTTGATGCCTTTCGTCACGCGAACCGGATTCCATTCGAGTCAAGCCCGAGGACATGCTTCGCTCGGAAACGCGACAATTCCATAGACGATCAAGTCGGCAATGACGCCCTTCGGCGTTCATACCCCCGGCGCAGGCAGCCCTCTGATCGCGCAAGCCGCGCGAAGCGTGTTGACCAACAGGCAAGCCACGGTCATCTGCCCGACGCCACCGGGAACCGGCGTGACCGCGCCCGCGACCTTCATCGCCTCATTGAATGCAACATCGCCTATCAGCCGCGTTTGGCCCTCGACTGTCGGCACGCGCGTGATGCCGACATCGATCACGGTCGCGCCCGGCTTGAGCCAGTCGCCGCGGACCATTTCGGCCTTGCCGACAGCCGCATAGACGAGATCGGCGCGGCGACAGAGTTCAGGCAGGTTGCGGGAGCGCGAATGCGCGATCGTCACCGTAACGTTTTCATTCAGCAACAACTGCACCAGCGGCCGTCCCACGAGATTGGAGCGTCCGAGCACGATGGCGTCCAGGCCTTCGAGCGAGGCATGCACGCTTTTGGTCAGGATGATGCAGCCGAGCGGCGTGCAAGGCGACAGGGCTGGCAGGCCGCCCGCGAGGCGGCCGGCGTTGTGGGGATGCAGCCCGTCGACATCCTTGGCCGGATCGATGGCGGCGATGACCGCCCCGGTATCAAGCCGCTTCGGCAGCGGCAGTTGAACCAGAATGCCGTGAACGGCGGGATCCGCATTCAGTTCAGCGATCAGCGCCAACAGATCGGCCTGCGCGACGTCCGCGGACAGCGTATGCTCGAACGACGCCATGCCGGCGGCCTGGGTCTGCTTGTGCTTGCTGCGGACGTAGACTTCGCTCGCCGGATCGTTGCCGACCAGCACCACGGCGAGACCCGGCGTCAGCCCGTGATCACGCTTCATCCGCGTCACCTCACCGGCCACCTGCGCACGCAAATCGGCGGCGATGACTTTTCCATCGATGATACTGGCCGCCATGCTGATCCTCAGTTCGGGCTATTTCGATTGAGCCGCCGTCAATGCCCGCAGGGCGTCGCCGAGTTGAACGGGATCGCCCTCGACTGCGACCTGCTTCAGCCGCGACGTTGCTCCCGCAAGTATCCGGACGTCGACTTTCCGTACGCCCAGCGCCTTTGCCAGCACCGCCATGACAGCTCGGTTGGCCTCGCCGCCCTCGGCAACGGCACGTACGCGAACTTTCACCACCGGCCGGCCGTCCGCCAGCATTTCAATGCCGTCGATTCCGTCGCGGCCGCCGCGCGGCGTCACTCGCAAGGCGATGCGGAGCCCCTGCGAAGAATACCGCCACGGCTCCATCAGGCTGCCGGTCAGAACACGGCAGGGTAGATGTAATAGGTGATGACTCGCTGCATGAACAGGATGATCAGAATCAGGATGATCGGAGAAATATCCAGCCCGCCGAGATTCGGCAGCATCCGGCGGATCGGCGCCAGCAGAGGCTCGGTGATCCGCTCCAGAAACTCAGCCACCGCGGCGACGAACTGATTGCGGGTATTCACCACATTGAACGCAATCAGCCATGACAGGATCGCCGAGGCAATCAGCAGCCAAACATAGAGGTCAAGGATGATAAGAACGATATCCAGTATGGCTCGCATGGCGGATTGGCTCGCGGGTTTGATCGTGAACACGACCATTGGAGTGAATTTGACGTTCGCGACTTATTTGCCAGTGATGTTCGATTCTGACATTCGCGGGAACGCGTGGTGAAACCGGATGCGAATGTCAGGATCTGACCACCGGTGTCTGAAGCGGCGGTTCGAATGTTCCTTTACCTAGCCAAAAGTCCGTCAAGAGAACCTCCGAATTGCAGCCACACTATAGCGTTTTCGAGCGAAGTGGATACCGGTTCGCGTGAGAAAACGCGTCAAGTCAAAATCATAGAGCCCCGCTTCTGACTCCGTCAAAAGCGCAAAGGCTCTACGAGCATTGGTCTCTCGTGTCCCTGGATTTCGAAGATTCGTCGCTTTATAGCGCAGTCACGGGAACGGGCTTCGAACGCGGAACACGAGCCTGCTAAATATCGTTTCGGTTCCGGCTAAACAAGGGAAGGCCGGGCAAATGAGGTCTAAAGAGCCGATTCGCACTATTTTGACCGTTCTTGACTTGCCGTTGGCGAGGATTGTAAATGGCGGCGTTCCGGTCGGAGCGCCGTTTATTCGCCGCCGATCGCAGACGGGGCCATAGCTCAGCTGGGAGAGCGCGTCGTTCGCAATGACGAGGTCGGCGGTTCGATCCCGCCTGGCTCCACCAATTGCTTGGCTTCCCTAACTGCTTTGTTTCACCCGCTTCTCCGGACTTCGTCGGCGTCATCGCGACGTCAGTATCCACACAGGCCGATGAAGCCTCACAATCCTCTTCGCGTCTGAAACCCTGCGGCAGCCCATAGGATAACGTCGCGCGGAAACAGCCGAAGCAACAACGGCAGCATTCTGATCCCCAGGCCGGGCAGCACCGCCCTCTTGTTGGCCATCAGCCCCCGATAACCCGCCAGAGCGACATCCTTTGCAGATACCTTCAGGATTGAGGAGTGGAAACCGGGTTTCACACCGGCTCGCGCCTGAAACTCGGTTGGGACCGGGCCCGGACAGATCACGGTGACACGGACGCCGCGGGGACCGAGTTCGCCGCGCAACGCCTCGCTGAACGACAGGACATAGGCCTTCGACGCATAATAGACGGCCATGCCCGGCCCCGGCAGAAATCCGGCGATCGACCCGACGTTGAGAATGCCCCCGCGCAGCCGGATCAAGCTTTCGGAAAACCGCAGCGACAAATCCGTCAGCGCCCGAACATTGACGTCGATCATCGCGAGTTGATCGGCGCGATCCAGTTCGACGGCGTGACCGAACAGCCCGTAGCCGGCATTGTTCACGAGATACTTGACCTCGACACGTTCGGCCGTGAGCGCCGCCGCGATCCGGTCTGCCGCACCCGCCTCGCCGAGATCGCAGGAGATGACGATCGGAGCCATGCGCCCCGATGCGACGATTTCAGCCGCAAGGGCGTGGAGGCGATCGGCACGCCGGGCGACCAGAGCCACCCTGTGTCCATGCGCAGCGAATACCCGCGCGAACTCGGCGCCGATCCCGGAGGACGCGCCTGTTATCAATGTTACCGGGTTAGTCACGATCTGCTCTTACCTCGAAATGGTTAGAACATGACACGATCAAGGCTCGATGCAACGACCGGGCTTGCCGGCTTATCGCTGGAGTCTTGCTTCGCAGACCCCCGGTCAGGTCGCAGCATCGGGCGCTGGCCGCTTGCGGCCGACGCGATGCTTGAGTTTGATACGATCGCGCGACGAAATGGCCAGCAGATCAGCGGCGCGCCACACGACATTTTCCTCGAATTCGCTGACGCGGCCGTCCGCATAGACCAACTCCCACATCATTTCGACGATGCGCAAACGATCTTCATCATTCAGCGAACGCATCAGCACACTGGTGAATTGATAGAGGTCGACCGCCTCGCCTTCGGCCAGCGTCGCCGATGTGATCAACTTGTCGGCAATACCGGGATCCAATCCGAAACGGGTTTCGATCAGTTCGTGCAGCTTGCGGATTTCCACGTCGGAAGGCTGGCCATCGAGTGAGATGACATGGATGAACAGCGCGGTCGCCGCGAGCTTGCAGCCATTCTCATCGAATGATCGATGCTCAGGTGCCTCTGGCGATATCACGTCGATGATGAAATGGCGCAATCTATCAAGCATTGATCCATCTGCCGCAGCGTTTGGAATGTCGCAAGAGTATGTTCAATACGCGCGCGGAACGCAAAACGTGCGCCATATGCCGGAGTTTCGCAGCCGGATTCCACGTCGGCAAGACCAGGTCGCTGTTGATTTAATGGCCGTGCGCCGCCAAGGTCCTCGCGCACTTTCTGCTCAGCTTCGCGCGGTGCGCCTTCAAACACGTGAGCACAGCCATGTCGCCATGGTTCATTTGGGCCCGGCAATATTTGGCGGCGTCGCGCGAGCAACCGGAATTGCGCTTCTCCGCAGCGGTCTGCGCCGATGCCGCGGCGGCGAGCAAGGGAAGAAACGATAAAACGACGACAAAACGGACCATTGGCGCGCTCCATCAGGTAAAATCTTGCTGGTCTCGACGGCGACCGTTCCCACCAATTTGGATCGAACGATGAAGGAAGTGGTGCCGCTTGCGTGACTCGAACACGCGACCCCATCATTACGAATGATGTGCTCTACCAACTGAGCTAAAGCGGCTATCCTTTACAACATGCCGTGTTTGCGGCCCCGGCAACCGTCCGGCGCGCGGGACCTCTGATATCGGGCACGACCTCCCTTGGCAAGAACCCGGCCGCCGCGCCGCCGCTAAAAATCGCCGCCCGGCCGCATCAGTTCCCCCGGCGCGACAGGAGTCCGCGCAACCCTCCCGCCTGACGCGCAGCCGCGGAGTCGTCTTCAGCAAACTCATCGTTTTGGGGACTGTCATCGACCCCCGGATCGTCCGGAGCGCGGACAATCGGGATCACGTCCGGAATAGCGCCGGGCTTGTCTTCCTCTGTATGACTGATCGGCGACGCCGCAGTCTCGTCCGGCATAGGAATAGTTCCAAACGATGCGGCTTCGACATCAGCCGGTGACATTGCGTCGTCTTGAGCTTTGGACTCCCCGCCGGGGGAAGCGGCGGGCAAGGCTTCGACGCGAGGCGTCTCTTCCGCGATCTGGTCCGAAACGTCCGCCTCAACCAAGGGAGGCCTGCTCGAAGGCAGCGCCGCCAGAGGCGTTTGCCACTGAAACGCGTCAACGCGGCCAGTGACAGGTGAAACCGGACGCCAGTGGTCGGACACGTACCCGTCTGCAGTCCAGACCGGATCGTGCAGGGCACGCACGGCGCGCAACGTCCAGGCGCGGGCGCGCCCACTATCGCCATGCTCGCTATGCTCTATTTCGGCCATCAACATCGCGACGCGTTGCGTCGGCGCTGCGATCAGCGGCTCCAGAGCATCACGGGCCCGCGCGAATTCGCTGGCATCGAGCGCGGCGCGCGCAATCGCCATCGCGCTTTCCGGATGACCAGGCGCTTTTTCCGAGAGTTTCTCGACGCGCGCCAACCGCTGCAACGCTGAATCGCCCGGCATCACATGGGCATAGGCATCAGCGAGATCGGGGTGCGGCTGTGCCAGCCACGCGGTTTCGATCATACGCATCGCGCGCCGCATCTGGTTGGCTTCGCTCAGGTACTTGCTTGCAAGCACCACGGCCGGAACCAGCGTCGGCGCAAACTTTACCGCCTCCATCACGGTCTGGCGTGACAGGTCGCGATCGGACGTCTCAAGCTCCAACGCCCTCGCCGTGAGCAGCACGCCACGCTGACGGCGATACAGCGCCTTGTCGATACGGCCTGACGCGGCGTTTCTGTCGAGAATGGCGAGCGCGCCAGCCCAGTCGCCCCTGGCGCATCGGAAGCCAAGCGCGGCTTGAGAAGCCCATATCGAGGATGGCGACGTCTTAAGCGCTTCTTCCGCGATCGCAACTGCAGCCGCCGGATCGCCGGCACGCTGGGCTTCGATGAAAAGCCCTCGCAAACCCAATAGCCGCGTATCCGCGCGTTCGGCCATGGTGCGGAAGACGCGCTGCGCACGGTCCGCGTCGCCGTCAAGTTGCGCAGCTTGGGCATGTAGGAGCAGCGCCAACGGGTCCTGCGACACCAGACGCCGGGCAACCCTGGCATGATTGCGCGCGGCTGTCGCATCGCCATGTCCGATCGCAAGCAGTCCACGCGTAATGGCGTCCCTGCCGCGCGCGGTCCGGCGCGCCCGGCGCGCGCGGCGGAGCCGCGTTGGGGCTTGCCACAATCCGCGCACGGCGCTCCATACCAGGAGCGAGGCAACGACCAGCAGGCCCAGCCCGAGCGCGAATACCGGCAGCGTCGTCTCGATCCGCCAGACGTCCCACGACAGCACGATCGTGCCGGTCTGATCAGCGATCCAGGAAGCGCCCAAGGCAGAGAGGGCGATAAGAACGAGAAACAGGATGATACGCAACATCTGGAACCTATGGCGCCGGTTTGGCCAGTGCCGCCATCGCTTCGGAAGCGAATTGACGCGCAGTGGCGAGAGCAGCATCGCGGGCGTCGACCTTGGCGATCCAGGGCTCCGCGGTGGTACGATCGGTCGGCGGAAGTGTATTCAGTTCTTTTCTCGCGGCGGCGACATCGTTGTGCCGGGCGGCCACCTTGATGCGAGCGACGACGGCGCCGGCGGAATCTCCGGCTGGCGGCGCGTCCAGGCGTTCGATGCGCACCAAACGCACGGCGCTTTCCTGCAACCGGTTCACGATGTCGTTGGCGGAGACCTTGATCGGCGCAGGCTCGAGTTTCGGAACGATCGCAAGAAGTTCGCGAGATAGCACGTTCGCGCTCGGGACCCCGGACTCTGCGAACGCCTCCAACGGTTTCAACTTATCCGGCTCGGAGATCAGCGTCCTGAACACCGCCAGCAAATCGCCATAAGGCTGCCCCTGGCGCACCGCGACATTCAGCAGCGTCGCAGCAACGGCCAGCCGAAGCGGTCCGTCGTCGGCCGGAGCCGCGCCACGCTTGGCTGTCTCCTCCGCGGTGAGGGTTTGCGTCATCTGCTCGACCTGTTGTTGGGTCTGCGCGAGTCGCGCGCTGAGAGCCGCAAGATCGGACGGCGCAGGGTCGGATGGAACAACATCGGACGGCGTCTCGCCGTCTTGCCGCGGCACAGCCGTTCCATCCTTCAGCGCGGCGGCCAGCCTGTCGGATTGGCCGCGAACGGTTGCCAATTCCTCGCGCAACGACGTCAGTTCCTCGCGCAAGGAGGCGGCGGACTTGTCCAGCGTCTCGATGCGCTCCGCCGCGGCCTGATCGAGCGACGAGGCGGCCGGCTTGCCCGCCGCCGCTTCGATCCGATCCACCCGGTTCGCGAGAGCGCCGAATTCCGCCTGACTCACTTGTGGCTCCGAGGATGGGACGGTGGGTGACGGCGGCAAGCCCGCCAGCCACGCGCCGCCGGCTACGATCCCGGCGGCGACAGCGCCTGAAAAGGCGGCGATCAGAACCAACGATGCGCGGGATGGAGACCGCGGAGGAGCCGGCTGCCGGGCCAAGGGCTGATCATCAACCGCCCCGCCCGAACCAGGGTCGGTTTCATCGGCTGCGACGGAAAGGTCGGCCCCGAGGTCTGTAGCCGACGACTGATCCTGCCAGCCTCGGTCCTGAGAGGCGTCATCCGCGCCCGAACTGGCGCTGAAGGGCGCATCCGAAGACGTGGACGGCCAGTTCCCGGCCTGTTGATCGCCCGCTGCCTCACCCCCATCCGCTGGGGCCGCATTCTCCGCCGCCCCGGAGATTCCAGTCGCGTCGTCGCCTGTGGAAAGCGGACGCGAGTTTCCCTCCTGGGAGACGTCGTCATGCTTGTCATCTGCCATCGTCACGGTTCCCCATTGCAGCGACACATCGTGTATCAGATTCGAGACCCCTCCCCCTCTTTACCGCGATTGTGGCCGTAACGCACGTCTTACTGCGACGACGACCGCAACGCACAATCCAGTGCCTCCAATACGGCTTGCTCGGCCGGGACGCTCGCCTCCAGCACATGGGGAGCACCGGCGTCCCGCAGAATCGAGGCGACTGCGCCAGAGATGCAACATTGCGGCACCGCCAACGCCGAAATCTCGACGCCCCCGATACGGACGGCATCCAGGAACGCACGGGCGCTGCGCCGCGAATAATGCAGCACCGCTGATATCCGGTGCGAGGCAAATGCGTCACAGACCTCGCGAGACAGGCTCGCCACCGGCGCCATGCGGTAACATGTTGTCGTTACGACAATCAAACCGTGCCCTTCGAGCTTCCCGGCGAGATCGCATGAACGATCCGCCGCAGCGAGATAAAGAATCCTGGCGCCTTTTATCAGACGTTTCGCGCGGACACCCTCCAAAATGAGCTCGCACAATGCCGCGGCATCTCCGGTTGCCGCCACCACATCCTGGAAGCCGATCCGGCGCGCGGCCTCGGCAGTGTGACGGCCGACCGCGAACACGGCCAGATTCAGCAGCGATTCAATCCCCGGATGGACGGCGAGCGCGCGCAGCGCGTTGGCGCTGGTCACAATGACCGCGCCATAATTCGCGTCCTGATCGATTTCGAAAGCAACCGCCTCGAAGCGTAACACCGGCGACAACAGCGCCTCGCGCCCCATCGCGCGCAGCGCCGCCGCCGTGGTTCCATTGTCCGGTTCAGGCCGTGTGACGAGAACCGCCACGCCTCACGCTCCGGCAAACAAAGTGAAGAACTTTTCGCCGGCGCGCTCACGCAGTTCATGCGCGGCGTCCGCCCCGAGTGCGGCCGCATCGGCACGTGCTCCCTCACGCGTGGTTTCATAGGATTCCGTGCCATCGGGAGAAATAATAAGGCCACGGAAGTGGATGCGGTCGCCGTTCACGCGACAATGACCGCCGATCGGCGTGCGGCAGGAGCCGTCGAGCAATGCCAGAAAGCTCCGCTCCGCGCTCAGCGCCACCTCCGTTTCAGAATCGCCGATCGCTTTCACGAACGCGTTGATGCGATCATCGTCACGGCGCGATTCGATCGCGATGGCGCCTTGCCCGACCGCCGGCAGGAATTCCTCGGTCTCGAGAATGCGCGTCGCCTTGTCCTGCAATCCGAGGCGATTCAACCCGGCGAGCGCCAGCAGCGTGGCGTCGGCCTCCCCGGCATCGATCTTGCGCAAACGCGTCTCGACGTTGCCGCGCAGCGCATTGACCTTCAGATCAGGGCGTAACCGAAGCACCATGGCCTGCCGCCGCAGCGACGCTGTCCCGACGATCGAGCCGGCGGGAAGATCGTGCAAAGACGCAGCGCGCGGGCTGATGAAGACGTCGCGCACGTCCTCGCGCGGCAGAAAGGCCGGCAGCCAGGTCGCGTCGGGCAGGAATGTCGGCACGTCCTTGGAAGAATGCACCGCGAAGTCGATGGCGCCGGCGAGCAGCGCCTCCTCGATTTCCTTGGTGAAAAGTCCCTTGCCTCCGACATCGAACAGCGGCCGGTCCTGAATGGCGTCGCCCGAGGTTCGGATGGTCTTGATGGCGATCCGCTCGGGCGCCACCTGATGCGCACGCGCCAACCGGTCCCGCACCTCGTGAGCCTGCGCCAGCGCCAGCGGGCTGCCCCGAGTGCCGATCGTTGCCAGAATCTCTGTCTCGTCCGAGGATTGCACGCCAAGACCTCATAGTGCTACGCCGTTGGGGAAGGGAAACGCTGGTTTGCCCGATAACGCAAGGGCCACATCTAGTCTAGGTACAATACGCCAATGCTGGTGCTGGGGATCGAGACCACCTGCGACGAGACCGCCGCCGCCGTGGTCGAGCGTCTCCCGGACGGCAGCGCCCGGATTCTCTCCAACATCGTACGGTCGCAGACCGAAGAACACGCCCCCTATGGCGGCGTGGTTCCGGAAATCGCGGCCCGCGCCCATGTCGAACTGCTCGACGGCCTTGTGGCCCGTGCGATGAAGGAATCAGGCGTCGGATTCCCACAGCTTTCGGGAATCGCCGCCGCAGCCGGTCCGGGCCTGATCGGTGGAGTCATCGTAGGGCTGACCACGGCCAAGGCGATCGCACTTGTTCATCGCACGCCGCTGATCGCGGTCAACCATCTCGAAGCCCACGCGCTGACGCCGCGGCTGACCCGCGCGCTGGAATTCCCCTACTGCCTGTTCCTCGCCTCCGGCGGGCATACCCAGATCGTCGCCGTGCTCGGCGTCGGCAACTATGTCCGGCTCGGCACCACGGTCGATGACGCCATGGGCGAAGCCTTCGACAAGGTTGCGAAGATGCTTGGCCTGCCCTACCCCGGCGGCCCGCAGGTCGAGCGCGCCGCGGAGGGTGGCGATGCGTCGCGATTCAATTTTCCGCGGCCGATGCTCGGACGGCCCGACGCCAATTTCTCGCTCTCCGGGCTGAAGACAGCCGTGCGGAACGAAGCCAGTCGCATCGATCCGCTGAAGCCGCAGGACATCAGCGATCTCTGCGCCGGGTTTCAGGCGGCCGTGCTGGAGGCGACCGCGGATCGGCTCGGCGTCGGGCTCAAACTGTTTCAAGAGCGGTTCGGAACGCCGCGCGCCCTGGTCGCCGCCGGCGGCGTCGCCGCCAACCGGGCGATCCGCGCCTCGCTCGAAGGCGTTGCCGCCAAGGCGCAGACCATGCTCATCATTCCACCGCCGGCCCTTTGCACCGACAATGGCGCCATGATCGCATGGGCGGGCGCCGAGCGGCTGGCGGCGGGATTGACCGACACGCTTGAAGCTCCTCCGCGCGCCCGTTGGCTGCTCGATGCCAATGCGCAAGCGCCGGCAGGCTTCGCCAATACCCGCGCCGGATTTTGAAGGCGACGCCGCGATGAGACCGCTCAACCGCGTTTGCGTGATCGGCGCAGGAGCCTGGGGTACCGCCCTGGCTGGCGTCGCCGCGCGCGCGGGCCGGGAGGTCACGTTGTATGCGCGCGACGCCGCTGCCGCAGCACAGATCTCGGCAACGCGGGACAATCCGCGCCTGCCCGGCATTCCGCTCGACCGCAACATCATCGTGACGCACGATCTCGCCGCCGCCGGTAGCGCCGATATCGTCGTGATCGCGGTGCCCGCGCAACATTCGCGCGCGGCGGTCGCCGCACTGGCGCCGCATCTTCCGCGCGGGACTCCCGTGATCGCCAGCGCCAAAGGCATCGAGCATGGCACCCGGCGCTTCATGACCGAGGTGATCGAAGAGGCCGCGCCTCATGCCGTCCCCGCGATCCTGTCCGGACCGAGTTTTGCCGACGACGTGGCAAAGGGGCTGCCCACGGCCGTGACGCTGGCCGCGAGAGACGACGAGTTGGCGGTCGCGTTGGTTCACGCGCTCGGCTCGGCCGCCTTCCGCCCCTATCACACGACGGACGTCCGCGGCGTCGAGATCGGCGGCGCCGCCAAAAACGTCCTCGCTATCGCTGCCGGGATCGTCGTCGGTAAACAACTCGGCGCGTCGGCGCTGGCGGCGCTGACCACGCGCGGGTTCAGCGAACTGGTTCGCCTCGGATGCGCGTGCGGCGGGCGCGGCGAAACGCTGGCCGGCCTGTCCGGTCTCGGCGATCTCATCCTCACCTGTTCGAGTCTCCAGTCGCGCAATTTCTCGCTCGGCATCGCGCTGGGGCGCGGCGAGCCAGCGCCTCACGGCAAACTCAGCGAAGGCGCACTTACCGCGCCGGCGCTGCTCGAACTGGCAGCCGCCCACGAGGTCGAGATGCCGGTCGCGCAGGCTGTCGCGGCCATTCTGGCCGGGCGATTGACGATCGACGGCGCCATCGACAATCTGCTGACGCGGCCGTTCCGGGGAGAGGGATAGCGATGGCCTACTGGCTGGTGAAATCGGAGCCTTCGGCGTGGTCATGGGAGCAGCAGGTGGCGAAGGGTGCCAAGGGCGAGCCCTGGACCGGCGTGCGCAACTTCACCGCGCGGCAGAATCTCGCCGCCATGAAAAAAGGCGACCTCGCCTTCTTCTATCATTCCAACGAGGGCAAGGAGATCGTCGGCATCGCCGAAATCATCCGCGAGGCCTATCCAGATCCCACCGACAAGACCGGCAAGTTCGTCTGCGTGGATATCAAGGCGAACAAGCCGCTGAAGACACCGGTGACGATCGCCGCCGTCAAGGCCGACGAGCGCCTGGCCGACATGGCGCTGGTGAAATATTCGCGTCTGTCGGTACAGCCGGTGACCCCGGCGGAATGGAAGCTTATCTGCAAGATGGGCGGGCTGTAGGCAGACGCGAGCGCTCCAGGCCGGATTCCGGACCTCGACACAGTTGAATGAGAATCCAACCTGGCGGCTTGTCGCCGTTACACACCGCGACGCATAATCGTCGCAACGGCGAAGACGGACCTGCCTTCGGTTCCGGGGCCCGAGTCCTGCGGTGGAGCAAAACAATGTCCGACAATATTTATGATGTAAGCGCGGATTGGGCCAAGCGGGCTTGGGTCGACGACGCCAAATATCGCGAGATGTATGCGCGCTCGATCAAGGATCCGGACGGATTCTGGTCCGAGGCGGCGCAGCGCCTGGACTGGATCACGCCGTTCACCAAGGTCGAGAACGCCTCGTTCGAACTCGGCAAGGTCTCGATCAAATGGTTCGAGGACGGCGTGCTCAACGCCGCCTACAACTGCATCGACCGGCATCTGGAAACACGCGGCGACCAGACCGCGATCATCTGGGAAGGCGACGATCCCTCGCAGTCCAGGCACATCACCTATCGCGAACTGCACGACGAAGTCTGCAAGATGGCCAACATCCTGCGGCTGCGCAACGTCAAGAAGGGCGACCGCGTCACCATCTACCTGCCGATGATTCCGGAAGCTGCCTACGCGATCCTTGCCTGCGCGCGGATCGGCGCGATCCACTCGGTGGTGTTCGGCGGCTTCTCCCCGGACTCCATCGCAGGCCGCCTGCGCGATTGCAAATCGCGCGTCATCATCACCTCCGACGAGGGCCTGCGCGGCGGCCGCACCATCGCGATGAAGGCCAATGTCGACGCCGCGATCGAGAAGGTCAACGGCGAGGTCGACTGGGTGATCGTCGTCAAACGCACGGGCGGCAATGTCGACATGAATCCGACGCGCGACGTCTGGTATCACGAGGCCGCGGCCGTGGTCGAAAGTGAATGCCCGTGCGAACCGATGAACGCGGAAGATCCGCTGTTCATCCTCTACACCTCGGGATCGACCGGACAGCCCAAGGGCGTCCTGCACACCACCGCCGGCTATCTGGTCTTCGTGGCGATGACGCACCAATACGTCTTCGACTATCACGACGGCGACATCTACTGGTGCACCGCCGACGTCGGCTGGGTCACCGGCCACAGCTACATCCTGTACGGGCCGCTGGCGAACGGCGCGACCACGATAATATTCGAGGGCGTGCCGAACTATCCCGACACCTCCCGTTTCTGGAACGTGATCGACAAGCACAAGGTCAACATCTTCTATACCGCGCCGACCGCGATCCGCGCTTTGATGCAGGCGGGCGACGAGCCGGTGAAGAAAACCTCGCGCGCGAGCCTTCGCCTGCTCGGCTCGGTCGGCGAGCCGATCAACCCCGAAGCCTGGGAATGGTACCACCGCGTGGTCGGTGACGGCCGCTGCCCGGTGGTCGACACCTGGTGGCAAACGGAAACCGGCGGCATCATGATCTCGGCGCTGCCGGGCGCGATCGCTCAGAAGCCCGGCTCCGCGACCAAGCCGTTCTTCGGAATCGTGCCCGAGATCGTCGATGCCGACGGCAATGTTTTGGAAGGCGAATGCAGCGGCAACCTGTGCATCGCAAGATCGTGGCCGGCCCAGGTGCGCACGGTCTATGGCGATCACGCCCGCTTCGAGCAGACCTACTTCTCCTCCTACAAGGGAAGATACTTTTCCGGCGACGGCTGCCGCCGCGACGCCGACGGCTATTACTGGATCACCGGCCGCGTCGATGACGTCATCAACGTCTCCGGTCACCGCATGGGCACGGCGGAAGTCGAAAGCTCGCTGGTCGCGCATGAAAGCGTGTCGGAAGCCGCCGTGGTCGGCTATCCCCACAACATCAAGGGCCAGGGCATCTACGCTTACGTCACCCTGATGCAGGGCGTGGAGCCGAGCGAGACACTGCGCAAGGAACTGGTCGCGTGGGTCCGCAAGGACATCGGCCCGATCGCTTCCCCTGACCTGATCCAGTTTGCGCCCGGCCTGCCGAAAACCCGTTCCGGCAAGATCATGCGCCGCATCCTGCGCAAGATCGCCGAGGATGAGCCGTCCAGCCTCGGCGACACCACGACGCTTGCTGATCCTGCCGTCGTCACCGATCTCGTCAAGAATCGCCAGAACAAAAAAGACGGCGCGACAGCTTAGAGTTTGTTTCAACTTCGTTGAATCAGACTCGTCGCTTATTGTTTGAGCATGATCTTTTTCCGAAAACCTGTTTCCACTTTTCGGGATCATGCTCCAGCGGGAGATTTCAACGAGGTCATTGGCTCGCCCACACGATCCGCGCGATCCATTCCACGTCGGAAGCGGGCAGCGTGCGGTTGGCATGGCTCGGATTGAGCGACTGCAATTCAATCGTCTTCGCAGTCCGGCGCTTGAGTTCCTTCACCATCACCTCGCCATCCCTGGTCTTCACCACCACGCGATCGCCACGCCGGATCGGCGTCCCCGGCGAGACCACGATGACATCGCCGTCACGATAGGCCGGCTTCATCGAGTCTCCGGATATCTCCAGCGCGTACGCGTGCTCGTCGTTGACAGCAGGAAGCCCCACCTCATCCCAGCCCTTCCCCACAGGAAAGCCGCCATCGTCGAAATAGCCGCCGGCGCCGGCTTCGGCGAACCCCAACAACGGCACGGCCTGCGCGGCTCGCGCCGAATCTTCGATGAACTGCACGAAGGTGTCGATCGCGGTATCGGTCGCGGCGAGCGCTTTGGCCACCGACTCGGTTGAAGGCCACCGCTCCCGTCCGTCGCTGGTAATGCGCTTCGATTTGTTGAAGGTGGTTGGATCGAGCCCTGCCCTTCTCGCAAGGCCCGACGGCGATAGGCCGGCGCGCTCCGCGAGACGGTCCAGCGCGGTCCATATCTGGGCGTGTGTCAGCATGACCATGGGGCGCGTCCTGATTCCGCGGCGGTGAATTCTGTCAAAGATTAGGAATTATTACCTCAACGGGCGCAAGCCTGCAATTGCGCCGGGGATAAAATGCGGCTCTTGAAGTGCGGGCGAGCCACCGATACGGTCACGCATGATCCGCCGCAATTTTAGCGGGTGGCAAGGGGGTTATGCGCTTTTCAGGAAGCGCGATGACGGGCTCGGACACGCGTGCGCACGATCTACAAAATCTGTCCTGCTTCGGCCTGGCGGGAGGCCGAGCGGCACGGCGTCTTTCGCGGCAGCGCCGACGATTTCCGTGACGGGTTCATTCATTTTTCAACCGCGTCCCAGCTCGAAGGCACGGCCCGCAAGCACTTTTTTGGCCAGACCGGGCTGCTCCTGATCGCGATCGATGCCGATGGACTGGGTGAGGCGCTGCGGTGGGAAATCTCGCGCGGAGGCGAACCGTTTCCACATCTCTATGGCGAACTCGATCTGCGTCATGTCACAACTGTGCTGGATATGCCCGCGCGACCGGACGGATATCACGATATTCCGGAGCTTGCGCCGTGATCCGCGCCTTCGATAACTTCTCGCTGCCCCTGTTGCGCTGGTTCGATCCCGAAGATGCGCATCGCATGGCGATACAGGGTTTACGGCTCCTGCCGCCGATACGCCAGCGCACCGAGGATCCGAAACTTGCGGTCCGCGCCTTCGGCCTGAATTTTCCTAATCCGATCGGCCTGGCCGCCGGTTTTGACAAGAGCGCCGAGGTTCCGGACGCACTGCTGAAACTCGGATTCGGCTTCGTCGAAATCGGTTCGGTAACGCCGAGAGCCCAGCCCGGCAATCCGCGTCCCCGCGTGTTCCGGCTTGAACGCGACGAGGGCGTCATCAACCGCATGGGATTCAACAACGACGGCGCACACACCGTGCTTCGCCGGCTTGCGGCCCGCGCGCATTCCGGCGGCATCGTTGGAGTGAACATCGGCGCCAACAAGGACTCGGCCAATCACATCGCCGACTATGTCAGGCTGATCGAAATCTTTGCCCCGGTGGCAAGTTACTTCACTGTGAACGTGTCGTCGCCCAATACTCCCGGCCTGCGCAACCTGCAGCAGGCGGCGGCGCTCGACGAATTGCTGGCGAGGGTGATCGACGCCCGCGAGCGTGTCCGACAGAACGCAGGCGACACGCCGGTGCTGCTCAAGATCGCGCCCGACCTGACCCTGGCAGAGCTCGACGACGTCGTTCACATCGCACGCTCACGACGCACCGACGGTATGATCGTCGGCAACACTACCTTGACGCGCCCCTCGACCCTGCGCGATCAAGCGCGCGCGAAAGAACAGGGTGGATTATCAGGACGACCGCTGTTCCGCCTGTCGACGCGGATGGTGGCGGAAACCTATGTGCGGACGGAAGGCGCATTTCCGCTGGTCGGCGTCGGCGGCATCGACTCAGGCGGCGCCGCACTGACCAAAATTCGCGCAGGCGCCACCTTGATTCAGCTCTACTCGTCCCTGGTCTACAAGGGGCTCGGACTGATCGACAACATCAAGAGCGATCTGACTTCGACATTGCTGCGAACCGGCCGCGACTCGCTAGCGGATGTCATCGGCGCTGACGCGGCGACCATTACGGCGGAAGACTGGCCGGTGTAGAGCCTGTCCGCTCCTGATAGAACCAGAAGCGGGGCTTTCAGATCTGATGACGTGCCGGAAAACTCTCTACCGCCCGCGCGGCGCGCCGAACAGGCGCGACAGCAGCCAGATCGGGATCACGATGACGGCGCCGAGCAGGAAGTAGCGCCACAATCCGTTGATTGCATCAAAGCCGAGATCCCAGACGCGTTCGATCAGCAGGCGAATGCTTTGCACGATATTCCAGGGGTCGAAGCCGATCGCCGCGAGCATGACGCCGACCAGCGTCGATAGCAGGATCAGGCGAAACGCGACCGCGAGCGGCGAGCCGCCCAGAAAACGCGACAGGCTGTCTTGGCTGGCCTGCAAGTTCCGGGTGTCGTCGTTCGGCATCAAAGTTCTCCTGCGGACATAAGGCCCACCAACATAATCAGTATGCGGCGGAGGGGAAACCACCGTTCCGCCATCAATGGCCGTTAGAGTCGGGTTCAACCGCGTTGAACAAGACTCTAACCTTAACTTTTTGATCGCGCATGATCTTATCCGAAAACCGGTTTCCACTTTTCGGGATCATGCTCCAGCCTTAACTTTTTGATCGCGCACAATCTTAGCCGGAAACCAGCTTCCACTTTTCGGGATCATGCGCCAGCGCCGGTTGATTTGGCGGCTTCAGAGGTCAGCATCCGTTCCAGCGTTTCCAACCGATCCGCCTCGCGCGGCGGCTTGTCCCAACGCAGCCGGTTGATCCGCGGAAAGCGCATCGCCACTCCTGATTTATGCCGGGCCGAACGCTGCAAGCCCTCAAAGGCGATTTCGAGCACCAGTCCCCGATCGGGCTCATGCAGGACATGGCGCACCGGGCCGAAACTCTCGGTGGTGTTGCGGCGGACGAACCGGTCGATCCGGACCAATTCCTCATCGGTAAAGCCGAAATAAGCCTTGCCGACGGGCACCAGCTGTTCGCCCTCCTCCCCCGCGGTCCAGACCCCAAAGGTGTAATCGGAGTAATAGGACGAGCGCCTGCCGTGTCCGCGCTGCGCATACATCAGGACGGCGTCGATGATACGCGGATCGCGCTTCCACTTCCACCAAAGACCTTTTGGACGCCCCGGCAGATAGGACGCGTCACAACGTTTCAACATGATGCCTTCGATGGCATCGGCATCTGCCCCCGCGCCGGCGGCGGCCGGGTCGGCCCGGGCTGCCGCCAATTCGCCCCAGGTCGCGAAAGCCACCCGCGGCGAAAGGTCGATGCGCGGGTCGTCAAGCGCGGCGATGAAATCAACAAGCCGCCGCCGCCGATCCTCGAACGGCAACTCGCGCAGATCGTTGTCGCCATCTTCGAGCAGGTCGTAGGCGCGCAGGTGAATAGGAAACTCCTTCATCAGCCTGGACGTCACCGCCTTGCGGTTCAGCCGCTGTTGCAGGACGTTGAACGATTGCACCCGTCCATCGCGCACCACCAGCAACTCGCCATCGATAGCGAAAGTTTGCTGCCGAAAAGCGCCAAAAGGCTTCCGCGAGTCATTGAGCCTCCCTTCAGAAGAGCCCTCGCGCCGCAACGAGGGGAGCAAATCGGGGAAACTGTGGGTGATGTCCTCGCCCGTGCGCGAATAGAGCCGTGTCGCGATATTGCCATGCTCATCGCAGCCGCTCACCGCCTGCACCCGGATGCCGTCCCATTTCCACTCGGCGATGAAATCGGCGGCATCCAGACGCGCAAAATCGGCATCATCGATCGCATGCGCCAGCATCACCGGCCGAAACGGCGCGGGGATGCGATTGACCGGTCTTTCGCCGCGGCCCTCAAGCCATGCGAACAGATCGAGGTAAGGCGGCGCGAGACCGGGCCAGATCAATTCGACATCGTGAACGTCTTTGCCACCAAGCGCGGCGGCTGCGGTCTTGGCGAGTCTGGCGGAGATGCCGATCCGCATGGCGCCGGTGACGAGTTTCAACAGCGCCCAGCGCCCGGTCTCGTCCAGTTCGTCAAGCCAGCGTGCAAGTTGCGCCGGCAGTTCGGCTTTGCCGAGCGTGCGAAGCGTCGTGACGACGTTTGTGAGAGTCGGGGGTGGAGAACTGTCGTGGTGGTCGTCCATTGCCCCTTCGGCAAGTGATGACGTCGGCCACATCAGTGCCGCCGTTTCAGAGAGATCGCCGACATAATCATAGGACAGCGCGAACAACACCGGATCGACGCGCGCGGCGATCAGATCGCGGACCAGCCCCGCCTTGGCGTGTTTGAACGACAATGCGCCGGTGAGCGCGGCCAGTGCGTAGCCTCGATCCGGATCCGGCGTGTCGCGAAAGTATGCGGTGATCAGCCGCAGCTTGTTGTTGCGGCCGGGCTCGTAGGCGAGGCGGTCGAGAAGTTCGGCGAAGCGATTCACGAGTTTGACTCTCCGCCGGAGAAACCAACCGTATCCCCCTCGCCGTCTTCATCGCCATAGCCGACCAGCGCCAGCGGGCGCGCGACGAGACCTTTGGTCATGCACCAGCGCACCAGCGCATCCTCCTGACCGTGGGTCACCCAGATCTCGCCCGCTCCTGTCGCGGCGATGATGCGGGTCAATCCAGTCCAGTCGGCATGATCCGAGATGACCAGCGGCAGTTCGATGCCGCGCTGGCGCGCCCGCGCGCGCACGCGCATCCAGCCCGAGGCGAAGGCTCTCACCGGATCGGGAAATCGCCGCGTCCAGAGATCGGTCGTGGCCGAGGGCGGCGCCAATGTGACGGCGCCGGCAAGATCGGCTTTCTTCATTCCCCTGACCGGCCTCAGATCACCAAGCGCGATGCCGCGGCTCTGATAATATCGGGTCACCTTGTCCATCGCGCCGTGCAGATAGATCGGCGCGTCGTAACCGGCCTCGCGGAGCAGCGCGATCACACGCTGCGTCTTGCCGAGCGAGTAAGCACCCACCAGATGCGCTCGCTCCGGAAACAGCGCGACCGAGGCCAGCAGCTTGCCTACTTCCGAAGCCGGATCGCCATGAAGGAACACCGGCAATCCGAACGTGGCCTCGGTGATGAAGACATCACAAGGAACCACCTCAAATGGGGCGCAGGTCGGATCGCAAACGTCCTTGTAATCGCCCGATGCAACGATGCGAACCCCGCCATGCGTGACAGCGATCTGCGCCGAACCCAGCACATGCCCCGCGGGATGGAGCACGATCGAGACATCGCCCAGCTTGATCTCTTGCCCATAGGAGATCGCCTGCACCGAGCCCGCGAAATCGTTCCCGTAGCGCAGCCGCATGATGTCAAGCGTTTCCGGCGTCGCCAGCACCGCCCCATGGCCAGGCCGGGCGTGATCGGAATGACCGTGGGTGACGATCGCGCGGTTCACAGGCCGCACCGGATCGATATGAAAGCCGCCAGGCTTGCAGAACAATCCGGCGGCATCAAGCATCAGGATGTCATGCGGGCGCATGAGGGGTATATAGGCGGACGCGGATATCGTTCGAGTCCAGCGCCTGACGGGTACTCCCGGCATAACAAAAAGCCCCGGCTAAAACCCGGGGCTTCACGTCCTAAATCATCTGTTCATTCTAGCAGGACCATCCGAAAGCCGGCAGACCGGTTTTCAAAGCCCTGCCTACTCCCGCTGCCCGAGCAACTGCAGCAGCAGCGTGAACAGGTTGATGAAGTTCAGATAGAGCGACAGTGCGCCGGTGATCGCCGCGCGTTCGGCGATTTCGCCGCCCTGCGAGGCGTAACCGTAAATGTAGTCGTTCTTCAGCCGCTGGGTGTCGTAGGCTGTCAGACCCGCGAACACCAGCACGCCAACGACCGACACCACGAACTGCAGCGCAGAGCTTGCGATGAAGAGGTTCACCAGACTCGCGATGATGACGCCGAACAGACCCATGATCAGGAATGAGCCCATGCCGCTCATGTCACGCTTGGTGGTATAACCGAACAGGCTCAGCGCGCCGAACGAGGCCGCGGTGATGAAGAACACCCGCACGATCGATGTGTGGGTATACACCAGAAAGATCGAGGACAGCGACAGACCCATCAACGCCGAGAACGCCCAGAACAACATCTGCGCGGTCGCAGGCTTGAGCCGGTTGATGCCAAAGGAGATGACGAAGACCATCGCCAGCGGCGCGAGGATGAAGACCCACTTCAACGGGCTCACAAACAGCGCGTAGCCGAACGGCGTCAGATAAGCGTTACCGATCTGGGCAGCTGCGCCCGATGGATCGCCGGTGACGGCCGCCATGTAGACGCCGAGCGCAGCCAGGCCGGTAATGGCGAGACCGATCGACATGTAATTGTAGATCTTGAGCATATAGGACCGCAGACCGGCGTCGACGGCCGCGGTATCAACGCGCCCGGCGGTCCGGCCAAACGGAGAGGCATAATTACGGTCTAAGTCCGGCATGGTCGAATTCCCGTGGTTGGTCTGGCGCCGCAAAGAATTTACGCGCCAGTTCGAATTCTGTCTCGGATAGGTCAGCCCGCTATATTAATTTTTGGTCATCAGGGCATGTCATCCGACCCAAGCTGTATGTGGGAAACTAGCACAACCGGCGCAAGCTTCCGCGCGGCTGAATGTCGCCCTCAGGATAGGGAATCAGCTCATCCGCGGAAGACCGAATGCGCCAAAAGCGTCCGACTCGCAAGAGAGCCCCTGACCGCCTGCTTTCGGCCATGGCGGGAGGAGAACGCCATGAGACCTGCTACATATTGTCATAAATTCCTCAGTATTGTGGCCGGCTTCCGGTTGAGCGCCATCAGCGTGCCGATCAATCCCAGCGCCACGGTGACGATCAGCGCGGCGCCCACCACAATAGCCGCGCTGCCGGCCTGCCATTCGAAACCAAGTGTCATCAACCGCGTCACGATCAGCCACGCGGCAAGCGAACCAGCCGCCATGCCGAACATCGCGGTGGCCGCTCCGATCATGAAATACTCCAGCGTATAGGCGCCAAGCAGCCGCAACCTGGTGGCGCCGAGGGTTTTCAGAATCACCGCGTCATAGACGCGGTGCCGATGGCCGGCAGCCAGCGCACCGCCAAGGACGAGAACCGCCGAGATCAGCGTGACGGCGCTGGCGCAACGGATCGCCAGCACCAGATTGGTGACGACCGTCCCGATGGTTTCGAGGGCCTCTCGCACGCGCACGCTCGTCACCATCGGGAAGGCGTCGGCGACAGCCTTGATGATCGATGCGTCCTCCGCAAAGCTGCCATGCATTCCGGTCAGAGTTGCGATATGAGTGTGCGGCGCGCCGCGAAAAGCATTGGGCGAGAACACCAATACGAAGTTGATGCCGAGGCTCTGCCAGTCGACGCTACGCATGTTGCTGATGGTGGCCGTGATCTCGCGGCCGAGCACATTCACGACGACGGCGTCGCCGATCTTGAGCCCGAGCCCGTCGGCAAGCTTCTTCTCAAACGACACCAGCGGCGGCCCGGCATAGTCTGGTCCCCACCACTCGCCCTCGACCACCTTCGATCCCTTCGGCACCTCGCCGGTGTAGGTCAGGCCGCGATCGCTTTGCAGCACCCATTGGGCGTCGCGGGAAGGTTTCAGGTCTTCGGCCTTGACGCCGCGCGCCGCGACGATGCGCCCGCGCAGCATCGGCACGTCCTCCACGACCGCGTGCGGGGTCAGCCGCCTGAGAAACTCGTCGAACCGGTCCGATACCGACGAGGGAATGTCAATGAAGTACAAGGAGGGGGCGCGCTCCGGCAGCGCCGCCAAGAACTGCCGCCGCAGATTGCCGTCGATCTGGGTGATCGTAACCAGGACGGCAAGACCGAGGCCGAGCGAAAGCACCACGGACGGCGTCAGCGTTCCCGGACGATGGATGTTTGAAATCGCAAGCCTCACCATGGTGATCCGGGATCGCGGTAGCCGCCGCGCCAGCGCCATCAGGGCGGAGGCGATGCCGCGCAACAATCCGAACACAATCGCCGACGCCGCCACGAACACCAGAGCCACGCGCTTGTCGTAGGCAAGACCAATGGCGATCCCGGCCAAGGTTGCGATCAGGAGCATCATCAAGACAAGGTAGCGGGTTTGCGGCCGAAGAACTTCGTGAGCAACGGTGTCACGAAACAAGGCCGAGACCGGAATGTCATGAACTCGTGCCAGCGGCCATATGCCGAATGCCAGCGCCGTCAACAGGCCATATACGGCAGACAACGCCAGTTCATCGGGATGCAGCGTCGGAACGACCGAAAGCGGCAGCAGATGGCCGAAGGCGCCGATAATGATGAAAGGCAGCGCAGCTCCGACGATCAGGCCGGCGATTGAACCGAGCGCGGCCAGTACCATCACTTGCACCAGATAAATCGCAAATACGTCGCGCCCGGTCGCGCCCACCGCCTTGAACGTTGCAATGGTGTCGCGTCGCCGGTCGATATGACTCTTGACGGCATTGCCGACGCCGACGCCCCCCACCAGCAAGGCGGCGAGCCCGACCAGGGTCAGGTACTGCGTAAACCGCAAGATGGTCCGCTCAAGTTGCGGCGAGGCATTGGTGCGGCTGCGGATGTCCCAGCCCGCCTCCGGCAGCGCCGTTCGCGCGGCATCGACCAGCGCAGTCGCCGTCCGATCATCCGCACCATTGCCCGCAAGCCGAACTCGGTAAATCCAGCGCACCAGACTGCCGGGCTGCAGCAATGCCGTGGCGCGCAGGCCATCAATGCTGACCAGGAAGCGCGGCCCGAGCCCAAGTCCGCCTGCCAGCTTGTCCGGCTCGGCATCAACCACGCTGCGGATCTCGAATCTGGCGCCGCCGATGGTGAGGCGATCGCCGATCTTAAGATCCAGTCGCGCCAGAAGAGCCGGGTCGGCGGCCGCGCCGAATATTCCGTCTTGTTCGGCGAACAGATCGGACATCCGAATGTCAGGATCCAGCGCCAGCCCGCCGAGCAGGGGATAGGCCTGATCGACCGCCTTCAGTTCGACCAGCGCCAGCCTGCCGTCCGGCGCGCGCGCCATCGCACGCAGCGTCGCCGCCACCGAGACCGTTCCTCGCGCACGCAGGAAGGCGATCTCATCCGGCTTGGCTTCGCGCTGAATCAATGAAAACGAAACATCACCGCCGAGCAGCGTGCGGCCCTCGCGCGCCAACCCGTCCGACAGACTGGAGGCCAAGGAGCCGACGCCGGCAATCGTCATGACGCCGAGCGCGATGCAGGCGATAAAAACATAGAAGCCGCGCAGCCCGCTGCGCAGTTCGCGCAACGCCAACCGCAATGGAAGGAGCAGCCTGCTGGTCCTGTTTGTCGTCATGCGCGAAAGGCCATGAAGACGGATGGGGCGCACCGATGACGGTGTTTTGGCTTACCGCACCTCGGGAATGGCGGATGACAAGTCATCGACCTGCCCCGTCGATGCGCCCCGAGCGTAGTTTCACAACGCGGTCGCAACGTTGCGCCAGCGCGGTATCGTGGGTCACCAGCACCAGTGTCATGCCGCGTTCCGCGTGCTTGGCGAACAGGAGATCGACGATCTGCTGGCCGGTCGCCTCATCCAGGTTGCCGGTCGGCTCGTCGGCGACAAGTATCGCCGGATCTGGCGCGAACGCCCGCGCCAGCGCCACGCGCTGCTGCTCGCCGCCAGATAGCTGCGCCGGATAATGATGCAGCCGCGCGCCGAGACCTACAGCATTCAACTCGCTCGCTGCACGCGCCGACGCGTCTGGCGCGCCTGCGAGTTCGAGTGGCACGGCGACATTCTCCAACGCCGTCATGGTCGGGATCAGATGAAAGGACTGGAACACAATGCCGACATGACGACCGCGAAATCGCGCCAGACCGTCTTCGTCGAGAGCGTTGAAATGGGCGCCATCGACCACCACCTCTCCACTGTCGGGACGCTCCAGTCCCGCCATGACCATGAGAAGGGTGGATTTTCCCGACCCGGACGGACCGATCAAACCGATCGCTTCGGCTCGGGCAATGCGGAGACTGATGTCTTTCAGGATATGAACGCGCGCAGCGCCGCTGCCAAGCGTAAGATTGACATTGGAAATGGCGATGGCATCCGGGATTTCGGAATAACCGGCTGGAGACGAGCGTTCGATGAGATTGTCCATGCCTGATCCTATGTTCGCCTATCCTGCCGCACCGCTCCGAGCGAACTTCGGATTCAGAAGGACACTGGAAACTTATTCCAGGATGCTTGGGTTCAGAAAGTCTCGAGAGCGCCTGAAGCAAAATGACGGAGACCTTCCGAGCCGCCTTGCTGGCTCATATGGCATTTCTTTTTCAGCGATCGAGAGGTTGACGCGCAGGTTTGCGTGCCTGCTGGTTGGCGCTGGCCTGGTTATCGCAGGACCGGTCCGGGCGTCCGACGCCCCCGTCAGGATCGTGGTGCTCGGCGATTCCTTAAGCGCCGGCCTCGGACTTCCCGCCGCCGACGCATTTCCCGCTCAACTGGAAAAGACGTTAAAAGACAAGGGGATGAACATCACGATCAACAATGCCGGCGTCTCCGGCGACACCGCGTCCGGCGGTCTTGACCGGCTGGACTGGTCCGTTCCGGCCGGCACGCAAGGCGTCATCCTGGAACTGGGCGCAAACGATGCGCTGCGCGGCATTGATCCCAAGGTGACGAGCGCCGCGCTGGACGAAATCCTCAAACGCCTGAAGGCGCGCAATGTCGCGGTCCTGCTATGCGGCATGGTCGCGCCGCCGAATTACGGCGACGAATACGCCGCTCAATTCAACGCAATCTTTCCCGATCTCGCGAAGAAATATGACGTACCCTTATATCCATTCTTCCTGGAAGGCGTTGCGGCGAATGCCGAACTCAATCAGGCGGACGGAATGCATCCCACGACGGCTGGCGTGACAATGATCGTCAGGAATATTCTGCCCACGGTTGAAGCCTTTCTCGACACACTTCCCGCGGGGAAAACTTGAAAAGGCATGCGCATCCAGGCCACGGCTTGCACCGTCATGAAACTGCGATAGAACGGCAGCCGTAATCGTCGCCAAGCCGACAGACGATTGTCCCGGCTGCGATAGCGGCGGGACCAAAGCCAAGCGTCGAGGATTGCGATGCCGCGTTTGTTCACGGGACTGGAAATACCGCCCGAGATTTGCCACACGCTGTCCGGTCTGCGCGGCGGCTTGCCAGGCGCCCGCTGGATCGATCCGGAGAACTATCACCTCACCCTCCGCTTCATCGGCGATATCGACGGCGCGGCCGCGAACGAGGTCGCATCGGTGCTGCTGCGGGTCAATCGCAAGCCTTTCGAGGTGACACTGCGGGGGCTGTCGAGTTTTGGCGGCAAGAAGCCGCGCGCCGTGGTCGCCTCGGTGGAACCGAGCGCGCCCCTGGTCGAATTGCAGGCCGAGCTTGAACGGCTGATGCAGCGGTGCGGGCTGGGTGCCGAAGGACGCAAGTTCACGCCCCACGTCACGCTGGCGCGCTTGCGCGATGCATCGAACCAGGACGTCGCGAACTATCTGTCGATTCGGGGTTACTTCCCAACCACGGTATTCACCGCCGAGCGATTCGTGTTGTTCTCCTCACGCGCCTCGGTCGGCGGGGGCCCTTACGTCATCGAGGACGCCTACGAGCTCAACGCGTAATCGCTGATTCGCAAGACTTTTCAACCAAATTCACGCCTTGCGTTCCCGCCGCCCAGGAGTCGTAACTGACCGATGTTTTCGGCGTCTTCCACATCGTTCCGGAATCACTATCAGGCCCTCGTCGCCTCTGGCGCGATCGAGGCGGACGCCGCGCAGGCGCGGGCGGTGGAAGCGCTTGCCGCGCTGGACGAACGGCTCATGACCTACAAGCCCGCGGGCAGGTCAGGCTTCCTCGACAAGCTCTTCCATTCCGATGACGAACCTCCGCCGAAGGGACTTTATATCCATGGTGACGTCGGGCGCGGCAAAACCATGCTGATGGATCTATTCTTCCAGGAGAGCCAGATCGCCCACAAACGCCGGGTCCATTTCCATGAGTTCATGGCAGACGTCCATGAACGCATCTTTGCCTTTCGCCAGAGCATCGCGCGCGGTGAGATAGCCGACGCCGACGTCGTTCAGCTCACCGCGACATCGATATTCGAGCAAGCGTGGCTTTTGTGCTTCGACGAATTTCATGTCACCGATATCGCCGACGCCATGATCCTCGGCCGCCTGTTCGCGCGGCTGTTTGAACTCGGCACCGTCGTGGTGGCGACATCGAACGTGCCTCCTGACAACCTCTATGAAGGCGGCCTCAACCGCGTGCTGTTCCTGCCATTCCTTGCGCAGATCGAGGAACGCATGGACGTGCTGCGTCTCGACGCCCGCACGGATTTCCGCATGGAGAAGCTCGCCAGCGTCAAGATGTGGTTAACACCCGCCGACGCCGAGGCCGAGGAGGCGCTCGACAGGGCGTGGACGCTCATGACCGGCGGCGCGCCCTGCAAGCCGCGCGACATCGCGATCAAAGGCCGCCTGCTGCACGTGCCATGCTCGGCCCACGGCGTCGCGCGCTTTTCCTTTGCAACCCTGTGCGAGCAGCCGCTTGCTGCTTCCGACTACCTCCGTCTTGCGCGGGATTATCATACCATTATGATCGACCGCATCCCGGTGATGGACCATGCCGACCGCGACGCCGCCAAGCGGTTCATCGCCCTGATCGACGCGCTGTATGACAACGGCGTGAAACTGATGGCCTCGAGCGATGCCGATCCGCTTTCGCTCTATCGTACCAGCGAGGGCTTCGAGGCGAATGAATTCAAGCGCACCTCCTCGCGCCTGATCGAGATGAACGCGGAATCCTATCTGGCCAAGGCTCACGGCCGCAGCGATTCCGCAGCCAGCAGCTCCAGCGCCGGACTGGTCGAGACTTGACGTTGCACGTTGCGACGACTTGAACGGGCGGGACGAAAGGTCTAACCACGATCGTATCGAGATTTTCTCGTCCTGCATGTTTTGCCATCAAAGGATAGATTCCCATGGCGCGCGACAAGATCGCACTGATCGGCTCTGGCCAGATCGGAGGGACGCTCGCTCATCTCATCGGACTGAAACAACTCGGCGACGTCGTGATGTTCGATATCGCGGAAGGCATTCCGCAAGGCAAATCGCTCGATATCGCCCAGTCCTCCCCGGTGGAAGGGTTCGACGCCAGACTGGCGGGCGCCAATTCGTATGAAGCGCTTGAGGGGGCCAGCGTCTGCATCGTCACTGCCGGTGTTCCGCGCAAGCCGGGCATGAGTCGCGACGATCTGCTGGGGATCAATCTCAAGGTGATGGAGCAGGTCGGCGCCGGCATCAGGAAATACGCGCCCGACGCCTTCGTCATCTGCATCACCAATCCGCTCGACGCCATGGTTTGGGCGCTGCAGAAAGCCTCCGGCCTGCCGCCGAAAAAGGTAGTCGGCATGGCCGGCGTGCTGGACTCCTCACGTTTCCGCTATTTTCTCGCAGACGAATTCAACGTCTCGGTGGAAGACGTAACGGCCTTCGTGCTTGGCGGTCACGGCGACAGCATGGTGCCGCTGGTAAAGTATTCAACCGTGGCGGGCATTCCGCTGCCGGACCTTGTCAAAATGGGCTGGACCTCGCAGGCCCGCATCGATGAAATCGTGGAGCGCACCCGCAACGGCGGCGCCGAGATCGTCAATCTGCTCAAGACCGGCTCGGCGTTCTATGCGCCGGCCACCTCCGCGATCGCAATGGCGGAGAGCTTCCTGCGCGACAAGAAACGTGTGCTGCCTTGCGCCGCCTATCTCAACGGCGAGTTCGACGTGAACGACATGTATGTCGGAGTACCCGTGGTGATCGGCGCCAAGGGCGTGGAACGCATTGTCGAGATTGAATTGACCGGCAAGGATCGGGCAGCCTTCGACAGATCGGTCGCTGCGGTTCAAGGGCTCGTCGACGCCTGCAAGAAGATCGCGCCCGATCTGCTTGACGGCTGATCGGCACGGCCATCAGTACGGTGCCGAGGGGATACGCATGCGCCGCCGGCAAGGCCATCGCGGCGGGCATATCTTGGCCGGCGAAAAATAGTGAACTCGAAGTGGCCCTTGCCAGAACTGTCCTGCCGCGGGTCGGAGACCATCCAGATGAACATCCACGAATATCAGGCCAAGGCGTTGCTGCGCGAGTTCGGCGTGCCGGTCTCGCGCGGGGTGCCGGCGCTCAAAGCATCGGAGGCCGAGGCAGCGGCGCACACGCTGGGCGGTCCGGTCTGGGTGGTGAAAAGCCAGATCCATGCGGGCGGCCGCGGCAAGGGCACATTCAAGGAATCCGCCGCCGGCGACAAGGGCGGCGTCCGCCTTGCCAGATCGATCGACGAGGTGAAGCAGTTTGCCGGCCAGATGCTTGGCGCGACGCTGGTTACGGCGCAGACCGGCCCGGCCGGCAAGCAGGTCAACCGCCTCTACATCGAGGAAGGCTCTGACATCGACAAGGAGTTCTATCTCTCGGCGCTGGTCGATCGCGAGACATCGAGGATTTCGTTCGTCGTCTCGACCGAAGGCGGAATGAATATTGAGGAAGTCGCCCACAAAACGCCTGAGAAGATCGTGACCTTCTCGGTCGATCCCGTCACGGGGGTGATGGGCCATCACGGCCGCACCGCCGCCAAGGCGCTGGGATTGCGCGGCGATCTCGGCAAGCAGGCGGAGAAGCTGGTGGCGCAGCTTTATAACGCCTTCATCGCCAAGGACATGGCGATGCTGGAAATCAATCCGCTGGTGGTCACGAAGCAAGGCGAACTGCGCGTGCTCGACGCCAAGATATCGTTCGACAGCAACGCGCTGTACCGCCACTCCGAGGTCGTGGCGCTACGCGACGAGAGCGAGGAAGACGCCAAGGAAATCAAGGCGTCGAGGTATGATCTGAGTTACGTCGCGCTCGACGGCCAGATCGGCTGCATGGTCAACGGCGCCGGCCTTGCCATGGCGACCATGGACATCATCAAGCTCTACGGCATGAGCCCTGCGAACTTCCTCGACGTCGGCGGCGGCGCCACCAAGGACAAGGTCGCCGCCGCCTTCAAGATCATCACCGCCGATCCGAATGTGAAGGGCATCCTGATCAATATCTTCGGCGGCATCATGAAGTGCGACGTCATCGCCGACGGCGTCGTCGCCGCGGTGAAACAGGTGGGGCTGAATGTGCCGCTGGTGGTTCGCCTCGAAGGCACCAATGTCGACGCCGGCAAGAAGATTATCCGCGAGTCGGGCCTCAACGTGCTGCCCGCCGACGATCTCGACGACGCGGCACAAAAGATCGTCAAGGCCGTGAAGGGGGTCGCGTGATGTCCATCCTGATCGACAAGAACACCAGGGTCATCTGCCAGGGCTTCACCGGCAAGAACGGCACGTTCCATTCCGAGGCCGCCATCGCCTACGGCACCAAGATGGTCGGCGGCACCTCCCCGGGCAAAGGCGGACAGACCCATCTCGACCTGCCGGTGTTCGACACCGTCCGCGAAGCCCGCGAGGCGACCGGCGCCGACGCCAGCGTAGTCTATGTGCCGCCGGCAGGCGCCGCAGATGCGATATGCGAGGCGATCGACGCCGAAATCCCGCTGATCGTCTGTATCACGGAGGGCATTCCGGTGCTGGACATGGTGCGGGTCAAGCGCTCGCTGTCGGGTTCGAAGTCGCGGCTGATCGGGCCGAATTGCCCGGGCGTCGTGACCGCGGGCGAATGCAAGATCGGCATCATGCCGGCGAACATCTTCAAAACCGGCAATGTCGGCATCGTCTCCCGCTCAGGCACGCTGACCTATGAGGCGGTGTTCCAGACCAGTCAGGAGGGCCTCGGTCAGACCACGGCGGTCGGCATCGGCGGCGACCCGGTCAAGGGCACGGAGTTCATCGACGTGCTGGAAATGTTTCTGGCCGACCCCAAGACCAGCGCGATCGTCATGATCGGCGAGATCGGCGGTTCGGCCGAGGAAGACGCCGCCCAGTTCCTGATCGACGAGGCCAAACGCGGCCGCAAGAAGCCCGTGGTCGGCTTCATTGCCGGGGTCACAGCGCCTCCAGGCCGCCGCATGGGACATGCGGGCGCGATCATTTCCGGTGGAAAGGGCGATGCCGTATCCAAGACTGCGGCCATGGAAGCGGCCGGAATCGTGGTTTCCCCGTCCCCCGCACGATTGGGAAAAACTCTTGTCGAAAAATTGAAGTCCTGATTCATCTCTTGGTTCTTTTCGGCGGGAAGTTTCTCCCCAAATAAGGTAACGTTTGAATTCGCTCTGATCTCGCCGGGGGGAAAGCGCGTGCGCTGTCTGTCACGCGCATGACCGAAAACGTCAGGACGCGATATGTCTCGCCAGGACGCGAATACCGCATTTGCCCTTTCCTCGTTCTTGCAGGGCGCGAATGCCAGCTACATCGACGGACTTTACGCCCGCTATCAGAAGGATCCCGGTTCGGTCGACGCCGAGTGGCAGGAATTCTTCAAAAGCCTGAAGGACTCTCCGCGGGACGTCGAAAAGAACGCGGAAGGCCCATCCTGGGAGAGGACCAACTGGCCGTTGGCGCCCCGGGACGACCTCACCTCAGCGCTCGACGGCAACTGGACTCAGCCCGAAAAGATCATGCACGCCAGGACGCGGGAGAGGACGGAAGCGAAAGCTTCGGCGCTCGCCGGCGTCGACGTCAATCAGGCGACGCGCGACTCGGTTCGCGCGCTGATGCTGATCCGCGCGTACCGCATGCGCGGGCACTTTCATGCCAAACTCGACCCGCTCGGTCTCGAGCCTACGCGCGATCATGAAGAACTCGATCCCCGCGCCTACGGCTTCACCGAGGCCGACATGGATCGCAAGATCTTCCTCGATCACGTGCTCGGGCTCGAATACGGCACGCTGCGCGAGATCGTGGCGATCTGCCGGCGCACTTACTGCCAGACGCTCGGCGTCGAGTTCATGCACATTTCAAACGCCGCGCAGAAGGGCTGGATTCAAGAGCGCATCGAAGGGCCGGACAAGGAGATCAGCTTCACGCCGGAAGGCCGGCGCGCCATCCTGACCAAGCTCATCGAGGCTGAAGGTTTCGAGAAGTTCTGCGATGTCAAATTCACCGGGACCAAGCGCTTCGGCCTCGACGGCGGCGAGTCGCTGATCCCCGCGCTTGAGCAGATCATCAAGCGCGGCGGCAACCTCGGCGTAAAGGAAATCGTGATCGGCATGCCGCACCGCGGGCGGCTGAACGTGCTGACGCAGGTGATGGGCAAGCCTCATCGTGCGCTGTTCCATGAGTTCAAGGGCGGTTCGGTGAATCCGGACGCGGTCGAGGGCTCCGGCGACGTCAAGTATCATCTCGGCGCGTCGAGCGACCGCGAGTTCGACAACAATCGGATCCACCTGTCGCTGACCGCCAATCCCTCACACCTCGAAATCGTGGATCCGGTAGTACTCGGCAAGGTGCGCGCCAAGCAGGATCAGCACGGCGATCCGCCCGAGCAGCGCGATTCCGTGCTGCCGCTGTTGATGCACGGCGACGCCGCCTTCGCGGGACAGGGCGTGGTGGCGGAATGTTTCGCCTTGTCGGACCTGAAGGGGTACCGCACCGGGGGCTCGATCCACTTCATCGTCAACAACCAGATAGGCTTCACCACCTATCCGCGCTACTCCCGCTCATCGCCCTATCCGTCCGACGTCGCGAAGATGATCGACGCACCCATCTTCCACGTCAATGGCGACGATCCGGAAGCCGTGGTGTTCGCCGCCAAGGTCGCCGTCGAATTCCGGCAGAAATTCCACAAGCCGGTCGTGATCGACATGTTCTGCTATCGCCGCCACGGTCACAACGAAGGCGACGAGCCGTCATTCACCAATCCGACGATGTACAAGAAGATCGCAACGCACCCCTCGACGCTCGAACTCTACGCCAGGCGGTTGGCCGCCGAGGGCGTCATAACCGAGGGCGAGATCGAAAAACTGAAAGCCGACTGGCGCGCGCGGCTGGACGCCGAGTTCGAGGCCGGCGCCGGCTACAAGCCGAACAAGGCCGACTGGCTCGACGGCAAGTGGGCCGGCTTCAAACTCGCCGATCAGAACGAGGAGCCGCGCCGTGGCGTCACCGGCGTGAACACCGAGACTCTGAAGGAGATCGGCCGCAGCATCACGCGGGCGCCGGACGGCTTCCGGGTGCATCGCACGGTGCAGCGTTTTCTCGATAACCGCGCCAAAACGATCGAGAGCGGCGCCGGGCTCGATTGGGCGACGGCCGAGGCGCTGGCCTTCTGCACGCTGATGCTGGAGCACCACAACGTCCGCCTGTCCGGCCAGGACAGCGAGCGCGGCACCTTCTCGCAGCGACATTCCGTGCTGTTCGATCAGGAAGACGAGAGTCGTTACACGCCGTTCAACCATCTCGGCGCGGACCAGGGTCGCTACGAGGTCATCAACTCGCTGCTGTCGGAAGAAGCCGTGCTCGGTTTCGAGTACGGCTATTCGCTCGCGGAGCCCAACACGCTGACAATGTGGGAAGCGCAGTTCGGCGACTTCGCCAACGGCGCGCAGGTGGTGTTCGACCAGTTCATCTCCTCCGGTGAACGCAAGTGGCTGCGCATGTCAGGTCTCGTCTGCATGCTGCCCCACGGCTATGAGGGCCAGGGACCGGAGCATTCCTCCGCGCGGCTGGAGCGCTTCCTGCAAATGTGCGCGGAAGACAATCTGCAGGTCGTCAACATCACGACTCCGGCCAATCATTTTCATGCGCTGCGCCGTCAATTGAAGCGCCAGATCCGCAAGCCTCTGATCATGATGACGCCGAAGTCGCTGCTGCGTCACAAGCGGGCGGTATCGCGCCTCGACGAACTCGGCGCCGACACCGCATTCCACCGTATCCTCTACGACGACGCGGCGATGCAGCCGGAACAGAAGATCAGGCTGGTGAACGACGATGAAATTCGCCGCGTGGTGCTATGCTCCGGCAAGGTCTACTATGATCTCTACGAGGAACGCGAGAAGCGCGACATCAATGATGTATACCTGATGCGGATCGAACAATTGTATCCCGTTCCGCTGAAGGCGCTGGTGCACGTCCTCGGCAGCTTCAGGAACGCCGAGATCGTCTGGTGCCAGGAAGAACCGCGCAATATGGGTGCATGGCACTTCATCGAGCCCTACCTCGAATGGATTCTCAACCAGATCGGCTCATCCAACAAGCGTCCGCGTTATGCCGGCCGCGCCGCGGCCGCAGCCACCGCGACGGGGTTGATGTCGAAGCATCTTGCTCAGCTCAAGGCGCTCATCGACGAGGCGCTGGACTGACACCAACACTCATGTCGGACTGAAACGCGAGGCTCCTTGCTGCGGATATCTTCGGGCATCCATGCCGCCGTCTTCAGGACAAGTCGGCCATGACGAAAGGAAGAGGACCATGACCGAGATACGCGTTCCGACGCTCGGCGAATCGGTAACCGAGGCCACTATCGGAAAATGGTTCAAGAAGCCCGGCGACGCCGTGTCCGTCGACGAGCCGCTCGTCGAACTCGAAACCGACAAGGTGACTATCGAAGTGCCTGCGCCCTCCGCCGGCACGCTCGCCGAGCTCGTCGCCAAGGAGGGCGAAACGGTTGCCGTCGGCGCGCTGCTTGGACAGATCACCGAAGGCGGCGCATCGGCGAAACCGGCGGCGGTTAAAGCGCAAGGCATCGCTCCCGAAAGCGCGACCGGACGCCCGGACCTTAAGTCGGACACCACGAAGCCGATCAACGCAGGCCCGGAGGAACCGCGGCCCAGACCGGAAGCCGCGGCGCCGACCGATGCACCGCTCGCCCCCTCGGTGCGTAAACTCTCCGCCGAGAGCGGCATCGATGCCTCGACCGTTCCGGGCTCCGGCAAGGACGGCCGCGTCACCAAGAGTGATATGCTGGCCGCGATCGAAGAGGCAGCCTCCGCTCCGACCCCGGTCCACCAGCCGGCGGCCGCCATGCAGGTTCGCGCGCCCTCTCCTCAGGACGACGCCTCGCGGGAGGAGCGCGTGAAGATGACGCGGCTGCGCCAGACCATCGCGCGCCGCCTCAAGGAGGTGCAGAACACCGCCGCGATACTGACGACCTTCAACGAGGTCGACATGACCGGCGTCATGACGCTGCGTTCGCACTACAAGGATGCATTCGAGAAGAAACATGGTGTGAAGCTCGGATTCATGGGCTTCTTCACCAAGGCCATCGTGCAGGCGCTGAAGGACATTCCGGCCGTCAACGCTGAAATCGACGGCGGCGATCTGATCTACAAGAATTACTATCACATCGGAATCGCCGTCGGTACCGACAAGGGACTGGTGGTGCCCGTGGTGCGCGACTGCGATCACAAATCGATCGCCGAGATCGAGAAGAGCATCGCCGATTACGGCCGCCGCGCCCGCGACGGCCGGCTCAAGATCGAGGAGATGCAGGGCGGAACCTTCACCATCACCAATGGCGGCATCTACGGCTCGCTGATGTCGACGCCGATCCTGAACGCGCCGCAGGCCGGCATCCTTGGGATGCACAAGATTCAGGAGCGGCCGGTGGCGATCGACGGCAAGGTGGAAATCCGGCCCATGATGTATCTCGCGCTCTCCTACGATCACCGCGTCATCGACGGCAAGGAGGCCGTCACCTTTCTCGTGCGCGTCAAGGAGTCGCTCGAAGATCCGGCGCGGCTGGTGCTGGATCTGTAATTCAAGCTCGAGCATGTTCGCTTCTGATTGAATCAGAAGCGAGGCTCTATGATTTTGTTTGACGCGTTTTCCTCACGCGAACAGGTCTCCCACTTCGCTCGAAAACGCTATAAGGCAACCACATGACGCAAATCCTGCTGAAGTCCAATATCAGAACCGCCGAGCTTGGTCATTTAACCGCCATCGATCTGGAGTTGAATGCCGTCATTTTGGAGTTGGTGTATCTGGCTTGTTTGAGCTTCGAGCACGGTCCATCCGCCGCAGGGATGTACCTCTCCGAGTATGGCGGGGAAATCAAAAGCGTTAGCTATGAGAATCCGCTGGATGTTCTGGGAGACTTCAAGAACATCTCGAAAAAATCCGCGGACTGGGTTCTGTCACGAACGTTGTTCTACCACGACAACCATAGGCGACGGGCAAGGGCCGATCAGGAGAAGGCAAGCGCTGACGAAAAGCATCAATCGATCATCGAGAAAAAGCTTGGCAACCTCGACAACGCCCACGCTTTGAGGCGAAAGTTGATCAAGGACGGAGCCGACCCCGACGAGCTCAACCGGCTCATCGGAGGGTTGCTCTTCGAGCAGCGTGCAAAACTGATTCCCGGGCCGGACCAGACGGGTTGAGCAGGCATTCATGGCGACTTACGATCTCATCGTTATCGGCACCGGCCCCGGCGGCTACGTCTGCGCCATTCGCGCGGCGCAGCTCGGCATGAAAGTCGCCGTGGTCGAGAAGAACCCGACGCTTGGCGGCACCTGCCTCAATGTCGGCTGCATGCCGTCGAAGGCGCTGCTGCACGCCTCCGAGATGTTTCAGGAAGCCGGACATTCATTCGCAAAAATGGGCATCGGCGTCAGTGCGCCGAAGCTCGATTTGCCGGCGATGATGGGCTTCAAGCAGCAGGGCATCGACGGCAACGTCAAGGGCGTCGAGTACCTGATGAAGAAGAACAAGATCAATGTCATCAGCGGCACTGGCCGCATCCTCGCAGCCGGCAGGATCGAGGTGACGACCGCCGACGGCGGGAAACAGACGGTTGAAGCGAAAAACATCGTGATCGCAACCGGCTCCGATGTCGCGAAGCTCAAAGGCGTTGCGATCGACGAGAAGCGCATCGTGTCATCGACCGGCGCATTGTCTCTCGACAAAGTACCGGGAAAACTTCTGATCATCGGAGCCGGCGTGATCGGACTCGAACTCGGCTCGGTGTGGCGCCGCCTCGGCGCGCAGGTGACGGTCGTGGAATTTCTCGACCGCATCCTGCCCGGCATGGACGGCGAGATCGCCAGGCAATTCCAGCGCATTCTCGAAAAGCAGGGCTTTGCATTTAAACTCGGAGCCAAGGTCACCGGCGTCGATACATCAGGCGAGACGCTGTCGGCGCAGGTTGAGCCCGCAGCGGGCGGCGCGGGCGAAACCATCGAAGCCGACGTGGTGCTGGTTGCGATCGGCCGCGCGCCCTACACCCGGGACCTCGGCCTCAAGGAAGCCGGCGTCGCGCTTGATAATCGCGGCCGCGTGGAGATCGACAAGCATTTCGCGACCAGCGTCAAGGGCATTTACGCCATCGGCGATGTCGTCCGAGGGCCGATGCTCGCCCACAAGGCTGAGGATGAGGGCGTGGCCTGTGCGGAGATTCTCGCGGGACAAGCCGGCCATGTGAGCTACGACGTGATCCCCAGCGTGATCTACACAACGCCCGAGGTGTCGTCAGTCGGCAGGACCGAGGAGGAGCTGAAGCAGGCCGGTACCGCCTATGCCGTCGGCAAGTTTCCGTTCACGGCCAATGGCCGTTCCAAGGTCAATCAGACCACCGACGGTTTTGTGAAAATTCTTGCGGACGCGAAAACCGACCGCGTGCTCGGTGTTCACATCATCGGCCGCGAAGCCGGCGAGATGATCCAGGAGGCTTGCGTGCTGATGGAGTTCGGCGGCTCGGCGGAAGACCTCGCCCGAACCTGCCATGCGCATCCGACACGATCGGAAGCCATCAAGGAAGCCGCCCTCGCGGTTGGAAAACGCGCCATTCACATGTGAGGACCGCGAGGCCAAGTTAGTTTGTCGCGATCCTTAGAGCATGATCCTGAAAAGTGGAAACCGGTTTTCGGAAAAGATCATGCTCAAACAAAAAGATAAGCGACGAGTCCGATTCAACGCAATTGAAACAGACTCTAGCGACTTTCACCGCTTCATGGAAACGGTGGAAGTCTCTATCTTTATGTTTTGACGCGTTTTCTTCACGCGAACCGGATTCCACTCGCTCGAAAACGCTATGGTCAGGCGCGAGGATGCGCCGTCCTGTAGACTTCCAAGAGCCGCTCGCTGTCGATGCCGGTGTAGATCTGCGTGGTCGAGAGCGACGCGTGGCCGAGCAGTTCCTGGATCGCGCGCAAGTCGCCGCCGCGGCTCAAGAGGTGCGTGGCGAATGAATGGCGCAACGCATGGGGCGTCGCGCTGTCGGGCAGGCCGAGCGCGCCGCGCATCCGCGCCATCACAAGCTGGATGATGCGGGCCCTGAGCGGGCCGCCGCGCGCTCCGACAAAGATCGGTCCGTCCGGCGACAGCGAATGCGGGCACATCGCCACATATTCATGAATAAGAGCCAGCACGTTATGCAGCACCGGCACCATCCGCGTCTTGTTGCCCTTCCCGGTGACAACCAGAACGTCGCCCGCGCCGGGCAGCGGCACGTCGCGGCGCTTCAGCCCGAGCGCTTCGGAAATCCGCAAGCCGGATCCGTACAACAGCGCCATCACCGCGGCGTCGCGCGCCCAGATCCATGGCTCCCGATCCTCGCCCGCGCGCTCCGACGCGTCGGCAAATCGTTTCGCCGCGCTCATCTGGATCGGCTTCGGCAGGCTCTTGCCAACCTTCGGCGCGCGGATCGCGCCGAGCGCGCCGACCTTGCCGAGTCCTTCCCGTTCCAGGAATCGCGCGAACGAGCGCAGCCCCGCCAGCGAACGCATCAACGACCGGCCGCCGATGTCCTCCGCGCGCCGCGCGGCCATGAAGGCTCGGATATCGCCTGGTTCAAGCGCGGCGAAACGCTCCAGCGTCACCAGCTCGCCCCAGTGCTGGCCGAGAAACATCAGGCATTGCCTGACATCGCGCGCATAGGCTTCCAGCGTCTTTGCCGACAGCCGCCGCTCGGCCCGCAGATGCGTCAGCCATCGCGCGATCTGCTGCCCGACGTCCGACGCCGCGCAGGCGGGATCGGGAAGCGGCTCTGCGAGTTTCGCCATCATCGCACCCTGCATGTTGAGTCCGGCGATTATATCGCGCCGTCCTGGTTTATCCTTCGCTAATCTTCCGGTTGGCTGGCCTATGGCGCCGTGTCCTCCTAAGCTGGCCGCCACTCCCGACAGAGACCGATTCTCCGGATGGACCGTTCTTCGCGCCATGGCACGTTCCCGGCATCGTCATCGACGACGCGCATCGTCGACGTGCAGGTTCCCGTTGCGATCGATCACGCCTATTCCTATCGCGTGCCGGACGGCATGGAGGTGCGGCCCGGCGACGTGGTGACGGTGCCGCTCGGACCTCGCGAGGTGGTCGCCGTGGTCTGGGCCGAGAACCCCGCGCCCGATCCGCGCCTGCACAACCGCCTGAAGGACATCTCCGGCAAGCTCGATGTCCCTCCGCTCAGGGACGAGCTGCGCACGCTGATCGACTGGGTCGCCAACTACACGCTGTCGCCGCGCGGCATGGTGATGCGCATGAGCCTGCGGATGGGTGAGCACCTCGGGCCGGAGCGGGCGCGGCCAGGCGTACGGTTGAGCGGCGAGCCGCCCCGGCGCATGACCCCGGCGCGACGGCGGCTGCTGGCGGTCCTGTCGGACGGGCTGCTGCGTGCAAAATCGGATGCGGCCAAGGAAGCAGGCGTCAGCACCGGCGTCGTCGACGGCCTCGTCGACGAGGGCACACTGGCAACCGAGCCGATGCCGCGTTCACCGCCGCCCCCGCCGCCGGACCCGGATTTCGCCGTGCCCGATTTCTCCCGATCGCAGCGTGCGGCCGTTGACGCCATGCGCGCGCTGGCGTCGAACGGCACCTTCCACGTCGCGCTGCTCGATGGCGTCACCGGCTCCGGCAAGACCGAAGTCTATTTCGAAGCGGTCGCCGAAACCGTCCGCCGCGGCAAGCAGGTGTTGATCCTGATGCCCGAGATCGCGCTGACCGGGCAGTTCCGCGACCGTTTCGCAGCCCGCTTCGGCGAGCGCCCGCTGGAGTGGCACTCCGAATTGACGCCGCGCAATCGCGCACGCAACTGGGCCGCGATCGCGGCGGGCGAGGCGCAGGTCGTGGTCGGCGCGCGCTCGGCGCTGTTCCTTCCCTATGCCGGCCTCGGACTGATCATCGTCGACGAGGAGCACGATCAAGCCTACAAGCAGGACGAGGGCGTGCGCTATCACGCACGCGATATGGCCGTGGTTCGCGCGCATGTCGCGAAGATTCCGATCGTGCTGGCCTCGGCCACGCCATCGGTTGAGAGTGAGGTCAATGCGCGCAAGGGCCGCTACCAGCGCATCGCGCTGACGTCGCGGTTCGGCGGTCAGCATTTACCGCGGATCGAGCTGATCGATCTGCGGCGCGAGGGACCGTCACGCGGACGATTCATTTCTCCGCGTCTCGCCGGCGAAATCCTCGCCGCCATCGAGCGGCGCGAGCAGGCGCTGCTGTTTCTCAATCGCCGCGGCTACGCGCCGCTGACCCTGTGCCGCGGCTGCGGCCACCGCTTCGCCTGCGCCATCTGCGATGCCTGGCTGGTGGATCACCGCTTCCGGGAACGGCTGGTATGCCATCACTGCGGCTTCTCGATGCCGCGCCCGCATCAATGCCCGCATTGCGCGGCCGAACAATCGCTGGTCGCGGTCGGCCCCGGCGTCGAACGGTTGCAGGAAGAGGCCGCCGCGCTATTCCCCGACGCGCGGACCATGGTGCTGTCGAGCGACCTGATCACCTCGATCGAGACCATGCGCTCGGAGCTGAACGACATCGCCGAGGGCCGCGTCGACATCATCATCGGCACGCAACTGGTGGCGAAGGGGCACCATTTCCCGCGCCTGAACCTCGTCGGAGTGATCGACGCCGACCTCGGCCTCGGCAACGGCGATCCGCGCGCCGCGGAGCGAACCTTCCAACTGCTCAATCAGGTGATCGGCCGCACCGGCCGCGAGACGGGCCACGGCATCGGCTATCTGCAAACCCACCAGCCCGAACATCCCGTGATGAAGGCGCTGGTCGCGAGCGACCGCGAGGCGTTCTATGCCAGCGAAATCGCGGCGCGGGAGCGGACCGGCTACCCGCCGTTCGGCCGGCTGGCCAGCCTGATCATCTCCGCGGGTGACCGTCCGAGCGCGGAGAGCTTCGCACGCCGGCTCGCCGCGATCGCGCCGATCGACGAACGCATTCAGGTGCTCGGGCCGGCGGAAGCGCCGCTGGCCCTGATCAGGGGACGCTATCGATTCCGCCTGCTGGTGAAGTCGGCGCGCGGCGTGGACCTGTCCGGCTATTTGCGCGACTGGCTCGCGTCCGCGCCGAAGACGCGAGGCAACCTCAAGCTCGAAGTGGATGTTGATCCGCAGAGCTTTCTGTAGCGCTCATAATTCCGCTGCCGGCCGCGGCCTTGCGAGCCCACGCAAATCACCGCAATCATCGTGCGGGATCGGGACGGGGTTTACATAACCTCGGCGACCACACGGCCGACGCCGCGGCCGGTCAAACCGATCGCGCGGGCGGCGCCTTTTGAAAGGTCCAGCACGCGGCCGCGGATAAACGGACCGCGATCATTAACGGTGACGACCACGCTGCGGCTGCCATGGGTGACCCTCAGCTTGGTCCCGAACGGCAGACTGCGATGGGCGGCGGTCATGGCGTTCTGGTTGAAGCGCTGGCCGGATGCGGTGCGGCTGCCGGCCTCATTGCCGTAATAGGAGGCCACGCCGGAGAACGATCGCCCCGAATGGCTAGAACCCCCAAAAGAAGCATAGGCGTTCCTCCAGGACCGTCCGCTGGCGCCGTGGCTCTTCGCATGATGTGCCTGATGATGATGGTGGTGATGATAATGATGCCGATGATGATTACGCGACCCGGCTGATGCCCCGGTGACGCTGCCTGCCACCAAAACGCTTGCGGCGATCACGGCGGCCAGCGTACGCGGCCGGATGAGAAATCCCAAGGTCGTGTTTTGCGAGTGCAACATTGATAAGGACCCCTGAAAGTATTGCCGCCCTTGCGGCAAGTGAAACCCCTGATTTTTTCGTCGGGGCAGGGTTGATCCTCAAACTAAGGCGTAAAATGGGCAGAGAATTGCTTCATGACTCGGATGAAATATCTTTTGATCGGAAAGGATTGGTCCGTCAGTCGCTGAAATACATACTTTAATGAAAAGATCACGATAATATACATTCACATACTGTAAAAGAAAGTCATCGCGCCGGACCAGAAACCATTCGGCAAGTACTGCAGGGGACCGCCCAGGCACTAGGCTTGAACTCGAGCCGTGCGGAAAACACCCGGGACACGGGTCTACACGGGTCTGTCCAATGGGCTTTTGTTCTGATCCGGCATTTGCCCCTTGAATTGCTGCACGCAGGAATGAGTCTCGCGCCTCACGGGATTGACCGAACCAGACGCCGGACCAGGACCGGTTGAATTTCTGGCGCCATGCGACAAGGCATCACGTACGCCGCCCTCATGTTGCACCTGCGCGCGCGCTATGTTAGCAAAGCCGCGATTTTAACGCTGCCGGCACGCTCGTGCCGGCCGGAAATCAAAGTCCCTCTTGAATTCCAAGGGCTTGGGCCGCTTTGGCGCCGCTTGTTCGGCGACGGCTTTTCTCTTGCGAATTTGACAGCTTGAAGAGCGCGGTGGTGGCTGCTGTAGATCCCTCGGTTTCCGGTGTTTCCGGCCGTTATGCGACGGCTCTGTTCGAACTGGCGCGCGAAGAGAAATCGATCGACGCCGTCAGGGCCGATCTCGACAAGTTCGATGCCATGCTGGCGGATAGCCCTGAACTGGTGCGCCTGGTGCGCAGTCCGGTTTTCAGCGCCGATACGCAAGGCAAGGCGCTCGCCGCCGTGTTGAATAAGGCCGGAATCGGCGGCACGACCGCAAACTTCCTGAAAGTCCTGGCCACCAACCGCCGGCTGTTTGCCGTTGCCGACGTGATCCGGGCGTTTCGCGCGCTGGTCGCGAGGTTCAAGGGAGAGGCCGCGGCCGAGGTCACCGTCGCCGAGACGCTTAATGACAAGAATCTGGACGCGCTGAAAACCGCGCTGAAATCAGTGACGGGCAAGGACATCACGCTCAACGTGAAGGTCGATCCGTCCATCATCGGCGGGCTTGTCGTCAAGCTCGGCAGCCGCATGGTGGACACCTCGCTCCGGACTAAACTCAATTCGATCAAGCACGCGATGAAAGAGGCAGGCTGATGGACATCCGCGCCGCGGAAATTTCTGCGATTCTGAAGGATCAGATCAAGAATTTCGGCAAGGAAGCCGAAGTTTCGGAAGTCGGACAGGTGCTGTCCGTCGGCGACGGTATTGCCCGCGTCTACGGCCTCGACAACATCCAGGCCGGCGAGATGGTCGAGTTCGAAAACGGCACGCGCGGCATGGCGCTAAACCTCGAAACCGACAATGTCGGTATCGTGATTTTCGGCGCCGACCGCGAGATCAAAGAGGGTCAGACCGTCAAGCGCACCCGCGCCATCGTCGACACGCCGGTCGGCAAGGGCCTGCTTGGCCGCGTGGTCGATGCGCTGGGCAATCCGATCGACGGCAAAGGTCCGATCCAGGGCGCCGAGCGCAAGCGCGTTGACGTCAAGGCTCCCGGCATCATTCCGCGCAAGTCCGTGCACGAGCCGATGGCGACCGGCCTCAAGGCCATCGACGCCTTGATCCCGATCGGCCGCGGCCAGCGCGAACTGATCATCGGCGACCGCCAGACCGGCAAGACCGCGATCGCGCTGGACACCATTCTTAATCAGAAGCCGCTCAATGCCGCCGGCGCCCCCGAGAGCCAGAAGCTCTATTGCGTCTACGTCGCGGTCGGCCAGAAGCGCTCCACCGTGGCGCAGTTCGTCAAGGTGCTGGAGGAGCAGGGCGCGCTGGAATATTCGATCGTGGTCGCCGCGACCGCGTCCGATCCGGCTCCGATGCAGTACCTCGCGCCGTTCACCGGCTGCACCATGGGCGAGTACTTCCGCGACAACGCCATGCACGCCGTCATTATTTATGACGACCTTTCCAAGCAGGCCGTCGCCTACCGTCAGATGTCGCTTTTGTTGCGCCGTCCACCCGGACGCGAAGCCTATCCGGGCGACGTGTTCTACTTGCATTCGCGCCTTCTGGAGCGCGCCGCGAAGCTAAACGACAGCCAGGGCAATGGCTCGCTGACCGCGCTGCCGGTGATCGAGACCCAGGCCAACGACGTGTCGGCCTATATTCCGACCAACGTGATTTCGATCACCGACGGCCAGATCTTCCTTGAAACCGACCTGTTCTTCCAGGGCATCCGCCCCGCGGTGAACGTCGGCCTCTCGGTGTCGCGCGTCGGCTCGTCGGCGCAGACCAAGGCGATGAAGAAGGTCGCCGGCAAGATCAAGGGCGAACTCGCGCAGTACCGCGAAATGGCTGCTTTCGCGCAATTCGGCTCAGACCTCGACGCCTCGACCCAGCGCCTGCTCAATCGCGGCTCGCGCCTGACCGAACTTCTCAAGCAGCCGCAGTTCTCGCCGCTGAAGATGGAAGAACAGGTGGTGGTGATCTGGGCCGGCACCAACGGCTATCTTGATCCGCTGCCGCTCGGCAAGGTGCGCGCGTTTGAGGACGGCCTGTTGGCGCTGCTGCGCGGCAAGCACGCCGATATCCTCAACACCATCCGCGACACCCGCGATCTCAGCGACGAGACGGCGGGCAAACTCAAGGGCATCGTCGAAGGTTACGCCAAGACATTTGCGTAAGTTTCGTCATGGCTGAGCCTTCCGTGCCTTGAGGCGCGGCAGCGAAAGACGACGTGGATGCCCGGCACAAGGCCGGGCGTGACGAAGTAGGGAATTTGCAGCCGGGTCCATGACCGGATCGGCGCAGGGCGAGACAGAGAATGGCTTCACTCAAGGACATGCGTGTCCGCATCGCCTCGACCAAGGCGACGCAGAAGATCACCAAGGCCATGCAGATGGTGGCCGCCTCCAAGCTCCGCCGTGCGCAGAACGCCGCGGAAGCAGCGCGGCCCTACGCCGAGAAAATGGACACGGTGATTTCAAACATCGCCAGCGCCGCGGCCGGCTCGCCCAACGCGTCGCCGCTTCTGGTCGGCACCGGCAAGGATCAGGTTCACCTGCTGCTGGTCTGCACCGGCGAGCGCGGCCTGTCCGGCGCCTTTAACTCGGCCATCGTCCGCCTGGCCCGTGAAAGAGCCTTCGCCTTGATGAACCAGGGCAAGGAAGTCAAGTTCTTCTGCGTCGGGCGAAAGGGCTATGAGCAGCTCCGCCGTATCTTCGACAAGCAGATCGTCGAGACCGTCGAACTGCGCTCGGTGCGTCAGCTCGGCTTCGTCAATGCCGAGGACATTGCAAAGAAAGTGCTGGCCCGGTTCGATGCCGGCGAATTCGATGTCTGCACCCTGTTCTATTCGCGCTTCCGCTCCGTCATTGCGCAGATCCCGACCGCCCAGCAGGTCATTCCGCTTGCGGTCGAGGCCGCGGCCGGAAATGGCAATGCGGCGCCGTCCTACGAATATGAGCCGGAAGAGGACGAGATTCTCAACCAGCTGCTTCCGCGCAATCTCGCAGTGCAGATTTTCCGCGCGCTTCTGGAGAATAACGCTTCGTTCTACGGCGCACAGATGACGGCGATGGACAACGCCACCCGCAACGCCGGAGAGATGATCCGCAAGCAGACCCTGATCTACAACCGCACCCGACAGGCGATGATCACGAAGGAGTTGATCGAGATCATCTCCGGCGCCGAAGCGGTCTAGTCGAAGGAGACGCAGCATGGCTTATGTCACCAAGGCGACGACCAAGGGTGGCCGCAACGGCCGCGCAATCCTCGATAATGGCGGGCTCGGCCTCGCCATGGCCCTGCCAAAAGAAATGGGTGGTTCGGGCGACGGACACAACCCCGAGCAGCTTTTCGCGCTGGGTTGGTCGGCCTGCTTCGGTCAGGCGGTGCTGGCACTTGCCAAAAAGCACGGCCTCGACGGTCAGGCTGCGGAAGTTGGCTGCAATGTCTCGATCGACAAGGACGACATCAGCTTCGCGCTGAAGGCCGAACTTACGCTGCGCATTCCGGGCGCCGACAAGGAAAAGGTCAAGGCGCTGCTCGAAGACGCTCATACGATTTGCCCGTATTCCCGGGCCACGCGCAACAACGTGCCGGTGACGCTCAGCGTCCTCTGACACGCCTCGTCGTTATAGGAGACTTTCTATGGCTACAGCAGCCAACCAGATCGGTCGTATTACCCAGGTCATCGGCGCCGTTGTCGACGTGCAGTTCGAAGGGCATCTGCCCGCCATTCTGAACGCGATCGAGACCAAGAACGGCGATAACCGCCTGGTTCTCGAAGTCGCGCAGCATCTCGGCGAATCCACCGTGCGCACCATCGCCATGGATACCACCGAAGGTCTGGTGCGCGGCCAGGAGGTCAGCGATACCGGCGCGCCGATCCGGGTGCCGGTTGGCGCAGGCACGCTGGGCCGCATCATGAACGTGATCGGCGAGCCGGTGGATGAGGGTGGTCCGATCAAGGCCGATGACCTGCGCCCGATCCATGCGGAAGCACCGTCCTATACCGACCAGTCGACCGAGGCGGAAATTCTCGTCACCGGCATCAAGGTCGTCGACCTGCTCGCGCCATACGCCAAGGGCGGCAAGATCGGCCTGTTCGGCGGCGCCGGCGTCGGCAAGACCGTGCTGATCCAGGAACTCATCAACAACGTCGCCAAGGCGCACGGCGGCTACTCGGTGTTCGCCGGCGTCGGCGAGCGCACCCGCGAGGGCAACGACCTCTATCACGAGTTCATCGAGTCGGGCGTGAACAAGAAGGGCGGCGGCGAAGGCTCCAAATGCGCGCTGGTGTACGGCCAGATGAACGAACCGCCGGGCGCGCGCGCCCGCGTTGCGCTGTCGGGCCTCACGGTCGCCGAGCAGTTCCGCGACCAGGGCCAGGATGTGCTGTTCTTTGTCGACAACATCTTCCGCTTCACGCAGGCGGGTTCGGAAGTGTCGGCGTTGCTCGGCCGTATTCCGAGCGCCGTGGGTTATCAGCCGACGCTCGCCACCGACATGGGCGCGCTGCAGGAGCGCATCACCACCACCAACAAGGGCTCGATCACCTCGGTGCAGGCGATTTACGTGCCGGCCGACGACTTGACCGACCCAGCGCCGGCCACTTCGTTCGCCCACTTGGACGCGACCACGGTGCTCAACCGCGCCATCTCGGAAAAAGGCATCTATCCGGCGGTGGACCCGCTCGACTCGACCTCGCGCATGTTGTCGCCGCTGATCGTCGGCGAGGAGCATTACCAGACCGCGCGTATGGTCCAGCAGGTGCTGCAGCGCTACAAGTCGCTGCAGGACATCATCGCCATTCTCGGCATGGACGAACTGTCGGAAGAGGACAAGCTGACGGTGGCCCGCGCCCGCAAGGTCGAGCGCTTCCTGTCGCAGCCGTTCCACGTCGCCGAAGTGTTCACCGGTTCGCCGGGCAAGTTCGTCGATCTCGCCGACACTATCAAAGGCTTCCGCGATCTTTGCCAGGGCAAATACGATCATCTGCCGGAAGCGGCGTTCTACATGGTCGGCACCATCGAGGAAGCCGTCGAGAAGGGTAAGAAGCTCGCGGCCGAAGCGGCTTAAATGGTCGATGCCCTTGCCGGGCTTGACCCGGCGATCCATCGATAAATATTCTTTAAATATTCTTGGCGGATGCACTCGCGGGTCAAGCCCCGCGGGTGACAGCAAAGAGACTGGAACCATGGCGACTTTCCATTTCGATCTCGTTTCGCCGGAGAAACTGGCTTTTTCGGGCGAAGTCGATCAGGTCGACATTCCCGGCGTTGAGGGCGATTTCGGTGTTTTGGCCGGCCATGCGCCTGTCGTCGCGACGATCCGCCCTGGAATCCTGACCGTCACCGCCGCCGGCGGTACACGACAGAAGATCATCGTACTCGGCGGTCTGGCCGAAGTATCGGAAAAGGGCCTGACGGTCCTGGCCGACGTGGCGACCTCAATCGAGGAACTTGATCGTGCGCAATTCACTGACATGATCGCAGGCATGGAAGCCCAGCTGACTGAAAAAGAAGGCTCCGAGCTCGACAAGGCCATCGAGCGGCTGGACCATTTCAAGAGCATCCAGAGTCAGCTCAATACGACGGCTATGCACTAGGTCATGATCCCGAAAAGTGGGAACCGGTTTTCGAATAAGATCATTGCTCAAACAAAAAGATAGGCGACGAGTCTGATTCAACGCAGTTGAACCCGACTCTAGCTGGAGTCTTTCCGCTTCTGACGGATCGGAACTATGTTGAGTTTGAGCGCCCGGCGAGGCTCCCGAATTCCTTGACCACGCGCTCATAGACCGGACGCTTGAAGGGAATGATCAACCTGGTGAGATTCTGCATCGGCTCCCAACGCCATGCGATGAATTCCGGCTTGTGACCGTCGCCAGGGTTAGTGATGTTAATCTCGTTATCCTTGCCGATAAAGCGCATCGCGTACCATTTCTGACGCTGGCCGCGATAGCGGCCCTTCCACGCCCGTCCTGCCACCATCCGTGGAATATCGTAGATCAACCAATCGGATATTTCAGCAAGCTTCTCGATCGATCGAACGCTGGTCTCCTCATAGAGTTCGCGCTTCGCTGCAAGCCACGTGTCCTCGCCGGGATCGACGCCGCCTTGCGGCATTTGCCAAACATGCTGATCATCGGCGTGCTCAATGCCTGCGCGGCGACCGATGAAAACGAGCCCCCTCTCGTTGATCAGCATCATGCCCACGCAAGTGCGGTAGGGTAGATCGTCATAACGCGCCATTCCATCAATGCCCTGCACGCCTCCTCCGCTCTGAAAACGGACTCGGATTTCGATATCAGTTCGATTTTGATTTCAGCATTGCGGTTGTCAATGGCACAAGCATCACGCCACGGCTTTCGAGACCCTTGATCCAGGCGCCAACTCGATCGATGGAAACCGGAAGCGCCGAAGTCATGCCCACGGCCGTCCCTCGTCCCTTCGCCAGTTCTTCAAGTCTTGCGAGAGTTTTGTCGATCTCCACCGAGGTCGGGACGGCATCAATGGTCAGGTCGGCCTTGATGAACGGCATCGCCTGCCCCTTGGCGAGTTGACCCGCGACGCTCGTCGGCGCAGTGCCGTCGTCAAGGTAGCCGAGGCCGCGCTTGGCTGCTTCGCGAATGATCGGCTGCATGGCCGCAACCGCAGTGACAAAACGCGCTCCCATGAAATTGGTCAGACCGACATAGCCTTGAAAGCGGCTCAACTGCCAATGCAGGCGATCGATATTCTGATCAGTGCCGAGTGTCGTGAGCAGGGTTTGCGGTCCCGGGTCGTTGTCGGGATAATCATGGGGTTCCATGGGAAGCTGCAGCAGCACCTCGTGATGTTGAGCGCGCGCCTGTTCCACCAGCTTGCCCGGATCGGAGCTATAGGGTGTGAACGCCAGCGTCACGGCTGACGGCAGCTTCATGATTGCGTCGATGGTCTTCGTCGTACCGATGCCGAGACCGCTGACCACGATCGCAACCACCGGCATCGTTGCAGCCTTCGCGCGATCCGCCTCGGTGCCCATCGCATAAGCCTTGAAAGCCTTCAACCCGTCGGCAGCAACCACTGGAATCATTCCATAACGCGACTTCTCCAACAGACGCTGATGGATTCCCGTTGCCGCCGCCTCGGAGCGAGCGTCCGCGGCATCGGAATCCGGACCGGCGACGACGACATCCTGACGCGATCCGCTGGATCCGTCGATGATGGTGATGGTCTTCTGTCCGGTTGCGGATCGAGTGGCGACGGCGGCGCTGTCCGGCTGTTGCGACGCAGGCCGGGTGGCTGCGGATTTTTCATCGCTGACCGGGGTGTGCCGGATCACGACCCTGGCCACGGGTTCGCCGCCGAGCGGATCGTGATTAAAGAAAACAAAGCCGAGGAAGACGACGAGGATCGATCCCAGTAAAAATCCCGCGGCCTGTGGCAGCGTGAAAGGAAACCGCAAACGGCGCCTGGGCGCGGAATTCTGCCCAAGCGGCATGCTGAGATCCTCCGTAGTATCAGCCATGGCCCCCTCGAATCATCCGAATCAAGAATACCATGGGCGCTTGCAAAGGCGGCACACCAGATCAGGCGGTTGCCTGTCGTCCTCCGCACCCGCGAAACGAACGGGCGACCCGCAGGCCGCCCGAATCCGAAAACAGGATGGTTTCAGAGGATCAATTCGCTGCCTTGTTTGCGGGCTTTTCAATCGCCGCCTTGTTACCGGGGAGCGGCGACGATGCGTTGATCTTGACGCCGTGGAGAAGGTCATCAGCCATCTTGAGGGCCTTGTCTTTCGCGGCGTCCGACGGGAAGTAGGATTGCGAGCCTGTCTTCTCATCGGTGCCGTTTCGAAGATGCCCCCGCAGCGAAGCCTCGCCCTTGGTGTCGGTCCGTGACTTCAATTCATCGGGCACGTCCTGAAGCACCTCGATATCCGGAACGATGCCCTTGGCCTGAATCGAACGGCCCGAGGGCGTATAATAGCGCGCGGTGGTCAGCCGGAGCGCGCCGTTGCCCGACCCCAGCGGAATGATGGTCTGCACCGAGCCCTTGCCGAACGAGCGGGTCCCGATCAATGTCGCCCGCTTGTGATCCTGCAACGCGCCGGCGACGATTTCGGAGGCCGATGCCGACCCGCCGTTGATCAGAACGATAACGGGCTTGCCCTTGGTGAGGTCGCCGGGATGTGCGCTGCGCCGCTGGGTTTCCTCGGCATTGCGGCCTCGCGTCGACACGATCTCGCCGCGATCGAGGAGGGCATCTGAAACGGTGACCGCTTCCTCGAGAAGCCCGCCGGGGTTATTGCGCAGGTCGATGATATAACCCTTGAGCTTGTCGCCGATCTGGCTTTGAAGGTCGGAAATCGACTTCTTCAGTCCCTCGGTCGTCTGCTCATTGAATGTCGTGATGCGGATATAGGCGATGTCGTCGGACTGGATCCGCGAACGAACCGAACGGACGCGAATGTTGTCGCGCACCAGCGTCACATCGATCGGGTTTTCCTGTCCCTTGCGGATGATCTTCAGCTTGATCTTGGTGCCGATCGGGCCGCGCATCTTGTCGACGGCCTGGTTGAGGGTCAGCCCCTGCACCGCCTCGTCGTCAAGATTGGTGATGATGTCATTCGCCAGGATCCCCGCCTTGGATGCCGGCGTGTCGTCGATCGGCGAGACGACCTTGACCAGGCCATCCTCCATCGTGACCTCGATGCCGAGACCTCCGAACTCGCCGCGGGTCTGCACCTGCATGTCGCGGAAGCTCTTCGCATCCATGTAGCTCGAATGCGGATCAAGACCGGTCAGCATTCCGCTGATTGCCGATTCGACCAGCTTGCTGTCGTCAGGCTTTTCGACGTAGTCGGTGCGGACACGCTCGAACACATCGCCAAACAGGTTAAGCTGGCGATAGGTATCCGACGTTGCGGCTCGTGCGCTTGATCCCACCAGCACAGAGCGCGGCTGTGTCACGAACAGCGTCAACGCGGCACCCGCGGCGGCGCTGAGAACAATAAGGGAAACCTTGCGCATCATCCGCGAACCTTTTGACCTTTGTTGACAGCCCACCACGGGCCTGGATCAATGGGAGCGCCGTCCTTACGGAACTCAATGTAGAGGACGGGCTGACTAGCGTTTGCCGCGAGAATCGAGGCGACACGGGAAGTCGATCCCATCGTCGCTACCGGCTCTCCGGTCAACACGAACTGGCCGATGTTAACCGAAATACGCTCCATGCCGGCGATCAGCACATGATATCCGCCACCGGCATTGAGGATCAAGAGTTGTCCGTAGCTCCGGAACGGCCCCGCATATACCACCCAGCCGTCACATGGTGTCGTCACCTGAGCGCCCGGACGGGCGGCCAGCGACACGCCTTTTTCCACGCCACCGGCGCCATCCGACCCGCCGAAGTCCCGAATCTTCGTGCCGTTTACCGGAAGCGCAAACAAGCCCTTGGCCGACGCAAAGGCAATAGCCGGACTGAGCCGGCCGGGATCCTTGAGGGCGCCTAGATTCGGTTTGCCGTCGGGCGCCCCCGGAACGCCTTGCCGGCTGGCTGTAGCCGCTGCCTTGGCCGCGCTCTTGAGGTCCTGCTCCATCTTCGCGATCAGGCCCTGCAGGTCATCGACCTGACGCGACAATTCGATCGCGCGCGCCGCCTCCACGGCCATATTTTTTTCGATGCTGCTCTGCTGCCGCTGTCGTTCGTCCACCAGCGTCGCCAAGCCGGCTTGTTCCTGCTTGAGGCTGTCGCGATCGGCAGCCATCCGATCCCGCTCGGCAGCGATCGATTTCCGAAGGCCGACAAGTTCATCGAGATCGGCCACGAGCTTTTTCGTGCGCACGCGCATCTCTGGCACAACGGAACCGAGCAGGATCGCGGTGCGTAACGACTGCAAAGCGTCCTCCGGCCGCACCAGCAAGGCAGGCGGTGTGCGGCGGCCGGCGCGCTGGAGCGCGGCGAGCACTTCCATGATCTCCGATCGCCGCGAATCCAGTGAACCCCGGATTTCCTGTTCGCGGGCATCGAGCGGCAGCAGGCGCGCCTCGGCCTCCGTAATTTCAGTCTCGATGTCGCGAACCCTGGCGGCGACTTCGATCAACTGTTGATTGAGCTTGGCGCGATTCCGACCAATCGCCGCAATATCGACCTTCAGTCGTTCCTGTAATTCAACAGCGCTCTTTTGCTGTGCCCGTACCGCTTCCAGATCCCGCTCGCGCTGCTTGATATCGTCCGCCGACGGGTTCGCCGGCGAGGGGGTTCCGGCCTGCGCCATCACACACGACGAAAGCGCGAACGAAAAACCCGCGAGCAGACAAGCCGAGATCACAAGCATGGAAGCCGGCGGCGACTGTCCATATCGCACCTCCGCGGGCTCTAAACAGAAGCCCCGGACCAGTTCCAGTTCAGGTGATGGGCGCTCGTTTGCTCGCACAGTTCAATCCGATCGCGCCAGCGCGTTCAGCCAGGCGCGCTAACCACGGTGATAAGGATGGCCGGCCAGGATGGTCGCGGCCCGGTAGATCTGCTCCAGCAACATGACGCGTACCATCTGATGCGGCCAGGTGGCCGTACCGAACGCAACGCTCAATCTAGCCCTGCGCCGCAATTCTGGCGAAAGTCCGTCCGCTCCCCCGATGACAAAAACAGTGCTCGTTACCGACTCATCCCGCCAGCGGCCAAGATGTGCCGCAAATGCGCCGCTGTCGATACTTTTACCTTTTTCGTCCAGCGCCACCAGAACCATCTTTTCGGGAGTCAACGCAAGTACTGCCGCCGCTTCTTCACGAACGCGCTGCTCAGCATCGCGGGCGCGGCTTTCCACAACTTCATGGACATCAAGGCCGCGAAAGCCGAGCTTGCGCCCGATATCCTCAAAGCGTTCACGATAGCGATCGGCCAGTTCTCGCTCAGGACCCTGCTTAAGACGACCAACGGCAATGACGACCAGTCGCATTGGCGCACGCTGACATGCGATGATTGAATCGCAGCGGCGGACGGTTCAGACCGTCTTCGCCGTCGCCGTATTTTGAATCCACAATCTCTCGAGATTGTAGAATTCACGAACCTCGGGCCTGAATATATGCACGATCACATCGCCGGAGTCGATCAGCACCCAGTCGCAATTGGGCATGCCCTCGATATGAATCTTCTTCACTCCGGTATCCTTGAGGCCCTTGGCCACATTTTCCGCGACTGCCCCGACATGGCGGTTGGACCGGCCAGTGGCGATGACCATGTAGTCCGAAAAAGCCGACTTGCCGCGTAGATCGATGGTAACGATCTCTTCCGCCTTCATATCCTCAAGGCGGGAAAGGATCAGCTTAAGGGTCTGCTCGACATCCGGTTGCGCCTTCGAAGTGACGGCGTCTGCCGAAGTCGTTCGTGCTCTAGGCCTGTCGGTCCCGGCTATCGTTCTCGTCGTCGCCGACGAGCCGGACGGAGCAGATCTGGACAATACAGGTGAGGTCAGGGACCATTCCTTTCGCTGAACCGACGCCGAATCCCGGCGTCCGGTGGATTTATAATAGGCATGTAGGGGCAGAGGTTTCAATATTCCAGTGAGGCGGCGCTTTCATGTTTTTGGCTCCCGTCCATCCATGTTCCGTCCCGGTTCCGCAGCCCGGTCGATGACAACCGAGATTTCATCCCTGTGAGGAAAACCCAGGCAGGCAGGCGGTGCGTGGCCAACCGGTCAGCTCTGGCTTCAGGCAAACGCCACGGCCCAAGCGCCTGCGCAGCCGGCGCCGCAAGAGCCCGGAAACTGTGCGGCGGGCGATCAACCACCGCGATCGGCACCGCGGCGGCAATCCGCCGCCAGTTTTCCCAGCGATGAAACTGCTCCAGGTTATCGGCGCCCATGATCCAGACAAAGCGCACGTTCGCGCACCTGCGTCGCAGATAGGTGATGGTGTCGATGGTGTAGCGCGTTCCGATGACGGCTTCGAGACAGCTGATGTCGATCCGCGGATCACTCGCTACCGCCGACGCCGCGGCGGCGCGTTCGCCGAGAGCGCGGAGCGCCCGCGCATCCTTGAGCGGGTTGGCGGGTGAAACGAGCCACCAGACCCGGTCGAGTTCCAGCCGCTTCAGCGCATACAGGCTGACGGCGCGATGCGCGGCGTGAGGCGGGTTGAACGAGCCGCCAAGCAGGCCGATGCGCATGCCATCGGAATGAAGCGGGATGGCGCGTGAGACGACGGAACGCGACCCCAAATCAATCCCCGCGCCACCCGCAGGATGATCCAATCGCGCTCACGGACGGACCTGCCCGTTACCATGTATGCGATATTTGAAACTCGTCAGTTGCTCGACGCCGACCGGCCCGCGCGCATGGAATTTACCCGTTGCGATGCCGATTTCAGCGCCGAAGCCGAATTCGCCGCCGTCGGCGAATTGCGTCGAGGCATTGTGCAGCACGATCGCTGAATCGACCTCGTTAAGAAACCGGGCGGCTGCTACGGGATCCGCCGTCACGATCGCGTCCGTGTGGTGCGAGCCGTGGCGCTGGATATGATCAATGGCGCCACCGCAACCGTCGACCACACGCGCGGAAATGATCGCCTCCCCATATTCCGTGTCCCAGTCATTATCGGTCGCGGGTTTGACCCGCGGATCGATGCTCTGCACGACGGAATCGCCGCGCACCTCGCAGCCGGCATCGATCAGCGTTTCGATCAGCGGCTTCAGAGCGTCCCGCGCGCCGGCGCGATCGACCAGCAGCGTCTCGGCCGCACCGCAAACGCCGGGACGGCGCATCTTTGAGTTGAGCACGATCGCCTTTGCCATGGCAGGATCGGCAGCGCCATCGACATAGACATGATTGACGCCCTCAAGATGCGCAAACACCGGCACCCGCGCCTCGGCCTCGACGCGCGCGACAAGGCTTTTGCCGCCGCGCGGCACGATCACGTCGATGCCGCCATTCAACCCGCTCAAAAGCAGCCCGACCGCGGCGCGGTCGCGCGTCGGCACCAGCGCGATCGCCGCTTCCGGCAATTGCGCCTCGCGTAGTCCCTGAACCAGACACTCATGAATCGCGCGGCATGAGCGAAAGCTTTCCGAGCCGCCGCGCAGGATCACGGCGTTGCCCGATTTAAGACACAGCGCACCGGCGTCGGCGCAGACATTGGGACGGCTCTCGAAGATCACGGCGACCACCCCGAGCGGCACCCGCACGCGCTCGATGGTCATGCCGTTGGGCCGCTGCCAGCGCTCTGTGACGCGTCCTACCGGATCGTCGATCTCGCGGACGACTTTCACGCCGTCCGCCATCGCCTCCACCCGCGCTTGCGTCAGGGTGAGACGATCGACGAACGCCGCCGTGGCACCGCCGGCGCGTGCATCAGTAACGTCTTCCGCATTCGCCTCGAGAATCGCAGCCGCATTCCTTCGGATCGCGCGCTCCATCGCATCGAGCGCCTCGTTCTTCTGCGCCGTTGAAGCGAGGCTGAGCGCTCGCGCGGCCGCGCGCGCCTGTGTTGCAAGGTCGCCCATCAGGACCGGAAGATCGGCCGAAGCGTCAATCGCCTTCAGGGAAGCAGCCATTGAGGTAACAATCTTTGGTCCCACTCTCTGCCCGTAGCCCTAGCACAGAAATCCGTGGCCAGCGAGGCGTGGGACGGCTTTGCTCGCGCATGACAGCCTGGCTTGATTCAATAGAATCCCGCTCTGCGAGAGCCTTTCCGCTTCTAGAGACTTTCACCGCTTCATGGAAACGGTGAAAGTCTCTATCTTTATGTTTTGACGCGTTTTCTTCATGCGAACCGGCCCCACGTCGCTCGAAAACGCCCTAACCGGCGTCGCCGCGTGGCCCGCCGACCACGAGATCGTCGCGATGGATCATTTCGGCGCGGCCTCGGACACCCAGAAGCTGTGCGGCGTCGGAAGAGGAGCGTCCCTTGATCCTGTCGGCGTCGAGGGCATCGTAGGCGACCAGACCGCGGCCGATTTCATGCAAATCCGGGCCGCGCACGATGACGGCATCGCCCCGCGCGAAACGCCCGTCAATCCGGGTCACGCCTGCCGGGAGTAAACTCTTGCCCGCGCGTAGCGCAGCGACCGCACCGGCATCGATCGTCAGCGTGCCCCTGGGCTCCAGCGAACCGGCGATCCAGCGCTTGCGCGCCGTGACCGGATTTGCCGGCGTCAGAAACCATGTGCAGGGACCTGCATCCATGATGGCCTGTAGTGGATGCTCGATCTTGCCGGAAGCGATCAGCATGTGCGTGCCGGCCGTTGTTGCGATCTTCGCTGCCTCGACCTTGGTCCGCATTCCGCCGCGCGACAGCTCGGACGCAGCGCTACCCGCCATCGCCTCGATGTCCGCGGTGACCCTTTTCACCACCGGAATCAGTTTTGCCTCCGGATTGAGATGAGGCGGCGCGTCATAGAGCCCATCGATATCCGACAACAGGATCAGCAGATCCGCGCTCGCCATGGTGGCGACCCGTGCGGCAAGCCGGTCATTGTCGCCATAGCGGATTTCGTTGGTAGCGACTGTATCATTTTCGTTGATGACCGGGACCGCGCGCCATTCGAGCAGCTTCGCGATGGTCGAGCGCGCATTGAGATAGCGGCGGCGTTCCTCGGTGTCCTGCCATGTCACCAGGATCTGCCCCGCGCCGATGCCGTGATCGCCCAATACTTTCGACCATATCCGGGCCAGCGCGATCTGCCCGACCGCGGCTGCGGCCTGACTCTCCTCCAGTTTCAGCGGGCCGCGAGGCAATTTGAGTTTGCTGCGGCCGAGCGCGACCGCGCCCGACGAGACCACCAACACATCGCAGCCGTCGCCGTGAAGCCCCGCGATATCGGCGGCTAGCGCCGACAGCCATTCCCCGCGCACCTTGCCCGCCGCGGAATCGATCAGCAGGGACGAGCCGACCTTGACGACGATACGACGAAATTTCTTGAGATGCGGGCGGGTCATGGCAATGGACGGTCAATCGAAACGAAAGCGCCGCCTTCATCACATGAAAGCGGCGGCCGGGAAAGCGGAATGCCGATCGGGATCATTCCATCGCAAGATCGGCATCCACTTTTATCCGGAATATGCGCTCGCGGTCGCGCGGCTCAGGGGGACCACGGCTTGGCCCGGGCGACCGGCGTTGTCATCGCCTGCGCAGCCGAAGCATCCGGGCCTTTCGCCTTGTCCGAGACCGGCGCTTGCCCGATGACCTCGACAAGCGCGCGCAGCACCTCCGGCACGCCCTCACCCGTGACGCCCGAGACCAGCAGCGGCGTCTTTTTCGCCGCGCGCTTGAGGCGGTCGCGCTGCTTCCTCAAATCCTCGGCGGTAACCGCATCGATCTTGTTGAGCGCCACGATCTCGATCTTCCCGGCGAGCGCGTCGGCATAGGCTTCCATTTCTCCGCGCACGACCTTGTAGGCACGACCCGCATGATCACAGCCGGCGTCCACCAGATGCAACAGCACGCGGCAGCGCTCGACATGTCCGAGGAAACGATCGCCTAGCCCCACTCCCTCATGCGCGCCCTCGATCAACCCGGGAATATCCGCCAGCACGAACTCGCGGTCCTGCACATTCACGACGCCCAGCTGCGGATGCAGCGTGGTGAAGGGGTAGTCGGCGATCTTGGGCTTCGCCGCGCTCACCTTGGAGAGAAACGTCGACTTGCCTGCATTGGGCAGACCGACCAGACCGGCATCGGCAATCAGCTTCAGCCGCAGCCAGATCCAGCGCTCCTCGCCAGGCTGGCCGGGATTGGCGTGGCGCGGCGCGCGGTTGGTGGACGACTTGAAATGCGCGTTGCCGAACCCGCCATTTCCGCCTTCGGCCAGCACAAGGCGTTCGCCGACCCTGGTGAAGTCATGGATCAGGGTTTCGCGATCCTCATCGATGATCTGGGTGCCGAGCGGAACCTTGAGCACGATGTCCTTGCCGTTGGCGCCGTGGCGGTCCGAGCCCATGCCGTTAGCGCCCTTTGAGGCCTTGAAGTGCTGCTGGTAGCGATAGTCGATCAGGGTGTTAAGGCCGTCGGCGACCTCGACGACGACGTCGCCGCCGCGTCCGCCATTGCCGCCCGAGGGACCTCCGAACTCGATGAACTTCTCGCGGCGAAATGCGACGCAGCCGTTTCCGCCGTCGCCGGAACGGATATAGACCTTGGCTTCATCGAGGAATTTCATAGCTGATTAGGTAAGACAGGCGGACCGGCGAGACAACGGCATGGCATCACGGCCGCTGCCTGAAATCGTGAGCTCCGGCGTTTCGACCGGCATGTCCTCAAGCCTGACCCAGGATTTGGATACCGGTTCGCGTGAGCCTCCCCTTTGCCGGGACGGGACTGCCCGTTCCACAAGGTTGCAGATGTTACCGTTCGCGACGAGCGGCTCTGTTCCAGTGCTTCAGCGACGACCACACGCCGCGGGACAGACGGAAACGATCGATCGGCGTGGACGAACCGAGCGCCCTGATTCGGTGCAGTTCGACGCCGGTCCACTGGAAGCCGCACTTTTCCAGCACGTTGCGTGACGCCGGATTGATCACACGCGCGCCGGAGACCATGTAATCGATATTATACTCCTCGAAGGCGTAGTCGATCACTGCGCGCGCAGCCTCGGTGGCAAAGCCCCGGCCCCAATAATCAACGCCGACCCAATAGCCCAGTTCGGGCGCATCCGGCTCGCTCCAGTCAACGCCGGTTACCCCGACCGGCACATGATTGTGCTCGACCAGAAACACCATCTCGCGGCTATCGCCTGCAACGGCTTCGACGAAGCGAATCGCGTCATCCAGCGTATAGGGATAGGGCAGGCGGCGCGCCATCTCCGCGATGCGGCGATCGTTTGCGAGCGCGGCGATGCCCCTGGCGTCCGCCTGGGTCGGCTTGCGCAGCGTCAACCGCTCGGTCTCGAGCGCGAACAACCGCCGATCGCGCAGCAAGGGCGTGGGGATGGGCATGTCCTGCAACATGGTCGGGCTCCGTGGTGCGAACGCAAGTCCCGTGCGGCGCGAAATAAAAAAGGAGGCCGGTTTCCCGCCTCCCCTGGGAGCCATCGATGCTCCACCGGTTCAACAGGCACCGGCGGATGTGTGTCATCCACCGTCTACTCGGCTGCGGCTTCCGTCATCGGGAGGACCGATATGAAAGTGCGGCCGCCGGTTTTTACGCGAAACGCGACGCGACCCTCGACCTTGGCGAACAGAGTATGGTCCGTGCCCATGCCGACATTAAGGCCGGGGTGCCAGGTGGTGCCACGCTGGCGGGCGATGATGTTGCCGGGGATCACGTGCTCGCCACCGAACGCCTTGATCCCAAGGCGCTTGCCACGCGAATCGCGCCCGTTCCGCGAGGAACCGCCTGCCTTTTTGTGAGCCATCGCCCGTCTCCAAACTCGTCCGAATCTCTAGATCATTTCCGTGACAGAATCATTCATTTTCTCTCACGGAGATTTTTAATTGCTCTTAATCCGCGTCTTTCGCCTTCTTGGCCGCCGCCTTCTTCACCGGCGCCTTGGCAGCAGCCGCCTTCGGCGTCTCGTCGTCACCCTCGCCTACGGCGGGCGCGACGACCTTTTCCTTCTTGGGGCGCGGCCCGATGGTCGGGGCCTTACCGTCAGCCAGGATCTCGGTGACGCGCAAGACGGTGATCTCGTCGCGATAACCACGTTTGCGCTTGGAGTGCTTGCGGCGACGCTTCTTGAACGCGATCACCTTGGGACCGCGCTTATGCTGCAGCACTTCCGCCGCCACCGAGGCGCCCGCGACCGTAGGTGCGCCGAGCACCGGCGTGTCGCCGCCCAGCACCAGAACCTCGCCAAGCTGCACGATCGTTCCGACCTCGCCGGCGATCTTGCCAATCTCAAGGACATCATCCGGAACGACACGATACTGCCGGCCGCCGGTTCTGATGACTGCGAACATCGTTTGATTCCTTCGTGTTCGATCCCGGCCTCGGGGAGTTCCCGGGCCGGCTTTTTGTTCAGTCGCATGGGTTGATATCGTTTCCGCGCGCTCGGAACGAGAGCCTGCCGGCCGCGCAAAAACAAGCGGCGGCGGGAAACACCCTGCGCCGGCTGGCGGCTTTATAGCGGCCCGGCGAAAGGAGTCAAGGCAACCTCAATGCCAGGACTGAACAGCTAGCCATCGCGCCCAGGCAGATCCTATCGTCGCGATCCGGAATGACCTGCCATCAGCGCGCATCATGGCCTCCGCTGACCATGGTCCACCCATCGGTATTGCGGATGAACAGACTGTCTTGCACGCCGGGCGCCGCGAAAAGCTGGCCCAACCGCCCGGTGATCACGGGACTGTTGCTGGTGTGCGCGACCGAGAACAGGCAACGATAGCGGCCCTGGCCAGCGTCCTTGGCGCAACTGATCTTTTTGAACGCGGTGAGCCGCACCCTCATGCCGCCCTTGCCGCCGGTCAGCGTCAGAACTTGCAGGCACTGGATGCCGAGGACCGGATCGTTGCGGTAGCCGCCGGACAGGCATTGCCGCTCAAGGTCGCGAATTGCCTGATTGGCCTGGGTCAGCCGTTGGTGGACCAGCAGAAAGATGTCTTCCGCCGTCGGCTCGCCGGGTTCAGTCAGGGCGCTGCTCTCGCTGAAGTCGATGAGCCGCATTTCGGCGCGCACGACGCCGTCATTGACGGCGGTCTGATAGGCCCGGATCGCACTCGGACCATCGTCGATGACCCGGGCGTCGACGTATTTCAACGCTTCGTTGCGGACGCTGGTCTCCGGATCGCCCGCCGGTTTGACCGCCAGCATCGCTGCCCGGAACGCCTGCTGGACCGCGGTGTCGTCCAACAGAGCGCGCTCGCGGGTCGACACGGCGCGCAACAGACCGTTGCGGTCGGGCGCGAAATGCGTCGCCATCATGCGGGATACCGGTGCGAGTTCGGCCCAGATGCGGCGGATGGCGGCGAGTCCATCGAGCGATTGCGGTGCCGCCTCGGCCTGCGCGGCGGCCTTGACGTAAAGCGGCTGCGCAATGGCATTCGCCTTCGGCGCGGCTTGCCGCACGAGGACTTGCTGCCGATCTTGCGGCAGCGACGACTTCTCGAGCGTGCCGAGCAAGTCCGACAGCTTCCTCAATGTTGCGAGATTATCGTCGGCGGCGATCAGCGACTTCAGATCCTCGTTGAAAACGCTTTCGAGCACTTGATTGCCCTTGGTCTTGAGCCTGTCCTCGAAAGCAGCTTTGCGCGCCGGCGCGACGTCATTGTAGCGGCTCGCCGCCTCCTTGCGGATCGCGGCGATGCGTTCCAGCGCCGGCCGCTCCAGCGGCAGCTGGTCAACGGTCTGGGCTATGTCATCGAACCACTTGCCCGCTTCGGCGCGGTTGGACAACAGCGACGCCATGTCGATGAAGTGGCGCTCACTCAAGAACGGATTCGTAACCGCCAGATTGTTGAGCGTCTGGATTTTCGTGGCGCGGATGCAATGGGCCTGCATCAACTTCCAGATCGAGCGCCGTTGCATCTCCTGCAGGTCCGCAAATGGCCGGCCGAACACCGGCACGAATGCTTTATCGGCGAAGGCATCCATGATCGTGCGCGTGCCGGCATCGATGCTCATGCGATTGAGGTCGGCGCCGGCGACGAATGGCGCGATCCAGTTTCCCAATACCGTGCATTGATCTTCGCGCGAATGCGCGGCGGCAAGCAGCCCACCGATGCCGTCCGCCAGCTTGACCGGCGGCGTTCGCCCCGCGTCGAGTTGTCTCTGCAATGTTCGATCGGCCCGCGTCAGCAGCATTTCGTTACGCGGCTTGCGCGACGAAATCTGTGCATCGTCCCCGGGCGCTTGCCAGATATCCCGCGTGCTCCCCACCGGCACAAGAGCCAGGCCGTCACCGACGGTCGATAACGTGAAAGCGCGCGCCTGCGACAGCACATGGCGACGCGGACCAATGCCTTCAGGCCGGAATAGCCCGGTCGCCTCACGGGTTCCGGCCACGACAAGAATAGTCCGATGATCGTTGACGTGCAGCGGCGCCAGCACGCGCCGGAGCCGGTCGCGAGCGGCAGGCGGCTGATCGTTGGGCGTGGAGGCGATCAATTCGGCGAAGGGCATCGAGCCATCATCGCTAACCGACATCGTCAGGTCGGTATGACCTCGGCCGGCATAAGTCCAGACGCCAGCCATGTTGGCGTTGAACGCGACAAGCTTGCCGGCGCCGTGCCGTTCAAGCTTGATCTGCTGACAACCGGATGCCATCACATTGCCGGTCAGTTGTTTGCCCGATGGATCGAGCAGCGCGTCGTCAACCTTGAAAGAGAACCGCGGATATCCCTCGACCACCAGACCGGGGTCAAATTTCACCCGGCTACCGTCCACATGGCCGGTGGTCACGATGATCTGTTCGGCGGTCTCGGCACCGCCGTGGCGCGCCTTGTTCAATACTTCAAATCGAAATATCGCGGCCAGTTGATCGCCGTCCTGGACGATGTCGGCCCGCGCGTCGCGCGTCTCGGTTTCGCGCCGCTTCGCCGTGCAGGTCATGGTGCCGCGCCATTGTCCCTGAAGCTTGCCGCCGCCGGGCGGCTGCGGTTTGGTGACAGGCGCATTCGCCGCATCGGCGTTACCCGATGACGCCGCCGCAGCGTTGCGCGTGGCGGTGAAATTGTCGCCGATGCCGCCGCAACCCGGCATGGCGCCTTCGATCATCAGGCCATTGTCGCGCAACCTCCCGACCAGTCCGAGCGCGGCGTAGCCGGTAGGACGTTCGATCCAGTCGCGCGGCACGAAAGTGAACGCGCCCTTGGCATCTATGCTGCCGCTGACCTTGTACGCGCCGCCCTTGTCACGCGCATTCGGCGCAGCGAAACGAAAAGTGCCTTCAAATTTGGTGTTCGACTGCTGCAGGTCAAGCGTGAAGGCGATGTTGCGGTTCGCCCCGCATGAATAACGGCCTTGCCAGATGCCGGCGAGATCAGCGGCAAGAGCTGAGCCGGCAAATCCGAATGTGCAGGCAGCTACGAGCAAACAGCTCCGGTAAGGAAATTCCACAATGAGATGCCCCTGGCAGGTCGGTCGAATGTTTCCACGACACGACGCGGCATGAAAAACTGGGTCTTCTGAAAACGCTTTGCAGTCTGCATCGAACGTAAGCATTAAACCTTATCGCGGCGCCGGATGGCGGCATCGCGAGCGTAACCGGGGATCGTCCAGCCGGTCATACAAAACAACCGGCGCGGGCGCGGGGCGCGCGGGGGTGCTCCGCGCCGGTTGCGGCACTTATAGCCGCCGGGACCGCGAGTCAAGGAAACGGATTGTATGTCAAGCGAATGCCCCGCGGCTTTCCGAGCTTGACGAGCGCTGCCGCCTTCGGCGGGCCGCCCGGCATTGGTCATGAAACCAATGAGTTCCCTCGCCGTTGTTGCAGGCGGGATCACGCGGGCAAGGGGCTCCATGCAACATGGCGGAAGACACTCCGACGACTTCGGGCATCGGCAAGCACGGCGTTCTCCGGCTGCCTTCGGTGGATGTCGACAGCTACAACATCGAACTGAAGGACGATGACGGCTTTCTCGGCGACCGCGCCTGCAGGGGCGCCTTCCGGAAAATCCTCGACGATTTGCGCAAGCCGCTGAAGAAAAACGGCGACGACCCGCTCGGCAAAACTCCGTCCGAGGAGATTGGCAAGGGACCGCTCGACAAGGCGCTGATCGGCGAGGACATCGAGGCTGCGGCATTGGTGCACGGCGCGATCGAGGAATTCGCGCAGGAGCTGGCTTATGTGACCGGCCGTTTTCTCAAAACCAAAGCTTGGGCCGACACCGAATGCATCGTCGTCGGCGGCGGCTTCCGCAAGAGTCGGGTGGGCGAGATCGCGATCGCCCGCACCGACCTGTTGCTGAAAAGCGAGGGCCACAAAGTGCACCTGATCCCGATTCGCTTCGATCCCGACGAGGCCGGGCTGATCGGCTGTCTGCATCTGGCGCCGTCGTGGATATTCGAGGCGTTCGACAGCATTCTGGCGGTCGATATCGGCGGCACCAATATCCGTTGCGGCGTCATCGAGACCAAATGCAAGAAAGCTGCCGATCTCTCCAAGGCGGCTGTGTGGAAGTCTGATCTGTGGCGTCATGCCGACGATGAGCCAACCCGAGAGGGCGCGGTGAAGAAACTCGCGAAAATGCTAAAGGATCTCATTTCGCAGGCGGAAAAGCAGGGACTGAAGCTCGCGCCGTTCATCGGCATTTCCTGTCCAGGCGTGATCCAGGAGGACGGATCGATCGAGAAGGGCGCGCAGAACCTTCCCGGCAATTGGGAGAGCAGCAGATTCAACCTGCCGGCGTTACTGATCGGGGCCATCCCCCAGATCGGCGGTCACGACACCACCGTGCTCATGCACAATGACGGCGTGGCGCAGGGCCTGAGCGAAATGCCCTACATGCAAGACATCAGCCGCTGGGGCGTATTGACCATCGGTACCGGCCTTGGCAACGCGCGCTTCACCAACCGCAGGAAAGAGAACAAGAAAGAGAAGAAGCCAGAGAACGGAAAGGACAAGGATAAGAAAGACAGGACAGCCAAGGACTGAGTTCCTTTCACAACAAAGTAACCTTGATTGGTGAGGTTAAAATCGGGATCGCGTTGCCGGTTTCATAAAGACCGCTACGGTCGGATGGTCGCGCAGGTGGTCCGCGAAGCCGCACTTCCGACCACGATTTTAATGACGCGGCACGGGACCGTCGGTTATTATCGCGTCCGGCGGTCCCACTCTTGTCGAGAATTAAGACGCTGGTGACGCCCGATTCGGCCCGGCCGGAGCCCGTTGTCGCGAGTCCAGAGCCTTCCCGCTCTGGATAGAGCTCCATGATTTTGATTTGATGCGTTTTCTTCACGCGAACCGGTATCCATCCTCGGGTCAGCCCGAGGACATGCTTCGCTCGAAACGCGATAGTTGCCGGTTCGCTTTTGCATTTGACCGCGCGGCAATGTATCAATGCGCGCGTTTTTTCGCGCGAACCTGTTTCCGCTTCGCATGAAAACGCGCTAAACGCGACCCCGCCCGCCCGGCGGCCCCTTTGGAGAGGTGGCAGAGTGGTCGAATGCACCGCACTCGAAATGCGGCATAGGTGCAAGCCTATCGGGGGTTCGAATCCCTCCCTCTCCGCCACCGGCACAAAGTATCCAATGAAATCAACAGGTCATTGATCGCCATAGGCTTTTTTCCGCCCGACTGGTACACACGGGTGGTACACAATGGCCCTTTCGATGAGTCGTCCCTGGAAGCATCCCGACAGCGGTTTTTATTGGTTCCGAAAGCGAGTTCCAAAGGATCTTCGCAACCTCGTCGGAAAGAACGAGTTGCGCTTCACTCTGGGCACGCGAGACCCGAGCGAAGCAAAGCGGCTCCTTGCCATCAAGCTCGTTGAAATTGAGGAGCGCTGGTCGAATTTGCGGCGGGGAGAGCGCCCGCTTTCCCCGGACGAGATTGCTCGAGAAGCGGCAGCGATAGGCGAGCGATTTCGGCGGCAGCTCGAAGCCGCCCCGTACGAACCGGTGGACTGGGACCTCAATATTGGCGCCACCTTATGGAAAGAACCGACGCCTGCCGAATTTGTCGCACAGCTATTTGACCCAACAGCTGCCCAGACCATGAAGGACAAACAGCAGTCGCGTCAGCGAAAGCTCTGCTATTACGTTGTCGACCTGCATCTCACCGCAAAGGAGCTGTTCCTTCAACATGACGATCGCGAAAAGGTGGCCCGAGCCGCCACTATCGAGCTGCAGCGTGCAGTCCAAGCACACCAAAACTATCTACTGGGCAAAGCTGAAGCCCAGCCACATGCTGGCATGTCCACAACTTTTCGGCAGGCTGTAGCACCCCTAACGTTCGAAGCGATCATCCAAGGATGGCTCATCGAAAAGAAACCAAACCAAAAGACCGAATACACATGGCGCAGGGTCATGAAGGAGCTCTCGGGATTCCTTGGCCATGATGATGCACGCCGTGTTCGTGCAGAGAATCTTGTGGAGTGGAAAGCAGACCTCCTTTCAAAGGATCTGAAGGCCAAGACCATTCGCGACAGTAAACTTGCACCGGTGCGAGCCATTTTCCAATGGGCCGTGGATAATCGAAAGCTCGATACCAATCCTGCTGCCCGCGTTAACATCGATCTCAAAGCACGTCCGTCAGAGAAGAGACGAGGTTACACGGACGATGAGGCCAGGATCATCTTGAGCGCTGCGCACACTGAGAGGGAAGCGCACAAGCGCTGGGTGCCTTGGGTTTGTGCCTATACGGGCGCGCGGATTGCAGAAATCTGTCAGCTTCGCGCGGAAGACATCAAGCAGATTGACGGCATCTGGTGCATTGCTTTCACAGGCGAAGCCGGCTCACTGAAGAACGTGAATTCGGAGCGCGTGGTGCCGGTGCATTCGGCCTTGAAAACGGAAGGCTTTCTGAAGTTTGTGGCTTCCGCTCGCAAGGGCCCCTTGTTCGACGAACTGTCCCCGGATCGATTTGGTAGCCGCGGTGGCACCGGTACCAAGATCCTCAGCAGATGGATCAGGTCGCTCGGTGTGACGGATACCCGAATTTCGCCAAACCATTCATGGCGGCATCGCATCAAAACGCTAGGTCGGCGTTATGGGCTTGCGGTTGATATTCTCGACGCAATGACCGGTCACGGTCGTAAGACGGTGGCAGACACCTACGGTGAGTTTCCGCCAGCCGCGATGTTGCGGGAGCTTTCGAAAATTCCGCCAGTCAAGCTGTAAGGTTTAGCGATCAAATCATCCGCACCACGAAACCGCCCATAATAGCCTGCATCATAGCCTGCATCCATAATTTTCAGAGAGTTAGGTCGTGGAATAACTCGATGAGCAAATGGGCAGAGAACGTTGAGTGCCGCGATATGCATTGCAACTGTCTTTCGACCTGCCGGACAGACTCCCGCCCGAAATCGCCAGCCAGATCTCTGCCTCTGGTCGGGCCTCATCCCGCTCCGAAATCCGGAATGATGAGATTCTCTGGTGGCCGCGCAACGATCACAGAGATGTTGTCTCTCGCGCCGACGGCGAAAACCTTGGCCACGAGATCGCGCACAGCTCGGATGGGATCGTTGGCCACACTCAGAGCATGCCTAATGTCCCGGTCGTCTACCATGTCGGTGAGTCCGTCGCTGCATAGCAGAAGGGTTTCGTCAGTTCCGTGCGGCGCATCGATTTTGGTGTGGGGCTCGATGGCAACGGGAAACGAGGAGCCACCGAGCGCCTGGGTGATGGCATGCGACCGGCGGTTGCCCGAGCGGTTGATCCCATCATCGGCGACATCGTCGTGGCTAAGCTGGATGAGCCGGCCGGCGCTGAACAGGTAGCTGCGGCTGTCGCCGACGTTGAAGGTGAGCAGCGCTGTGGGGGTGAGGAACGCCCCAACCAGCGTGGTCCCCATACCAAGCGCCGCCTCCTGCTGCTCCATCAGCGTGTACAGATGCTGATTGGCATCTTCGATCACTTCCGAACACGTTTCCGGATTTGAGAGCCGGTCGGCGGCTGCAACCAGATAATCGAGCACTGCACGGCTGGCCAGCGCGCCTTGCGCGTGGCCGCCCATGCCGTCCGCGACCATCAGGAGACAGCCATCGCCGGGTGCCGTCATGGCGACGGGCGTGCTCATGTCGCCCGTCAGCACGCGAGAGCCGACAGAGATGGCGTCCTCGTTTGCCGGCCGCATGCGACCGCGATGGGTGAAGGCAGCGATGGTCCAGCCCGTCATGCGCAGACCTCCCACGCTTTCGGAAAGGAGAGACCTCCGTACAGGAATAGCTCAGGCGGTTGCGATACGGCCATAAGCGCAGCGCTTGAATTACGTTGTAGCGTCGCCCAACAGCCTGGCCTTCAGGTCGTCGAATTCGCCTTGAGAGATCGCCCCTCTGGTCAAAAGGCCATGAAGGCGCTCCAGCTCCTGAGCGATGGACGATTGTGGCAGCGGTGGAGGCTCGACGACATGAACCTTTTTCACGTCGTTGACAAAGAGGTTGAGACCGGATTCCCCGCCACTACTCGTCGACCCCACGCGCTGAGCTGCCCGCATCGCCCAGACCAACGCGATCCCCCAACCGATGATGGTGCCGCCGAAGGCGACGTTGATGACAAGGATGATCCAGCGGTTCGGATGATCGCGCCGGAATGCTACGATGCTCGGGATGATGTAGATGATGCCGGCGAAGAGGAATACGATGCCTAGGAAGATTAGGTCGCCGGCATGAGAATCGGGCTGCATGTTACAATACTCGCAGAATGATTGAGGCGATGAACGACGCTATCCAGACGTATCCATAGGTCGGCGTCTGGCACAGCCGTTGTGCGCGCATGAAGAGATAGGCCGGGGCTAACAAAAGCGCGAAGAACGTCATCCATCCGGAACTGTAGCCGGCGCGCTTGAGTTGCGCCGCGTCGGTCAGGCACAGCGTCGCATTCACCAGAAGCGGAACGAGCCAGGTGAGCGGCGACAGGAAAGCCAGATACGGCGGATCGTAGACGGGAGTGCCGTCCAGGAACTGAATGATATGAGTGAGTTGATAATGCAGGATGGCGGCATCCACGAACACATACGCGATCGGCGCGACGGCGAGCGCCCACACCAAACCATTGTTCAGGTGGCTTGAAGCAATAGGCGGCGGGGTATTCTTGAGCTGCGTACCGAGGTCTGTGGTGCGCAATGGCTGCCAGTCGGCCAACCCTTTGCGCCAGATCGGGGTCTCACCGTCGATCGTCCGTGCGGCCAGGAGTTTGTGGAGTTCGTCGGCCGGGAAAGGCCCTTTGCGCTGTCCGCCTTGGGTATAGAACCACCCCTCACCGTCTGTCGTGCTGTGGTCAGTCAATATATCTCTCCGTTATGATCCGGTCCGCGTCGAGAGCGGTTGGCCGTGTTCGTCCACTGACCGGCCAACGCGGCACTCTGAAAACTCGAGCCGTCAGGATGGACGCGGTCGACACGGGGATCGCGTCGAAAGCGTCGATCCTCCTAGATTCAAATGAGGCCCCGAGAAATTGCGGGCTTTACCAAGAAATTCTCCGGCGTGACTTTATTGCCGCAGTTACAGCTTGGTGGGCGGCCGAAAAGCGCCGCCGGCCGATGAAGGATCACCGGCCGCGTACACCATCACATTCGGATCGGCGGTCTTGAGAGCATTCAGGATGACTTGCAGCTGGCCCTTTTTTTGATCGGCATCGAAGCCGAAGATGATCAGGCGCGGCTTGGGATCAATCGTGAGGCCCGCGTTGCCGGTAGCAACTTCTTGCACCATCGGGTCACACGGGAGCGGCACACCAGCTCCTGAGTCCGAACGCACGTGACGGCGCATCGCGCCTAGCCGCAGGATGGCGCGGCAGGCGGCCTGGTAGCGGGCGATCAGCGCCGGGGTGTGATGACTAAGGGTTGATCGGTAGCGGCGAAGCTGACCAACCACCGCGGGCACTCCGCTGCGTGCCCTGAGCGCCGTATTGGTAAAATGCTTGGCCTCGTGGAACACCACCGCGATGTCTGTGCCTTGTCGTTCTAATGTTGCGACATCGAGCCGGTCTAGACTGCGATTGGCCGATGAACCAGCGCCGTCAGCCATGCTGCCGTTACCCTCGCGCTCTTGTGCTCTCCCCAAGGCAATTTCGACATCGACTACGGCTGGGCTGCCCATAATCATCGGGTGCAAGCCGCTCTTCTCGGCCCCCGCGAGATCGCTGGCCGCGCGGATCATGTCCCGAAGCGTTTCTTGGCCGGCATAGTGAGTCCAGCCGATCCCGTTCGGCCTGAATTCGCCATCGACCAGTTCGGCCAGTGCCTGTTGTTGGCGGACCAGATATTTGACATGGGTCTTGGGGCTGGCGGTGCCGTCGCCCCTGTCGTCGATCCGGAAGATCGAGCCACCTCGATAGTAAACGTTCAAGGAGTTGCGGCGCACGGCCAGGAAGACGTCATCGCGCTTGAGGACATCCCGCCACCAGGATCCGCTGTTCTGCCGGGCCAGTTGGTCGAGGTGGTCCAGAAACGCGTCACTGACGCCGTAGCTGGAATCAGAATCTGTCACGCGGCGACCTCCCACCATTCGCCGTCCTGCTTGAGTGCGACGGCCTCAAAATGCTCCGGAAACGACTGCGGTGCGAAGGTATGGACCGGCACCAGCATCTTGGGCGCCACCGCGCGAGCCAGTCGTTTCAGGTCCTTGATGCTGGCATGGCCGGAGGTATGGGCATGGACCAGCGGGATATCGCGCTGCGCCAGTTCCGCCATGAGCGCCCGGCCGCGTTCCTGTGCGAGGTAGCCGCTCCATTGCGACCAGATCGCAACCGCGCCGCTTAGGCACCCCGCCCGGTCGAGGTCGCTGAGCATCGCCGAGCGAAACAGCATCGCCGCGTTCGGCGCGATCTCGGTCAGCCCTTCGCCGAAAATGCGGTGTGTGGCGTGGTGATCAAGAAGATCGAAGCGCCCGGACCGCTTGATCTGAACGCGCTGATACTGCGGGATGTAAAGAGCTACACCGGGCCAGTTCGATTGCGGGATATGGGTGTTGTCGGTCGCCCGCAGCATTTCGGCGGTATAGAGGTCGATGATCAGCGTTCGCCCGGTCCGCTTGCAGGCTCGGTAGAGACTGACCATGCGGTCGATGTTCTGCGCGGAGGCCGCGACGAGGGCCAAACCCTTGGCCTCGCCGAAGAGCTCGACCAGGCGTTGCTCGACCTCCGACTCGGTCGGAAAGGACAGATCGGGATCAAGGCGGCCGAAGCTCGATCCTTCCATCAGCATGACATCGACGTTTTCAGGCGGATCGGAGACGAGCTTCTCGAACAGCGCCGCTTTGCGACCGTGGCCGCGAATGTCGCCGGAATAGAACAGCCGTTTGCCGCCAGCCTCAACCTCGATGGCGTGGGCGTCGTAGGCGGAGTGGTCGACAAGATGCGGCGTCACCCGAAACGGGCCAAATTGGAGCGTCGTGCCGCTGGTGAATTCGACCGGCCTCGCCGGCACATAGGGCCGGGGCACGAACGGGGCTGCGGCCTGCAGAATGCGAAGGGTCGCCGCGCCCAACGCCACCGGGAGATCAGGTCCCGCCAACGGCGCCAGACCCCAATGATCCACATGCCCATGCGAGAGCACCAGGCCCAAAAGGTCGTCGCCGCCAGCCAGCCCCTCAATGACCGGATGCGATCCGACATCGTCCGGATTGCCGTCCAGCGGCAGCCCCAAATCCAGCAAAAGCCTGGCGCCATCGGCCCGCAGTTCGATGCACGTCCCGCCGATTTCTTTGGTCCCACGATGGATTCGGACGCGCACGAATTAAAAAAGCCCATATGCCCATAATAGGGACATTATAGTCCGTGTTTTAATGGACCGCCAAGCCGTTTGTTGCCTTAATGAAGGCGACCGCGCTTGTAGCTTGGAATCTTCGACGCCTGCGTGTGAAGCGCGCGTTGTCTCAAGAGGCTTTGGCGGTGGATGCTGGCATCGACCGTTCGTATGTCGGCCGGCTCGAACGGGGCGTAGAAAATCCGACGGTAGAAACGCTCGATAAATTAGCAACGGCGCTGCAAGTCGCTGCAGCGGAGCTTCTGCTAGTGCCTAAGGCCGGCGAGAAGCCGCCAGCTACACTTCGAAAAGGGCGTAAAAAGAGGTGAAGATCGCGTAAGCGATATCCGGCCTTGATCACGTCAGCATCGCGCACCGGCAGACGACAACCATACTCAGCAGCCTCCTGCGATCTGCGCCGCTCAATCGTCGGGTAGATTTGGCGGAGTGTTGGGCTATGATTGTCCAATAACAATAATCGCTTGGGGCAGGCTGAGGTATGGACAAAGATCACGCCAGCAAAGCGCACTCGGCCGATGCCGCGGCGCTCGGATTTTGGTATCAATCCTTCTATGCGCTCCAAATCCTAGTGACGCTGACTACAGACGACGCGGCGATCGGCATCGAGCAACTTGATGACATAGAGCTTAAGGCTGACGGTCAGACACTGCTCTATCAGCTCAAGCACTCGATCAGCGCAGCACCGGCGCCTATCACCCTCAAATCAACATCGCTTTGGCGTACGATGAAGGTCTGGATCGATGCGTTGCCATCGCTGAGCCTAGCCGATACGACGCTGCACCTCGTAACCGTGGCCGAGATTTCTGTAGATAGCGCTCTTATGGCGTTGACTGACCCTGGGGCCGACCGCTCCGATTTGGTCACGGCGATGACGACAGAAGCCAATCGTGTCATGGAGGCGCGCGAAGTCGCTGCGAAAGCGAACAATGCGCCACCCTACGCCGACCGCTTCAATGGCTGTGCCGCTTTTCTCGATCTTTCCGAATCGGAGCGGCTTAATCTTCTTCGCCGCGTCCAAATTCGCCCGAACAGTCCGACGGTGGCGGAGGTTGAGCAGGAGATCGCAGGCCATTTCCATTTCGTGCTCCCCGAGCATCGGCAGACCGTGGCAAGCCGTCTCATCGAATGGTGGGATCGGCAGATCGTCTACTCCCTTTGCCGTGAGCGCGAGTGTGTCATCACGCGGACCGAACTGCAGGCCCAGATTATGGCGATTGTTGCCGATCTTGAGCAGGGCAACCTCGTCCCCGAATTCGAGACGATCAGCCATCCTGAAGACTACCAGCCGGATAGCATGCTGGCTCGGCAGATAGCGCTTGTGAAGGGCAAGCCGTTCGACCTTGAGCGTGCCATTCGCGAAGAGTGGAAGGCACGTGAGCAGCGGGCTCGGTGGCTCGCCAACAGTCCCGCAATGGCGACAAGGATCACCAAGTACGACCATGTCCTGCGTGAGCACTGGGCTGATCGGTACGCCGAGATAGTGGACGGCTGCACCGCACTCCAAGATGACGCGAAGTGCGCCTCGGGGCTGAATCTTCTGCGCTGGACTCATAACGACGCGCCGACGATCGTTCGCCCAATCGCCGAAGGCTGGGGTGCGGCCTACTATGTGCGCGGGAGCTATCAAGTGCTCGCGATCAACATGAAGGTGGGCTGGCATCCTGAATACGAGAAATTACTCGAGGATGGGGAATGAAGGTCGCCCACGACGTCTATGCCGAGACCAATCCTGCCTTCTGCGCGGCCGTTCTCGTCGAGTTCACCAAAACGTATGTGTCGATGCGGCCTGAGGGGCCGGAGACGCCAGCTGTGTATCTAGCGCTGCCAGTCGCGCTCTCGGGCGAGCTCGCTAGCACTTTCGCCGGGACGAATAAGAACACTGGCCTACTCGAATGGCTGGAGCGCAGCCCACAGGTCCGAGTCGGGCTGGCCAAGCGGGCAAACGCCTCACTGGACATCGTTACCGAGGCGATTCGATTTGGGTGCTTCGCACAGCTGCTGATCTTGGGCAAAGGGACGTTCCTTAGACTTGGAGACAAGAAGTTGAAGCCGAGCGCAATCAGCGCGCTTGGCCAGGAGCCGGCGCAGGCAATGAAGCGGGCCGGACGCCTTGGGTATTGGTTTGCCGCAGCAGGCTCAACCCGCACGGTTTTTGATATGATGGGACTAACAGCATGACACGCTGGAACATCACCACGATCTTCTTCCTGGGCGTGTCCAGGCAGCGCCGAGAGGTGACTTTCGCGGCTGACGAACTGAACATCATCACGGGCGCCTCTGGCACGGGCAAATCGACCCTGATCAAGGCGATCGACTACTGCCTCGGCTCGAGCAAATGCGAGCTGCCCGCCCATGTTCGCCGACGCAGCGTCGCGGTCGGAGTAAAATGGATCGCAGGCGACGCGGAGATGATCGTCGGACGCGTGATCCCGCCCGTAGGTCAGGCAACCAGCACGCGTATGTTCACCGCCACCGGTCGAAATTTGCCGCTGCCTGAGACGGTAGACGAGTTCGACGGTGCGACGACAGTTGAGGCTGCGAAGGCCTTTATCGAGCGCGCGTTCGGGATCGGCGATGTAATCTCGGAGCCGGATGTCGCTGGCGTGCGTGGGCGCGCCAGCGTGCGCCACGTCACACCCTATTTGTTTGTGACTAAGGAGGTCATATACAGCGAGTCAACCCTCCTCCACGGCTTGGAGAAGGCGGACAAGGCGCGCGACATCATCGCGGCTATGCCTTACTTCCTTCGCGCGACCGACGAGGCGAGCGCAATTGACGAGCGGCGGCTGCGGCAGCTGCAGCGGGCGCTCGAAAAAGAGGGGGCGAAAGCACGCTCGCGCGCGGCTGCCGAGACGGCGCTCAAGCAGCGCGCAATCAGTCTCCTTACTGAAGCCCATCGCATCGGGCTGGCCAAGTCGCCCCCGCCGGATGCGCCAGAGGTCACGCTTCTCGCAGAATTAAAGACGATATGTGAGACGCAGCTTCAGGCAAACACTTACCCGGACGAGGGTGAACTGGGAGCTCTCAATCGGCGGCGCCGAGAGATTTTGTCCGAAGTCAGTGCGCTACGTCGGCGCTTGCAGGCGACCCGAACGGCGCTGCGCGAGGCGACGGGCTTCCAAGGCGCCGTTTCGCGTCAGCGTGACAAGCTCATGCTAGCCGAGCACCTGCATCTCGACGGTATCGCTGAAGTTTGCCCAGTGTGCGAGACCCCATCCGAGCGCGGACGCGAGGCAGCCCAGGCTCTGCAGGCCACTCTGACGAAAGTGCGTGCGGAGAGCGTGGCCGTGGAGCGTGTGAGGCCCCGGCTTGTCGAGCATGATGGCGCGCTTGAGGAGGAGATCGGCCGGCTCAATGTCGAGCTGCGCCGCATCGACGATCAGATTCAAACTTGGTTGCGCCAAAGCGAGGAGACGCGCCGTTTGGCTGATCTTGGCCAGCTTCGAGCACATCTACTCGGCCGGATTTCTTTCTTTCTAGAAGCGAGCATAGACGAACCACATCAGGCCGCGCGCGATCTCAGCGTATTGCGCGCCGAGATCGCCGAGTTGGAGGCGCGGGTCGATCAGAAAGCGAAAGAAATCAAGCTGCGGCGGGCGGAGACAAGAATCTCGCAGTTTGCGTCTGAGGCATTTGTGGCGCTGCCGACTGTGGCGCCTTGCATCGGGTCAGAACTCGACTTCTCGTCCCGCCAGCCGGAAGTTACCGTCATTGAAGAGGGAAGCGGTGCTGTTCTAAGGCTTCCTGATGTCGGATCTGATCAAAATTATCTAGCGATCCACATAGCGCTCTCCTTCGCGTTACAGCGCTACTTCGAGACGGTGAATGCTCCGGTGCCAGGTCTGCTCGTGCTCGACCAGATCAGTCGACCTTACTTCCCAACAAGCGGCGAGGACGAGGACGAGGCCGAAATCTCCGGCGGAGAGGAAGATGAGGACGTGCAAGCGATGCGCAAGCACATCGACTTCCTGTTCGCCGAGACGGCTCGACGGAAGGGGCTACAGGTCCTGCTCATTGAACATGCATATTTCGCGGACGACCCCCGCTACGTGACCGCCACTAGGGAGCGATGGACGCGTGCCTCGGGACAAGCCCTTATTCCACTCAATTGGCCGACACGCGGCGCCGAATAGGAATTTCACAAGCGCCATTGGACGCTACCGAGTACTCGGTTGATCTCACACTTATATTGTTATTTTATGGGAACATCGTCTTACATCATTCTAACGACTGTGGGTGGCCGGGACGGGAGAGGACACGTGGAGCCAAAGGGGGGCGAGACGACGCTGTTGACTCGAGCCCGTTTGGCTGCTCGGATTCTTGCGGCTGATGCCACATCGATGCAAGCACGTGCCGACGCATGTCTAGGCTTACTCGCCGAGATCGGAGCGGATGAGCGGCTCGGGGCCCTCCGCAAGGCGCTCAAGATTTTGCCGGTCGAGGAGCGTCATTACTGGATTGGTACGCTGTACACGCTAATGCTGCCGACCAAGGTCCGGCGATCACAAGCGACCTATTTTACACCGCCGGGCGTGGCCGATGCGGTTGTAGAGTTGGCCATCGAGGCCGGATTTGATCTGGCAGGCGATGACGTGCTCGATCCGGCGGCCGGCGGTGCGGCCTTCTTGTCGACGATCGCTGGTCGAATGGCCGCCGTAGGGCTTGCCGCGAACGAGGTCGCCTTTCGGCTTAACGGTATCGAGATCGACGCGGGCTTGGCAACCCTTTCCCGCCACCTGATTGCCGATCGATTGGGCGCGGCATTGCCGCGAGATGTCGTCATCATCGGCGATGCGCTTCGAGTTCAAATCCCAGCCTCGTATGGGCTTGTCATCGCAAACCCCCCGTATGGTCGGATGTCGATCGACGACGTCCACGGCGAGGCGTGGCGGCGCGTTGCCCATACCGGCCACATCAATAAGTACGCGCTATTCGCAGAACTCTGCTTCCGCAATGCAAAGCCTGGAGGGGTAGTCGCGCTCGTTATCCCCTCGAGTTTTCGGGCCGGCCCCCTTTACGGCCGTATGCGTAAATTTATCCGATCGCAGGGAGAGGTGCTGACAATCGGCTCAATCGCCGACCGCGACGGCATTTTTCTCGACGTCGCCCAAGACATTAGTGTGTTGATTGCCCGCAAGGGAAAACCTCATCGTGCGGAAGCAATGGTGCGATTTCCAATCATCGGCGCGGCGGCCGCCATGACCCGCGTGTTTGAGCAGGCGCTACCGACAAAACCTGACGCAGCTTGGCCGCTTCCCGCTTTCGATCCGCAGACGATCGGTGGCGCGACGCTGGCCGATTACGGGGTCAGCGCGCGCGCGGGATACTTCGTCTGGAATCGCGAAGGCGCCCGACTCGTGACCCAGCTCGGAAGCCGGCGTGGCTTTCCTCTGATTTGGGCGAAGAACGTGCAACCAGGAGAGCTTTGCCGGCCCGCCGGCAAGTTGGGTACCAGGATCGATTTTGTCACTTTCCAGGATGAGAGCCCGGCAGTGATCCGGTCAACGGCGGCCGTCATGCAACGTACAACTAACGACAAACAGCCGCGACGGCTTATTGCGGCGATGGTGGATCCCGCCGTCGTCGCGCGGTGGGGCGGCTTCGTGTCGGAGAACCATACGATTGTGCTCACAGCCCAAGATCCCGAACGGCTCGCGCTTGCCGTCGCACTTCTCAATACCGCCGCGGTCGACCAGCGCTACCGCCGCGTATCCGGAACGGCGGCCGTCTCTGTGACTCTGCTCCGACAGCTCGATCTTCCCACGCCGGCAGCGTTCCAGGCCGCGCTTTGCGAAACCGCCGGTGATACCGAAGCTGCGGCTCTCGCTGCGTATCGCCTGCAGGCAGACATGGTTGATGCTTAATGGCGCGGCACCGCCCCTTTGACCGCGCACCGGGCACCGACCTGCGGGATCGACAGCTGCAGCGCCAGGCGCAGCTCGAAAAGCGGGCCGGACTAACGTCGAAGCTGTCTGTCAAAGTCTCGCGCCAGGCGGCGGAAACCACCGTTGCCAGTACCCCTGTTGAGCGCATCGATCGGAACGTGGAAGGATACATGGCGGCGCTTGCAGTCCAGCCGTTCCACCGACTGGCATCTCTAGAAGTAGCAGAGCTCACGCCAGCCTACAGGAGGTTGGTGCGGTCCGCGGCGGAGGTAGCCCGAGATGGATCAGCGCAGGTGGTGATGCCATGGCCTCCGACGCGAATATCGCCTTCAGCGATCGCAGCCCTTTTGGCGATCGGCGTCGTCGGAAGTGCTGATGTCGAGCAGATCCTGATCGAGGGAGAATGGTCCAATACCCGCAAGCGAGCCGATGAGCTCCGGGCCGTCGTATTTCCGTATGCGCGTAGCACGCACGCGTTGGCCCGTTCGGTACAGGTCGATCGCCATCTCCTCGGTGAAGTGCACTTCGAGCACCTCAAGCGCTACCTGACGGGTGGTGCCGATGCGGCAAAAGACTACCATCAGGTTCTGGCGCGCGTGCGGGGATTGAGCGGGCGGGCAAAGGACGGCATGGACTACGCAGAGTTCGAGCATCCGATCTTGGACGAGATAGTCCCACACGGTTCGCCATCAGGAGCTCGGCCCTCCAATAGCTCATTGCTCTGGCGAACACGGAGCAAGACGGACATAGCGACGCACAAGCGTTCCGGCGAGGCCGACCATCCCGCGATGGCTCCATATTATCTTTATACAATCCGCGCTGGGGACCGCCCCGGCGCGGAGTTGAGAGCCATTCAAAGGGCACCGGACCTACTCATACTCGATCTGTCTAAAAGTGCGCGCGACCGGCTCGGCTGGAACTGGCAAAAGCACGCCGCGGACATGGTCGCCACCATGCGGTAGGTCCATCCATCTACCGGCATCCTCGCAATTGTTGACGATCCGTGGACTTACCGAGCCGCACGCTTTGACCTTCTCGGAACCAAGCAGCCTGGCCGCAAGGCAAAGACGCTGCCGGCCATTGGGCACGTTGTGTACTCGCCAGTGTCGGGACTCCTGCAGAATCCTGGACAGGCAGAACCGCAATTCGAGGGCGGCACGCGTATCAAGGTCGACGGTTTCTTTGGCGATGTCGATCGCAATATAGAACGGCTGCGGGGGCTGGCGAGCCGGCTAACGGAGCTAGGTGACCTGACCGGCGCTGATGCGGTGAGGGTCGTTATCGCCACAGTTCGCCGCTCGGCGTGCCTGCCCGGCTCGATTGCCGAACTCAGCCGGTTTCTTGAACGAGAAACCTCCACGGCAACGGCGAACGACCAACTCGCGATCTACCGCGTCGCCGCAGAGCTCTCATGTCTTACCGATCCACGTAGCCCGGCCAGCCAGGCCGACGCACAGGCGCAGGTGATGTCGGAAACAAGGGCCATCATGCGCTCGCTGGAACAGGCGACACCGATGTCGACGCTGATGGAGGACGCGATACAGCCGGCCCTTCGCTCGAGTTCGAGGTCAATCTTTCTGTTTCGCTCTGACATGGTCGCAGAATTTGCGGCCGATCGGCTATCGACGGCGCATGCGAAGCTGACGGAAAGGCTCGACGCTGGGATTATCCGGTTCGTAGGCGAGCGTGTCCTGAGTACGATCACGGCCATGCCCAACTCAATGCGAAACCAATTCAAGCGGGCGGTCGTCGTTGCCCCCACAAGGTCCGCGATCCTTGCGTCGCTTGCCGAGGCTTGGCTGCCCGAGCAGATCCTAATCTTGGCTGACGCCGACACGCTCGCCTTCGCCGCGCGCGACGCGAACTCTCTGGCCGACGAGATCGACATAGCCCCACTCGCTGCCCGGCTGCGATTGTTCGCGGCGCGTGCCACGGCGCGCGTTACCGAAATTGGACGGCACAATGTGCAGCTCGACGCGGAGATGCCGCCCGACGATGTCGAGTTCCCAACCAGCTCCGTAGTCGACTTGAGCGGCGGAGTTCGGGGCGAGCGGCGCTTGATCGAAATCTCTATGGACAACGGTCAGAGGATCATCGCGCGCCCGTCGACCGGCATCGTCCTGCGCAATGACAACGCCACGACGACCGCCTTCATCGAGCGCCCGGCTTCGCAGGTGCAAAAGGGGGACGAGGTTTGCGTGATCGGCCCGGGCTTCATTGAACGGGCGCGCGCACTCGTCAACGTGCGCGCGACCGCGGTAGCAGAAATCCGCGAATACCATCATCAGGTCGCTCGCCGCTTCGGCGAAATCCCGGGCTCCTCGATCAACGAGCGCCTTCGGGCCGTCGTGTCTCAGATGGGAGTGCCGCTTATCTCGATCGATAGGGCGCGCTACTGGGTCGATCTCGACGGCGAACTCGACAAGCCGCTGCACGATGTCGTCCCCCATGCCCCGCACGATCGCGATACCTTCATGCGCCTCACGGCGGCGCTCGGTATCGGCCAGAAGCTGGCGGAAAGCTTTTGGCTTTGGGCTGTAGTCGCACAGCGGTCGCACAGGCTGCGCGCAGGAAACATCTTCCACGATGCCTTTCGCGGCATTCTCACTGATCCGCATGCTGCGCTCGCAATCAATCGTAACCGTAGCGCCGACATTCGCGCGCTTCGCGCCATGGCCGAAGAACATGTAGCTATCGTCGCCGAAACACGGAACTTGGAGGCAGCGTGAAAGGCCTTTCAAGCAAACAGCTCGCCAACGTCGACATCGAACTCAAGGAGGCCATTTGCGACTCCTTGGTAAATGCGCTGGTTGCAAGGGTCAGCGGCAATGATGAGCGTGGCCGGACTATCTTGGGCAATTCGCCGCGTCGCGGAATCTTCGCCGGGCAGTTGCTCCCGCGCTTCGATGTGGGTGGCGCGGTTGACGAGACCTCCGATATCCGGATCGCGGCGATCGGGATGGACCTCATTGTCAGAGCCGGCAGTGGCGCGACCATCCGGGTCACCCCGCGCTTTTCTGCATATGTGCGCGTCATTCCGCTTTGGCGGGACCTGACTGCAGGCGGCGGCGAGCTCGATTTCGATTTCAGGCTGCTAAAGAGTATCCAGCAGCAGATCGACGATGCCATCAGAGCAGAACGCGTACCTGCGTTGCAAGCGGCCGGTGTTGATCGTCCCGATTGGAAAGGCATGGATGAAGCGAAGCGCGCAACCGTGCGCGCGCGGCGGACACAGATTCTCGCGGCAATCCGGACCAAAGCCTACGCGGCGCATGGCATCAAGCTCCTGTCCGGCGAACCTGAGAGTGAACCGGCTGATGCAGTTCTGCCGAACGACGGCGCAATAAGCGATCCCAACATCCTCGACGACAACCCTCCCCAGCCCGCGCCGATCGCGCGCCTCGTGCGCGAAGGCCGTGCGATCCCGCTCGGCCTGGTTGATCCCGCGCCCGTTCCCGGCAAGTGGCGCCGGCTCGATCTGTCATTGCCGGCTATCGAATTTGCCAGTGACGCCGATGACGCCAGCCTCGCCGCGACAGTCGAGGCGTACAACTCCTCGCTCAGGCAAGCGGTGGCCGCGCAACTGGAGGCGTGGGCCGCCGGCGACGGGTCGACCGAAGCTTGGCGTGATGCCGCAGTGCAGCCGGGCGAGACGCTTGACGAGGCCAAATGGACTGCGGCGACGGCCGCACTTGCCGCGCGGCCCGTTGAGCGCGCACGTGTTGTCCCAGACCTCTCCCGTGTGGTGGTGAAAGTAGAACGGCAAGCTGACTTCCTCGACCCCAGCCGCCTGTCGCTGCGGATCATGCTGGACAATCAGTCGCCCGAGCTCACGCCGCGGGACGCGCAGGGCCGCTGCAACACCGTTTTCTGCGCCAGCCTCTCGCTGCTGTTGCCCGAGGCCGCGCATCATCCGTTGCGACTCGACCGGGTGGAGCCGTCGTATCGTTTCCGCGACTATCTCGATTACCCGGCGATCGGCATCAATTGTGGTGTCGAGGCCCGGCGCGCTGAAGGCCACCTTGGGCTCGATACCACGGTGGCTCCTCGCTTCGCGCAGCCGCGCATCGTCGCGCGTCGCATTGATGTATCGTTCGAGTTCGTGGTTTTGAAGGACCAGGGCTTCGATCCGACTAAGCTGCTCGAATTGCCTCGATCCTACGTCAAATGGATTGATCGACAGGAATTGCGCCTCCGGGACACGGTCGGGGCAGATCTCGATCCAGCCGATGCGGAAATTGAAGCCGCGCGGTTGCGCAAGGACATTGCCGCTCAGCGTGCCGAGGCGCGCTACATTGAGCGCGGCATCGAAGTCCTGATGGCCTCGAAGATCGCATACGAGTGCTTATCTGGAGCGAGCCTGGCAGAACGAGAAGCGCTCGAGCGCAGGGCCGCGCCGTGGCGGGCGTGGACCATGACCAATGAAACTTTCGCGCTTCGCGACGAGTATGACCCCAAGCGAGGTTGGCGCCTCTTCCAAATAGCCTTCGTCCTGGCACATGTGCCGGTCTTTGCCTCACACATGACTGAGTGGCGCGAATTCCACGACCCTGAACTCGACGAAGAAGGTGTCAGCCTCCTATACTTCCCCACCGGTGGCGGAAAGTCCGAGGCCTTCTACGGCGCTCTGCTGTTCGCCATGTTTCTCGATCGTTTGCGCGGGAAGGATCGGGGCATCACAGCGATGATCCGCTACCCTCTGCGTTTGCTCACGCTGCAGCAGGCGCAACGCCTACTCAAGCTTGTTGTGCGAGCGGAGATTGTGCGCCGCAAGCACAAAGCTGGACATTGGCCCTTCGAGATGGGCTTCTGGGTTGGAAATCAGAACACGCCGAATCACTACCGCGCGTTCCGCGCCGATATCCCTCTTGCGAGCGATGAGGGGTTCACTGACGACAGCGAGCTCGATGGTAAATCCGGTAATGAGGAGCAACGCGCACAGGGTCGTCGCTACGTCGAGGCGCTCGAGGCGTATGACAAGATCCCCGAGTGCCCGATTTGCGGCAAGCCGACGGGTTTAAGGCGCGACGAAGGTGAAAGCCCGTTCGGCAAGCGCGCGGTAATTGTTTGCTTCAACGAAGGCTGCACATGGAATCGCGAGCATGGCGGGCGGCATCCCCTGCCGTTCTTGCTGACCGATGACGCGATCTACGCTCGCGCACCGGCCATAGTCCTGGGGACAGTCGACAAGCTCGCGATGCTCGGACAACACACTGCGACAGTCAGCAAGGTGCTGGGCATGTTCGGCCTAGCTCGCAGGATGGACAGGTGGGGCAATTTCGATACGCCGCGGCGGGAGGACGACCTTCGGCGCGACCCCGCCGACGATGACTGCTTCAACGTCTTTCCGGCCTATGCCAACGGCCAACGCGTCTTCCACGATCCGTTCCCGTCGCTCATCATTCAGGATGAGGCCCACCTACTGGAGGAAAGCCTCGGTACCTTCAGCGGGTTGTTCGAGACGCTGCTGGAAACGGTCATGAAGGACGTAGCGGACATGGCGGGCGACGGACTTGAGGTCGCGCGTCGCTGGACGGGGGACGCGTGGGGCGCCCCACGTATGCCGAAGGTCATCGCAGCGACAGCCACGATCTCCGCGCCCGAGCGTCAGCTCGAGACCATCTATCAGCGTCTCCCGCTTCGTTTTCCATACCCCGGGCCAGACCTCTACCACTCGTTCTTTGCCGAACCGGCCGACCCGCCTGCAGGCAATGGGGAACGCGTCGCGTTCACTGCAGCCCTTCCATTCACAATGCGGCCCGAGCAGACTGCGCCCTGGATGCGGCTCTACGTGTCGCTTATGACGAACGACGCCACCCACACAGTGACCACGGTCGGCGTGCTGGCGGCGTTCCATGGCATCGTCACTTCCCTGTGGGATGGCTTGCTCGACGATAACCGCCGAGCGCCCACCGTGGCCTTGATCCGCTCGGCAATACCCCAGGGGACGGCGGGAGATTGGCACCGAGCGGCGATAGATCGCGCTATCGCCCGAGGCCGGGCAGACGAGATCATGGCTCTCGTCGACCTTCATCGTATCGCGCTCGCCTACGTCACCAACAAAAAGGGAGGCGATCAGATCATCGACGCGTTGAGCGCCGCGGTCGAACACCAGCATAGGCGCATCGGAAGAGCGCATACGGCCTTCGAAAGCCGCCTTATTTCTGGCGGCATCGACATGAAGGACATCCAGGGGGTCATGGAGGATGCCGAGACCTCGTTCGAAGGTGCTATCTATCCCGACATTGCAACGACCCTACGCAATATTGTGGCTACCTCCGCGATAAGCCACGGCGTGGATGTCGACCGATTCAACAGCATGTTCTTCGCCGGTTTGCCATCGGACATTGCCGAATATATCCAGGCTTCGAGCCGCGTCGGACGTACGCATGTCGGTTTTGTCATACTGCTTCCCACGCCCCAGAACCGCCGTGACCGCTACGTCATCGAGACCCATGACATCTTCCATCGTTTCCTTGAACGGATGATTGCGCCGCCGGCTGTCGAACGCTGGGCAGAAAACGCGATCAAGCGGACCATGGCCTCATATGTCCAGACGTGGGCGATGCTACGCGAGGCGCGCGAGTTCATCGCGCAGGAGGACTGCAGAAAAGCAGAGGTAAACCACATGGATCAAATTAGCCGGTTTGCCACTCTGGCGCGGCGCAATCATGTGGCCTTCTGCGAGGCGCTTGGCGAATTCATGCTGCGGGCGAGCGGCTTCGCCGGAAGAGGAGCCTCAAAGCTGGGAACGCCCCACTACGCGGAGTTTTACCGTGCCCTTGTCGAGAAGCAGGTCGACACGTTCGTGCGCGACATCTCCAATCGGGGCACAATCGCGAGCCTGCGTGACTATTGGGATGACTTGCCGGCGTTTCGCCCTCCGATGACGTCGCTGCGAGATGTCGACGAGGCGGGGTACATTGTCGCCGCTGGTCGCGATCCGCTGGCCCGTGGGCGATCCACGGATGTAGACCGACAAGACCTCGCCAAGGTCATGCGCGCGATCAGGTCACAACGAGGGACGGCCTCGGAGATGGACGCGGACGGAGGCGGCTATGAGCGTGGGTAAGCGGGGCGGAGGAGACTGGCGGACCGCGAACCGGCGGCCAGCGGCCTTCGGCGGCGTGAGGCGCGAGGCTGAAATCCTCGAGCCCCCAACCATGTCGAGATCGCGCGTGCAAATAGCAGGGTCATACGCACCCGGGGTGCTCATGACCTGGGAGGGCGGAAAGGGCATCTGCCGCTCTGTACCGTTGGCAAACGACATCACCAAGCAACTTAACCGAACCACAATCGACCTCGTGTTCGAACACCTGAGCGACTCCGCCACCAACTGGCGTGACCGAGCCATGAAGGCGGTCCCCAACGCGCTTCCCGAGCTCGTTCTTGACGCCCCCTTCCGCGACTCAAGAACCGGCGAGGTCCGGATAGAGCGCGGTGATTTCCAGATGACCGGGCCGGACCGCGTCGGGTACGTCCCCTACCCGTTGCTTTACCGCTGCGGTATCTGTGGCTCGACGCGCGAGTACGAAAGCGTCGCCGATCAGGCGCGGCAGCCACTCCCCAAGAAATGCAATGGCCACGATGCCCGCTGGACGCAAGTCGACGTTGTCTACGTGCACTGGTCTGGTGAAATTCAACCTCTAAGTCCGTTCAACTTCAACTTCGACCCACAGACCGGAGGTACGCGCCAGATCAGAATGTGCACTTGCGGTTCGGCCAGCTTCAAGCTGCGCAACGAAGCTCCGGTATTCTCGGAATGGCGTTACGTTTGTGAAGGCTGTGGGGACGCGCGTTCGCTCAAGAAAGCTGATCCGGAGGTGCTCGCACGGCTACAGACCGAACAAAACGCCGGCGGGCGCGCCTTCCAGTGGATCGAAGTCAACATGCTGCCGGTGTCTTACCGCGCCAACTCGACCTTCTACCCCCAGCGCACTAGCTTCATCGAATTCCAGGACAGCTCTGTCGTTGAGCTGATGACCCCACCGCGCGCCGGAGAACTCGTCGCGAAGCTGGCCCAGATACATCACATTCCATTCGCTGAGCCATCGGACGATGAGGTGCGAGTCATGGTTCAGGCCGATCCGACGCATGCTGGAGACTGGGACGACTACGTCAGTTTCCTCGACATGGCGCGGCGGGCGGAAGAAGGTGGTCGCCCAGAACGCGCGCGCGCATACCGCGACAATGCGCACGAGCTGCGCGAGGGTTGGTTCGCCGCCGGCATCGTCGAGCGTGGCAGACTTGGTAGCCCAGGCGTGCTCCAGGCCATCAACGTGCGTGAAGACTGGACACGCCGATACGACCCAATCCGACTTACCATTCAGCACAATGCGTTTATCCGTGAACACATTGAAGAGGCGATGGCGCGACACGCGGCCGTTGACGTCATGGAGCCAGACATCACCCTAACCGACGTCGTCAATGACCCGCTGCGGAAGACGCGTTACCAAGCCAATATCGGCAACCTTCTCGAACATCTGGGCGTCGAGCGTCTGGTGATCGTCCGCAATCTGCCCATCTGCGAATTCAGCTTCGGCTATACCCGGGTCTCCGCTACGCCCGTCTACAAGCGAGAGCACCAGGGCATAAGCGTCGATATGCCGGTGCGCCTCAAGGCTTTCGATCAGCTTCCGGTCCAGGGAACGAAGCGACCAATCTACATCACGCAGCAGCAAAACGAGGCGCTCTACTTCAAGCTGGACGAGGCGAGAGTGCTGCGCTGGCTGAAGGCCAACATCGTGGTCGACATTCCCGACGAGAGTTTAGGCCGGGCATATCTAGAACGGTATGAGGATTTTGGACCATTCTTGGAAATGTTCAAGGATCGTGAGGGTACAGGAGCCTATCCACGCACGCTGCCGGCCTATGTTTACCTACTTCTTCATACCCTGTCGCACCAGATGATGCATTCGTTAGCTGACGCGTCCGGCGTCGACCGTGACGGCATTGGCGAGCACATTTTTCCCGCGGATCTTGCTTTCGTGATCTATCGCAAGGGTATGACGCCCGACCTCGGCAACATCTCGGCGATGTGGCGCAACCACGCGGACGAATTCCTGCGCCGAGCTATCGCCCCACGCATGTTGAGATGCGGGTCCGGGAGTTTGTGCGACGCGAGAGGTGGAGCTTGCCCTGCCTGCGTGATGGTGTCAGAGGTGAGCTGCATTGCCTCCAACCTGTTGCTGTCGCGCGCCGTACTCAAGGGCGGCAAGGGTCCCGAATGGGAGCCGAAGTCGGCGCCCGATCTGGTTGGTTTCTTCGATGTAGCTCTTTCGAAATGACCGACGAGGTCCTGATCTCGCCGCGTGCAACCGCGAGGCTGGTTGTGACAATGCCGCCGGCGCCGAGTCGGCTTGCCGACGCACTCGCGGCTGATATCGCCAGCGACTATGTCACGCTTACGCCGACGACGGATGCCTTTCGGCACTTAGCACTGTTGGCACGCCAGAGGTTCACGGTCATGATTCCGTACATGGATCGGATTGGGGCAGACTGGGCCACTGAGTTGTTCGAGACTACGCAAGCCATAGAACGTATTCTGGTAATCAGGGATGCTTCGCAGATCAGCGGCTGCGGCGAGGCGGGACGGCGGCTCGAAAGGGCGACGACCCGCATTATCGATTATGGAGGTGCTGGCCTCACACAAGAGGCGTTCCACGCCAAGATCGTGCTAGCGGATGGCGTCGCGGCCTATGTGGGCTCGGCCAATCTGCTCCGGCGCTCGAAACTTGCTAACCTGGAATGCGGGATTCTAGTTGAAGGTCCTGCCGTGCATGCTGTCAAGATCCTGATCGATGCGGTTGTCAACATGGCGGCGGGAGCCAGAGCGGTGCCCGACATCTAAAGAGCCGCTATGCTGCACACATCAACTGAACCCCGCCATCTCGCTGGTCGTCTCGATTGATATCATATTTCAGTCGACGACTGGTTAGTTAGGCATCCTCGCTGCGCTCGGGCGAGACGTAACGAGCGCCGCAATTTTGGGCAATCGTCGTCGCAGGTGGCAGACCAAATGCCCTCCCACTCGTAGTCGCAGCGATAGCAGTGATAGAAATTTCGGAATAACGGCATCGGCCAATCCATCTTGAAGAAGCAGCGGCATCCGGTGCCGCTGCAAATTGATGTTAGATGCTACGCGACGATTCGTCCTTTGATCCGTGCCTCGTCGGCGTAGGTCGTGAGCGACTTGCACGCGACGAAGTGGAGGTCCCGTTCGACAGGTAAGCCGAGCGGCCCAGGAATCGACATGATCTCGGTCAAGCTGACGTAACCGATCTCGGGACAACCCAAGCCTAAGTCGCAAAGTCCAAAAAACCGGTCCGGCTCATCCGGATCGCACTCCGTCAGTAGCCAGGTTGCGCCCGCATCCGGCGTGAACAATTTTACGACTGGAAAGGGATCGCGTTCGTCGACCAAGGCGTTGACAAGAAGGGCGACGCGATCTTCGACAGTGAGCAGATCTGTCTCAGCCATGAAAGGTCTCCGCGATATCGGAGACTTCGGCTTGGCCGCCCGGTTGAGTGTGCCTGGTGCGGGATCCTGCTTTGCGAGGCCGCTTCTTGCTCTTGGCGACGGATGTTGCTGTCGTAGAATTCGGCGTCTCGCTGCCCGGCACCTTCGCCACAATGACAGCAAGAGCGGCGTCATAAACGCGCTGGAAGTCGCAGTAGCGCTTCCAAAGCTGCTCCGCCGTTTCTCGATCGCCCGCCACGTCAATAGCGTCGATGAATGTCTCCAGGGTGAAGTGCTGGAACCGGACCCTGGTAGGGTCGTCCTCCGAGAGCGGGAGCAGTTCGCTGGCGTAGACGCGGAAGGCGGCGTCGACGCGCCGGTTGAGGCGGGGACCTACGCCAACGAACATCGCTCGCGGTGTGATGCCGTGATCGACCGCGAGTTGGGCGACGCAATGCTCTCGCATCAACTGCTCAATGAGCGGCGCTCGGAGAATTGCGCTCTCGGGATCCTTGTAAAGACGGACCTCTTTCAACGCCTCGCTATAGCGGTCGCGCCACCGGGCCACGTTGGTCGGTTCTTCCGAATACTTGACCTCGACGTATACGATGGCGGACTCGCCGTCTGGCGTCGTCACGTGAATGGCGACATCAAATGCGGTACGGTCGGCAAGGAAGCGCTCGTCGCGACGTCCCGGGGAATGTTCAAACGCGATGCGCTCGACGGAATGGACGAATTCGGGCAGCAATTGGCGGAAGACGTTTGTCGCCAATTTTGTATCGAGAGCGAGCGGACCGAAGGCATTCGCCACGAGGCACATGGACGTCAATGTGTTGGTCATGAGGCGATCTTCGTCGACCGCTGCATCGTCCTCGCGAAGCAGAAGAAACTCACGGAGTGCCAGCAGGTGAACCTGGGGGGAGATGAAGTTCAGACCAGTTTCGGCCGCGTCGGCTCGAAGGTAGGAGCCGAGGTGGGCGCCGTGCTCTTTCACGTCAGCGCTCGGAATGCCTTGATCATGCATCCACAAAATTTGGAGCAGGCGTGCGGCCCGCCGAAAGCGCGAGTCGATTAGGCAGTGCGAACCGTAATGTTTAGCGATAGCGTCGCTGACGAACGGTGTCCGTCCGAGGCTGGCAGCTTTGGGAAGCGTCCCAATCTGGACTTCCGACGGAACAGTAGAAATTTTCGGCATCGATATCTCCACGAGAGTTGACACGGGAGATTCAATCGAGGGCTGCCGATGTAGACGGCGATATGGAATCAGCCGAGAGCGATAGGCGCTCGGTTGCTACTAGTTTGAAGCAATCGTTGGCGTACCTCAGCAAGAAGGCCGGCGGTTTCAGGCCCGGTAGTGTCGGACCACCACGATGGTGGCTCAGGCCGGTTGGGCTGGCACCAAAAGGGGGCCGGATCCTAAATGGAATTCAGGATGAACAAGGTACTCGGGTGGAAGTATAAAGCCGGCGATTAGGTGAAGGGCAACGGACCGTCCTTCGGTACCATATTTTGCGGTCAAATCTAGAGTATTACCCCAGATCTTGGCTACCCTCTGAGCTATGCGCTCAAGCTCGATTAAGCCTGGGACATTTACATAGGAGGCCGCCGCGGAAATCGTGGCCGCCTTTTCTATTCGTCGCGTCGGAAGACATTGTCGTGCAGGAATGGAAATCCATAACGAACAGTGCCAGCTAAATGCGCTTGAGCACGCTCCGAACCGAGCCCGGCTCTTTGACTTCGATTTTCAAGGCGAGCACCGCATCTAAATAGCGAAAACTGCGTTGAACCTCGATCCCCTGCTAATAGTTGATCGAGTAAGTAGATGGCAAGGCCGACCAATAGCCGCCTCCATCCCGGATGCCGGTTTCCGCAAACCAAGTTAGTAAATTATCATGCACGACATCGAACGCGCAGAGCGCGTAACGTCCAACGTCGCGTTGGATATATCGACAATTTCACAATATGAAGTCGTTGGCTTATCGAATCGGACTACACCCTCAACCGCAAACGATTTTCACTCAGCGCCGACCGATGAAGTGGTCGATGAGAGCAACGTGGAAAGCTTTGTTCGCGACTACATGGCGCGCCGGCAAATTGAAGTGCTTTTTGATGGGACTTTGTTCTTGCGAGACCGCCCGTTGCAGGCAATCACCGCCGAGGACATCGACGCGGTTCTTGCTGTCGACCCTCCCAACACCAACGATTTGCTAGACGAAATCGTACTCTTCGCCCGAGGCAGGGGCGCTCGATTCAAGAAGGGCGACCTTAGCGCTGCATTACGTCAGGTTTTGCGAACGGAAAGGAGACGCCGATATCAAATCGTGATGCGTCCCCTCTTAGAAAACTGTTCGCTAGAGGCTTATGAGCGGGCGAGGGAATCTTGGAACAGATTGGGCACCCTGTTCGATATGGAACGTGAACTGGCTGTCGCAATCCTGAAGCATTTTTGCTGGTGTGTGAAGCAAAAGCAGCTCGGGCGCACCGTCCTGCATCATTGCTTCCCCATCGTTTTTAGCGCGGAGCAGGGCACCGGCAAGACCGTCTTTGTCAAGAAGTTCATTTCGCCCTTGCGCGAACTCGCGACGGAGGCCGCACTGTTCAGCGATTTGTCGGATCGCCGGAGTGGCGACATTTTCCGATTCCCAGTCATTTTTCTGGACGACATGGAGGAAGTTCGGACCAGGGAAGGCCCGGCATTGAAATCGGTTCTAACAGCGGACAAACTTCGGCGTCGCCGCATGGGTACTTCTTTTTCGGATGGAATTCGGCAGAGCAGCGTTCCCATAGGCACCTCGAACCGACCGATTCACGAATTGGTGCAGGATAGCACCGGCCACCGACGTTTCGCCATGATGCCGTTCCGCAACGGTGCTGTTACGAAAGGCGGCGATGCCGAAGTTTGGCACGTTGTGAACTCGACGGATTACGAATTACTGTGGCAATCGGTCGATGCCTTCGCCCCGAGCCCCATCCTTCCCTACCTGAGGCAGCTTCGAGATCACCAAGGCGCGTCTCGTAGCAGAGACAGCGTTCTTGACTGGGTGCGTGAGCTCGATTTCGAATCAGAGCCGGTCCGGAATTTAACGACGAAACGCGGCCTGCGAGCTCAAGCGCTGCATGCCCTCTTCATGGTGCAGACGGGAACGGAGATCTCGGCGAAATGTTTTGCGGATGAAATGCACCGCGTGTCACTACAGCCGGACACGCCCTTTGCCGACAAAATCAAAACCGAAACCGGTGCGCTCTATCGCCTCAAAAGGCCGCAGGATGACGGCCGCCACTGTTGCTCTCCGCGGTCTCATCCGCCGACCTCAAGCTTGTCATCTCTGTCAGGTCCATCAGCTTCGTCAGGTCCGTCATCCTCGTTGAGCGTGGATGAAGCGATTGGACAGCCATGAAGCTTACGCTTGCTAACAAATACCGGCCTCAACGATTTGAGGATATTTGGGGCCAGGCCACGTCTGTGAAACTTCTTTCCAGGTTGGCCCAGCTACGTCATGGTAGACCGTTGCTGCTCAGTGGCGCCTATGGGTCCGGGAAAACTTCGCTAGTTCGACTCTTTGCCAAGGCCCTCAATTGTGAAGCTCCGAACGAGCACGGGTCTCCCTGTCACGAGTGTCGTTTCTGCCTAGGCCAAGAACACAGCTGTTTGGTTGAATACGATGTGCCTGCTCTCGGCGGTGAGAAGGACGTAGTTAGAGGGTGGGTTGAAGCGCACCACCGCGAAGTTCGAGACGGTTGGCGCATTCTATTCTTTGATGAAGCACACGCCTTGACACCGGCGGCAATGACTAGCCTCCTCAAAGAGGTCGAGGACTCCAAGCGTGGAATTGCGTTCGCCTTTGCGACAACCGATCCGTGGCAGCTAACAGCGGCATTGCGGTCTCGGTTGCTGGAGATTGAAGTTCGCCCGCTTGACGTGGCTGATGCGGTCGAGTTCCTGGAGTCCATCGCCCGACGCGAAGGTATCGCTTACGACAGAGAGGGACTGATCTTACTCGCCTCAGTTAAACAGGGGCATGTCCGCGATTTACTCGGTGGACTTGAGCATGTTGCGGGCGCTTTTGGCCACGTGAGCGCCGAAAATGTAAAATCGATCTTTTGCGTCCACCATCTTGAACTGCTGGTCGAGTATTTCCAGGCACTTGCCGCCGGAGATTCTGAAGGTCAGATGTCGGCCATGCGGAAATGGCATGATCCAATTTCCGCAAAGGTCCAAGGCGTGCGAGCGCTTCTCACATCGATCTTCTACAATGAGATCCTGGGACAGAAGGTACTGATCGACGCTTTTGTGGATTCGCTAATCAGCGAGCGGTTCGGAATTGTATCGGGCTTCTGCGAGCGTCTTAATGTTGACAGCCCGCGGAAACTTGAGCGCTTCTGGGAGAAGATGCTGAGTTTTTGGGCTGGTCGTCAGTCAATGGATGAAACGGGTCTGACCCTGTGTCTCTCGCTGTTTGAAAATCTGGTAAACCGAGGTCTCACAGATGGTGTCGGACTGATATCGACTGCTGTCCCAATTGTCGAACGGCCGTCGGCGCAACAAGCAGTGTGGATTCCACATGTCGCCACCGAACTTATCAGCGAACGCTTTTCAGAAGACGGCGGCAGGACCGATCAATATCTGAGCCGCGCTGACGTCCGCGAAATCGTAAACCGCGCCTCATTCTTTATACAGCATCATGGACGGATGATGAATGCAGCGTTCACCGTTTTTCCCGGTTGGCGGGCCAAGTCGTCTGAACGCACCGCAATTGAAGCCATCAGGCAATTTCGAGAAAAATTGGATTGTCTCTGCTCGGATGCTGGAGAGCCGCATGCAAGCATGACAGTCTATGAACGTGACTTGGATGGCGTTTTCGGCCGTATAGTCGCTCATGTTCCACAGATTGTTGATCCCAATTTCGCGACTGTTCTGGCGGACTGGTGCAACGGTTTCAACGAAGACAACAGCGAAGGGCCGTTTGTTGAGTGGGATCAAAAATGCGACCCCAAGAATTCGACATCCCTGACATTTCATTGGGATCGCGTATTGGCGCTTTGCGGTTCGTTCTATGACGATGGGGTGTCCCATGGTGCGTGCTCGCTGCTCGATCATCTACAAATCCCTCGTAAGATCAGACGACCATCGGGACCGATACGCAGCCCGTTGCTTGAGTTTTCGGGTGCTCTGACAGCGGAATCGATCGAGAAATCCTGCATGAACAACATGCTGCCCCTGTCCGCATTCGACGCGCAGGCGTGGCCATGGATTCGGCGAGGTTGGGAGCAGAAGGAATTCGTCGACCGGCAAGGGGAGGTTAACAGGCGGCGCGATGAGATAGCGAAAATTCAGCGACTTTGGAGCGGTGATCACAGCCGGCAACTCGCGGAAGTGGAGAAGCTCATAAAGAATTGGTCTCTCGCTGAGAATCGCAATCGCAGTTGGCGCGGCTGGTGGCTTGCTTAGAGGTCGCGAAACTTGCTGGACGTGGATTTTCTTTCAAAGCCGCCGCCCGCCTGCCTCAGTCGCACGGTGGTCTATCGTTACCGAACGGGGATGCTACGTTCGGCCATGATTGAAGCACTTTCACAGATTTCGGGGCGCGGTGGAAATCTGATCTTTGACTGTTCCTTCGGCGACTTGTTCTCCTTGAGTGTCGGCGGCGGTCTATTTCAAGGAATAGGCATCTGTGACTGGCCAAAAGAGGGGCTTAACGCTACCGCTGAACGGATTACCGCGACATTGGAAGCAATTAGCCATCAGGACGGGCAGCCGGTGATCCTTTTCGTTTCCAGCGAGAGCACACTTCCGAGGCATCGGCTGTGGTCAAAGGTGGAGGAAGTAAGCTTACTGATTCACGAGCCCGTCGTTTGCTCCCCTGCTCTGCTGCCAATATTGAAGTATCTCGAGTCGCGAAGCGCTCTTGTTCCGCAAAGAAATCTCGTAAGACAGCGTGAATTCTTGAACTATTTTGAAGATATCATTGTTCACGATCGGATGAATTTACATGAGCTAAGGCTGGCATTCGATCGCGCTGTCTTGCTGTTCGTTGATCCCGATACCGGCCTGTTCTCTGGTGAAGTTGCCAACGAAAAACAGCATCGCAGCCGCAGCATCGTCATGCGGCCATTGCGCTCAATGGTCGAGCGGCGGGATCCCCTCCAGCTTCCCGAATTTCTCCGCGGGCTAGCGGTTCGTTTCCCGTGCGGACGGCGAGGAGATGAACTGGCCGATGACCTAGCTCGTTACACAGTTACTCTTTTGAAGTTAGATCCCGCGAGGCAGAGGTGCGTATCGGGCACAGATCAGCTTGAAGATCGTAAATGTAGGGTGTTGGTTTGGGTCTGCGTTTTCTTAGTATTTACTAATCGGTTCTCCGAAATCGACGCCCAGCAGCCCATTTCCGGATCCCATGTTGATCAAACGCTGATCTTGGTGGACGAACTGGGACGCGCGTTTTTAGATCGAACCACCCCGATCACGGCAGACGATCCGCTAGTTGGACTCTGGGCACAGCTGCGGAGCTCGATATCGTTCGTACGCGCCAGCAGCGAGGAGAGCGAAACGAGCTTCAGCAAAGTTGTGCGCGATCTTGCTTCCCTTTTAGGTGAATCGACGGTGGCGGAAAGGCAGTGGATTGCACGTCTGCGTGATCTTCTGACGAGCGATGCGGACAACCTTACGAGCAACAATCGGCAAGCCGTTGAATCGGGCTCGGTACGTCTAGGCTCAAGATTTCAGCCGCAGTCGTTTGTCGACATAATCGGCCATCAAGTTGCGGTCGCAGGACTGCAGCAACGCATCAGATCGGATCGGCATGGTGCGCCGCTGGTTCTTTGCGGGCCTAAGGGCGTTGGTAAGAGAACGCTTGGCCGGATTTATGCAAAAAGGCTGCTATGCGAGAGCGGCACAAACGTGGATGCGTCGCCGTGTGGAAGTTGCCCTACCTGCAAAGAATTTGAAACTCGAAGCCCCCTTGAGTTCGTCGAATTCGACGCTGGCGCATCGTCGGCGGCGCAATATGTGCGGGAGGAACTGCTACCTAACCTGCGGTTCGAAACATCCATAGGGCGCCGCGTGGTAATGATCACTAATCCAGATAGCAATCCACAGCTGGTCGAAGTCTGCCTCAAGACGCTCGAAAAATCCTCAGCAGTAAACAGCTTCATTTTCACCGTTACCCATGTAAGGGGGCTTAGCGGCGCCGGGCAATCCCGCGCCGAGATGTATCGCCTCTTCGCACTTACTCCGCTCGAGAGCAGGCGACTCGCAGAGCGATTCTTAGGGTCAGCCGCATATCCACACGACAGCCAAGTGCTTGATGTGATATTGGCCGAATCTGGCGGATTGCCTGGTCGGCTGCGGGAGTTGTGTGACTGCATCCAGAGCACGCAGTCGAAAACTCTCGACGAAGTGCGAAAGGCATTAGGACTAGATTGGGCAAAAGCAGCAATTGGTTTTTGGCGCTCACTCCTGACGCCACATGAGTTGAACGAAAAGGAGCTTAATCCTCCGGCGGGGGTGCCTCCCAGCGGAATGGCACGTCGTGTTAGCTCGGTTCTGAACGAGATCTACTATGTCGGTTCAGGCGGAGAGACGCGACATCCAGCCCTGATGCACTTGAAAGATAACCCAATCTCGGACCTTGTGTCCCAAATCACCGCCCGATCAGCCGAGCGGGGAATGTCGTTTCACCAGTTATGGGCCACGCTGGCTGACATTTGGCTATGCGACGATCACGGAGACGCGGCGGGATTTCGGGGCGCTAGCCTTAGGTCGCACGCTATCCTTCGATCTGAGATCCTAGGCGTTAATTTGGGGTAAGAATCTCATGCGGGTTCGCAATGTTCGCGCCAAACTAACGGCAGTTCCAAGCGCTGATACGTTTGACCGTTGACGCGAATGGTCGTGACTCGGTTAACGATCTACGTGCTGTTATCTGTCTCTATCGCTTCACTGAGGTCGAAACCTCGGGGTTTCTCCTCCTCGGTCCAGACGATGTCGTCGAGACCCGCCAGCGTACGAAGCCTTTTGGAAGCATCGTCGAACGATGAAGGCCGAGACGGCTCGCTAAGGGGATTTTGCCAACGTGCGATTGAATTATCGGCCGTTCGCTGTTCGAACCTCGTGATGATCGTGAACAACCAGCTTGCTTGGCTTTCGCTGATGAAAGCTCTCGCCTGATAGAGTTCGATTTTACGAAGTGTGTTTTGCAGAAAGGACACCTCTTTAAGACTCAGGCTTCCGTCGCATAAGGCGCCAGTGATACGTCGCCCCAGTCTTTTAAAGTCGTCTCCGACGATCATGCTTGGTGCTCACGAATTGGTTGATAGGATTGCGATATGGAAACTTGAAGGCTCCGTCGCTGACGCTCGGATGACCGTAAGCGACTTGGGAAATCAATCGACGGATACACGGATTGCCGATCTGAGGTCCGCATCGCTGTGGCATTCTCGAAAATTGGTGTACGTCTGAGGGATGTTTTCTGGGGCCCGAAGGGCACAGCTTCGCCTGCGAGGCGAAGCTGCTGAGTTAAAGGCAATGCTCGAAAACCGGAGCCACGCCGTCGGTCAGTCTTTTGGATAAGCGCACCCTGTTACGGGGAGGCCGGGGTCAGTCGGTCGGCCTTTACGCGCCGCTTCATCTGGCGGGGCTATTGCGCGACACATCCATCAATCGCGCAACCACTGTGGGTCGGGAGTCACCGGAGCCCACTCCTGCTTTCAGTCACTAAACTGTCAGCTTTTATCGATGCCTTTCGATCTCGTCCGCGGGGTCTCCAACAGCTTGGCTAGCTCGGAGGGCGGAGCCCGTTGGGGGCTGGCTATGTGCGGGCCGCTATGCGGCGCTCGTAGTTGCTCAAGAACAATGTGAAATCTATCCGGTGATCGAGATCAAAGCGATTGAGGCCGCTCGCCGCTCCTAAGTACTCATAGATCTCCACGTCAGCGCCACATCCCTGCGGTTGCGCCGGCACACCCATCTTGGCGGAGACTCATCCGTTCCAGGAAATTTGATTTCGCCTTGGAAACAAATCTTGCAAATCCATCGATGGTTGACTAGCCCACGACAACAATCGCTGCAGCCGCCCATGGCTTTCAAACGGTCCAGCGAAACACTAGAAAGAATCCAGAGGACGTTCGATGGCCTTGAACTACAAGAAGCTGCAATCTGGCATTTCCGGGCAGAAGCAGACCGATCCGCGCAAGATCTTCACGACACTGAAGCGTGACACCAGCAAATTCAAGCGACCGTCGGATGAGCAAGCCGACGTGCTTGATCTCTGGTACGCGAAGAAAGATCGTGCCGACAACACACTCAAGATGAATACGGGCTCAGGCAAGACGGTGGTTGGCCTGCTCTGCCTACAGAGTAGCCTGAACGAAGGTGTTGGGCCGGCCGTCTACGTGGCTCCCGACAAGTATCTCGTGAAACAGGTCGTCGCCGAGGCTGCGTCGCTGGGCGTCACGGTTACAGAGAATGAGAACGATCCAGGTTTCATCGCCGGCACCGCGATCCTCGTCATCAACATTAAGAAGCTGGTGAACGGCAGATCGGTCTTCGGCGTCGGGCGCGACGGCACCAAGATCTCGATCGGAAGTCTTGTGATCGACGACGCGCACGCTTGTCTGGCCACCGTAGCCGAGCAGTTCCGGATTCGTCTCTCTTCGACGCACAAGGCCTACGGACCGCTTCTGAAGCTGTTCAAGCCGGATCTCGCGAGCCAATCGGCGTCCGGTTATCTAGACATCGAGGCGCAGGACCCGAGAACCGTTATGGCGGTGCCTTACTGGGCTTGGAAAGACAAGCAGGACGAGGTGCTACGCATCCTCCATCCTCATCGAGAGGACGAATTCCTGGGGTGGCCGTGGCGGCTCGTCGAGGACGTGCTGTCGTTGAGTCAATGCGCGTTCGGCGGAGGCCATGTGGAAATCGCGCCACGGTTCATTCCGATCGACAACGTTCCAGCGTTCACGGGAGCGAAACGGCGCATCTATATGACGGCAACTCTGGCCGACGACGGCATCCTGGTCAGCCACTTCCAAGCAGACCCGAAGGAGGTCGCGGACCCCATCCGACCGAAAGGCGGTGGCGACATCGGGGATCGCATGATCCTCGCTCCGCAGGAAATCAATCCGGAGATCACCACCGACGAGATCAAGGCGTTGCTTTCGCACGTGGCCCAGAGCTTGAACGTGGCCGTGATCGTCCCGTCGAAGAAGAGGGCCGAATTCTGGAGCGACGTCGCCCACCAGACCCTGACCGCCGACAACATGGAGGCAGGCACTGATCGGTTACGCGCGGGTCACGTTGGATTGACGGTGTTCGTGGCGAAATACGACGGCGTGGATCTGCCCGGGCCGGCGTGCGAGGTGCTGGTGATCGACGGACTACCGGAAGTCTACGGCCTGCTGGAGCGCATTGAGCAGGAGGCTCTCAATGGTACGCGCCGACAGTTACTGCGGCAGGTTCAGCGCATTGAGCAGGGCATGGGACGCGGTGTCCGTTCGAGCCAGGATCATTGTGTGGTCATACTCATGGGCTCGAGACTGACGTCGCGACTTCACGGGGCGGACGCGCGCGCGATGTTCTCGCCGGCTACCCGCGCTCAGTTGGAATTGGGGCGCGACATCACGTCCCAGTTGAAAGGCGAGCCTCTAGCGGAGATCGCCAAGGTTATGGAGGACTGTCTGAACGGTCGTGATGAATGGCTCGAATTGAGCCGGTCGGCCGTGGTGAATGCTGACGCGGGCAACGCGAGCCACATCGAAGAATCTGTCGTGGCACTCCGGAACGCTTTTGATGCCGCGCGTTTGGGACGCCACGACGCTGCGGAAAAGGAAGTGCAGGTGGTCATCGACAAGACGAAGGAACGGCCGGCTCGGGGTTACCTTCTCCAGCAGCGCGCGGAGTTCCTGCATCATTTGGACCCCGTGAAGGCGCAGGAGACGCAACTCGCTGCGGTACAGGCCAACGCGGCGCTGTTGAGGCCGATCAAGGGCGTAAGCTACCGGAAACTCGAAGTCCCGAGGGACGGACAGGCCGCGACAGCGGTCGGCTTCATGAAGCAGTTCCTTGAGAAGAACGAGCTTATTCTTTGGGTCAACGCACTGACCGAATCGCTCGCGTGGGGCGAGGAGAACAGCGGCACGTTCGAGAGCGCGATGCGGGATCTCGGCCTGTTCCTCGGCTACGGCTCGCAACAGCCGGAAAAAGAATCAGGTCGAGGCCCTGACAACCTGTGGGCGGTCGGGGCGCTCAAGTATTTCGTCATCGAGTGTAAGAGCGGAGCGACCCAGGCACAGGCGATCAACAAGCATGACTGCAATCAATTGAACGGCTCAATGACCTGGTTCTCGGCGCAATACGACCAGACCTGTTCGGCGACGCCGATCATGGTGCACCCAAAGACGAAACCTGAGTTCGCGGCGACGCTCTACGCCGGTTCGCGAATTATCGATGGGGATCGCCTGGTTAGACTGATTAAGGCGCTGAACGACTACGCGGTCGCTGTCGGCCAAAACAACGGGTTCGCGGAGCCTCGGGTGGTTGCTGCCCAATTGGAGCACTTTGGGCTAACGCCTGCGGAACTGGTCGCGCGATATACAGTGAAGCCGAGCAAGTGAAGCGGCGTCGGTTAGCCCGCGCAGCGCAGAACACTAAATCTCGGCTCGTCCTGCCGCCGCTCGCTGGCCGAGTGGCAGGAGCCGATTCTGCTTTCCGGAGATTCGCGCTTGATGGGTAGATCTGGGGAGCAAATCCACGGAAGGCGAAGCGCCGCCCAACTAACTGCACCTGGAATTTTCTTGCCCACCAAACAGGGACGGCGTTACGAATGCTCTGATGTTCGATGACGAGCGTTTTGACAAATACTCCTTCGAGGCTGTTCCACTAAATCGCGACATTTACTTGATGGATGAAAAATGGATGCCCGAGTACGAGCGGTACGTGCTCGCAGTATTCGCAGGCAAAGGGGGCTGGGCTGCAATCGCCCGGGTTGATTAGCTATGCCGCTGCCCGCCGAATACACAGCACCAACGGCATTGAGGTCTCTTGGTCCGAATGTCTACAGCCGATTCCACCAGGTGACGGCGTGGCTTCAGCACGAGGCATTCGTGACTTGCGTCGGTTCCTGGCAGTGTGATGAAACGCCGCACATTTTTGTCAAAGGCGATTGGCTGACCCACCTCCACGTGCGCAGCTACAACGTTTTTGCTCTCATTGACGCCGTGGGCGTCAAAGCAGCGCTTGTGGAGAACAAGTTAACCCGCGAGGGTTTGTTGAGGCTGCGGGAGCGCTTGGACGAACTTGCGGGAAAATGGCCGCAAGTGTCGTTCGTTTCGTTTGCCGACAGCGTTCTTCTCAAAAGCAATTGGACGGTCGGGCACTACGAAAGCACCGTCAAATACACTTTTGAACCGGAATTGCTGCTGTATCTCTACGTTGAAGTTCAGGCGGCATACCGAGACATTCTCGGCTTGAACGCCTATGGCGTTTTCACGCAGGGAAGCAATGAATACCACGATGACGGCGTGACGCATGTTTCCAAGAGTGGCAATCACATCTCGCTAAATAGCTTGGGTTTGCCGATTGCCCAGCTCATGGCAATCGACGACGCCGCGCGTGCGGCGACTAGGTCCGGCGTTCACACCCCCGCCGACTTATATATGGACAAACAGTTTTATCGCTCCCTGCAGCTTGCTTATGCATACCAGAAGATGAGAAGCCACGTCACAACTACGTTTCGCCGATGTCAGGCGAACTCGCCGAATATTTCTACGCTGACAGCGATGTCATATTGGACAACATCAAAGCGCAAGAGGGGGAAGCCATGAGCTATCAGACGGCCGCCCAAGCGAAAGAAAAATACACCGCTAAAATGGGCGACAAACTTGGGCCGCAGTTTCACGAACTGCGCCAAGAGGTCATTTATCTGAACCGCAAGTGGATGGAGTATATTACCCTGTTCGGCACTAAGCCGACGCGCGTTCAGCTTATGAATGCAACCGCGCCGGTGTTTTTCCGGACCGTGCAGGATGTCTTTTACGACGATATGCTTTTGCACATAGCCCGGCTTACCGACCCGTCACAGATGGGGAAATTCTCAAACCTGACCTTTCAAAATCTTTCCGACCTTATCAACGATGAAAAGCTAAAGGCAAAGGTCGACCCGCTGCTTAAGTCTGCGCTTGAGCAGTCGGAGTTCTGCCGCGATTGGCGAAACAAGCTGGTGGCCCATCGAGACTTAGACGTAGCCATCAACGGTACCGCCGACCAGATAAACGGCGGCACCCGAGAGCAAGTGAATAAAATCATTGCAACACTGTCAGAAATCCTCAACGCCATTGAGCTTCACTTAACGGAGGGCAGTACGCATTACACTTTCGACGGTCACACCGGCGGAGCAAAGGACTTGCTGTTCTTCCTTGATGACGGAAAAAGACGCCACGACGAACGGCGCGCGCGCATTGTATCGAACAAGGCGACGCCTGACGACCTTGCAGCCCGTGATGTGTGAGGAACGCGCTTGCTTGACGGCGGTTGCCGAGGACATAGAGCGAGACGTTCGAGACCACGTTCGGCACCCTGCAGCGAACCCTAGATCTGGGCCGAACGCTCTCCGAGGGGGCGAGCGTGGGCATGGGCGCGGCGGCGCGGGGGCTCGATACGGTGGAAACGTCATTACGGCAGTTGCCTGAGAGGCGGCCGCAAGCTGGCGCCAACGCCCGTGCCGTAGAATGGAGAGCCCTGCCCTCCGGAAAGTGGATGGGTAGGCGAGTGGATGGCAGGTAAAGAGGAGTAGACGGTTCAGATGGAGGGGAAACTGCCTTCTAAACTGAAATAGCGCCGGGCCAGCAGATGACCTCGCACAGTCGAAAGCGATATTTTGCAACGGCAGAAGCGAAGGCGGCTCGACTTCGGGACACAAGACTGGTACACACGAGCCGCTCGGGCGAGCGATAAGTCTCTGATTCTATTGATTTTGTTGAAGCTGCGCGGCAATCCCTCCCTCTCCGCCATTTCGCGGCTCCCCAAGCGAAGGAATCAGAACGGAGCGGCAGGGAGCGCGCCACGTCGCAGCGACATCCTCGGGTTTTAGATGGCGCGGCGGCGGAGTTAGAGACGGCGAGCTCTTTAAGGAAAAAGCCAGTTGCGAAGCTTGAGGGGCAATATGCCATATAGACTTTGCGCCTCAATCTTCCTCATCTCCCCGGGATTTTTGCGAACTCGCCAGATACGGATGTAAATTGCCAAAGAAGCAAAGGCAATGAGTCCCCAGACAAGAGGACCCCATATATGGCTGACCACCCCTTCTCCTCGGTCCAGAGCAAACAATACGTCGAAGCAAAAGAGGAAGAACACAAAGAGCAGGCCCGCTTTTGGAGAGACCTCTAGCAGGCTGTTGAAGAAGTGTCCCGTCTGGCTTTCGGGATGGCTTAATCGCCGTTGTGATGAGATTTGGATTGAGCTGTCGAGCAGTTTGGCGTGGCCGTGGGACGGGGGGTCATGCTGGCACCGCCATGAGCTTCGGCAGTCGCACCAGATTGTAAGCGGCGGCTGCGAAGGTGAAGGCCCATTCGACGCGGTCGCGGCCGCGGAAGCGGGTCTTGTCCTGGCGGGCGACCGTCTTGATCCAGCCGAAGGCTTCCTCAATGCGCTTGCGGATACGCTGGCTGACGGCATAGCCGCTGTGCCGCGTCGTGCGTCCGTCGATCGCCGAGCTTCGGCCTCTCGTGTTCTGCGCCACGTGCGGCGTCACCTTCATCGCGCGCAACTCATTGACGAAGTCCTCCGTGTCATAGGCCTTATCAGCGCCAAGTGTGATGGCCAGGGGCCGGTCGGCGCGAGGTTCGATCATGTGCAACGCCGCCACCCGCTCGGCATGTCCGTCGGCCAGCGTCAGGCAGGCGTCGACCAACAGGCCGTGGCGGTTCTCCATCAGCCCATGACCCATGAAGCATAGCTTCGCCTCCTTGCCCTTGCCCTTCTTGTAGAGCCTTGCGTCCGGATCGGTGGTCGAGGCATGCGTGTCGTTAGTCCGCTTCTGGCCGTGGAAGTCGGCTTCGGCATTGCGCCCGACGCCGCCGGCCGGCGGCTCGCCAGAGCCGTCCTTCGGTTTGACGCTCTTCATCGAAGCCCAGGCCTCGATCAGCGTGCCGTCGACCGAGAAGTGATCTGTCGACAGCAGCTTCTTCACCTTGGGCTGGGCCAGCACCGCACTCAGGAATTTGGCCGCGATGTCGCCCTCAAGCAGCCGCTCGCGATTCTTCGAGAACACCGAATGGTCCCAGGCTGGATCGTCGACGCCGATGCCCACGAACCAGCGGAACAGAAGGTCGTATTCCAGCCGCTCCATAAGCAACCGCTCCGAGCGGATCGAGTAGAACGCCTGCAAGAGCATCGCCCTGAGCAACTTCTCGGGTGGGATCGACGGCCGCCCGAGTGGCGAGTACAGCGCCGCGAACTCCCGCTCCAAAGCGACAAGCCCTTCGTTCACCGTGACCCGGATGGCGCGAAGCGGGTGGTCGCGTCGAACCCGCGCCTCCAGATCAACGTAGCTGAACAGCTCGCCAGTCAGATTGTCACCACCGCGCACTCATCATCTCCAAATCGCTTCGGAGCAATAAATCATGCTCACAGCTCGGCCGCGACTGGCTTTTTCAACAGCCTGCTAGGCGACCTTTCATTCCCAAGCCTCCTGCAAACATGGCGGCGTCAAGATAGGCGGCGTCAAGATATGTATTATCGAGCTTATTATTGACAAATTTGCGGAGGCTCTCGCCCGTCCCGGATCGCGAGGACCGTCCCGCTGATGGCTGCATCGCTGACCGCATGCTCAGCATCGCCCCTCATCCGCGCAAGGAAGGCGCCTGTCCTGGTCTTGCCAGGGCTTCATCGCCAGCGCGTCTCGTTCCTGAATGGATTTCCGCCCTTCGACCGAATCAGGATCACAAGTTCGTAAGACCCCATCAAAAACGTCTTGTTATCGCGTTTCGAGCGGCTTCCTGACATTTCCCCAGGTGGACAATCGCTGCCCATCCCCCTACACCGCGACCGACGCTGCGCAGCCAACGTGAGGGATGGAGATGATGCCGCGCAATCGGAAGCATCTGAACGTTCTCCTGCCTGTCGTTGTCGTGCTTGGCATCATGCTCGGACTGGTCGCCTACGCGCCGACGCTGTATCGTGTATTCTGCGGCGCGACCGGGTACGGAGGAACGACGCAGCGGGCATATGCGGATCCGGCCGTCACCTCCAACAAGACCGTCACCGTTGCGTTCGACACCAACGTCGCGTCGGATCTTCCGTGGCGCTTCGAGCCCGAACAGCGTTCCGTGACGGTTCGTCTCGGCGAACAGAAAATGGTTTTCTTCACGGCCGAGAATCTGAGTAACGAGTCGATCGTCAGCCATGCCACGTATAATGTCACTCCGGACACCAGCGGACCTTATTTCAATAAAATTCAGTGCTTTTGTTTCAACGAGGAGCGTCTCGATCCACATCAGAAGATCGAGATGCCGGTTGTCTTTTTCGTCGATCCAGCCTTTGCCGAGGATCCCGACAACCGCGCTGTCGACACGATCACGCTCAGTTACACGCTCCTGCGGTCGGTGAATCCGTCGCAGAGCAAGAACCTGTCGCGCTTCCTTCCCAATGCGCCGCCTGATCCCATGCACGGCAAGCAGCTTTTCAGCGAGCGATGTACGGCATGTCACGCGCTGGATACCAACAAGGCAGGCCCTCTGCTGGGCGACGTGGTCGGCCGCAAGGCAGGCACTGTTCCCGGCTATCACTATTCGCCGGCGTTGAAGAACGCCGGTCTGGTCTGGTCGCAAGACAATCTGGACCGCTGGCTTGCCGATCCGAAGAAATTCGTGCCCGGCACCCGCATGCCGGTGCGCGTGCTGGATGCACCCTCTCGCCACGATCTCTTCGCCTATCTGCAGGCAGTGAGCGAGGAGCGCAAAAACCAGCTTAGGTCAAGCCCTCCTCCATCGGACGGAGAATTTTGAGAGGACCATAAACGCAGAGGCCAGCGGACAGCACAGCTGGCCCGAGACAAATCGCCGACGTCTGCTAGAGCATGATCCCGACCCGAAGGGCCGCGCCAGTGCAAAGTGGAAACCGGTTTTTCGGAGAAGATCATGCTCAAGCAAAAAGATAAGCGACGAGTCTAATTCAAAGCGGTGGAAACAGACTCTAATAGAGACTCCGGCCGGGGCGCTTGCCTATTGTAGAATCGATGGTGTGGCAGGCGCAGAATGGAACCTCCCGATAATGCAAATTCGATCGATTATTCGAACTTCCACTTCGCCGCTTTTCATCCGCGTGACTGGCGAAAAAATCGCACCTGAAAATGGCGTCCCGGAAGGGAGTCGAACCCCTGACCCCAGGTTTAGGAAACCTGTGCTCTATCCAGCTGAGCTACCGGGACTGAACGCCGAGTCGTGGCACTTATCCGGCACATGAGCGTCTCGGGCAAGCCCCAAGCATCCGATCCGAATCAAATTGCCGATTCAAGAGGCCGATGCCGACGCGCGGTCCATTCCAGCCCGGACCGAAGCTCTCGCCGGCAGGCGATCCGGCAAGACCACAGAATTACAGGGCGGGACTTGTTGTCATAACGGGGCGGCGACCGTTGCAGACGCCGGGCGCTCTTTGTTTTGAAAGTGCCTTCACCCGCAACCCGCAGCCACTCTCGCTTGCGGAATGGAGCGACAGCCTCTCCGCCCGCCAAAAGCGCCTTGTGAGTCTCATACGGCAACGTTATCTTTTGCGCGGGCTGGTTCGCAATCAGGAGACGGTCATGGGTTTGCTCGACGTCCTCAACGGAATGCAGAACGGCCCGCGCGGCCCAAGCAAACCCAGCGCGGAAGGCGAAAGCGGCGGCCTGTCGCCACTGACATTGGCGATCCTCGCTGTGCTGGGATACAAGGCGCTGAAACATTTCACCGGGAGCCGGCCTGAACCTGGCACGACCACACCCCCTCCCCCCGCGCCCGAACGTACGGTCAACGCCGGCCTGCCCGGCGGCGGCACAGGCGACCTCGGCGACCTGCTGAAAGGCGGGCTTGGCGGGCTGCTTGCGGGCGGTGCAGCCGGAAGCATTCTGAGCGGCGGGCTCAGCGACCTGCTGAACCAGCTTCAGAAGAAGGGCCATGGCGAGACAGCTAATTCCTGGGTCGGCCCGGGACCGAACAAGCAGATCGCGCCGCGCGATCTCGCCGACGCGCTGGGCGCCGACCAGATCAACGCCCTGACAGCGCAGACCGGCCTGTCCCGGGACGAATTGCTCGCCGAATTGAGTCAGCACCTGCCCGAGGTCGTTCACCATCTGACCCCCGAGGGGCGCCTGCCGACGGAGAATGAGCTATCGCGACTGCTTTAGGATCGCTGACCCCTGCGGGAGTCGTCCCTGGGCCGACTGATCTCGCGGAGAGTTCACCATCACGATCACGCTGAGGAGGGCTTCCGTCATGAGCGGTATTCTCTGGATCATTCTGGTCGGCTTCGTCGCAGGGGTTATCGCAAAATTCCTGTCCCCCGGCCCGAACAACCCGAGCGGATTCATTCTCACCACGGCGCTCGGCGTCGCCGGTGCATTCCTCGCCACTTTCATCGGGCAGTCGATCGGTCATTACAGTCCCGATCAGGGTGCAGGCTTCATCACCTCGACCATCGGCGCGGTGGTGGTGCTGTTCATCTGGAACAGGCTGGTCGCCCGCGGCGTGATTTCCGGTCCGAGATAGCAATCCCGTTCTCGGGCGAAGTCTTGAGGGGCGGCGCGATCAAAGGGACGCGTGCCGAAACGGCGCAGGCACGAGACTGCCGGTGATGACGGCCCGATATCTCCGCATGCGCCATATTTTATTCGGGGCGCTGTTTTGCGGGTTTTCGTTTGCCAAGGCCGCGCCAGCGCTCGCCGACGGTTGCCAATTGGTCATTCAGGGTGAAGGCGTCGTGAGCGCTGTTATTGACCAGCGGACGCTCCGCCTCGAAGATGGCCGCGACATCAGGCTCGCAGGGGTCGAAGTGGTCGCCGGAGAACCGGCCAATCGTCGGCCGGCGCTCGCGGCGCTGATCGGCCGCCGCGTGACCCTGCGCGGGGAGCGCGACGATCCGGATCGCTATGGCCGGCAAACCGCCTTCATATATCTCGGAACGTCCACGAGTTCGGTCCAGAGCGATCTTCTGGCACGCGGCGAAGCGCTTGTGTCTGCCGAGGTCTCCGACAAGTCGTGCGCAGCGGAACTCGCAGCCGCCGAAGCGGCGGCGCGTCAGACCCGACGTGGAACTTGGGCGGAATCGTCCGTCGTCAAAAGCGCCGAACGTCCGGACGATATTTTGGCGCGTATTGGGCAGTTCGCCATCGTGGAAGGCTATGTCCGGTCTGTCAGGGCTGTCGGCGGCACCATATATCTGAACTTCGGCCCCCGCTGGACACGAGACTTTGCTGCGACTATTTCAAGACGCATAATGCCATCTTTCGAGGCGGCAGGTATAGCGCCGATGTCTTTCGAACAACGGCGGATCCGTGTCCGTGGCTGGATCGAACGGCGCGGAGGACCGCGGGTCGAGGTGCTCCGGGTTGGGCAGATCGAAGTGGCCCATGACTAGAAGCGGCCCGGTTTCTGCGGAAGCCAACGTCTAAAGGTAGGCTACGCTGGCGTAGTAAGATTCAGCGGTTGAATGTCAGCATTTGCAGTCAGGCTTGCTGAACAAGTTGCGACTGCTGAAATCGAATCTTCCATCCGAGGGAGAATGTTGCGACCATGACGGCGAGCCCAATATGGCGCAGGACAGGAGTGAGCCGCCTTTTGGCTGCGCCTGTCGTGCTGCTCTGCGCGGCGCTTGCCCTCAGCGGATGCGGCGGCATGACCCGGTTCCAGACCGCCACCCCCCCATCCGCCAAACCGGTGAAGCCCGCGCGGGCGGCTGCCCATACACCGGCATCCGACCGCGAGCACGAGCGCATTCTCGCCTCTTATGGCGGCGCCTATGATGATCCCAAACTTGAAGCGCTGATCAACAGAACGGTCGAGCGGCTGGTGGCGGTGTCCGAGCGGCCCGACCTCACCTACAAGGTCACGATCCTCAATTCAGGCGCAGTAAACGCTTTCGCGTTGCCGACCGGTCAGCTCTATGTGACCCGCGGTCTGGTTGCGCTGGCGAACGATACCTCGGAATTGTCCTCGGTGCTGTCGCACGAGATGGCGCATGTTCTGGCCAAGCACGCGACCATCCGCGAAGACCAGGCGCGGCAGGCCGCCCTCGTCAGCCACGTCGTCACCGAAATGGGAACCGACCCGGATTTGACGGCGCTGGCGCTCGCCAAATCCAAACTGACGCTGGCAGGCTTTTCGCGCGCCCAGGAATTCGAGGCTGACGGCATCGGCGTCGGGATTTCCGCGCGAGCCCATTTTGACCCTTATGGCGCAGCGCGCTTCCTGGCCGCGATGGAGCGCAATGCCGCGCTCAAGGCCGGCAAGCCCTCGCTGGATCCGCGCTCGCAGGACTTCCTGTCGTCGCATCCGGCAACGCCCGAGCGCGTCCAGAACGCGCAGGCCAACGCGCGGCAATATAGCGCTCCCGCACAAGGCGAACGAGACCGCGAGACCTATCTCGACGCGATCGACAACATCGTCTACGGCGAGGATCCCAGCGAAGGGTTCGTTCGAGGCCGGCGCTTCCTGCATCCAAAGCTCGGTTTTACGTTTCAGGCGCCAGAAGGTTTCGCGCTCGACAATACGGCTCAGGCGGTGATCGGCGTTCGGGAGGGCGGCAGTCAGGCCATGCGCTTCGACGTGGTCCGGGTGCCTGCGGAACAGAAGCTTACCGAGTACCTTAACTCAGGCTGGATGGAAAACGTCGACAAGGCGTCGACGGAAGAACTGACCATCAACGGCTTCCCCGCGGCATCGGCGGTCGCCAGCGGGGAGCAATGGCAGTTTCGGGTCTATGCCTTGCGCTTCGGCAGCGACGTCTATCGCTTCATTTTCGCCACCCGTCGCAAGACAACCGAAAGCGAACGCAATGCGCGCGAAACGGTCGCCTCCTTCCGCCGCTTGACGCTGGACGAGATTCAGGCCGCGCGACCGCTGCGGATCAAGGTGATCACCGTACAACCGGGCGACACCGTGGAATCGCTGTCTCGCCGCATGGCGGGTGTCGATCATCCCGCCGAGCGTTTTCGCGTGCTCAACGGCCTCGATCCGCGCGCCCAAGTGAAGGTACGCTCTCGAGTCAAGATCGTGGTGGACTGACGCGAACCGTCTTCCAGGCCAGTTCGTTCAGCAATCCTCCTTGGGAGGACCGGGTGCGTAAGCTCAAAGCAGACGGATATCGCGATGTGGGACGCTATGCCATATAGGACTGATTATGCTGATACGGCAATCCCGAGCGGGCATGATGCAAAAGCCGGCCTCTCAGCCGAGCTTCTGTTTGTCTATTTGTCGTGATTCGCAGAAATCCAGTTAAGCAGCTTCGTCGGCAACCGCGGCATCACTGCCATCGGCTTCCATGTCGCCGTCGGCCTCGGCGTCCAACTCCGCCTTGGCGCCGCGGCGGGGACTCTTGGCCAGTTGTCCCTCGATTTCCTTGATCGCTTCGGTCTCCGTGACATGCTGAACGACCGCAATCTCGCGCGACAGGCGATCGAGGGCGGCTTCGTAGAGCTGACGTTCGCTATAGGACTGCTCGGGCTGAGATTCTGACCGATAGAGATCGCGGACCACTTCGGCGATGGCAACGATGTCTCCCGAATTGATCTTCGCTTCATACTCCTGCGCCCGCCGCGACCACATGGTGCGCTTGATGCGCGCGCGGCCCTTCAAGGTTTCGAGCGCCCGCTTGACCAGATCAGGCTCGGACAGCTTACGCATACCGACATTGGCAATCTTAGCCGTCGGGACTCGCAAGGTCATCTTGTCCTTGATGAAATTGATGACGAACAGTTCGAGCTTGGCTCCGGCAATCTCCTGTTCCTCGATCGCCAAAATCTGGCCGACACCATGCGCAGGATAGACTACGAACTCGTTGGTCTTGAACCCTTGGCGCTGGGTCAGAACCTTCTTCGGCTCCTCGACACGGAGTGCACCAGCCTTGGCGACAGGCTTCGCTGCGGGCTTGCTGGCCACCGCTGTTTTCGTCGCAGATTTTGTAGCCGGCTTGACAGAAGTCCTTGCCCCCTTAGGCGCGGACGCGGTCTTCGAAGCGACCGTTTTCGAACCGGATTTCGAAGCAGAGGTTTTTGAAGCAGCCGCTTTTGCGGCCTTCGCGGGCATTCTGGAGGTCTTGCTTGGCATTTCGCCTCTTTTATTTCTTGAGGATTTTCCGGCCGAGCCCTTGGCAGCCGTCGTTCGGGTAATCGAGGCAACAGTCCGGCCACGGACCTTCGTTGCACCGCGGCGAGCGGTAGACGCTCTCGAGCTAGTTTTCTTGCGTGTTTTCTGTGACACAGCCTGCGCGTGGGATACCCACGCCTTCCTGGATGTTCACGCCGGAGCCCTTCCGGACCCATAAGCAGGTAAAGGACAGAATCGAACTCAGAACGCGCCTACTCTAGCACATTTTCCGCAAAAATCAATGATTTATGCTCGCCAGCCCCGCGCGCTGGCGGATTCCGGCGCTTCCGGTCGGAAAAAGGTAAATACCGACCGTGAAAGGCCTCAGGAACTTAGGCACCCAGAACGGTGCGGGAAACGATCAGTCCCCTGTGCCGGGATTTGGAGAAAAATATTTCTCGAATTTGCCCTCCTGCCCCTCGAATTCCTTGGCGTCGGGCGGGGCTTCCTTCTTCTGCGTGATGTTGGGCCAGCTTTTGGCGTATTCGGCATTAACTTCAAGCCACTTTTCAAGTCCCGGCTCGCTGTCAGGCTTGATGGCCTCGGCCGGGCATTCCGGCTCGCAAACACCGCAATCGATGCACTCATCCGGATGAATGACGAGCATGTTCTCGCCCTCGTAAAAGCAATCGACGGGGCAAACTTCAACGCAATCGGTATATTTGCATTTGATGCAGGCATCGTTGACGACGTAAGTCATCCAAGGCTCCGGCAGACTCGGTTTTGCAGGCTGGGGTAGCGCAGGAATAGCACTGCCGCAAGCTGAGGAACCACCCGGTGCGCGTAAAGGTGATCCGTAACCCGCAACGGCACACGATCGAATCGCCGGAGCTCGATTGAATCACGATCTGGAGCCTTTCCGCTCCTGATTGAATCAGAACGAGCTTCCAAGATTTGGATTTGACGCGCTTTTTTCACGCGAACCGATGTCCTCCTCGGGTCAGACCCGAGGACATGCTTCGCTTGAAAACGCTCTAGCTATCAGCTCCGCCGGAAACATCCGACACGTCGTCATAGAGGGTTCGTGCTGCGGTCGCACCGCCTCGCCGTTCGGCGAATCCCGTGACCTTAAGGATACGAACGCCACGGTCCAGCCTGATCGTGAGAACATCAGCAATCTTGAGCGAATGACCGGGGGATGTCTCGCGCGTCCCGTTGACACGAACATGGCCCGCCTCGACCAGCGCAGCAGCCTGGGTACGGGCTTTGACCACACGCGCATGCCACAACCACTTATCGAGACGCTGGCGCTCCAAGATACCCAACAGTCGCTCAAATCGCGAAACTACACTGCCATAGCGTTTCCGAACGGAGTGGATACCGGATTGTTCTCAAGGACCAGCCGTTCAATCCTTACGTCCGGCCAACTGGTCCTTGAGGGCAGCCAACTTGGCAAAGGGCGAGTTCGGGTCTATCGATTGCTCGCGCTCGCGCGGCGCGCTGCTGGCGTAGGGACGATGCGAAGGTCCGGTATCGGAACGTCCTTCCCGACGGCCCTTGTGGGAACCCTCAACCCGACCCTTGTCCTGATCCCTGTCCCGACCCTTACCCTTGAAGCGCTCACGCGGACGTCCCTTGCCTTCGCGCGACTCGCTCTCTTTCCCCGCAAGTATGCTGTCGGCCGAGGCACCGGCCGACTGCCGACGCCGGTTCCGTCCAGTTCTTTCGCGCCCTTGCGCTCCCTCTGAAACCTCTCCGTCCACGGTTGCCGCCTGCGGACCATCCTGCCGCGGCTGTTGCCGACGGTGCCGATGGCCATCGTGGCGCGGACGCCGATCGGCTGGACGCCCGCCCGGCCGCCAGACCTCGATTGTTGCGGGCTCGGCATCCGCCGCGACATTATCCGCGGCAACCGCGGCGGTCCCGGCCGATGCGTCGCTTGCCGGTGCGCTTGCGGCTTCGCCAGCCACTAAGCCGCCCTGCGCGGCGGCGGGCTCGGGTTCAGGAACGTCGGTAGCGGGCTGGACCGCGACGTCGGGCGAAACCGCGACCGGCGTCTCCTCGATCGGGCTCGCGACTTCGGTCGCCATAACGACAACTTCCGGCGCCCCCTCATCCGGGTTCGCATTCACCGTTAGCACCGGCTCGGCGCCCGATCCGGCATCGGACGTCTCCACCTTATCCGGGACCGGCCCCTCGGGCGTGGCGGCCGCGGCAGCCGATTCGCCCGACACGTTCTCCGCCGCCTCGGAGGACGCCGCCTCCGCGTCGCCGTCGGCGGCCGGATCAGCCTCCGTAACAGGCGGGGGCGTAACAGGTGGCGGCACCGGACATCGCTCCATGCGATAGCCGAGGGCACGCAGGATGGAGGCGAAATCCTCGCCGGCAGTGCCTGCGAGCGATGTCATGGCCTGCGTCACGACAAACCCGCGGCCATCGAATGCTCCAGCGGGCTTTTCGCCGAGCGCGCCTTTCCGCCAGGACAGCGCCGGACGGATCAGGTCGGCAAGCCTTTCGAGGATATCGACGCGGACGGCGCGTTCGCCGCACTGCCGATAGCCGAGGGCGCGGTAAGCGCCGCGATCGAGCAGCTTGTCGGCCGGGAAAGAGGTGCGTCCACTACTTGCGAGATGCTGCGCGCTGGACAGCGCCGAAAAGTCGACATTGTCCTGCTTCAGCGCCCACAACAGCGAGGCCAGCGACCGCGCAGCCGGCTTCAGGAGCAGGGGGAAATAGATGTGGTAAGCGCCGAACCGCACCCCGTATTTGCGCAAGGACGCACGCGACGGCTGATCGAGATCCTTCAATTCCGCAGCGACCTTTTGCCGCTCCAGCACGCCAAGCGCCTCGATCAGCTGGAAGGCAATGCCGCGTGCGATACCGGTGATGTCCTCGGCTTTAGACAACTCGAACAGCGGTCCGAGGAGCTTCTCAATATGGGTTTTCAGCCATAGATCGAGCCTGGCTTGCACCGCCTCGCGCGGCGCTCCGGTCAGCCGCTCGTCGGAAATGATCCGCAACCGCGGATGCAGCGCGTCGTCTGCAGCCACCAGTCGCGCCACCGCGTCGCCCGTCCAGCGGATGGTGCCATCCGAGGTCAGCACGAACTGGTCATCCGGCGTCCCCGCCAATTTCTCCGCGCGCGCCTCGATTTCGCCGGCCAGCGCCTTTTGCGCGATAGCCTGCAATGCCTTGGCTTCGGAACCCGCCTCCGTCGCGTCCGGCGCGAACGTAAATCCGTCGAGACGGCCAATCACATGGCCCTCAACGATCACCTCACCCGTCTTGCCGATTTCCGTATCCAACATCGTGTTTTCCCGCAGGCGGCGCATCAATACACTGGTCCGGCGGTCAACGAAACGCTCCGTGAGCCTTTGGTGCAGCGCGTCGGACAATTTATTTTCGACCTCTCGCGAAATTCCCTGCCAGTGCTCGGGATCAGTCAGCCAATCAGGCCGATTTGCCACGAAAGTCCAGGTCCGTATCTGCGCGATCCGCCCCGACAGGATATCGATATCTCCGTCGGCACGATCGGCCTGCGCGACCTGGGCCGCGAACCAGTCGTCAGGAATCCTGCCCTTGCGCATCAGAAAGCCGAACAGCGTCGTCACCAGCTCGGCATGAGCCGCCGGCGCGATCTTGCGATAATCCGGAATCTGGCAGGTGTCCCACAGTCGCTCCACGGCAGCCGCGCTTTGCGCTATGGCGCGGACCTCGACGTCGCGCGCCGCATGATCGAGCACCCGCAGATCCTCGGCGATCGGCGCGCGGGTCAGCGCCTCGTGCGAGGGCGTCAACGCCAGCGAGACCTGCAAGGCGCCGAGCGAGGAAAAGTCGAGATCGGAATTGCGCCACTGCAGCGTTCTGACCGCCTCGAACGTGTGGTTCTGCAACGCATCCACCAGTTCGGGCTCGAACGGTGAACACCGTCCTGTGGTGCCGAAGGTCCCGTTGCGGGTGGCGCGGCCAGCGCGGCCGGCGATCTGGGCGAATTCCGCCGGGTTCAGCCTGCGAAACTGGTAGCCGTCGTATTTGCGGTCCGAGGCGAAGGCAACATGATCGACGTCAAGATTGAGGCCCATACCGACCGCATCGGTGGCGACGAGATAATCGACGTCACCGGATTGGAACATCGCAACCTGTGCATTGCGGGTCCGCGGGCTAAGCGATCCCAGCACCACGGCTGCCCCGCCGTGTTGACGTCGGATCAGTTCGGCAATGGCATAAACCTCGTCTGCCGAGAAGGCGACGATCGCGGTGCGGCGAGGCTGCCGGGTGATCTTGCGGTCGCCGGCGAATTCAAGCTGGGATAGCCGCGGACGCGTGACGATGCTCGCGCCCGGCAAAAGCCGCTCGACGATCGGACGCATGGTGGCGGCGCCGAGCAGCAGCGTCTCGTCGCGGCCACGCCGGCGCAGAATGCGATCGGTGAAAACATGGCCCCGTTCAAGATCGGCAGCGATCTGGATCTCATCGATGGCGAGGAACGACACGTCGAGATCTCGCGGCATCGCTTCGACCGTTGAAACCCAGAAGCGCGGGCGCGCCGGCTTGATCTTTTCCTCGCCGGTGACCAGAGCGACGGACTCCACCCCGGCCCGGTCGACAATCTTGTTGTAGATTTCGCGGGCGAGCAGCCGCAGCGGCAGGCCGATAATGCCGGAGGAATGCGCCAGCATCCGCTCGATGGCCAGGTGGGTCTTGCCGGTGTTGGTCGGACCTAGCACCGCCGTTACGCCCGCACCGGGCGCGCGGTCATTGCCAGGCAAAAATATCGAAGATGAAAAGGCCATACTTTCGGGGGCTTTCGCGGCGCTGGTCGAGGGCGAGGCAAATGTCGTGGGCGCTTGCTTGGAACACGAACGTTCCAACCGGACCACGGGTTCGGATATGTTTCACTATGCGACGCAGGTTGGGTCGCAGCTTAAGCTTTGGAACGAGTCCAGAACGAATCGCGCCCGAATCGCTGACTCTTGATTTATCTGGCTTCGTTCACCGCAACATCTCGTGTGGAATAGACATCTTGGAACTAGATCAAGTTCTGCGCGGCTTAACAAGATCACCAATTTCTCCTTGTTTATGAATTCATGGACGCATGAATTCAGCAGCGGGAGTCAACAGGATTTCTTGAAAGCAAAACGGGTCCGTCCGTCTCGGCGAGGTCCCGGAAACTACCGGGTTTTAGCCGCCGTCTGCGGCGGCATGGCCGTCGTGTTGAACTCGGTCGCCTCCATCTTTCCCGTGCCGAGCGGCGTCGGAATCGTCAGACGATAGGGTACCAACACCCGCGTTCCGGCGATGGGAGCGAGCCAAATCTCCATGTTACGCTGGGCGGCGAGATATTTGATCGCAAAACGGTCCGGGACATAGCCGGCGATCGGCGAAAAATAGATCGCACAGACCACGACTGGACCTTGATAGCCTTTTTCCGATTTCACCGTATCCATGCGCTTGAAGCTGAGGCGCAGGTCATAGCGCATGCGGCCGTCGAAGATTCCGGTCGAGGCGTGACAGGCGTCCGGGCCGAGGGGATCGGCGGTACCGGGCACCCGCAGCAGCGTTGCGCTCATTGGGTCGAACACGCCGCGCTTGTGAACATCGGAGACTGGAATACGCCTGGTGTCGACCGGCGGGGTCGGCTCGATGACGAAATCCTTTACATTGCCGCCGGCCAGCGACATGCGAATGGTCTCGGATTTCTTTGAGGACGAGATGGTCGCCGTATAGCTCGATGGAATCAACGCTCCGTTGACGATGCGTCCCTGCGAGGAGCCGGTTCCGGTGCCATGGGCGAGCGCCTTAAGAAGTCCGGTGGCGCCCCCGCTTGCCGCGGCCGAGTATTGATCATCGAGAATATCGACTGCCCAGGCGCCGGTGCCGACAACAATCCCGGCCAGGGTGACGTCATAGTGAGCCTCGAGCTTGCCCTGCGCCGCCGCCGGACCCGTCATCGTCGACATCGCCGCAAAAAACGCAAACGATGCGCCGGTCAGAACCTGAACCGAACAAAGTTTCCATCGGCGCAACATCGCGCGGCATAAGCTCACAACGGGTGATCCTGCATGTCTCCGTCTGGCCTCGCATATTCTCGTTTCGACAGGCAAGGCTCCCCAAGGCCCGCTGACTGCCGTTTATCGTTTATTATGACCGTCGAATGCTCATCCGAATAGAAACCACTGCGAGATCAGCCCGGCAGGTCCGCGCGCGCGAGTAAAGCAGGACCGGTTCGGGGGCTCACCGCTTCGGACCCTGACAAATCCCGGCCTCCTGACCCGCAACGCCCGCGGTCGATGGCATGAGTCGATACGGATTACGCCCTTTATATGATGCACAGCATGATGTACGGGCTCCGCTCGCCGAACCAACCGAAAATGAGGCAGGTTGGCGTTCGTTTGCCCGAACAAGCCCAGTTCAGTCCTGACGCTTGACGCCTTGCCGCTGTCCACCTATACGTCCGCCGTTCCTGAAATGGACGCGATTTCGAACCCCGAGCCTGCCCTGAGGGCCGCCGCCGGGGACGACAGAGGATTTTCGCCATGTCCCGGCGCTGCGAACTGACGGCCAAGGCTCCCCTGGTGGGCCACAGGGTCAGCCACTCCAACATAAAGACCAAGCGGCGTTTTCTGCCGAATCTGGTGAACGTGACTTTCGTGTCGGACACTCTGGCGAGTTCGGTCCGGTTCCGGGTGTCGACCCATGCCCTGAGGAGCGTGGATCACCGCGGAGGCTTCGATGCCTTCCTCTTGAAGGCGAAAGACTCGGAGCTTTCACCAAAGGCGGTGGAGATCAAGCGCCAGATCCAAAAGAAGCAGGCCGCCAAGGCCGGCTAACGTATTCCGCAAAAATAGATAACCGGTTTTGCGACCAGAATATGCGCAAGCTATTGATTGAGAGCTTGCGGCTGACCGGATTTACTCGGCGGCGATACTCTGAGGATGCGCCTTATCCGCTTCTGATTGAACCAGAAGCGCGGCTTCATGATTTTGATTTGACGATTTTGATTTGACGCGTTTTCTTCACGCGGATGTCACCCTTGGGTCAAGCCCGAGGACATGCATTGCTCGAAACGCCCATGGTCCCGATCGTTCGCTCCGGGGGCGCGAGCGTTCCCACAGCTTCAATTCTCGACCAGCGCGAACTGCATCAGCAGCGTACGTTGGAACAACGAAAAGTTGTCGTCGGATACGAGCGTCAGGACGATTTCGCCATTGTCGTTCACGAACGCGCTGAGGCCCTCGAAATTGTCGATCTCCTGCCCGAGGTCAGCCTCGAAAATCGAGGGGCCATCCACCAGCGCGTCGGGCATGATCGCATTGATCTCGATACGACGGATGCGAACGCCGATGCCGCCCGTCAGCGAGAATTTGCGTTCGAGGATCAACAGGTCACCCGAGGGCAGCAAACAGGCATCGCTGATATCGAAATTGTCGGTTCGGCGGATGGCGAACCGGCCGGGCGAGGGTCCGCCGATCAGGAACGCGATGATATTGCGTTCCATATCGAGTCCCCGTTCGGAGATCGCGATCAGCGTACCGCCGAGCGGTCTGTCGCGTGGAACAAAGACCATCGCCTCGATGCCCCTGTTGAACGGCAGCCTGCGGATCGCCGCCGGCGCGTCGATCTCTTCGCCCCGCGCGCGAGTGTCTCCGTTGGCAAAATCAAACCGCATGATCCGGTTGACCCGCTCGATACCGACATAGACCAATGATCCATCGCGCGCGATCGATTCAGTATCGAACCAGCCGCGCTCGGCGATCGGCCTGCCATCGTCACCCAGCATCGGCGCGGCCTCGACGTCCGCGAGCCCAGCCATCTCACCGGACGTCCCATAAACGATGCGACCGGTGAACCAGGCGCCCTTATCGCTCGCGGAAATAAACTGCCGCCCTTTCGAATCCAACAGAAAGCTCGACAGTCCTCCAAAGCCGCGAAACGAGGAGGTCAGGATCAGCCCGCTGCGAAAAGCGAGCGATCCGAAGCGGGTGCGCGCGTGATCGCGCAGATCGAAGGCGGCGACAGGACGGGCATTCACAATGATCGACACCGGCGCTGGCGGTGTGAGTTCGTCGGGTGGCGGCTGCCTCGGCAAGCTTGCGAGCTGCGCGCGGACCGCCGAGTGACGGGTCAACAGCAGACCGGATGCGGTCAGGAGAAACAGGCTGCGGCGATCGATCAACGGTGCCATTCGCGAAGAGGACCAAATCTGTCTGTCATGCGCCCCATACGCCGGGCGGCATTCCCGCCCGGAATGCAACCAAGGCCGGCTTACCGACTACGAATGCAACTTGCGGGGCCACCGGGCCAGGCGAGGCGGCGGATCGTGGGTCTCGCTGAACAGTTCGGCGAGCTGCTCGGTCATGACACCGCCGAGTTCTTCGGCGTCCACGATGGTCACCGCGCGGCGATAATAGCGCGTCACGTCGTGACCGATGCCGATGGCGATCAGTTCGACCGGCGATCGGGTTTCGATTTCCTCGATCACCCATCGCAGGTGGCGCTCGAGATAATTTCCCGGATTGACCGACAGGGTGGAATCGTCGACCGGAGCACCGTCCGAGATCATCATCAAAATTTTGCGCTGTTCGGAGCGGCCCAACAGCCGCTTATGGGCCCAATCCAGCGCCTCGCCGTCGATGTTCTCCTTGAGCAGGCCTTCGCGCATCATCAAGCCCAGGTTTTTCCGTGATCGCCGCCAGGGGGCGTCGGCGGCCTTGTAGATGATATGGCGAAGATCGTTGAGCCGCCCCGGCATCACCGGCTTGCCGGCGGCGAGCCACGCCTCGCGCGACTGACCGCCCTTCCAGGCCCGCGTCGTGAAGCCGAGAATTTCCACTTTGACGCCGCAACGTTCCAGCGTGCGCGCCAGAATGTCGGCGCAGGTCGCGGCCACGGTGATCGGCCGGCCCCGCATCGAACCCGAATTGTCGAGCAGCAGCGTCACCACGGTATCACGGAAGGTCGCCTCCTTCTCGTGCTTGAACGAGAGCGGCTGATATGGATCGATCACCACGCGCGACAGCCGCGCCGGATCGAGAATACCTTCCTCCAGGTCAAACTCCCAGGCGCGATTCTGTTGTGCCATCAAGCGCCGCTGCAGGCGATTGGCGAGCCGCGCCACGATGCCCTGCAAATGCGCAAGCTGTTTGTCGAGATAGCTGCGCAGCCGCTCGAGTTCGTCATGATCGCAGAGGTCTTCGGCAGCGATCACCTCGTCGAATTTCGGCGCGAATGCATGATATTCCGGACCGCGCGGCTCGTTGGCGCCCCTCGCGTTGGGCCGCGTCGCCTCGCCAGGCGTCTCATCCTCGGCAAGGTCGCCGTCGTCGAACGTGTCGCTCACCGAAGCCTGCGCGCTTTCCATGGCGCCGTCCGGCATGTCGTCCGTCGTGTCCTGCGCCTGATCCGCGCTCATCTCCTGGGCGGCCTCGCTATCGGGCGAGCCTTCCGCGCCGGACTGATCGTTCTCGCCCTCGCGATTGTCGTCCTGGTTCTCTTCCTTCTCTGTCTCGGCATTGATGTCGTCACCGAGATCGAGTTCCGACAACAGGTCGTGTACGAGGTCGCCGAACTTCGCCTGATCCTCGGTAAAATGACTGAGCTGATCCAGCCGGGCGCCGATCTTGTCTTCCAGGAACGGCCGCCAAAGATCGACCAACTTGCACGCGGCGGCAGGCGGCGGCAGCCCGGTCAGCCGCTCGCGCACCAGCATTGCCAGCGCATCCGATAGCGGCGCGTCGGCGCGGTCGGTGATCTCGTCATACTTGCCGCGATGGAACTGATCGTCGAGCATCGCAGTCAGATTCTTTGCGACGCCTGTCATCCGGCGTGAGCCGATGGCCTCGACCCGCGCCTGCTCCACCGCGTCGAACACGCCGCGCGCCTGCGGATTGCCGGGCATGAGCTTGCGATGCACTTTCGGGTCATGACAGGCTATTTTCAGCGCGATGGAATCGGCATGACCCCGCACGATCGCCGCGTCGCGCTTGCTCATCTTGCGCCCCGGCTCAGGCAGCCGCGCCTTACCCGGCGACAGGCCGGGCCGTTCGATGGCAAACGTCACCTCAAGTTCAGGTCGCCGGGCGATGGCGCGCAGGCATGACGTGACCGCTCGCTTGAACGGCTCGGTCGGCGCTTCCTTAGGAGAGGTGCGGAACTTGTTGCTGGGTGATGCGGTGCTCATAACCGTCCGGACTGCTTTTCCTTCTTCCCCGTGGAAGGTGGCGCGGATGAAGTCCGTGCCGGTTGAGGAGGTCCTGCATGACTGGAAGAGGCCCCTCGCCCGCCTCCAGCGCGTGACTGCTTGGCGCCCTCTCCGTAAGGGAGAGGGAAGAAAAATCAGCTCAACGCCACGTTGACCGCAGACTCACTCAGTTCGACGTTGAAACAGCGCTGGTAGAATTCAGCCACCAGCGGCCGCTCGAGTTCGTCGCATTTGTTGAGGAACGTGACGCGGAAGGCGAAGCCCAGATCGTCGAAAATCTCGGTGTTCTCCGCCCAGGTGATAACGGTGCGCGGGCTCATCACCGTGGAGAGATCGCCGTTGGCGAAGGCGTTGCGCGTGAGATCCGCCAGCCTCACCATCTTGCCGACGGTGTCACGGCCTTCCGGCGTGCGATAGTGACGGGCCTTGGCCAGGACGATCTCGACCTCGTTGTCGTGCGGCAGATAGTTCAGCGTGGTGACAATGTTCCAGCGATCCATCTGCGCCTGATTGATCTGCTGGGTGCCATGATACAAACCAGAGGTGTCGCCGAGACCGATGGTATTCGCGGTCGCGAACAGGCGGAACGCCGGGTGTGGCTTGATGACCCGGCTCTGGTCGAGCAGGGTCAGGCGCCCTGAGGATTCCAGCACGCGCTGGATCACGAACATCACATCCGGACGGCCGGCATCGTATTCGTCGAAGCACAACGCGACATTGTTCTGATAGGCCCACGGCAGGATGCCGTCGCGGAACTCGGTGACCTGCTTGCCGTCCTTGATCACAATCGCATCCTTGCCGACGAGATCGATCCGGCTGATGTGACTATCGAGATTGACGCGCACGCAAGGCCAGTTCAACCGCGCAGCCACCTGCTCGATATGGGTTGATTTGCCGGTGCCGTGATAGCCGGTCACCATGACGCGGCGGTTCTTGGCGAAGCCGGCGAGAATGGCCAGCGTGGTCGCGCGATCGAAGCGGTAGTCGGAATCAACATCCGGGACATGCGGATCGGTCCCTGAATAGGCAGGAACCTCGAGATCGCTGTCGATTCCGAACACCTGCCGCACCGACACCTTCATGTCTGGCAGGCCCGCGGAAGTCTCGGTCTTGGTTATGGCGGCGGTCGTCATCAATCCTCCGAGGTTCGGGGCGCGCTCCCGAAACCAGGACTGCGCATGGCTGCGAATGAGAAGCTCGCCCGAAATTTAGCAGAGAGCCGTAGCCGGCAGAAGCCCGTCGCGCGATCAAAGTTCCATTGGAATATCATCGAGATAAATACCAAATGCAGATTTGGAAGGACTGACCCGCGAATCAGGTCCCGTCGGCCAAAATTTTGCAGGAACAATTCTTGAACCCAAGATACGATGGAGACGTTTGATCGAACAGGGCGCCAGCCGATCCTGCTCTGGGCTTCCGCGCACATCTTGCCCGGCGCGCTCGCCCGGCGCGCTCGCAATATCGGCCCAGCATCATTATAGCGGGCTGCCTCATCATTTCGGCAAACTGATCTGGATTGCTGCCGTGATCGTCATTGCCGCGATCATCGGCACCGCGACATGGTGGCGCTATCGCGGGCGCGGCTTCAACGTGAACGCCTCTGCGGACAAACCAACCCGGCTAGGGGCAAGGAAAACGCGGCAAAACAACAACCAGGCCTTCGCTTCTGATTCAATCGGAAGCGAGAATGCTCAAGCCATCATTGGAGCGATCATGACCCGACCTCTTGTGGTTTCCATTCCCCACCGCCTCGGCAAGGATGAAGCGCTGCGCCGGATGAAAGCGGGGCTTGGCAGTGCCCGAACGCAATACGCCCAATTGATTCAGGTCAATGAAGAGCTGTGGAGCGGAGATCGTCTGGTTTTTTCCGTTACCGCTATGAAGCAGCAGGTATCGGGAATCATGGACGTGGCGGAAGACCATGTTCGCCTCGAAGTGACGTTGCCATGGCTGCTCAGTCGCCTGGCGCACGGAATTCAGGGCGTTATTCAGAAAAAAGGCACGCTGATGCTTGAGAAGAAAACGGATGAGCGCTGACAAGTTGCGTCAAAGCTCGATGGCAACCGGCGCGAGGCAACCCATCAGGCGCCGCGCACGACCGTCTTCAGATAATTATACGCCTTGATGATCTCGATCAGGCGATCTTCCGTCGAGCGATCACCGCCGTTGGCATCGGGATGATGCTGTTTCACCAGCATCTTGTATTTCGCCTTTACGGTTTCGAGCGTAGCGTCGGCGCCGAGCCCCAAGACTTGCAACGCCTTGCGCTCCGCATTGAATATCTTGCGCGTCTCTGGTTTGGCTTCAAATCCTGACCCGGAACCCGGACGCCACTTTCCGCCGCCATGAAGCTCGCCGAATACGCTGAAGGGATCGGCCACGCCCTCGATATCGATCGCACCACTCCTGCCTTTGCCCTTGGCCCCGTTGGCGCCCATTTTCCAGGTCGGACGGTGGCCGGTCAGCGCATCCTTTTGATAGCGCGCCACCGCTTCCGCATTCATGCCCTGAAAAAAATTATAGGACTGGTTGTAAGCGCGGACGTGGTCGAGGCAAAAATGGAAATAACCGCCTTCGTTGCCGCGACCTTTCGGTGCACGGTGCGGTCCCTTGCTCTCACAGTCCGGCCACTCGCACGCGACCACTTCCTCCCGCGCGCGCGGCTGCTTCGCACCGGCTCTTGGCTTGATGCGGATGTTATCGAAGAATTTCGACGTATCTATCGGCATGGTCTGTGTTTGACACCGCAATGCTCCAGGCTTCAAGTCTTGACATCGCATTTATTCCGTTCGGCATCCGCGCCATTGACGGAAACGAGCGATGAGCGTTAAGTCGCTCGCCATGAGCGTCAAGGATAACATCTCGCAGAAACTCAGCGAAGCTTTCGCGCCGGAAAGCCTCGATGTCGCCGACGAGTCATATCTTCATGAGGGTCACGCCGGCCATCGGCCGGGCGGCGAGACGCATTTCCGTATTCATATTGTATCGCAGGCTTTCGAAGGAAAGAGCCGGGTCGAGCGTCATCGCATGATAAATACGCTGCTTGCCACGGAACTGGCCGGACCCGTTCACGCGCTGGCGATTCGGGCGACGGCACCGGGCGAACAGGAGCGCTGAATGTTGGCCATGCCGGACGGCAAGGTCCGTCCTGGTAATCGCGTCAACCGCACGCCAGCGGTCCGCCGGTAAAAGCCGCTTCCAAGCAGCGTGTCGCGCCCGCGCCGCCCAAAATTCACGGCTGGTTTTTATCGGAAATTAACCCGCTTTTCAGTAAACCGGAGAAGGCTACCTTCGCGTTACGGCAAAACGCGAAGGCAGCAGGACGTAACGCATCCGATTCGACTCGCTGGAATTATCCATGGCCGAAGCAGCCTCGACAGCGCTCATCGCGGAACTGGAAAGTGCGGTGAAGGGCGGCTCATCCGAGCGGCGGCTCCAGATGCTTCGCCAGGTCACCGACCTGTTCCTGTCCGATGCCGACCGGCTCAATGAAAACCAGATCGGCGTCTTCGATGATGTTCTCGTCCGGCTGATGGAGCAGATGGAGGCGCGCGCGCTGGCGCAACTCAGTACCCACCTTTCGGGGTCAAGTCTCGCGCCGAAGGAGACCGTCCGGCAACTTGCGTATCATCAGGATGCGTCGGTCGCGGTACCGGTTTTGACAAAATCAGCCAGACTGTCTGACGGCGACCTGATTGAAATCGCGAGTCTGCGCGGACCTCAGCACCTGCTCGCCATATCGCATCGCGATACCCTGAGCGAAGGAGTGACCGACGTACTGCTCAAACGCGGCGACTCGCGGGTCTCTCATACGCTGGCGAAGAATGCGGGCGCGCGTTTCTCCGAACTCGGCTACGCGGTGCTGGTTGAAAGCTCCCAAAAGGATGATACGCTCGCCGAGAAGCTCGGGCTGCGGCTGGACATCCCGCTCAAGGTGCTCCGCGAGCTTCTGTCGCGAGCCAGCGCGGCGGTGCGAGAGCGTCTGCTCAAGGCCGCGCCCCCTGAAATGCGGGCGAGGATACAGGCCGCGATTCAATCAGTGGTCGAGCAGATCGCCTCCCCCGGCCTGGCGCCGGTCAACTACGCCGAATCGGAGTCGATGGTCCTTGCCCTGAACCGGGCCGGAAAACTCGGCGATCAAACCATCAACCGGTTTGCGATACAAAACGAGTATACCCACATTATTGCCGCGCTCTCGCTTTTGAACTCGGTGAAAATCGAAGCGATCGAGCCGCTGATCACCAACCCCCGCCCCGATGGATTGATCGTCGCCTGCAAGGCCGCACGGCTGAACTGGTCAACGACCAATATGATTCTCCGCAATCGCCCGCATTGCCGTCCTCTGACCAGACAGGAATTCGAGAGCGGTCGCGAAGTGTTCGATGCGCTTTCTCTGTCATCAGCGCAACGCACCATCCGGTTCTGGTCCGCACGCGGCTCGGCGAAAAAGGCCGATGCACCAGACACGGCGGTCGCCGTTTCGGATATCTGAGCCATGAGCTGGGACAGTCGAAAAGCGGATCGGGTGGCATTCGCCACAGGCTACGCCGTCCTGATGATGGGAATCGATGGAACGTGGCAACGGCCATGCACCATGCTGGACATCTCCAACAACGGCGCGCGCCTTCAGGTGAAGGACTCGATCGAAGGACTCAACCTCAAGGAATTCTTCCTGCTGTTATCATCGACCGGCCTCGCCTTTCGTCGCTGTGAACTCGTCCGCGTCAATGGCGACGAGATTGGCGTCAAATTCGTTGAGGACAAGGTACCGGGCAATTTCAAGAAGAAAGGCCGGGCGCCTGCCAAATCCGATTCGTGACGAGATCCGCGCGGCGATCCACGCTCGTTCTCCCCCATTGATTCTGTTAATAGCGGGAAAGCTCCATGCGCCCGCCTTGTTCTGATTTCATCAGAACCTTCGCGAATCGCGAGCCACTCACAACTGTCAGGACATCGTTCCTGTCCGTTTCGGCCTGCTCTCGATTGCCTCCCCGCCACGCGGCACCGGCTGGATGCGCAGCGCCGTGATGCGGTTGCGTTCGCGCCGCAAAACCCTGAAGCGAAAGCCGTAAAAGGTAAAATTCTGGCCACGTTCCGGGATCGAGCGCGCCTCGTGAATCACGAGGCCTGCGATGGTGGTCGCCTCCTCGTCCGGAAGATGCCAGTCCATGGCGCGATTGAGATCCCGGATCGGCACCGAACCATCCACCACCACCGAACCGTCGGCTTGTTGCCGAACGCCGGCTACGACCACGTCGTGCTCGTCGGATATATCACCCACGATCTCCTCGAGAACGTCTTCCAGCGTCACCATGCCCTCGACTTCGCCGTATTCGTCGACCACCAGCGCGAAGTGAGTCTTGCGACGACGAAACGCCTTAAGCTGATCGGACACTGGACGCATTTCCGGCACGAACCAGGGCGGCAGCGCAATCGCGTTGAAGTTAATGCTGGCCACATCGCCCTCCGAGGCGTGGATCGCCCGCAAGAGATCCTTGGCGTGGAGCACACCGACAATGTTCTCCGGCTTGTCGCGCCAGAGCGGAATGCGGGTATATTCGCTGGCAAGCACTTCGCGGACCAGCTCCTCGGGAGGCAAGTCGGCATTGATCGTCACCATCGCGGTGCGGTGAACCATCACGTCTGACACCGCGAGATCGCCGAAGCGGAACACATTCTGAATGTATTCGGCCTCGCCGCTTTCGATTCCGCCGTGCTCGGCGGACTCACCGATCAGCCCTTCGATCTCCGCGCCGGTCAAGACGTCATGTTGCAGGACTTCCCTGACGCGCAGCGCGCGCAAAATGGCGCGCGAGGCCGCATTGAGCAGCCAGTTCAGCGGATAAAACAGGACATAGGAGGCACGGAGCGGATAGGCGATCCACTGCGACACAGGCTCCGGCTGCCGGATCGCCAAGGTCTTCGGCACCTGCTCGCCGATTACGATGTGCAGCGACGAGAATACAAGAAATCCGGTCAGGAACGCGGTCAAATGCAGCGCCGGTTCCGGCATGCCGAGCGGCTTCAGTAGAGGAGCGAGCAGCGCCTCCACCGTTGGCTCGCCAACCCAGCCGAGGCCGAGAGACGCCATGGTGATGCCGAGCTGGCAGCAGGCGAGATAGGCCTCGATATTGCCCATGATGTCGCGCATCAGCCGCGCGCCGAACTGACCGCGCTCCACCATTGCCTTGACTCGATAGCCGCGGCTTTTCACCAGCGCGAATTCCGCCGCGACAAAGAATCCGTTCGCCGCGAGCAGCAGCAAGGCGAGCAGTATCTGCAGGAAAGTCGAACTCATTGCGGTCCCATGGACTTGCCGAACCTATCCGATTCTTACCATGCGCATCCCCTCCGGCGGGTATTGCTGCGAACGTCGGAATCAAAGTTGCAGCGAGAACATTGCGACGTCGGATCAAAATATTAGAGCGCTTTCGAGCGAAGCGGATCCCGCTTCGCGTGAAGAAAACGCGTCAAAACAAGAAACGAGAGCCTCACTTCTGATGTCAATCAGAAGTGAGCATGCTCTAGACCGGCGCGTCGGCGAGCTTGCGGGCAAGAAAATCCCGAACCATCGAGGGCTCGACATCCGACGATACGACCGCCTGACCGATCGCCTTCAGCAGAATGAAGGTCAACCGGCCGCGCTTCACCTTCTTGTCCTGCGCCATCAGCGTCATAAGCGCGTCCGCATCCGCCAGACCTTCCTGCTTGAACCCGGCGATGTCCTGCAAGCGCGTCGGCAGACCCGCCGCCGCCAGGTGCCGCTGGATGCGGGACACATCGGCAGCCGCGATCATTCCGAGTTGCGCCGAGAGTTCGGCGGCCAGGACCATGCCGATCGAGACACCCTCGCCGTGATAAAGGCGCTCGCAAAATCCGGTCGCGGCTTCCAGCGCGTGGCCGAAAGTATGGCCGAGATTGAGCAGCGCACGCTCGCCCGTCTCACGCTCATCGCGGGAGACAATGCCAGCCTTGGCGCGGCAGCTGCCGGCAACCGCCTGCTCCCGCGCAGCGCCCCCCCTGACGATATCCGCATGGCTGGCTTCCAGCCACGCGAAGAACGCTTCATCACCGAGCAGGCCGTATTTGGCGACTTCGGCATAGCCCGCGCGGAACTGGCGCGGCGACAACGTATCGAGCACGGCAGTGTCCGCGACCACCAGGATCGGCTGGTGAAAGGCGCCGACGAGGTTCTTTCCCTGCGGCGAGTTGATGCCTGTCTTGCCGCCCACGGATGAATCCACCTGCGCCAACAGTGAGGTCGGCACCTGCACGAAATCGACGCCACGGCGTACGATCGCGGCGGCGAAACCCGCGAGATCTCCGACCACGCCTCCGCCAAGCGCGACGATAAGATCGTTGCGCTCGATCCTGGCATGGATCAGTTCCTCGCAGACAAATTCGATTCCTTCATAACTCTTTGAAATCTCCCCTTCGTCGACGATGATCCGCGACGTCGCGAGACCGGCGCCGATAAGCGACGCCTCGGTTCGCTGAAGCCAATGGGTGGCGACATATTCGTCGGTGACGATGGCGACGCGCGCGCCGGGACGCAACGTGGCGATTCGCTCGCCCAGCGACGGCAGGATGCCCCGGCCGATGACAATGTCGTAGGAACGCTCACCGAGCGCGACATCAACCGTGATCGGATCGGGGCTTTTCAATGAAGTGGTCATTGCGTGGTGTTCAATCCCCCATCAGGGTTTTTACATCGTGTTGCGTGTTTCAAAGCAGTCATTTAGCCGCTGCAAAGCCTGCGATGAAGCCGGCCGACGCATTCATTGACGATCCATTCGTACGGCACGTCGCGCGAGGCGACGGTGATATCCGCCTGTTGGTAGATGGGCTCGCGCTCGGCGATAAGACGCTCGATTGTCGCGGCGGGATCGGCCGTTTTCAGCAAGGGTCTGTCGGCGCGGCGCCGGACCCGGCGCAGGATCACCTCGGCGTCCGCCTTGAGCCAGATCGAGACCGCCCGCTCGCAGAGGCGTATCCGGGTTTCATCGCGCAGCATGGCGCCGCCACCGGTCGCGAGCACGATCGGGCCGCCATTCAACAGCCGCGCGATCACGCGCGCTTCGCCATCCCGGAAGTGGGGTTCGCCATGAGTTTCGAAAATTTCGGGAATCGACATCCCGGCCGCCAGTTCGATCTCGGCGTCGGCATCGACGAATCGCATCCCAAGACGCGCCGCGAGACGTCGCCCGATGGTGGACTTGCCGGCTCCCATCATGCCGACGAGCGCCAACGACCGGCCGGCGAGCGCCGTGACAATGGCTGTCTCGGGAGATGCGCCGATGTTGGTCGGTGAAATGGTTTCGGACGCCAAAGGACACCTGCCGGAACGCGGTTGCAGTCTGAAGCGGTTTTGACATTCGGCCCTTCGCCGGCGGCGAATGTCGAATCCAAAGCTTTTGACGATCCTTCTTGATCCAGACATCCAGTCAAGGGCGTTCGCTGAACGGGATGCGGTGTCAGGTTGGGACCGCCTCGTCACGATCAGCTATACTACTGTCGTCAAGGGCGTTGCCAGAGACTCTTGCGCTCCGCCTGCGAACATGTTGGTACTTGTTGCGCTCGCCTGAAGGTTAATATCGTGCTCGGGACTGCAAATGCCCAGCCTGTTCCGCTTTCTGACAATCGTCGCGGTGCTCGGCGCGATCGGTTACGGCATTATTTTCGGGCTGGCGAATTTCGTCGAACCGACGCCGCGGGAAATGACGGTGACCGTCCACCCGGATAAATTTCTCAAGAAATAGCTGCTAGAGCTATTCCGGCTTTGACGGAATCCAAGCCGGGCTCCAGCTTTTTGTTTTGACGCGTTTTCTTGACGCGAACAGGTCATTCACTTCGCTCGAAAACGCTATAGGCGGCGGCATGACATCCGACAAAGTCTCCGACACGAAGCTGGCCGCCTTGTTTCTCGACATGCTGGCGGCCGAACAAGGCGCCGGCGAGAACACGCTCGACGCCTACCGCCGGGATCTCGAGGATTTATCCGCGTTCCTCGCCCGCGCGCGGCGGAGTTTCGTCATCGCTGACACCCAGACGCTACGAGACTACCTCAATGACCTCGACCTCAGGGGTTTCAAGTCATCGAGCGTCGCGCGGCGTCTGTCAGCGATGCGTCATCTGTTTCGTTTCCTGCTGAGCGAACGCGTCAGGAGCGACGATCCCGCGGCCATCCTTTCAGGGCCAAAACGCGGACGCAGCCTGCCGAAAATCCTGTCGATAGCCGATGTCGACCGCCTGCTCGCGCGCGCAAAGGCGGATGCCGAATCTCCCGACATCTCACCTGCCCGGCGATTACGCGCGGCGCGGCTGTATTGCCTGCTGGAAGTGCTCTATGCCACCGGCCTGCGTGTCTCCGAACTGGTCTCCCTGCCGCTGTCGGCGGCGCGGCGCGACGCCCGCATGATCGTGGTGCGCGGCAAGGGCGGCAAGGAGCGGCTAGTGCCGCTCAACGATGCGTCGCGGCAGGCGATGGCAAACTATCTCGTCGCGATCGACGATCAGCGCGGCGCGGGCAAAACTGCGGCGACACGACCGAAATGGCTGTTTCCGTCGTTCGGCGATAGCGGCCACCTGACGCGCCAGCACTTTGCGCGTGAGCTGAAGGAACTCGCGGCGGCGGCCGGTCTCGCGCCCCGGCTGGTCTCGCCGCACGTGCTGCGCCATGCCTTCGCAAGCCATCTGCTGCATAACGGCGCGGACCTGCGGATCGTGCAGACATTGCTCGGCCATACCGACATCTCGACCACGCAAATCTATACCCACGTCGTAGAAGAGCGCCTGAAAAGCCTGGTGCGCGACCTGCACCCGTTAGCGGAAGCCTGACCGGCCGCGTAGACGCAGACGCTTTCGAACAGACATCGCAACCCCGGCCCCGACGTCCGCACCCTCGCTTCGCCCTTGACTTAACGCCAATCAGCCGCGAAAGAGCGCTCGCGCCCAACCGCGCCGAACCAGCTCTCGGGCGTCCAGTCTCTCCCGCCTCCTAAATATTTGACAAAAATGACTTTTCTCTATCCGATCGATAGATTTCGCCTCCACGCGCCTTCGTCTCTATACTGCTGGAATGCCCGACCCCATGCGTAGCTACCTCGATTTCGAAAAACCCGTCGCCGAGCTTGATTCCAAGATCGACGAACTCCGTGCGCTCGCTGCCTCCGGCAGCGACATCAGCGAGGAGATTTCCAGTATCGAGGAGAAGGCCGCGCAGGCTCTGAAGGATCTCTACGCCAACCTGACTCCCTGGCAGAAAACCCAGGTGGCCCGGCACCCGCAACGTCCGCACTTCTCTGATTTCGTCAAGGGCCTCATTACCGAGTTCACGCCGCTGGCCGGCGACCGCAAGTTCGGCGAAGACGAGGCGCTCATCGGCGGCTTCGGCCGCTTCCGGGGCGAAAGCATCTGCGTCATCGGACAGGAGAAAGGCGCAACCACCGAAAGCCGGCTGAAGCACAATTTCGGAATGGCGCGCCCGGAAGGCTACCGCAAGGCGGTCCGGCTGATGGACATGGCCGACCGTTTCGACATTCCCGTGCTGTCGCTGATCGATTCCGCGGGAGCCTATCCCGGCATCGGCGCCGAGGAGCGCGGTCAGGCCGAGGCGATCGCGCGCTCGACCGACGCGTGCCTGTCGCTCGGCGTCGCCAATATCGCCGTGATCATCGGCGAGGGCGGCTCCGGCGGCGCGATCGCGATCGCGACCGCCAACCGCGTGCTGATGCTGGAACACGCGATCTATAGCGTGATCTCTCCGGAAGCCGCATCGTCGATACTCTGGCGGGATGGCTCCAAGGCGCAGGAAGCCGCGACCAACATGAAGATCACGGCGCAGGACTTGCTGCGGTTCGGCGTGATCGACGCCATTCTCAGGGAGCCGGCGGGCGGCGCCCATCGCGATCCCGCCGCCGTCGTCGCGCTGACCGGGGCCGCCATCGCCGAGGCGCTGAACGATCTGCGCTCTCTCGAGCGTGACGCGCTTCGCAAGCAGCGCCGGCAGAAATTTCTCGATATCGGGCGTAAACTGGGCTGAGCAGGGTGCTTCGTCACGTCTGGCGACACGAATTCATGCCTCTCCGATCACAGGCAAGCGGGAGTTTGCCCCCCGGCGTATCATGGCCGTTCCGGAACATGGCTTTTCGGGAAGTCGCCGGATCGCCCTAATTCAGCCTCGCGGGGAATATTTAATCTCCATTCACCATCGAAGCCAGTGTTCGCCTCGTTCGGTTCCGCTCGGCTTGCGGTCACGCAGGCTTAAGGATAATATTTTATTCAATGGCTTGGGGCAGGATGCCATGAATGGGGGTGCAGGCTTGCCTGTCTCTTGCGGAGCTTTGCTGTGATCAGTCGCTCGACCGCTCGCGCGATCATGACCTTGGCCGCGCTGACGGGCGGAACGCTTCTGGCCGGCTGCAACACCGACGACGCCTCGCTCGCGAGCAACGCCAAGGCCAACCGGCCGGTTCCCCCCAAGCTCGTCGCTGCCATGACCGCGAAGGACATGGAACTGCAATCGCCGATCCTGATCCGCCTCTTCAAGCAGGAGGCCGAGCTCGAAGTCTGGAAGCAGGACCGATCGGGCAAGTTCGCACTGCTCAAGATCTACCCGATTTGCCGCTGGTCCGGCGATCTTGGCCCCAAGACGCGTGAGGGAGACCGTCAGGCTCCGGAAGGATTCTACAGTATCACGCCCGCGCAGATGAACCCACGCTCCTCCTATTATCTCTCGTTCAACACCGGCTACCCCAACGAGTTCGACAAGTCATTGGGACGCACCGGTTCGCAATTGATGGTGCATGGCGACTGCTCCTCGCGCGGATGCTACGCCATGACCGACGAGCAGATTGCCGAAATCTACGCCGTCGGCCGGGAGTCATTCTTCGGCGGTCAGCGCGCCTTCCAGCTTCAAGCCTATCCGTTCCGCATGACGGCTGCGAACCTTGCGAAGCACCGCAACAATCCGAACATGCCGTTCTGGAAGATGATCAAGGAAGGCAACGATCATTTCGAAGTGACGCGTCAAGAGCCGAAGGTCGCATTCTGCGAGCATAAGTACGTGTTCGATCCGGCGCCTCCGCCCGGCTCAACCCGGCCGCTTGAGTTCAACGCCTCGGCGAGATGTCCGGCCTATGCGGTGCCTGACGACATCGCAAGCGCCGTACGCGAGAAGCAGCAGCGCGACAACGCCGAAATCGCCAACCTGATCTCGAAAGGATCGCCGGTCGCCAAGCTCAACACCGGAATCGACGGCGGTATGAACCGAGTGTTCGCCGCCAAGCTGCCGCAAGGTCAGACGGGGCTTTCAGATCCCGTGGAACCCGGCCTGAGGGCCGCGGCGTTTTCGCCGGCACCCGGCACGATTCCGCCGACGGTCAACCCGCCGCGCAATTCAGCGGCAGCGACGGTTACGACCTCATACGAACCGGAGACCGACGTGACAAGGCCGTCGTCATCTCTGCTCGCCCCTTCCAAGCCGAACAACATCTTCACCAACCTCGCCCGCAAGATTGGTTTCGGAGACGCCGACACGACTGCCACAACCAAAGGCTCTGTTTCGGCTTCGGCCAAAGAATCTGCTCCGGCCAGACCGAAGGCCGCAACTCCGGCGCGAAGCGCTCGGTCGCGCCCGACCGTGGCGAAACACGCAACGCCTAAACCGGCAGAGAAGACGGCCCGAAAGGCGGCCAAGCCCGAACACGTCGCGACCGCGCGTCCGCAATCCAGATCAGCGGAGACGGTGGCCACACCGACTCCGAGCACCGCGCCGGTGGCGTCAACGGGCTCGTTCGACAGCCGCTTCTCGGCGTTCCGCTAGAGTCTGTTTCAACTGCGTTGAACCGACTCGTCGCTTATATTTTTGTTTGAGCATGATCTTTTCCCGAAAACCGGTTTCCGGTTTTCGGGATCATGTCAGACCGGCGTTTTTCCCGGCCATACGACGCGGTCTTAGAGCGTTTTCGAGCGAAGTGGACACCGGTTCGCGTGAAGAAAACGCGACAAAACAAAATCATAGAGCTCGTTTCTGATTCTATCAGAAGCGGCTAGGAGACTGTCGACCTCTGACAGAAATCAGAAGCATGCCTTCATGATTTTAATCTGAAGCGTTGTCTTCACCCGAACCCGTATCCATCCTGGGTCAAGCCGGAGGCGCGAAAACGCTCTGGGGCTCGCTCGCCACGAATGATAGGCCACGTCAGGGAGCCTCAGGCGTAGCGACCATGGCAATGCTTGTACTTTTTGCCCGAACCGCAAGGACAATCCTCGTTGCGGCCAACCTTGCCCCAACTCGCCGGATTATTCGGATCACGGCTGGAACGGCCGGCGTTCGCAGCCGGCGCCAATGAAATTCCGGCAAGACTGCCTTGCGCAAACGCCATCTCGTCCTCGCCGGTATTCGGATCGAGCTTGTGGGCTTCCATTACAGGTAGCATCGGCTCCTCCTCGGGCGGCACGATCTCGACGCGCATCAACTGCCCCGTCACCGCTTCGCGCAGGTGGGCGATCAAGCTCTCGAAAAGGGAAAAGGCTTCCGACTTGTATTCCTGCAGCGGATCGCGCTGGCCATAGCCGCGCAGGCCGATGACCTGGCGCAGATGATCAAGCATCACGAGGTGTTCGCGCCAGAGATGATCCAGCGTCTGTAGCAGGATGGTCTTCTCGACGTAGCGCATGACGTCAGGCCCCCACTGCCCGACCTTGGCCGCCATATGCTCGTCGACACGGCTTTCGATACGCGACAGCAACTCCTCGCCGGCGATGCCCTCTTCCGCGGCCCATTCATCGACCGGCAACTCGATGTCGAGCACGCGCTTCAGCTCTTCTTTCAGGCCGGTGACATCCCACTGCTCAGGATATTGGTTCTCAGGTACATGCTTTGAGACGAGGTCCTCGACAAACGCATGGCGCATGTCGTCGACGGTTTCGGCGACGCTTTCGTTCTTCATCAGATCGACGCGCTGTTCGAAGATCACCTTGCGCTGGTCGTTCTGCACGTCGTCGTACTTGAGCAAGTTCTTGCGAATGTCGAAGTTGCGCGCCTCGACCTTCTGCTGCGCCTTCTCCAGGGCCTTATTGATCCAGGGGTGGGTGATCGCCTCGCCTTCTTTAAGGCCAAGCCGCTGCAACATGGTGTCGAGCCGATCCGATCCGAAGATCCGCATCAGATCATCGTCCAGCGACAGGAAGAATTTCGAACGGCCAGGATCGCCCTGGCGGCCGGAGCGCCCGCGCAACTGGTTGTCGATGCGCCGCGACTCGTGACGTTCCGAACCGATGATGTAGAGCCCGCCGGGGCGGGTCACGGTTTTGGCCGGTTTTGATCCCTTGGCCGGCTCGATCTCGATGACCTCTTCCGCCTTGAGCACCATGTCGCGGAAGCGCTCGATATCGGCCTTGATCTCCGCCAGCTTCGCTTCCTTCTCAGCTTCGTCCGTAATGTCGGCCGTCTCGGCCTGAGCGCGCATCTCCAGCGAGCCGCCGAGTTTGATATCGGTGCCGCGACCGGCCATGTTGGTCGCGATGGTGATCGCGCCGGGCACGCCGGCCTCGGCGACGATATAGGCTTCCTGCTCATGGAAGCGGGCGTTCAGCACCGCGAACAGCTTTGCCGGTTTGCTGGCGCGAGCCGCAGCGTACAGCTTCCGCATCGATTTCGGATCGCTGAAATCGATCTGCTTGTAACCATGCTTCTTCAGATAGTCGGCGAGCACTTCGGATTTCTCGATCGAGGCAGTACCGACCAACACCGGCTGCATCCGCGCGTTGGCGCGCTCAACCTCGGCCATGATCGCGGCGTACTTCTCGTTCTGGGTCCGGTAGACCTCGTCGTCCTCGTCGAGACGCGCAATCGGCAGATTGGTCGGTATCTCGACGACTTCGAGCTTGTAGATGTCGGCCAGTTCATCGGCTTCCGTCGCCGCAGTGCCGGTCATGCCTGCAAGCTTCTTGTACATCCGGAAGTAGTTCTGGAAGGTGATCGAGGCCAGCGTCTGGTTCTCAGGCTGAACCGGCTGATGCTCTTTCGCTTCCAGCGCCTGATGCAGACCTTCCGAATAGCGGCGACCGGGCATCATCCGGCCAGTGAATTCATCGATGATGACGACCTCGCCGTCGCGGACGATGTAGTCCTTGTCGCGGGTAAACAACGAATGCGCGCGCAGCGCCTGGTTGATGTGGTGAACGACGGAGACGTTCTCGACGTCGTAGAGCGAATCACCCTTGAGCTGGCCGGCCTCGCGCAGCAGCGTCTCGATCTTCTCCATGCCGGCCTCGGTGAGCGCCACCGTGCGCTGTTTCTCGTCGACCTCGTAGTCGGTCACCTTTTCGAGATTCGGCATGAATGTGTCGATGGTGTTGTAGAATTCGGAGCGGTCGTCGAGCGGGCCGGATATGATCAGCGGCGTCCGGGCCTCGTCGATCAGAATCGAATCGACCTCGTCGACGATGGCGAAGAAGTGCTCGCGCTGGACCATGTCCTCCAGACGGTACTTCATATTGTCGCGCAGATAGTCGAAGCCATATTCGTTGTTGGTGCCGTAGGTGATGTCGCAGGCATAGGCCGCCTTGCGCTCGACATCGTCGAGGCCGTGCACGATCACGCCGGTGGTGAGGCCAAGGAAGGAGTAGATCTGCGACATCCAGCCGGCGTCTCGGCGGGCGAGATAGTCGTTGACGGTGACGACGTGAACGCCATTGCCGGCCAGCGCGTTGAGATAAACGGCAAGCGTGGCGACCAGCGTCTTGCCTTCGCCGGTCTTCATCTCGGCGATATCGCCCTCATGGAGCACCATGCCGCCGACCAACTGCACATCGAAATGCCGCTGGCCGAGGGTTCGCTTGGCTGCCTCGCGCACTGTGGCGAAGGCCGGAACGAGAATGTCGTCGAGGGTCTTGCCGGTTGCAAGCTGTTGTCTGAATTCGGCGGTGCGCGCCCGCAGCGCCTCGTCCGACAGCGCGGCGATTTCGGGCTCCAGGGCGTTGATGGCTTTGACGCGGGATTGATATCCCTTGACCCGCCGATCGTTGGCGGAACCGAAAAACTTGCGGGCAAACGCGCCAATCATCCCAAATTCCTGTCTTCGCGGTTTGCCGTTGCAGCCATGTGGTCGTCTCCTGGAGCTCCGCTTCTGATGGTTCAGAAGCGGCAACGAGTTTGCTTCACGCGAACCGGAAATCCCGTTCGAAAAAGCTCGAGGGTCCGAACCCGAATGAGTTCGAACCACCGAAGTCCGCCTGGGTCTGCGGCGCCTTCGGACTTCGCAACCACCGCAGGAGCCGCCTATCAACTCAACTCATCGTGACGCATCAGGGCCGAAAGTCCCGAAAGCCGAGCGTCCGCATAGTGGGTTGAGATTCGGTGACCCGGGGTTCAATCGCAAAAGCACAGTCAGAACCCGCCTTTGCTGTCGACCGTCCGGCAGAAATATGGCCGGCCCCGGGGGTTGTCAACGGTGGCCGGAACACCGGTTCGAAGCGTCTGCGACTGAAACGGCGGCGTCCGCCTGTCCGGAGTTCATGATTTTGACAGAGTTTTCGCATTGCCAAGACCCCACGATTGAGCGAGTGTCCGCCGCCCCACATCCTCCTCCTGGAGATCAAGGACTTCTCATGACCATCCTATTGCCCGCAACGAAACACAGTCTGCGCGTTCGCCTGGCTTCGTCCGCTCTCGGCGGCTGCCTGGCCGCTGTCCTGTTCGTCGGCACCCCGGTCCACGCAGCCGATGCGGATCCCGTGCTGGCAAAAGTTAACGGCACCGAGATCCACCAGAGCGACGTTAATCTTGCCGAGCAGGAATTGGGTCCGAGCCTCGCGCAGATGGATCCGGCGGCCAAGCAGGAGAACATACTGTCTTTCCTTATTGACATGAAGATCATCACCAAGGCCGCCGAAGAAAAGAAAATTGAAAACAGCGAGGAGTTCAAAAAACGGCTCGCCTTCGCCCGCGATCGTTTGTTGATGGACAGGCTGCTGGCGTCCCAGGGCAAAGCGGCGATCACCGACGACGCCATGAAGACCGTCTACGCGGATGCCTCCAAGCAGATCACCAGCGAACAGGAGGTTCATGCCCGCCACATCCTGGTGCCGACAGAGGACGAGGCCAAGAAGATCGAGGGCGAATTGAAGAAAGGCGCGGACTTCGCCGAACTTGCCAAGAAAGAATCCAAGGATCCCGGGGCCTCCGACGGCGGCGACCTCGGCTTCTTCACCAAGGAGCAGATGGTACCGGAATTTTCAAAGGTCGCCTTTGCGCTGGAGCCCGGCAAGATTTCCGACCCGGTCAAAACCCAGTTCGGCTGGCACATCATCAAGGTCGAGGAAAAACGCGCCCGCAAAGCCCCCGACTTCGATCAGGTCAAGCCGCAAATCGAGCAGTTTGTGACACGAAAGGCGCAGGCAGAATACGTCGCCAAGCTACGCGAGACCGCCAAGATCGAGCGCATGAACAAGCCGGCCGCTCCGGCAGGCGGAGACAAGGCCGGCTCCGCCAAACCCGCAGACGGTAAAACGCCGGCGAAGAAGTAAAATTGACGAGCTAATATTGAGGATCGATGGGCGGGATGAGACAATCATCCCGCCCATTTTACATCCGGCTCTTTTCTTCCCTCTCCCCTTGTGGGAGAGGGTGGCTGAAATAAGCGAAGCGAATACGCGCCGGGTGAGGGATCATCGCACGGCCAGGCCTACCCCTCACCCGCTTCGCGACGTCGCCGCTCAACGTCCTCTCCGCAAGGGGAGAGGACGAAACGCCGAGGCCCGCCGCATGTCCACCATATCCCCCCTCGCCCCGACCGATGTCCCGGACATGCCCGCGATCGCAGGCGTCCGCCTCGCGACCGCCGCGGCCGGCATCCGCTACAAGGGCCGCACCGACGTGCTGCTGGCCCTACTGGACAAAGGCACGACGGTGGCCGGCGTATTCACCAAATCGAAGTGCCCGTCGGCGCCGGTCGAGTGGTGCCGCGCGCGATTGAAAGGCGGCAGCGCGCGGGCCTTGGTGGTGAACTCGGGCAACGCCAACGCCTTCACGGGCAAGACCGGCCGCGAGGCCACCAAGCTGACCGCCGACATCGCCGCCAAGGCGGCCGGCTGCAAGGCTAGCGATATCTATCTTGCCTCGACCGGCGTGATCGGCGAACCGCTTGACGCCACGAAATTCAACGGCGTGCTGGAAACGCTGGGGCGCGACGCCGCACCGGATCGCTGGATGGACGCCGCGCGCGCCATCATGACCACCGACACATTTCCGAAGGTCGGGACCGCGCGCGTGAAGCTCGGCAAGGCCGCCGTCACCATCAACGGCATCGCCAAGGGCGCCGGGATGATCGCGCCCGACATGGCGACCATGCTTTCGTTTGTCTTTACCGATGCGCCAATTGCGGCAGCAGCCTTGCAATCGCTGTTGAAGAGCGGCGTCGAAGACACCTTCAACGCCATTACCATCGACAGCGATACATCCACCTCCGATACGCTTCTGGCGTTCGCGACCGGCGCCGCGAGCGCCCGCGGCGCGCCCAAAATCAGCCGCGCCAGCGATCCCCGCATGAAAGCATTCGCGAAAGCGTTTCACGGCGTGCTGGCCGATCTCGCCGAACAGGTGGCGCGCGACGGCGAAGGCGCGCGCAAGCTGGTCGAGGTCATCGTCGAAGGCGCGTCATCGAAGGCATCGGCGCGCAAAATCGCCAAGTCGATCGCCAATTCGCCGCTGGTGAAGACCGCGATCGCGGGCGAGGACGCCAACTGGGGCCGTGTGGTGATGGCGGTGGGCAAGGCCGGCGAGCCAGCCGACCGCGACAAGCTGTCGATCTATTTCAACAGCATTCGCGTCGCAAAACGCGGCGCGCGGGACCCGTCTTACAACGAGGCGGAAGTCTCGAAGACCATGAAGAACGACAGGATTCAGATCAAGACAACGCTCGGCCTCGGCAAGGGCCGCGACCGCGTGCTGACCTGCGACCTCACCAAGGAGTATGTTGCGATCAACGGCGATTACCGGTCGTGAAGCTCACCCTGGTCGTCGCCTGCGCGCTGATCGACGCCGACAACCGCGTACTGATCGCGCAGCGGCCGGAAGGCAAGCAACTTGCCGGCCTGTGGGAGTTTCCCGGCGGCAAGTTCGAGCCTGGAGAACGCCCCGAAGAGGCGCTGATCCGTGAACTGCGCGAGGAACTCGGAATCGTCACGCAGGAGGGATGCCTGGCGCCGCTGACCTTCGCAAGCCACGCTTACGAAAGTTTCCACCTGCTGATGCCACTCTACATCTGCCGGCGCTGGGAAGGCACGGTGACCTCGAAAGAGGGGCAGGCGCTGAAGTGGGTTCGGGCCAACAAGCTTCGTGACTATCCGATGCCGCCCGCGGACATCCCTCTGATACCGCCGTTGATCGATCTGTTGATGTAGACAATTTCGCACGGCAACGCGTTGCCGTCATGGCCGGCCTTGTGCCGGGCATGACGGCAAAACCATCCCGCGTCTTACTTCTTCTCGATAGCCTTCACCGCGTCCTCAAGCCTCGCCTTCGCCGATCCCGGCTTCAACGGCTTCTGCTGGCTGTCATGCGGCGCCCATCCCGAGAGCCACACGATATCGAAGGTCGCGCGGATGCGGCCGTCGGCATCGGCGAAGCGCTCATGATAGATCTGCGCCATCCGCAACAGGGTTGCGCGGCGTAACGGCCTGCGGCGGCGCTCGGTCAGCACATTCGTCGCGCCCATGCGGCGCAGATCATGCATCAGGGCGAAAGGGTCATTATAGCGCACCATGACCCGGTCGACGTCCGTCACCGGCAGCGCGAACCCGGCGCGTTGCAGCAGCGCGCCGACATCGCGAAGGTCGGCAAACGGTGCGACGCGCGGCGAGATGCCCCCTTCAAGCTCCGCCTCGGCCATCGCGAACGCCTGACGCAGCTCGGTCAGCGTGTCTCCGCCGATCGTGGCCGCCATCAGCAACCCGTCCGGTTTCAGGGCGCGGCGGATCTGCGCCAGCAGGCCCGGAAGATCGTTGACAAACTGGAAGGCAAGTCCGGAGACGGCGAGATCAAGAGAATCGGGCGACAGCCTCACCGCTTCGCTTTCGTCAACCGGGAGATCGACGCGCGAAAGCTCCCCGACCCGGGCCGAGAGCGCGCCGCGCACCTGATCGCCGGGCGTGCCGATATCCGCCGCGCACCGAAACTCGCGCAGCACAGCGTGCAGCCTCTCCGCCATATCCTCCGCAATGCGATCGAGCAGAAACGACACGGCTCCTGCTTCGGCCGCGCGTTTCTGCCGCTCGCGCAGCAAGGCGCGGTCGAACAGAACGGGCGGAGAAGACGGGTCCGGAGCCATGTGGTTTGGTACGCCGGTCAGCGGTCATCTGGCAATCGCGTCCGAGGCAGGAAAAGCCGCGCTCTCCAGCTTGAGCACGGCAATATCGAGGATTAGCCTTGCCCTATGGAACCCTCGCCGGAAAACGCGCCGCACCGACCCAACCCGCTGCGCGGCGCATGGCGCGCATGTCGCGACGTCATGTCCCATGCGGCACGCACGGCGCTCGACATCGCGCTGCCGACGCTCTGCGTCGCCTGCCGCGAACCGGTCGCGGGCCCCGGCGTCTGTGCGGATTGCTGGACGCAACTGTCGTTCATCGAACGTCCTTATTGTCCCCGCCTCGGCACACCCTTTGTTTATGATCCGGGTTCCGAGATGCTGTCCATGGAGGCGATTGCCAACCCCCCGGCCTATCAGCGCGCCCGCGCCGCCGTGCGCTATGACGACGTCGCCAAGGTGTTGGTCCATGCCCTGAAGTATCAGGACCGCACCGATCTCGCGCCCGCGATGGGCCGCTGGATGGCGCGCGCGGGCTCCGAGTTACTCGATGGCGCCGACGTCCTGATCCCGGTACCGCTGCATTGGCGGCGCGGCTGGAGCCGCCGCTTCAACCAATCGGGGATGCTGGCTCACGTCATTGCCCGGCAATCCGGTGTTCCGGTCGCACCGGACACGCTGCGGCGCATCCGTCCCACCCGCCAACAGGTCGGATTGTCGCGAAATGACCGCGCACGCAATGTACAGGGCGCGTTCAAGGTGGCGGCGGAACGCAGCAGTCACGTCCAGGGCCGCCGCGTCATCCTGATCGACGACGTCCTGACCTCGGGCGCCACGGTGGATGCCTGCGCGCGGGTCCTGTTGCGGGCGAAGGCCGCCCAGGTCGACGTGCTGGTCTTCGCGCGGGTTGTCGACACCATGAAAGCCCCCATATAATCGAGCTTCGACCCGCAAGCCTTGTTCGGTTTTTTTGCGGGCGAAAGGCAAGGACATGAACACCCAGCCCACGTTCGTCGCCGCAATGATCCAGATGCGGAGCGGTCTCCTTCCCGAGCCGAACTTCGATCAGGGCTCAGAACTGATCCGCGAGGCGGCGGCGCACGGCGCCAATTTCGTGCAGACTCCCGAAGTCAGCAACATCATGCAGGCCGATCGCGCCGCACTGTTCGACCATCTTCGCACCGAGGACGACGACCGCTCGCTCAGCGGTTATCGCGATCTTGCACGCGAACTGAGAATTCATCTCAATATCGGCTCGCTGGCGTTGCGGCTGACGAGTGAGAAGGCAGTCAACCGGTCGTTTCTGATCGGACCGTCCGGTGACATCCTGGCGCGTTATGACAAGATTCACATGTTCGATATCGATCTCGAAGGCGGCGAAAGCTATCGGGAGTCCGCCAATTATCAGCCGGGCGAGACGGCCGTGATAACGGACCTGCCATGGGGCAGGCTGGGCATGACGATCTGCTACGACGTCCGTTTTCCGGCGCTGTATCGCGCGCTGGCCGAAGCCGGCGCGTCGTTCCTCACGGTGCCGGCGGCCTTCACCAGGAAGACCGGCGAGGCGCACTGGCACACCTTGCTGCGCGCTCGCGCGATCGAAAACGGCTGCTTCGTGTTTGCCGCCGCCCAGGGCGGGATGCACGAAAATCACCGCGAAACGTTCGGCCACTCGCTGATCGTCGATCCGTGGGGCACAGTGTTGGCCGAAGCGGACGGCACCAAACCCGGCATCGTGCTGGCGACGATCGACCCGGCCAAGGTCGCGACCGCGCGCAAGGCCGTACCCTCATTACAGCATGGGCGTCGCTTTTCTTTCGCCGATCATAGGCCGGCAAGCGACCGTCTGCATCTTGTGCGAGGCTCGGCATGATCCGCTACAACCTGCGCTGCGAACAGGGACATACGTTCGAGAGCTGGTTCCAAAGCTCCTCGTCCTACGACTCGCAGGTCAAACGCAAGCTCGTCACCTGCGCGATCTGCGGCTCGACGAATGTCGAGAAAGCAATCATGGCGCCGCGGATCGCCGGCTCCAAGCGCCGTACGCCGAGGCTCGCAGCCGCTCCCGCATTCACGATCGACGACCCCCCGGAGCGAGGAGGTTCGGCATGATCCGCTACAACCTGCGCTGCGAGCGCGGCCATACATTCGAAAGCTGGTTCCAGAGCTCGTCGACCTATGATTCGCAAGTCAAACGCAAGCTCGTGACCTGCGCGATCTGCGGCTCGACGAATGTCGAGAAAGCAATCATGGCGCCGCGGATCGCCGGCTCCAAAACGCGCGACGAACCTTCATCTGCGGATCCATCCACATCAGCAATAATGGCTGAGGAGCGCGAGCTGCGTGCGGAACTCAAACAATTGCATGACCATCTCGTCAAGAACGCCGACAATGTCGGCGCGCAGTTTCCCAACGAAGCTCGCAAAATGCATTACGGCGACATCGAGCATCGTCCGATCTACGGCGAAGCCTCGATCGAGGAAGCGAGATCGCTGATCGAGGAAGGCGTCGAGGTCGGATCGCTGCCGGTGTTGCGGGACAACCGGAACTGAAGCGTTCCTGACGATGTGAAGATCGGCTCGCGTGAAGAAAACGCATCAAAACATAAAGATAGCCTCACCCCACCGCTTCCGCCACCACCATGTAGTTGACGTCCATGTCGGACGACAGGCTCCATTTGTCCGCGAGCGGGTTATAGACCACGCCGGACTGCTCGGTGATGCCGAGCCCGTTGCGCTCGAAGTGGCGCGCGAGTTCGTCCGGGGTGACGAACTTGTCCCACTGATGCGTGCCGCGCGGCAGCCAGCGCAGCACATATTCGGCCGCGACGATGCCCAAGGCAAAGCTCTTCCAGTTACGGTTGAGGGTGGAGGCCACCACCATGCCGCCCGGTTTCAGCATCGCCGCGCAGCGATCGAGGAACAGCCCGACATTGGCGACGTGCTCCACCACCTCCATCGCGAGGATGATGTCGAAGCGTTCTCGGACGTCCATGTCTTCCACGGTCGTGCAGCGATAATCGATCGACAGATGGGCTTTCTCGGCGTGGAGCTTCGCCGCGGCGATATTGGACGCCGAGGGATCGACCCCGATCACCTGCGCGCCAAGCCGCGTGAACGGCTCGCACAAAAGGCCCGCGCCGCAGCCGATGTCGAGCAGCCGCAGGTCCGCCAGACAGTTCAGGCTGCGGGCGCTGCGCTCGAACTTGCGGCAGGCGGCGTCGCGGATAAACTGAAGCCGCAACGGGTTGATCCTGTGCAGCGGCGCCATCTTCCCGTTGGGATCCCACCATTCCTGCGACAGTTTCGAGAATTTTTCGATCTCGGCGCGATCGACGGTCGTTCTGGATGCCGCTGAAGACGCGGCTGAAGAATTCGCGGGAGGGTTGACTTGCGTGGTCATTGCCGCGCGGCTCCTGTGGCGAGATGACGGGTCGTGGAACAGTATCAGTGGTCACGCTCACGAACATCCTCGAAATAGATAAGTAGTCGCGAGAACAGAGGCGCGATCGCGTCGCAACGCGGATACGGGCATGTGACTCGCATACACCATGGTCGGGACCGGTTGCGGAATCGCTGACATGGCACCCTGATCGCCCTGCTTCGCGCCGTTTCCCGGATCATTCGGCCGCCCGCAGGGCGACCGAAAGCCGGGTTGCCTGCCCGCATCCGCGCCGTTATGTATACGCGCCTTCTCGCCCGTGCGCCCCGCTTTTCGTACTTCATCGAGTTGGCCTTGTATCCAGAGAACCTTTTTAAGCGAGCCTTGGGAACGCACCATCCGTCATGAGCCGGCTTGTGATGAAATTCGGCGGCACCTCCGTCGCCAATCTCGACCGCATCCGCAACGTCGCGCGGCATGTCAAACGCGAAGTCGCCGCCGGCCATGACGTCGCGGTGGTGGTGTCGGCGATGGCGGGCAAAACCAACGAGCTGGTGGCATGGTGCAGGGACGCTTCGTCAATGCACGACGCGCGCGAATACGACGCCGTGGTGGCTTCCGGCGAGCAGATCACCTCGGGCCTTTTGGCGATCGCGCTGCAGGCGCTCGGCATCCAGGCGCGCTCATGGCAGGGATGGCAAATCCCGATTCGCACCAGCGACGCCCACGCCTCGGCCCGCATTCTTGAAATCGACGGCAGCGAACTCGTCAACCGCTTCACGGAACGCAAGGAAGTTGCCGTGATCGCCGGTTTTCAGGGCATCAGCACCCAGACCGGCCGGATCACCACGCTGGGCCGCGGCGGCTCCGATACCTCGGCGGTGGCCATCGCCGCCGCCATCGGCGCCGACCGCTGCGACATCTACACCGATGTCGACGGCGTCTATACCACCGATCCGCGGGTGGTCCCGAAAGCACGCCGGCTCGACAGGATCGCGTTCGAGGACATGCTGGAACTGGCCTCGCAAGGCGCCAAGGTTCTGCAGGTCCGTTCCGTGGAACTCGGCATGACCCAGAACATGCCTATTTTCGTCCGCTCCAGTTTCGATGCGCCCGAGGAGATCGACCCCCATGGCACGCCGCCGGGCACGCTGATCTGCGGCGAGGAGGACATCATGGAAAGCCACGTCGTCACCGGCATCGCCTTCTCCAAGGACGAAGCCCAGATCTCGGTCCGCCAGATCGAGGACAAGCCGGGCGTCGCCGCCTCGATCTTCGTCCCGCTTGCCGACGCCAATATCAACGTCGACATGATCGTCCAGAACGTGTCCGAAGACGGCAAGACCACCGACCTGACGTTCACGGTGCCTGCCTCCGACTATGCCCGCGCCAGGGAGACCATCACCCGCGCCCGGGACAAGATCGGCTATGCGCGCCTCGACAGCGCCACGGACGTCGCCAAGATCTCGGTGATCGGGTCCGGCATGCGCAGCCATGCCGGCGTCGCGGCGCAGGCATTCAAGGCGCTGTCGGACAAGGGCATCAATATCCGCGCCATCACGACCTCGGAGATCAAGTTCTCGTTGCTGATCGATACCGCCTATACCGAGCTCGCGGTACGGACCCTTCATACGCTCTACGGGCTCGATCAGAGCTGAGACGAAGGCTTACGGCAGCCTCGATCGTCCTCCGCTGAGCCCGGCGCAGCACGCCGCCGCGCAGCCCATCGTTGCGCGAACACCATGGCCGTTTTTCAGACCGAGCGCTCCCCAGTGGCGGGCGTTTTGCTTGGCAAAATGGACGTCGATTGGCTATACGGCGAATGACATGGCCGTTGCGGCCGGGGCCACGGCTTCAGACAAATGCGCTGCGCTTCTGACGCGCAATGTCGTTTTTTTAGGCTTATCCAAAGACTGGCTCGCAGGGGGAGGACCGGGATATGCGGAGCGCGTCGAGCGGCCCCCGCGTCTTGTTGAGACGGCTCCGCGAGGTCATGGCGGAGCCGGTCAGCGCGCAAGAGCGTCTCGACAAGATCGTGGTGCTGATCGCCGCCAATATGGTGGCGGAAGTCTGCTCGACCTATGTGCTGCGCGTCGACAATACGCTGGAACTCTATGCAACCGAAGGACTCAATCGCGACGCCGTGCATCGGACCGTGATGACCGCGCACGAGGGCCTCGTCGGCCTGGTCGCGAGCGAAGCGACGCCCCTTAATCTGTCGGACGCGCGCAGTCACCCGGCATTCTCGTTCCGCCCCGAAACCGGTGAAGAAATCTACAACTCGTTCCTCGGCGTGCCGATCCTGCGCGCGGGCAACACGCTTGGCGTGCTGGTTGTGCAGAACCGCGCCAGGCGCACCTATGTCGAGGAAGAGGTCGAAGCGCTTCAAACGACGGCGATGGTGCTTGCCGAGATGATCGCTTCCGGCGAGCTGGCGGCCCTCGCGCAGCCCGGCCTCGAGCCCGCCGCCCGCCACACGATCCACCAGATCGGCGCGATCCTGTCCGACGGCATCGCGCTGGGCCACGTTGTGCTGCACGAACCGCGCGTCGTCATCACCAACTACATCGCCGACGACGTGCCAAAGGAAATCCGGCGGCTGGATATGGCGCTCTCCAAGCTGCGCGCCGATCTCGACCACCTGCTGGAGCGCGGTGATGTTGCTGACGGCGAGCATCGCGAGGTGCTTGAGGCCTACCGGATGTTCGCCAACGATCATGGCTGGTCGCACAGGCTGCAGGAGGCGGCCGCAACCGGTCTGACGGCCGAAGCTGCTGTCGAGCGTGTGCAATCAGACACCCGCGCGCGGATGTTGCGCTCGACCGATCCTTATCTGCGCGATCGCCTTCATGACCTCGAGGATCTCGGCCACCGCCTGATGCGACAGCTGGTGGGGCAAGATCACGCGCCGTCCCGCGAGCAGCTTCCGGACAACGCGATCCTGATCGCGCGGGCCATGGGACCGGCAGCCCTGCTCGACTATGACCGCAAGCGGCTGCGCGGACTTGTGCTGGAGGAAGGCACGGCGACCTCGCATGTTGCCATCGTCGCGCGCGCGCTTGGTATCCCGGCCGTCGGCGAAGTGCCGAACGCGGTCGGAATCGCCGATCCCGGCGACGCCATCATCGTCGACGGCACCTCCGGCTCGATCTACCTGCGGCCGTCGGCGGAAATCGAATCGGCCTATGCGGAGCGCGTGCGCTTTCGCGCCCGGCGGCAAGCGCAGTACATCGCCTTGCGCGATAAACCCTGCGTCACCAAGGACGGCGAGCCGATCGATCTCATGATCAATGCGGGCCTCGTGATCGACCTCCCGCATCTCGATGACACCAATTGTTCCGGCATCGGACTGTTCCGGACCGAACTGCAATTCATGATCGGACAGAACCTGCCACGCGCAAGCGAGCAACTTGCACTGTACCGCACGGTGCTGGACGCCGCCGGCGACAAGCCGGTGACGTTCCGCACCCTCGACATCGGCGGCGACAAGGCGCTTCCCTATATGGAAGCTGCGGCTGAGGAAAATCCTGCGCTAGGTTGGCGCGCGATCAGGCTCGGACTCGATCGTCCCGGCCTGCTGCGCGGCCAAATTCGCGCTCTGCTGCGCGCCGGAGGCGGCCGCGCATTGCGGATCATGTTCCCGATGATCTCGGAAGTCGCCGAATTCGATCAGGCAAAAGCCATCGTCGAGCGCGAACTCACCTATCTTCGCCAGCATGGCCACACGCTGCCGGAACGTGTGGACATCGGCACCATGGTCGAAGTCCCCTCGTTGTTGTACCAGCTCGACGAACTGCTCTCGAAGGTCGATTTCGTCTCCGTGGGATCGAACGACCTGTTTCAATTCATGTTTGCCGTCGATCGCGGCAACAGCAAGGTATCGAACCGTTTCGATACGCTCTCCGCGCCGATGCTGCGGGCGCTGCGCGACATCGTGGTCAAGGCACGGGCGGCGGGCAGGAGCGCTTCGCTGTGCGGGGAAATGGCGTCGCAACCGCTGGGCGCGCTGGCTCTGATCGCGCTCGGCTACCGCTCGCTCTCGCTCTCGGCGACCGCACACGGCCCCGTCAAGGCCATGATACTCGATCTCGATGCGCAAAAGGCGGAGGCGACCATCATGCCGTTGCTCCAGGCGCCTACCGGCAGCATTTCAATCCGCGACAAGCTCAAGGACTTCGCCGACGCCGAGGGGCTGCCGCTGTGAGCAGATTTTTGAGCCGGCTTCCGCCTCCCGCACTGCCTGCTCTCTTCCCTCCTGTGGGGAGGAAGCGGAAAAAGGAGTGCAGAACGAACCGCAACCCGAGTATATCCCCCACCCTGACGCTCCCCCGCAAGGGGAGAGGAAACAACGAACCGTTGCGCGCCTGACCATGCTGCCCGAAGCCAAACTCGACCTCCTGCTGGCTCGCCACGCCGCGCTCGAAAACGAGCTGCTGAGCCATGTCAGTGCTGACAGATACGTCCAGATGACGCGCGAGCTGGCCGAGCTCAATCCTGTCGTGGAGGCCGTGAAGGACTGGCGCGCCATCACGGCTGAAATCGCGGGGATCGACGCGATGATCGCCGATCCAGCCACGGACGCAGAAATGCGCGCGATGGCGGAGGCCGAGCGTCCGGCGCTGGAGGCGCGCAACAACGAACTCATGCAGCAGATCCGAATAGCGCTGCTGCCAAAGGACGCCATGGACGAACGCAACGTCATGCTCGAAGTCCGTGCCGGCACGGGCGGCGATGAAGCGTCGTTGTTCGCGGGCGATCTGTTCCGGATGTACGAGCGCTTCGCAGCCTTGCAGGGATGGAAGGTGGAGGTGATCTCCGCCAGCGAGGGCACCATGGGCGGTTACAAGGAAATCGTCGCGGAGGTGCAGGGACGCGGCGCCTACGCCAAAATGAAATTCGAATCCGGCGTGCATCGGGTGCAGCGCGTGCCAGATACCGAAGCGCAGGGACGCGTCCATACCTCAGCGGCCACCGTGGCAGTGCTGCCGGAAGCCGAAGAGGTCGATGTGGAGATCAAGCCCGATGATCTGCGCATCGAAACCATGCGCGCCCAGGGAGCAGGCGGCCAGCACGTCAACAAGACGGAATCGGCGATCCGCATCACCCACATCCCGACCGGCATCGTCGTCAACATGCAGGACAGCCGTTCACAGCACAAGAACCGCGCCTCGGCGATGAATATCCTGCGTTCCCGCATCTATGACGTCGAGCGGCAGCGCATCAATGCCGCGCGCTCCGCCGACCGCAAGGATCAGGTCGGATCGGGCGACCGTTCCGAACGCATCCGCACCTACAATTTTCCGCAAGGCCGCGTCACCGACCACCGCATCAACCTGACGCTTTACAAGCTGCCGCAGGTGATCGCCGGCGACGCGCTGCACGAATTGATCGATGCCTTGACCACAGAGCATCAGGCCGCGCAGCTCGCGGCCGAAAGTGGCAAGTGAGTGACACTCAAGCCTCATCCCGGTGAACGTCTTTCTTTCCCTCTCCCCTTGCGGGAGAGGGTGATCTGAGCGTAGCGAAGATCGGGCGAAGGGACATTGTGGGCAGCATCGCCGTGTCCCCTCACCCGGCTGCTTCGCAGCCACCCTCTCCCGCAAGGGGAGAGGGAAAGGAAACAACCCTGTGGCCGACTCATTCGCCGCACAGACAATAGAGACCATCCGCCGCGCGCTGACGGCGCGCTTCGAAGCCGCGGGGATCGACAGCGCCGCGCTCGAGGCCCGCATGCTCACCGGCGCGGTGCTGGGTCTCGATCTGACCGGACTGGTCGCGCAAGGCTTGCGGCAACTCGACGAGGATGACGCCGCGCGCCTCGACGCTTTTGCGCGGCGCCGGCTCGCGGGCGAGCCCCTGGCGCGCATCCTTGGAACGAAGGAATTCTGGGGGCTACCGCTGAAGCTGTCGTCGGACACGCTGGTGCCGCGAGCCGATACTGAAACCGTGGTCGAGACCGCGCTCGACATCCTCCGCGCTGAAGGCCGGATGCAAGCAGCACTCCGCATCGCGGACCTTGGGACCGGCAGCGGTGCGATCCTGCTCGCGTTGCTGACCGAACTGCCGGCTGCCACCGGCGTCGGCACCGACCTGAGCGCAGCGGCGCTCGACACTGCCAAAACAAACGCGCAAGATGTCGGCCTCGCGACGCGCGCTCAGTTCCTGGTCAGCGACTATGGGAATGGCCTGTCGGGGCCATTCGACCTGATCGTCTCGAACCCACCCTACATCCGCTCGGCCGACATCGCGACGCTGGCGCCGGAGGTACGCGACCACGATCCCCCTCTCGCACTGGATGGCGGCCGCGACGGGCTCGATGCCTATCGCCGGATCGCGCCGCAGGCGCTATCGCTGCTGGCGGACGGCGGCCTCCTGGTGCTGGAGATCGGGCAAGGCCAGGACAGCGCCGTGAGCCGGCTGATGGCAGCCGCGGGACTGACGGTCATGGGGTCAGCAAGGACCGACCTCGCCGGCATCGGCCGCGCGGTCGTGGCCCGCAGGGTTGCCCTTATAAAGCCCGATTGAGTCATAAAAAACCACTTGGAATATCCTTTGGGAACGACTACGTTTCATGCATAATCGTCGGTCCCGGGTTGGCCCCGCAGCCTTGCTGCAGATGAGCCGAGAGTTCTCGAACGAGAACCGGCCCGAGTGAACGGTCCCTAAAGACAGGTCATATCGAGCGCGACGGCCATGAGCTGTGCCGCTTGCGACCGCGAAGCGAACGAAAGCCTGATACTGCGCTTGAAAATTCACGCAAGAAAAGCTGAGTTTGATGTCTCTGGCTGAATGACCTAGCCATGCTAACGCCATGCGCCTACCGGCGACCCGGGAACGCGTCTTTATTATGACGATAGCCGGTGCGCGCTTCGCTTAGGTCGCGTCGAGGGCGCGAAATTGTGCCAGAACGACAGGGCAATACCCAACCGGAAACTTCAAGGCTGATAACTGAAGGCGGGACATGAGAAACGGTCAGAATAACAACAAGCGGATGCGGAACCGGAATAACAATAATAATAACAATAACAACCGGCGCGGCCAAAACCCGATGACACGGGTTTTCGAATCCAACGGTCCCGACATCAAGATCCGCGGCACCGCCTCTCACGTCGCCGAGAAATACGTCCAACTCGCCCGCGACGCTCGCTCATCCGGCGATCCCGTGGCGGCAGAAAACTACTATCAACATGCCGAGCATTATTTCCGCCTGATCGCCGCGGCGCAGGAACAGTTTCGCCAGAGCCAGCCGCAGCAACAGCCGCGAATCGACGTCGACGCCACAGAGGAAGCGGGGGACGATGACGGCGAAAACTACTCGAATTTTGGCGCGGAGCCCGGCTTCGTTCCGGTTCAGCAACCGCGCGATCAGCAGCAGCGCGAGGCGCAACCCTACCAGCGCGATCAGCAGCAGCCCCGGGAATACCGTCAGCCGCAGCCGGCGATACAGCCCGCCGACAATGGCGGTGTCGACCGCCTCCCGTCCTTCATTACGGGATCGCAGCCGCAGGTGAACGGTGGCCGGTTCGAAGGCAACGGCCATCAGGGCGGAGAGCGCAGCGACCGCTTCCCGCCACGCCGCCGCCGACGTCCGCATGGCCCGCGTCCCGACAGCATGGTGCAGCCGCCGGCTCCGAGCGAGGACTTCAATCCCGGCAACGAATAGCGATCCGCCGCTTCACCCCTTCTTCGTGAGCGAAAACATCCGGATCACGATCCGATATATCACTCCTCGGCGTTACACGAGGACGGCGCAAGCGCCGGCGGCAACACCGGCATCAACCGGCTATGCTCCCGTTTCGCGGCGAGGGGCCGATAAACCTGTTTGGTTGCCTCAACGAGGTGAACGCCTGCAAATGGCAGCGACAGCGCCGCGCCGATGCGCTCCCACACGGCGGCCGATCGCAGGAACCAGCCGCCATTGATCGGCGGGACGAACAAAGCCTCACCCCAGGCGGACGGCGTGAACCATGTCTGTCGCAGCAGTTGAGTGATCTGCGAGCGGGAATAAGGCTGACCGTGGCCGAACGGCGTTGTGTCGGTCCGGGTCCAGATACCGCGACGATTGGGAACCACCACCATCATTCGACCGGACGGCGAAAGAATGCGCCACACCTCGCGGAGCAGGCTTTGCGGATCGTCCGACACTTCCAGCGCATGAACCAGCAAGATCCGGTCTGCAACCGCATCCTGCAGCGGCAACGAAAATTCGTCGACCAAGGCCGCCAGCGCCGGCCGCGCCGTCGGCCATTTCAGCACGCCTTGCGCCGCCGGCATCAAGGCGATGCAGCGCTCGCATTCCTCCCGAAACAAACCGAGGTAAGGAGTCGGATAGCCGAGGCCGACCACGCACTGCCCCTCCAGGCTCGGCCAGTGTGCATGAATGGCGCGATTGATCAGCCGCCGTGCCACGATGCCGAGACGCTGCGAGTAGAAGTCACGAAGGTCGATGACGTCGATCGCCATGTTCCACATCTATCATGTTGCCGGCAGGTAGGGCACCCCCGCTTTGCCTGATTTGTACAATCATAAACTGCTGTTAACGGCTTGTTTCACCACGGAATTACCTATGCTATAGCGCTTCCGAGCGAGCATGTCCTCATAGGTCGCCGATGGGACGGCTACGGTTCGTGCAGGAGTGCGCGTCAAAACAAGGCTCGAACCGGCTTAACTCCATCAAAGCCGGAGTAGTTCTAATCTGACTTCCCGGAGTTCGCGTCATTTCCCGCAAGTCCGTCCAGCGAACTTCGCAGCCGGGACACTCGCGTCGACCTCTCGGACTCACGGAGACGACATGACCGCCGACATCCGCCTGTTCACCTGTCTCACCGATAATTTCGGCGTCCTGATTCACGATCCCGCAGCCAATGCGACCGCCGCGATCGATGCGCCGGAGGCTGAGCCAATCATCCAGGCGCTGGATCGCGAAGGCTGGGCGTTGACCGATATTCTGGTTACCCATCATCACAGCGATCATGTCGGCGGCGTCGCGGAACTGAAACAGAAATACAATTGCCGGGTGGTCGCACCGCATGACAAGGGCGCCGGAATCGCCAACGTCGATCTGCGGGTCGGTCAGGGCGACATCGTCAAGGTCGGAACGCTGCTGGGACGCGTGCTGGAAACGCCCGGTCATACGCTGGACCACGTCAGTTACGTGTTCGACGATGAGAAGGTAGTATTCGCCGCCGATACCCTGTTCTCGATCGGCTGCGGCCGGGTGTTCGAGGGCACCCATCCGATGATGTGGGATTCGCTTTTGAAGCTGCGCGCGCTGCCGGACAGTTTCCGGCTTTACTGCGGCCACGAATATACCGCATCGAACGTGAAATTCGCGCTGACCATCGAACCCAACAATCCGGCGCTGAAGGCCCGCGCCGAGGAGGTCGCGCGGCTGCGCGCCGAGGGCAAGCCGACGGTACCGACCCTGATGGGCGAGGAGAAAAAAGCCAACGTATTCCTGCGCGCCGACGATCCCGCCGTGGCGGCCGGAGTGCATATGAAGGGAGCCAGCGGAGCTGAGGTTTTCGCCGAGCTACGCGAACGCAAGAACAAGTCGTGAGTAGAGCATTGTCCGGCGAAGCGGATACCGGTTCGCGTGAAGAAGATACAACCAGACAATCGTTTCCAAGGCATGGTCCGATTCAACTTGATCGGATCATGCCCTAGTAATCGACCCGCACAAGGTACAATCCGTCGGGCGGTGCCACCGGCCCGCAGGCTTCGCGCCGCCGCGCGGCCAACGCGCTGGACAAATCATCGGCGCTCCAACGGCCATGCCCGACCCACACCAGGGATCCTACCATCGAGCGCACCTGACTGTGCAGGTACGAACGAGCCAAAGTGATGATGCTGACGTTATCGCCGTTCCTGACAACGTCGAGTTGATCGAGCGTTTTTTCCGGCGACTTCGCCTGACATTCGGTGTCGCGAAAGGTCGTGAAATCGTGCTTGCCGAGCAGCCGTTGCGCGGCATCGTGCATCGCCTCGGTGTCGAGCGGCCGGGGGACGCGCCAGACGCGGCCCACGTCGATTGCGAGATTGGCGCGGCGATTGGCGATACGATAAATGTAATGTCGCCTGCGCGCCGAAAAGCGCGCCTCGAAGCTGTCGGGCACGATCTCGGCTTCGAGCACGCCGATCGGATGCGGGCGCAGGTGCGCATTAAGCCCGTCACGCAGCCGGTCCGGCGCGAAGTGCTTGGCGATGTCGCAATGCGCCACCTGCGCCAGCGCATGGACGCCTGCATCGGTGCGGCCCGCGCCATGCACGCGGACGCAGTCACCGCAAATCGCCTTGACCGCCGCCTCCAGTGCGCCCTGCACCGAGGGACCATTGTCCTGGTACTGCCAGCCGCAGAACGGACCACCGTCATATTCGATGGTGAGCCTGTAGCGAGGCATCAGACGAGCCGCAGCGGCAACGTCAGCGGCGTGCCGTTCAGAAAGGCCCTCGCCTTCATCGGCGGCTTTCCGGCGCGCTGCAATTCGAGAACGCGGATCGCACCCTCGCCGCACGCGATCGTCAGGCGATCGTCGAGAAGGTCCCCCGGTGATCCCGCGCCATCCGCCACCTCACAACGCAGGATCTTCACGCGCGTGGGCTCGCCGTCGACCGGCATCTCGCACCAGGCGCCCGGAAACGGCGACAGGCCATGAATGTGGCGCAGCACCTCACATGCGGGCCTGTTCCAGTCGATGCGGGCTTCCGCCTTGTCGATCTTGGCGGCGTAGGTGACGCCTTGTTCGCTCTGCCTGGTCAGAGGCAACTCGCCGCGCGACAGCGCGTCCATGGCCCGCACCATCAGATCAGCCCCGAGCGGCGCCAGCGCGTCATGCAGATCGGATGCGGTCATCGCATCGGTGACAGGGAGTCCCGAGGTCAGGGCGACATCGCCGGTATCGAGGCCGGCATCCATCTTCATGACCATGACGCCGCTTTCGGCGTCGCCGGTCATGATGGCGCGGTTGATCGGTGCGGCGCCGCGCCAACGCGGCAGCAATGATGCGTGCAGATTGTAGCAACCGTATCTCGGCGCATCGAGGATCGCCTGCGGCAGGATCATGCCGTAGGCCACAACGACCGCCGCATCGGCGGCGAACGATTGAAACTCAAGCAGCGCCTCCGGCGTCTTCAGTGTTTTCGGCGTCAGAACCGGAATGCCGAGGCGCTGCGCTTCCCGCGCCACGGGTGTCGGTCGCAGCTTCATGCCGCGGCCCGCGGCTCTCGCCTCGCGGGTGTAGACGGCGGCGATCTCGTGGCCGTGGGCGACGAGTTGCAGCAGCGTCGGCACCGCGAAATCGGGCGTGCCCATGAAAATCAGGCGAAGCGGCATGCTGTTGATTTCTGCGCGGTAAAAGCCGCCCTTATTTCGCGGCAAGCTTCGCGGCTTTGGTGAACTTCTTCATCACGCGGTCGCGTTTCAGTTTCGAGAGGTAATCGACGAACAGCACGCCGTTGAGATGATCGATCTCATGCTGGATGCAGGTGGCGAAAAGACCCTCGGCATCTTCCTCGTGCAGCTTGCCGTCGAGGTCGGTGAAGCGAATCCGCACCCGCGCCGGCCGCTCGACCTCCTCGTAATATTCGGGAATCGACAGGCAGCCTTCTTCGTAAACCGAAAGTTCCTCCGACGCCGACAGGATTTCCGGGTTGATGAAAATCCGCGGCCGCGGGTTAAGTTCGCCGTCCTCGTCGCGCCTGGCGAGATCCATGGTGATGATGCGCAACGGCTGCGCGATCTGGATGCCGGCAAGTCCGATGCCGGGCGCATCGTACATGGTCTCGAACATATCGTCGGCGAGCTTGCGGATCTCCGGCGTGACCTTTTCGATCGGCCTGGATACGAGGCGCAACTGCTTGTCCGGAAGGATGATTATTTCGCGAATAGCCATGCAGGGCGATGTAATGCCCGGGCCTGCCGGGGTCAATCCGCGGGGCCGCACTGACCGGCGCGCCTCCCGAGCAGCATGTTGAACTTTCGTTAACCCTACATGTTCCTTCTTTGTTCGCGCCCGCGGCCGAATCGACTACAATGGGCGGGTGAACGATATCCTTTTCATGCTGGGCGGCATGCCGGTGCGGATCGACGCCGTGCTGATCGCCTTTGGCGCGCTGGCGCTGGCGTTGTTGCTGACCATTGCGATCGTGATCGCGCGCTCGGGGCGCCGGGAAGCCGAAATGGCGACCGCGCAAGCAAGCCGCGCCGACGAGCTGGAGGATCGCCTCAACGACATGATGCGGGCCCAGGCCGAGGCCACCGGCCGTGTCGACGCCATGGGCCGGGCGCTTGCGGGACGGCAGGCGGAGATGGCCCGGGCGGTCAGCGAACGGCTTGACTCGGTCACTCATCGCTTCGGCCAGTCGATGGAACAGACCACGCGCAACACCATGGACAGCTTGCGCGTGCTGCACGAACGGCTCGGGATTATCGACAATGCGCACAAGAATTTAACCGAACTGACGACGCAGGTGACGACACTGCGGGACGTGCTCGCCAACAAGCAGTCGCGCGGCGCTTTCGGGCAGGCGCGGATGGAAGCGATCGTGCAGGACGGAATGCCGAAGGGCTCGTTCGCCTTTCAGCACACGTTGCCAAACGGCAAGCGGCCGGATTGCGTGATCTTCCTTCCCGATCAGCGCCCGCTTTGCATCGATGCAAAATTTCCGCTTGAGGCGATGACGGCGCTGCGCGGCGCCCGAACCGACGACGAAAGGAAACTGGCGATTCAGCGGCTGCGCGCCGACGTTATGAGGCACGTCACCGACATCGCCGGGAAATATCTGATTCCGGGCGAGACTCAGGACACCGCGCTGATGTTCGTGCCATCGGAATCCGTTTATTCCGAGATTTACGACAGCTTCGACGACGTCATTCAGAAGGCCTATCGCGCCCGGATCGTGCTGGTGTCGCCGTCGCTATTGATGCTTGCGATCCAGGTGATGCAGCAGCTTCTCAAGGACGCACGGATGCGCGATGCCGCGGATCAGGTACGGATCGAGGTCCTGAACATGATGGATGACGTCGAGCGTCTGCGCGACCGCGTCAGCCGGCTCGGCAGCCATTTCGATCAGGTCAGCGAGGATGTCCGGCAGGTCCTGATCTCGGCCGGCAAGATCGGCAAACGGGCGATGAGGATCGAGGAACTTGATTTCAGCAAGGACGAGGCGATTGCCGAGACGCCGCGGATCGCCGCTTCTCGCGGACCGGAACCATTCCCGCCGCAGTTCGCTCACAAAATCCAGGCGGGAGAATAAGCTTTCGAACGGTTTCCGGAGAGAAGGAGAGGGAAAAGTGGCCGAATCTGCTAACATCGCCGCATGACCGTTCCGGACGCCGCCGCCCCGACAATATCCGACGCAGCCTCCCGCGCGTCATGGCGCGAGAGTATCGCGGTCTATCTGCAACCGCGCGTCCTCATTGTCATGATGCTCGGCTTCTCATCCGGCCTGCCGCTGGCGCTGTCGGGCTCCACGCTGCAGATCTGGATGACCGAATCCGGCATCGACCTGCGGGCGATCGGCTTGTTCGTGCTGGTCGGCACGCCCTATACGCTGAAATTTCTGTGGGCCCCGCTGGTCGATGCCTTGCACGTTCCGCTGCTGACGCGGCAGTTCGGCCGCCGGCGCGGCTGGCTTGTGTTCTCGCAACTGCTGCTGATCGCGGCGATCCTGCTGCTGGCTTCGACCGACCCGGCGAAAGCACCGTGGTTCGTCGCGCTCGGCGCACTTCTGGTGGCGGCGACATCGGCGACGCAGGACATCGTGGTCGATGCCTTTCGCGTCGAGAGCCTGCCGGAGAGCGAGCAGGCCGCCGGCATGGCCGCCTACGTGGCGGCCTATCGCATCGGCATGCTGGTCTCCACCGCTGGTGCTCTCTTCCTCGTCAGCGCGCTCGAAGGGACGGGCCTGGTCCGTGCCTCGGCGTGGGCGTGGGGCTATGTCGGCATGGCGGCGATGGTGCTGATCGGCACCATCACGGCGCTGGCCGCCACCGAGCCGGAGCAATCCGTGCGCGCCGAGTTGGCAACGCGAGCCAAGGGCGGTTTCGCGCGAGTCATGAACGCCGCGATCGGCGCATTCTCCGAGTTCATCGCGAGAAAGGATGCGTTCGCGGTCCTGGCCTTCATCGTGCTGTTCAAGTTCACCGACGCGTTCTCCGGCACGATGACCGCGCCGTTCGTCATCGACCTCGGCTTCACCCGCAACGACTACGCCGCCATCGTCAAGGGCGTTGGCTTGGCCGCGACGCTGATCGGCGGTTTTGCCGGCGGCTTCCTGGCGCGGCGCTATCCGCTGGCGGCAAGCCTGTGGATCGGCGGCATTTTGCAGGCGGTGGCGAACCTGTCGTTCTCATGGCTGGCGATAGTCGGCGTCGATCAGTGGGCGCTGGCTTTCGCCATTACGGCGGAGAATTTCACCAGCGCCATCGGCACGGTGATTTTCGTCGCCTATCTGTCGGCGCTGTGCCGCAATCCGCTGCACACCGCCACCCAGTATGCGCTGCTAACGGCGTTGGCCGCGGTCGGCCGGACCTACCTGTCCGCCAGCGCCGGATTTGTCGCCAAGGCCACCGGATGGCCGCTGTTCTTTGTGATCTGCATGCTGGTGGCGCTGCCGAGCCTGTTCCTGCTGGCGTGGCTGCAGCGGCGCGGACACTTTGCCGCGCTACAGGCGTAGGGCGGCGGTTCAACAAGCTGGCTCCAGGTCTATTTTTTGACGCGTTTTCTTTACGCGAACCGGTACCCACTTCGCTCGAAAACGCTATTTCCGGATCATGTCCTTCGCCGCGATCAAGCCGCCCCCCGCGATCAGCATGGCGGCGACGGTCATGATGTCTTCCTTCCTCCCCTCGCGGGGGGAAGGAGAGAAGCGGTCTGTCCAACTATGCGTTGCTCTTCACGCCAGATACTGTCCGCCGTTGACGGAGAGCGTTGAGCCGGTGATGAAGCCGGCGTCGTCGGCGGCGAGAAAGACCACCGCGCGCGCGATCTCCTCAGGCTCGCCCAGACGGGTCGCCGGAATCTGAGGCAGGATACTTTTCTCGATAACATCCTTTGGCACCGCCTGCACCATCTCGGTGTTGATGTAACCCGGGCAGATCGCATTGACGGTGATTCCGCTCTTGGCGTTCTCCAGCGCCAGCGCCTTGGTGAAGCCGATTTCGCCGGCCTTCGCCGCCGAATAGTTCACCTGGCCGAACTGGCCTTTCTGGCCGTTGATCGAGGAGATGTTGATGATGCGGCCGAACTTGCGCGCGCGCATCCCCTCGATCACCGGGCGCGTCATGTTGAACAGCGAGCCGAGATTGGTGTTGATGACGGCGCTCCACTGCTCAAGCGTCATCTTGTGGAAGGCGCCGTCTTTGGTGATGCCGGCATTGTTCACGAGCACCTCGATGGGGCCGAGGTCGGCTTCGACCTGTTTGATGCCGCCAGCGCAGGCCTCAAACGAGGCGACGTCCCACTTGTAGACGGGAATGCCGGTGTCCGCCTTGAACTTCTCCGCCGCCGCATCGTTGCCGGCATAGCTCGCCGCGACATTGTATCCAGTCGCCTTCAACGCTCTGCTGATCGCGCCGCCGATACCGCGCGTTCCCCCCGTCACCAGTGCCACCCTTGCCATTGCGTCGTCCTCCCTGAGAGCAGGCCGAAATCGTCACGACCATCCAAAAAAAACTTGCAGATTAAAAATGCCCGGCTCGTGACCGGGCATTTCACTCTCAATACGAACTGCGATGACCGACGTCATTTGAAGCGTCCGTCGCCGATCAGCCGCGCTCGACGCACATGGCGATGCCCATGCCGCCGCCGATGCATAGCGTGGCCAGGCCCTTCTGGGCGTTTCGCTTCTGCATTTCGTGCAGCAAGGTCACCAGCACGCGCGTCCCCGAGGCGCCGACCGGATGGCCGAGGGCGATCGCACCGCCATTGACATTGACCTTGGAGGTATCCCAGCCGAGATCCTTGTTCACGGCGCAGGCCTGCGCGGCGAAGGCCTCATTGGCCTCGATGAGGTCGAGGTCCGCGATCGCCCAGCCTGCTTTCTTCAGCGCGGCGCGGGAGGCCGGAATCGGGCCGGTGCCCATGATCTTGGGGTCGACCCCGGCATGGGCCCAGGAGACGATGCGGGCAAGCGGAGTCTTGCCCTCTTTCGAAGCCTGCGCCGCCGACATCAGCACCACGGCCGCCGCGCCGTCATTGATCCCCGACGCGTTGGCCGCGGTCACGGTGCCGTCCTTCTCAAAAGCGGGCCGCAGCTTGGCGATCGATTCGACTGTCACGCCAGCCTTCGGATATTCGTCCGTATCGACGACGATATCGCCTTTGCGGTTCTTGACCGTGACCGGCACGATCTCATCCTTGAAGCGGCCTGCCTTCTGCGCGGCCTCCGCCTTGTTCTGCGAGGCGGCGGCGAATTCGTCCTGCTGCTGACGGGTGATCTGGTACTGGCGGGCGACATTCTCGGCGGTGTTGCCCATGTGGTAGCCGTTGAACGCATCCCACAGCCCGTCCTTGATCATGGTGTCGATCAGCTCAATGCCGCCCATCTTCACGCCGCCGCGCAGGTGCTGCGCATGGGGCGCCATGCTCATGGATTCCTGTCCGCCGGCGACGACGATCTCCGAATCCCCGTTTAGGATGGCCTGATAGCCGAGGGCGACAGTGCGCAGGCCCGAGCCGCAGAGCTGGTTGACGCCCCAGGCCGGGCTTTCCACCGGAACGCCGGCGCCGATCGATGCCTGACGCGCCGGATTCTGGCCCTGCGCCGCGGTCAGAATCTGGCCCATGATGACCTCGGAGACCCGTCCGGACTCGATTCCCGCCCGCTCCAGCGCGGCCCTGATGGCGATAGCGCCGAGAGCGTGGGCCGGCGTCGTGGCAAGCGCGCCGTTGAAACTTCCCACCGGCGTGCGGGCGGCGCTGACGATAACGACATCGTCTGACATGGACACCTCCTGGAGCTTAAGAGACTTGAAATACGATGGCGACGGCCGCGCGGGTGGCCCGGATTCTTCTCAAATGTATCCTGTTGGTCTCACGAGAGTGTGTCAATTGCGCCAAGGGTTGGAAGTTGCACCCGTACACAATCGTGAGCACTTCCATTCTATGCTTTTGGAATTAACTGTTTTTTATAAAACGGTAGCCGAAGCGTACCGAAAGTGCTTATTTTGCTGCAATGCGTTACGTGTTGACCCCATCGTGGACGCCGGCGGGGTTTCTTGTCCTAGGCAGGGACGTGTGAGACCTATGGCAAAATCAGAGACACCAACGACAATCAAAAAATATGCGAACCGGCGGCTCTATAATACCGGCACCAGCACCTATGTGACGCTCGAAGATCTCGCGGCGATGGTCAAGCAGGGCGAAGATTTTCTTGTATTCGATGCAAAGACTGGAGACGACATCACCCGCTCGGTGCTGGCGCAGATCATTTTCGAACAGGAGAACAAGGCGGGGCAGAACCTGCTCCCGACCACGTTCCTGCGGCAACTGATCCGTTTCTACGGAGACAGCATGCAGATGGTGGTGCCGAAATATCTCGAACGATCGATCGACATGCTGACCCGCGAACAGGAAAAGTTTCGCAAGCAGATGACGAGCAGCTTCAGCGGCACTCCTTTCGCGCCACTCGAAGAGCATGTCCGCCGCAACATGGAACTTTTCGAGCGCACCTTCTCGATGTTCAAGCCATTCGTGCCGCCGCGCAACGGGACCGCTGCGCCCGAGCCGGAGAAAACGCCTGATTCTCCCGATCCCGGCGACACCATCGACGATCTTCGCCGGCAGATGAAGGAGATGCAGGACCGCCTGGAACGGATGTCGAAAGATCCGAAGAAGGAATAAGCGGGGGCCGCGGCCCTGATCGAACAGACGAGGCTGACGCCACCGACCTCGAATACCTGGGGCTGAACTCCGCCGCCATTGCCGGACAAGACCACTCGCGGCCGCTACGATTTTCATACGCTGCAATTTTCATAACCGATGGCCCTACCCGTTCCAGTCATCAGCGCCGTCGCGCAATGGCTTCAAACGGAATCGCGTTTCATGGGTACGGGACCTGAACCGGCTTGCTTGTGATCGTCTCTGTTCCACCATCCCCCGCCAAGCGCTTGAAACAACGCGACCGTATTCGCCAGTTGCGCGGCCTGCGCATCGAGACGCGCGAGCGAGGTCTGCAGATACGCCTGCTGCGCGGCGAGTAGAAGCGGCACGCTGATCTGTCCTTGATCGACCTGTTTACGCACCAGCGTGATGCTCTCTGTCGCCGATCGTTCCGCGTCGGTCGCGGCGCTGATCGCACGGGTGCCCGCCTGAAGGGCCCGCAAGACATCCGCGACGTTCTGAAAAGCCGCGAGAACAACGCTGCGATATTGAGCGAGTGACTGATTGGTTTCCTCTTCCGCCGCACGTTGCTTGTTCGCCAACGTTCCTGCGTCAAAAATCGTCTGCGCTGCATTGCCGGCGATCATCCCGAGCGCCGCGCCCGGAGTCGCCAATTGCGCGAATTTGGCAGCCGCGGAGCCGCCATTTCCGACCAAGGTTATCTGCGGAAGACGATTGGCGATCGCCACTCCGATCATTGCATTGGTCGCATGAAGGTTCGCTTCGGCAGCCTGAATATCAGGACGCTGTCTTACCAGATCGGCCGGAAGACTGAGAGGTAAACGGCGGGGCATTCGAAATGACCCGAGATCGAATGTTTCCTTAGGAGCGTCACTCGATAAACGTCCGGTCAGGAATGACAACAAATGACGCTGTTGCGCGAGCTGCTTTTCGAGATTGGGCAACAGCAGTCGGGTCTGCGCAACCGCGGTCTCCTGCGCCGCGACATCCGTCTGGGCAATCTGTCCCTGCTCCTGTTGCCGTCGCAGCAACCTCAAAACCTCGGCCTGCAAACCAAGGACGCGACGGGTCGCCGCGATCTGGCCCCTCACCCGGCCTTCCTCGATCGCCGCAAGCGCGATGTTGCTGGCCAATGTCAGATAGACCCCCTCGCGCTGGAACGCGCGCATCTCAGCTTGCGAATCCGCGGACTCCACCAGACGGCGCGTCCCTCCCCACACATCGGCAAGGTACGACACGGTCACTTGGCCGGTGTGCAGACTCAAAAGGTGGGCGTTCGACTCAAGAGGCGACTGCAGATCGACCGGCACCTGCTGGCGCGAGGAATTGAAGCCTCCCGTCACGCTGGGAAACAGCGCACCGCGCTGGGCCAGCGCGTTGGCTTGCGCCACCCTGACCGCGGCCTCCGCAGCGGCGAGGTCGGCATTGTGCGCGATGCCGTCCTCCACAATCCGGTTCAGCGCGGGCGAACGAAACAGTTCCCACCACTGGGGAGGAATCTCCGCCGCGCGTACGACCGGATGTCCCGGCACGCGATCGCCGGCGGGATCGGACAAATATCTGAAGGTTTCGGGAGGCGCCTGAGGTTTGAAGTCAGGTCCAACCGCACAGCCCGACAGCGCAGACGATGCGGCAGCCAGGAACGCCACGACGAAAAATCGCCCATGGGGGAATACAAGCCCCCATCCTGGTTTCGATGAATGTCCCCCCGATCCATTCTGTTGGCTTGACCGCACGAAATGCCCCTTCAACCACGGCTCACACGAACCGACTTGCTATTCTGCCGGTTCGAACGCCGAATCGGGAGCGGCGGCTACCGTTTTTCGGCGGGAAAACAGCGCAATGAGGGCCGGAAGCGCGACGAGGATCACCAGTGGCGCCAGCATCATTCCGCCGACCACGACGACAGCCAGCGGCTTTTGCACCTGCGATCCGATTCCGGTCGACATAGCGGCGGGCAGCAAGCCGATGCCCGCAATTACGCAGGTCATCAGGACAGGGCGCATTTGAGCCTCTCCTGCTCTTATGATCGCATCAATCCGCTCCAGGCCCAACTCAATAAACTGATTGTATTGCGACAGGATCAGAATCCCGTTCATCACCGAAATACCGAACAGTGCGATAAAGCCGATGGCGGCCGAGACGCTGAAAGGAATGCCCGTAGCGAACAACGCGAAGACCCCACCGATCACCGCCATCGGAATGACGCTCAACGCCAGCAACGTGTCACATATGGATGTGAAATTGATCCATAGCAGTAACCCGATAACGCCAAGGCTTAACGGCACGACAATCTGCAAACGCCCGATCGCTTCCTGCAGATTGCGGAATTCGCCGACCCATTGAAGCTGGGTTCCGGCAGGCAGTTGCACGTCCTGCGCAATCCGTTGTTCGGCTTCCTTGATGGTGCTGCCTAGATCGCGATCACGAACACTGAACTTGATCGGCAGGTAACGTTGCTGTTGTTCCCGGTAGATATATGAAGGACCGCTCACAAGTCGGATGCGCGCGACCTCGCCCAACGGAATCTGCGTTATTCCTTTGGGCCCCGATACGCCGATCGTCAGCTTGCTGATGGCTTCTGCGCTATGACGGTACTGCGGAGCCAACCGCACGACGATCGGAAAGTGGCGATCGCTTCCCGGTTCGTAAACGTCGCCCGCGGACTCTCCGCCGACAGCCGTCCGGATCATCGAATTGATATCACCCGGTGACAGTCCGTAGCGTGCGGCACGCTCACGATCGATATCAATCTGGATCGTCGGCTGGCCAAGCGACGTGAAAACGCCAAGGTCCGTCACACCCGGAACCCTCTCGAGCACGGCCTTGATCTTGTCGGCTGTGTCCGTCAGTTCCTGCAAATCATTGCCGAACACCTTGATCGAGTTCTCGCCCTTAACACCCGACACCTGCTCGGCCACGTTGTCCTGCAGATACTGCGAGAAATTGAATTCGATTCCCGGAAATTCCGTCTTGAGCCGCCCCTGGATTTCCTCGGTCAGCTTTTCCTTGTCCACGCCATGGCGCCACTGACTGACCGGCTTTAGCGGAGTGAAGAACTCGACATTGAAAAAGCCGGCGGCGTCCGTGCCGTCATCGGGGCGGCCATGCTGCGTCACGACCGTATCCACCTCGGGAAAGCTGCGGATCAACTTGCGCATCCGGTTGGCGTAGCCATTTCCCTCCTGAAGGGAGATCGTTGCCGGCATGGTGGCGCGTATCCACAGATTGCCCTCCTCCAGCTTGGGAAGAAACTCCAGCCCCAGAAATCGTATCGCGATCCCCGCCAGAATGAACACCGCCAGCGTCACAGCAACCGTCAACCTTCTGTTCGCGACAGTGACTCGCAAAGCCGGACTGTAGAAACGGTGAAGGGTGCGCACCAGCCAGGTTTCCGTCTCCCGAACATGCTCCGGCAGCAGAAGTGCGCTGAGCGCCGGTGTCACGGTAAAGGTTGCGAGCAGGCCTCCCGCGATGGCGTAGGCGTAAGTCTTGGCCATGGGGCCAAAGATGTGCCCTTCGACGCCGCTCATGGTGAAAAGCGGGATGAACCCCGCAATGATGATGCCGGTCGCGAACAGGATCGAGCGGTTGACGCCGGTAGCCGCAATATAAATCGCGAGAAGCTTTCCGTGTAGTCCGGACGCGTCGCCATCCTCAGGAAAAGTCCTATGGGCGCCGTGCCCAAGCTCCCGGAATATTCGTTCGACCATGATCACGGTGGCGTCGACGATCAAACCGAAATCGATTGCGCCGACCGATAGCAGGTTAGCGGATTCGCCGCGCAGGATCATAATCCCGATGGCGAAGCACAATGCGAACGGAATCGTCGCACCCACGATCAACGCGCTGCGAAGATTCCCGAGAAACAGCCACTGCAATGCAAAGATCAGCAGAATGCCGACCGTCATGTTGTGCAAGACGGTGTGCGTCGTCGTGTTGATGAGATCCTGACGATCGTAAATGCGCTCAATTCGCACGCCGGGCGGCAAAATCCCGGAAGTATTGATACGCTCGACTTCGGCCTTCAACCGCTCGATGGTCGGAGTGCTTTGCTGGCCGCGGCGCATCAGAACGATGCCTTCGACAATATCGTCGTCGTTGTCCTGGCCGGCAATGCCGAGGCGAGGCTGGTGCCCGATGATGACCGTCGCAACGTCCCGGACCAGGACAGGATTGCCACCGGCTTGCGTCAACATGGTATTGTTGATGTCATCGCTCGACCGTATCAGCCCGACACCACGCACAACTGCCGACTGCGTGCCCAGATTGACGATATTTCCGCCGACATTCAGATTGCTTCCGCGCAGCGTTTGCAACAGTTGCGGCAGCGTCAATCTGTAGGCGACAAGCCTATCGAGGTCGACCTGCAGTTCGAATGTCTTTGTTTTCCCTCCCCAGCCAATGACATCCACGATACCAGGCACAGAGCGGAAGCGGCGCTGCAGGACCCAATCCTGAAGCGTCTTCAGATCGAGTACGCTATAGCCAGGCGGACCCACAAGCCTGTAGCGATAAATCTCGCCGACCGGACTAACGGGACTGATGGTGGGCTGGACGCCCTCCGGCAATCCGGAGAGTTGCGCCAAACGGTTGAGGACCTGCTGGAGCGCCTCATCATAGGTATAGGCATAGGTGAACTGCAGTTTGACGTCCGACAGTCCGTAAAGAGAGATAGTTCTCATGACCCGGAGGTTCGGCACGCCGGACAGCTGCGTTTCAATCGGAATCGTGATGTAGCGCTCGATCTCTTCGGCCGAGAGTCCGGCGCTTTGAGTAATTACGTCCACCATGGGCGGAACAGGATCGGGATAGGCCTCGATGTTCAGGACCTTGAACGCGGCGATCCCACCGGCCAAGGTCATAATGAAGAGAACCAGCACCAGAACGCGCTGCCTCAACGCAAACGCGACGATCGGATTGATCATGGCGAGCTACCGCATTCGTCAGGTCTGTTTGGCGACCGCCATCCGGTCGATGAACAAACTGCCGCGCGTGACGATCTTCTCGCCCGGACGGAGCCCGTCGAGCACCTGGATCAGCTGTCCGCTTGATTGACCCAACTTGAGCTGGCGCAATTCGACGCTTTGATCGTCGCCGACGACCCAGACATGCGCGTTGCTTCCTTCATAGATCACCGCCTCAAGAGGCACCGCCGGCATTGGCTCGCCGTCGCTGTCAACAATCGTGACGCTCGCAAACATCTCGGGTTTGAGGAGTCCGTCCGTGTTATCGACGGTGGCGCGGACCAGAAGCCGCCGATTGTCAGGGTCGATTCCCGGAGCGACGTAGTCAACCCGGGTCTCGAACACACGGTCTGGCTGCGTCATGACCCTGAACACCAGGCGCTCGCCGATCTGCACCTTGGCGACATCGGTCTCGCGGACATAGGCCACGATCCAGACTTTCGACGTGTCTCCGATCAGGAATACCGGATCGCTGTCGCTTGCCCCGGCATTGACATATTGCCCGATCCCGACCTTGCGTTGCAGAACGGTTCCGGCCAGCGGCGCGTAAACCGGAGCATCGGGAGTGAGCGCGCCCGTCTTCTCGAACGCTTCGATCTCCGCGTCGGTTTTTCCAACGAGCCGCAACCGATTGCGCGCAGCCTGAAGTGCAACTTCCGCTGAACGGGAATCGTTCTCCGAAGCCGTGAGATTGGCCTGAGCTTCCTGCCATTCTCTCTGCGACGCGGCCTTATCCTTGGCCAGGCTCGACATTCTTCGCTCGACGATCTGCGCGAGGTTGACCTGGGACGCCGCCTTGTTCCGGGTAGTCAGCGCGACGACGAAATCTTTTTGGGCATCCACGGAATCGGCCGCCGCGATCACGAAGAGAAGCTGGCCTTTCTCAACGCGATCCCCGGAGGAGACCATCAATTCCGTCACACGGCCCGCATACGGTGCGAAGATGCGAGTTGACAGGTTCTGATCGAGCGCGATCTTTCCCTCGGTACGGAATTCGGAACGGAATACGTGTTGCTCGACCGGCTGCACCGTCACGGTACCCCATTGCGATGCGGTCAAACGCAGCTTTCCGTCAGGCCGCTTGATTTCGCTGTCCAGCTCTGAACTGCGGGCGGCGCTGCCGCGATCGACTTTCAGGACGATGGCCGCCGTTACGGCAAGGGCGAACACGATCGACAGGCCGATGACCACGCGCGGAACCGACCACGCTCGCCAGAATGACGCCAAACGGCGCATGATACCGTATCCTATTCCCGTCGCCCGGCCGAATTGGAAGGGCGGTCTGTCCTCCAGGAACCAACGATTTTCAATACTGGTCCAAGGCCTTGCCCATCCAGGCGATCGCTCCCGAAAGGGCGATAACTTCTCGTCCGGCGAGCGCTATATTATAGAAGTCGCGTCTTACGGTAGCCTTACAACGACCGCCATGACAGGCGCATTACACCTAGCTTACAGCTAGGCTTCCGCAAGCCGAATGACACCGGCGCCTGCCTTTCCAGGCAACGGCAGGGACCAGGGAGCGATCGCACCCATGAGAGTCTTGATCGTCGAGGACAGTGAGGAACTGGCCGATCTTCTGGCGAAGGGATTGCAGGCGGCTGGGTACGAAATCGATCTCCTCACCAACGTCGCCGACGCCTTCAGCGCACTGGGAACGACGCGTTATGCGGCATTGATCCTGGATCTCGGTCTGCCCGATGGGGACGGACTTTCGATCCTGCGTGAATTGCGGCATCGCAAGGATCCCCTCCCCGTCCTCGTACTCACGGCGCGCGGGGGCGTGGAGGACCGGGTCAGCGGGCTTCGAAGCGGAGCAGACGACTATCTCGTCAAACCCTTTTCCTTTGACGAGTTGGTGGCGCGGCTCGAAGCACTGCTCAGGCGGCCGGGACAGTTGCTCGGCAGTTCGCTGAAGCTCGCCAACGTGACCTTCGATAGCGAAGGTCGGCAAGCTTTCGTCGACATGAAGCCTCAGAACCTGTCCGCCCGGGAGATCGCGGTGCTCGAGTTGCTTTTGCGCCGCAAGGGTAACGTCGTTTCCAAGAAACTTCTCGAAGATCAGATCTTCGGACTGACCGGAGATGTCGCCTCCAATGCGGTCGAGGTGTATGTCCATCGTCTGCGCAAACAGCTCCTGGACATTGGTGCGAAGGTCAAGATCAGCACCATTCGCGGTGTCGGCTATGTGATGATGGAAAGTGACTAGTGTGGTGGTTCAGAGGTTCGCTTTCAGCGTCCAGCGAGTCTGCCAGGCGAACTTCTGAACCTGAACCTAAACCACGCCAGAATTATAAAGTTGTTCGTGTCCCTTTGATTTCGAAGCTCGCATCAAAGGTTACTTCAAGGTATGCGAACTTCGGAATCGGGACACTAGATGCCGCTGCGAAGATCAATTTTGTCGCGCATTGTCGTTCTTCATGTTGTCGCGATCGTCATCGCGGCGGTTGTATTGCGCTCCGTCCTGCACTGGTCGCTGGCATCGGATGTCGCCAAATTTCAGTTGCACAAGATGGCGGCCCAAATCGAGATATTCGCCCGCCATCTGGAGCCTCGCCCGGGCGGAGGATGGTCGCTTCACCTCCCCGATAGCGCACGCGATCAGTATTCGGAAGCCTATGGCCGCTACAAATACGCGATCATTGACGACACGGGGTCGGTGATCTTCTCGTCGAGTCCCAGCAAGAATGCACTATTCGCCATCGATCCGAACGCGAACGGCATTGTCCCGCACAAGGCCCTGACCCGGGGCGGCGCCAAAACGATCACCGGCGCCAGCGTGCGCAGGGATATCGGCGGCTACCCAGTCTGGATACAGGTGGCAGAAGAGCTGTCGCATAGCGATGTCGTCGTCGACGATATCCTGGCCAGCTTCCTCCGGCAGGTTGTATGGATCATCGTTCCGGTTCTTTTTCTCCTGCTTGCCGCCGACATCGTCATCTTCCGCCTCGCGATCAGACCGCTGCATCGCGCGTCCAGCCGAGCGAAGCATATCAGTCCCACGCGTCTTGAGGTCCGCCTGCCTACCGACGACATGCCTCCCGAAATTCTGCCGCTCGTGGAAGCCGTCAATCAGGCCCTCGATCGGTTTGAGCATGGCTTTCTCGCTCAGCGCGAGTTTGCCGCCAATGCAGCGCATGAAATACGAACGCCGCTCGCCATCCTTCGCACCAGGATCGAGACCCTGCCGCATAGCGAGGCAAGCCATGCCTTGGGTCGGGACGTCGATAACATGAGCCGTGTTGTCGGCCAGCTGCTCGACGCGACGGAACTCGAGACCGCCGTGGTCGATCCGGAGGAGATTGCAGATCTTCACGAAGTTTGCGTCGAGGTTGCGGAATTCATCGCGCCATTGGCGCTGAAGCAAGGGAAGAGCATCGAATTGATGTGCGCCGATGAGCCCGTTCTCGTCAAAGGAAACGCGGAGATGATCCGCCGCGCGGCACGAAATCTCGTTGAAAACGCTATTCACCATACCCCCCAGGGTACGAGCATCGAGCTCATCGTGAGCACGGATGGCTCGATCAGCGTCATCGACAACGGCGACGGCGTGCCATGGGCGGATCGCGAATTCATTTTTCAACGATTCTGGCGGCGATCGCCGCATACGGCCGGAGGCGCAGGCCTGGGATTATCGATCGTCGAGAAAATCGTAGAAGCGCACCAGGGAAGCGTCGCCGTCGAGGATGCTCCTGGCCGCGGCGCCAAGTTCACGATGCGCTTCCGGCGTGATGATAGGACGCTGTGACAACCAGTCTATCGGGTCGGAGAAAGCCTGACCTTCCAAGCGGATCGAGAGCGGCCAATGCCGTACCGCGCGATATCAGGACGATGAGGCGGAGACGAACGGTTTTTCGATACGGGAGCAGCTATGATCACGGTTCAGCGAGTGGATGACGGCGGCGCACTCAGTTTCGAGGTCGTGGTGCGCGAAGGAAAGGGCGAGACTCGCCACTCCGTTACGATGTCTGAAGTCAAATGCCAGCAACTGACCGGCGGCAAGCACACGCCGGAGCGTTGTATCGAAGCCGCCTTTCGCTTCCTGCTCGACCGCGAGCCCAAGGAGTCGATCCTCGCCCGCTTCGATATTTCCGTGATTTCCCGCTACTTCCCGGAATTCGAGCAGGAACTGCCCCGCTATCTCGCGCAATTCTAACGTCAATTGCGCGCTCTCAACGAGCTGCAACCCACGGAAACGTACGCGGTTGCGCAGGGTCTTCTGCTGTGCTTGTTGGCAACTCATGAGAGCATTTTCCGGTGAAGTGGACGCCGCCTCGCCGGAACAACATGCGGCCAACAATTTCTAGAGCATGGTCCGGTTCAACTTGATCGGATCATGCTCTATTGCTCATCCGTGCATATGCGGAACGCGAATTAGGACCGCAAACCAAGCGACCCGCCGATGATGCATTTCAGCGCGACGTCGGTTCAGCGGAAAGGGATGGTCATGGGTTTCGCGAACGGCGCTGCCGAGCCGGCCAACGCCACATGGTGACCGTCGCCAGCCGCCAGCGAGCGATCGTGACGCTGACGCTGTGTGCGGGTGTCGCGGTGCTGACGCTGGTATCGCTGGGGATCGGCCCTGTGGCGTTATCGCCGTCAACGGTTCTCCATGCCTTGCTTGGCGGCGGCGGCGAAGTCCAGCGGATCATTGTGCTGGACATTCGTTTGCCGCGCGCGGTCCTCGCAATCGCCATCGGCGCGATTCTCGGTCTGTCGGGCGCCGCCCTGCAAGGACTGCTGCGCAATCCCCTGGCATCGCCCTCGCTGTTCGGCGCGCCGCAGGCGGCGGCGTTCGGCGCGGTGCTGGTGATCGCGCTGGGATGGGCCGATATTCATTCCTTCGCATTGCCGGCGGCGGCGATCCTGGCTGCATTTACTTCAGTGTTCGTGCTGCTCGTGATTGCGGGGCGTGATACCAGCCTGCTGATCCTGATCCTCGCCGGGCTGGCGATTTCCGCTCTTGCCGGCGCGGCGACGTCGCTGACAATGAACCTCTCAAGTAACCCTTTCGCCGCGCTGGAGATTGCATTCTGGCTGCTGGGATCGCTGGAAGACCGCAGCTTTCGGCATGTGGCGCTGGCGCTGCCCTTCATTGTCGCGGGAGCCGTGATTCTGATGTACCAGCGTCATGCGTTTCGTGCCCTCAGTCTCGGTGAAGAGGCCGCGCTCAGTCTGGGAGTGAATATTGGCCGGTTGCGGATGTGGACGATTGTCGGCGTTGCGCTTGGCATAGGCGGCGCGGTCGCGGTAGCCGGGGCCATCGGCTTCATCGGACTGGTCGCCCCGCATCTGATGCGCCCTCTGATCGGCTACGACCCGGCGCGGCTGCTGGTGCCGAGCGCGCTGACCGGGGCGGCGCTTCTGCTCGCGGCCGATATCGCGGTGCGCGTCATTCCCTCGACCTCGGACATCAGGGTCGGCGTCCTGACCGCGCTCCTCGGCGTTCCGTTTTTTCTCTACCTGATCGTGCGCGAGCGGCGGGCGCTGGGTGGAGGGGTGGCATGAGCGAGGACGCTGTTCTCGTCGCATCGTCGCTCTCCGCACACCTTGGCAAGAGGCTCGTCCTGAACGACATCTCGATGGCACTGCCCGGCGGGCACCTTGTCGCGCTGGTCGGGCCGAACGGCGCGGGCAAGACCACGTTGCTGCGGGCGCTGGCGGGCCTGCTGCCCTCGCAAGGCACGATCGAGATCTGCGGCAACGCGCTATCCTCTCTCGGCCTTCAGGAACGCGCGCGCCGTTTCGCCTATCTGCCGCAGGGTCACCAGATCCACTGGCCGCTGCCGACCAGGGATGTCGTGGCGCTTGGACGTTACCCGCACGGCGCGCGCGATCCCGGAAGGCTGACCGGCCACGATGCCGCCGCCGTGATGCGGGCGATGCAGATGGCGGACGTGATGGATTTGGGCGATCGCCGCGTGACGGACTTGTCGGGCGGCGAGCGCAGCCGTGTCGCGCTGGCGCGGGTGCTGGCGGCGGAAGCGCCGGTGCTTCTGGCCGACGAGCCGACTGCATCGCTCGATCCGCGCTATCAGATCGAGATCCTGATCAAACTGCGAACAACGGCGGACAACGGAACGCTGGTTGTCGTGGTGACGCATGATCTTGGGCTCGCGGCGCGTTTCGCCGACATTGTCCTGGTGATGTCCGAAGGACGGCTGGTATCGCAGGGACCGCCTGCCGGCGCGCTCTCGGAGGCGATCATGGCCGAGGTCTTTCGCATCAGAACCTATCGTGCCGACCATGAACGCGAGATCGTCCTCGTGCCGTGGGCGGAAGTTTGATCGCGATGTTGCGGCTTTCGCGGTTGCGTGGCTTTCGCAAGGCGATCGGCGCGGGTTCCGCCGCACGGCGAAGCAGCAGCCTTGCCGCCGCTCTGGTCCTGACCGTCGAAATCGTCATGCCCGCATACACCGCCGACCTGCTGCGGGTTGCCTCGATCAATCTATGCACCGATCAGCTTCTGATGACGCTCGCCGACCCCGTCCAGATCGTCGGCCTCAGCCCTTATTCGCGCGATGCCGCGCGCTCCTACGCTGCTGAAGAGGCGGAGAAATATCGGCGGCTCTCCGGCGAGGCGGAGGACGTGCTGATGCTCGGACCCGATATTGTCGTCGCCACCCCCTACACCAGGCGCGCGACGCGAGAGCTCTTGAAGCAGCAAGGGATGCGCGTGGTCGCGTTCGATGTCGCGAAATCGATCGATGACGTGAAGGAGCAGATCCGCCGGATGGGCGATCTTGTCCGCCATCCGGATCGCGCGGAAATCCAGATCGCGCGGCTCGACGCCGCCATTGCCCGCGCGAGGGGAGCGGCGTCGCGCAAGCTCTATCGGGTGTTGGCGCTGTCGCGGCGCGGCTGGGTATCGGGCGACGACAGCCTCGCCAGCGCATTACTCTCGGTCGCCGGGTTGTCGAACGCCGCATCCGGCCTTGGCATTACGTTTGGCGGGTTTGCCAAGCTTGAAACCATCGTTGCCGCCCGGCCGGATTTCATCCTGATATCCGATGGCCGCAACGTCGCCGAGGACGAAGGCAGCGCGCTGCTGCTGCACCCGGCATTGGAGAAGTTGTATCCGCCGTCGCGGCGCATCTTGATTCCCGAGGATCTCACGGTGTGCGGCGGGCCGATGCTTGCCGACGCGCTGGACCGGTTGGTCGCGGAGTTGAAACGGATCGGAGACTAGAAATCGACCGGGAGAGCGCATTAGCCCCCGGTGCTCCCCCGGAGCATTTCCAGCTATACAGTCGCTCACTCGGCTCGGTGGTCCGTGACCGAGAGCATTTTCCGGCGAAGTGGAGACCAGTTCGCCACAAGAAATGCGACCAGACAATAACTTCCCGAACATGGTCTGATTCAACTTGATCGGATCATACTCTGGAATTTCGGTAGGGAGTATATAGTGGGGAAAGCCTTCGCAGCTTCAGCAGCAGCATTTCTCTTGATCGCGCCCGGCCTCTGTTCTTCCGTGCAGGCAAAGGAGGCGTGGACCGCATTTCCTGATGCCGGTTCGCCGGCCGTTCAAGTCAGCAAGACAGCCACGGACGGCCATACGGTCTTCCTCGGCGGATGCAATAAGCGACTTGGCGCAGGATTCACCGGGACGTTCTCGTCCTATCGAGGCGACGCGCTTCAAAAGATCGACGATCAAAGCGAACCGGTCACGTTCGAGGTGACTGGAAAGGCCGGGACGGAACGGTTCGCGGGCGGCCTGCACTATATCGCCGGGGAAGAATCGTGGGGCATCACCGGACTTCTCTCGCCCGCCTTTGTTGTCGCCTTCGGTCGTGGCGATATGCTGACTGTTCGCAATGAACGCGGGAAAGCCGCTTTTTCCTTCGAGCTTCAAGGCTCATCGAAAGCCGCCGGAACCATGCAACGGGTCTGCGGTTTCGCAACCGCGCCGGCAGCATCACCCCGCGACTCATGGACTGCCGCGAGCACGACGGCCACGGCAATCACAGGCGACATCCAGATTTCGGCAAAGGGCATTCGGTTTGAAAACGGGACGACGCTCGAATTGACCAGCACCGATCAGCCTGGGGTCTTGCGGCTCGTAAAACGCGAGAATCCCGTATTGAAGAACAATAATCTGTTGTGCGGCCAGCAACCACCAACATTCGTGGTCTATGGCAGGGACGAAAGAACAGAGAGCCTGGACAGTTCGTCAAACCTTTATCTCAAGGTTTACAATGGCAGCCAGATCCCACCCGGTTCCGATGCCATCGGGATGGACCATAAGGGAAGCGGATTTTGCGCTCTTTACAACTACACGCGGTGATTGATCGGCGCGCGGAGATGCGATCCATAGCGGGGCAGCTACCAGCGATAGGTCACGGTGCCGAGAACGGTGCGCGTCCGGCCGACATTGCATTGCGTGGTCGAGAAGCAGGCCGCGACGTAGTATGCGTCGAACAAGTTGGTGGCGTTGACGGAGAAGCGCCAGTTGTCGATGTCGTAACGGGCCATCGCGTCCACCACCGTGTAGGCCGGTGCCTCGAAGGTGTTGAGGAAATCGCCGGCGCTGGCACTGACATAACGTATGCCGCCACCGAAGCCGAGCCCGCTCAGCGCACCATCGCGGATGGTGTAGTCGGCCCATAGCGACGCAAGATGCGGCGGTGATCGAAACGGGCGCTTGCCGAGGTCGGCGCCGTTGCTTTGGGTCACCCGTGCGTCATTATAGGCATAGGCGGCGGTCAGGTTGAGGTTGCTGGTCAGGCTGGCGACCGCCTCGAACTCGAAGCCACGCGAGCTAATTTCACCGGTCTGGATTGAAAACCCCGGATGAGCCGGATCTGCCGTGGTGACATTCTGGCGCCGCAAATCGTAAACCGCGGCGGTCAACCGTAAATTCGTGTCCCTCGGCTGGTACTTGATACCGGCCTCATATTGTTTCCCGGTCTCCGGATTGAACGGCACCTGGTCAAACGTCGTTCCAGAAACGGGCAGGAAGGATTCGGAATAGCCGATGTAAGGGACTACCCCGCTGTCGAATTCGTAGCCCAGCCCGCCCCGCTTGGTGAAGGCGCTGGCGATCTGATTGGTACTCGGACCGTTGGCGTTAAAGATGTCGGCGGTCTTGAGGTCCGACCAATCGTAGCGTCCCCCCAGGGTCACTATCCATCGATCGAGCTTGATCTGATCCTGAAGGTAGATGCCAGTGTAGTTTAGAGTTTGCTGGGTCCCATAGTCGGCAGGCGGCATAAAGACGCCAGTATTATAGATCGGTGCAAAGACATCGATCGGACCCACGACGCCACTATCTGTACCTACGTTTGTGATCTGACCCCACCGATAATCCACGCCGAACAGCACGGTATGACGCAGAGGACCAGTGTTGGCTTTCAACTCCGCCTGGTTGTCGACCGCAAACGAGTCCCAGGTTCTGTAGTTCTGGGCCCCACCTCGATTGAGCGTGCGCAAATCGGCCTGCACACTGCGTGGCGAGACGTAGCGATAGTCCCAGACCTGCCGTCCGTATTGAAGATTCTGCCTGAAGGTCAGGCCATCGGTGGCGCGATGCTCAAGATTGTACCCGACGGCCGTCGACTCCGTGTTGTCATAATCGAAGGCGGGCTCCCCGATGTAGCGCGTGATCGGAATTCTCCCGTTCGGATTCGGCAGCGCCGTTCCTCTTGCGGGGAGGCCGAAGTTCCACTTGCCTTGATCTTTTTGATACAGGCCGAAAGCTGTGATTTCCGTTGCAGTAGTCGGACGCCAGGTCACCGCCCCGGAGAGGAACGCACGCTTGTCGTTCGAGAAGTCGATGCCGTTGCCGCCCTCGCGCAGCAGGCCGGTGAAGCGGTAGAGCAGCGTCCTATCCTCCCTGATCGGGCCACCGAAATCGAATGCTCCGCCCCTCTGCTCGAAGCTGCCGCCCTGAAGCCGGACTTCGTGAAAGGGCTGTTCAGTCGGACGCTTGGTGACGAGAGCGATGACTCCGCTGGGCTGACCCTGACCATAGAGAACCGATGCCGGCCCGCGCATCACCTCGACGCGCTCCAGCCCATAGGGCTCGAGATCGCCACTGCCGATCGAGCGCAGCCCGTTCAAGTAGAATGCCCCGTTCAGCGGAGTTGTTTGGAAGCCTCGGATCTGGAACTGCGGTGCGCTGTGCTGATGTCCGCCGGTCCCGGCGAAAACGCCTGGCGTGTATTGCAGCGTCTCGTTCAGAGTCAGGTTTCTCCGGGTCTCGATCTGGTCGCGCGTCACCACCGAGATCGACTGCGGCACCTCGACGATCGGCGTGTCAGTCTTGGTGGCGGTGGCGCTGCGGCTGGCGACAAAGCCGTTCGCCGGCCCCCACGCGGTCTCGCCCTGCACGTCGATGGTGTCGAGCGAGATCGCGCCTGATGGAGCCGCGCCGCCGGCTGCAACAGAGTTTGGCGCGACAAGAGTCGCCGTATTGGTCCCGGTGAGCCTAAGATTGATTCCGGTGCCGGCCAGCAACGTCCGCAACGCTTGAGCCGGCGGCATCATGCCGTTCACAGCAGTCGAGCGATGACCGTCAGTGAGGCGGGTAGAATAACCGACCTGCCAGCCCGTCGCGCGAATGAAGGCATCGAGCGCCGCCGGCAACGGCTGAGCGGGAATCGAGAACTGGACGGCCCGGCTCTGCGCTGAGGCAGGCACCGGTTGTTGCGCAAATGACGGAGATGACAAGCTCGCGCCCGCGCAGCAGAGGATCGTCGAAGCCAGCAACCACGAGGTCATGCGGCGAAGCCTTCCAGCCGCAAAGGGAGTCCCCTGCCTGCTCTTTACCGCCTCCAGTCGAAATGCCATCTGCAACGCCCCGCTCAGCCCCGGAATCTTCACCGCTTCTTCACGCGAACCGGTGTCGAAAACGCTATAGGGTCCACGCGTCCGCTGAATACGAACGTCGCGCCCTATCACTGAGGACTGAGAAGGATCGCCAATCTCACAAAAAAAGTTGCGCGGGTCAGCGCAGGATAACGATCCCGCCCGGCAACGTCGTCATGGTCGCACCGGCGGCTTCCGCCAGCGATTGAATCACCAGAAGCGGCTGATCCAGTTTGTAATTCCCGCTCACCGAGACCCGCTCGATCGCGCTATTCGCGACGAAGATTCGCCCCGGATAGTAACGGCGCAAATCGTTCAGAACCTCTCCAAACGGCCGATCATCGAAACGAATGCGGCCTTCCAGCCAGGCGAGCGAGCGTTCTGTGTCGATTTTCCTGACCGGCGAGATCGAGCTCGCCGTCACACTGACTGTTTCACCCGGAGCCAGCGAAGCGTGCTCCCGGGGTTGGGCGCGGTTCGCGACCTCCACAACGCCGCGGCTGAGAACCACATTGTCTTCGCTGTCATTCAGCGTGACCGAAAACGCCGTGCCCTTGACTTCGACATCTCCGAAATGGCCGGCGACCCGGAACGGAATCGGTAATCCGGCGCGGACATCGAAATAAGCCTCTCCCTTCAGCATCCTGACGTCGCGCTGTCCGTTCGCGAAGTCGAGAGCAACCGCGCTCCCGGTATTCAAGGTCAGGCGCGATCCGTCAGGCAGCGAGACCGCCCGCTGTTCACCCGCGGCGGTAACGTAGTCGGCTTGCAGCCGCAGCGACAGGTCTGACCCTTTCGCCAGTGCAAATGCGACGATCACGGCCGATGTGACGGCAGCCGCCTTTTTGGCGAGCGAGCGCCGCCGTGTTTTCTTTCGCGGATTAACAACCCCCGTGGCGCTGGCGACATTTTTGGTGGCCTGCAGGAATTCCGGGGCGCCCCAGACCTCCGTGACCTTTTCGAACGCCGCCGCGCGGCGGGGATCGCCATCGAGCCAGGCCCTGAAAGCGCGGCTGGTCGCGGGATCGCCGCTCTGCCCTTGCAGGCGCACGAACCAGTCGAGCGCCTCGGCGTCGAACGGATCGTCCGCGCCGGGCTTTGAAGAACCGCCTGCTTCAGGATCGCCAGGGTTGTCCTGTGTCACTCAGATCGCCCGCGTGCTTGCTTGGAAGCCTCATAATGTATGACTCCACGCACGATCCGATCTCACAAAAAAGAGCCAGTCGGAATCCGGAAAGCTCCGGCCGGCCCAGCACGAAAAAGTACGATCTTGCCATAGCGTTTTCGAGCGAAGTGGAATCCGGTTCGCGTGGAGAAAACGTGTCAAATCAAAAAGCCAGAGTCTTTTACCGTTTCCGTGAAGCGGTGAAAGACTCTAGGTGCGATCTGGCCCTGCGATAGCGGTCATGCAATGCGCCATCGCCAGCCGCAAGTCATTATAGACCGTATTCGGAGATACGCCGAGATGCTCCGCGATGACGGGATAGGACCAGCCTTCCGTCCGGCGCAGAACAATCACCTTTCTCGCTCTTTCGGGAAGTCCGATAAGGGCTTGTTCGAAGAGATGGAGCCGCTCCTTGTCGATGAGCGCCATTTCCGCCGACGGCGCGTCACACGGAACATTGAGAACGGCCTTCTCATCCGTGATCGGACATTCGACCTGGGCACGACGCTTCTGCTGACGCTCCTGGTCGAAGGCGATATTGCGCGCGGTCTGGAACAGATAGGCTTGCGGATTCTCGATCAGGCTGCGCTGCGCCGATGCCAGCAGGCGGAGGAAGGTTTCCTGAGTCGCGTCCGCGGCATCCGCCCGATTGCGGAAACGGCGCAGGAAAAACCGGCGAAGCCGGCCTTCCTCCGTCTGCTGCAACTCCTGAACCAACGTCCCGAGCATATCGGGTCTCCTGACCAACGCACGCGGTGGGCGTCATTCCAAATGCAAGACCGCTAACCCCTGATCAAACAACCGACCTGGCCGCATGGTCCCGCCGCATGCACGATGAACCAACCGTGGCGCGTTTCTTAGCGTGAACGAATTTCCCTCACAAACGCAATTATTTAGAATGAGTTTAAGAAGACTGATCAGAAATCAGGCTGAACAAATCCGCAGCCCCATTGCATTGAAATTTCGATTGTTCTTGGAAGTGTTGCATTAAAGCGACGATGCATCGCGTTCCGGCGGACACGTCTCTTTCATTCAGCGAGGGATACACGACGGGTCAAGTTCTTCACGGGAGCACCTCGAACAGGCCAGCCGCGCCCATGCCGCCGCCGACGCACATGGTGACCACGGCATATCTGGCCTTGCGTCGCCGTCCTTCGATCAGGGCATGGCCGGCAAGTCGCGCGCCCGACATGCCATAGGGATGGCCGACCGCGATCGCTCCACCGTCGACGTTGAGTTTGTCCGGATCGATGCCCAGCCTGTCGCGGCAATAGATCACCTGCACGGCGAACGCTTCGTTCAGCTCCCAAAGATCGATGTCGTCCACCGTGAGGCCGTACCGTTTCAGAAGGCGCGGCACCGCGAGCACCGGGCCGATACCCATTTCATCGGGCTCGCAGCCCGCCGTGACGAAACCGCGGAAGATGCCGAGCGGCTTCAGGCCGCGCCTCGACGCCTCCTTGTCGCTCATGATCACGCTCGCGCTGGCGCCGTCCGACAACTGGCTGGCGTTGCCGGCTGTAACGGTGAAGCCCTCGCCGCGAACCGGCTTGAGCCCGGCGAGACCTTCAGCGGTCGTATCAGGACGTGGACCTTGGTCCTGCGACAACGTCACGTCCTTGAACGCGACGTCCCCGGTCTGCTTGTCGACGATCGCCATTCTTGTGGAGATCGGCGCCAGCTCGTCCTTGAATCTGCCGCCCTGCTGCGCGGCGGCGGTACGGCGCTGGCTTTCGAGCGCGTACTCGTCCTGCGCCTCACGTGAAATGCCGTAGCGCTTCGCGACCACTTCCGCGGTGTCGATCATGGGCATGTAGACTTCGCCCTTGATCTCGAGCAGCGCGGGATCCTCGGCATGAAAGGTGTTGGCGTGCTCGTTCTGCACCAGGCTGATCGATTCGCCGCCGCCACCGACCGCGATTCCGACGCCGTCGAACAGGACCGAGCGCGCGGCCAGCGCAATCGCCTGAAGGCCGGAGGCGCACTGGCGGTCGATGGTGGCGCCGGCCACGGTGACAGGCAGGCCGGCACGGAGCAGCGCCTTGCGGGCGATGTTGCCGCCGGTGGCGCCCTGCTGCATGGCGACGCCCATCACCACGTCCTCGATTTCCATCGGATCAATTTCGGCGCGAGCAACCGCCTCACGGATGGCATGGCCGAGCAGGGTCGCTCCTTCGGTGGCGTTGAGCGCGCCCCGATAGGCCTTGCCGATCGGCGTGCGGGCGGTGGAGACGATAACGGCTTCGGTCATCGGCGACCTCCTGTCAATTTGCGATCATTTGACCTGGCGCGTGTCTCAGGCGAACCGGTATCCATCCTCGGGTCAAGCACCGAGGCCATGCTTCGCTTGGAAATGCTCCGGCCTCTCAGAACGCCGCCGCCAGTTCCCGTGCACCCGGCTTTGCGCTGTTGCTGTCCATCCGCGCATCGGTGACCGCGAGCAACTTCGCCACCGTATCGTAACGGATCGCCACCGGATTGCGTTCATAGCCGCGGCGCTGGAAAAAATTCGCCGTCGGCACCCGTTCTCGCATCGCCTGCGGCATCGTCACCATGTCGAGGCCGGTGCCGTCGCCGGTGAGATTCATCATCTCCAGTTCGGCAGCGGTCAGCGGACGGGCATAACCCTTGTTGCGCGCGAAGATGATCGAGGTCAGGAGCTTGTGGGTCTGCAATAACGGACCGACATCGATATCCAGCACCAGCGCATGAATCGCCCAGCCTTTCGGCGTGTCGGCGAGCTTCTGATGCGCGCTCCAGGTATCGGGCGCCGAGCGCGCGTAAGCCACCATCCGCTTGACCATCGCGATCTTGCGCTCGGCCGCCGCACGCTGCGGTCCTGACAATCGCGCCGCTTTCTCGCCCAGCGCGCGCAGGATGTCATCGCCCTGCTCGGCGAGAAGTTCAACGCTGTTGGTGGTGAGCAACTGGTTATAGCCAATCGCGGTGGAGATCGCGCGGGATCCCGGCCGGGACGTGCTGAGACCCGATTGCATGTCGTGATTGCCGTTGCCGCCGGTCTCGAACGAATAGACCCGAACCGCCTGCTCTTTCGTCAGGCCGTAGGCTCGCGCCACCCTCGCATAGGCACGCTTGAAATCGACCTCGCTTTTTGGCCGCTGCGGCGCGAACTGGAACTGCTCCGCCGCCGCCCTCAGGAAATCGGCGACGACGGGAATGGATTTGCGTCGCCGCGGCGAACGCTCCTCTTCCGGCTCCGGGTTGACCGGTCGTTTCGGCCCGTCATAGAGCGGAGGCCGGACCAGCACGTAGTCGTCGAGGGTGACGGGCTGGCGATTGCGTCGCTTGGCGTTGCGAATGCGCCTCTTCTCGGCAATCGCGTTCCAGTAAGCGCCGGCATCTTCCTCGAAGGCGGCGCGCGCCTCCTCATACGCCTTTAGCCTGCGGCGATAGTCCGCAATCACCGTCGGGGTCGCCGCCTGCGCCATGGCGCCAACTGGCAACGCTGGGGTAGCCACGCCATCGGAGACGTCAGCGAGCGGCGCAAGCAGCAGCGCGCCCACGACGATCTGGTGACAACGACGAATCACTCGGTTCTGCATCACACCTGTGTAGCAAGCCCGCCACAGATGTCAGCCGCCAATCGGCCACGGTCACGACGACGCCACGAGAACAGCTTAAAAGGGTTTCGAGAATGGAGCATCATTGCCGTTGCGGTTGTGGAACTGGGCGTGTTCCGATAGTTTCCGCGTGTCGATCCCTGCTCTCAAAATCTGGTTCGGCTGCGTTGAACCAAACTCTGTCTTTGTTTTCCTCAACCAAGCACGATCTGGTTCAAAACCGGTTTCCACTTTTCGGCATCATGCTCTGGAAACTATTTGATTTGACGCGTTTTCTTCACGCGAACCGGATTCCACTTCGCTCGAAAACGCTATAGATACGAAACCGCATGTCAGGTCGCCCCAAACTCGTACTCGCCTCCGGTTCGCCGCGACGGCTCAGCCTGCTCAACCAGGCCGGCATCGAACCCGACGCGCTACGGCCTGTCGACATTGATGAGACGCCAACGAAGGGGGAGCTTCCGCGCGCCTGCGCCAATCGCCTCGCGCGCGCCAAGGCCGAGGAGGCATTGAGAGCGTTGCAGCTCGACGACGAACTCCGCGGTTCGTTCATTCTGGCTGCCGACACCGTCGTCGCGGTTGGCCGCCGCATCCTGCCCAAGGCCGATCTGGTTGATGAGGCTTCACAGTGCCTGCGGCTGCTCTCGGGACGCAATCATCGCGTCTATACGGCGGTATGCCTCGTGACGCCGAAGGAAAACTTTCGCCAGCGGCTGGTCGAAACGCGTGTGCGCTTCAAACGATTGACCCAGGAAGACATTCAAGCCTACATCGGTTCCGGCGAATGGCGCGGCAAGGCCGGCGGATACGCGATTCAGGGCATCGCCGGTTCGTTCGTGGTCAAGCTGGTGGGATCCTACACGAACGTGGTCGGGTTGCCGCTTAGCGAGTCGATTGGGTTACTCGGCGGCGAGGAATTTCCGATCCGCGCCGGCTGGCTAAATGCCAGCTAGGAAACCCGCCGGCGCGCGGCCGGAGAAGCCGTGCCCGATCTGCGGCAAGCCATCGGTGGAGGCTTCGCGTCCGTTCTGCTCGGAACGGTGCCGCGACGTCGATCTGAACCGCTGGCTGTCGGGGTCCTACGTTATTCCCGTCAGCAGGTCCGATGACGAAGACGCGGAATAGGCGGCGAGCTGCCCGACCCACGATTTGACTTGGCGATCTGAACGCCCGCTGCTCTTCAGACACCGGCAGATGGGTGGACAGGGCCATCGAGCCTGACTATAAACCGGCGCGCTGGCTGAAGCCGGACGACGCCCAGGTAGCTCAGTTGGTAGAGCATGCGACTGAAAATCGCAGTGTCGGTGGTTCGATCCCGCCCCTGGGCACCATTACCTTTTTCCGACATCTCAGAACGTCTCAGTGCATCTCATAAGATGTTAAGATAGTTATATTTTATTGTCTTTTGGCATCCCTCGCCATCTCGCTCCATATCCGCAGGTTTCACCCGATCCCAGGAATTTATTGGCCTTGATGTTGACCTCGCCCGGATATTTGCTGCCTTGAGGCCAACAGCGCGAGGCAAAAATGACCTTGATAAATACGGCTTGTCGTGCCGCGAGAACGGCATCGAACATCGGTTCACCAAGATCAATCATCCCTGGACCAACGGTCAGGTCGAGAGGATGAACCGCACCGTCAAGGACGCCACCGTCAAGCGTTTCCACTACGACAGCCACGACCAGTTGCGGCGGCATCTGCAGGACTTCATCGACGCCGACAACTTCGGCCGAAGGCTCAAGACGCTGAAGGGCCTCACCCCATACGAGTTCATCTGCAAACAATGGACTTCAGAACCGACCGATTCACCATCAATCCAATCCGTCAAATGCCGGGACTGAACAATTAGGCCGGCGCGGTTTGCCGGGGCGCCAAAAGCCTTCGATGCCGATAAAACTGCCGCCGCAGTCCCCATGGTCGCCACGAATTCACGACGGTGCATGATGTCCTCCTCGCTGATCGAACGTCCCTTTTCGGCACGTTATACCAAGGCTCGCTGATCAAAACCGGTACGCCCAATCACGCATTCCGATGAACGAAATGCGCCAAGGTTGATCGATTAGCCTGTTCCAGGCGAAGCAGCATCGACGCTCTTGTCCTTCGCAATTTCCGCCACTCGGGCAGAGAAGGTTTTTAGAATCCTCGATCGCGCCCTCGGCTTGCGCATGATGCCGCGGACGAGCGGCGAGTTCGCGATAGTCCATGCCTCGCAGTTCCCGGCTCGGAGTCTGCTTGGAGGTTGTGACCCTGAACTCCTCATACAGCCACCGCAGAGATCAACGATGCGCCAACGGACAACGCCGCAAACAGCAGGGATCGGGCCGCTGCTCACAATAGTGTTGGAGCCAGCATGTCGCGATGAAGCTCCGCCTCGATGACATAAAGGACGCTGACAAATGAGGAGGATAACCGGGGGATGTAAGCGACCCGTCAGCAACAACGACGCATCGCGGACGAGGATCGATTTTCCGCATGACGGAGTCCTCCGGCAGTGGTTCGTTCACAGGTCGTGTTGATGAGTTTCTCAGGCGAACTCCTTCTAACGCACCGCTGAACATCCAATAAGCAAAAGGATGAATGGATATTTGCGGATATCAGCAGCATCGATTGTCTAGCACTTTCAAAGCAGAGCATAATAGAAGCGCCATCGCACCGCGTTCGTTGCGTGATAACTATAGAGCTGCTATGCATTTGCGTAATAATCGACATCGTCAACGACGCTGTCATTCGGCATGCAAAATTGACCCCGTAAGCCGGGGGATCGGCGTCCAAAATTGACCCCCTACAGGTTGGCTGTTGCGCTGCCTGCTTTGTCATGAAGCAGGTGGTCGGGGATGCTGATCGTGGAGACGATTGCGCGGATACGGCGCGAACACTTCATCAAGGGCAAGACGATCAAGGAGATCGCCCGTGACCTGAAGGTGTCGCGGAACACGGTCCGGAAGGTGCTGAGGTCGGGCAAGACCTTGTTCGAGTATGAGCGTTCGATCCAGCCGCGCCCCAAACTCGGGCGTTGGGCGGCGGAGCTTGATGAACTGCTGGCGGCGAACGCGGCCAAATCGGCTCGCGAACAGCTGACGCTGATCCGGATCTTCGAAGAGTTGCGCGGACGCGGCTATGACGGCGGCTACGATGCCGTACGGCGTTACGCCAGGCGTTGGAGCAAGGAGCGCGGGCAATCGACCGCGGCGGCCTATGTTCCGTTGAGCTTTGCGGCGGGCGAAGCCTACCAGTTCGACTGGAGCCATGAGATCGTTCTCCTCAACGGCGTGACGGCGATCGTGAAGGTCGCTCATGTCCGGCTGTGCCACAGCCGCATGCTGTTCGTGCGGGCCTATCCGCGGGAGACGCAGGAGATGGTATTCGACGCCCACGACCGGGCGTTCGCACTGTTCAAGGGTACCTGCAGCCGCGGCATCTACGACAACATGAAGACGGCGGTAGAGACGATCTTCGTCGGCAAGGATCGCCGCTACAATCGCCGCTTCCTGCAGATGTGCAGCCACTATCTGATCCGATCCGGTCGCCTGCACGCCGGGCGTCGGGCTGGGAGAAGGGTCAGGTCGAGAACCAGGTCGGGCTGGTCCGGGAACGGTTCTTCACGCCACGGCTGCGGTTCAAAACCCTGGACGAGTTGAACGCGTGGCTTCTGGATAAGTGCATCGCCTACGCCAAGGCGCACCGACATCCAGAACTGGCCGAACAGACGGTCTGGGAGGTGTTCGAAGCCGAGCGGCCCAAGCTCGTTCCCTATGCTGGCCGGTTCGACGGATTCCACGCGGTGCCGGCATCGGTCTCGAAGACCTGCCTGGTGCGCTTCGACAACAACAAATACTCGGTCGCTGCCAGCGCCGTCGGGCGCCCGGTCGAAGTTCAAGCCTATGCCGATCGCATCGTGATCCGTCAGGACGGGCGCATCGTTGCGGAGCATCCGCGATCGTTCGGACGCGGCGAGACGACCTACAATCCCTGGCACTACGTGCCGGTGCTCGCGCGCAAACCCGGGGCCTTACGTAACGGCGCACCCTTCAAGGACTGGGTGTTGCCGGCCGCGATCGAACGGATCCGGCGCAGGCTCGCCAGCACCGACGACGGCAATCGACAGATGGTCGACATCCTCAATGCGGTGCTGACGGACGGTTTGTCGGCGGTCGAAGCCGCCTGCGCCGAGGCGATCGCTCATGGCGTTCATTCCGCTGACGTCGTTCTCAACATCCTGGCTCGCCAACGCGAACCCGCTGCACCGGCCAACATTATGACGCCGGCGGCACTGACGCTCCGCCATGCGCCGATCGCCGATTGCGCCCGTTACGACAACCTCCGGAGGACCATCTGATGGAACGAACCCAAATCTTCGACCTCATGGGTGAGCTCAAACTCTACGGAATGAGGGCTGCCTTCGACGAGATCATGGCGACGGCCGTCAAGCGCCAGCACGAACCTCAGCACATCGTCGGCGACCTGCTCAGCGCCGAGATCAACGAGAAGCAGGCGCGGTCGATCAAGTACCAGCTCACCATCGCCAAGCTGCCATTGGCCAAGGATCTCGATGACTTCCAGTTCGAAGGCACGCCGATCAATCAGACGCTCGTCAATGATCTCGCCGGCGGCGGCTTCATCGCCCAGCAGCGCAACGTCGTGCTCGTCGGCGGCACCGGCACAGGCAAAACCCACCTGGCCATCGCAATCGCCAGAAGCTGCATCCGATCCGGCGCCCGCGGTCGCTTCTACAACGTGGTCGACCTCGTCAATCGCCTCGAGATCGAGACCCGTAACGGACGTCAGGGCCGGCTTGCCGAACATCTGACCCGGATGGACTTCATCGTGCTCGACGAACTCGGATATCTGCCCTTTGCCCAATCCGGCGGCCAGTTGCTGTTCCATCTCGTCAGCCGGCTCTACGAGCGTGCTTCCGTCATCGTCACCACCAATCTCGCCTTCGGCGAATGGCCCAGCGTGTTCGGCGACGCCAAGATGACCACCGCGCTGCTCGACCGGTTGACCCACCACTGCGACATCGTCGAAACCGGTAACGACAGCTGGCGCTTCAAAAGCCGCGACGACGATCACGCCACCCGCGCTCGTCTCGTCTCCGCAATCCCGGCCAGCTCCGACGAGTCGAGCGCTACCCTCAAACCACGCCGCGCGAAGGGGTCAAAATTGAACGCCGATACGGGGTCAAATTTGCGAGCC
>NZ_AAMY01000063.1 GCF_000152905.1 Nitrobacter sp. Nb-311A
GAAGGCGCTCGCGGCCGCGCATGAGGTGAGCATGATCCAGGCGACGCCCGCGACCTGGCGGATGCTGCTCGATCACGAGGGGGCGCTTCGTCGGGCTGCCGGGTGCTGTGCGGCGGCGAGGCGTTGCCGCCGGACCTGGCGCGGCGGCTGGTGGCGCAGGCGGGCGAGGTCTGGAACCTGTACGGCCCGACCGAGACCACGGTGTGGTCGGCGCGTCATCGCCTGGATGCGGCGGACGCCCGCCCTGCGCTGGGCCGCCCGATCGGCAACACCACGCTGTACGTTCTGGATCATGATCTCAACGTTGCACCTGTTGGGGTTGCCGGCGAGCTTTACATTGGCGGTGCGGGACTGGCGCGGGGCTATTGGCGGCGCGGCGCGCTGACGGCGGAGCGCTTCATGCCTGATCCGTTCGGCCTGCCCGGAGCGCGGCTTTATCGCACCGGCGATGTGGCGCGATGGGGCGAGGACGGGGTGCTGGAGTATGTCGGGCGCGCCGACCATCAGGTGAAGATCCGCGGCTTCCGGATCGAGCTTGGCGAGATCGAGGCGCGGCTTGCGGCGCAGGCGGGCGTGGGTGCGGCGGTGGTGGTGGCGCGCGAGGCCGGGACGGGACGCCAGCTTGTCGGTTATGTCAGCGGCGAGGCTCTGGATGCTGCGGCGCTGAAGGCTGCGCTGGCGGCGTCATTGCCGGACTACATGGTGCCGGCGCGGATCGTGGTGCTGGAGCGGCTGCCGCTGACGCCGAACGGCAAGATCGACCGCAAGGCGCTGCCGCCGCCGGACCGGCTTGCGGCTTCGGCCGAGCACATCGCGCCGCGCACGCCGGCGGAAGCCGCGCTCGCGACGATCTGGGCGGAGCTTCTCGGCCAGCCTGTCATCGGCGTCACAGACAATTTCTTTGAGCTTGGCGGCGACTCGATCATTTCGTTGCAGATGGTGAGCCGCGCCCGCCGCCAAGGCGTCCTGATCGAGCCGCGCGATGTCTTCCAGCATCAGACGATCGAGGCGCTGGCGGCATTGTCCCGCGACAACGATGTAGCCGAGGACCGGTCCGAGCCGGCACACGATGTGCTCGCGGAGTTATCGGATGATCAGCTCGAACGGCTCGGTCTGGATCCGAGCTGCATCGAGGACGTCTATCCGCTGTCCCCGATGCAGCAGGGCATGTTGTTTCATAGCCTGCGCGATGCCGACAGCGG
>NZ_AAMY01000062.1 GCF_000152905.1 Nitrobacter sp. Nb-311A
CGCCGCAAGTTGAACGAAGGCGCAGTAATGTTGCGCGCAGAAACGGTCTCGGCCAATGCGCCGGCAATCGCTGGCGGCACGTTCAACGGTAAACTGGACGCCTCTGTCGGCGCTGCGGGTGTTTCGGCCAACGTCAATGCCAGCGTTCCATCCGCGAGCGAAGCCACCAGCGCTTCTGCCAGCGCTTCGGCGGGCGCCTCTGCCGGATCACCCGGCGAAAGTGGCGGCGGCGCTTCTGTTGAGGCATCGGCAGATGTATCTGCCGGCGGCGCTGATGTTTCGGCGGATGTATCCGTCGACACCGGCCTTGGTCTTTAGGATCGGCCGGGTGGCTGCTGCCGCAAAAACCCCGGAAGTTGCGCCAAAACTGCGCGCAGCTTCCCTTGCCCAAAAAGTCTTGGCGAACGCTCCACTGGCGCTGTTCGCTGCAGGCATCGCGAGCGCAGCCGTTAAACCTGCGTTCGGTATGGCTGATGCAACATGGATACTCGCCCTCGGGGTCACCGTTCCATGCTTTCTGCTAGCATCCTTTCAACACGGAAAGCATCAGCCCGCGCTCGCGATATGCCGCAAAGGCCCGCGACAGCGCGCAAATCGCACCAAGGTCTGAACTTTCGTTCAAATCCTTCCACCCTGGGCGGCAAGCCTTTACAACCACAGTTCAATGACCCCCCAACGAACCGTGGTTGGATGGCGTTTGCCAAACCCCGGATGCATGTCTTGGCCACGACGAACGCAATGTCGTTCGCAACCAACCAGACAAAAGAAGGATGCTAAAATGTCCAGAACGTCACGAATTCTTCCCGCAGTACTTGCCGCTTCAGTCGGCATAAGCATGGCCTCGGGCGCCTATAGCCAAAGCGCGGACACATCGGCCGATGCCTCGGCCAACGCACAGGCAAGCCAAAGCGCCGATATCAAACTGGCGCAGGCAGACAGGCTTGCCGAGGTTGAGCGTGAGTTGCGCGCACGCGGCTATAAGATCATCAAGGAAGGGCGCACTCTTTTGGGCCGCTACTATGTGCGCGCCAAGAATGAGGTGCATGTTCGCGAAGTTGTCGTGCACCAGAGAACCGGCGAGGTTCTCAGCGATGTGGCCTTCATGCTGAAGGGCGGCAATGACCAAGCAACCGAGGCCGCCGCCGGTGAAGCCTCGCAGAAAAATCAGGAAAGTTCGGGCGGTTCGGGCTCTATCGGGGTCTCGACCGGCGGATCGGTCAGCGTCAACGTCGGAAGCTCTGTCGGAGTATCCGTAGGCGGCGGATCGGTCGATATCTCGGTCGGCGGCTCATCGGACACTTCGGCGGAAGGGTCCATGGGCGGCGGCCTTGGTCTTGGCAATTGATCACATCCAAGGCATGAATAATCAGGCGGGG
>NZ_AAMY01000061.1 GCF_000152905.1 Nitrobacter sp. Nb-311A
CTGGAGCGGTTCTGCTCGACAGATGCCACGTTCTGCGATCCTGCACGGCGATATGGGTTATGACAGCGATGCCATCCGCCGACAGATCGAGGGAAAGGGTGCGATGCCGAACATCCCGCCCAAGGCGAACCGACACTGGAAGAACTGCTTCTCGCCCGTCCTCTATCGAAGCCGCAATGCCGTCGAGCGTATGTTCTGTCGCCTGAAGGACTTCCGCCGCATCGCCACCAGATATGATCGTCTCGCAATCAATTTCCTCGCAGCCGTCTGCATCGCTGCGCTGGTCAGTTACTGGTTATGAGTCCGGACCCTAGTAAAGCCCGCAGGGGGCGCAGGCCAAGTCCAGCCGTTTAATGCCCAGCAATCGAAAGCTGTTCCCGACATAGGTCAAGGTACGGAATCGCGTACTTGTTCGACTGATACTAAGGTCACAATGTCTTTGTCGACGAGCTGGATGGGAAGTTAAGGCCCATAATTGAGAGCAAATTCGATGACGGTCTTGCAGCAATAAGCATGGATATTACCGTTCCTGTCTTACTGTTTACTAGCGCACTAATAGGTGCAGCTGCAGGTTTGCGCTATAAAGTCTTTGTCCTCATGCCCATCGCATTTTTGATTGCTCTGGGCGCGGCCGCCATCCTACGTAGGAACGATTTCGGCACCGAAAGTGGAATTGCTACGATAACCGCGTGCCTTGTGCTGAACCAGGCGGCCTACATGATCGTTCAGATTTTTGATCCGTCGGCCCATTTAATTTCCGATGACGGAGCCGATAGCGAACCAAGCGCCAACCGCGAGCAGGGTGTCCATGGCGATGACGGCGATGACAATCAGAAGCCAGCGACCAATAGCGGTTCGAGCGAATTGAAAAGCCGCGATGGACGTTCTGTTCTGACGAAATAACATGTGAACTCACAAATTTTGCCTGCAAAAAAACGGTGGGCCACGCTGCAAAAGCGCTTAAATTTAGCGTCACTTTGACGCGAATTAAACCCAAAAGATGTCCATCCGCCTGTGCCCGCAGCCCAATGCCCGGCGAGCCCTTTCATCACTATCCCTCGCCAGCTTTCGGCTTTTCCCACCTGGGATCCTTTCGTGTTTGCCGATCGGCGGTAGCAGGCGATTGTGGTCCATCATCTGCTTCGTCTCGGCTCTGGTCTGCCCCCTGAAAAGTGGTCCTCCCTGACTTAGGCTATTCGCCGTTAGAGAGGACGTTGGAATGCCCCAGAAGAAGCACAAGGCGGAAGAGATTGTCGCGAAGCTGCGCCAGGTTGATGTTTTACTTTCTCAAGGCAGAACGGTTGGCGAAGCGGTTCGTTCGATCGGCGTGACGCAGTTCACGTATTACCGGTGGCGCAAGGATTTTGGTGGCCTGAACGGCGATCAGGTAAAGCGCTTGAAAGAGCTCGAGAAAGAGACGACCGGCTGCGTAAGGCTGTGTCGGACCTGACGCTGGAGAAGCTAATCCTGAAAGAGGCTGCCTCGGGAAACTTCTTCTCTATTCGGGG
>NZ_AAMY01000059.1 GCF_000152905.1 Nitrobacter sp. Nb-311A
CGATCAAAGTCTCTCCGTTCGCCAGCATGCTCTCGCTGCGTGACGCTGGTCAAGTCGCAAGGTCGAACCAGGCGGCTCCGCCGGCAAAGGAAAAGGTCTCGTCCATAGCAAACACAGGGTCCGCACGAAGGCGGCCCTCACCGTCCTCAACACGAGCTTCTGATCCAGGCGGAAGACCCGAACATTATCTACAGGGTCATCGAACAGATGCCCTCACGGCCCTAGCTGACAGAGGTTCTTCCACCTGGCACCCGCCCCTCGACGAAGGGCCGGTAATCGGAACCGCTTTTGACAACGGCGTGCACGACGCGCGCCATCTTGGCGGTAATAGCGGTCATCGCCTTGCGGCGCAGATCGGGATTGTCGCGATCTCTAGCGATGTAGCGTTCGAACTTGTGCCGGAAGCCGTTCTCACGCTGGCGGATGGCAACCTGCCCGGCAATCCATAGGGTGCGGCGCAGCCTGGCATTGCCAAACTTCGAAAGCCGGGTCTGGCCGCGATATTGGCCGGACCGCTGGGTCGACAGATCCAGTCCGCAGAACTTGAGAAACTGGCGATGGTGGTGGAAGCGGCGAAGATCTCCGGCTTCGGCAATGACCGTCAGTGCATTGATCGGCCCGATGCCGGGGATTTGCCGCAGGAGCTGATAATCCTGGCTGTGCCGAAGCAGTTCGTCGGCCTGGGCTTCGATCGCATTGCGTTGCCGGATCAGGCTGCGTGCTTCGGCAATGACCATCCGGAACATGCGGATGGCAGGAGCGTCGAGCGGCAACGGCAGTCCAATCGATGTACGCGCCGTCTGGTAAATATCCATGAGAATCTGCGTCTTGCTGACCTTGCGGCCGACGACATCCCAGGCTGCTTTGACGAACTCCTCCTTTGTCAGCGCCGTGATGTTTGCCGGCGTCGGAAAGGCATCGAGGAAGGCGAAGAACCAATCGCTGCGGCTGTTGCCCCGGAAGCGTTCGATCTCGGGAAAATACAGCGGCAGGTAATGCGTCAGGATGCGGTGCTGGATCTCGGTCTTGGCCCTGGCGATCGCTTCATGCGTCTTCGACAGTTCCTGCACGTCGTTGATGCCGACGCGCAGCGGATCATGGTAGACCTGCGTCGCCCGGATCCTCAGCATGTGCAGGATCACCTGCGCATCCTTAGGATCGTTCTTGTCCCAGCTGTTGTGCAAGGCCTCCCGGGTCCGGGCGAGCGCCAGCGACGACACCAGCTGCACCTCAAAACCCGCTTCAGCCAGCCGCCATGCTATCGGCCGGTGATAGTTCCCAGTCGCCTCAAAAGCGCAGACCACAGGTCGGCCATACGCCTGCAGCATTTCGATCAGCCGATCATGCTCCGCACGGCTGTTGAGGACCGACAGCCGGCGCCGACGTTTATGGCTAGGGGCCTCGATCAGGACTTCGTTGCAAGCCTTGGCAATATCAATGGCTACCAACACCGCATCGGCGAGTATAGCATTTGTACTGGTCATGGTCGGTCTCTCCGGAATGGGTTGTGAACATTCACATTCTAGAGAAACCTTGACTGGCCATGGCCACCTCGACCGGCGCGCGCTTGCAATGAAAGGCTGCGCGCACCGCTCCTTGGTGGCCTCTCCGCATTCCTTCCGTAGGTGCTACGGGCCGTCTTACATCGCGGCCGAACTCGCTGAATGGATCTACGCCAACGGTATGAGTCATGTTCGCGGAGCGCCGCTTCACCCGCAGACCCAGGGCAAGATCGAGCGCTGGCACCAGACGCTCAAGAACCGCATCCTGCTGGAAAACTACTTCCTGCCGGGCGATCTCGAACACCAGATCGAGGCCTTCGTCGAACATTACAATCATCGCCGCTATCACGAGAGTCTCAGCAACGTCACGCCGGCCGACGCCTACTTCGGTAGGGCCTCTGCCATCATCGAACAACGCGAAAGGATCAAACGACAGACAATCCAATTCAGGCGCTTGCAACACCGCAAGCTCGCCGCTTAACATCACCAACCAGAGGCCGACACTCCGCTAAATCAGGCAGCCATCTGCGCCAAATGTTCTGACGACGGACATCTGGGAGTATGCTGGAGTGAATTCGTTCGGCAAAGAGCGTGATGGACTGCTGGCCGCTCATCCCACCCCTAAGCCGGTCGCGCTGATTGCGGATGCACTGCGCGATGTCTCAAAGCGCGGCGAATATGTTGTCGATCCGTTCTTGGGTTCTGGATCGACTCTGATGGCTGCCGAGGCGACCGGCCGTATTTGCGTGGGCAACGAACTTGACAGTGCTTATGTCGATGTTGCCATTCGCCGCTGGCAAAAGGCAACGGGGCAAGCAGCGATCCACGTCCAGACTGGACAGAGCTTTGATGCGATCGCGCAGGCTATCGCTGAGACGGCGTTGATCGAGGCGCTGGCGTCTAACAACACTATGACGCCGCCGATGGCCACCGGCGTTGCGGGCGTGGCAAAGGGCGAGCCGCCTGAGACCGCAGCGCTGGCGGTCGCTTGTTCAATCACTCACGTAGCGGACACGCTGACCTCGTCTGATCTTAGGTCACCAGATCAACCGGTGGCCTCCTCGACACCGCTGATCGGCGCCGCTGCACCGGACGGCGATCTGGACGTGTTCGAAGTAGCAGGGGATGACACCCAGGTGCGCCATGACTGAGCAGAAGAAGACAGAAGGGGTCGGCTATCGCCGGCCCCCGCGTCATAGCCAGTTCAAGCCGGGGCAATCCGGCAATCCGAAAGGTCGTCCCAAGGGGACGGTCAACCTCCGCTCCGATCTTCGTGAAGAACTGGGCGAGCATATTCGCGTGCGCGAAGGTGAGCGGGAGCTGAAGGTCAGCAAGCAGAGAGCCATGCTCAAAGCGCTGGTTTCCAAAGCGTTGAAGGGCGACGCGCGTGCCGCCCACATCGTGTTGACATTGGTCGAGAAACTGTTCGAGCCGGAGGCGGCAAAGGATACCGTTCCGGATCTTACATCGGAAGACCAAGCGATCCTTGAACGCTTCCTTGCCCGCCGCGTGTCTGGCCAACCCCTATCCACAGAAGAATGATGGCGTGTTCAATCCTCACAAGCTGAAAGATTAAGTCTATGATCGATAATAATCGCGCATTTCGCGCAGCGCTCGCCGCCGATCTGGTTGCCTTTCTGGAGAAGGTCTATCCGGAGATCAATCCGGGCGGCGCACTCT
>NZ_AAMY01000058.1 GCF_000152905.1 Nitrobacter sp. Nb-311A
GACAAAATCCGGATCGTGCTGGATGGCTTCGGGCGAAGACAGCATCGCCGAGCTGTGCCGCAAGGAAGGGATAGCCCAGAGCCTCTACTACACCTGGTCGAAGGAATTCCTGGAAGCTGGCAAACGGCGGCTGGCTGGCGACACGGCTCGTGCTGCGACGACCGGTGAAGTTCAGGACCTGCGCCGTGAGACCCGTGCCTTGAAAGAGGCGGTTGCCGATCTGATGCTGGAGAACCGTCTGCTCAAAAAAAGTATGATCGCGGATGGGGGCGACGACGAATGAGATACCCCGCATCCGAGAAGCTCGAGATCATCAGGATGATTGAGCAGTCGCATGTTCCCGCGAAGAAGACGCTCGATCAGCTCGGCATTGCTCGGCGCACCTTCTACCGCTGGTATGACCGCTACCTTAAAGGCGGGCCCGAAGCGTTGGAGGATCGTCCTTCCCGGCCGAGCCGGGTCTGGAACCGCATCGGCGACAATATCCAGGCTCAGATCATCGAATTGGCGCTGGAGCAATCCGAGCTGTCGCCGCGCGAATTGGCGGTGCGATTCACCGACGAGAAGCGCTACTTCGTCTCGGAAGCCACCGTCTATCGCCTGCTCAAGGCCCACGATCTCATCACCAGCCCGGCATTCGTGGTGATCAAGGCTGCCGACGAGTTCAAGGACAAGACGAAGCGGCCCAACGAGATGTGGCAGACCGACTTCACTTACTTCAAGATCATCGGCTGGGGCTGGGTCTATCTGTCGACCGTGCTCGACGACTTCTCCCGCTACATCATCGCCTGGAAGCTGTGCACGACCATGCGGGCCGAGGATGTCACCGACACACTGGAACTGGCGCTCACGGCATCAGGCTGCGACAGCGCCAGGGTGCTGCACAAGCCAAAGCTGCTCAGCGACAACGGGCCGTCTTACATCGCGGCCGAACTCGCTGAATGGATCTACGCCAACGGTATGAGTCATGTTCGCGGAGCGCCGCTTCACCCGCAGACCCAGGGCAAGATCGAGCGCTGGCACCAGACGCTCAAGAACCGCATCCTGCTGGAAAACTACTTCCTGCCGGGCGATCTCGAACACCAGATCGAGGCCTTCGTCGAACATTACAATCATCGCCGCTATCACGAGAGTCTCAGCAACGTCACGCCGGCCGACGCCTACTTCGGTAGGGCCTCTGCCATCATCGAACAACGCGAAAGGATCAAACGACAGACAATCCAATTCAGGCGCTTGCAACACCGCAAGCTCGCCGCTTAACATCACCAACCAGAGGCCGACACTCCGCTAAATCAGGCAGCCATCTGCGCCAAATGTTCTGACGACGGACAGTGTTAAAGACTCCCCCACCCAGTTGTTTTGCCGAAGAAGGCGGGTCTAGGGTGATCATGCCGGTGTATCTGGCTTGAGGATGAGCTCGCCGAAAATCGATACGATATGCAAGGGTGGGAAATGTTTGACCGAAGCGACTTACCCAACTGTGCGATGTGCGTGAGGTATGGGATGAACCGCTGACTGCGAGGTGTGCGGAGAACCGCTGACTGCGAGGTGTGCGGAGAACCGCTGACTGCGAGGTGTGCGGAGAACCGCTGACTGCAAGATGTGCGGTGTAGTACCGCAATCTTGGCAAGGGGGCCGCTGCGCACCCCCGTTGCATCCCCCAGGCCGTGGTGTTTCCAAGGCATCGAGCCTCTACAACACCATCAACCGTATCGCCGGTTGAGCACTCGCACCATTTGGCCGTTGCATCACCAGTCGGGGAGCCCCATGACAAGGAAGGCATCGGCCTTCCCTTGACCCTTGCGACCAAAGAGCCTTCGAGCCCCTTGGAACCCTGACGAGGGCTTTCGCGCCCCTCGACCCACGACCGCCATTCCGTTTGCGGCATCCGGCACGGGAAGATTGCACTCTCTCCCCGTGACCCCATCGCTTTCACTACCAGCAACCCTCAGTTCCAGCCTACCACGGCGCGGGCAACCGGCTTGCGCCCTGCGGGGCATTTTTTCGGCATGGCCGAAAACCGCCTATTGCAACGCTGCTCTTATGCAATTTGCTCGCTTCCGTGGTCGTCCGAGGCTATCGGGACGGGGAGCATCAGACTCCGCGCTTCGCGCAAGTTCATTCCGGCCTTCGGCCCGAATCGAACAGGGAGCCCGCCGTAAATATACCTATGTCGTAATCGCCGGAATCTGAAAAATTACGGGCCGCCTTATGTCTGTGACTTAACCCATTCGATGAACCCATCCAGGTCGTGAGACCAAACCAGAAATAGGCCGGAATTCTGTGCGCTAACCAAGCTTGATAGCTTAAACACGCCAGACAGCAGAGCTACGTTAACGATGTTCTTTCCGCCTTCGGTCGCAAAATGCTTGGCCTTCGCTGCCGTATCGTTATTGAGCCTCTTCACACTGTTTAGGCCAGAGCTGGAATCCTTAGCTTCGAGTGCGATCATTCGGCCATTTGGCAACGCTATGAAGAGATCGACCTTACGTCCATGTACGGTGCACTCCCCATAAAAGTTAGGATACTTAGGGTAGTGAATGGGGTCAGTGATCTTTGCTTGGTGGGGAGCGGATGTTCTCTCGAAGTGTCCGTCGTCAGAACATTTGGCGCAGATGGCTGCCTGATTTAGCGGAGTGTCGGCCTCTGGTTGGTGATGTTAAGCGGCGAGCTTGCGGTGTTGCAAGCGCCTGAATTGGATTGTCTGTCGTTTGATCCTTTCGCGTTGTTCGATGATGGCAGAGGCCCTACCGAAGTAGGCGTCGGCCGGCGTGACGTTGCTGAGACTCTCGTGATAGCGGCGATGATTGTAATGTTCGACGAAGGCCTCGATCTGGTGTTCGAGATCGCCCGGCAGGAAGTAGTTTTCCAGCAGGATGCGGTTCTTGAGCGTCTGGTGCCAGCGCTCGGATCTTCCCTGGGTCTGCGGGTGAAGCGGCGCTCCGCGAACATGACTCATACCGTTGGCGTAGATCCATTCAGCGAGTTCGGCCGCGATGTAAGACGGCCCGTTGTCGCTGAGCAGCTTTGGCTTGTGCAGCACCCTGGCGCTGTCGCAGCCTGATGCCGTGAGCGCCAGTTCCAGTGTGTCGGTGACATCCTCGGCCCGCATGGTCGTGCACAGCTTCCAGGCGATGATGTAGCGGGAGAAGTCGTCGAGCACGGTCGACAGATAGACCCAGCCCCAGCCGATGATCTTGAAGTAAGTGAAGTCGGTCTGCCACATCTCGTTGGGCCGCTTCGTCTTGTCCTTGAACTCGTCGGCAGCCTTGATCACCACGAATGCCGGGCTGGTGATGAGATCGTGGGCCTTGAGCAGGCGATAGACGGTGGCTTCCGAGACGAAGTAGCGCTTCTCGTCGGTGAATCGCACCGCCAATTCGCGCGGCGACAGCTCGGATTGCTCCAGCGCCAATTCGATGATCTGAGCCTGGATATTGTCGCCGATGCGGTTCCAGACCCGGCTCGGCCGGGAAGGACGATCCTCCAACGCTTCGGGCCCGCCTTTAAGGTAGCGGTCATACCAGCGGTAGAAGGTGCGCCGAGCAATGCCGAGCTGATCGAGCGTCTTCTTCGCGGGAACATGCGACTGCTCAATCATCCTGATGATCTCGAGCTTCTCGGATGCGGGGTATCTCATTCGTCGTCGCCCCCATCCGCGATCATACTTTTTTTGAGCAGACGGTTCTCCAGCATCAGATCGGCAACCGCCTCTTTCAAGGCACGGGTCTCACGGCGCAGGTCCTGAACTTCACCGGTCGTCGCAGCACGAGCCGTGTCGCCAGCCAGCCGCCGTTTGCCAGCTTCCAGGAATTCCTTCGACCAGGTGTAGTAGAGGCTCTGGGCTATCCCTTCCTTGCGGCACAGCTCGGCGATGCTGTCTTCGCCCCGAAGCCCATCCAGCACGATCCGGATTTTGTCCTCTGATGAAAAGTGCCGCCGCGTCGCACGGCGGATATCTTTGACTACGTGTTCGGCGGAGCGTTTGCCGCCAGTCGACTTCGTGCTCATGTTCGTTCCTTCGTCTGCGACGAGAACCGAACACTCCTTAGATCACACCATCAATTCTGTGCCATAGGTGCTGATCCCGGACACTCTCGAAGCCCAGCTCAGTAAGCCGGGTTTCCAAGCGACCTTCGACGATTTTCCCATGACCTCTGCGCTCGGTCTGAAGCGACTGGGACGCATGAAGTATCATTGTATGTCAATCGGCTCGCAAATTTGACCCCGTATCGGCGTTCAATTTTGACCCCTTCGCGCGGCGTGGTTTGAGGGTAGCGCTCGACTCGTCGGAGCTGGCCGGGATTGCGGAGACGAGACGAGCGCGGGTGGCGTGATCGTCGTCGCGGCTTTTGAAGCGCCAGCTGTCGTTACCGGTTTCGACGATGTCGCAGTGGTGGGTCAACCGGTCGAGCAGCGCGGTGGTCATCTTGGCGTCGCCGAACACGCTGGGCCATTCGCCGAAGGCGAGATTGGTGGTGACGATGACGGAAGCACGCTCGTAGAGCCGGCTGACGAGATGGAACAGCAACTGGCCGCCGGATTGGGCAAAGGGCAGATATCCGAGTTCGTCGAGCACGATGAAGTCCATCCGGGTCAGATGTTCGGCAAGCCGGCCCTGACGTCCGTTACGGGTCTCGATCTCGAGGCGATTGACGAGGTCGACCACGTTGTAGAAGCGACCGCGGGCGCCGGATCGGATGCAGCTTCTGGCGATTGCGATGGCCAGGTGGGTTTTGCCTGTGCCGGTGCCGCCGACGAGCACGACGTTGCGCTGCTGGGCGATGAAGCCGCCGCCGGCGAGATCATTGACGAGCGTCTGATTGATCGGCGTGCCTTCGAACTGGAAGTCATCGAGATCCTTGGCCATGGCAGCTTGGCGATGGTGAGCTGGTACTTGATCGACCGCGCCTGCTTCTCGTTGATCTCGGCGCTGAGCAGGTCGCCGACG
>NZ_AAMY01000056.1 GCF_000152905.1 Nitrobacter sp. Nb-311A
CCTTCTTTGTCATTCGGCATGCAAAATTGACCCCGTAAGCCGGGGGATCGGCGTCCAAAATTGACCCCCTACAGGTTGGCTGTTGCGCTGCCTGCTTTGTCATGAAGCAGGTGGTCGGGGATGCTGATCGTGGAGACGATTGCGCGGATACGGCGCGAACACTTCATCAAGGGCAAGACGATCAAGGAGATCGCCCGTGACCTGAAGGTGTCGCGGAACACGGTCCGGAAGGTGCTGAGGTCGGGCAAGACCTTGTTCGAGTATGAGCGTTCGATCCAGCCGCGCCCCAAACTCGGGCGTTGGGCGGCGGAGCTTGATGAACTGCTGGCGGCGAACGCGGCCAAATCGGCTCGCGAACAGCTGACGCTGATCCGGATCTTCGAAGAGTTGCGCGGACGCGGCTATGACGGCGGCTACGATGCCGTACGGCGTTACGCCAGGCGTTGGAGCAAGGAGCGCGGGCAATCGACCGCGGCGGCCTATGTTCCGTTGAGCTTTGCGGCGGGCGAAGCCTACCAGTTCGACTGGAGCCATGAGATCGTTCTCCTCAACGGCGTGACGGCGATCGTGAAGGTCGCTCATGTCCGGCTGTGCCACAGCCGCATGCTGTTCGTGCGGGCCTATCCGCGGGAGACGCAGGAGATGGTATTCGACGCCCACGACCGGGCGTTCGCACTGTTCAAGGGTACCTGCAGCCGCGGCATCTACGACAACATGAAGACGGCGGTAGAGACGATCTTCGTCGGCAAGGATCGCCGCTACAATCGCCGCTTCCTGCAGATGTGCAGCCACTATCTGATCGATCCGGTCGCCTGCACGCCGGCGTCGGGCTGGGAGAAGGGTCAGGTCGAGAACCAGGTCGGGCTGGTCCGGGAACGGTTCTTCACGCCACGGCTGCGGTTCAAAACCCTGGACGAGTTGAACGCGTGGCTTCTGGATAAGTGCATCGCCTACGCCAAGGCGCACCGACATCCAGAACTGGCCGAACAGACGGTCTGGGAGGTGTTCGAAGCCGAGCGGCCCAAGCTCGTTCCCTATGCTGGCCGGTTCGACGGATTCCACGCGGTGCCGGCATCGGTCTCGAAGACCTGCCTGGTGCGCTTCGACAACAACAAATACTCGGTCGCTGCCAGCGCGTCGGGCGCCCGGTCGAAGTTCAAGCCTATGCCGATCGCATCGTGATCCGTCAGGACGGGCGCATCGTTGCGGAGCATCCGCGATCGTTCGGACGCGGCGAGACGACCTACAATCCCTGGCACTACGTGCCGGTGCTCGCGCGCAAACCCGGGGCCTTACGTAACGGCGCACCCTTCAAGGACTGGGTGTTGCCGGCCGCGATCGAACGGATCCGGCGCAGGCTCGCCAGCACCGACGACGGCAATCGACAGATGGTCGACATCCTCAATGCGGTGCTGACGGACGGTTTGTCGGCGGTCGAAGCCGCCTGCGCCGAGGCGATCGCTCATGGCGTTCATTCCGCTGACGTCGTTCTCAACATCCTGGCTCGCCAACGCGAACCCGCTGCACCGGCCAACATTATGACGCCGGCGGCACTGACGCTCCGCCATGCGCCGATCGCCGATTGCGCCCGTTACGACAACCTCCGGAGGACATCTGATGGAACGAACCCAAATCTTCGACCTCATGGGTGAGCTCAAACTCTACGGAATGAGGGCTGCCTTCGACGAGATCATGGCGACGGCCGTCAAGCGCCAGCACGAACCTCAGCACATCGTCGGCGACCTGCTCAGCGCCGAGATCAACGAGAAGCAGGCGCGGTCGATCAAGTACCAGCTCACCATCGCCAAGCTGCCATTGGCCAAGGATCTCGATGACTTCCAGTTCGAAGGCACGCCGATCAATCAGACGCTCGTCAATGATCTCGCCGGCGGCGGCTTCATCGCCCAGCAGCGCAACGTCGTGCTCGTCGGCGGCACCGGCACAGGCAAAACCCACCTGGCCATCGCAATCGCCAGAAGCTGCATCCGATCCGGCGCCCGCGGTCGCTTCTACAACGTGGTCGACCTCGTCAATCGCCTCGAGATCGAGACCCGTAACGGACGTCAGGGCCGGCTTGCCGAACATCTGACCCGGATGGACTTCATCGTGCTCGACGAACTCGGATATCTGCCCTTTGCCCAATCCGGCGGCCAGTTGCTGTTCCATCTCGTCAGCCGGCTCTACGAGCGTGCTTCCGTCATCGTCACCACCAATCTCGCCTTCGGCGAATGGCCCAGCGTGTTCGGCGACGCCAAGATGACCACCGCGCTGCTCGACCGGTTGACCCACCACTGCGACATCGTCGAAACCGGTAACGACAGCTGGCGCTTCAAAAGCCGCGACGACGATCACGCCACCCGCGCTCGTCTCGTCTCCGCAATCCCGGCCAGCTCCGACGAGTCGAGCGCTACCCTCAAACCACGCCGCGCGAAGGGGGCAAAATTGAACGCCGATACGGGGTCAAATTTGCGAGCCGATTGACAGTCTGTCGGCAGTGTCGGCGATTCCTACGACAATGCTCTCGCCGAAACCATCAACGGCCTCTACAAGGCCGAGGTAATCCACCGACGCGGGCCGTGGCGTAGCTTCGAGGCCGTCGAGTTCGCAACGCTGGAATGGGTCGACTGGTTCAACAACCGGCGGCTCATGGAGACCATCGGAAACATCCCGCCCGCCGAAGCCGAGCAACGCTACTACGCCATGCTGGAACAATCGACCATGGCGGCATAACAACTTAAATCAAACAGCCTCCGAAAAAGCCGGTGCGGTTCAAGGCTTTTAATTGGGATTGCGCTGAGGTCGTCTCGAGCTGGATGCTATGCATAGCTATATGACCCCGATTGGCACCCATGGATTTCCAGTGTTGTTCGTATCGAACTCTCAAAATGCGCGATGGCGGACACGCCTAATGTTTTCGCGCCTCGTCCCACATGGAAAGAGCTTTTCCTCGAACCTTGCTTCAGCGTATCATTTCAATGGCGGATGAATATCACCGCTATTTTTGAGGCCACACTCTATGCTCAATGTGAGCCCGGAAGCGGGCGAGAATCAGAATGAAGCATTCCCGTTTCGCGGCGGCGAGATCGGTTCGCTTATTCGTGCGTTCGACTTTTCCAAAACCAGCTTGGGGCCGATTTCCGGATGGCCCGCGCATCTGAGGAACACCGTTGGGTTAATGTTACCTACCAAGGCGCAGATCGTGCTGTTTTGGGGCCCGGAGTTCTTAGCGTTGTATAACGACGCCTATGCTCCGACAATTGGCAACAAACACCCAACGGCGTTTGCTCGACCAGCACGAGAGAATTGGACGGAGTTGTGGAGCGACCTTGAACCGCTGCTAACCCGCGTTCTTCTTACAGGCGAAACGGTGTCCGCCAAGGATCGACCGTTCGAGATCGAACGACACGGTTATCTCGAAACCGTTTACTTCAATATTTCATATTCTCCAATCTCCGACGAGGCAGGCCGCATCGACGGCGTTCTGTGCATCGTCGAGGAGACGACGCAGCGCGTCGTCACCGACCGGGCGTTGGTGAAAGCGGAAGAACGGCTCTCCTACGCACTGCAGGCGGCCGGCATGATCGGGACCTTTGATACCGACTTCCGAACGAATACCGTCTATTCGGATGCCCGCTTTGCAACGATGTTCTCGGTACCGCCCGAGAAGGGTGCCGCCGGTGCTCCGCTCGCCGATTACCTAGCGGGAATCCATCCGGATGACGTCGGACGAGTCAGCGATGCCATACAGCAAGCGATTGTGAGCGGGGAGAAATGCGTTTTGGAATACCGCGTCCAGAAAACGGATGGGACGGTTCACTGGCTTGAGGTGCATGGCCAATGTCTCTATGACGAAACTGGCAAGCCTTTGCGGATGCCCGGTGTTGCAGTGGACATCAGCGACCGAAAGCGAGCCGAGTTAGCGAGGGGACATCTTGCCGCAATCGTCGAGTCTTCTGTCGACGCGATCATCAGCAAAAATCTCGATGGCATCATCACGAGCTGGAATGCCGGCGCAGAGCGATTGTTCGGCTATTCAACCGAAGAAGTCGTAGGCAAACCCGTCACCATCCTAATTCCGGAGGATCGGCAGAAGGAGGAGCCCGACATCCTGTCGCGGCTTCGCAGGGGCGAGCGTGTCGAGCATTTTGAGACGGTCCGTCGGCGAAAGGACGGCAGTCTAGTGGATCTATCGCTGACGATTTCACCGATCCGAAGCAGTGACAATCATATCATCGGTGCTTCCAAGATTGCTCGCGATATCACCGATCGCAAGGCGGCCGAACGTCTAAATTTTACTTTACTTCGTGAGATGAAGCATCGGCTCAAGAACAATCTGGCGACCGTGCTCGCGATCGCACGGCAAAGCTTCGGCGGTCATGAGAGTGAAAGCGAGGACTTTCGGAAATTCGAGGCACGTTTGCTGGCGCTATCGAACGGTCATGATCTGATCACTCGCGAGGAATGGGATAGCGCAGAACTGAGGGATATCGTTGCGCAGATCATCACTGTGCATGGACGCCAGCGATTTCAAATCGAAGGGTCCGATCTGAAGCTCTCGCCAAAATCCGCATTGGCGTTGACGTTGGCACTGCACGAGTTGGCGACGAACGCCGCCAAATACGGCGCACTATCCGTCCCGATTGGCAAAGTCACGATCAGGTGGGAAATCGAGCAGCGTGACGTCCCGTGGTTTATCTTTCGTTGGCAGGAGCAGGATGGCCCCTCTGTCTCAGAACCCAGTCGAAAGGGATTCGGTTCGCGATTGATTGAACGTGTGCTAGCGCTCGAACTCAGCGGCGATGTCCGGATCACTTATGAAACATCCGGCGTCGTCTGTGAAATCGTCGCTCCCCTTGCTGCCGACTGGGAAGAAAAATCGCAAACCTAGAGAAAGTGTTGATTTCCGCCGAGAACTGACCCGGGATTGAGGGATTTTTCCATCGAGAAGTGACCCATGTTTGAACCCACCCCTGCTGGTTGATCGCAGGGGACATTGGAGTGATAGACATGGCGTTACTGAGCGTTATCCGACGCTGGCATCTGCGGGATGGACATTCGATCCGGGAGATTGCACGGCGCACGGGACTGTCGCGGAACACGATCCGCAAATACCTGCGATCCGACGAGGTGGAGCCCCGCTTCCAGGTGCCGGATCGGCCGAGCAAGCTTGATGCCTATGCCGAGCGGCTGTCGGCGTGGCTGAGGACGGAAGCGAACAGGCCGCGCAAGCAGAAGCGCACGATCAAGCAGTTGCATGCCGACCTGATGAGCCTCGGCTATGACGGCTCCTATGGTCGCGTCGCCGCCTTTGCACGGGCCTGGAGGGAAGAGCGCCAGCGTCAGATGCAAACGAGCGGGCGTGGCACCTTCGTGCCGCTGGCGTTCGAGCCCGGCGAGGCCTTCCAGTTCGATTGGTCGGAAGACTGGGCGGTTCTCGGCGGCGAGCGCACCAAACTTCAGGTGGCGCACTTCAAGCTCAGCTACAGCCGTGCCTTCATCGTGCGGGCCTATCCGCTGCAAACGCACGAGATGCTGTTCGACGCCCACAACCACGCCTTCCGGGTTCTGGGCGGCGTTCCCCGGTGCGGGATCTACGACAACATGCGCACGGCGGTCGACAGGATCGGGCGCGGTAAAGAGCGGCAGATCAATGCCCGCTTCTCGGCGATGGCCAGCCATTATCTGTTCGAGACCGAGTTCTGCAATCCGGCATCGGGGTGGGAGAAGGGACAGGTGGAGAAGAACGTCCAGGATGCCCGCCACCGGCTATGGCAGCCGATGCCGCGCTTTCCATCGCTGGAGGCCTTGAACGACTGGCTGGAGCAGCGGTGCCGGGAGCTGTGGCAACAGATTCCCCATGGCCTCAGGCCGGGATCGATCGAAGACATCCGGGTCGAGGAAGCCCGCTTCCTGATGCCGATGCCACGCCTCTTCGACGGATTCGTCGAATACAGTAAGCTGTAATCCGTGGGAAGGTGAGTGAACGGAATCGGCCGGGCGCGCCGAGCGATGGCTTGCGGCGGTCGCAAGAGCGTTGAGCCGATGGCGGCGGTGATGGCTCCGGAACGGACGGCCGCCCAACATCAATCGCTGCTGCATTTCGTCGGCAGCGGTGGCTGGTCGGATGAGAAGGTGCTGGGCAAGATACGCGAAATGGTGGTGCCGGCGATTGAACGCCAGGGTGCTGTCGAGGCCTGGATTATCGACGACACCGGATTTCCCAAGCAGGGGCGCCATTCGGTTGGAGTTGCACGGCAATATTGCGGACAGCTCGGCAAGCAGGATAACTGCCAGGTGGCGGTATCACTATCGATCGCCAATCACCACGCCAGCCTGCCTGTCGCCTATCGCCTTTATCTTCCGAAGGAATGGGCTGAGGATTGCGATCGACGTCGCAAAGTGGGCATTCCTGCCGAAGTTGGCTTCCGGACCAAGCCGGAAATCGCGCTGGAGCAGTTGCGGTGGGCCTGTGCGAGCGATCTTCCGCGTGGTGTCGTGCTGATGGACGCAGGCTACGGCGCGCATCTTATCATGGCCTGGCTGCAACAGCAGCTCGCTCGCGAGAGGCCGGATACATTTACGCAAACTGCGCCCGACAGAAATCCAAATCCCTTGCAACGCCGGGGCGGACCATACATTTTTTGAGCAGACGGTTCTCCAGCGTCAGATCGGCAACCGCCTCTTTCAAGGCACGGGTCTCACGGCGCAAGTCCTGAACTTCACCGGTCGTCGCAGCACGAGCCGTGTCGCCAGCCAGCCGCCGTTTGCCGGCTTCCAGGAATTCCTTCGACCAGGTGTAGTAGAGGCTCTGGGCTATCCCTTCCTTGCGGCACAGCTCGGCGATGCTGTCTTCGCCCCGAAGCCCATCCAGCACGATCCGGATTTTGTCCTCTGATGAAAAGTGCCGCCGCGTCGCACGGCGGATATCTTTGACTACGTGTTCGGCGGAGCGTTTGCCGCCAGTCGACTTCGTGTTCATGTTCGTTCCTTCGTCTGCGACGAGAACCGAACACTCCTTAGATCACACCATCAATTCTGTGCCATAGGCGCTGATCCCGGACACTTGTAAGGCCGTGGCCGCGAAACCCTTATGTCGAGATCCGACAGGATTAACGCGCAGACTTAGCAGCGATGACCGTGTCGCATCTGGACCCAGATCGGGGCGAATAACCCATGCATACCGTCGGCTCAACCGGACACGATTTCAATCTTCGATAACGGCTGATATCATTTTGAGAACGCGTTGCGAGTGCTGGATCTCCGCTTTTATCTGGTCTCTGTCTTCCGGCTGTGTATCGAGAAGCGCCGCCATCTCTTTTATATTCTCCTTTATCGAGACCTTGAGATCGCGCAGTTGATCCCATCTGACTTTGTCTTCTTTGGTCATCGGCCCTTTGATGCGGACCGAGCCGGTGTTCATATCAATGATGATATCGTCGGGATGAGGAAGCGGAGGTGGAGCCTCAATGCCAAATTTCTTGCGGCGCGCGAGCTCCTCATCCCATTCGGCCTTGTAGTTGATCGCCGTCTTCAACCATTCATCGTGCAGCTTCTTGTTATCGCGCTCGACCGAGGTCAGCAGTTCGGTGAACAGGCGTTGAGCCCGTTGATTACCTTTGGCTGCATTGACGGCGAGCGAGCGTACGACGGCCTGGGCCATCGGGATGTCGATTTGACCGTTCGGGTCGTTGATGCTGATCGAACGATAGGCCTCCTCGAGGATGATGGTCTTCAGCCGTTCGTCGTTGAGAGCGGGCAGGGCGGTGCGCTTTTTGATCGCCCCTTTGCGGCGACCAGACGGGTTGCCGGATTGTCCACGCTGGAATCGGGTCGAAAGCGGAGGCTTGGCGTAGCCGATCTCATAGTCCGCCCGTTTCGAGGGCAGGTTCGGTCGGGCGGTCGGCTTGTCTGGCCCGCTCATGCTGCTGCCCCCCGGTTGCGGTCTGGTCGGATCCCGCAAGCGACCTGTTCGGCTTCGTCTTTGGCGTAGGTCTCCCAGCGCTGGATTATCCGATCACAATAAATCGGATCGTATTCGCAGACGTAAGCGCGCCGCCCGGTTTTGTGGGCTGCAATGAGGGTCGATCCGCTGCCCGCAAACAGATCCAGGACGATGCCGCCACGCGAGGAGACGTCCTTAATGGCGTCGGCGATCATCGCAACCGGCTTCACGGTTGGGTGCAGCGCCAGCTCGTCGAGCCGTCCGGCTTTCATGGTATTGACGCCGCGATACTCCCAGACATTGGTTCGGTGGCGTCCGTGCTGGCCCAGCTCAAAGTGGTTGTGGTGGGGGGCGGTCCCATTCTTGAAGGCAAATATCAGCTCATGCCTCGATCGGTAGAATGTGCCCATTCCGCCATTGTCCTTGGCCCATACGATCAGATTCTTGAGTTCGGTGTAGATGCCGTCGCCCGCGTTCAGCATCTCCGCCATGTGGCGCCAATCCATGCAAATGTAATGGATCGAGCCATCGATGGAGTGACGAGTGAGATTGCCGAAGCTTGCCTTGAGAAAGCCGGTAAACTCCGGTTCCGACATCTCGCCTGACGCCATCGCGAACTCGCGATGCCGGATCGAACCGAGGCCGCCGACGTTGCCGTCGATCCGAACATTGTAGGGTGGATCGGTAAAAACCATTTGCGCCTGCTCTGTACCCATGAGTGCGGCAACGGTGTCGGGATCGCGAGCATCCCCACAGATCAGCCGATGGGATCCTAACTGCCAGATATCGCCGCGATGACAGCGCGGCGGTGCCTCGACCGGTAATCGGTCGTCGGCAGGATCTCCGGTCTCTTCCGGTATCAAGCCATCGACAAGGCTGTCGATTTCCGCCACCGCAAACCCGCTCAGCGTAAGATCAAAGTCAAGGTCGAGCTCGCTTAACGCTTTGAGCTCTTCCGCCAGGATTTCTTCGTCCCAACCGGCATTCAGCGCCAGCTTGTTGTCGGCAATGACGTAGGCCCGTTTCTCCGCTGCGGTCATCGATTCTAGTCTGATGCAGGGTACCTCACTCATTGAAAGCAGTTCAGCGGCAGCAACCCGTCCGTGGCCAGCGAGAATGGAATTTTCACGATCGACCAGCACCGGATTGGTAAAGCCAAACTTGCGGATGCTGTCGGCGATTTGCCGAATCTGCTTCCGCGAATGAGTTCGTGCGTTGCGTTGCCACGGGCGAAGCGCGCCGATCGAAAGATATTCGAGTTGAGCTTTAGGCATAAGGACGGGCTCCGACAAAAGACGATGTCGTAAGATATATAAAACGACGGCGTGTTTTACAATAGCACCACGGTTACGTAAGCTGTAATGAACGGGAAAATTCCAGATCGAGAGCAAAAATGAGCAGTTTGGCAACGCGGGTAGCAAAGCTACGCAGATCGAAAGAC
>NZ_AAMY01000055.1 GCF_000152905.1 Nitrobacter sp. Nb-311A
AGGATAGTTGCCGGGCGCCAGTTCCATGGCAAGAGCTGATCGAGCCGGCTCATGGGATGACCTGCCGACATGCGTTCAAGGATGTCCTTGAGATAGGTGAAGGGCTCGACGTCATTTAGCTTTGCCGTGGTGATGAGGGAGCAGACTGTGGCCCAGCGCTGAGCCCCGCCATCTGATCCGGCGAACAGGTGGTTCTTTCGTCCGAGCGTGACCGGACGAATGGCGCGTTCGACGGTGTTGGTGTCGAGCTCGATGCGGCCGTCATTGAGGAAGCAGCAAAGAGCATCCCAGCGGCTTAGGGCATAGCGAGTGGCATCGGCGAGCCCGCCGCGCGGCGGGATTTGGGCGAGTTGCATTTCGAGCCATGCTTTCATCGCCGTGACCAGAGGCAACGACTTTGATCGACGCATGCTTTGCCGTGCTTCCGCGGTCTGGCCGCGGATGGCGGCCTCGATCACGTAAAGCTCGGCGACGCGTCGCAGCGCTTCGGTCGCGACAGGCGAGGCGGTCGCCTGCTGCACCTCGTAGAACTTCCGCCTGGCGTGAGCCCAACAAGCTGCGAGCTGGATGGTGCCGCCGTCGCGAAGCCGATCGAACCCGGGATAACCGTCGACCTGAACGATGCCGCTGAAGTTGGCCAGATGAGCAGCGGGACGCTCAGCCTTGCGATCCGGACTGTAGAGATAGACCGCGGCTGGCGGATCCGGTCCGTTCCAAGGCCGGTCATCGCGGGCGTACACCCACAACCGGCCAGTTTTGGTGCGGCCGCGGCCGGGATCGAGTACCGGGATAGGCGTGTCGTCGGCGAACAGTTTCTGCGATGCAAAGATGTGTTCAGCGAGCTTGGATTGAAGGGGCTCCAGCCACCAGCAGGCGCCGCCGATCCAGTTCGCCAAGGTCGAGCGGTCCAACGTGACGCCCTGCCGGGCGAAGATCTGGCTCTGCCTGTAAAGCGGGAGGTGATCGCAGTATTTGGAGACCAGAACATGGGAGAGCAGAGCCGGGGAGGCCAGCCCTTTGGCGATCGGCCGCTCTGGTGCTGGCGCTTGATGGATAGTCCCGCAGGCCCGACAGCCATAGCGCGGCCGGCAGATTCGGATGACCCGCAGCCGCGCCGGTACATGGTCGAGCATCTCGCTCGTCGTTTCGCCGATCAGGTGCAGTATGCCGCCGCAACACGGGCAGGTTTGATGCTCAACATCGAGCCTGACATCCTCGCGGGGCAAGTGCACCGGCAGGCTCGGGCGCTCGCTTTGGGGCCTCGGGGGACGGCTCTCGGCTGGCGGAGGCGGAAGGCTAGTTTCGACGTGCGCAAGATCGGCGTTGAGGTCTTCGAAGCCGAGTTGCAACTGCTCGTCATCGAGCCGCTCAGCCCGGCGGCCGTACTGGTTGCGCTGCAGCCTCTTGATGATGAGATTGAGCCGTTCGATCTCGGCCTTCGCCTTGCTGAGGCTGATGCGCTCGGCTACAAGCGAACGCACCAGCTTTTGCAGCGTCTCCACGTCGTCGGGCAGTGCGGCGAGATCGACGTTCATACGAGAAGAATCTAACTGACTCGCACCGTTCTCGCCGCATTTCTTGCATCATCGAGTCAATCGGTCGCAGATCATCCGGCAATTGCCGGACGCCAGCGTTGCTCAGGCGCGCGCCAATCGACACCTTCGATCAGCAGCGACAGCTGTGCTGAGGTCAACGACAGCGTTTCGCCAGGCGCAATGCTCGGCGGCCACAGAAAGACACCATGCTCGAGCCGTTTTGTGAACAGGCAGAAGCCGGTGCCATCCCAGTAGATGATCTTGATAAGGTTGGCCCTGGTGCGACCTCGGAAGACAAACAGATGTCCGGTAAATGGATCCTGGTGCAGGACGCCTTGCACCAGCATCGCGAGACCGTCGATGCCTTTGCGCATATCGATGTAGCCCAGAGCCAGGTGCACCTTTACGTTTGGAGGAAGCAAGGCCGTCATGGCATGGCCCTCTCGGCCGCAGGTGTCGCTCCGTCGGCGATCTGCACAGTGACGAAGCCCAGCTCTTTCGCTGCGGCAACGTCCTGCTTCCATCGGCGCAGAACGCGCGGAGCGATGCCGTAGCGGCGCGAGATCTCGCTGCCGCTCGCACCGGACCGTATCATCTCTTCAAGAATCCAACGCTTGTCGGCTTCGCTGAACCGTCGCCGATGCCCTTCACGTGGTCTTGGAACAATGGGCTCCGCTGCCGCCGAGGAGGGATAAGACCCCGGACTTACGAGGGGACTTAACGGCGGACTAAGGGGAGGACTTAAGGGGCGTCGTCGATACAACAGCTTCCGCTTGGGCGGCTGTGGCTCCACTTTAAACAACGATCGCCAGTTGCCAAACGCCTTGAGCGGAATGCCTTGCGCTTCACAATATTGACGTTGATTCAAGTCGCTACGCTTCCAGGCCTCGTGATGTGCCCGCCAAAAATCCTCGCCTTGACGCCTCCACCCTCGATGTTCGCTCGTCATGCTGTTCTCTCCATCTTCAAATTGAAGACAGGAACAGATCGGGGTCGCTAACGATCGAACAAGGGTGCGAGAAATGGACGCTTACCGATTCCCTAATCCGTTGCGCAAATTCCCTGTAAGATTCCAAGAAATTCCCTGCTCGGCAAAGCAGGGAATTCGCGTGCAAATCTTTGATTTCTCGCGAAAATGCATGCCCCGATCAGCTCCCGGGCGGTGCGATTTCTTAGAATTCCCTGTTATTTCCCTGATAGCAGGGAATTGCGTTGCGGAGACTCGTTCGCATCTGACTGCGTCCGCCACCACCCAGTCTGTTATTTTTCACATTTCCAGAGACTGACGAAAAAGCCCCGCTAGCGGCGGGCTTTCCGCACTTTGATTTACGGGGGCGCGGTCTCTGTGACCCGCCTGGGCGGGTTTGGGGACGCTGTCTCAGCGGCGCAATTTCCCGTTCCTGGGAATCAGATCAATCAATAAGGCGCGGTTACCGGTTCTCAGAATCGGAAGCGCCGTGGGCGCCAGGCCGAGCCGCCTCATCTGCTGTGACCATTCAGCCGGCGCATCGCGGAGGGCAGCAACACCGATCCCGCGCGGGAGCCGTCCTTCAACGGCTGTTGTGACCAAGGTCGGCGCAAGGAAGGCAAGGGAGATGGTCATATTAATATGTCGCGTGCTGCAATGTTGGCGGGCGGCGAGGCTTTCGATCGTCTCGCGGCCCTCGACGATCTCCTGAAGCCAAAGTCGGCCGCGGCCGATCGATCGGATCAGAGCCGACCGGCGCTCGGCCTTCATGGGCCGGGCGCGATGCTCTGGCGTATTCGCCGGCAGCAAGATCTCTCGGGCGGGCCTCGATGGCTTCTTCCAGGGCACGACGATGGTGCGCGAGGTGAGAGCGGATTGTTCAGCCGGATCCGGATGGTGGTGGATGTGGATCCCCTGAATATCATTTTCGCCAGACCTTAGATGAATGGCGAGCTGGTTCTTGCGAACCTCTATCCGGGTGACAAACCGCTCAAGCGTGTCTCGAGACAAGGTCTCGTTCGCGAATGGTTCATCCATGTCCGTGTTGGCCATGACCGCCTTGGAGATCGTGACCTCGATCTCGGACGCAGGCACGCGGGTGACAGACCCAACAGGCTCATCCGTTTGACCCCGGATACAGGGCGCAGAAACGTAATAGCGATGTCGAACGCGGTCCCGACTGGAGTAGGTCAAGATCATCCGATGACCTGCGTCATCAAACAGTAGGCCCGCAAGGAGAGCGCGGGTTCGGATACGTGTCGTCGTGCGATGTGACCACTGTTCGGTCAGCCTTTGCTGAACGGCCTCAAACAGTGTGCGGTCGAGCAAGGCCGGCTGAGGTCCAGGCAGGATCTCGCCCTTGAACTTGACTTCGCCCAGATAGAAACGGTTCCGCAGCATATAAAACAACGGTCCCTGCGTGAACGGCACACCTCCTCGCGTTCCGCCTGATGCCAGCTGCCGGACCTTGGACTTAAAGCCTCGCTCTTTCAGGTCCTTGACGAGGCGGTTGACGCTACCGAGTTCCAGATAGCGCTGGAAAATCAGACGAACGGTATTGGCCTCTTCCTCTTGGATGTGGAGCTGGCCATCCTTGAGGATGTAACCCAGCGGAACCATGCCGCCGACCCATAGTCCCTTGCGTTTTGAGGCTGCGATCTTGTCGCGGATACGCTCGGAGGTGACCTCCCGCTCAAATTGAGCAAAGGAAAGAAGGACGTTTAGTGTCAGGCGGCCCATTGATGTGGTGGTATTGAACTGCTGGGTCACCGAGACAAACGAGACGCCATGGGCATCGAACAATTCGACCAGCTTGGCGAAGTCAGCCAGAGATCGGGTCAGCCGGTCCACCTTATAAACGACGATGATGTGGATCCGGCGGGCCGCGACATCCGCCAGCAATCGCTGTAGGGCAGGGCGATCGGTCGATCCGCCAGAGAAGCCGCCATCATCATATCGCGCCTTGACCAGCGACCAGCCTGCATGAGCCTGACTTCGGATATAGGCTTGGGACGCATCATACTGGGCATCCAGGGAGTTGAACTCCTGATCAAGGCCGGAGTCGGTGGACACCCTCGTATAGATCGCGCACCGGACGACCCGGTTGTCGGCCGGCTTCATGTTCGCACTCCCTTGCCGTTTCCGGTGCGGAGACCAAAAAAGCGCGGTCCATTCCAGTTCGTGCCGGTGATGGCAAATGCAATCCCGGACAGGCTGTCGAAGGTTTTCCCCTCGAAAGCGAAGCCGCCCTGGACGACCATCACCCGATAATGTTGCCCGTTCCACTCCCGGGTTAGGACAGTGCCGAGCACCATCGCTTGCTTGCGCTGATCCTGGGCCGCTACGAGCAGCAAAACCTCATTCAAAGACTGCACGGCAGCTGCACGCTCCAGAAGTTGAACCGTCGCAGCATCGAGATCCCCGAACGCGTCGGCCTGGATGCGATAGGCGAGGACACCGAACAGCAAATGCTTGGGCAGGTGCTCCGGGGCTGGCCGCCCCACAACACTCTGCCAGCGACACTGCAGGCCGATCAGATCGAGACTGCGCAGGTGCGCAATCTCATCTTCCATTGACAAGCTCTTAAGTCTTCGACCGATAGGCTTTTGCGATCCTGAACTTCTCACCATGGTATTAGGCCGCGGCCTGGTCAGGCTTCGATCCAGCCGATGCGGCAGATGTGGTGTTTCGAGTGATTTTGTAGATCCGAACTGCTTCAGCAGCCTCCGATGTCAACGTCAGCTTGAGTTTCTTCCGAATGATACCGGCAAAGAAGCCGCGCACCGAATGCGGCTGCCAACCAGTTGCCTTCATGATGTCGCCAATCCTTGCGCCCTCAGGCTTCATCAGCATCTCGATGACCCGGGCTTGCTTGCTGCAGGCGCGATGCTTCACCGGTTGATCCAAAGAGCGAGCCAGTGCTGAGCTGCTCTTCTTGACGGCTGCAACCTTGGTGGCCTTGGTCGGTGCACGGCTCGCTGACTTTGCACGCCTGGGCGCTGTCAACGATCGAGATGTAGCTTTGCGGGATTGTGTTTTGGGCATGTAAGGTCTCCGGCTGCTGCAGCATCATCGCTGCCACCACCGAAGCCCCGTCACGGCAAACGAACCGGCGGGGCGGGGTTATTCAGTGGCCGAAGGAGCCACTCAACGCGCCGACAGTACCGCTCCAATCGTCCAGCAATGCCAGCGGTTTCTGAGCAATCTTACTGCTCTTTCGACGACAAGATTCCAGTTACAGAAGGGCGTTCTGACGTCGCACTCTTTCCAGTTTCTTTTGACAGGAAGCGGTTCGGTAATCGTCAGGCTCATAACCTGAAGGTCATAGGTTCAAATCCTATCCCCGCAACCAAGATTTCATAATGAAATCAAATAGAAAGCCACGTGAGAAATCACGTGACTTTTCTTGTATTAGGCGTTCGTGCGCCACTTGTGCGCCACCGTAATCGGAAAAAGCGCCTGCTGCTGGGCCTTCATAAAGACTCTACCGGCGGCGGCCTTTGTGCCTGCTGGCGGACCGTTATAGCGGCGAGCGAGGCCCGCTCCGTAGGAGCGCCTGAGCACTTCGGTCGACGGTTTCGTGTGCCCTATGCCACCCGGAAGGTGGGGACGACCCGATTTGCGGCACGATATTGCGCTTAAGGCAAAATGGACTATAGCATGACCATAAGGAAGGCGCGCCGCGTCGGCGTTGGTGAGCGCTCGTGAGCTACGAACCAAAAAGAGCAGCACAGCTTATAGCCTACCTGATCTTGAAGTCGGGTCGGGGGAAGCTGAACATCCTCAAAGCGATCAAACTTGTCTATTTGATCGATCGGGAGAGCATCAAAAGATTTGGCTTTCCGGTTCTCGATGAGAAGCGTTGCTCTATGCCCCATGGTCCCGTCAATTCGATGACCTACGACCATATCAACGGCGTCTATGACGACGACGAAAGTGGTTGGTCAGCTATTCTTACGGATCGCGAAAACCACAATATCGCCTTAGCCAATCGCGAAATCCGGCCGGACGAGTTGGATGAATTGAGCGAGGCAGACATTGAGTGCGCTGATGCCGTTTGGGGGCAATTCGGCCACATGACGAAGTGGCAATTGCGGGATTGGACGCACGATCCTCGTAACGTGCCGGAATGGGAAGACCCCAACGGCGGATCGACCGAAATCCCTCTGCAAAGGATTTTGCACGCTGTCGGCGTTGCGAACGCGGACGAATTTGTTGAGGTCGCGAAGAGCTTCCAGCAGATCGACCGCGCGTTTGCAAAGGCTCGGGTTCATTAAGTGGTCGCCAAAGCTGGCACATTGCTTATTCCCTCCGGGCCACCGCATGATCCAGAGAGGTCCCATCTTCATGTTGTCTGCACTGATCCATGCGATCAGGGCAATCAGATCCTCGTGTCGATTACCTCGTGGACAAATGATCTCTGCGATCCAACCTGTAAGTTGGAAACTCATGAGCACGAGTGGCTAAAGCACCCGTCCTATGTCTTCTACAGGAAGGCTCGCGTCGAAGCTGCGACAACTCTGGACAATGGGGTGTCATTCGGCATGCAAAATTGACCCCGTAAGCCGGGGGATCGGCGTCCAAAATTGACCCCCTACAGGTTGGCTGTTGCGCTGCCTGCTTTGTCATGAAGCAGGTGGTCGGGGATGCTGATCGTGGAGACGATTGCGCGGATACGGCGCGAACACTTCATCAAGGGCAAGACGATCAAGGAGATCGCCCGTGACCTGAAGGTGTCGCGGAACACGGTCCGGAAGGTGCTGAGGTCGGGCAAGACCTTGTTCGAGTATGAGCGTTCGATCCAGCCGCGCCCCAAACTCGGGCGTTGGGCGGCGGAGCTTGATGAACTGCTGGCGGCGAACGCGGCCAAATCGGCTCGCGAACAGCTGACGCTGATCCGGATCTTCGAAGAGTTGCGCGGACGCGGCTATGACGGCGGCTACGATGCCGTACGGCGTTACGCCAGGCGTTGGAGCAAGGAGCGCGGGCAATCGACCGCGGCGGCCTATGTTCCGTTGAGCTTTGCGGCGGGCGAAGCCTACCAGTTCGACTGGAGCCATGAGATCGTTCTCCTCAACGGCGTGACGGCGATCGTGAAGGTCGCTCATGTCCGGCTGTGCCACAGCCGCATGCTGTTCGTGCGGGCCTATCCGCGGGAGACGCAGGAGATGGTATTCGACGCCCACGACCGGGCGTTCGCACTGTTCAAGGGTACCTGCAGCCGCGGCATCTACGACAACATGAAGACGGCGGTAGAGACGATCTTCGTCGGCAAGGATCGCCGCTACAATCGCCGCTTCCTGCAGATGTGCAGCCACTATCTGATCGATCCGGTCGCCTGCACGCCGGCGTCGGGCTGGGAGAAGGGTCAGGTCGAGAACCAGGTCGGGCTGGTCCGGGAACGGTTCTTCACGCCACGGCTGCGGTTCAAAACCCTGGACGAGTTGAACGCGTGGCTTCTGGATAAGTGCATCGCCTACGCCAAGGCGCACCGACATCCAGAACTGGCCGAACAGACGGTCTGGGAGGTGTTCGAAGCCGAGCGGCCCAAGCTCGTTCCCTATGCTGGCCGGTTCGACGGATTCCACGCGGTGCCGGCATCGGTCTCGAAGACCTGCCTGGTGCGCTTCGACAACAACAAATACTCGGTCGCTGCCAGCGCCGTCGGGCGCCCGGTCGAAGTTCAAGCCTATGCCGATCGCATCGTGATCCGTCAGGACGGGCGCATCGTTGCGGAGCATCCGCGATCGTTCGGACGCGGCGAGACGACCTACAATCCCTGGCACTACGTGCCGGTGCTCGCGCGCAAACCCGGGGCCTTACGTAACGGCGCACCCTTCAAGGACTGGGTGTTGCCGGCCGCGATCGAACGGATCCGGCGCAGGCTCGCCAGCACCGACGACGGCAATCGACAGATGGTCGACATCCTCAATGCGGTGCTGACGGACGGTTTGTCGGCGGTCGAAGCCGCCTGCGCCGAGGCGATCGCTCATGGCGTTCATTCCGCTGACGTCGTTCTCAACATCCTGGCTCGCCAACGCGAACCCGCTGCACCGGCCAACATTATGACGCCGGCGGCACTGACGCTCCGCCATGCGCCGATCGCCGATTGCGCCCGTTACGACAACCTCCGGAGGACCATCTGATGGAACGAACCCAAATCTTCGACCTCATGGGTGAGCTCAAACTCTACGGAATGAGGGCTGCCTTCGACGAGATCATGGCGACGGCCGTCAAGCGCCAGCACGAACCTCAGCACATCGTCGGCGACCTGCTCAGCGCCGAGATCAACGAGAAGCAGGCGCGGTCGATCAAGTACCAGCTCACCATCGCCAAGCTGCCATTGGCCAAGGATCTCGATGACTTCCAGTTCGAAGGCACGCCGATCAATCAGACGCTCGTCAATGATCTCGCCGGCGGCGGCTTCATCGCCCAGCAGCGCAACGTCGTGCTCGTCGGCGGCACCGGCACAGGCAAAACCCACCTGGCCATCGCAATCGCCAGAAGCTGCATCCGATCCGGCGCCCGCGGTCGCTTCTACAACGTGGTCGACCTCGTCAATCGCCTCGAGATCGAGACCCGTAACGGACGTCAGGGCCGGCTTGCCGAACATCTGACCCGGATGGACTTCATCGTGCTCGACGAACTCGGATATCTGCCCTTTGCCCAATCCGGCGGCCAGTTGCTGTTCCATCTCGTCAGCCGGCTCTACGAGCGTGCTTCCGTCATCGTCACCACCAATCTCGCCTTCGGCGAATGGCCCAGCGTGTTCGGCGACGCCAAGATGACCACCGCGCTGCTCGACCGGTTGACCCACCACTGCGACATCGTCGAAACCGGTAACGACAGCTGGCGCTTCAAAAGCCGCGACGACGATCACGCCACCCGCGCTCGTCTCGTCTCCGCAATCCCGGCCAGCTCCGACGAGTCGAGCGCTACCCTCAAACCACGCCGCGCGAAGGGGTCAAAATTGAACGCCGATACGGGGTCAAATTTGCGAGCC
>NZ_AAMY01000053.1 GCF_000152905.1 Nitrobacter sp. Nb-311A
GGATTATCAGCTCTGCGGCAAATCCCGGCATCGGGCCGATCAATGCACTGACGGTCATTGCCGAAGCCGGAGATCTTCGCCGCTTCCACCACCATCGCCAGTTTCTCAAGTTCTGCGGACTGGATCTGTCGACCCAGCGGTCCGGCCAATATCGCGGCCAGACCCGGCTTTCGAAGTTTGGCAATGCCAGGCTGCGCCGCACCCTATGGATTGCCGGGCAGGTTGCCATCCGCCAGCGTGAGAACGGCTTCCGGCACAAGTTCGAACGCTACATCGCTAGAGATCGCGACAATCCCGATCTGCGCCGCAAGGCGATGACCGCTATTACCGCCAAGATGGCGCGCGTCGTGCACGCCGTTGTCAAAAGCGGTTCCGATTACCGGCCCTTCGTCGAGGGGCGGGTGCCAGGTGGAAGAACCTCTGTCAGCTAGGGCCGTGAGGGCATCTGTTCGATGACCCTGTAGATAATGTTCGGGTCTTCCGCCTGGATCAGAAGCTCGTGTTGAGGACGGTGAGGGCCGCCTTCGTGCGGACCCTGTGTTTGCTATGGACGAGACCTTTTCCTTTGCCGGCGGAAGCCGCCTGGTTCGACCTTGCGACTTGACCAGCGTCACGCAGCGAGAGCATGCTGGCGAACGGAGAGACTTTGATCGGCTGCTCCACTTCCTTCTGCTCTTAGGACGTTATCAGAACGAACGTGGCCAGGCACGCCGCGCAGGATGAACAGGTCCGACAGGGCGTCGATGACGTCGGTCGAGTTGAGCTTGCGATCGATGCGGATTGCCAGACACTCCCGGGTGAACTCGTCGATGATGTTGAGCATGCGGAACTTCCTGCCATTGTGGGTCCGACCCTCGACGAAGTCGTAGGACCAGACATGGTTGGGGTGCTCCGGTCGAAGCCGGATACACGATCCGTCATTCAGCCAGAGACGTCCTCTCTTCGGTTGCTTCTGGGGAACCTTCAGCCCCTCCCGCCGCCAGATCCGCTCGACCCGCTTGGCATTCACCGTCCAGCCCTCGGACCGCAGCATCGCCGTGATCCTGCGATAGCCATAGCGGCCATACCGGGAGGCGAGCCGGATGATGTCGGCGGTCAACGCCTCCTCATCTGCTCGGCCTTTCGGCGTCTTGCGCTGCGTCGAACGATGCTGACCGAAAACCCTGCAGGCAAAGCGCTCCGAAACGGAGAACTTCACCATGACATGGTCGACGCAGCGACGGCGCCGGGAAGGGCTCAGATGGGGTATTCGGGGTTTTCCCTCGCCAAGGCGTCCGTTGCGAGGCGAGATTGAAGCTCCAAATATTCAACATCGAAGGAGCCCGTCATGTCACTATTTGCTGGCCTCGATATCTCTGTGAAGACGACCGCTATTTGCGTCCTGGACGCGAACGGGCGAGTCCTTCTCGAGACGATGGTTGATAGTGCACCAGAGGCAATAGCTGGTCGCTTGCACGAGTTTGGTCAGCCTTTCGAGCGGATCGGATTGGAAGCAGGACCATTATCCCAGTGGATCTATGCCGGTCTCGTCGACGTTGGCCTTGCGGCGATCTGTGTCGAGACCCGGCATATGCATGCAGCGCTCTCGGCACGCATCAACAAAACCGACCGGAACGACGCCCGCGGGATCGCCCAGATGATGCGGGTCGGGCTGTTCAAGGCAGTCCACGTCAAAACTCCCGCCAGCCAACATCGAAGACTTCTGCTGACCTCTCGCAAATTGCTGCAGCGGAAGATTTATGACATCGAGAATGACCTGCGGGGCTCGCTGCGTAATTTCGGACTCAAGGTTGGTGTGGTTGGCAAAATCAAATTTGAGGACCGTATCCGTGAACTTGTTGCAGATCATTCGTTCGTTGCTGCCATCGTCGCTCCGTTGTTAGAGGCACGAGCAGCTCTACGAGCTCAGTTTGCTAAACTTCACCGCATGCTGCTTGATCTGGTGCAGGTCGATCCGGTCTGTCGCCGGCTGATGTCCGCGCCAGGGGTCGGACCGATCGTCGCTCTCACGTTCCGAACCTGCGTCGACAATCCCGCGCGGTTCTCAAGATCCAAGTGCGTGGGTGCTCACTACGGACTTACGCCGCGCATTTATCAGTCCGGCGAGATCTCCAGGACGGGTCGCATCTCCCGGTCTGGGGATGTGATGCTTCGATCCAGTCTCTATGAAGCAGCTCTCGTCGTATTAACTGGTCCAGGTCGCTGGAACCCGCTCAAGGCCTGGGGCATTGCAGTGGCGCGCCGGCGCGGAATGCAAAAGGCGATGGTCGCAGTTGCACGCAAGCTCGCGGTCATACTTCACCGGATGTGGAGGGACGATACCGACTTCCGCTGGAGCGCAGCTACAACCTAGTCACAGAGGAAATCCACACCGATTCAACTTCCTCCATGCTGGAGGAGGCGTCCCGCGAGGACGACGGGATTGGGTGAGACCGAGGAAACTCGTGCGGCGCACTTACGACCGCGCGGCTTAGATGGCTCCGCCCTTTCCCTCTGATCCCATCATGAGGCTGCAAAATGCTGACCTCGGAGAGAAGCAGGAGCCTCGCAGGATGATCTCTGACATCGTGGACGTGCAAAAAGGAGCTTGCATCATGCACCCCGAATAGAGAAGAAGTTTCCCGAGGCAGCCTCTTTCAGGATTAGCTTCTCCAGCGTCAGGTCCGACACAGCCTTACGCAGCCGGTCGTTCTCTTTCTCGAGCTCTTTCAAGCGCTTTACCTGATCGCCCTTCAGGCCACCAAAATCCCTGCGCCACCGGTAATACGTGAACTGCGTCACGCCGATCGAACGAACCGCTTCGCCAACCGTTCTGCCTTGAGAAAGTAAAACATCAACCTGGCGCAGCTTCGCGACAATCTCTTCCGCCTTGTGCTTCTTCTGGGGCATTCCAACGTCCTCTCTAACGGCGAATAGCCTAAGTCGGGAGGACCACTTTTCAGGGGGCAGACCCGATTGACCTCAGCCAATTGAACTGAACGCCGTCGGATCTCTCGTATTGTCCGAATGATCATTGATCAAGGGACAACGCAAGGATCGTCAAACACCTTAACGCCGCCGTTGAGCTCACTGAGCTGATTGCAACAGATGAAAAAAAGAACGGCTCGATAAATCTCGCAGTTCGATCAGGCTGACGATGTGCTGATTCAGTTCGCAGATCCGCTTCACTCCATTTTCCATCTGCAACTCATATTCTTTGAGAATTTTCTCGTCTGCGGGTTCGCGCGTCAGGTGTTCATCGTGGGCTGTTCCAGAGGCGAATGAAGCAAGATCTCGAGCATCGCTCACGCGGGATTGCAAAGCATCCCGCTCTTTCGTTGCGGACGCGATCGCAGCATCAATCGACTGCACAATCGAACCGACGCGCCTTTTGTCGGTCTCAGCATCACGCTGCCTGGAACGGACTTGGAAGAGTTTTTTCAATCTTGTCTCCTTATTGCTGGACAGGAATTGAACTCAATTGGCAATTGAGGTGGCGATGCAAACGTGAAACCTTGCACAAGTGCTCAGATTCTTGGTCCGCCACAGGGTCACTCGGATCAACCTATGGTTGACCCACCACGAAGATGGCCGGTGAGGTAGCCATGCTGTAATTTAGGACCGCATGCGGAGAACACAGATTCGCGCCCCTTCTATCGTGATTCTATGGTAAAGTCAGATCGATCTGGCGAGCACCGGCCGACCCCGTTACACGGCCCCGCGACCAAGCTTATCTGAATTCTTCCTCCCCGTGCCGTTCGTAAGACCTTAAGCTCGAATCCGACCTCGCCTAAGGTCCAAGGCATCGAGAAAGAGCCAGCAGATCACCTCAGGCCTGACAACGCGGCGCCAGAGATCAAGAGCGAACACGTCCGGAAGATAGTGTGAGCCTTCGCCTCCCTCGCAGTGCGAGACAGGGCCTCGTCCCACTACTGCTGCAACATCAACTGTTCGCAACGCCGACTTACGGCATCCAGGCCAACGCGTTTTGGCGATTTCAAATGTATTATGATGACCAAATCTTGAAGGGCTCCGTCGCATCAGAGGCATCAACGCCTGCCGCTTTTGCGACCGCTTCGGCCCTGGCCTCTCCGACTGCAGCAACTACAGTTCGTACATCGGCGCAGGTCGTTATATGCGCGCGAAGCAATTCTTTGACCGCAGCGGCTGACACGTCGGCATGAGCCGCTTCACCGATCAGACAGACTAGGTCACGAACCCATAAATGGGATTCCGTTTGGATGAGAGGCGTGATTCAATCTCCGGAGGGGAGGATTGAATGGCACGTTTTGATCTGACGGATTTCGAGTGGTCTGTGATCCAGCCGCTTTTGCCGAACAAATCGCGCGGCGTTGCACGGGTGGATGACCGGCGGGTGCTGACGGGATCTTCTGGCGGCTGCGCACCGGTGCGCCGTGGGCGGACATTCCGGCGCGCTACGGCCCGCATACGACCTGCGTGAATCGCTTCAACCGGTGGCGCAAGGCAGGCGTGTGGGATCGTATTCTGTCGGCGGTTTCAAAGGCTTACGATGGCGACATCCAAATGATCGACTCCTCGTCGATCCGCGTGCATCAGCATGCGGCCAACGGTCAAAAAAACAGACGCGATCCCGTTGCATGGGTCGCTCGCGCGGCGGGCTGACAACCAAAATCCACGCGCTGGTGGATGCCTGCGGTCTGCCCATCCGGCTCAAGATCACCGAAGGCCAGGCGCATGATGGACGCAGCGCGCAGGACATGATCGACACCGTCGAACGCGGCGACGTGCTGCTGGCGGATCGGGCTTACGACTCCAACGCCCTGCGCCAGACCTTGGCCGCGCGCGGCGCGACAGCCAATGTGAAGCCGATGCCAAATCGCGTCATCGCCCTGCGGTTCAACAGGCGGCTCTATCGCAAGCGTAATCTGGTCGAACGGTTCTTCAACAAAATCAAGCATTACCGCGCGGTCGCCACCCGCTACGACAAACGTGACGACAACTTCCTCGCTGCCATCAAACTCGTCTCAATCCGCATCTGGTTGCGATTTAATGAGTCGATGACCTAGCTCAAAACTGGCCCAAACAGCTACCGCGAAACGAAGACGATGCCGCTTCATCGTAACGCAAACCTCACTCCGTGCGGGTTTACGATTCTGAAGCCAGCAATAGACCGGGGGATGCACAACCGATACGGCAGGCTCTCAACGCATCGCCTCCCCGGGAAGGTGCGCCGGGAAGCCTATCATTCGGTTTGGCCAGACGTGCGATGAACGCCGCGTTGATCTGTCTGCCGTCTCAACCATTCCCCTTCGCACTAGATTTGCAAATGAGGGACCTAGACCAAGCCACTGCGGATCCCGGCCGCGACCTCCTCCCGGACCACTTCAGCATCGACCTTACGAAGCACCGCCAGTCCTTGAACGATCATCTCGGCTGCGAGGAGCTCGTCTCTGGCTGTCGACTTCTCCCGAGCAGCCAGCCAAACGGCCTCCACCGCAAGACGCGCCTCGGTACACTCAAAGTGAGAAATAGATTGATCTGACATTTGGATTTCCCCTTGATGCAGCAAAAACTCTCATGCGGAGAACTGGCGCTATAGCCGTATTTCAAAAACGGTTTCGGCTTTTTATCTCTCAGTTGTGGGGGGCGTTTTTGCCGGCACCCTGAAAATGCCCGATCATGCTGGCGCTTCCATCGATAACCTTGCCGACTTCGTCTGGCCATCAGTGAATGATGGAGCTTGAAAATCCATCCTGGTCAAGGTCGCCAACTCGATGAATCCACCAGCCGAAAGCCGGCAACGCCTTTTCCGGGTCGGGACCGAGGCCGGCAAACCGCAACCCAGCGAGCGGCTAGCATTGATGGCGACTTCTGCATCTCGTCCGCATTATGACGAAATCTTTCGGCATATTTGTCGCGTTGAATCCTGTTGGTCCATAAGCTTTAAACGGGAACCAGCGTATAAGCCGCAAACTCGTTGGCCTCTGAACTGCCCGCCACAGTTGCCGATGCGATAGAATTCGAACGCCTGCCAATCATCCGAATACCTAGCAATCGCCGCCGCACCTGGCCGACCGCAGCCGGATCAGCCTCGGTGGCCTCGATGCGCTTGTTGAGCGAAGTGATGGCGCGATCGACCGCATCGTTGTCAGACGATGCAGCCTTGCCGGCTACCGGAACCTTGGTCGCCGGCCTCCGCAGATCAGGCGCGTCAGCGCGGGCGTGACTCGGAAGGAGAACCTCTTCCTTGCGCAATGCCGCCCTCAACGGCTGCGGCGGTTGCCGCCGGCGCGCTTCATATCTCGCTCGAATTGTCAACTGCGCGCTCAGCGCAACAACCAACGCCGCCGCTTGCCGGCTTCCAGGAATTCCTTCGACCAGGTGTAGTAGAGGCTCTGGGCTATCCCTTCCTTGCGGCACAGCTCGGCGATGCTGTCTTCGCCCCGAAGCCCATCCAGCACGATCCGGATTTTGTCCTCTGATGAAAAGTGCCGCCGCGTCGCACGGCGGATATCTTTGACTACGTGTTCGGCGGAGCGTTTGCCGCCAGTCGACTTCGTGTTCATGTTCGTTCCTTCGTCTGCGACGAGAACCGAACACTCCTTAGATCACACCATCAATTCTGTGCCATAGGCGCTGATCCTGGACACCTATTAGGGGCATATGGGCTTTTTTGATTCGTGCGCGTTCGTATCCACCTCGGCACCAAGGAAATCGGCGGGACGTGCATCGAGCTGATGTCCGATGGCGCCAGGCTTTTGCTGGATTTGGGATGGCCGTTGGACGGCGATCCTGACGATCTCGGGGCGCATTCGGCCATCGAGAGGTTAGAGGGCGGTGGCGACCTTTTGGGACTGGTGCTCTCCCATGGGCATGTGGATCATTGGGGCCTGGCGCCGTTGGCGGGGCCGGATCTGCCGGTGGCGTTGGGCTCGGCGACCCTTCAAATTCTGCAGGCGGCAGCCCCATTCGTGCCTCGGCCCTATGTGCCGGCGAGGCCGGTCGAATTCACAAGCGGTACGGCGCTGCAATTTGGCCCGTTTCGGGTGACGCCGCATCTCGTTGACCACTCCGCTTATGATGCCCATGCCATCGAAGTCGAGGCAGGTGGCAAGCGGCTGTTCTATTCCGGTGACATTCGCGGTCACGGTCGCAAAGCGGGGCTGTTCGAGAAGCTTGTCTCCCATCCGCCGAACGACGTCGACGTTATGCTGATGGAAGGATCGAGCTTCGGCCGCCTTGATCCGGACCTAGCCTTCCCGACCGAAACGGAAGTTGAGCAACGCCTGGTCGAGCTATTCGGCGAGATCAAGGGCTTGGCCCTCGTCGCAGCCCCCGAAGCATTAACTGCGGCAGGAAAGTCACGCCTGAGATTTCTTGGCAAAGGCCCGCAATTTCTCGGGGCCTCATTTGAATCTAGGAGGGTCGACGCTTTTCGACGCGATTCTCGTGTCGACCGCGTCCATCCAAACGATCGAGGTTTTCTCGAATACCGCGTCGGGCAGTCGGTGGACGAACGCCAACAACTGCTCGCGATGCGGAGCGCGACGCAGGCTGAATCATAACGGAGAGATACTTTGACGGACGACAGCAGGGCAGACGGCGAGGGGTGGTTCTACACCCAGGGCGGGCAGCGCAAAGGGCCTTTTGCGGCCGACGAACTCCACAAACTCCTGGCCGCTCGGACCATCGACGGCGAGGCCCCGATCTGGCGCAAGGGGCTGGCCGACTGGCAGCCATTGCGCAAGACAAAGGTCGGTGCTCAGCTCAATGATACCCCTCCGCCCATTGCGCCAAGCCACCTGAACAATGGCTTGGTATGGGCGCTTGCCGTCGTGCCCATCGTGTATGTGTTCGTGGATGCCGCATCCTCCAATATCAGCTCACTCATATCGTTCAGTTCGTGGACGATAATCCCGCTACGATCCGCCGTTTTTGGCTTATCTCGCACTGCTGACCTGGCTCATTCCGCTCCTGACGAATGCGACGCTGTGCCTGACCGACGCGGCGCAACTCAAACGCGCCGGTTACAGCTCCGGATGATGACGGCCTTCGCGCTTCTGTTAGCCCCGGCGTATCTGTTCATGCGCGCACAACGGCTGCGCCAGACGCCGACCTATGGATACGTCTGGATAGCATCGTTCATCGTCTCAATCATTCTGCGAGTATTGTAACATGCAGCCCGATCCTCGTACCGGCGATCTTATCTTCCTGGGCATCGTCTTCCTCATCGCCGGCATCATCTACATCATCCCAAGCATCGTAGCATTCCGGCGCGACCACCCGAACCGTTGGATCATCCTTGTCATCAACGTCGCCTTCGGCAGCACCATCATCGGTTGGGGAATCGCGTTGGTCTGGGCGATGCGGGCAGCTCACCCCCGTCGATATCTGGTGAAGCGCGGGCGCATAGGGTGTTCACCTTTCTGCAGTGGACGCGTGCGGCCAGAAAGTGCGTTTGCAAGTCGTTGCTCTGCGCCGGCGGCCCCAAGGATAATAGGCGGCATTGCCCTCGCTGTTTCCATGAACCAGCCCAGATATTGCGTCAGAGCGTCCATCTGATCGTCGTGGCGCCCAAGCGGAAAACGCAGCAGCTCGTTGATAAATTCGACAGTCCATGGCTGGTTGTTTTTGATGAGAACGCGACCAGCAACGAACATATGAAGAAGCGGCGATAACCGTTCCTCCTTGCTCATCCCGCCAGTTGGGCGCAGATCGCAACGATAACCGCGCTCTTCCAGCATCTTGGCGAGTCCCGGCCCAGAGCTCGCGTCCTCGACGAGAATTGTGGATGGTCGATACCTAACGATCAGGCCGAGTGCGGCATCTCTTGCCTGCACCGGATCAAGCCGTTGGCGCAGAACATCGTTGATATAGTGCCGATGACCGTCGGTGTAGACGATCAAGCCAACCGTATAGCTCGAATTCGGTCCGGTCTTCACAGCGGTGTCGAAGCTCAGCGTAACACGCCGCACACCCGGCGGCAGCTCATCGTAAAGCGGGACCTGGTCTGGCCGGATCAGCTCGCCAACTGCGGCGGACGGGTTCTGCTGGTACTGCGCTGAGAACGTTCCCTCACCGTTGGCTACACGGACACTGGCTACCACTTCTGGCGGCCATAGCTGCGGAAGCAGAACCTCGCCCTCCTCCCGCGTCCAGAGCCGGGATCCGATCTGCAGAACGGTTCTCTCCTCAGCGACTAGAGGCAGCGAGACATGTCGCCAATGACTGCCTTTCCGCAACAGATAACCAGAGAGATCGTCTTCATGGAGACGTTGGCCGACAATGACAATAGCACCGCGGCCTTGGTCATCGAGCCGGGACGCGATCATGCCATCAAAATTGTCGTTCACGTTATCGCGTTCGGCTGCGGAGCGTGCCGCGTGCGCCGCGATCGGATCGTCAACGATGATCAAGTCGAAACCACGTCCCGTGATGCCGGAGTCGATTGAGGCGGCAAAGCGGCCGCCCTTCTGAGTGGTCTCGAAATCCGCCGTCTTCCGGCGATCACCAACGATCCGCGTGTTGGGAAAGATCATCGCATAGACGTCGGACTGCATCAAACGCAAACTCTTAATCGCGAGGTCGTGCGCCAGATCTGTGCTGTGTGAGACAACGGCAATGCGTTTCTTCGGATTTCGTCCCAGAAGCCAGGCCGGCCAGACCACCGACAGTAGAATGGACTTCAGATGCCGCGGCGGCATGTTGACGATGACGCGCGTATCCTGGCCACTGCCGATCCGGTCAAGAACGTCAGCGAGATACTCAATGTAGTCGACAAGATAGAGTGCGCCGCCCGGATTGATCTCCGGATAGACCTTCTCCAGAAAGGCAACCAGATCGGCGGCGAGCGCTGCGCGAAATGCGCGATTATTATCGATCATAGACTTAATCTTTCAGCTTGTGAGGATTGAACACGCCATCATTCTTCTGTGGATAGGGGTTGGCCAGACACGCGGCGGGCAAGGAAGCGTTCAAGGATCGCTTGGTCTTCCGATGTAAGATCCGGAACGGTATCCTTTGCCGCCTCCGGCTCGAACAGTTTCTCGACCAATGTCAACACGATGTGGGCGGCACGCGCGTCGCCCTTCAACGCTTTGGAAACCAGCGCTTTGAGCATGGCTCTCTGCTTGCTGACCTTCAGCTCCCGCTCACCTTCGCGCACGCGAATATGCTCGCCCAGTTCTTCACGAAGATCGGAGCGGAGGTTGACCGTCCCCTTGGGACGACCTTTCGGATTGCCGGATTGCCCCGGCTTGAACTGGCTATGACGCGGGGGCCGGCGATAGCCGACCCCTTCTGTCTTCTTCTGCTCAGTCATGGCGCACCTGGGTGTCATCCCCTGCTACTTCGAACACGTCCAGATCGCCGTCCGGTGCAGCGGCGCCGATCAGCGGTGTCGAGGAGGCCACCGGTTGATCTGGTGACCTAAGATCAGACGAGGTCAGCGTGTCCGCTACGTGAGTGATTGAACAAGCGACCGCCAGCGCTGCGGTCTCAGGCGGCTCGCCCTTTGCCACGCCCGCAACGCCGGTGCCCATCGGCGGCGTCATAGTGTTGTTAGACGCCAG
>NZ_AAMY01000052.1 GCF_000152905.1 Nitrobacter sp. Nb-311A
CGCCCGGTCGTGGGCGTCGAATACCATCTCCTGCGTCTCCCGCGGATAGGCCCGCACGAACAGCATGCGGCTGTGGCACAGCCGGACATGAGCGACCTTCACGATCGCCGTCACGCCGTTGAGGAGAACGATCTCATGGCTCCAGTCGAACTGGTAGGCTTCGCCCGCCGCAAAGCTCAACGGAACATAGGCCGCCGCGGTCGATTGCCCGCGCTCCTTGCTCCAACGCCTGGCGTAACGCCGTACGGCATCGTAGCCGCCGTCATAGCCGCGTCCGCGCAACTCTTCGAAGATCCGGATCAGCGTCAGCTGTTCGCGAGCCGATTTGGCCGCGTTCGCCGCCAGCAGTTCATCAAGCTCCGCCGCCCAACGCCCGAGTTTGGGGCGCGGCTGGATCGAACGCTCATACTCGAACAAGGTCTTGCCCGACCTCAGCACCTTCCGGACCGTGTTCCGCGACACCTTCAGGTCACGGGCGATCTCCTTGATCGTCTTGCCCTTGATGAAGTGTTCGCGCCGTATCCGCGCAATCGTCTCCACGATCAGCATCCCCGACCACCTGCTTCATGACAAAGCAGGCAGCGCAACAGCCAACCTGTAGGGGGTCAATTTTGGACGCCGATCCCCCGGCTTACGGGGTCAATTTTGCATGCCGAATGACACCATTGAGCGCATGTTCTGCCGTCTCAAAGACTTCCGGCGTGTCGCAACCCGCTATGACCGTCTTGCCGTCAACTTCATGGCTGCCGTCTGCATCGCCGCAACCGTCAGCTATTGGTTATGAGTCCGGGCCCTAGCAGCGGCAGCCGCGGTCGTTGTCCGACCGCTGTTTTTCTTTTGATTTTTCTTCGCTGCCATGCTGATCCCCGAGTGGCCAGAACGATCTGACCGACGCGCCCCCTGTCGAAGTTGGTCTTCGATCATGACGCATTCGTCGCACGACGACTTGTCAGAAGGGCTTAACGGCGATGGTGAACCAATTGTCACCGCCGCGAATGGTTGACGAATTGCATCGGCGCCGGTGCGGCGGTAGCGGCGCGACATTAATCGCCTGCGCGGTTCAATCTTCCGGGTTCGACCCTTCGACGGCTCAAAATGATTCTTAGGGACGTTCATAGGAGAGGTCGAGAGCGCGCATGTCGCTCCGCAGCGGCGGCAGAGGATCGAAGGCGTGGAGCAGGCCGATCGTTCTCTGCAAGTCACAATGACAGATCATCATATGGTTTGCGGCCGGCCGCTCCCATGTCTCACGTGGATGGTGCCATGCAGTTTTAGGACGCCGCAAACGAATGTCCAGCGGTGAGGGTGTCAATGGCACCAAGGATCGGCCAATCGTTGAACTAGAAGTAGCTTTCCAGACTACCTCGCCGCCTAATGTCGAGCGTCGCACAATGAAACGCACCGCCAAACGCGGCATAGTGTAAGAAATCGCAAGGTACCGGCTCAACCCGCGGTCGCTTCTGCAATGAAACGGGCCTACGGTGCCCGCTGCTTTGGTGAACAAAGGAAAGGAAGGTCGATGCCGCGACAGTTAGTCTGGATCGGTTACTGCATAGTCAGCTCACTCTTGGCAACCGCATGCTTTGCCATTCCAGACCATGGTCCGACGCGGGATGCCGATCATGGCCGGACGCTAGTCAACCGTTGGTGCGTAGGCTGTCATCTTGTTGGAACCGATCAAAAACGGGCCACGACTGACGCGCCGCCGTTTGAAACCCATTGCAAAGAAGCCCGACTTCGATGCCGCGAAGCTCGCATTTTTCTTACTCAATCCACATCCGAATATGCCAGACATGCAGCTAAGTCGGGATGAAACTTCAGATATCGCGGCATATATTGCGACGCTTAGATAGTACGACGGCGATTGCAGCGAGCGATCTATCTCCCGTTTGACGAAGAAAAATTTCTAGCGGAATCCGTCAACTTTGCCGGTGCAGAGTGGCGCAAGCGTTATTTCGCCGCGAAGTCGCGGGCCTCGATGCACATCGCGACCGAGGAGCTTGGTCCGCTCAAGCCCGACGAAAATCCGTTCGCACGCAACAATGAGTGGATGCTGCAAGTAGCGGAGGGTCACGGTGCCGGGAAGGTCGATTTCATCCGCCTGTGGAATGGCGCCGGTGGTCGCGCCTTGCTTCTACATCGCGATCACAGCGTCAGCGTCGTCAAAGACGGCAAGACCTGCGAAATCGGCCGCGGTCATACGCGGCAGTCCCATGGCGGCAGCCGTGGTCTGAAGAAACTGATCTCTAGCCTTCAGCGTCTGCGCTCTCTCCTTCAGAGGCGACAACAGCACGGCATTCTGTTAGTCGGTATATACTAAACCTTACTTGGAGGGTCTATGAGCGTCGTCGCTGCCTATTTGTACAGAAACGGGCGGCGCGCTGCACCAGTGTCAATTGATGCGCCACCTGTTCTCGTAGACGATAAGTCCGAGTTCATTTGGATCGGCTTTTTTGAGCCTTCCGAGGTAGAGCTACGCACGCTTCAGCAGCGTTTCGATCTTCATCCGCTCGCGGTTGAGGATGCATTGAAGGCGCACCAGCTTCCCAAAATCGAAGTCTATGGCGACCAGCTCTTCGCTGTGGCCCGCACCGCGTATTTGCTCGGCGAAGCAAGACGCATAGCTTACGGCGAGACGGCGATTTTCATTGGCGAAAACCATCTCATCACGGTGCGCCATGGATCGGCCCGTGCGCACACGGAGCTACGCAGCCAGCTGGAAGCTGCCCCGTCGCTGTTGCGCCATGGCGTGGATTATGTGCTCCACGCCATTCTCGACTTCGTCGTCGACGGCTATATGCCGATCGTCGACGAGATTGAGGAGGAAGTGCTGGCAATGGAGCATCGCGCACTCGATGCCTTTCTTACCCGCGACGACGTCACCCGGCTCTTTACGCTGCGTGCGTGAACTCACCCGCTTTGAACGCATCCTTGGGCCCATGGCCGAATTGTGCAGTAAGCTGGTGCACTTCGACCTACCTTGCCTTGACGAGGAAGCGCGACCTTATTTCCGCGACGTGCTCGATCATGTGCGGCGCATCGAGAACAGGGTCGGCGGCCTGCGTGACGTTCTGACCTTTGTGTTCGAGGCAAGCACGTTACTTGAGCAGCAGCGACAGGGCGCTATCACCCGCCAACTCGCGGCTTGGGCCGCCATCCTTGCGGTCCCGACCGCGATTGCGGGCATATACGGCATGAACTTCGAGCATATGCCGGAACTTATGGCCCGCTATGGATATTTCGTCGTCGTCGGGATCATCGTGGTACTTTGCACGTTTCTCTTTGTTCGCTTCAAGCGCGCACGCTGGCTTTGAGTCGTCTGACGCCACTACGCTCACTAAACAGAAGAAATGGCTGTCGATCGATGGCGCCGCCCGGGAGCATATCGCTTTGACTTCAACGAGCCCTGTAGGCTGCAGCTCAAACTCGGAATTTCCGATAGATTGGACACCCCAAGCTCATGAAGATGGATATTTTGCGGCTAATTTCCATGGTTGGCCACAAGCTGCTGGAACAGCCGCTTCATCGCATTGACTCTGGAGATGTACGCCGCCACGAGATGATCTCCGCACCGCTCCATAGCCTTCATTTGGAAGCCGCGGCGCGCGTATGCGGTGGCGGGGCCTCCGCCGCAGAGATGGATAAAGGCGGCAAGATCTTGCCGTTGTTGCTCGTTGGACGGCTTGTTACCTGACCGAGTGAGGACGGCAGCTACATTTCGGTCCAAGTATATCGATGCCAACTCGACGGCATGGCTGGGTATGACGCGGATGTAGGGGCCGAAGCCACAACCAGAATTTTCGACTGATTTCGCTCGGATGCAGAGATGTGCAACCTCGGCATAGGCGGGATCCGTCATTTGGAATAGGCCGATGGCGCTGGATGCCGGCTGATAGATATTGAAAGGATTGAAACTGAACCGCCAGCGCCAATATGTCCGATCTACCGGGTTGCCCGAGCTTTCGACTTGAGCGAGCGCTGCCAACAATTCCGGCGAGATCGAACGGGTCGCAAATGCACTAAACAAAGGCCCGTATTGCCGCCACGTCTCGGCTGGCTCTTTGCTAAGTCTGTGGCTGACGAAGAAGAACAACTCACTCGGTTTGCGGACCACCTGAACGATAAGGTTGATCAACGCGAAGGTGGCAAGCATGATCGCGACGATGCCTGCGATCCGAACCGATTGCGGCACGTTGGTGATCAGTCGCTGCGCCCACTTTACGCGGCGGCCCCAGCGACCAAGTTTAACAGCGAAGCGCCTGGATGTTCTAGCCATGCTTACCGAGAGCGTAGACCCGGCAGTGGTATGGCGTATGTCTTAACGTTTTCACGACCTGTAAAGCGGGAGCTGCGCTAGTTTGCGTTGCCGCGCCCGTGTCCTGGCTCGGCTTGCGTCGACGCTCCGGATAGGTACGAGGTCCGCTCGTATTTCTTGGCAGAGTGTGCGAAGGCTCGAAAGAAGAAGCTCAACGCGCGCATCGCAAAAAGTGATTGGGTACATCAGTGTCGAGGCTGGCGGCAGAACCAGCGATACGCCAGGGTTCACAAGAATCTTCGACATGTCAGATTTCTCGCTGCCTGGCTTGTGCACGGTGTCGAGCGCGGCCTGGAGCAAATCCGAAAAATGTGGGGGAGTTCGGAAAGCACGACCGGAGAGAAGTTGCGACATTGACGCCCGAAGCGAGCACAAGGTTACATCCCGCGTTGGAGATGAAACTTCCCGAATTTTCCAATGGACAGCGTCAGATGGGCAGATCGAGCTGACGTTCGACGTCGTCGTGCCCCAGCGCTTGCAGCGAGGACAGCGACACGCCGAGCAGGCGAACCGACTTCGGGAAGAGTATCTCGGCCTGCAGCAGGGCGATCGCCAAGCTCTCCAAGTGGTCCCGGCTCGACACGACCGTCGGGACCGACCGGCTCCGCGTGATGATCTCGAAATCGAAGAACTTGACCTTGAGCGTCACGGTCCGTCCCCAGCTGCCGGTGCTCTCGCAGTGGCCCCAGATTTTGTCGATCAGTGGCCGGAACTCGGCGGTCATGGCGTCGAATGTCGTGAGGTCCGCCGAGAACGTGTTCTCGGCGCCGATGGACTTGCGGATGCGGTTGGCGCAAACAGGGCGATCGTCGACGCCGCGCGAGATCCAGTAGTAATAGGTGCCGGATTTGCCGAAGTTGGCATTCATGAACTCGAGCGTCTGGGCGCGGATGTCTAATCCGGTGAAGATGCCGAGGCCATTCATCTTCGCGCTCGTCGCCGGACCGATGCCGTGGAATTTGCACAGCGACTCCACGAACGCGGCGCCTATCGCCGGAGAGATGACGTACTGCTCGTTCGGCTTCCTGTGTTCCGAAGCGAGCTTCGCTAGAAACTTGTTGTAGCTGATGCCGGCCGAAGCGTTGAGGCCCGTCTCGGCCTTGATCTTCTCGCGGATCCGAAGTGCAGGTCGCGGGCGAGGGGGATGCCCTGAAGGTTTTCGGTGACGTCGAGATAGGCCTCGTCCAGCGACAGCGGTTCGATGATCGGCGTGTGCTCCGCGAAGATGTCGCGGAATTGTCGGCTGATGGCTTTGTACACCTCGAAACGCGGCTTCACGAAAATCAGGTCTGGACACTGCCTCTTGGCAGTGACGGACGCCATTGCCGACCGGACCCCGAACTTGCGGGCTTCGTAGCTTGCCGCAGCCACAACGCCGCGTTCCGCCGAGCCGCCGACCGCGACCGGCTTGCCTCGAAGATCCGGATTGTCCCGCTGCTCGACCGACGCGTAGAAGGCGTCCATGTCGATGTGGATGATCTTGCGGTGGGAAAGGCCGGCGTCGGGTCGGCTTTCGGCCGGTGCGTCCATCTCTGCGGATCCGTCCTTCGCTCTATCTTGACAAATAAGACTGTCAGAACAAAAAAGGAACGATAAAACCGTATTGGCTGGTCGTTGAGAACAGATTCGTTGACCAGAATCGATAGGAACCCAGCGCGCGTCAAATGAAGCCTACCACGTTGCCGGTCTACTACTATCTCGACCATTTCGTCGAAATGCTCCATTTCGTGGAGAAGACGTACGGTGAGATCCTCACCGACGAGGATCGCTCAACGGGAGATAGCCGGCGTGATGTTACTTTGAGGAGGCTTTTGAACCGCGACGGTCTGCCCGTCTGCGTGAAACGTGCCTTGGGGGAAATGCCAGCAACCCTTTCGCCGCGGCTCGGGAATGGCAACACCAAAAGGACGGTGACGCTCGTCAGATCGGATCGAGACCTAGCGTTTCGAACTGACGATCCCATTCAAGCGGGAGCTCGCGCAATTGTTCGAGACCGACGCCACGTGGCAATCGACCTTCAACGGCGGCCTTGGTGAGGGCGGGAGAGAGGAAGGCCAACGACAGTGTCATATTGACGTGTCTCAGGCTGCAGCGTTCGCGCGTCGCGATCGCTCGGGCATTTGTCGCTGAATCGGTGATGAGTTCATCAAGCCAGCGCCGGCCGCGGGCAATCGCTGCAACGAGCGTGGCCCGTCGCTCCAGCTTGATCGGGCGGAGCGGAACTTTTGCGGAGGTCGGGCGCAGGATGGATCGCGCTCGTTTGGAGGGTGGCTTGATCCAGGGGATGACGATGGAGTGGTCTTCTTCAGCGGGATTGTCTGGATTCTGCTTTAGCTGCACGACGAGGCGGTTTTGCCGGACCTCGATCCGTTCGATCAGCGTGCGCGCGAAGGCGTTGTCGATGAGACCGGTAGCTTTGAGCTGCCGATGCTTCGGCTCCAGGATAACCTTGCGAACCTGATCGTCGATGTCAGGGGCAGGCACCCGAGAGACTGAACCAACTGTGGCGGTCGCTGCATTCCCGAACAGAAGTGTAAATCGGCGAGCCATTTGACCCCCAATCGGCTTCCAACGTTGACCCCGCGTATAACGCTTGAAGTTATTGCCCCCGCGAAAGAAATTAGCAGCGGGCTGGGGTCACGGTTGGCCGCCGATAGGAGGCAAAGTTCAGAGCCGATACACACCGAACATTCCGACGCCGCTTGCGGATGCCTTTCGGGTTGCCGGACTGCCCAGGTTTGAATCGGCCCTGTATTGGAGGCCGGCCATAGCCGACTTCATACTCTGTCGATGCCCCATTGTGATCGTCGTCGGATGAAGAATCTTTCCTTTTCCTAATCATGATCCGCTCCTTTTTCAGGCAGATCGCTCAATGTTGAGTGACGCTCACTCATTTCGTGGAAAGTGAGACCGGAATCGAGGTGGATGGCATCCCGCCCCGTGAACTCCTGCCATCGCCTGATTGCCAAATCGACAAAGCGCGGCTCGAGTTCGAGAGCGTAGGCCCTCCGGCCAACTCGCTCGGCGGCGAGGATTGATGTGCCGGAGCCGCAAAAGGTATCGAGGACGATGTCACGACGGCGTGTGGCGTCCTTGATCGCATCTGCGACCAAAGCAACGGGTTTTACTGTTGGATGCGATTTTAGATCATCAAGGCGTCCCGCTCGGAACGTATTGACACCGGCGTACTTCCAGACGTTCGACCGCGAGCGACCATGACGGCCCAACTCCACATTGTTTAGATGCTGGCTTCGACCGACTCGAAAGATTCCGATCAGTTCATGCTGACTTCGGTAAAAGGAGCCTTGGCCAGCGTTCGTCTTGACCCACACGGCCAAATTGAGGGATGCGCCATAGACGCTTCCGCCGGCCTCGAACAATTGCCCAATGTGACGCCAGTCCATGCAGACGTAATGAATGGCACCATCGCATGAGACGGCCGCAACTGCACCCAGTGAGTCTCTCAGGAATTTCACGAACTCGGCGTCTGAGAGTTCACCGACGCCCATCTTGAATTCCGAGTGTTTAGATCGGCCTCGTCCCACCACGTCGCGGATGCGTACATTGTATGGGGGATCAAGAAACGCCATGGCGGCTGTGCTGCCATTCATGAGGCGAACTAGTTGGTTTTCATCGCGGGCGTCACCGCAAAGGAGGCGATGATGTTGCAACTTCCACAGATCACCGGGTTTGGTGACCGCTTCCGCGTTACTCCACAAATGATCTAGGTCATCCGCCGGATCTGATAAGTCTTCCTCGAAATCCGCCAGGAGTTGATCGATTTCGGGCGGGACGAAACCTGTTATCGAGACATCAAGACCTTCCTCCACCAGAAGGTGTGACAGCTCAACAAGCTCTTCGCACAGCTTCTCCCGGTCCCAACCAGCGCTTTCCGCGATCTTGTTATCGGCGAGCGCAAGCGCCCGGAGCTTTGCTTCAGACAGCCCATCGACTCGAATGACCGGGACCTGCTTTAGACCCAGCAGATTGGCAGCTTGCCACCGGCCTTCGCCTGCAAGGATCTTGCCTTTCTTATCTGCCAAAATGGGGCACCAGAAACCCAAGTTGGCCATTACGTCAGCCAGAGCGCGGATTTGCTTGCGGGGGTGGGTTTTGGCGTTGCGCGGATTTGGCGTTAGGGCCTCTACGGGTACCATCGATAAATTCAGCATGAGCTGCTCCTGTTGCGCGTAAGCCAAAAACAAGCACTAACGCGCCGCTGGCTTGCGACATTTCAGATCAAGATTTTTCGCAGGATCAGGCTCGGTTCATGTCCGGGGATCACGTCTTCCCGGACAACTCGCTCGCACTCTGTGCGAGCCTCGGCATCGCCGAGTTCACGACGGGCATCGCCCGCAGGCCTGTTGAGGTCGCATTCGCTCGAGCATCGCTCGGTCTATGACGCCAAGCGAATTATTAGCTATAAATTCCGGAGTCGCAAGAAGCGAAGATGAAGAATTGAGGGCGGGCAAAGCGCCGGCATGTTCGGTCTAGTAGATCGAGCTAGAACATCCGACAAAGTCTCACCGAGATTTGTTCGCGGATGGCAGGCAAAGCTTTGGCGACGCGCGCTTGCGTGGCGACTTGCATGATGGATGGCAGAGGTTTCAACGACCGCCTTCCAGCGGGTAAGCGTCTATTCCTGACACGTCATCTTAGTTGAGGATAGTTGCCGGGCGCCAGTTCCATGGCAAGAGCTGATCGAGCCGGCTCATGGGATGACCTGCCGACATGCGTTCAAGGATGTCCTTGAGATAGGTGAAGGGCTCGACGTCATTTAGCTTTGCCGTGGTGATGAGGGAGCAGACTGTGGCCCAGCGCTGAGCCCCGCCATCTGATCCGGCGAACAGGTGGTTCTTTCGTCCGAGCGTGACCGGACGAATGGCGCGTTCGACGGTGTTGGTGTCGAGCTCGATGCGGCCGTCATTGAGGAAGCAGCAAAGAGCATCCCAGCGGCTTAGGGCATAGCGAGTGGCATCGGCGAGCCCGCCGCGCGGCGGGATTTGGGCGAGTTGCATTTCGAGCCATGCTTTCATCGCCGTGACCAGAGGCAACGACTTTGATCGACGCATGCTTTGCCGTGCTTCCGCGGTCTGGCCGCGGATGGCGGCCTCGATCACGTAAAGCTCGGCGACGCGTCGCAGCGCTTCGGTCGCGACAGGCGAGGCGGTCGCCTGCTGCACCTCGTAGAACTTCCGCCTGGCGTGAGCCCAACAAGCTGCGAGCTGGATGGTGCCGCCGTCGCGAAGCCGATCGAACCCGGGATAACCCGTCGACCTGAACGATGCCGCTGAAGTTGGCCAGATGAGCAGCGGGACGCTCAGCCTTGCGATCCGGACTGTAGAGATAGACCGCGGCTGGCGGATCCGGTCCGTTCCAAGGCCGGTCATCGCGGGCGTACACCCACAACCGGCCAGTTTTGGTGCGGCCGCGGCCGGGATCGAGTACCGGGATAGGCGTGTCGTCGGCGAACAGTTTCTGCGATGCAAAGATGTGTTCAGCGAGCTTGGATTGAAGGGGCTCCAGCCACCAGCAGGCGCCGCCGATCCAGTTCGCCAAGGTCGAGCGGTCCAACGTGACGCCCTGCCGGGCGAAGATCTGGCTCTGCCTGTAAAGCGGGAGGTGATCGCAGTATTTGGAGACCAGAACATGGGAGAGCAGAGCCGGGGAGGCCAGCCCTTTGGCGATCGGCCGCTCTGGTGCTGGCGCTTGATGGATAGTCCCGCAGGCCCGACAGCCATAGCGCGGCCGGCAGATTCGGATGACCCGCAGCCGCGCCGGTACATGGTCGAGCATCTCGCTCGTCGTTTCGCCGATCAGGTGCAGTATGCCGCCGCAACACGGGCAGGTTTGATGCTCAACATCGAGCCTGACATCCTCGCGGGGCAAGTGCACCGGCAGGCTCGGGCGCTCGCTTTGGGGCCTCGGGGGACGGCTCTCGGCTGGCGGAGGCGGAAGGCTAGTTTCGACGTGCGCAAGATCGGCGTTGAGGTCTTCGAAGCCGAGTTGCAACTGCTCGTCATCGAGCCGCTCAGCCCGGCGGCCGTACTGGTTGCGCTGCAGCCTCTTGATGATGAGATTGAGCCGTTCGATCTCGGCCTTCGCCTTGCTGAGGCTGATGCGCTCGGCTACAAGCGAACGCACCAGCTTTTGCAGCGTCTCCACGTCGTCGGGCAGTGCGGCGAGATCGACGTTCATACGAGAAGAATCTAACTGACTCGCACCGTTCTCGCCGCATTTCTTGCATCATCGAGTCAATCGGTCGCAGATCATCCGGCAATTGCCGGACGCCAGCGTTGCTCAGGCGCGCGCCAATCGACACCTTCGATCAGCAGCGACAGCTGTGCTGAGGTCAACGACAGCGTTTCGCCAGGCGCAATGCTCGGCGGCCACAGAAAGACACCATGCTCGAGCCGTTTTGTGAACAGGCAGAAGCCGGTGCCATCCCAGTAGATGATCTTGATAAGGTTGGCCCTGGTGCGACCTCGGAAGACAAACAGATGTCCGGTAAATGGATCCTGGTGCAGGACGCCTTGCACCAGCATCGCGAGACCGTCGATGCCTTTGCGCATATCGATGTAGCCCAGAGCCAGGTGCACCTTTACGTTTGGAGGAAGCAAGGCCGTCATGGCATGGCCCTCTCGGCCGCAGGTGTCGCTCCGTCGGCGATCTGCACAGTGACGAAGCCCAGCTCTTTCGCTGCGGCAACGTCCTGCTTCCATCGGCGCAGAACGCGCGGAGCGATGCCGTAGCGGCGCGAGATCTCGCTGCCGCTCGCACCGGACCGTATCATCTCTTCAAGAATCCAACGCTTGTCGGCTTCGCTGAACCGTCGCCGATGCCCTTCACGTGGTCTTGGAACAATGGGCTCCGCTGCCGCCGAGGAGGGATAAGACCCCGGACTTACGAGGGGACTTAACGGCGGACTAAGGGGAGGACTTAAGGGGCGTCGTCGATACAACAGCTTCCGCTTGGGCGGCTGTGGCTCCACTTTAAACAACGATCGCCAGTTGCCAAACGCCTTGAGCGGAATGCCTTGCGCTTCACAATATTGACGTTGATTCAAGTCGCTACGCGTCCATGCCTCGTGATGCGCCCGCCAAAAATCCTCGCCTTGACGTCTCCA
>NZ_AAMY01000051.1 GCF_000152905.1 Nitrobacter sp. Nb-311A
TGGCGTAGGCGATGCACTTATCCAGAAGCCACGCGTTCAACTCGTCCAGGGTTTTGAACCGCAGCCGTGGCGTGAAGAACCGTTCCCGGACCAGCCCGACCTGGTTCTCGACCTGACCCTTCTCCCAGCCCGACGCCGGCGTGCAGGCGACCGGATCGATCAGATAGTGGCTGCACATCTGCAGGAAGCGGCGATTGTAGCGGCGATCCTTGCCGACGAAGATCGTCTCTACCGCCGTCTTCATGTTGTCGTAGATGCCGCGGCTGCAGGTACCCTTGAACAGTGCGAACGCCCGGTCGTGGGCGTCGAATACCATCTCCTGCGTCTCCCGCGGATAGGCCCGCACGAACAGCATGCGGCTGTGGCACAGCCGGACATGAGCGACCTTCACGATCGCCGTCACGCCGTTGAGGAGAACGATCTCATGGCTCCAGTCGAACTGGTAGGCTTCGCCCGCCGCAAAGCTCAACGGAACATAGGCCGCCGCGGTCGATTGCCCGCGCTCCTTGCTCCAACGCCTGGCGTAACGCCGTACGGCATCGTAGCCGCCGTCATAGCCGCGTCCGCGCAACTCTTCGAAGATCCGGATCAGCGTCAGCTGTTCGCGAGCCGATTTGGCCGCGTTCGCCGCCAGCAGTTCATCAAGCTCCGCCGCCCAACGCCCGAGTTTGGGGCGCGGCTGGATCGAACGCTCATACTCGAACAAGGTCTTGCCCGACCTCAGCACCTTCCGGACCGTGTTCCGCGACACCTTCAGGTCACGGGCGATCTCCTTGATCGTCTTGCCCTTGATGAAGTGTTCGCGCCGTATCCGCGCAATCGTCTCCACGATCAGCATCCCCGACCACCTGCTTCATGACAAAGCAGGCAGCGCAACAGCCAACCTGTAGGGGGTCAATTTTGGACGCCGATCCCCCGGCTTACGGGGTCAATTTTGCATGCCGAATGACACGCATTATCGTAGGACATAATGCCGGTCCATTGTGCCGAAGCAGTAGCGTTGCTGCCTATTCGCATAAACAGGCCGAGTCCAGAGCTAGTGGCATCTAAAGTAGTAAAACCTCCAAGCGAATAGGCAGCTGTCGTTGCCTTGGGTATGCTCGATTGTACAGTGAAACGATAGAGAGGTGCTGCCGTCCCAATCCCCACGTTGCTGCCGCTGACTGTCATCACCAGCCCGCTGCCGGTCGCCATCTGGATAGTGCCGCCATTGGCGCTGCTGGTGGACACGCTGGCCGTTCCCGAAATGATGTAATTGCCACCGCCACCCGCCAGCGCCGTGATGATCTGTGAAGAGTAGCCAGTTCTCGTCACGCTGATGTTCGTGCTGCTCACGAGAGCCGCCTGCAACGTCGGAAGATAGCTGAGGCCACTATTGAAGTATCCCCAGTTCGTTCCCGCCGTCGTCAGGCTGATATAGCCGGTGCTGGAAATCGCCAGCATCGAGAGCGTGCCGCTAACGATGCGGTCGCCGCTGGCGGAAAGGTTGATGAGCCCGCTACCATCACCCACGAAGCGCGTGGCGCTGACCGTGCCGCTGACAATCAGGTCGCCCGCCGTCGTCAGGCTCGGCGCATAGGTCGGGCAACCGATGTCGGTCGGCCGCAAGCCTTCGCCTACGCAGAGGCGGTTGGCGTGATTGCCCACGGTGGACGATATGTTCGCTATCAATCCCCAGTCCTGAGCGACGGCAATGCCGGCCAGCAAGGCCAACGGCAAGGCGAGCAAGACAGAGCGCATGCACCGACAATAGGCCTAAGCCGCTGAACTGTATCGCGCCGCGTCTACTTTGGCGTCACGTGTGTGGCTTGCCTAAGCCGATTCCAGCTTAGCCTGGGGGAGATTCTCGAACCGCTTTGGTTCCTGCGCTCGTCACCCTCGCTGGGATGGCCTGCTGCACAGCGCCGCCGTGCCGAGCAATGCCTACTCTTCCCAAGCCAAAGTACGGCCATCGATATTCTCGACCCTCAGTTTGCATATTTTCTTGAGCAACTGACTCAAGGATGGGTGCTCGATCCAACCGTCCGAGATGCCGGGAAATTGCTTATTCAACATATGAGCGAGAGTCGCCACGTTGGCCCGGTGCCCTTTTTCGGATTCGGCGAAATAGCGCTCTACCGCGTCCGCCACTTTATCCGGTGTGGCCTGACCGCTTGGGACACCGGTTGAAACGGGCGTCTTCGTCTCTTCGTCCTTCTGCTCCAGGATCTCCAGCATTGATCTTTCATCGATAATGGAGTCACACGCCGCGCGGTAAGCCATTGAGGTCTGCATCGCGGCGTAAACCACCGTCGTTTTCATGTGTTTGCGCAACCGGATAACGAGCGGAGTGTAATCCGCGTCCGCTGCCATGAGCACATATTCATCGACATGAGGGTAGTGAGAAACAGAATCGAGAACGTCCATGACGATGTGCGTGTCAGCGCTGGTCTTCCCCTGATTGGTGAGCGGGGGTGTATCGATAACCTCCCAGCCATCACGAACGAATGACTGACGGAAATTCGAAAATGGCTCGCTGTTCCCAACCCGCCCGACAGGGTTCATGTAGCAGCGTCGAATTACAAAGTTATGTGAGGTTTCATCGTTCTCAGACCCCTGCATACCCTGGAAGGCGCCAAGCCATCTTGCCGGGTCTGTAGCGAACTCCCTTGCCGCCTCTTTAGACTGTTTGAAGAGAGAGCTGAATACATTATCAAAATCGAGGAAAATACCAGAAACGTATTTGGGCACGCCGCACTCCAAAAATGGGGAGTTGTTGGAATACGTGTACTATCTCAGAAGTTCCAGCTGAACAAAAGCTCTCCTGCAGCCGGCGATCTTTGGCCCTTTGCTATTGCCCCGTCAGTCGCTTGAACAGGGCCATGGCCAGCCTCTTGCCCGCGCCAGGCGCGCGCTCAAGCCCCCTGCCCTTGTGGTGCCGAGGCGAACACCGGGAGCCTCAGGCAGGGCTTGAACGCCAGCGGCCTGCGCGGGCTATCGCGCGACGATATCGAGTTGAGCGCCCTGATATCCACCGTTCGACATACGAGGACACCGCGATATTATAGAAGGTGAGAGTGACAGTGGGTCAGCAAAACCCGCCGGGATGTCCCGGCGGGTACCAATGATCAGTGCTTAGCCCGGATGCACCACGAACTCGTTATTGCGGGGGTGGAGCGTGGCATAGCGAGCGTTCAGGTCAAAGATCGTCTCCACGCCGTGCTTCGGGCGGCCTTTCAACCGGTTCTCACTGATGTCGGAGCTGTACGCTCCCCGATCAGCATCGTATCTCAGCACCTTCCAGGGCACCATGTAGTGAGCGTCGCCGAGGCCAAGGAATCCGCCGATGCCCAGTACGGCGTAGGCCGTCTTTCCCTTCTTCTCGTCAACCAACACGTGCTTGATCGAACCGATCTTCGCCCCCTTGGCTCCATAGACAGCCTTTCCAGACAGTTTCCTACTAGGGCGCAGATGCGAGGTTTTTCTTTTCACAGCCATAGCTTCTCCTTTCCTGGTTAAAACGACGCGCGCACGGAAGGCGTCCCGCCGAATTGCGGTTCGCGACGCGAGTCAGGGCTCGGGACAGATTTGAGCGACGCTGGCGTGACCCCGCCGCCGATGAGTGCCCCGCTATCTCTAGCGGGGCTGGGCGACAGTCAGTACATCCGTGATCTGCCGCACCGGTTGGTGAAAGGTGATATACGCTTTACGGAACCCGATCATCCGCGACCAATCCACCTTCGCACTCGAAGCGCGCGATTTCTGCGGCCTCAAGGTTGTTGAATTTCAAGCGTACGCCATAACCCGACCCGTTTTCGGGGATGAAAACCGCTCCGAGTTTTTCCAGCGTGTCTTGTATTGCCCGGATTTCGGTGCGCTTCAGCGGCCCGGAGACATTCTCGAACCGCTCGATGGCGTCCACGCTGACTTCCGAGCGTCTCGCCAGCATCGGCCTTGAAATCTCAACGAGCGCGCGAGCAGCACGGCACTGTGAACCCGTAATCACGATCAATCTCCTGCTGAATCATTTGCGGCTTTCGCGCAGCGTCGGACGTAAAGGTTCTCGAAGGCCATCTGGATCGTAGAGCCAAATGAAGGCCGCCCAAGCCAAAAGCACACCACCGGTACTTATCAGCATCATCTGCACACCTCGCGCAATCTTGCGCCGCGCTGGCACTGATAGGTGCTAGCGTAGCGGGTTACGTTTCTGGAAACGGGAGGGTCTGCTCTGTGCCTTCGCAAGCGAAGGAGCGGTCACGTCAAACTCGGAAATCTTTTATCGCTGGAGCATGACTTCAATGTAGGGACAGAACCGCCGAATTCAACGGAATGCGACAAAGTGTGCAGGTGGCAAAGACGCTTCTGGACTGGCGGCTTCACACCCGCTGACGACGGCCCGAACCCGCGGTAAACTTAGGACTTCACAATAGGGAATGGACCATGCCGATTGACCATCTCAGGCGGGCTAGGGCGGCGTGGCCGCTCCTTGTCGGTCGGGCCGTCAACGGCAGGCCGCCATGCACCTATCGGGAAATTTGCGATGAAATCGGCGTGCATTGGCGAAGCGCGCCCTATTTTCTGTGCATCATCCGGAGATATTGCAAGGCGCGCGAGCTACCGCCGTTGCAGGTGCTGGTAGTGAATGCAGCGACCCGCTTGCCCGGACAGGGGTGCTCAGGAACGCCTCGAACCGTTCGTGACCACCAGGCCGCATTGCAAGCGATCTATGCCTACAAATGGCCGAGTGCTGTGCCCTTCTAGGATGCTGGCAGCCTAACGCCAGCTGATCTGTTTTCATTTGGCGGTCATGATGTCGCCGGGTAGGTCACCGTTCCGTTTTTCTGGACACGCGCGCCTGCGGTCAGTTTTGCCGCCTCAACTTTATCCTTGCCCATCAGATGAAAGACGCTCTCGCCCCGCGCAATGAGGTTGTCCGCAACGAGCCGACGGTGGCAACGCCACCACACCGCCTCGGAGCACATCATCGCGCATCGCTGTTCGCGGCCCAATGCGATGAGCCGGTCAAGACCGCTGCTGAATGAGGACGACAGCGCATAATCCGCATAGTTATGAAAACTGCGGTTCTCCCAGAAACCGTTGATGTCTGGCTCGATCGCCTTCGCTTTACCGCGCAAGCCCCCCAATTCAGCGATATGTTCATAGCCGATCTGAAACTCAGCCAAGGCTTTGGGTAAGCTGTCGGTGTTGAACTGCGGGTTTGTCCGCGACATCGGCACTGAACGGATGTCCGCGACCATCGTCACGCTGCCCGTCCGCAGCAGATCAACGAAAGCCTCGATTGCCCGGGTGGAATGGCCGATTGAGTAGAACGGAAGCGCCATTCCTTATTCTGCGCCGTTTTTGTGGGCGCGTCACCTTGACTGGCATGTGACCGGCAAGGCCAGACAACGCGACTGCCCAGCACCACGCCACCCCCTGTTGTTGTAAAGACTTGGCCCTGCCGGATTCCGGCTTTAGGGCCATGGCCAGCCCCTTGCCCGCACCAGGCGCGCGCTCAAGCCCCCTGCCCTCGCGGTGCCGAGGCGAACACCTGGAGCCGCAGGCAGGGCTTGAACGTAAGCGGCCTGCGCGGGCTATTGCGTGAGGGATTGTGACCCGGATGGGCGGAGATAGCGAAGCAGACATCTTGAACTATGAGCATGGGCAGTTATGGCATAAGGCGCACGACATCGTGCTGCTCGTGCTGGTCTTGGAGCGGAGGGCGGCGAATGCTATACAAAAGGATCATAGAAGGCGGCACAATCAACGAGCGGAGGGGCAAGCCAACCCCTCAATTCGCCCTTCCATCGACAGTAAACTGGATGCGGGCATTAAGCCTACTGATCGCGGACAAAGGGGTAAATTTCACCGCCGCCAAGAGCTTCTATGCTTCCCAAGGTAAAAGAAGCATGGACGCTTGGGTAGAAAATACGATTCTCGAACAGCTCTTCCTCGGCCTTCATCATCTATCCGCGCTGGAGAAAATGAAGGATGCTAAAACCTCCGCTGATGTCGCTAGGGTAGGCATTCTCGCGTGGTATTACGGCGTCGCAAATGCCGCCAGCGCCATGACAGCAGCGCAGAACGGCTCATTTCAGGAAGATCACGCTGGCACCGCGAATATGTGGGATCGCGAAATCGCGGCCCGTGGCCTCGCGATGGAGCCGTTCAGTTGGCGAGTAAGCAGCCTTGTAAAGACAACCTTCTTGCCCGAAGTGAAAGCGTATCGCGGCGGCAGCGCAGGCACACTACTGTCGTCTCTGACTACGGCATCGGAAGCCTTGGGGGCCGCTGCAGAATACTTATCCGGTTCAGCTGCATGGTACGCATGGAAAACGGAAGAGGATGTTCGAAAATCTCCGGATTTCAAGAACCTGGGCGTTAACGATTTTCGTACGAAAGCCGCCCGCGTACTGAGAGATGAGCGCCTTTCTAGGCGCAGTACGGGGTTCGTCCATCAGGCGTCGCGATATCGCGGTAAGGCGAATTACCGCGAAGCACTGTTCCTTGCCTATGGCAAAAGCACAGAAACAATCCTCAAGGGCTTTGTCACCGAACAGGCCCTTGTGCTTCGCGCATTCTTAGCGATGGCCGGAGCATTCTCGTCAAGAAAACTTGGAAAAGTTCTCTGGGACGAATTCGTGACGGATGTGGACGCCAATCGAGCCTTTTCTACCAGTGCTGCTGGCGTGTGGAGCTAGACCAAGAAGATACTGAACCAGGTGATCGGGCGCGCTTACGGATGCGTGCGCTTGTACGCCTCGAACTCGGCGCGCAGATTATAGCCCCACGCTCATTGTCCGCCGGTGATTCCATAGCGACAACCACACTGCTCAAAACGCGGTCACCCATGTTGTTGTAAAGACTCGGCCCGGCCGGATTCCGGCTTAGGGCTATGGCCAGCCTCTTACCCGCGCAGGCGCGCGATCAAGCCCTCTGCCCTTGTGTTGCCGAGGCGAACACCTGCAGCCGCAGGCAGGGCTTGAACGTAAGCGGCCTGCGCGGGCTATTGCGTGAGGGATTGTCACCCGGATGGGCGGAGATAGCGCAGCAGCTCCGAACGCAGTTTAAAGCCCGTCCTGTGAAGGCAACGCAACAGCTCGAACGAACGCCGAATAGAACGGCTCATCCATCGACACCAGCAACGCGCGCTCGATGGGCATGCACAACGTCAGCACCTTGCCGCGCCGCACCGCTGGCACGTCGTCAAACTGGTCGAGGCGTATCCAATAGCCGGGGCGCTCGCCGCCCTCGGGATTGAGGCAGGCAAAATAGACGGTGCAGTGAAACAGCCGGGCGAAGTTGCGCAGCTTCCGCACCTCGCCCAGGTCGAATATCAGCCCCTCGGGATAGATGGTTTTCGCCTTCACGTCGAAAGCCACCATGCCGACGCCGGGGATCCCCACGATGTAATCGGGGCGTTTGATTTGCCCGCGCAACGGCTCTGGCACGGTCAGGGGTGATTGTTCGACATAGATGTGCGGCAGCACCGCCGCGTCGAGCCATTGGCGGAACGCCAGCTCGGCCGCCTCGCCCTTGGCGGCGTCGGCGGGCGCAATCGGCTGGCGTGGTCGTCGTGGCATGCTGACAGATGCGGGGCGACGATAGCACGCGCTGACAGCGAGGTGCCGGGGCGTCCCCGGCCGCGTGGCGGCGTGGAGGCGTGCACAACGGCCTCCACTGGCTGCTGGGTGGCGTGAGCCCTAAGCGGCCATGGGATGGGTGCGGGAAGGCTCCCCTGCCCGCTGCTGGCGCACGCCAGCTACAGCGCGGAAAGCGCCCTCACTACGAGCGGAGCGCAGGTAGTGAGGGCGCGGGCCAAGGATTGTCCCGCTGCATCATTGAAACCGAGGCAGTTCAACATGCGCGCGGATTTTGCAGCGATGCAGGACTACAACGTCATCTGTCAGGCGCGAGTGGCGGCGAGTGCCAGAAGTGTCTGCAATGGGTCGCAATGCCCATTGCCGGGAACGCCCCGCGTCATCGGACGCCGATGGCGAAAGACGCGAAATCCCCGGCCGTAAGGCCACTACCGCTTGAAGGAGCAAATCATGATGAGAGTACCTAAGCGAGCTGGGCGCAACCCAGCGACAGCGCCGCGCGTGCACCCCCTCGGGCAATGCCGGCGACGCAACCGATAGAGGTAAGTAATGACTAAGGAATCGCCACGACTCGGCTACGCATCGAGCAGATTGGAAGGACTGCCAGCGAACCCGGTAGCGAACCGATTACAGACTGGAAGCGAGGCAGCGCGGCGTAGCTCGCCGCACTGAAACGGCCTCTCCGCCTGTCGGCGGGCTGCACTTCCCAAGGGATTTGCGGCGGTCATAAACACTAACGAAAGAACGATGATGGACGCGCTGGCCTACGATCTGAAAACCATTGCCCTGGGCAATGGCGAAGGGTCGTATCTGACGCGGTCGCAACGGCACCGGGGCTTGCAGCTGATGGCGCGCGAATTGAGCGCGCTGGGCTTCAGGCTCCCGGCCGCGTCGTCGCTCAAGCCGCGCCACGTCGAGGCGCTAGTGCAACACTGGAAGGCCGCGCGGTTGTCGGCGGGCACGCTGAAAAACCGTATGGGCTGGCTGCGCTGGTGGGCGGCCAAGGTGCGCAGGGCGAACGTGGTGCCGCGCCAGAATGATTCCCTTGGCATCGAAAACCGCCGCTCGTTCCAGGGCAACCGTGCGCATGTCACGCATGGCGAAAAAATGCAGGCCCTCCCCGAGCGGATGCAGCTGGCGCTGCGCCTGCAAATGGCGTTCGGGCTGCGCCTGGAGGAAAGTTTGAAATTTCGGGCCAGCCAGGCCGACAAGGGCGATGCCATCGCCCTGCAAGCCAGCTGGTGCAAGGGTGGCCGTGCCCGGACTGTCGCCATCACGCACCCGCGCCAGCGCGCGCTGCTGGATGAGGTGAAGGCCTATTGCGGCACGGGCTCGCTGGTGCCGGAGGGCACGCGCTATATCGACTATCGCCGCGACGTCGAGGCCGCGACCTGGGGCGTCGGCATTCGCAACATGCACGGGCACCGGCACTGGTATGCGCAGTGGCGTTACGCCACGCTGACGGGACACCCCTGCCCTGCGGCGGGCGGCGCCACCTATGAGCGCATGACGCGTGCCGGGCGCGCGGCCGATTACCGCGCCCGGATGGCGATTTCGGCCGAGCTGGGCCACGGCCGCTTGCCGGTGACAGATACCTATCTGGGGAGCCGCTTTGCGGCGAAGGGGGCCAAATGAAATCGCCCTTAGCGGCCCTGCTGCCAGAGTTGCAGCGGGCCACCCAGGACGGCCGCGAGCAGGTCGCGCGCGAGCACCTGGCTCCCGCCCGCATCCGCGAGCTTGTCCATGAGGCCGCGCTTAAGGGTCACTGCGAGCTGCGTGTCGCCCTGCCCAACGGCATAGAGGTGCGGGACACGGACGCGTGCGAAGATTTCCTGACCTGGGTGAAGCGGGAAGGACTGGAGGTCGAATGGCAGAGCCGAACCTGCATTACGGACGATGGCCGCTCAGTGCCGATGGTCGAGCCTGTAATCTCCTGGTGAGATGATGCTGCTGTCATTACCATCTCAGCAATCTGCCGGAGCGAGGTCGAAATGACCGCCCCGCCTGGAATTGCGTCACCGTAAAATCGCAAAACATTCCTGCTGCCATCCAGCCACAGGATTGATGACAGATTGGGCAGCCCGCGTGCCAGTTACAGATTCCCGTGCAATCGTAATTGCGACAAATCGCAAAGGCACAAATACGATGATCATTGGCGTTCTCAATCAAAAAGGCGGCGTGGGCAAAACCACCATCGCCATCAACCTGGCTGCCGTCTACGCCCGCAGCGGGCAGCGCGTGCTGTTTGTCGATGCCGACCCGCAGGGCAGCGCGCTGGCGTGGTCGGCGGCACGCGTGGCCGAGCCGTTGTTTTCAGTCGTCGGCATGGCCAAACCAACGCTTCACAAAGAATTGCCGCACATGGCGAGCGACTACGACATTGTGGTTATCGACGGCGCGCCGCGCGTCAGCGAGCTGGCGCGGTCGGCTATCCTGGCCAGTGACCTGGTGATTATCCCGGTTCAGCCGTCGCCATACGACGTGTGGGCGGCGGCCGAGACGGTGCGCCTGGTCGAGGAAGCCCGGCAAATCAAGGAAACCTTGAAAAGCGTGTTTGTGGTAAATCGCAAAATCGTAAATACGGCACTGGCCCGCGCGGTCTATGACGCACTGGGCAATTTCAACGGCTCTATTTCGGACGCCAGTCTCTGCCAGCGCGTAGCTTACGCCGAAAGCGCGATGCAGGGCCTTGCGGTGGTCGAAACCGCGCCGCGCAGCGAAGCGGCGCGCGAGATAACAACGCTGGCACAGTTTCTCACCAGCCAGATGACAACGAAAGCCCGTGCTGCATGAGTAAGAAACTCGCCTTTACGATGCCTTCCGGGACTGCGATAGGGGACAATGCCGACGCCTGGGTCGGAAAGGGCATCGAGCAACACCTGCAGCCCCGCGCCGAGGTGGCGCCGATCGAGCGCATGAAGCGCCTAACCATCGACGTGAGCGAAAGCCTGCATGCGCGCATCAAGGTCGATTGCGCCAGGCGCGGCGTTAAGATTGCCGACGAAGTCCGCGAAATGCTGGAAAAACATTTTCCCGCTTTGTCGTGAAATCGTAAAATCGCATTTGCGCCGAACGACTGCCCATTTGAGTGGCGCATCGCTCGTCGGTGAGGACCGGCAGCGGTAAAGTCCGCGTCATGCTGCCCCTCAAGCTCGATCTGATGCCCCGCGACGCATTCGCAGCGCTCAGCCTGCATGAGCGCAACGATTACCTCCAGCGACTCGCAGCCGAGTTTTCAGCAAAGACCAACCGCCCCGAAGAGCCGCTGGGCAAGGACGCACTGGCCCGGCTGCGGCGGTTCTACCTGCGGCGCAGCCTGGCCGACCTCGATCGCGGCAAAACCGACCTGAAGGTGGCCGACCCTGAACTGGCGCAACTGCTGCGCAACCTTGGCGAGACCATCAAGGAGAGCGAGCGCAAGGCTGATGTGGTCGGCATGCTGAAAGCAGAGCTGCCGGGCCCGCTGTTGCGTGTTGCGCCCACCGGAGATCATCAGCTCTCGCTGTTCGTACCGGCCATTTATGATGCACCCATTAAGGATGACGTGAACCTCATGGACGTGGCGCCGTTCAGTCTTTCACGCCATTCCCGTCACACCGCCATCCGATACGAGCTGAACGATTGCGTCGTCACAGTGTCAATCGGCTCGCAAATTTGACCCCGTATCGGCGTTCAATTTTGACCCCTTCGCGCGGCGTGGTTTGAGGGTAGCGCTCGACTCGTCGGAGCTGGCCGGGATTGCGGAGACGAGACGAGCGCGGGTGGCGTGATCGTCGTCGCGGCTTTTGAAGCGCCAGCTGTCGTTACCGGTTTCGACGATGTCGCAGTGGTGGGTCAACCGGTCGAGCAGCGCGGTGGTCATCTTGGCGTCGCCGAACACGCTGGGCCATTCGCCGAAGGCGAGATTGGTGGTGACGATGACGGAAGCACGCTCGTAGAGCCGGCTGACGAGATGGAACAGCAACTGGCCGCCGGATTGGGCAAAGGGCAGATATCCGAGTTCGTCGAGCACGATGAAGTCCATCCGGGTCAGATGTTCGGCAAGCCGGCCCTGACGTCCGTTACGGGTCTCGATCTCGAGGCGATTGACGAGGTCGACCACGTTGTAGAAGCGACCGCGGGCGCCGGATCGGATGCAGCTTCTGGCGATTGCGATGGCCAGGTGGGTTTTGCCTGTGCCGGTGCCGCCGACGAGCACGACGTTGCGCTGCTGGGCGATGAAGCCGCCGCCGGCGAGATCATTGACGAGCGTCTGATTGATCGGCGTGCCTTCGAACTGGAAGTCATCGAGATCCTTGGCCAATGGCAGCTTGGCGATGGTGAGCTGGTACTTGATCGACCGCGCCTGCTTCTCGTTGATCTCGGCGCTGAGCAGTCGCCGACGATGTGCTGAGGTTCGTGCTGGCGCTTGACGGCCGTCGCCATGATCTCGTCGAAGGCAGCCCTCATTCCGTAGAGTTTGAGCTCACCCATGAGGTCGAAGATTTGGGTTCGTTCCATCAGATGGTCCTCCGGAGGTTGTCGTAACGGGCGCAATCGGCGATCGGCGCATGGCGGAGCGTCAGTGCCGCCGGCGTCATAATGTTGGCCGGTGCAGCGGGTTCGCGTTGGCGAGCCAGGATGTTGAGAACGACGTCAGCGGAATGAACGCCATGAGCGATCGCCTCGGCGCAGGCGGCTTCGACCGCCGACAAACCGTCCGTCAGCACCGCATTGAGGATGTCGACCATCTGTCGATTGCCGTCGTCGGTGCTGGCGAGCCTGCGCCGGATCCGTTCGATCGCGGCCGGCAACACCCAGTCCTTGAAGGGTGCGCCGTTACGTAAGGCCCCGGGTTTGCGCGCGAGCACCGGCACGTAGTGCCAGGGATTGTAGGTCGTCTCGCCGCGTCCGAACGATCGCGGATGCTCCGCAACGATGCGCCCGTCCTGACGGATCACGATGCGATCGGCATAGGCTTGAACTTCGACCGGGCGCCCGACGGCGCTGGCAGCGACCGAGTATTTGTTGTTGTCGAAGCGCACCAGGCAGGTCTTCGAGACCGATGCCGGCACCGCGTGGAATCCGTCGAACCGGCCAGCATAGGGAACGAGCTTGGGCCGCTCGGCTTCGAACACCTCCCAGACCGTCTGTTCGGCCAGTTCTGGATGTCGGTGCGCCTTGGCGTAGGCGATGCACTTATCCAGAAGCCACGCGTTCAACTCGTCCAGGGTTTTGAACCGCAGCCGTGGCGTGAAGAACCGTTCCCGGACCAGCCCGACCTGGTTCTCGACCTGACCCTTCTCCCAGCCCGACGCCGGCGTGCAGGCGACCGGATCGATCAGATAGTGGCTGCACATCTGCAGGAAGCGGCGATTGTAGCGGCGAT
>NZ_AAMY01000049.1 GCF_000152905.1 Nitrobacter sp. Nb-311A
CCTTCTTTGTCATTCGGCATGCAAAATTGACCCCGTAAGCCGGGGGATCGGCGTCCAAAATTGACCCCCTACAGGTTGGCTGTTGCGCTGCCTGCTTTGTCATGAAGCAGGTGGTCGGGGATGCTGATCGTGGAGACGATTGCGCGGATACGGCGCGAACACTTCATCAAGGGCAAGACGATCAAGGAGATCGCCCGTGACCTGAAGGTGTCGCGGAACACGGTCCGGAAGGTGCTGAGGTCGGGCAAGACCTTGTTCGAGTATGAGCGTTCGATCCAGCCGCGCCCCAAACTCGGGCGTTGGGCGGCGGAGCTTGATGAACTGCTGGCGGCGAACGCGGCCAAATCGGCTCGCGAACAGCTGACGCTGATCCGGATCTTCGAAGAGTTGCGCGGACGCGGCTATGACGGCGGCTACGATGCCGTACGGCGTTACGCCAGGCGTTGGAGCAAGGAGCGCGGGCAATCGACCGCGGCGGCCTATGTTCCGTTGAGCTTTGCGGCGGGCGAAGCCTACCAGTTCGACTGGAGCCATGAGATCGTTCTCCTCAACGGCGTGACGGCGATCGTGAAGGTCGCTCATGTCCGGCTGTGCCACAGCCGCATGCTGTTCGTGCGGGCCTATCCGCGGGAGACGCAGGAGATGGTATTCGACGCCCACGACCGGGCGTTCGCACTGTTCAAGGGTACCTGCAGCCGCGGCATCTACGACAACATGAAGACGGCGGTAGAGACGATCTTCGTCGGCAAGGATCGCCGCTACAATCGCCGCTTCCTGCAGATGTGCAGCCACTATCTGATCGATCCGGTCGCCTGCACGCCGGCGTCGGGCTGGGAGAAGGGTCAGGTCGAGAACCAGGTCGGGCTGGTCCGGGAACGGTTCTTCACGCCACGGCTGCGGTTCAAAACCCTGGACGAGTTGAACGCGTGGCTTCTGGATAAGTGCATCGCCTACGCCAAGGCGCACCGACATCCAGAACTGGCCGAACAGACGGTCTGGGAGGTGTTCGAAGCCGAGCGGCCCAAGCTCGTTCCCTATGCTGGCCGGTTCGACGGATTCCACGCGGTGCCGGCATCGGTCTCGAAGACCTGCCTGGTGCGCTTCGACAACAACAAATACTCGGTCGCTGCCAGCGCCGTCGGGCGCCCGGTCGAAGTTCAAGCCTATGCCGATCGCATCGTGATCCGTCAGGACGGGCGCATCGTTGCGGAGCATCCGCGATCGTTCGGACGCGGCGAGACGACCTACAATCCCTGGCACTACGTGCCGGTGCTCGCGCGCAAACCCGGGGCCTTACGTAACGGCGCACCCTTCAAGGACTGGGTGTTGCCGGCCGCGATCGAACGGATCCGGCGCAGGCTCGCCAGCACCGACGACGGCAATCGACAGATGGTCGACATCCTCAATGCGGTGCTGACGGACGGTTTGTCGGCGGTCGAAGCCGCCTGCGCCGAGGCGATCGCTCATGGCGTTCATTCCGCTGACGTCGTTCTCAACATCCTGGCTCGCCAACGCGAACCCGCTGCACCGGCCAACATTATGACGCCGGCGGCACTGACGCTCCGCCATGCGCCGATCGCCGATTGCGCCCGTTACGACAACCTCCGGAGGACCATCTGATGGAACGAACCCAAATCTTCGACCTCATGGGTGAGCTCAAACTCTACGGAATGAGGGCTGCCTTCGACGAGATCATGGCGACGGCCGTCAAGCGCCAGCACGAACCTCAGCACATCGTCGGCGACCTGCTCAGCGCCGAGATCAACGAGAAGCAGGCGCGGTCGATCAAGTACCAGCTCACCATCGCCAAGCTGCCATTGGCCAAGGATCTCGATGACTTCCAGTTCGAAGGCACGCCGATCAATCAGACGCTCGTCAATGATCTCGCCGGCGGCGGCTTCATCGCCCAGCAGCGCAACGTCGTGCTCGTCGGCGGCACCGGCACAGGCAAAACCCACCTGGCCATCGCAATCGCCAGAAGCTGCATCCGATCCGGCGCCCGCGGTCGCTTCTACAACGTGGTCGACCTCGTCAATCGCCTCGAGATCGAGACCCGTAACGGACGTCAGGGCCGGCTTGCCGAACATCTGACCCGGATGGACTTCATCGTGCTCGACGAACTCGGATATCTGCCCTTTGCCCAATCCGGCGGCCAGTTGCTGTTCCATCTCGTCAGCCGGCTCTACGAGCGTGCTTCCGTCATCGTCACCACCAATCTCGCCTTCGGCGAATGGCCCAGCGTGTTCGGCGACGCCAAGATGACCACCGCGCTGCTCGACCGGTTGACCCACCACTGCGACATCGTCGAAACCGGTAACGACAGCTGGCGCTTCAAAAGCCGCGACGACGATCACGCCACCCGCGCTCGTCTCGTCTCCGCAATCCCGGCCAGCTCCGACGAGTCGAGCGCTACCCTCAAACCACGCCGCGCGAAGGGGTCAAAATTGAACGCCGATACGGGGTCAAATTTGCAAGCCGATTGACACCCAACTCGGCTACGTCAAGGCCAAGAGCGGGGGCATCCGCTTGGCGCATGACCCGGCTGGGCGATTTGGTCAGGGCCCTGGAAACCAACGATCGTCGAATGCTTAAATAGCCCAGATACCAAAACCGAAAAGGTAGGAGTGCCTCATCCAATCAAAGCAAATTACCAAGACCACCTGTTCGCCAGATCGCTGCAGTGAAGGTCAGCTCGCCGCATCATCGCCGCCGCTTTCCTATCGATCAATGAGAACGACTCACCATGACCAAAATTCTCGTGCTCTATCATTCCACCTATGGTCACATCGAGACGATGGCGAAACCGTCGCGGAAGGCGCGCGCCCCGTCAAGGGTGCCGATGTCCTAATCAAGCGAGGCTGGAAATCATGTTGGGCATTTAGATGGCGTCCGGCCTCATCCGCATATCTGTCTCGGGATACGCTAGCCTCCCGCAAAACACTAGGGCCCGGACTCATAACCAATAGCTGACGGTTGCGGCGATGCAGACGGCAGCCATGAAGTTGACGGCAAGACGGTCATAGCGGGTTGCGACACGCCGGAAGTCTTTGAGACGGCAGAACATGCGCTCAATGGCATTGCGATCGCGGTAGAGCACGGGCGAGAAGCAGTTTTTCCATTTGCGATTGGCCTTGGGCGGGATGTTCGGCATCGTGCCGCGTTGCTCGACCTGCTGGCGGATGGCATCGCTGTCGTAGCCCTTGTCGCCGTGCAGGATCGCGGAACGTGGCATCTCTTCGAGCAGAACCGCTCCAGCGGTACAATCGGCTATCTGCCCCCCGGTCAGCAAGAACGCGACGGGACGACACTCCACGTCGGTCAGCGCGTGGATTTTCGTCGTGCGCCCGCCGCGCGATCGGCCGATGGCCTGCTGATGTTCCCCCCTTTGCCGCCAGATGCGCATCGATGCGCCTTCACGGCCGAGCTATCGATCAGGACCTGCGCAGGAGGTCCACCAGCCGTTGCGAGTGCGTGGAATATGTCTACCCATACGCCCTTCGCTGCCCAGCAGACGAAACGATTGTAGAGTGTTTTGCGCGGACCATAGACCTCCGGCGCATCGATCCAGCGCCCACCGGACTTCAGAACCTGGATAATGCCGCTGATGACCCGCCGATCATCGACCCGCGGCTTGCCGCGCGTATCGTTAGGCAGAAGCGGCTTGAGAAGAGCGAACTGATCCTTCGTTAGCCAAAAACAATCGCGACTCATGGAGCGCCTCCTATCGGAGACCGTGAATCACAAACTCAGCGCCGAAAGAATCATTTTTATGGGTCCCGACCCTAGGAAACGATGAATTCGAATATACTGGAGCACAAGGTGGCTGTTGTCACCGGCGCGTCGTCCGGCATCGGCCGCGCAACCGCGATTGCGCTCGCGAAAGCCGGCGCAACGGTTATCGTAAATCATTTCCCGTCGGAGGACTCGCGTTCTGAAGCTGAAGCCGTTGTCCGAGAGATCGGTGATGCCGAGGGGCGCGCCTTAGCGATCGCCGCGGACATCAGCAGCGAAGATCAGGTCGAAGCCATGTTCGCCGGGACGCTCAATCGGTTCAGCAAGCTCGATATCCTGGTCAACAATGCCGGTATCGAGCGGCCTGCGCCAATTCAGGATATGACGCTCGCCGATTGGCGGGCGGTCATCGACGTCAACCTTACCGGGCAGTTCTTATGCTCTCGCGCAGCGGTGCGCGCTTTTCTGAACCATACAAGAAGCGAGCACACGTCCGGCGCCATCGGCACGATCATCTTCGTCAGTTCGGTCCACGCGATCATTCCTTGGGCTTTTCAGACAAACTATGCGGCCTCGAAGGGGGGCGTCTCTCTCTCCTTATGCGATCGCTCGCCCAAGAGCTGGCACCGATGAAGATCCGGGTGAATTCGGTGGCGCCCGGCGCGATTCGAACGCCGATCAACCACGAATCTTGGGCGAGTGAAGAGAAGATGACCAAACTTTTAAAGCTCATTCCCTATGGGCGCATTGGCGAGCCTGAAGATATCGGCCGCGCCATCGTCTGGCTTGCATCGGACGCGGCCGATTACGTCACCGGCACAGCGCTCGTCATTGATGGCGGTATGACGCTCTATCCGGCGTTCCGTGGCGAAGGCTGACAGATAAAAGGGAGTGGGCATGTCGAAGCCTATCGAGGATTATGGCATCATCGGCAACATGGTCTCCGCAGCGCTCGTGAGCCGCGACGGGTCGATTGACTGGCTTTGCCTGCCGCGCTTCGACTCCGCTGCGTGCTTTGCTGCCCTCCTGGGCGGTCCAGAGCATGGCCGCTGGCTGCTGGCGCCAGAAGATCCCACCTGCCGCATCAGTCGGCGCTATATCCTAGGAACAGCGGTGCTCGAGACTCGCTTTGAGACTGCGACAGGGGTCTGCACGCTTACGGACTTTATGCCTCTTACCCATGATGAAGAGAAAGTCGACGTGGTGCGCATAGTGCGTGGCGTATCGGGCGAGGTGCCGATGAGCATGGAACTGATTCTCCGATTCAATTACGGGCAGGCCGCTCCCTGGGTGCGGCGCCGCGATTATGGTCTCAGCGCCGTCGCCGGCCCAGACGCGGTCGAATTGCACACCGCCGTGGCCTTGGTGGGCCGAGATATGACAACGACTGCTCATTTCACGGCTCAGGAAAACGAAGAGGTGCCTTTCACGCTCTCCTATCATCGCTCGCATAAAATGCCTCAGTTCGTTCCGGATAGTTCTGAGACTATGGACCGCACGATTTCGTGGTGGCAAGAATGGTCAAAGCGATGCCACTTTGACATTAAGCATCCCATATGGCGCGATGCGGTCATCCGCTCCCTCATCACGCTCAAGTTGCTCACCTTCAAACCGACGGGGGGCATCGTCGCGGCGCCGACGACCTCTCTTCCGGAAGCGATCGGGGGAAGCCGCAACTGGGATTATCGCTATTGTTGGCTACGGGATTCGGCCCTCACTCTGTACGCGCTGTTGAACGCGGGTTATCGCGAGGAGGCCGAGGCTTGGCGGCAATGGCTGTTGCGAGCTGCTGCCGGACGACCCGAGCAGCTCCACATTATGTATGGCATTGCTGGCGAACGCTGGTTGCCGGAAAATGAGATTCCTTGGCTGCCGGGTTATAAAAAGAGTTCTCCAGTCAGAATCGGTAACGAAGCAGTCGGCCAGATACAGCTCGACGTTTATGGCGAATTGATCGAAACCTTGTATACCGCGCGGGAAGCTGAACTCGCGCCGCTGGCCGAAGCCTGGCGCTTGGCAGGCGTTCTTCTCGATCATCTTGAGACGGTCTGGCGAAAGCCGGACAATGGCATATGGGAAGTACGAGGAGAACCGCGAGCCTTCACCCACTCCCGGCTGATGTGCTGGGTCGCCTTTGATCGCGCTATCAAGTCCGTCGAGCATTTCGGGCTGGATGGCCCGGTTGATCGATGGCGAGAACTTCGCGACACGATCCACGCGGACATTTGCGAAAACGGCTTTGATCCCAGTCGTAATAGCTTCACGCAGTACTATGGCGGCAAGGCTCTGGACGCGAGCCTCCTCCTCATCCCACAGGTCGGCTTTTTGCCTCCCGACGACCCGCGCGTGGTCGGCACGATTAGGGCTATCGAGCAAGAACTCGTCCGCAATGGGTTCGTGCTGCGATATTCGACAGATCAAGTCGATGACGGAATCGGAGGCGAAGAAGGCGCGTTCCTCGCCTGTAGTTTTTGGTTAGCCGACGCCTATGTGATGCTCGGACGAACTGATGATGCTTTAAAACTCTTCGAAAGCCTTTTGGTCATTCGCAACGATCTCGGGCTTCTCGCAGAAGAATACGATCCCATTCGAAAGCGGCTCGTGGGCAACTTTCCGCAAGGCTTCTCACATATCGGGCTCATCAATACAGCCTTCAACCTGATCGATGCGACCGGCCCGGCGCAGCAACGCTCCAAGAGGGTCGCGCCGACAGATGGCGGAGCGCGGTGAGCGATTCCAAGGTTGACCAGCCTTCGCAAAATTGTGACGCGCGCATCTTTCTACATGATGTGAAGTCATCGGCGCGAGAGCTTCGCGCGTGATCGGCGGCGAAATACTTGGAGCCGGCGCGGCAACGGGACTTGCTGAGATCAATCGCTTATGACAACAGGGCCAGACGCCGAACGAACGTGAGGACGATATCCAAAAGCCGCTATATCGATGGCTCATTGCCGCTGGGCAGGCACAGGAATGGACGCCGCAGTCGCGTTCGCGATGCTCCCTGGCCAAGCTCAGCGATGCTGCTCTTCTGCATTTCGCTGAGACGCTCCTTCGCCTTCAAACTTATCCCGAAAAAGTGCGGCATTGACCAGAACCATCAGGCCGATCGGGGTCGTTGTGATGACGAGAACAATGATAAGGAGCTCATGCAGGACAGGACGTGTTCCTAGCGCGGAGAAGTAGATCATCGACGCGATGGCGATGTGTCCAGTGGCTCTCCTTTTGGGGGGGCGGCCCGCAATGTGCCTTGAGGGCATCGCTGAGCATCAGCGACGCAGGGAAGGCTGCCACTCACTGGCAACAACTGTTATTCATATGCAACAGGAGAATCGTCTATGACTGCACGTGCGCTGTCCATCACTGCCATTGCCCTTTGGTTTGTTACCATTGCCGTCGCCGCATTCTTCTTCGTTCGCGGTCAGACGCAAGTGGCGCCCGACGGACGCACGACTGTTCTGCTGGGATCGGATGAGCGCAATCTCGTGCTCTCCGAAATGCGCAGTATGCTTGACACTGTGCAGATGGTCGTCGAGGGGGTGAAGGAAGGCGACATGAAGCAGGTTGCGCAGGCGGCGCGCGCGAGCGGTATGGCAACGACCGCCGACGTCAATCCGGCACTGATGGCCAAGTTGCCACTCGAGTTCAAGCAGCTTGGGCTCAGCGTCCATAAGCGCTTCGATGAGATTGCTACCGCAGCCGACTCGGGTACGAGCCGCGAGCAGGTGCTAGCGACACTCAGCACGCAGCTGTCGGCCTGTGTCGCCTGCCATGCGAGCTATCGCTTCGACGCGGTGACGCCGGCGGCGAAGTGAGTGAGGACAAAGAAACAAGCCTGAGGGTTTTGCTGCACTGAATGCGGCGCGCCAGTCGCGGCAGCCAATATTGTTCGTATGACTATCAGCGGCTCTTGAAAGCGCACGGCATCATCCCGTAACGAGCGGCAAGGGCAATTGCTGCGATCACGATTGGCGCCGATCGTGACTCCACTCCGATCGGCTTTTTTGATTGTCTTTATGGCGTTACTGTTGGCACCTGCAGCGATCTGACCTCTGTGCCGATTCACAGCCGAAGCTGCGAAATGTCAGAGTGCTCATGTCGCGATCCGCAAAGCGGAGCAGTTGTCCCGAGTTGCAGGAAATGTTGGTGCGGTTGCATTCAGCCGCGCTGGAGATCCGGCCTTAGCAAATCTTAGCGAAATTCGAATCTGGATTTGCTGGGCTGCGTCACACTTACGGGATCGGATGCCGGAAATGAGTCGATCAAGCCTTCTTCCAACTGTTGATCGAAACGTCGGTTATTTGCCCTATCGATATCCGTCACGCTCATGGCGAAATCCTTGTTTACGCGTTTAATCTGCCACTGAACATACTCAATGATATCGCCGAACTCAGCTTCGATATCGTTGGCTGACATGCCCTCCGTTTTAGCCATCTCAAGGCACTTACGAACAAGCGCCTTAGCAAGCCTGGTATCCCCCTTCGCCTGATAACCCGCGGCGTGGATGTGAGACTGGACCCAAAGGTCAACGAATGTACGAACCTTATCGCCCAAGGTGCCCTCCATCCGTTAGTAGGCAAGCAAGCGTGAAGCGCGCCGCTGTCGCCCATCCATGCTAGTCGTTGAGATTGATCTCAAGGATTCCGGCCTCGGGTGATCGAAAACAACTGAACCGCAGCGCGCTACCATCCGAGGTCGATCGGAACACCACTTGATCATCACCGTGCCACTGGCTCAGCTCCGCCACCAAATCCTCGACCGTTAGCGGCCTCTCGATATCTGGTGCGTTCCTGATTGGGGGGACACCGCCTGGGCACACTTCATTATTGCGATTCATGATCAAGCAACTCCGGTAAATCTCAGCCGCGACTATGCTGCCCGTCAGCCGGGCAAACCTATCGTAGGCTGAAGCAGTTTCCCGCGGCAGAAGGCGTTAAGGAGTGTCAGGTCTCCAGCTACCATTAACCCACAACAATGGAGACGTATATTGCACGCCGCGTCAATTCTTCGTGCTGATGCCACACACTGCTGGCAAAAGGAGCAGCTTTATCCGTTTTGTAAGCAGCAGACACCAGCGCGCTAATGCCAACCAATGTTCCGATGATTAGAATTGTTGCTACAACTATCTTCATGTCACCTCATCTTTCATGGCCACATCTTTCCCTTTGATCACTGAGAGGTCCGGAACTTTCCGGAGAAGAAAAGAATCGTGAGCAGTAACGAAGTATCCTCGATTCCCCTGAGCGAGTGCGGAACGCCCCCTTCGAGATACACCCATTGACCTGCCGAAAGTTCAAGTGACGTTTCAGGCAAGCCGAGCAGAGCCCGACCTTCCAGGCAATGAAGCGTGATGGGACCGTCAACCTGATGCGCCTTGATATCCGTGCCAGCGTGAACGATGAGGCGCACGACCTCGAACGCTTCCGATTTCACGACGGCGGTTGTCCGCGCGTCCTTCAGCTTCGGACCCAATGGCGCGAGATCAAAAACTTCTTCGGGGCTGGCGTGGCGCATAGCCATTGCACTCGTCTCCCTCCGCATGAGCAGCTCACAGGTGACCGACCTCGATATTGACCTATATTTTAAGTCACTGAAGTAAAGGCCAAGGCGGCAATCATCCCTCCAAAAGTTAGAACAACCCCGGCGACAAGCATTGGCACAAGGCTCGCACTGGAACGCGGATCAGCCTGCCTGTTGGCGAAGTCTTCGGCGTTCTTTTGCAATTCGGCTGCTTTTTGAACTTGATCAACGGTATTCATTGAGAACCTTTCTCAGCCCCTCGTTAGTTTGGCTGGTGTACAGAACCAAAATCAAGCTACCGTTCCATCTTCGTAGTGAGCAGAGCGACCCGGTACCTACTGGTACTCGTACCGGATCGCGGAGCTGCGGCGAAGGAAGGGACTAGGACCCTCGCCACGAGTCAAATCTACACCTCTAAAAAGAAATATCAAGCATATATCTTTACGCCCTGACCAGCCGTAATCGCTACGAACTTTTACGTTTCATCATGGACCCACAGGTTCGCGGCAAATGATGATGACTCGCGTTGGTTTGCGCCGGTGGCTATCTGCTACACCGCGACAGTAACAAATTAGGAGCGAAGTTTTGCCCAATAAGAAAGCGGCAGTTCGCCGCGACTGGACGAACGACGACGTTCGCACTCTCAAGGTGTAAACCGGCGCTGAACAAAGTCCCTTGAAGCGGGGGCAGGCCCGGTGTGCTTGACCCGTTCTGATGAAAAGTAACCTCTAAACGCTTCGACAATGCGATTGCTCGCGGTTTCGTCGTTCACATTGAGCGGGTAGCGGTCGAGCGGTGTAATCTCGGGCTTCCGCCGCGCGCCGGACGCTTCCGCTTCGGGCAAGCGCCGCAATCTTCCGCACGCGCGATCTACTGGTTCGCCAGCGAACGCAGCTGATCAACGCGGTGCGCGGGCAACTCACCGAGTATGGCCTGGTCGCCGCTAAGGGAACTGCGAACCTGCCGAGGCTGCTGGCATTGGTCGACGAGCCAGGCTCCGATCTGCCGCAGGCCACGCGTGCGATGCTCGATGTGCTGATCGGGATGGTAATGATGCTCGCGGAACAGATCAGCGCGCTGGACCGCGAGATAGCCAAGCGGGCCAAGGAAGAAGATATGCCTTCGCGGTTGATGACGATACCGGGTGTCGGGCCGATCACTGCGACAGCCATCGCGGCTCTTGCTCCACCGGTGGAGACGTTCCGCAAAGGGCGCGACTTCGCCGCCTGGCTCGGCCTGACGCCGGTGCAACGATCCACCGGCGGCAAGCAGAAGCTTGGGGCCACAACCGGCGCTTGCCGGCCTCAAGAAACTCCTTGGACCAGCCGTAATACATCGAGGCGGCGATGCCTTCGCGGCGGCAAAGCTCGGAGATATTCTCCTCACCGCGCAGTCCTTCCAGCACGATGCGGATCTTTTCCTCCGCCGAATACTGCCGACGGGTCTGGCGTCGGATGTCCTTCAGTACTTGTTCTGCCGGCGCTTTGCCGGACCCGGATTTCTGCTTCATCTTCACTCCTTACGGCTACGATGAACCAGAAATCCTCCCTTCGGAAAGTCCCTCAATTTGTCTCAGGGGCACTGACGGGGAACACCCTGCGAACAGTGACGCAGTGCTCAACGCCCTGGTATTCCCGGATGAGCCGGGTGCCGGCGATGGGACGCTCGCTAATCGTCCGCTTGCGGATCGAAGGAACGTCAGGCTTGTCGAACTGCTTTCCCAATTCCGTCAGCCGGGCCAACGTCTGCGGCTTCAGCCCGCCATACGCCAATTCCTGGATACGGTAAGCCAAACGGCTTTCGAGGAAGCGCCTGTTGTAGGGCGGTGGCTCGGTGCCGAACAGCTCCCGCCACCTGGCTTTCAGCGCGGGCGTAGCCGCTCTCGCCATTGGCGCTGGCATTCCGCGCCGGTCATTGCTCTGTCGCCTATCGGATGTCGCGGCAAAACGGCGCTCCTGTTACGTCTCACGTCAGTACGAGACGGAACGAATCGTGGGCCGCGCTCATGACGGGCAAGCAAACAACGAATATGCCACGAAGGAAGCAGCCTTCGAAGCCACCGTCGCGGCCGCATCGATGCCTCCCAGGCAATACCGCGATGTCCGAATAAGCGTTCCTGGCCGCGAAGCTGGCAATGAGACTGCGCTGGGCGCTTTAGACAACGCCCAAGATTGATGACCCACAGCACTGATGCGTATCCCGACCCTCTCCACTTTACCCCGCCGGCGAGCCTCAGCGTCGGGCGGATTTCATCTAGGGACATCGCCAGTTTTTACCCGCCGTTAAGCCTGACCCGCGGTTTCCTGGAACGAAGGTATTTGCCTCAACTTGTGCCTAAAACGAGGTGGCACATGATCCAGAGTTTTCGTGAGCAGGCTGAGAGAGCTGAGCGGTTAGCCAAGTCCATTGACGACGCGCGGACACGAGACGCGCTGATGAACTACGCTCGAGAGTGCCGGGAAAAGATGATGCACGTGGCGTCCGCTTTCGCGCCAAGTACGGGAAAGCCGGGCGGCTAGGATTTGTTAGCTGGCGTCCTGCAACTATCTCGCTTCTGTTAGAGCCAGCGAGGTTGCACTGCGAAGATATCAGCTCTCGAAGGCAACGCCAACGAGATCTCCCTCGCGCCAAATCAGCCGGCATTGACGCGTTGTTCGAAAATTGTCGAAGGAAATATCAAAGAATGGTGGCACGAGATCGAGTCCGCTCAACCGAATGCTCGCACCGTCGTGTCAATCGGCTCGCAAATTTGACCCCGTATCGGCGTTCAATTTTGACCCCTTCGCGCGGCGTGGTTTGAGGGTAGCGCTCGACTCGTCGGAGCTGGCCGGGATTGCGGAGACGAGACGAGCGCGGGTGGCGTGATCGTCGTCGCGGCTTTTGAAGCGCCAGCTGTCGTTACCGGTTTCGACGATGTCGCAGTGGTGGGTCAACCGGTCGAGCAGCGCGGTGGTCATCTTGGCGTCGCCGAACACGCTGGGCCATTCGCCGAAGGCGAGATTGGTGGTGACGATGACGGAAGCACGCTCGTAGAGCCGGCTGACGAGATGGAACAGCAACTGGCCGCCGGATTGGGCAAAGGGCAGATATCCGAGTTCGTCGAGCACGATGAAGTCCATCCGGGTCAGATGTTCGGCAAGCCGGCCCTGACGTCCGTTACGGGTCTCGATCTCGAGGCGATTGACGAGGTCGACCACGTTGTAGAAGCGACCGCGGGCGCCGGATCGGATGCAGCTTCTGGCGATTGCGATGGCCAGGTGGGTTTTGCCTGTGCCGGTGCCGCCGACGAGCACGACGTTGCGCTGCTGGGCGATGAAGCCGCCGCCGGCGAGATCATTGACGAGCGTCTGATTGATCGGCGTGCCTTCGAACTGGAAGTCATCGAGATCCTTGGCCAATGGCAGCTTGGCGATGGTGAGCTGGTACTTGATCGACCGCGCCTGCTTCTCGTTGATCTCGGCGCTGAGCAGGTCGCCGACGATGTGCTGAGGTTCGTGCTGGCGCTTGACGGCCGTCGCCATGATCTCGTCGAAGGCAGCCCTCATTCCGTAGAGTTTGAGCTCACCCATGAGGTCGAAGATTTGGGTTCGTTCCATCAGATGGTCCTCCGGAGGTTGTCGTAACGGGCGCAATCGGCGATCGGCGCATGGCGGAGCGTCAGTGCCGCCGGCGTCATAATGTTGGCCGGTGCAGCGGGTTCGCGTTGGCGAGCCAGGATGTTGAGAACGACGTCAGCGGAATGAACGCCATGAGCGATCGCCTCGGCGCAGGCGGCTTCGACCGCCGACAAACCGTCCGTCAGCACCGCATTGAGGATGTCGACCATCTGTCGATTGCCGTCGTCGGTGCTGGCGAGCCTGCGCCGGATCCGTTCGATCGCGGCCGGCAACACCCAGTCCTTGAAGGGTGCGCCGTTACGTAAGGCCCCGGGTTTGCGCGCGAGCACCGGCACGTAGTGCCAGGGATTGTAGGTCGTCTCGCCGCGTCCGAACGATCGCGGATGCTCCGCAACGATGCGCCCGTCCTGACGGATCACGATGCGATCGGCATAGGCTTGAACTTCGACCGGGCGCCCGACGGCGCTGGCAGCGACC
>NZ_AAMY01000048.1 GCF_000152905.1 Nitrobacter sp. Nb-311A
CGATCAAAGTCTCTCCGTTCGCCAGCATGCTCTCGCTGCGTGACGCTGGTCAAGTCGCAAGGTCGAACCAGGCGGCTCCGCCGGCAAAGGAAAAGGTCTCGTCCATAGCAAACACAGGGTCCGCACGAAGGCGGCCCTCACCGTCCTCAACACGAGCTTCTGATCCAGGCGGAAGACCCGAACATTATCTACAGGGTCATCGAACAGATGCCCTCACGGCCCTAGCTGACAGAGGTTCTTCCACCTGGCACCCGCCCCTCGACGAAGGGCCGGTAATCGGAACCGCTTTTGACAACGGCGTGCACGACGCGCGCCATCTTGGCGGTAATAGCGGTCATCGCCTTGCGGCGCAGATCGGGATTGTCGCGATCTCTAGCGATGTAGCGTTCGAACTTGTGCCGGAAGCCGTTCTCACGCTGGCGGATGGCAACCTGCCCGGCAATCCATAGGGTGCGGCGCAGCCTGGCATTGCCAAACTTCGAAAGCCGGGTCTGGCCGCGATATTGGCCGGACCGCTGGGTCGACAGATCCAGTCCGCAGAACTTGAGAAACTGGCGATGGTGGTGGAAGCGGCGAAGATCTCCGGCTTCGGCAATGACCGTCAGTGCATTGATCGGCCCGATGCCGGGGATTTGCCGCAGGAGCTGATAATCCTGGCTGTGCCGAAGCAGTTCGTCGGCCTGGGCTTCGATCGCATTGCGTTGCCGGATCAGGCTGCGTGCTTCGGCAATGACCATCCGGAACATGCGGATGGCAGGAGCGTCGAGCGGCAACGGCAGTCCAATCGATGTACGCGCCGTCTGGTAAATATCCATGAGAATCTGCGTCTTGCTGACCTTGCGGCCGACGACATCCCAGGCTGCTTTGACGAACTCCTCCTTTGTCAGCGCCGTGATGTTTGCCGGCGTCGGAAAGGCATCGAGGAAGGCGAAGAACCAATCGCTGCGGCTGTTGCCCCGGAAGCGTTCGATCTCGGGAAAATACAGCGGCAGGTAATGCGTCAGGATGCGGTGCTGGATCTCGGTCTTGGCCCTGGCGATCGCTTCATGCGTCTTCGACAGTTCCTGCACGTCGTTGATGCCGACGCGCAGCGGATCATGGTAGACCTGCGTCGCCCGGATCCTCAGCATGTGCAGGATCACCTGCGCATCCTTAGGATCGTTCTTGTCCCAGCTGTTGTGCAAGGCCTCCCGGGTCCGGGCGAGCGCCAGCGACGACACCAGCTGCACCTCAAAACCCGCTTCAGCCAGCCGCCATGCTATCGGCCGGTGATAGTTCCCAGTCGCCTCAAAAGCGCAGACCACAGGTCGGCCATACGCCTGCAGCATTTCGATCAGCCGATCATGCTCCGCACGGCTGTTGAGGACCGACAGCCGGCGCCGACGTTTATGGCTAGGGGCCTCGATCAGGACTTCGTTGCAAGCCTTGGCAATATCAATGGCTACCAACACCGCATCGGCGAGTATAGCATTTGTACTGGTCATGGTCGGTCTCTCCGGAATGGGTTGTGAACATTCACATTCTAGAGAAACCTTGACTGGCCATGGCCACCTCGACCGGCGCGCGCTTGCAATGAAAGGCTGCGCGCACCGCTCCTTGGTGGCCTCTCCGCATTCCTTCCGTAGGTGCTACGTCCTATGTCAGTAAGCAGCGGGAGGTTTTGGTCAACAGGTCTCCGTTCACCGGCGATAGGCCGGTGTCGTTAAACTGATCCAGATGGTCTCCACCGTCAATGGGATCGCTCCCTGCCATAGCAAACACAGGATCCATCAGCGGCTTGTTGGCCGTGGTCTTCACCGTCCTTAAGACGGGATACGCCCCCAGGTGGAAGGCCCGAACATTATCTACAGGGTCGCGTCTTGCGCCCTCACGGCACTTGCAGAGAGGGGTCCTTCCACCTGGCATCCGACCGCTCGACGAACGGTCGGTATTGTGTTCCCGTTTTGACGACGGCATGCGCCACCCGCGCCATTTTGGCGGTGAGTGCAGTCATCGCTTTGCGACGGCGATCGGGATCGTCCCCGTGCCCGGCAACGTATCGGCCGAGCTTGTCGCGGAAGCTGTTGTCGCGCTGGCGCGACGCCACCTGCGCAGCCATCCAGAAGGTCCGGCGCAGGCGCGCATTGCCGTACTTCGATAACTTGGTCCGGCCTCGGAACGTGCCGGACTGGCAGGTGGCGAGGTCGAGCCCGCAGAACTTCAGGAACTGGCGATGATGACGGAAGCGTCTGAGATCGCCGGCTTCTGCCAGGATTGTCAGGGCGTTGATCGGCCCCATGCCTGGGATCTGGCGCAGCAGCCCATAGTCACGATTCCCTGCCAGCCTCGTTTGTGCGAGCGCTTCGATTTGATTACGCTGCTGAATCAAACTGCGCGCCTGCGCAATGATCATGCGGAACATAGTGATCGCCGCGGCATCTTCCGGAACCGGCAAGGCAATCGATGAGGAGGCCGTCTCGTAGATATCGTTGATCAGCTGCGCCTTCGAGACCTTGCGGCCGACGAGCGACCAGGCCTCGCCTGTGAAGGCTTCAACACCGAGCGCGGTGATGCTGCCCGGCGTGGGGAAGCGCTCGATCAACGCCAGGAACCAGTCTGACCGGCTGTTGCCGGCAAAGCGGGCGATCTCGGGAAAGTAGAGCGGCAGATAATGAGTCAGGATGCGGTGCCACGTCTGCGTCTTCGCCCTGGAGATCGTCTCGTGCGTCTTCGACAGCTCCTGAAGGTCATTGATGTCGGCCGCGAGCGGATCGACATAGACCTGTGTCGCGCCGATCCTGAGCATATGCAGGATAACCTGCGCGTCCTTGGGATCATTCTTGTCCCAACCATTGTGGAGCGCTTCTCGGGTCCGGGCCAACGCAACCGAGGAGACGAGACGCAGATCGAACCCGGCGCTGAGCAGCCGATACGCGAGCGTGCGATGATAGTTACCCGTCGCTTCAAAGCCGACAAGAATCGGACGTCCAATCGCTGTGAGTTCGTCGGCCAATCGGTCGTAATCCGGCTTTGTCGCCATCACGGTCAGCCGTCGGCGGCGCCCGCCTTCAGGCCGCTCTATCAGCACTCCTGGCGGTGCTTGGACACGTCGATCGCTACCAGTACGGCATCGGTGAGAGTAGAAAGGCGTTTGGTCATGGTCGTTCACTCTCCAAAGTGTTGTCTCGACAAACTCACTTTAGAGACCTGTTGACCGGCCATGGCCGCCGGGACGGCGCGCTGCGCTACGCAGGGCTTCGCGCGCCGTCAGCCAGCAGCAATACCAACTTCCCAATGTGCTACGGCACCGAGCTGACCTCGATGGCAGTCCTGCGATGGTGCCAACACACCGGCGTCGAATGGCACTACATCGCGCCGGGAAAGCCTACCCAGAACGCCTTCGTAGAGAGCTTCATGTATGGACGGCCCCTGCGTTGCAAGGTCTTTAGTGAGGTTAGAGCATAATCCGGGCCGGGTGCGTTCATGTATGCGGCCTGTTCGTGCGGCCATCTTCATGACCGCTGGCCCTGATGGAGTTCGCGAATCGACGCCTCATCAACGGGTCGCGCTTATCGGCGCTTAAAGCTCTACGGGCTTTGTCGATCCCCGGTCCGACCGGTCGTGCCGTCACCTCACGTTTGCCCTCGCAACCTCGGGATTTCCCGTCGATGGACTATGCTGCCGCAACCATGGGCGAGCGGAAGTTCTCGCCGCGTATCATCAGCGCCCAGGCGATGCGTGCCATCTTGTTAGCCAGCGCGATGATAGCGACCTTCGCAGGTCGGCGCTGCTGGAGGCTGTGTATCTACGCTTCACCGGTTGCCGCTTGCGCCTTTGCGAAGCGGATCGCATTGCCGGCACCAACATACAGGAGGTGACGGATATAGCGGTCTCCTCGCTTTGAGATCCGTCCGAGGCGATCCTTGCCTCCACTTGAGTGGCTCTTGGGCGTGAGCCCGAGCCAGGCCGCAAACTCACGACCCGAGCGGAACATTGATGGATCCGAGACGCTTCCGGCGATCGCCGTCGCGGTGATCGGTCCGACACCCGGTATCGTGGCAAGTCGACGGCTCACCTCGTTGGCGCGGTGCAGTGTTATGAGGCGCGCCTCAATCGCCTCGACCCGCCGCCAGACATCCGCAAGCTCTTCGATCAGCAGCGTCAGTGCTTGACGTGCCAATGGCGGCACAGACGAACTGTTCACTTCGACGGCAAGCTTCTCGACACGATGAATACCTTGCGGTGCAATAATCCCGAACTCCGCCAAATGCGCGCGTAATGCCGTCGCCAGCATAGTTCGTTGACGAACAAGAAGTTCGCGGACCCGATGGAGCATAAGCGCTGCCTGCTGCTCAGATGACTTCACGGCCACGAACCGCATGGTCGGGCGCGTAACCGCTTCCGCGATCGCCTCAGCATCGGTTGCATCCGTCTTGTTGCGCTTGACGTAAGGCTTCACATAGGCTGGCGCCATGAGGCGTACATCGTGGCCGAGCGCTATCAACTCGCGCGCCCAGTAATGCGCTGTCGCGCATGCTTCCATGCCGATCAGGCACGATGGCAGTTCGCGGAAGTAATCGAGCACTTGTCCTCGCCGCAGCCTCACCTGCGCGAGCGTGCGGCCTGCCTTGTCGGCTGCGTGGACCTGAAACATCTGTTTGGCGATGTATGAGACCGACGACCTGAATTTGCATTAGGATAGCTCCTGCCTGACAAACATCGACAGCTACCATGGCACGCCGAGGCGGGTGCAGGGGCCGTCCACCCCATCAACGGGCGCTTTCGGGACGAATGCCTCAATGACACGCTCTACTCGACGCTGTCCGAAGCGCGCAGCACCATCAGTTCATGGAGGGAGGATTACAACCAACACCGACCACATTCGGCACTCGGCAACATCACACCCGCCGAGTTCGCAACGAAATCCACGCTGGAAAAACAGGCCGCATAAGGCCAAAACGATGATCTGCGACCTTCAAATCGGACCGTTTTTAGTTAGAGTTTTTCCGCTGGATTTCCTCGGACTGGGAGGAGCGGAGAGCGATGAAAGCCTCGAAGTTTTCAGACGCGCAGAAGGCATTTATTCTGAAGCAGGGTTCCGATGGGGTGCCGGTGGCCGATATTTGCCGTAAGGCCGGGATCAGCCAGGCGACCTTTTTCAACTGGAGAAGGAAGTACGACGGCTTGCTGCCGACCGAGATGCGGCGGCTGAAGCAGCTTGAGGATGAGAATGGCAAGCTGAAAAAACTGGTCGCTGATCTCAGCCTGGATCGCGAGATGTTGCAGGACGTCATCCGCCGAAAAATCTGAGGCCTGTTCGTCAGCGCAAGCTCGTCGACGCGGTCCGCGGTGAATGGGATGTCTCGATCCGGCGGGTGTGCCAGATACTCGAGGTCGACAGATCAACCTATCACTACAAGTCGCGCCGGCCCGGACAGGCCAGCCTCGAAAGCAAGATCAAGGAGATCTGCCAGACGCGGGTTCGCTACGGCTACCGCCGCGTGCATGTGCTGCTGCGCCGCGAAGGCTGGCTAATCAACCAGAAGAAGACGCGACGGATTTATCGCGAGTTAGGCCTGCAATTGCGCAACAAAACGCCGAAGCGACGGGTCAGGGCGAAGCTGCGCGACGATCGCAGAGATGCCACGCATCCCAACGAGACCTGGGCGATGGACTTTGTGCACGATCAGCTCGCCACGGGAAACAAGATTCGTGTGCTCACCGTTGTCGACTTATTCTCACGGTACTCGCCGGTGCTTGATCCGCGCTTCAGCTACCGCGCCGAGAATGTCGTTCAAACGCTGGAGCACACCTGGGCAGCCGTTGGTTATCCGAAGACCATCCGCGTCGATCAAGGCTCCGAGTTCATCTCGCGCGAACTGGATCTGTGGGCCTATTCCAATGGTGTCACGCTCGACTTCAGTCGGCCTGGCAAACCGACTGACAATGCGTTCATCGAAGCCTTCAATGGACGCTTCCGCGCGGAGTGTCTGAACACTCATTGGTTCCTGACCCTTGACGACGCACGATCAAAATTGGAAGATTGGCGCAGATACTACAACGAACAACGCCCGCATGGGGCGATCGGGAATAGACCCCCGATTACGTTGCATAATCGTGACAGCGATCCCAGCTCGCCGTCATGACAAAGCCGGAAACTCTAGCCTCCGGCGGTCCAAAGAATGGTCTCGGATCAACGAAAACCAGGACTCTCCCTCAAGCCGGAGGAGACTAGGGTCTCAGGTCACAGACAGTACGAGTGACGTGACGACCAGCGCCATTCTTATAGAATCACTTCGCCGCGGACGGGCCACATTGTTATATTTTCGGAAGATCTATGGTCTCAAGCGGAGGCGGAGATCTAATCGGTACAAGACACAGTACCCGCGGCAACGGTCGCATGAGATGATGCAACGTCCGCACCCCAATCATCGATTATTCCATCTGAGGCGAGCCAGCGCGTTTTATTCTTGTCGCACCTAGGCTCAGGACTCATTGATCAGATCCAGAAGATGACGGTTGCTGCGATGCAGATAGCCGAGAAGAAGGTGTGAGCGCATCGATCGTAGCGGGTGTGGATGCGCCGCCAGTCCTTGAGCCTGCCGAACGCATTTTTGATCTTGTGCCGTTGGCGATAGAGCATACGGTCATGTTCGATCGGCTTTGCGCGGTTGGGCTTGGATGGGATGCAGGCCGTGACGCCCCGGGCCGCGAGTGCCAAGGCGGAACCAGTTGGCGTCATAGCCCTTGTCGCCGAGCAACTGCTTGGCGGGCGGCAGCGCATTGATCATCAATGCGGCCCCTTTATAATCGCTCATCTGGCCTTCGCTAAGCAGCATGATGACAGGGCGTCCCTGACCATCGCAGACGTCGTGCAGCCTTGAGTTCAGACCGCCCTTCATGCGCCCGATACGTCGGGGAACAGGCCCTTTTTTAAAAGGCTTGCAGCGGTGCGATGCGCCTTCAGATGGGTGGCGTCGATCCTTAACCGCTTCGGAGCGCCGCCCTTACGAGCCAGTTCGGCAAATATCTTGTTGAACACACCAAGACGGCTCCAGCGCACGAAGCGATTGTAGACGGTCTTGTGCGGACCATACTCACGCGGCGCATCGCGCCAGCGCAGACCGCTCCTGATGACAAAAATGATGCCGCTGATCACCCGCCGGTCATCAACCCTCGCAACTCCGTGCGACAAAGGAAAATACGGGTTCGATCCGGCGCATCTGCGCCTCGGTGAGCAGAAACAAATCGGACATCGCGGCGTCTCCCAGAAACGCCAATGAATCAGTCCAAACACCTCTCCGCAAGAAATTAATGGGTCCTGATCCTAACTCCTACACAGTCTCTCAACGACCAGCCAGACCCCAAAGTGCGCGGAATAACACACGGCATTAGAACAGCCGAGTTAATAAGCATTGCGCTTTCGAATAACCTCGAAGAATGTCTTGATCAAGATCTGAATATCTAGCCAGAGACTCCAATTATTGATGTACCACAAATCGAGCCTTACGCGTTCAGAGATCTCTTTGACAGAAGGTGTTGCGCCTCGCATTCCGTTGCACTGAGCCCAACCGGTAATGCCCGGCTTGACGTGATGGCGGAAAGCGTAATCTCCAAGTATTTTTTCGAAGTGACTATCATGCGCCAACGCATGGGGACGGGGTCCGATAACTGACATATCACCTCGCAATACATTCAGTAATTGCGGCAATTCATCAATACTCGCCGATCGCAGTAGTCGTCCGATAACGGTCACTCGCGGATCGCCTAGCGTCGCTTGAACAATGATTGACCCGTTTTCTTGGACCTTCATGGTGCGGAATTTAAACATGATAAATTGCTTACCGTTAAAGCCGTTCCGGTGTTGTCTGAAGATCACGGGTCCGGGACTGTCGAGCTTTATCGCAAGCGCGGTCAGAATCATGATTGGCGCAAAAAACAGAAGCGCTGATAGCGCGATGATAATATCCATCGCACGCTTTACTGCGCGCTCGGCGGAGCTCAAGGGTGCGCGCTGAATTTCGATCGCCAGCACGCGCTGCCTCGCTGATGATGCATAATTCGTCAGCGACCGCACTCGCATATCTGGCAACAAGCGTGCTGCAACCGGAAGCATCTTGATTTGATCTCTAACAAACTCCATTCGATCAGAATCATTCCAAGGCAGTGCCAGCAAGACCTCTCTGCAGTTATTATGCCTAACAAAATTTGAGACCGACTTGAGCAACCGTAAGTCGCTCGAAGCACGCATCGAAGGATCGGCGTCCTGGCTCAATGAAAAGTGAAAAGCATTGGCTGCACCACAGAAAGCCAGCATATCGCGTGGCTCAAGCGCTCCAAGTTCATCAATATCACCGATCAAGACAACATCGCGGCGTCCGATGGTTCCTCGGGCTACAGCATCAGTCAGTAGGCTCTTTGAAAGTTTACGAACTCCAACTAGCCCCAACGGGACCAGAAAATAAAAGACACCAAACGCCCCACGAGAATAGACCACTCCAATTTTTAAAAGGAATGCGAAGAAAGCGAGCAACAATCCAGTGGTAAACCAGCATGTTAGTATTGCTCCGATCTCAACGTGAGGCTTAACGCTTTCCGGAAAGTCATAATGGCCTCGGCCGCTCATCCGTAGAATGTATACGAAGCTTGCCAGGAGCCCGACCGCACAATACGGAAATATGCTGGGCAGAGGATTTCCTACAAGCGATTGATATCCGATCCCTCCTGCTATGCTTGTCATCAAAATGACGAAAGCGTCGATGGAGGCTAAGAGGTAAGGAATCGTGTTGCTTGAGACCTTTGACCGCTCTTGTCCAAGGTGGCCGGATTGATTGGCGTCGTCCAGCATCTCAGAATCAATTGTCATCAACTGACACCAAACGCCTCGTTGAAGGCGGCAGGAAGGCGTCCCCCGCCGCCGATTAACATCTCGTTAAGAGATTCCAATCTAGCCTCATAAGGCGAGTAGCACAATAATTAGCAGGCGTTTTAACTCGACATGACCGTTTCGAGATGAAAAGATGGAGGCTCCCATGCTGCCAATGCTGGTTTGCATTGCCGGTATTTATATTGGCCTCTACTTCAAATTTTTGACTTCATTGCCGGTCTCGGTGCTTGGCGGTGGAGTATCAATTGTCTTCACCGCAAGTGCAGAACAATCCTTTGCCAATTTACCCGTTGCGCTTTTGTTCCCAATAATTCTTGCTCAGGTGAAGATATGTTTTTGGGCTTAAAATGCGACAGAAGTTCGGTCACTGGACTGCCCCTATGAGGTGGTCCGGTTTCAGTCTTAGTGCATGATGGGCTTTTCGGCCATTGCTTGCGCTGCTGGTGGGAGCGATCCGCCCGGCTTTGAAGACCAGACAATGGCCTCCGGTGCCGGTGGTTTGTATCCGAGCGAAGAGTGAGGCCGCTCGGTGTTATAATAGCGCCGCCATGCTTCGATGATGACCTTTGCCTCGGTGAGGCTGTAGAAGATCTCGCTGTTGAGGAGTTCGTCGCGAAGCTTCGAGTTGAAGCTCTCGCAGTAGCCGTTCTCCCACGGGCTTCCGGGCTCGATGAACGCGGTCTTGGCGCCGACAGCTGCAATCCACTCTCGCACTGCCTTGGCGATGAACTCCGGCCCGTAGCACATTGGGAAGTTGGTATTGCTGCTGGCTGACGGCGCGCGAAGCCCTGCGTAGCGCAGCGCGCCGTCCCGGCGGCCATGGCCGGTCAACAGGTCTCTAAAGTGAGTTTGTCGAGACAACACTTTGGAGAGTGAACGACCATGACCAAACGCCTTTCTACTCTCACCGATGCCGTACTGGTAGCGATCGACGTGTCCAAGCACCGCCAGGAGTGCTGATAGAGCGGCCTGAAGGCGGGCGCCGCCGACGGCTGACCGTGATGGCGACAAAGCCGGATTACGACCGATTGGCCGACGAACTCACAGCGATTGGACGTCCGATTCTTGTCGGCTTTGAAGCGACGGGTAACTATCATCGCACGCTCGCGTATCGGCTGCTCAGCGCCGGGTTCGATCTGCGTCTCGTCTCCTCGGTTGCGTTGGCCCGGACCCGAGAAGCGCTCCACAATGGTTGGGACAAGAATGATCCCAAGGACGCGCAGGTTATCCTGCATATGCTCAGGATCGGCGCGACACAGGTCTATGTCGATCCGCTCGCGGCCGACATCAATGACCTTCAGGAGCTGTCGAAGACGCACGAGACGATCTCCAGGGCGAAGACGCAGACGTGGCACCGCATCCTGACTCATTATCTGCCGCTCTACTTTCCCGAGATCGCCCGCTTTGCCGGCAACAGCCGGTCAGACTGGTTCCTGGCGTTGATCGAGCGCTTCCCCACGCCGGGCAGCATCACCGCGCTCGGTGTTGAAGCCTTCACAGGCGAGGCCTGGTCGCTCGTCGGCCGCAAGGTCTCGAAGGCGCAGCTGATCAACGATATCTACGAGACGGCCTCCTCATCGATTGCCTTGCCGGTTCCGGAAGATGCCGCGGCGATCACTATGTTCCGCATGATCATTGCGCAGGCGCGCAGTTTGATTCAGCAGCGTAATCAAATCGAAGCGCTCGCACAAACGAGGCTGGCAGGGAATCGTGACTATGGGCTGCTGCGCCAGATCCCAGGCATGGGGCCGATCAACGCCCTGACAATCCTGGCAGAAGCCGGCGATCTCAGACGCTTCCGTCATCATCGCCAGTTCCTGAAGTTCTGCGGGCTCGACCTCGCCACCTGCCAGTCCGGCACGTTCCGAGGCCGGACCAAGTTATCGAAGTACGGCAATGCGCGCCTGCGCCGGACCTTCTGGATGGCTGCGCAGGTGGCGTCGCGCCAGCGCGACAACAGCTTCCGCGACAAGCTCGGCCGATACGTTGCCGGGCACGGGGACGATCCCGATCGCCGTCGCAAAGCGATGACTGCACTCACCGCCAAAATGGCGCGGGTGGCGCATGCCGTCGTCAAAACGGGAACACAATACCGACCGTTCGTCGAGCGGTCGGATGCCAGGTGGAAGGACCCCTCTCTGCAAGTGCCGTGAGGGCGCAAGACGCGACCCTGTAGATAATGTTCGGGCCTTCCACCTGGGGGCGTATCCCGTCTTAAGGACGGTGAAGACCACGGCCAACAAGCCGCTGATGGATCCTGTGTTTGCTATGGCAGGGAGCGATCCCATTGACGGTGGAGACCATCTGGATCAGTTTAACGACACCGGCCTATCGCCGGTGAACGGAGACCTGTTGACCAAAACCTCCCGCTGCTTACTGACATAAGACGTTATCAGAACGAACGTGGCCAGGCACGCCGCGCAGGATGAACAGGTCCGACAGGGCGTCGATGACGTCGGTCGAGTTGAGCTTGCGATCGATGCGGATTGCCAGACACTCCCGGGTGAACTCGTCGATGATGTTGAGCATGCGGAACTTCCTGCCATTGTGGGTCCGACCCTCGACGAAGTCGTAGGACCAGACATGGTTGGGGTGCTCCGGTCGAAGCCGGATACACGATCCGTCATTCAGCCAGAGACGTCCTCTCTTCGGTTGCTTCTGGGGAACCTTCAGCCCCTCCCGCCGCCAGATCCGCTCGACCCGCTTGGCATTCACCGTCCAGCCCTCGGACCGCAGCATCGCCGTGATCCTGCGATAGCCATAGCGGCCATACCGGGAGGCGAGCCGGATGATGTCGGCGGTCAACGCCTCCTCATCTGCTCGGCCTTTCGGCGTCTTGCGCTGCGTCGAACGATGCTGACCGAAAACCCTGCAGGCAAAGCGCTCCGAAACGGAGAACTTCACCATGACATGGTCGACGCAGCGACGGCGCCGGGAAGGGCTCAGATGGGGTATTCGGGGTTTTCCCTCGCCAAGGCGTCCGTTGCGAGGCGAGATTGAAGCTCCAAATATTCAACATCGAAGGAGCCCGTCATGTCACTATTTGCTGGCCTCGATATCTCTGTGAAGACGACCGCTATTTGCGTCCTGGACGCGAACGGGCGAGTCCTTCTCGAGACGATGGTTGATAGTGCACCAGAGGCAATAGCTGGTCGCTTGCACGAGTTTGGTCAGCCTTTCGAGCGGATCGGATTGGAAGCAGGACCATTATCCCAGTGGATCTATGCCGGTCTCGTCGACGTTGGCCTTGCGGCGATCTGTGTCGAGACCCGGCATATGCATGCAGCGCTCTCGGCACGCATCAACAAAACCGACCGGAACGACGCCCGCGGGATCGCCCAGATGATGCGGGTCGGGCTGTTCAAGGCAGTCCACGTCAAAACTCCCGCCAGCCAACATCGAAGACTTCTGCTGACCTCTCGCAAATTGCTGCAGCGGAAGATTTATGACATCGAGAATGACCTGCGGGGCTCGCTGCGTAATTTCGGACTCAAGGTTGGTGTGGTTGGCAAAATCAAATTTGAGGACCGTATCCGTGAACTTGTTGCAGATCATTCGTTCGTTGCTGCCATCGTCGCTCCGTTGTTAGAGGCACGAGCAGCTCTACGAGCTCAGTTTGCTAAACTTCACCGCATGCTGCTTGATCTGGTGCAGGTCGATCCGGTCTGTCGCCGGCTGATGTCCGCGCCAGGGGTCGGACCGATCGTCGCTCTCACGTTCCGAACCTGCGTCGACAATCCCGCGCGGTTCTCAAGATCCAAGTGCGTGGGTGCTCACTACGGACTTACGCCGCGCATTTATCAGTCCGGCGAGATCTCCAGGACGGGTCGCATCTCCCGGTCTGGGGATGTGATGCTTCGATCCAGTCTCTATGAAGCAGCTCTCGTCGTATTAACTGGTCCAGGTCGCTGGAACCCGCTCAAGGCCTGGGGCATTGCAGTGGCGCGCCGGCGCGGAATGCAAAAGGCGATGGTCGCAGTTGCACGCAAGCTCGCGGTCATACTTCACCGGATGTGGAGGGACGATACCGACTTCCGCTGGAGCGCAGCTACAACCTAGTCACAGAGGAAATCCACACCGATTCAACTTCCTCCATGCTGGAGGAGGCGTCCCGCGAGGACGACGGGATTGGGTGAGACCGAGGAAACTCGTGCGGCGCACTTACGACCGCGCGGCTTAGATGGCTCCGCCCTTTCCCTCTGATCCCATCATGAGGCTGCAAAATGCTGACCTCGGAGAGAAGCAGGAGCCTCGCAGGATGATCTCTGACATCGTGGACGTGCAAAAAGGAGCTTGCATCATGCACCCCGAATAGAGAAGAAGTTTCCCGAGGCAGCCTCTTTCAGGATTAGCTTCTCCAGCGTCAGGTCCGACACAGCCTTACGCAGCCGGTCGTTCTCTTTCTCGAGCTCTTTCAAGCGCTTTACCTGATCGCCCTTCAGGCCACCAAAATCCTTGCGCCACCGGTAATACGTGAACTGCGTCACGCCGATCGAACGAACCGCTTCGCCAACCGTTCTGCCTTGAGAAAGTAAAACATCAACCTGGCGCAGCTTCGCGACAATCTCTTCCGCCTTGTGCTTCTTCTGGGGCATTCCAACGTCCTCTCTAACGGCGAATAGCCTAAGTCAGGGAGGACCACTT
>NZ_AAMY01000047.1 GCF_000152905.1 Nitrobacter sp. Nb-311A
TCTGCAGCATTATCGTGCGGCATGGTCATCAAGATGCACAAGCAAAAACGCCCCACCGGCCTTTCGGCTGGCAGGGCGTTTTTGTGTGCGGAAGCGTGGCAGAGTGGCCTATTGCAGCGAGCTTACCCCTCGCCGGACCTTTGGGCGTCCATACCCCTCGCAGGGTCCCGTCAGTTCGAATCTGACCGCTTCCACCATCAAACCAGTGGGGCCGTCGCCGTTGGAGCGGTAACGACCCCTGATCATCAACCCCGGGATCGGGCCCCAGAGAAAACGACCTACTGGAATATACGCTTTGGAGAGCGGATTTTCCAGAACCGTCGCAGCCCTTTCCTCAGTACGGATTGGGCCCGTCATGAACGTTCTCTCCCGCGATCAGCAAATTCAGATCATCGCCTGCCTCACCGAAGGTCAGAGCATCCGCGCCACTGAGCGTCTGACCGGCATTCATCGCGATACCATCATGCGCCTGGGCGCTCGCGTTGGTCGCGGCTGCGCGGAACTGCATGACCGCATGATGGTCGGCGTTCGCGCTGGCCGTTTGGAGCTTGACGAAATTTGGGGCTACGTCGGCAAGAAGCAGAAGCGCGTCCAGCGCCATGAGATCGCGCACAAGGGCGACCAGTATACGTTCATCGGAATGTCCGCCTCGGCTAAGGCGATCATCAGCTACCGTACCGGCAAGCGCGATAGCGAAAACACGGACCTATTCATTCAGGATTTGCGCGAGCGTGTGATCGGTGCGCCGGAGATCAGCACGGACGGCTTCCACCCCTACAAGAATGCTATCCGTGACGCTTTCCATGGCCGCGCCCATCATGGCGTGATCGTAAAGACGTACAGCGTAACGAACCTTGCCGTAAAAGAGGCTGCGCGGCGATACAGTCCGGCTGAGGTAGTAGCGGTAGAGCGTGATGTAGTAAGCGGTGCTCCGAGTCACATTTCAACGTCTTACGTTGAACGGCAGAACCTGACTCTCCGCATGACGCAAAAGCGGTTCGCGCGGCTCACCAATTGCTTCTCAAAGACGCTCGCGAACCACGCCGCAGCCGTCAGCCTGTACGTCACCCATTACAATCTCTGCCGCGTCCATGAAGCTCTGCGGACCACGCCAAGCGTTGCCCTTGGCGTTTCGGATCGCGTTTGGACCATTGGGGATTTGCTGGACGCCACGCTGGCGATTGAGCCGAACCGGCCCGTCCGCGTGAGGCGGAATTTCACAGTAATCGACGGCGGAAAGGTTTAAACCAGATCAAAAACAAAGAGCCCCTATACGGGGCTCCTTTCCTTCGCTTTAGCTTTGATAGCAGCGACTCTGGGGTGAACTTTCGCACCGCTTCGCTTGGCTATCCGCACCGCCTCTTTGCTACTGATGCTTAGCTGCTGCCTCAGCGAGGCGATCTCTGAGGCACTGAAGAAGGGGGACCCCGGGCCGGTCTTCGAGGCTTTGGTGCCCGAAACGGACAAGGATTTCTCCTTCAGTATCTGTAAGGCACCGCGCATCATGACCGATTTCCCTTTCCCAGAAGCTTCCAAGTTCCGCGCCGTACAGATCGTGCAATTCTTGCCATCTAGCAGGCTGTTGAAAAAGCCAGTCGCGGCCGAGCTGTGAGCATGATTTATTGCTCCGAAGCGATTTGGAGATGATGAGTGCGCGGTGGTGACAATCTGACTGGCGAGCTGTTCAGCTACGTTGATCTGGAGGCGCGGGTTCGACGCGACCACCCGCTTCGCGCCATCCGGGTCACGGTGAACGAAGGGCTTGTCGCTTTGGAGCGGGAGTTCGCGGCGCTGTACTCGCCACTCGGGCGGCCGTCGATCCCACCCGAGAAGTTGCTCAGGGCGATGCTCTTGCAGGCGTTCTACTCGATCCGCTCGGAGCGGTTGCTTATGGAGCGGCTGGAATACGACCTTCTGTTCCGCTGGTTCGTGGGCATCGGCGTCGACGATCCAGCCTGGGACCATTCGGTGTTCTCGAAGAATCGCGAGCGGCTGCTTGAGGGCGACATCGCGGCCAAATTCCTGAGTGCGGTGCTGGCCCAGCCCAAGGTGAAGAAGCTGCTGTCGACAGATCACTTCTCGGTCGACGGCACGCTGATCGAGGCCTGGGCTTCGATGAAGAGCGTCAAACCGAAGGACGGCTCTGGCGAGCCGCCGGCCGGCGGCGTCGGGCGCAATGCCGAAGCCGACTTCCACGGCCAGAAGCGGACTAACGACACGCATGCCTCGACCACCGATCCGGACGCAAGGCTCTACAAGAAGGGCAAGGGCAAGGAGGCGAAGCTATGCTTCATGGGTCATGGGCTGATGGAGAACCGCCACGGCCTGTTGGTCGACGCCTGCCTGACGCTGGCCGACGGACATGCCGAGCGGGTGGCGGCGTTGCACATGATCGAACCTCGCGCCGACCGGCCCCTGGCCATCACACTTGGCGCTGATAAGGCCTATGACACGGAGGACTTCGTCAATGAGTTGCGCGCGATGAAGGTGACGCCGCACGTGGCGCAGAACACGAGAGGCCGAAGCTCGGCGATCGACGGACGCACGACGCGGCACAGCGGCTATGCCGTCAGCCAGCGTATCCGCAAGCGCATTGAGGAAGCCTTCGGCTGGATCAAGACGGTCGCCCGCCAGGACAAGACCCGCTTCCGCGGCCGCGACCGCGTCGAATGGGCCTTCACCTTCGCAGCCGCCGCTTACAATCTGGTGCGACTGCCGAAGCTCATGGCGGTGCCAGCATGACCCCCCGTCCCACGGCCACGCCAAACTGCTCGACAGCTCAATCCAAATCTCATCACAACGGCGATTAAGCCATCCCGAAAGCCAGACGGGACACTTCTTCAACAGCCTGCTAGTGGCCGACAGCGCAAGCACACGATCTTGCCCGCTTCCGTGAGCCAAGACCGTGATTCCGGCGACAGTGCCGCCGTTCTCAATAATGTAACTCCGAAGTGCGGCTAATGTGCCACCCGTCGTCACCACATCGTCAACTAGTATATAGGCCACATCACGGCGAATTTCGCCTTCAAAGCAAGGCTGACATAAAAACCTCGGAAATTTCGTTAATTTTGTGCGGCCAACCCGCGCTTTTTGAACGATTTTATCGTCCACTTGAGCGTCCAACTGCACGGCAATTTCGCCCGCATATTGGATGGGTAGAGTATTTGTAACCTTAGGCCTTCGAAGACCAAATGCTCCGATGCCCGACGAATCGTCAAATGGTGGATGAGGAACCACGCAGAGTAAAGGTATTCCCTTACTCATATAATGCTCGACATCATCAACTATTCGGTCCAGCACACGGTCGGATAAACAAGATTTCACGATAATATCAGCGCTAACGTGATCGCCCTTAAACTTGGCGGCGGTGTAAAGTCTCAAGCGCTCTTTACTTCCCTGTCGTAAAGTCAGTCCGCCTCCGTTAAGGGTGCCAAGTTTGGTGCATACATAAATCGTCTCACCGCCGGCCCATAACTGGCGGCGGTGCAGAATCGCACTAATAGATTTGGTTCCACCGTGCATCCGGTCCGTCTAAAGGTTTTGCAACCAAAAGACGATATCCGCCCGCAGGTCCAGCAAGAATTTGCCCTGTCCTAATTTGCCTCTTGGAGTGTCCTAATTAGGACAGCACCGTGCTGGGGTAACCGGCTTGTTTCCGGCCTCAGTGTCCTAAGCTGACGAAGCGAGCGTCCTAGTTATGGGTGCGGCCGATACTGCCGAGCTACTTCAAAAGGAGGTCTCATTGTGTGCACTAGTGAGCAGAACTCGAAATCTAAGCATGTCTACATGAATGATCACCGCACGGCCCCGGGCATTCATCGGTGATGAGAACGCCAGTTTGCGCTCCCGCCTTCCTCTTACGGAAAGGAACGCGCCATGTCGCACCGGCGACGTTTCAAACAATCCATCTCTCTTAAAGACCGTCTATCGGCCTTCATCACGGCAATGCAAGCGAGTGCCGACATTACTCCGCCCGGCCCCGAGCGCGATGAAATGCTCAAGAAAGTGCAGGCTGCACAGACTGCCGTCGAAATCGATGGCTGGACCAACTCTCACGATCTGCAGCCCCCGAAGTAACAGTAAGGCGCCTCTTACAGGCTGTATGCAAACTGATTGGAGGCTCCGGCATTGCCTGGGCCTTTTCTTTTTCAGGTAGTTGCGGCTCGGGACGTTGATGGCGCGGAGGATGTTGCAGGCGAGGATCGAGAGGACCGTTCCCGTTCGGGTCGGGTCACCGTGAGGTTCCTGATCGTCCACCGGCCATCATTCGCTTGCATGGCGCCGAACGGATGCTCACCGGCACCGCCGTTTTTGCATCATCCGATCGCAAAATCCGAAATTCTCCTAATTTGATCTTAAGAATCTGGTGCCAGCCTACCGTGATGAAAAAGATTCTGGTGCTCGCGATCGTGCTGGTCGCAATCAATCAGTGGGATACGAATTACAATAACGGCACCTTGACCCGGGCCGGCTTTTCCCTGGCAAGGGCTCTTGGCCAATCGTTCGGCATATAAGCCATTGCCGGCAAGAAACGTTCACAACACCCTCATCGCTGACGAGCCGGCTCGAACCCAATCCGATGGCCGTCTACGTCTGATGCGATCGGCGGACCGAGGCCACCTTGCGCGCCTCGGCTTCGACGGCAGCCCCCCGGCTCGGGTGCAGACAATGTCCGCCAGAAGCGGTGTTGCCGGAAATCATCAGCACGAAGTGGAGTCGGCCGCGCCGCCAGAATCTTTTTGACTGTGCAACGCGATTTGCATTTTCTGGCGGCTGCTGGGTAGCAGGATGAATACGATGCTGGAAACAATCACCGCTGTCTTTGGAATTATGAGCGCCGGCATTTTCCTGGCTCACGCGATTGACGGCTATTGGTCGCGGCCTTAACCGGATCACGACGCCCGAGCCTGACAGGCTGCCCTGCTCCGCTTCGCCGTTACGTCTCCGCCAGATCGAAGTCCTGACGTAACCGCGCAGCCATATCCCGAACGCGTGCGCGCCATAGGCTCGGATCGGCGATCGGCCCGGCTTCCGGCTTGATCATCAGCATCGCATTCCATGGGTTCTCGCCGTAGACCGTCACCACGAATCCACGAGCCGGCGCGCCGTCAAGCGTTTGCAGCGCCTTCAAGATGATGCCCGCCAGTTCGTCCGCGGTTTTGCGGCGGTCATAGCTCTCCGGCTGGTCCGGCAGCGGCGCGGCAGATTCGGCTCCCGGACGCTCTGCCTCCGGCTCTGGCGAGGTTTCAGCGCCGAGCGACTCCTCGGAAGCGCGCGCGTTATCTTCGGACGGCTCGGGCTCAGGCGGGGGCGCATTATGGCGCGTCCCCAAGACGTTCTGGATCAGGGCCATCAATCCCTTGTCCAACCCGCTGCTGTTACCCACGTCGGTTGCTCCAGTCGATTGAGCTGTGGCACCCGGACAAAATCTGCTGCCCTCGGCCGACCGTGGATATCTTGCAGGTGTCTTAGCTCAACGCTACCCCAATCAGCACCGCAACGAGCACGCCGAAGCCGCCTAACGCAATACTGAGGAAGTTCCGGGCCAAACCAGGTTCAGTGGTCAGCATGATGTTTCTCCCGGTACGCAAAAACAGGCTTGCGTAGAATGAGCGCCGAATCTTAATCAAAACTTTCCGATTGATATTCCGTGGGGTCGAATCGGCAGCCGCGCCCGAGCCGCGTGAGGTTCGTAGCCAGCCCGGATCGCTTCACAGTGGCTTTCATCCAGCTATGGGCTCGAATGTAGAAAGTTTCATCTGTTCGAGACCAAAATCCAGTTTGAACCTTTCCCGCGATACGGAGACAGAGAAGGGGCTGGGGGATTGCACTGCCCAGTCTAGACACAACGTCACCGGGCGATCATATTCCGCTCAGGTGACGTTGTTGTTTGGGGTGCCGGTCACGTTCGAAGGCTGCGGACTCGAACGGCGGAAAACGAATGCCGTTCGGCCCGGATTTTGAAGGTTGGGGATCATCGAACTGCTTCGGCGCGACAGACTGCACCATCCGGAATCTATCGCAGGACGACGCGGCGTGGTCCACAAGGCCGGTCGGGACGCCGATGGGGCCATGCCTCTGCCGATATAACAGACATCCATGTCGTGTCATCTGGCAAACAGGAGCGTCGTCAGGGCTGCTTGCTTTTGGAACTGGTTTTGGACTGGCTTGTGTTTCGCACGCCTCCCCAGGGATCGTCGACGACCGCGGCATCGGGAATCTTTCTCAGCGAGTCCTTGTAAGCCCTTTCGATCGCTTTCTGTTTTTCGATCTCCTCCGGTGTCTTTCCAGGCTTGTCGGCAAGCATGTTGAAATGCGGCGCCTGAGCGAAAGCCGGCCCCGACACCAGGACCGCCATGAGCATGGATGCACGTAGAACCTTCATCAGAACTCCTCCCCACGGCGAATAGCATAAACGCCCGATCCTTTCGGTTTCAAGCGGCTCGCCGCTGTGAGAGGATTGAGACGCAAGAGATGCGCCGGACAATGGTTCGGGTCTATCGTTGCTGTGAGGAAACGTTGAAGCGGGATCGGCCGTCGCCGATCCCGCTCGGTGCGTGTCCGAATACGCTTCTCAGTATCGGCCGGTCGTGCCGCCCATACCTCCACCTCGTCCGGAACCGCCGTAGCCGCCGCGTCCGAACCCTCCTCCGCCGAACCCGCCAATAATGCCGATTGAGGGGATCGGCAGCGGCACGACGCTTGGTGGTGGGGGTGGTGGCGGCACGTCATCGACATAACGGGTAGGCCGATGACTGCTGCGGCGCACAGGTGCATCGACATTCCGCTTGGCTTGCTTTTTCTTTGGCCGCGTTTCGGCTTTCTTCTTTGGCTCCCGCGGCGGCGCGCTGCAAGGACAGGTCGGACCTGGCGTAGCGGCGGCAACCGCCGCAGCCGGATTGTCGGGCCGATTGCGCAGACGCTCCTCGAGCTTGCGTGCCGTCGGCGTCAGATCGCTATCGGGATAGTCGGCGAGGAAGGCGCGATATCCGGCCGCCGTATTGGCGAGGACCGCTCTATTCCAGGCTGCCATACGCCGGTGACGATCGAGCCACTGCCGCGCCTCCAGATCGAGCGGCGAGCCGGCATAGAGGCCGATAAACGCCTCATAGGCCTGGTCGCTGCCGTCACCGACAATCAGCTCGTGCGCTTGTTCAGCCGTCTTGCCTTTCAGCTCACGGCGCCATTCCGCGACCGTACGCTTGCTCTGGGAAACGGCAGCTGGCGCGGCGCCGCTTTCGGCTGTTCCAGGAAAAAACTGGAAACCGTCCGTCAGCGAGGAACTGTCCCACGGGGTCTGGCGGCCATCGGTCATCTTGTTGACTTCCAGGCGGACACGCTTGAAGGCTTCCTCTATCGATAGTCCCGGCTGCCGGCCGACGGACAACAACGCCGTCGTGTAAGGACTGTCGGTGCCCGTGCCATCTTCCGCCTCGGCGCCCGGCGACGTTGAGAACGACAGGAATGTACCGGGCGCGGCGACCTTTGCATCGACGATAGCGAGACCATGTCCCACCGTCTTGTTGATCGCGGGGAACGGGTTATTGCGGCACGCATCGAGAAGAACGATGCGCATGCGACTCGGAACCGATGTCAGCGTATTCATGATGTCGTTCAGGCGAACCGCCTGCAACGGGATATCGGCTTCCCGCTTGGGATCGAGATCAACCGGAACCAGGAAGTTCTCCCCATCGACCTGTAGGCCGTGCCCGGCGTAGAAGATCAGCGCGATGGTATCGGGGCCCTTCTCCGCGATTTTTGCCGCGAATTCACCCGCTTTCTCACGCATTTCGGTCTGCGACAGATCGGAGGCTGACAGCACTTCGAAACCAGCGTCGCTGAGCATCTGGCTCATCGCCTTGGCGTCGTTGGCCGGATTTGGCAGCGGCGTCACCGCGCGATAGGCCGACTGACCGATCACCAGCGCCAATCGGTTTTCCGCAGCAGCCGGAAGCGCCGTCAGCACCAGCAGCGCGGAGATCGTCCCGAGAACGATCGAGCGAATCATTGAAAATGTCATGGGAACAGCTCCGCGCAAATCTCTTCCAACCGTTGTCGTTTCACCAGTGGCGGTGGTTCATGGCGCGCGCATGTGTCGCATGTCAATTCAATCTTTCTCCGGTCGATCGCCCATATCCTCTCCATCCGCTTCGGCAAATTTACACGTTCGCATTTGCCCGTGATGCAAATCGCAGGATGGCCGATGATCATAGAGAAAAGACTGCAAAGGCAGGCGCTTTCGATCAGCGCCCACTGCGGACCCCGGCGGCATTGCCACCAAGACGGGAGGAATTCGGTGATCAGCTCAAACGTCGGCCTCGAGCAAGGTGAATCAACCGTTAATGCTTGGGCCAGAATCGTGGGTAACGGCCAACGCATTCTTTCGAATATTCCAAATAAACTCCACCGCCATCACCGAGGGCGCTAGGCGCCCATCACTCATGGCCATCGCGAACGGGGATTGCGTACATGGTCGATATTGCCAACTGGGCTCCGGTTCGTCGCTCATCGAGGGGCGGGTTTGCGGCGCGCTCGTCTGCGAGCGCAATACGCTGCGGAGCCGCCGCCCTTGCATCGCTCGATCCCGATCGTTGGCGATCGCTTGCCGACCGAGCTGTCGAGCCCAACGGCTATTATCTCGCCGATTGGGGGCTGCCGCTCGACGCCACGGCGCGCGACCGAACCAATGCGTCGGCGCTAACGGCGTATTCGGATCTTTCATCTGGCCAATCAGGCGCTAAGACCCTCGTCGGCCTCATGCCGGTTATTTCCGCCTGGCGAGCCTACCGGATTCCGCTTCCCCTTCTCGTCAGCGCCGATCCTTACGGAACGCTTTGTACGCCGCTGCTCGATCACGGCCTCCCCGTTCAAACCGCAGCAGCGCTGCTATGCGAGGCGCGTGCTCTCGGCCAACGCGCGCTGATCCTGCGCAACGTCGCGCTCGACGGCGCCGCCATGAGAGCCTTCATGGCAGTCCTCGAACACGACGGCATTAAACCGTATAGGCTGCATGGCCATGTGCGCGCCTGTCTTGACGCCACCCGCGAGGCGGAAGGACTGCTGCGCGAATCGTTAGGCGTGAAGAAGCTCAAAGAACTGCGGCGCCAGCGCAACCGTCTTGCAGAGCATGGCGAGGTGTCGTTTCAGGTCTCGCGCGCCACCTCCGACGTCGCGCGAGCGCTTGAAACCTTCCTCGCGCTGGAGGCCAGCGGCTGGAAGGCGCAGCGGGGGACCGCATTGATCCAGCATCGCGGCGATGCAGCCTTCATCCGCCGCGCCGTGCCGGCACTTGCCAAGCGAAATCAGTGCGAAGTCGTAACCCTGAGCGCCGGTCCGACGCCTGTGGCCGCGGGAATCGTCCTGCGCCACCAGGACCGCGCATTCTATTTCAAGCTCGGCGTCGACGAGCGTTTCGCGAAATTTTCACCTGGCGTGCAGTTGACGCTCGATCTCACGCGCCATCTCTGCGCCGATCCCGCGATTACGCTGGCGGATTCCACCGCAAATCCGGGTCATCCGATGATCGATCCGATCTGGCGCGGGCGGCTTGCGATCGGGGACGTGCTGATCCCGCTTCGCCGCGGCGATCCCACGGTTCCGCTCGCAAGAGCGGCGATCGCGCTGCGCCGGCTGCTGCGCGAACACGCACGCCGCGCCGTCCACATTCTCCGGGAACGTCAGGAGAAGAACGCATGAGCGCCTTCGAACATGCGCCGGTCATCGCCGCGGCCAACGATGCGCTTCGACGCGAATTCCCGCTCAAGCCCTTCGCGATCCGGCACGGGCTCGCGGGCCATCCGCTGTTGACGCTGCCGCGCATCGCGCAATTGGCTGCCGAGCTGCCGCGTGACCTGATCGAGTACAACTCCGGCCAGGTCGCAATCAGCCAGGATCCCGATGCGATCCCTACGGTCGACCTGGACCCGGTCGAAGTGGTGAGGCGGATCGAAACCGCCGGCGCCTGGATGGTCTTGAAACGCGTGGAAAATGCGCCGGAGTATCGCCGCCTGATCGAGGACGCATTGCTGTCGGTCGCGCGCGCGCGCGGCTTCAACAGCTTGAGCGAGGCGGGCTTCGAACAGATCGAGGGCTTTTTGTTCGTCTCATCACCGAATTCGACGACGCCGTTTCATCTCGACAGCGAGGACAACTTCTTCGTCCAGATCCACGGCGAAAAGTTTTTCACGATTTACGACAACACGGACCGCCGCCTCGTCTCGGATGCCGAGATCGAGCGTTCAATGACGAAACACCGCAATCTGAAATATGATGAAAGTTTCGCGCCGAGAGGTATCGAATTCCATATGTTCGGCGGCGACGGCTGCTTTGTGCCTTACCAGTGGCCACATTGGGTCCGAACAGCGGGATCGCACTCGATCTCGATGGCCATTACCTGGAAAACGCGCGAGGTCCGCCGCGCCAACGACCTGCACTTCTTCAACTCGATGCTGCGCGGCCTCGGCTGGCCGCAGCAACCGCCGGGCATGCAGCCCGCGTTCGATGGCGTCAAGCTGGCGTTCTATCGCGCGGGGACGACGGCGGTCCGCCCGTTGCGAACCTCGATGACGATGCGGCGAGTCCTGCGTCGCATCGCGCTCGGCAAGCGGGCGAATTACTATTTGAAAGACGCTTGAGCCGTGATCTAAGGTTGCGTCATTGTCCGGCAAAGACGGCAAGCGAGCGTCTGAACCAGTTACTGTTCACAAATTTGCTAATCTCTCCTGATCCGGCATTGAGAGAGCTGCGTACGATTAATGAAACGCAGAACTGGAAGGCAGAGAGACGTGGCGAAAATTCCGCCCGAGCATGATGGATGTCAGCACAACCCAGTCACCATTAGACAAGCCAAGGACGGCGATCTCGAGGATATCATCAAACTGGTAGAGGACGTGGTTGCTGAAACGTACGGTCATCTGTTCGAAGAAATACCCCCTGTCCCTATTGATAGGCCGTGGATCAGATGTTGGGTAGCTGAAACGGAGGGACAGATTGTCGGGATTGGCCTCGCCATTCGCGACTGGATTACTGACATGTGGGTCAGACCGCAGTTTCGGAGCATCGGTGTGGGTACGGCATTGCTGGACCGATTGGAGGCGCAGGTCGTAAAAAATCGGTACGCGACTGCTCGATTGCGGGTTGTGAGCAACAACAAGGCCGCTTTTCGCTTCTATTTACGACACGGTTGGCGCGCGTCAACCCGTTGCCCGCACGAAAGTTGGGACTTCGAAATGATCAATATGGTCAAAGATTTCAACATGAGTGGTTCGATCTGAAATCATCACGGTCGCGTTACAGGCCATCGCTCGACCCGGATCGCTGCACTGGTCGGCTCTGACCTCTCTGTCATAGCCCCGGCGACCTATGATAGGGTTCGTCCTGTCGCACCCGCACGAGGCTGTCGCTTGTCCGGCATTTCACTCTACACGCTGTCGGTCTGGGTGCTGCCGCTCGTTGTCGCCATCACCTTTCATGAGGCGGCTCACGGATTCGTCGCCCACCGGCTTGGCGACAACACCGCCTGGAAGCTCGGCCGCGTCAGCTTTAACCCGCTCAAGCACATTGATCCCTTCGGAACGGTGATATTGCCGGGCATTCTGTTGCTGACGCAGGCGCCGTTTCTGTTCGGTTACGCCAAACCGGTGCCTGTAAATTTCCGTAACCTGAACCATCCCCGCATGGACATGGTCTGGGTAGCGCTCGCCGGACCCGCCACCAACATCCTGCTGGCTTTTGTCGCGGCATCGGCATTTCACGGGCTTGGCCTGGTTCCCGGCAACAGCGCCCAATGGATGGCCGACAATCTGAAGAACGCGTTGATCATCAACGTCATTCTCGCGGTCTTCAACATGCTGCCGATCCCGCCGCTGGATGGCGGACGCGTCGCCGTCGGCCTGCTGCCGAGAGTCCTGGCGACCCCGCTTTCCCGTCTGGAACCCTACGGACTGCTGATCCTCATCGGGATTCTCCTGCTGCCGCCGATGCTCGGCCGCCAGCTCGATCTCAACCTTGACGTGATCTCCACCATCGTGAAAACAGTCACCGGTTATGTGATACAGTTTCTTTTGCTGGTCACCGGCAATATATAGAAGAGCGTTGCAAGAGGCGTAGTCAGTTGATCAAAGCTCAGGACAAGATGATTGCAAGACGTGCCGACACCAAGGCACGCGCCGACTTCGCGACCTGGAAGATGATGGTGAAGCTGAATGGCGCTTCGTCACTTCCCGCCGAAGCCCTGACATTCCTCGCAAGCTACAAGAGCCTTGCCGAAACGATGGCGGAGGCGGAGGCGAGCGAGGCGACCATCGAGCTGATTTATAAGAGTTATTACGTGGACATGGGCGGCACCGGAACGGCGCCGGACATCAAGTCGATGCCAAAAGATCCGATCGTCGACACCAGTAATGTCATGGCCTTCAAGCGCCCCTCTCCGCAACCGCTGCCAGCGGCCAATTCCTCCGCGACGAAGGCTCGGCCGCGTCTGCCGGTTGCGCTGATCTTCATCTGTCTCGCGCTGATTTACGTGGGTATCCGGTATTTTCTTCTGCAATGATGGCAGCCGCGCCTCTCTATCCGGCCGGCCGTGACAACGACGGCAGCGATGGCGGTGTCATCCCTTGCCCTTGACCCTGAAGACGACCGGCAGCGTAAAGCTCAATCCTTCGTCCGCGATCAGCGGCGGCGGCGGGGGCACAGGGTCTGAGCGGTGCACCATGGCGAGTGCGGCCTGGTCGAAGACGGGATCGCCCGATCCCTTCACAATATTCACCGACACGACATGGCCGAGGCGATCGAGCACGAAGTTAATGAGAATCTTGGCGTTCTTCTGGGTGTGCTCCGGCGGATAACGCTTGTGCTTGTCGAGGTGGGCGACCAGTTCTTTCTGCCAGGTGGCCCGGATTCGGCGCGCGCTGGCGCCGGTGCCTTGCTGCGGCGCCACCGAACGCTCCGATTCCTGTGCGTTTTCAACGCTCGGCATCGCGGTTGCTTCAGAAGCCGCCGATTCCTGCGAGGCCGAGGTCTGCTTCTCCGCCTTCTCAGGGTCCTCTTCGACCGGCTTTTTTGACTCGTTCTCGGTGACGATCCGGTCCGGATCATCGGTCTCCGTCGGCGTGTCCTTGGGCAGATCGGTTTCCTTCTCGACCGCCTTCTGTTCGGCAAGCGCGGGCGAGGCCGTCGACGCGTCGGTGTCTGGCCCGGGCGGAAGGTCGGTCGCCTCGCGGCGCGGCGAGGATAGATCGAGTCCGATCTCGATCGCCGGCGCGCCAAGATCCTCGGCCGACTCATCCGTTTGCATCTGGGCTACCGCCAGCGCCACGCAGCCGAGGTGGATGGCAAGCGCGGCGGCCGCTGACAAAACCCAAAGACGGCGGGACGGCGCTGGCTCTACGACGATCTCAGACATGGTTCAGGGCTTTGCGTTAGCCGCGGCAGGAACCGATTGGGCGTCCGGAACCCCCTCGAGCGCGACCAGCTTGATTTTGGTGAAGCCGCCCGCGCGCAGGATCTCCAGCACGTCCATCAGGTCGCCGTAAGGCACCGCACGATCCGCGCGCAGGAAGATGAAACTGTCCTTGGTCATGTTCGGCGTGCTGTCCAACGTCCGCACCAGATCGACCCGCTTGACCATCGTCTCGCCGATGGCGACGGCAAGGTCGGCCTTGATGCTGACATAGGTCGGCTTGTCGGGCTTCTTCTGCGGTGTCGCGCTCGACGTCGGCAGGTTGACCGGAAGATCGACGGTCGACAGCGGCGCGGCCACCATGAAGATGATCAGAAGAACCAGAATGACGTCGATGAACGGCGTGACATTGATATCGTGCGCTTCAGCGTAATCCTCGTCGTCGTCGAAGCCGCCTTCTGCAATCGATGCGCCCATTGATCTACTCCGCCGCGCGCGAACTGATGGCCCCGCCATGGGTGCGGTCCAGATCGCGCGACAGCAACCGGCCGGCCGATCCCGACGCCCGGCTGACGAGTTCGATATAGCCTTTCGTCACCCGTGCGAAGTGATTGTAAATGATGACGGCCGGAATCGCCGCGACGAGACCCAGCGCAGTCGCGAGCAGGGCTTCGGCGATGCCAGGCGCCACCACCGCGAGGTTGGTGGTCTGCGCCTTCGAAATCCCGATGAAGCTGTTCATGATGCCCCACACGGTGCCGAACAGGCCGACGAAAGGCGATGTCGCGCCGATGGTCGCAAGCAGCCCCATGCCGAGCCGAACCCGCCGGGATTCAGCGCGGACGATTTCGGCGAAGCTCGACGCCGCTCTCTCCTTGATGCCGGCGTCGCTGGAAATGCCGGCCGAGAGCCGCGCCTCGTGCATCGCCGAAGCCAGCAATGACGCCAGCACGCCGTCCCTTGCGCCGAGCGCCATTTGCGCCTCCGCCAGCGACCGCGATTCGCTGATCTCCCTCAGCGCCGTGCCGAGATTGCGCCGCGCAAGCGACAGCTCCACCATTTTCGCGATGCAGATCGTCCACGTCACCAGCGAGGCAAACG
>NZ_AAMY01000046.1 GCF_000152905.1 Nitrobacter sp. Nb-311A
CCTTCTTTGTCATTCGGCATGCAAAATTGACCCCGTAAGCCGGGGGATCGGCGTCCAAAATTGACCCCCTACAGGTTGGCTGTTGCGCTGCCTGCTTTGTCATGAAGCAGGTGGTCGGGGATGCTGATCGTGGAGACGATTGCGCGGATACGGCGCGAACACTTCATCAAGGGCAAGACGATCAAGGAGATCGCCCGTGACCTGAAGGTGTCGCGGAACACGGTCCGGAAGGTGCTGAGGTCGGGCAAGACCTTGTTCGAGTATGAGCGTTCGATCCAGCCGCGCCCCAAACTCGGGCGTTGGGCGGCGGAGCTTGATGAACTGCTGGCGGCGAACGCGGCCAAATCGGCTCGCGAACAGCTGACGCTGATCCGGATCTTCGAAGAGTTGCGCGGACGCGGCTATGACGGCGGCTACGATGCCGTACGGCGTTACGCCAGGCGTTGGAGCAAGGAGCGCGGGCAATCGACCGCGGCGGCCTATGTTCCGTTGAGCTTTGCGGCGGGCGAAGCCTACCAGTTCGACTGGAGCCATGAGATCGTTCTCCTCAACGGCGTGACGGCGATCGTGAAGGTCGCTCATGTCCGGCTGTGCCACAGCCGCATGCTGTTCGTGCGGGCCTATCCGCGGGAGACGCAGGAGATGGTATTCGACGCCCACGACCGGGCGTTCGCACTGTTCAGGGTACCTGCAGCCGCGGCATCTACGACAACATGAAGACGGCGGTAGAGACGATCTTCGTCGGCAAGGATCGCCGCTACAATCGCCGCTTCCTGCAGATGTGCACCCACTATCTGATCGATCCGGTCGCCTGCACGCCGGCGTCGGGCTGGGAGAAGGGTCAGGTCAAGAACCAGGTCGGGCTGGTCCGGGAACGGTTCTTCACGCCACGGCTGCGGTTCAAAACCCTGGACTAGTTGAACGCGTGGCTTCTGGATAAGTGCATCGCCTACGCCAAGGCGCACCGACATCCAGAACTGGCCGAACAGACGGTCTGGGAGGTGTTCGAAGCCGAGCGGCCCAAGCTCGTTCCCTATGCTGGCCGGTTCGACGGATTCCACGCGGTGCCGGCATCGGTCTCGAAGACCTGCCTGGTGCGCTTCGACAACAACAAATACTCGGTCGCTGCCAGCGCCGTCGGGCGCCCGGTCGAAGTTCAAGCCTATGCCGATCGCATCGTGATCCGTCAGGACGGGCGCATCGTTGCGGAGCATCCGCGATCGTTCGGACGCGGCGAGACGACCTACAATCCCTGGCACTACGTGCCGGTGCTCGCGCGCAAACCCGGGGCCTTACGTAACGGCGCACCCTTCAAGGACTGGGTGTTGCCGGCCGCGATCGAACGGATCCGGCGCAGGCTCGCCAGCACCGACGACGGCAATCGACAGATGGTCGACATCCTCAATGCGGTGCTGACGGACGGTTTGTCGGCGGTCGAAGCCGCCTGCGCCGAGGCGATCGCTCATGGCGTTCATTCCGCTGACGTCGTTCTCAACATCCTGGCTCGCCAACGCGAACCCGCTGCACCGGCCAACATTATGACGCCGGCGGCACTGACGCTCCGCCATGCGCCGATCGCCGATTGCGCCCGTTACGACAACCTCCGGAGGACCATCTGATGGAACGAACCCAAATCTTCGACCTCATGGGTGAGCTCAAACTCTACGGAATGAGGGCTGCCTTCGACGAGATCATGGCGACGGCCGTCAAGCGCCAGCACGAACCTCAGCACATCGTCGGCGACCTGCTCAGCGCCGAGATCAACGAGAAGCAGGCGCGGTCGATCAAGTACCAGCTCACCATCGCCAAGCTGCCATTGGCCAAGGATCTCGATGACTTCCAGTTCGAAGGCACGCCGATCAATCAGACGCTCGTCAATGATCTCGCCGGCGGCGGCTTCATCGCCCAGCAGCGCAACGTCGTGCTCGTCGGCGGCACCGGCACAGGCAAAACCCACCTGGCCATCGCAATCGCCAGAAGCTGCATCCGATCCGGCGCCCGCGGTCGCTTCTACAACGTGGTCGACCTCGTCAATCGCCTCGAGATCGAGACCCGTAACGGACGTCAGGGCCGGCTTGCCGAACATCTGACCCGGATGGACTTCATCGTGCTCGACGAACTCGGATATCTGCCCTTTGCCCAATCCGGCGGCCAGTTGCTGTTCCATCTCGTCAGCCGGCTCTACGAGCGTGCTTCCGTCATCGTCACCACCAATCTCGCCTTCGGCGAATGGCCCAGCGTGTTCGGCGACGCCAAGATGACCACCGCGCTGCTCGACCGGTTGACCCACCACTGCGACATCGTCGAAACCGGTAACGACAGCTGGCGCTTCAAAAGCCGCGACGACGATCACGCCACCCGCGCTCGTCTCGTCTCCGCAATCCCGGCCAGCTCCGACGAGTCGAGCGCTACCCTCAAACCACGCCGCGCGAAGGGGTCAAAATTGAACGCCGATACGGGGTCAAATTTGCGAGCCGATTGACAAGCGTCCGGATACAACGAACACGGGCGCGCAATGGATGACGAGCATTGGCTACGATCTGACGTCAAATCTGCTCGCCTTCGGTACTTATGCTCGCAAGGTTCGTTTTCCGACTATCGACCAGCTCTTCAACCCACAGCAGGGCAACGTTACGCTTCGTCCCGAACAGTCGGACAATTATGAGGCGGGCCTCGCATGGTCGGTCGCGCCGAAAGCACAGTTGCGTGCAAGCGCATTCCGCAACGATGTGAGCAATTTCATTCTCAACGACCAGCTTAACCAAGTCTTTGTCAACCGTGACGTCAACATCACCGGATTCCAGGTTTCAGGTTCCTTTTCGCCATTACCAACACTGATGTTTAGGCCCGGTTATACCTATCTCGATATGCGCTATCCGTCCTCGGGATTGCCTGTGGACTATCGGCCGCGTCAGGTGGTCAATCTTTTGGTTGCCTATGAACCCTATCCCGGCTTTCAGGTGTCGAGCGACCTTTCCTATTTCATGGACCAGTCGGTCGGTTCGAGATCAAACGCCGCCGTGCGGCAAACGATTCCGGAATATGCAGTGGTCAACGCACGTATCCACCAATACTTTGGCAACGGCATCAGCGGCTACGTGCGTGCTACCAACCTATTCAACAGCGTTTACGAGTACGCGGTTGGCTTCCCGGCGGCCGGACGAACAGTTTATGCGGGATTGGAATATCATTTCTAGGTTAGGGTTCAGACTCATTCAGAGCCAGAAGGCGATAGCGGTGGCGAGCGCCACGCCTGACAGGAAGTTGGCTGCCAGCTTGTCGTAGCGGGTTGCGACACGGCGGAAGTCTTTAAGGCGGCAGAAGGCGTTCTCGATGAGGTGACGAGCGCGGTGGCTACGACGGCGCTTCGCCGTGTTGCCACCTGTGGCCAGGGCATGCTCAAACAAAAAAGATAAGCGACGAGTCTGATTCAACGCAGTTGAAACAGACTCTCGGGTCTGGGACTCAACGTCGGCGCACGAATTTCGCGACCAGCTCCACATGCGGCGAATGCCGGAATTGGTCGACAGGCGTTACGGTCTCCAGACTGTAGCCGCCGTCGATGAGGACGCGCGCGTCACGCGTAAACGTTGCCGCGCTGCACGACACCGCGACAATGACGGGAATCCTGCTGGCTGCGAGGTGTTTGCTTTGCGCCTCCGCACCCTGCCGCGGCGGATCGAAGATAACGGCGTCGATATCGCGCAGCTCCTGCGCCACCAGCGGGCGGCGGAACAGGTCGCGGGTCTCGGCCCTGATCGGCTTCAGCCCGGAGGCAGTGTCCGCGGCCTTTTGCAGCGCCGCCACCGCCGCCGCATTGCTGTCGAAGGCTGCGACCCGCGCCCGGACCGCGAGTCGCAGCGCGAATGGGCCGACACCGCAGAACAGATCGCCGATATGTCTGGCCTTGCCGCAATGCGCGGCGACCAGCGCAGCCAGCGCTTCCTCGCCTGCCACGGTCGCTTGCAGGAACGAACCCGGCGGCAGGACAAGACGCGCCGCGCCGATCTCGATCGCCGGAGACGCGCGCATCAGCACCAGTTCGCCGTGGCGGGTCAACCGCGCCAGCCGATGCGCCTCCGCGACGCGCGATAGTGTTGCGATCAACGCAGCCGGCAGTTGTCCGGAACCGCGCACGTCGACATCGAGGCCATTGCAGGTGGCGGTCACCTGGATATCGAGCGGCTTGTTCGCGGGCTTCAGCGCCACGGCCAGTTCGCGCGCGGCATCGATCGCGCCGTGAAGGGCGGGGTCGAGCACCGGGCAGGCATCGATCGGCATGATCGCATGGCTGTTCGGCGCGGCGAAGCCCACGCGCAGCCTGCCGCCGTCGCTCCGGGCATGGAGGGTGATCCGCCTGCGGCCGGCGCCATGGGCGTCGATAAGGTCGTCCACCTCACAATCGATGCGGGCTCGCGCCAGCGTGTCGATCACGATCTGCCGCTTCCAGGCGCGGTAAGCCTGCGGCCGCCAGTGCTGGATCGCACAGCCTCCGCACGCGCCAAAATGAGCACAGAACGGGACAATCCGGTCCGGGCTCGCTGTTTCGATGCGGAGGAGGCGCGCGCGGCCGGCCTGGCCGTCGAGCGGTTCGATCTCCACGGTTTCTCCGCCCAGTGTGTAGGCGACATAGACGTTGCCGTCGTCGGTCAGGGCGACGCCATCGCCGCGATGGCCGACGTGATCGATGGTCAGGCGCTTCGTGCTGCCGATTTGAAGGTCCTGCCTAGCCACGGCGGGCGCCGAGGAAGAATTCGATGTTGCCGTCGCCACCCGTGATCGGGGAGGGAAAAATCTCGATATTGCTGCACCCCAGAGTCGCCGCGAAGGCAGCGATATCGTTGCACACCGCCCGATGCACCGCCGCGTCGCGGACAATGCCTTTCTTGATCGCGGTGCGCGGCGCCTCGAATTGCGGCTTGATCAACGCGAGCAGATGCATCGGCGCCGCCGCCAGCGCCAGCGTCACCGGCAGGATGGCTTTCAGCGAAATGAAGCTCGCATCCATCACCACCATATCTGGCCGCTGCGGCAGCCGTTTGCCCTCCAGCGAGCGGATGTCGGTGGACTCCATCGATACCACCCGGGGATGGTTGCGCAGGCTCGGATGCAGTTGATCGCGGCCGACATCGACGGCGAACACCAGCGACGCACCCTCGTTTAGCAGCACCTCGGTGAAGCCGCCGGTCGAGGCGCCGACGTCAAGGCAGACATGGTTTTCTATTCCGATCGGATACCTCGCGAGCGCACCGGCAAGCTTCACGCCGCCACGCGATACGTAGGGGTGCGCGGGTTGCGCCTCGATCGCCGCATTGACGTCAATCGTCTCGGAAATTTTTGTCACAGCTTTTCCGTCGGCGGTAACGAACCCCGCCTGGATCGCGGCTTGAGCCCGCGCCCGACTTTCGAACAGGCCGCGCTCGACGAGCAGAACGTCGGCGCGCTTGCGGGGGCGGGGTTCGGTTTTGTCGCGCTTCGCCATGGTGAGCTCAACCCTTGAGGCTGGCCGGAAACCGATCCGATGCGCGGAGGATCTTGTCTCTATCGCGAAGAGCGCTTGCGATGAAGCAGTCGCATCTTCGCTTGCCGTGCTGGATCGCTTGCCTCCAGCGTAAAATTGGCAAGGGCCAATTTTGTCGCGAGCTCGTAATGATACGAGCGCATCAGGGGGTGCTCAGGCCAGCTTGACGGTCTCGGTGTTGACGTCCTTGCCGAGCGCCTCGAACACCTTGGCGACGATGCCCTTGGCGTCGAGCCCGGCGCGGGCGTACATCGCGGCCGGAGTATCGTGGTCGAGAAACTCGTCCGGCAGGATCATCGAACGTACTCGCACCAGACCTGTGTCCAACGCCCCGTTGTCCGTCAGCGTCTGCAACACATGCGCGCCGAAGCCCCCGATCGATCCTTCCTCGATCGTGACCAGCACGTCGTGATCCCGCGCGAGCCTCAACACCAGATCCTCATCCAGCGGCTTCATGAAGCGGGCGTCGGCGACGGTGGTGGACAGGCCGTGCGCGGCAAGCTCGTCGGCCGCCTTTTCGCATTCGGCGAGGCGGGTGCCGAAGGATAGCAGCGCGATCTTGCTGCCCTGACGGACGATGCGGCCCTTGCCGATCGGAAGCGGAACGCCGACTTCCGGCATTTCCACACCGCGGCCTTCGCCTCGGGGATAGCGCACCGCGCTCGGGCGGTCGTTGATGGCGACCTGCGTCGCCACCATGTGCACCAGTTCGGATTCATCGGCTGCCGCCATGATGACCATGTTCGGCAGGCAGCCGAGAAACGCGTTGTCGAACGAGCCGGCGTGTGTCGCGCCGTCGGCGCCGACGAGGCCGGCGCGGTCGATGGCGAAGCGCACCGGGAGCGACTGGATCGCGACGTCGTGCACGACCTGATCATAACCACGTTGCAGGAATGTCGAATAGATCGCGCAGAACGGCTTGAAGCCCTCGGTGGCGAGGCCGGCGGCGAAAGTCACAGCGTGCTGCTCGGCGATGCCGACGTCGAAGGTTCGCTCCGGAAAGGCCTTGTTGAAGATGTCCACGCCGGTGCCGGACGGCATCGCCGCGGTGATGGCGACGATCCTGTCGTCCTTCTCGGCTTCCTTGACGAGGCTCTGCCCGAACACGTTCTGATAGGCGGGCGCGTTTGGTTTGGATTTGGACTGCGCGCCGGTGGAGACGTCGAACTTGACCACAGCGTGATACTTGTCGGCAGCGGCCTCGGCGGGCGGATAGCCCTTGCCCTTCTGGGTCACAACGTGAACCAGGATCGGGCCGTTCTCCATGTCGCGGACGTTCTTCAGCACCGGCAGCAGATGGTCGAGGTTGTGGCCATCGATCGGGCCGACATAGTAGAAACCGAGTTCCTCAAACAGCGTGCCGCTGTTGGTCATGAAGCCGCGCGAATATTCCTCGACGCGTTCGGCGCGGTCAGCAATCATCTTCGGCAGGTGCTTGCCGAGTTGCTTGGCGGCTTCGCGCAGCGATCGGTAGGTCTTGCCGGAGTATAGCCGTGACAAATAGGCGGACATCGCACCGACCGGCGGCGCGATCGACATGTCGTTGTCGTTGAGGATGACGATCAGCCGCGAGTTCATCGCGCCGGCATTGTTCATTGCCTCATACGCCATGCCAGCGGACATCGCGCCATCGCCGATTACGGCGATGACGTTATTTTTGCCGCCGGAGAGGTCGCGCGCCACCGCCATGCCGAGGCTGGCCGAGATCGAGGTCGAGGAATGCGCGGCACCGAACGGGTCGTAGTCGCTTTCAGTGCGTTTGGTGAATCCGGACAGGCCACCGCCGGTGCGCAGCGTGCGGATGCGGTCGCGACGGCCGGTCAGGATCTTGTGCGGATAAGCCTGATGGCCGACGTCCCAGATGAGCCGGTCGCGCGGGGTATCGAAGATATAGTGGATCGCCGTGGTCAGCTCGACCACGCCGAGACCGGCGCCGAAATGCCCGCCCGTCACCGAAACCGCATCGATGGTCTCCAGGCGCAACTCGTCCGCTATCTGCCGGAGCTGCTCCACCTTGAGCTTGCGCAAGTCGGCGGGGGTGCGAATAGTGTCAAGAAGCGGTGTCTTATTGAAAGCAGTCACTGCGACATTTCCAATCTTGCATGTCCGGGGAGCGGCGAACGGATGCTGGCGTGGTCACGCAGCAGGCATCCAAGAGCCACGAAACCCCGCGCTGAGAAACGTGAGTCCGAAGTTTACCTGGATGCTCCGGCCGGGAATGTGATAAACGTCACTATTTATCGGATCTCGTAGTCCAATCATTTTCTGCAAGTTTCTTGAAACACTTACTCCACTTGAGCCGCGGCTGCAGGGCCGGTTGGCATCGTTCCAGAAGCATTTACACCAAACCCGCCGCCAAAGCCAACGGCCAGCCCGTCAACTCATGCGGAGAAGGCGCCGCCGCAGGTCCAAGAGTTCCTGAATCGGCCTGCCGAAACGTTAACGTGGTCGACGAGCGTGGGTTGCAGCCGTCGAAGCCGCCGCGGGGTGACAATAATGATGACAATTCATTTCAAAATGGGGCTCTTAATAACACTTAACACGACGTCCTTCCGAAGACCTTTATGAAGAGGACGCCTATCTCTCGCCCTTTCCTGCGGCGCAGGTGCTCACTGGACGTCGAGGGGCTCCGTGCCTGTGACCTGTCCGGAAGCGTCCGTGGTGATTTTCTCCACCCTGGCTTCCGCCCGGCGCAGCAGCTCCTCACAGCGCCGTTTCAACGCCTCTCCGCGCTCATAGATCGCGACCGATTCCTCGAGCGCGACCTTGCCATCCTCAAGGCGCTTGACGATCGATTCGAGTTCCTCAATAGCATGTTCGAAGGAAAGCATGTTCACGTCAGCAGGGGCTTTTTCGGCCATCTGGGTCTTCCGGACTCGATTGGTTGAACGGATTTATTGAACGGATTTATCAGGCTTCTCGGGAATATCGCGGCACAATGTCACGCGCCCATCAATGCGGCGACATGCGCGGCCACAGAATCCTGCAATCCTTTTAGATCATAACCGCCCTCGAGTACCGAGACAATTCGGCCACCAGCTGTCGCGTGAGCGATATCCATCAATTTGCGGGTCACCCATCCGAAATCGCTCGCGGCCAGATTGAGAGTCGCCAACGGATCGCGACTGTGCGCGTCGAAGCCAGCGGAGATAACCAACAGTTCGGGCGCGAATTTTTCCAGCCGGGGCAGGATAAGGTTCTCGAACGCGGAACGAAATTTGGCACCGCCGTCGCCGGACGCCAGCGGCGCATTGACGATGGTGTCGTGATCGCCGCGTTCGCTGCTGGCGCCGCTGCCCGGGAACAGCGGCATCTGGTGCGTCGAGCAGTACATGACCGATCGGTCGGCCCAGAAAATATCCTGCGTGCCGTTGCCGTGATGCACGTCGAAATCCACCACCGCCACGCGATCGATCCCGTGCTTGCGCTGGGCATGCCGCGCCGCGATCGCGGCCTGATCGAAAAGGCAGAAGCCCATCGCCCTGCCGGTCTCCGCATGATGTCCGGGCGGACGCGTGGCGACGAATGCGTTGCTCGCATCGCCGGCGATGACGGCTTCGGTGGCTGCGATCGCCCCGCCGACGCCGCGCATCGCCGCCTCCCAGGTCCCCGGCGACATCGAAGTATCGCTGTCGAGATAAACCAGACCATTCGTCGGCGAGAGATGCCGGAGTTCCGCGATATAATGCTCGTTATGGCAGAGGGCGACTGAATCCAGGGATCCTTCGGGGGCTTCGCCGCGCGTCAGACCCCTGAAGGGATCCGCGGTCAGCACCTCATCGATGACGCGGATCCGATCCGGCCGCTCCGGGTGACCGGGCGGCGTCAGGTGATTGAGACTGGCGGCATGCGTGAGAACCAGCGTGGTCATGCAGTATCCTGACCGCCATGCGGGCATCGCGCGGCAGCGAAAGCCAATGTACCGGGTTGTGTAAGGTTACGAAAGTGTTCCGTTACCGCCAACGCACGATCAATTGGCAGGGCAAAAGCGGGTGAACGACGGTCTGCGCTTCCGTGTTCCATGCAGGTTGCGGAACTTCGTTCTCACCCTCGGTCGGTCATCGCTTTTTTCGAGCAAAGAATGCCCGGAATGCAGCGACCGCTTCTTCCGAGCGCAACCGCTCCCCGAACAGGCGGCTTTCCAGGTCGATCCGGCGCGTCAGCTCCTCCGGCGGTGTTTTCAGAAGCTTGCGCGAAAGTGCGACGGCTTCCGCCGGCAGCGCGCAGATTTCACGGGCGATCTTTTCCGCCTCGGTCGCGGCATCGCCCGGCGCGACCACGGTATTGACGAACCCCGCCTCACGGGCCTCGTTCGCGTTGAAGGTGCGCCCCATCACCAGCATGGCGAAGGCGCGCTGATATCCGATTGATGGCGGTGCGAGCAGGCTGGATGCGCCTTCCGGGACCAGACCGAGATGGATGAAGGGGGTCGAGAACGTCGCCGAGTTACTGGCGAGAACGTAGTCGCAGTGGAACAGCAGGGTGGTGCCGATGCCGATGGCGATACCTTCCACCGCCGCGACCAGCGGCTTGGTGTTTTGCGCCAGCGAGTAGAGGAATTTTACGGCGTCGGGAGCGGGTGACACGCCATCGCCGTCGCCGGAAGTGCCGTCCTTCAGAAAATCGTCGAGGTCGTTGCCCGCCGTGAACACGTCGGTGTTGCCGGTGATAACGATGCAGCGGATTACCGGATCTGTCTGTGCGCCGTCGATGGCGGCGCTCATTGCACGATACATATCCCGCGTGATCGCATTCTTCTTATCCGGGCGGCGCATGGCGATGACGCGGATGGCGTCGTTGTCTGTGACTGTGACATGTCCGGTCATGATGTGTTTCGTTGTCCCGTGCCGCACGATCCATGGCGTTTTCGAGCGAAGTGGATACCGGTTCGCGTGAAGGAGCGCGTCCAAATCAGATCATAGAGCCCCGCCTCGGACTTTATCAAAAGCGAGAAGGCCTAGGAGGGCAGAACCGTATCGGCGTTGTTCACGGCATCGGCGCCGTCGATAACCATGCGCTCCAGTGCAGCGGCCTGTACAGCGACGTTCTCGGCGAAGAAGCGCGCCAGCATAATGTAACGGCGAGGGTCGCCGGCCCCCTCACTGGAATCGCGCGCCGCGAGCGCTTCCTCCGCGAGTTTGCATCCGCCGAGCGTCGATCCGAACAGCCGCAGATACGGCGTCGCGCCGGCTAGCGCATCGTCCGGCGACGATGCCAGCCGCTCCAGCAGCCACTTGCCCGCGCGCTCCAGCGACCCAAGCGCATCGCGTAGTTTCATGCCGGTCGTACCGAATGCAGCCTCGTTCAAGGCTTCCACGCGGTGGACAGTCGCCGACATGTCGTCGAGCAGCGCCGACACCGCTGCGCCGCCATCCGCCGCGAGCTTTCGCGTCACCAGATCGATCGCCTGGATACCGTTGGTGCCTTCGTAGATCGATGTGATGCGCACGTCGCGATAGTGCTGCGCCGCGCCGGTCTCCTCGATGAAGCCCATGCCGCCGTGAACTTGAATGCCCAACGATGCGACCTCGTTGCCGATGTCCGTCGAAAAGGCCTTTGCGATCGGCGTCAGCAGCGCGCCGCGTGCGGCGGCGGCCGCGCGCACGTCGGGATCGGCCGCGCGCGTTGCCACGTCAAGCGAAACGGCGGTGGCGTAGCAGATGGCGCGGGCCGCGGCGGTGAGCGCGCGCATCTGCATCAGCATGCGCCTGACGTCGGGATGGGCGATGATGGGGCTCATGCCATCTGACGTGCCGGCGGCGCGGCCCTGCCTGCGCTCCAGGGCATAGGCCAGCGCCTGCTGGCAGGCGCGGTCCGCGATGCCGACGCCCTCGAGCCCAACCGCGAGCCTGGCCTGATTCATCATCGTGAACATGCACCGCATGCCGCGATTTTCCTCGCCGATCAGATAGCCGATCGCGCCGCCGTCATCGCCCATGGTCATGGTGCAGGTCGGTGAGGCGTGAATACCCAGCTTGTGCTCGATGCCGCTGGCGTGGATGTCGTTGCGCGCGCCGAGCGAGCCGTCCGCGTCAACGACGAATTTCGGAATCAGGAACAGGGAAATTCCTCTGGTGCCATCAGGCGCATCGGGCAGTCGCGCAAGCACGAAATGCACGATGTTGTCGGTCATGTCGTGGTCGCCATAGGTGATGAAGATCTTGGTGCCGAAGATGCGGTAGCTGCCATCGGTTGCGCGTTCGGCCCGGCTGCGCAACGCGCCGACATCCGAGCCCGCCTGCGGCTCGGTCAGTTGCATCGTGCCGGTCCATTCACCGGATACCAGTTTTTCGAGATAGATTTTTTTCAGCGTGTCGTTGCCATGGGTGTGGAGCGCTTCGATCGCGCTGAGGGTCAGCAGCGGGCACAGGCCGAAGGCTATATTCGCGGCGCTCCAAATTTCCGTGCAGGCGGCGTTGATGGCAAGCGGCAGCCCCTGACCGCCGAAGTCCTGCGGCCCCGAGACAGCGTTCCAGCCCGCCGCCGTCCAGCGCCTGTAGGCGTCGGCCCAGCCCGGCGCGGTTGTTACGCGCCCGTCTTGCAGCCGCGCGCCGTGCAGGTCTCCGGCGCGGTTGAGCGGCGCCAAAACGTCGCTCGCGAACCGGCCCGCCTCCTCCAGTATCGCGGCCGTAATCTCAATATCGAAGTCGCCGTAGTGGCCGGCCTCCACCGCAGACTTCAGCCCGGCGCCGTGATGGAGAGCAAGGAGCATGTCGCTGATCGGAGCGCGATAGGTCATCACGGGGCCTCGCGAGCAATGGCCGACAGAGGGGACGGCGTTCAGTCATATTGTGAGTCAAGAGCGGTCTTTCCACGAAACCGCGCGGCTCTCAACCTTTCCAGGAAGGGGTCTGCGATCCGTTTTCCAGGACATGCTCCAGCCTCGCCAGCCATTTCCCTCGTCGGGAAGGCGGGTTTGAAACGGGTCCAACTTTTTTCAAGCGTCCCCGGCCGGTTGAAAAGACGGGATACTGTCTGTAGACCGTCGGGGCTCGACAGCCTGAGAGACCATATTCCGGGCATTCGGCCGTTGGGGCGTAGCCAAGCGGTAAGGCAGGGGATTTTGATTCCCCCATTCGGAGGTTCGATCCCTCCCGCCCCAGCCACGCAGTGCGATATTTTCTGGGATCTCCGAAGAATTAGCGAAAAGCCCGCTAATTGCGGGCTTTTGCGCATTCGCTTTTGTCTCCGCACACCATTTTCGCGGTCAAAGGCAATTGAAACGCCAAAAATCTCCAGCTATCGCCCCGAATATTCCCGTTTTTGGGAAGCTGAGCTTGGAGACATGGTTCGATCCGGACTGCCGCCGGAGGGTGGCAGTCTACTTCTGTACTGATAGTGGAAATCCGTCTTTTTAAGGCGTCTTTCATTAATTCTCGGCTCGATCGGGTTTGCGGGCGGAGCGATGTGGCCAAATAATGGGACTTATATACAATTGTGACCCACTTTTCAGCAGCTTTAGGGTAAGCGTCCATTTCTCGCACCCTTGTTCGATCGTTAGCGACCCCGATCTGTTCCTGTCTTCAATTTGAAGATGGAGAGAACAGCATGACGAGCGAACATCGAGGGTGGAGACGTCAAGGCGAGGATTTTTGGCGGGCGCATCACGAGGCCTGGAAGCGTAGCGACTTGAATCAACGTCAATATTGTGAAGCGCAAGGCATTCCGCTCAAGGCTGTCCGGGATCAGCACCTATGGCACAGAATTGATGGTGTGATCTAAGGAGTGTTCGGTTCTCGTCGCAGACGAAGGAACGAACATGAGCACGAAGTCGACTGGCGGCAAACGCTCCGCCGAACACGTAGTCAAAGATATCCGCCGTGCGACGCGGCGGCACTTTTCATCAGAGGACAAAATCCGGATCGTGCTGGATGGGCTTCGGGGCGAAGACAGCATCGCCGAGCTGTGCCGCAAGGAAGGGATAGCCCAGAGCCTCTACTACACCTGGTCGAAGGAATTCCTGGAAGCTGGCAAACGGCGGCTGGCTGGCGACACGGCTCGTGCTGCGACGACCGGTGAAGTTCAGGACCTGCGCCGTGAGACCCGTGCCTTGAAAGAGGCGGTTGCCGATCTGATGCTGGAGAACCGTCTGCTCAAAAAAAGTATGATCGCGGATGGGGGCGACGACGAATGAGATACCCCGCATCCGAGAAGCTCGAGATCATCAGGATGATTGAGCAGTCGCATGTTCCCGCGAAGAAGACGCTCGATCAGCTCGGCATTGCTCGGCGCACCTTCTACCGCTGGTATGACCGCTACCTTAAAGGCGGGCCCGAAGCGTTGGAGGATCGTCCTTCCCGGCCGAGCCGGGTCTGGAACCGCATCGGCGACAATATCCAGGCTCAGATCATCGAATTGGCGCTGGAGCAATCCGAGCTGTCGCCGCGCGAATTGGCGGTGCGATTCACCGACGAGAAGCGCTACTTCGTCTCGGAAGCCACCGTCTATCGCCTGCTCAAGGCCCACGATCTCATCACCAGCCCGGCATTCGTGGTGATCAAGGCTGCCGACGAGTTCAAGGACAAGACGAAGCGGCCCAACGAGATGTGGCAGACCGACTTCACTTACTTCAAGATCATCGGCTGGGGCTGGGTCTATCTGTCGACCGTGCTCGACGACTTCTCCCGCTACATCATCGCCTGGAAGCTGTGCACGACCATGCGGGCCGAGGATGTCACCGACACACTGGAACTGGCGCTCACGGCATCAGGCTGCGACAGCGCCAGGGTGCTGCACAAGCCAAAGCTGCTCAGCGACAACGTCCTAAGAGCGGAAGGAAGTGGAGCAGCCGATCAAAGTCTCTCCGTTCGCCAGCATGCTCTCGCTGCGTGACGCTGGTCAAGTCGCAAGGTCGAACCAGGCGGCTTCCGCCGGCAAAGGAAAAGGTCTCGTCCATAGCAAACACAGGGTCCGCACGAAGGCGGCCCTCACCGTCCTCAACACGAGCTTCTGATCCAGGCGGAAGACCCGAACATTATCTACAGGGTCATCGAACAGATGCCCTCACGGCCCTAGCTGACAGAGGTTCTTCCACCTGGCACCCGCCCCTCGACGAAGGGCCGGTAATCGGAACCGCTTTTGACAACGGCGTGCACGACGCGCGCCATCTTGGCGGTAATAGCGGTCATCGCCTTGCGGCGCAGATCGGGATTGTCGCGATCTCTAGCGATGTAGCGTTCGAACTTGTGCCGGAAGCCGTTCTCACGCTGGCGGATGGCAACCTGCCCGGCAATCCATAGGGTGCGGCGCAGCCTGGCATTGCCAAACTTCGAAAGCCGGGTCTGGCCGCGATATTGGCCGGACCGCTGGGTCGACAGATCCAGTCCGCAGAACTTGAGAAACTGGCGATGGTGGTGGAAGCGGCGAAGATCTCCGGCTTCGGCAATGACCGTCAGTGCATTGATCGGCCCGATGCCGGGGATTTGCCGCAGGAGCTGATAATCCTGGCTGTGCCGAAGCAGTTCGTCGGCCTGGGCTTCGATCGCATTGCGTTGCCGGATCAGGCTGCGTGCTTCGGCAATGACCATCCGGAACATGCGGATGGCAGGAGCGTCGAGCGGCAACGGCAGTCCAATCGATGTACGCGCCGTCTGGTAAATATCCATGAGAATCTGCGTCTTGCTGACCTTGCGGCCGACGACATCCCAGGCTGCTTTGACGAACTCCTCCTTTGTCAGCGCCGTGATGTTTGCCGGCGTCGGAAAGGCATCGAGGAAGGCGAAGAACCAATCGCTGCGGCTGTTGCCCCGGAAGCGTTCGATCTCGGGAAAATACAGCGGCAGGTAATGCGTCAGGATGCGGTGCTGGATCTCGGTCTTGGCCCTGGCGATCGCTTCATGCGTCTTCGACAGTTCCTGCACGTCGTTGATGCCGACGCGCAGCGGATCATGGTAGACCTGCGTCGCCCGGATCCTCAGCATGTGCAGGATCACCTGCGCATCCTTAGGATCGTTCTTGTCCCAGCTGTTGTGCAAGGCCTCCCGGGTCCGGGCGAGCGCCAGCGACGACACCAGCTGCACCTCAAAACCCGCTTCAGCCAGCCGCCATGCTATCGGCCGGTGATAGTTCCCAGTCGCCTCAAAAGCGCAGACCACAGGTCGGCCATACGCCTGCAGCATTTCGATCAGCCGATCATGCTCCGCACGGCTGTTGAGGACCGACAGCCGGCGCCGACGTTTATGGCTAGGGGCCTCGATCAGGACTTCGTTGCAAGCCTTGGCAATATCAATGGCTACCAACACCGCATCGGCGAGTATAGCATTTGTACTGGTCATGGTCGGTCTCTCCGGAATGGGTTGTGAACATTCACATTCTAGAGAAACCTTGACTGGCCATGGCCACCTCGACCGGCGCGCGCTTGCAATGAAAGGCTGCGCGCAC
>NZ_AAMY01000044.1 GCF_000152905.1 Nitrobacter sp. Nb-311A
CCTTCTTTGTCATTCGGCATGCAAAATTGACCCCGTAAGCCGGGGGATCGGCGTCCAAAATTGACCCCCTACAGGTTGGCTGTTGCGCTGCCTGCTTTGTCATGAAGCAGGTGGTCGGGGATGCTGATCGTGGAGACGATTGCGCGGATACGGCGCGAACACTTCATCAAGGGCAAGACGATCAAGGAGATCGCCCGTGACCTGAAGGTGTCGCGGAACACGGTCCGGAAGGTGCTGAGGTCGGGCAAGACCTTGTTCGAGTATGAGCGTTCGATCCAGCCGCGCCCCAAACTCGGGCGTTGGGCGGCGGAGCTTGATGAACTGCTGGCGGCGAACGCGGCCAAATCGGCTCGCGAACAGCTGACGCTGATCCGGATCTTCGAAGAGTTGCGCGGACGCGGCTATGACGGCGGCTACGATGCCGTACGGCGTTACGCCAGGCGTTGGAGCAAGGAGCGCGGGCAATCGACCGCGGCGGCCTATGTTCCGTTGAGCTTTGCGGCGGGCGAAGCCTACCAGTTCGACTGGAGCCATGAGATCGTTCTCCTCAACGGCGTGACGGCGATCGTGAAGGTCGCTCATGTCCGGCTGTGCCACAGCCGCATGCTGTTCGTGCGGGCCTATCCGCGGGAGACGCAGGAGATGGTATTCGACGCCCACGACCGGGCGTTCGCACTGTTCAAGGGTACCTGCAGCCGCGGCATCTACGACAACATGAAGACGGCGGTAGAGACGATCTTCGTCGGCAAGGATCGCCGCTACAATCGCCGCTTCCTGCAGATGTGCAGCCACTATCTGATCGATCCGGTCGCCTGCACGCCGGCGTCGGGCTGGGAGAAGGGTCAGGTCGAGAACCAGGTCGGGCTGGTCCGGGAACGGTTCTTCACGCCACGGCTGCGGTTCAAAACCCTGGACGAGTTGAACGCGTGGCTTCTGGATAAGTGCATCGCCTACGCCAAGGCGCACCGACATCCAGAACTGGCCGAACAGACGGTCTGGGAGGTGTTCGAAGCCGAGCGGCCCAAGCTCGTTCCCTATGCTGGCCGGTTCGACGGATTCCACGCGGTGCCGGCATCGGTCTCGAAGACCTGCCTGGTGCGCTTCGACAACAACAAATACTCGGTCGCTGCCAGCGCCGTCGGGCGCCCGGTCGAAGTTCAAGCCTATGCCGATCGCATCGTGATCCGTCAGGACGGGCGCATCGTTGCGGAGCATCCGCGATCGTTCGGACGCGGCGAGACGACCTACAATCCCTGGCACTACGTGCCGGTGCTCGCGCGCAAACCCGGGGCCTTACGTAACGGCGCACCCTTCAAGGACTGGGTGTTGCCGGCCGCGATCGAACGGATCCGGCGCAGGCTCGCCAGCACCGACGACGGCAATCGACAGATGGTCGACATCCTCAATGCGGTGCTGACGGACGGTTTGTCGGCGGTCGAAGCCGCCTGCGCCGAGGCGATCGCTCATGGCGTTCATTCCGCTGACGTCGTTCTCAACATCCTGGCTCGCCAACGCGAACCCGCTGCACCGGCCAACATTATGACGCCGGCGGCACTGACGCTCCGCCATGCGCCGATCGCCGATTGCGCCCGTTACGACAACCTCCGGAGGACCATCTGATGGAACGAACCCAAATCTTCGACCTCATGGGTGAGCTCAAACTCTACGGAATGAGGGCTGCCTTCGACGAGATCATGGCGACGGCCGTCAAGCGCCAGCACGAACCTCAGCACATCGTCGGCGACCTGCTCAGCGCCGAGATCAACGAGAAGCAGGCGCGGTCGATCAAGTACCAGCTCACCATCGCCAAGCTGCCATTGGCCAAGGATCTCGATGACTTCCAGTTCGAAGGCACGCCGATCAATCAGACGCTCGTCAATGATCTCGCCGGCGGCGGCTTCATCGCCCAGCAGCGCAACGTCGTGCTCGTCGGCGGCACCGGCACAGGCAAAACCCACCTGGCCATCGCAATCGCCAGAAGCTGCATCCAATCCGGCGCCCGCGGTCGCTTCTACAACGTGGTCGACCTCGTCAATCGCCTCGAGATCGAGACCCGTAACGGACGTCAGGGCCGGCTTGCCGAACATCTGACCCGGATGGACTTCATCGTGCTCGACGAACTCGGATATCTGCCCTTTGCCCAATCCGGCGGCCAGTTGCTGTTCCATCTCGTCAGCCGGCTCTACGAGCGTGCTTCCGTCATCGTCACCACCAATCTCGCCTTCGGCGAATGGCCCAGCGTGTTCGGCGACGCCAAGATGACCACCGCGCTGCTCGACCGGTTGACCCACCACTGCGACATCGTCGAAACCGGTAACGACAGCTGGCGCTTCAAAAGCCGCGACGACGATCACGCCACCCGCGCTCGTCTCGTCTCCGCAATCCCGGCCAGCTCCGACGAGTCGAGCGCTACCCTCAAACCACGCCGCGCGAAGGGGTCAAAATTGAACGCCGATACGGGGTCAAATTTGCGAGCCGATTGACACTTGGCCGCTGTTGTGCCGAATCGGACTTGGCCCGAGACTGGCCGATATGGTCACCAAGGCCGGGCCGGTGCTTGCCGTGATGGTAACGACGGCGGCGGTTTGGGGCCTCGGGCTGGATGCACAGGGGATCCGGATCGTTGGCGTGGTGCCGCAGGGCCTGCCGCCACTGACGCTGCCGTCGTTTTCAACCGATCTGATCCGCCTTCTCCTTCTACCAGCGCTGCTGATCTCGGTCATCGGCTTCGTTGAATCCGTGTCGGTCGCGCAGACGCTCGCCGCCAAGAAGCGCCAGCGGATCGACCCCAATCAGGAACTGATCGGTCTTGGCGTCGCGAACCTCGGAGCGGCCCTCACAGGCGGCTATCCCGTGACGGGCGGGTTTGCCCGGTCAGTCGTCAACTTCGATGCAGGGGCTGAAACACCGGCCGCGGGGACCTTTGCAGCTTTGGGCCTGTCCATCGCGGCCATCGCGCTGACCCCGCTGATTTATTTCCTGCCCACGGCCACCCTGGCCGCCACAATCATCGTGGCTGTCCTGTCGCTGGTGGATTTCTCAATCCTCAAGCGCAGCTGGACCTATTCCAAGGCAGATTTCAGTGCCGTTGCCGCCACCATCCTGCTGACACTCGGACTGGGTGTGGAAACAGGCGTTTCGGCTGCACCTCTACAAATCATCTCGCCCCCCATTTGGCCGAGGTGGGTCTTGTTCCGGGCACGCAGCACTTCCGGAACATCCGCCGCCACAGCGTTCTGACCGACCCGACTCTTCTCACCATCCGCATCGATGAAAGCCTTTACTTCGCCAACGCCCGCTTTCTGGAAGATTATGTTGCTGATCGCGTCGCCACGGATCGCTCTATCAGGAACGTGGTGCTGATGTGCTCTGCCATCAACGAGATCGACCTGAGCGCGCTGGAAAGTCTGGAAGCAATCAATCATCGGTTGGAGACAACCGATGTGAAACTGCACCTGTCGGAAGTGAAGGGGCCCGTGATGGACCGGTTGAAATCCGATTTTCTTGATTTGCTGACCGGCCAGGTTTTTCTGTCGCAATACGACGCAATGCGGACCCTTGCTCCTGAGCAGGCATTGACGTGAAGCGTTGTTGGCGGCGCCATGCCGGCGTTCCACGCACATGGCTTCGGCGATGATGATCTCCGGCGTGCGACGGGACGGCGACCAGAAGACCGACATTCGGACCACCGGCGAAGCCTGCTCTGAACTGGCGCGCTCGCCATTAGGCCTGCTGCTCCAGGTCCCATCGCAGGTTTCTCTTGCTCAAACGGCGGCCACGGCCTTGTCCAGCAAGTCGCGCACCTGACCCGCGACCGCACGCAAGGCGGGGTTATCGATGGCCTGCATCGATGCAACGGGATCGACCGCGCTGACCTCGACCCCACCCTCGACCTCCCGAAGGATGACGTTGCAGGGCAGCATTGCGCCCACCCGCGGCTCGATGCCGATGGCCTGATGCGCCATCCCTGGATTGCAGGCGCCGAGGATCCGATAGGCCGGCATCTCGACATCCAGCTTCTTTTTCAAGGTTGCCTTGACGTCGATTTCGGTGAGGACGCCAAAACCATGCTTGCTCAGCGCGCTGCGCGCGCGAAGCTCCACATCGTCTATTGTGGCGTCTGCAATCATGCGATTGATTGTGTAGTTCATAGGTCATCCACTTTCTAGATTGGCCTGGGATCGGTTTGCAAAAACACCAGACAGCGTTTGCTCTCTTCAGCTTGACCATGACAGCCCGAAATAGGCCGCCACTTCCTGGGTTTACAAGCGGCCGTGGGCAGGGCGCAAAAGGAGCCGTCCTTCTAACTTTGGAACTTAGTGAACGAACACAAACTGACCTTGACGAACATCAATCGTCGACACCATCGAGCGGCGCTTTTGGTTCGGTCGACTTATGCTTCTCTGCCGACCATCATCTCGCGGACGCGAACCAGGAAGGTCCAGCTTTGTCCTTGGGAAAGGCGCCAAGCTCACTGTTCTTGCCGTGCGCACCTGATACACAACGCCGCTTCCGGACGAGCGTCTAGACGCTTGGCTGAAATCTGCTCTCCGCAGCGGACACACTCACCGTATGTTCCGTTCTTGATTCGCGTCAATGCGCGCTGCACGGAAGCGATCTCTCGCACGAGGAGCGCAGCTTGTCCTTCGAGCGAAGCGTCATCCTCCAATTCGACCGCTTGTTCGGACGAGTCAGGATTGAGCGGTGTGGCCAAGTCCTGCGCAATCCGTTCCTGCCGTTCTTTAAGCTCCACAAGTTGCGCCTCAAGATAAGCTTTCGCTGCCGCAGTGTCGGCCATGCCAAACCTCCTTTGTTTGCCTCAATATTAACAGCCAAGATCGCTTTGCAAAGCTGCTCATCTCGGATAAGCCAAGCCGCGACGCAGTCGTGGGTGATCAAGAAATTAGACCTTACGGCCAACAGACGACCTCGAAGAATTGACTGCCAGAGTTTTGTTTCGGTGTGGGGTCTCAGCCCTTATCTGCAAGCGGTCCATCATCATGCCGACTCAACGAAATCCATGGTCTGAAGGCGGCCATGATGCCGATTGAGGTCATCTTTCGATTAGGATCCACATTCTGGGCATCGGGCATAACTATATCGAGGGTGTTCCGGCAGTACTTTCCCTTCTCGCGGCTGCGATGAACCAGAAATTCCTCTCTTAAGCTTCGCTTTGGTCTGCTGGCGCCGGACGTTCCCGGATATTATATGACGATACTATTTGCCGCTGTCCGTTTTGATCCAGCGCAATACGCACCGTCGATAACCTCCATAATTTTGAAACTGTTGGTCGCGGCGCCGGACAACAATATGGTCATGATGCAACGGCGGAAGATTCCGGAACGCCGTCGAATCGCGAATTAAAAGTTCGGCGAACCGGTTAATCGATTTCTCTATTGACAAATGGGAAGGGGATGAGGCGGTGGCACGTAGTACCTCTGGCAATTCGCTGGCGTCGTTCGCGGCGCGACGTAGAGTCAAATGCAACGCTTATCTTTCTCGTCCACGCCGGGAAGTTCGGCGGTTACCTCGAAGGCCTCATTTGTTTCCGCCACGCTAATCGCTGGCACGCCAGCTCCAATGTTGGCGGACGACGGGGGCTGATTAAAAGCACGAAACGCATTTTCCATTTCGCGCCGCATCAGCCGGTGGGTCCAGCTCTTGGGTCCATAATTTCGGGAGGGCCATGGCTATCTCCATAAGTTAAGGAAAATACCAAAAGCCATAATGTTCCGGTCGCTCCTGACCGGTTTGATCCAACTCAAGAAGCCGAGCTATTTCAATGGTCGGAAGATCTGCCTGTACAATATGCGACGATGGCCGTTCTTTACGGCTCGTAAAAGCGAAATGAGCTCAAAGAGCGCGATCGGAACTTTCAGGGGAGTGTCACATGCAAACTGAGCTATCCCGGCCGGTTCGGCCGCCCAGCGTTCTGGGGTTTCACAGCTCGGCCTCCAGCCGATCGGCGAGGGTGCGCAATATCTTGACCCGCGAGAAGCGCTTGGAGTTCGATTCTACGAGGGTCCAAGGCCCTGCCTCGGTCGAGGTGAGCGCGATCATGTCTTCGACGGCGGCGGCGTAGAGCTCCCAATTCTCCCGGTTACGCCAGTCCTCCTCGGTAATCTTGAAGCGCTTGTGCGGCGTCGCCTTGCGCGCTTCGAAGCGGCGAAGCTGCTCGTCTTGATCAATCGCCAGCCAGAATTTGTGCAAGACGTAGCCGGCGCGGGTGAGTTGGGCCTCGAAATCATTGATCTCGCCATAGGCGCGCTGCCACACCGCGGGTGCGGCGAAGCCCTCGACCCGCTCGACCAGGACGCGCCCATACCAGCTTCGGTCGTAGATCGCCGTATGGCCGCGCAGGGGCACATGACGCCAGAATCGCCAGAGGAAGGGGCGCGCTCGCTCCTCGTCGGTGGGCGCGCCGACCGGATAAACGCGCATGTGCACCGGATTCAGCGCGCTGCGCAGCCGGCGGATGGCGCCGCCCTTGCCGGCGGCGTCGTTGCCCTCGAAGGCGACGATCAGCGCGCGATTGCGAAAGGCCGCGGATTGGGTGGCCGCGAAGATTCGCGCCTGTGCATCGGCGAGCTCAATCTCGTAGCGGTCCTTCTCCAGTGTCTGGGTCAAATCGAGGGTCGGAAGTACCGGTTTCGTGCTCGACACGCGGTGCGGCTTAAACGGGAGTACGCCGGGCCGCGGCGGTTGCCAGCGGACGGCGGCCTGCAGCGTGTCGAGCAGGTGGCGGCCCACCGCAAGGTCGCGCCCCAATGGGTCATCGGCCCTAACGGTGTGCCAGGGAGTGCGGCAATCAGCTGTCTTCTGAATCAGTTCGCGGGCGGCACGCACCAGACGGTTGCGCTCCTTTTTGGTGTCGATCTCCGCCCATTCGCGCACTAGCGGGTTGTTGCGGCTCCCCGGCGGCGCCTCCGTGTTGATTGCCGAGCCGCCGGTCTCGTTGTCACCGAGCATCAGCCAGAGCTTGAGCAGCGTCACTCGCTCGGCGACGAGCATATCCTCGATGCGGTTGGTCTCGGCGATCCGGGCGTGGAAGGTCTCTTCATCAGCTCGGCCAGTAGCGCGATGTAGCAGCATCGTGTGGTACCAGGAGCCGATCATTATCCCGATGCGCCCGCGCTCGGGCAGGTCGCACCAGAAGCGCCATGCCGGCGGGCGGCGCAGATCGCATCGGTCGTTGATGTCATAGGCCAGCGTCGCGATTGTGCGCGGGTCGAGCCATTCATGCAGGCGGTTGAGCACCTGACCCTTGCCCGCGCCGTCGGCCCCGTTCAGCAGGATCAGCACCGCGCGACTGCTGCGATCGGCCAGATCGAACTGAGCGTCGAGCAACGCCTCGCGCAGCGCCGTCGCCTCGGCTTCGAAACGGTCGGCATCGAGCGGCATGCCTGTCCTGTCGTCCGCTCCGCTTGCATCTCCGCCCTCCATGTTCCTCTCGCCTGAATCCAGCCCCGTTTTTCACAGCATTTAGTTGATTACGCTTCCAGCTTTTGTGCAACCAGGGCGTGGAGGTAGCTCTCGCTAGTTAGTACGCTTGGCTACGATGAGTTACGCGGAGAAGGTTCGAATCCAGTTCCTCTCCCTCCGCCAGTCCTATCGCGACCAAGACGCCGACCGCCATTCGCTCGGCGAGCGTCCGGTCAGCTTCTTGAACGCCCGGCTGAAGGCCGCTTCGGAATCGTAGCCGACTGCCTCGGCCACCGCGGCGACCTTAGTGTTGGTGTCTGTTAGCTGTTTGGCCGCGAGTTGCATGCGCCATTGCGTCAAATATTGAATCGGGGGATAGCCGGTTAGGTGCGCGAAGCGCTCAGCTAGCGCCGAGCGTGATGAACCCGCTTCGGCAGCTAGCGCGTCGAGCGTCCAGGCGTTCGCCGGCCGAGCGTGCAATAGGGTCAGCGCGCGACCAACGAGCGGATCGCGCAGGCCCGCCAGCCAACCGGTGTTGTTGCTGGCGAGCTGGTCCATATGCATGCGGATCACTTCGACGAACATCAGCTCCGACAGGCGGTTGAGAACACTCTGGCTGCCGGCGCGCTTGCCATTCGCCTCCCTCCTGGCGAAGCGAATGAAATGGTCGAGCAGTCCGTCCGGCGTGCCCGCTGTCCCGCTCCCACAGCGGATGAAGCGCGGCAGCGAATCGAGCAGCGGATTGAATGGTCGCACGTCGCAACTGAAAAAGCCGCAGATCAGATGGGCGTCGATCGGGCCTCCGCTGCCGGTCGTAAGCTTGAACGGCAAGGCATTTTCGTCGGACGGCCGCCGGTGCAAGGTCCAGTCTGGCTCGGCACGCATACCTGGTTCGCTCGACAACGCGTGACCGTTGCCGTGCGGCAAGACGGCGATGTCGTCTTGCCTAAGCCGGACTGGTTCGAAGCTGTCGTCATCGACGAGGGATATCCAGCACGTGCCTCGCGTAACCACGTGATACTCGATTGCATGCTGCGCGCCGGGCGTAACGTCCTTGGCGATCTGTGCTGAAGGGGGAGCTTCCGCAACCCACGGCGCCGTCGCGGTAACGTCGAAAAACACCGAGCCGGTCAGGCGCACGGCCGAAAGCAGTTCCGACAGCACGTCTGTGCTCATAGGCAGCATTCCAAAGCCAGCCTGGAGGCGGGCGGATGGGAACGATAGCAAGTCTGGACGCGTGAGCAAGAAGTCCGGTAGCCCGGTCATTCAAGCAAAGCGAGGCAAACGATATCAACGGTCCAGTTGCAATGGCGCCCCCACGGCCCGATGCCGCGAACCTCGCTGCCGGGCTTGCGCACGCGGCGCCCCAACCATCAGGGAGAACTACCATGACTACCGTCATCGATTGCCATCCCACCGCCGCCAAGCCCGCACCGGACTTCGAAGCCCTCAAGAGCAAACAGCACGCCGCCTGGTCGTCGGGAGATTACGCCCGCATTGGTGTCACACTTCAGATCGTCGGTGAGGAACTGGCCGAAGCGATGGATCTGCGCGCGGGACAGAAGGTGCTCGATATCGCCGCGGGCAACGGCAATGTCACGCTGGCTGCGGCGCGGCGGTGGTGTGACGTAACATCCACGGATTACGTGGAATCGCTGCTCGCTCACGGCCGCCAGCGCGCAGAGACGGAGGGTTTGCGCATCGATTTTCGTGTTGCCGACGCCGAGCATCTGCCATTCGAGGATGGATCGTTCGATGCCGTTGTCTCGACCTTCGGCGCGATGTTCAGTCCGAGCCAGAATAGCACCGCATCGGAGATGTTGCGGGTGTGCAAGCCCGGAGGCAAGATAGGCCTCGCCAACTGGACGCCCGACGGCTTCATCGGCCAGATGTTCCGAGTCATCGGTAAGTACCTACCGCCGCCGACCGGTGTCAAATCGCCGGCTTTATGGGGCACGCGAGTGTGGATGGATCAGGCATTCGACGCCGCCGCGTCGGGGATTGTTGCCAAGCCGCGCATGTTCAACTTCCGCTACTACTCGCCGCAGCACTTCCTCGCCATCTTTCGCGAGAATTACGGGCCGCTGCTTAAAGCATTCGAGGCGCTCGACGCGTCTGGCCAGGAGGCGCTCGCGAGCGACATACTCGCATTGATCGGCGAGATGAACCTGGCGAGTGATGGTACCATGGTCGTGCCAGGTGAATATCTCGAAGTCGTCGTGACGCGACGGTGAACGCTTGGACACGGCCAGACCGTAATCCACACGATCGGGATCGGAAGTTTGAACTTTTCCACCCGGTGGGGTAATGGCGATGGTTATGGCAGACTGGATGCGATCATAATGCTGCTTCCATTTGCTGGTTACGAGAACCCAAGCGACCGGCACCGCCGAGCGAGAGACAGCGCTGAGTCTGATCGATGGCCGGGGTCGCAGAAGGCGGCGGATCACGCTCGGTGCGGACAAGGCCTATGACGTCGAGCAGTTCGTGCACGACTTGAGGGACCGGTAGGTCACGCCACACATCGCGATCGACGGACACCTCAGCAAGACCGGCAGACCACGCAAGACGGCGGTCGACGGCCGCACCACGCGCCATATCGGCTATGACATCAGCCAGCGCTGCCGCAAGCGGATCGAAGAGGTGTTCGGCTGGATCAAGAGTTCGGCCGGTCTCGCCAAGGTGAAGCTGCGCGGACGCGACCGGGTGGATGCCGCTTTTATGTTGGCGCTCGCGGCCTACAATCTGATCCGCTTGCCCAAGTTGCTGATGGTGCCGCTATGAGCGTGCGGGGCAAGTGGCGCGTCGTGCAAACGCCTGACTACGACATGGCTGGGCCGAACTCTTATATTCTGTTCGCCAAGGACGATGGTGAGTTCGCTTTGGATTGCCTTACAGGATCAATTCATGGCCGCTGCGAAGGCGACGCCGTCGAGTTCACGTGGGATGGCAGCGACGAGATGGAGCCCGCAACAGGCCATGGTTGGGCCGAGGTACGGGCCGACGGCTCGCTCGAAGGCGAGATTTCTCTCGAAGGGGGCGACCATATCTCCTTCATCGCCCGTCGATCCGCTACTTCTTCAACAGCCTGCTAGCTAGATGGAAATATTCGGTCTCATGGCGAACCTCGCATATAGCGCAGGCAAAACAAGAAGCGTCAGCAGAGTCGCGCTGATCAAGCCGCCGATGACAACCGTCGCCAAGGGCTTTTGCACCTCAGCCCCCGTTCCGGTTGCGAGCGCCATGGGTACAAAACCGAGCGATGCGACAAGCGCAGTCATCGCGACAGGCCGCAACCTCGTAAGAGCCCCTTCCATGATGGCGTCGCGTTTCGATCGACCCTCATTCATTAGCTGCTTCACAAACGTGAGCATTACGAGGCCATTGAGAACCGCGACGCCTGAGAGAGCGATGAAGCCAACGGCAGCAGAGACAGAGAAAGGCATATCGCGAAGCCACAGCGCCGCAATACCTCCCGTCAAAGCCAGGGGCACCGCGCTGAATACGAGCACCGCGTCACGCGGGCCTCCCAGTGCTGAGTACAGCAGCAAGAAAATGAGAAAGAAGCAGCCCGGTACCACGATTAACAATCGTTGACGCGCGGCGGCAAGATTGTCGAATTGTCCGCCCCAAGTGATCCAATACCCGGCAGGAAGCTGGACCTCACTCCCCACCTTTGCTTGGGCTTCCGCCACCACAGAGGCGATGTCGCGTTCTCGCACGTTTGCCGTTACGACGACGCGGCGCTTGCCATTTTCGCGAGAGATCTGGTTTGGCCCCTCTGAAAAAGAGAAGCTCGCTACCTGTTCAAGAAGCACCGATGGTGTTCGGCCAGACGAGCCGGAGCCCGGTATCGGCACTGGTAGGTGCTTAAGGGCCTCGATGTCCTTGCGCACCGCATCCGGCAGTCGGACCAGGACGGGGAAGCGCCGGTCGCCCTCGAATAGAACTCCCGCCTCCCGGCCGCCGATGGCGGCTCCGATTACGTCTTGGACTGCGGATAGGCTCAGGCCAACTCGCGCGATCTCGGCTTTATCCACCTTGATCTCAAGAAACGGAAGCCCGGTCGCTTGCTCGACCTTCACGTCCTGCGCCCCTTCAACGCTACGCAGAATACTCGCGATCTGGTTTGCTACCGGCATCATGGTCTCGAACTCCTCACCGAAGACCTTCACAGCAAGATCGCCTCGGGTGCCCGCCAGGAGTTCGTTGAAGCGCATCTGAATTGGCTGCGTGAAAGCGTAATTGTTCCCGGGAAGAAGTTCGACGGCCTCCTGAATCTGCTTGATTAGCTGGTCCTTCGGGAGACTCGGATCGGGCCACTCCTCTTGCTGCTTCAGCATGATAAACGTATCCGACGCATTAGGCGGCATCGGATCGGACGCGACTTCAGCGGTTCCGGTTTTGGAGAAGACGTGAGCCACCTGCGGGAACCGGCTCACTGTGCGTTCGACCTCGAGCTGCATGTCTTGCGATTGCGACAACGCCGTCGAGGGGATCCGCAGCGCTTGCATTGCGATATTCTTTTCGTCGAGCGTCGGGATAAACTCCTGCCCAAGGCGGCTGAAGAGAACTGCCGAGCCCACGAAAAGAAGCACCGAGCCAAGAATGAAAGGCATGGGGCGTCGAATAGCCAATGCAAGCGCCGGGCGATAAACCACCTTCAAGCTCCGGACGAAGATGTTCTCCTTTTCTTGGACACGGCCCGTGATTGCGATCGCGATCAGCGCCGGCACCAACGTCAATGAGAGCACAAAGGCTGCAGCCAGAGCGATGATGACGGTTAGCGCCATCGGCTCGAACATCTTTCCTTCCACGCCCGTGAACGTCAGAAGGGGTACATAGACCAAAATGATAATTGCCTGCCCATACACGGAAGGCTTTATCATCTCCTCGGCGGAGCGCCGAACCGTGGTGAGACGCTCCTCTAGGCTGAGCTGGCGCCCGAGTTCGTGCTGTTTTTCCGCCAAGTGCCGCAAGCTGTTCTCAGCGATGATAACAGCCCCGTCCACGATCAGACCGAAATCGAGCGCCCCTAAGCTCATAAGATTAGCACTGATCTTCCCTTGCACCATGCCGGTCATAGTGAGGAGCATGGTGATTGGAATCACAAGGGCAGTGATGATCGCCGCCCGTATATTGCCGAGCAGCAGGAAGAGGACGAGGATCACCAGCGCGGCACCCTCGATCAGGTTCATCGAGACGGTTTTCACGGTTGCATCGACGAGCAGCGTGCGATTAAGAACCGTCTTCGCTTCGACGCTGGGCGGCAGCGATTTGTTGATGACCTGCATCTTGGCATCGACTGCTGCCGACACAGTGCGGCTGTTTCCGCCGATTAACATCAGCGCAGTTCCGACCACAACCTCCTGCCCGTTTTCGCTTGCGCTGCCGGTACGAAGCTCTCGCCCGATCTTGACCTTGGCAACGTCATTCACGCGCACTGGGACGCCGCCGCGGGTGGTGACCACGACGTTTCCGATCTCTTCCATATTTTCGAGGCGACCCGCCGAGCGAACCACGTAACGTTCGCCGTTACGCTCAATATAGCCCGCGCCGCGGTTCATGTTGTTACGCTCCAGCGCTTCGCCAAGCTCAGCGAAGGAGATCCCGAGCCCAATGAGCTTCGCAGGGTCGGGCTGGACATGATATTGTTTTGCGAAGCCGCCGATAACATCAACCCCGGCGACCCCCGGCACGGTTTTGAGCTGCGGACGAATGATCCAGTCTTGAACTGTCCGCAGATACGCGGCGCGTTCCATTTCCGTACTGAGGCGCTGACCTTCGGGTGTCAGATAACTTCCGTCGCTCTGCCAACCGGCTTGCCCGTCCCGAACGGGAACAACCTCGCCTGCAGGCTTGTAGTGAACGGTCCACATGTAGATTTCGCCGAGGCCGGTAGAGATCGGCCCCATATGAGTCTCAGTACCCAGCGGCAGATCCGCTTTGACCACGTTCAAACGCTCATTCACTTGCTGGCGAGCAAAATAGATGTCGATCCTCTCGTTGAAAACAGCGGTGACCTGTGAGAAGCCGTTCCGTGACAGAGAGCGCGTGTATTCCAGACCCGGGATGCCCGCCAGTGCTGTCTCCACAGGATATGTGACCTGCTTTTCAACGTCGAATGGCGACAGCGACGGCGCCGCCGTGTTGATTTGGACCTGATTATTGGTGATGTCCGGAACCGCGTCGATCGGCAGCTTGGAAAGCGACCACAGACCGAACGCAGCGGCAGCAAAGGTCAAGAGAACGACCAGCCAACGCTGGTGAACCGAGAACCTAAGGACCCGATTGATCATAAGATTCGTCTTCCGTTTGGATTAGTGTGCGTGCTCGGCTTCCGCCTTGCCGAGCTCGGCCTTGAGCACGAACGTGTTCGTGATTGCGACGGTCTCTCCGGGATTCAGCCCGAACACGACCTCGACGTCCTCTTCATCGCTTTTGCCGAGCGCGACCTCGCGCTTTTCGAATCCCTCGGGCGTCCGAACGAAGACAACCTGCTTGCCCTTGATCGTCTGGAGGGCGCTGCGAGGCACGCGCAAATCGACCGGCTGCTCGTCAATAAAGATTTGCGCGCTGACGTAGGAACCCGGTCGCCAAGTGAAATCCTTATTTTCTGTGCTTGCGATGACGCGCGCCGACCGCGTCTCCTGGTTCAGCATAGGGCTGATGAAAACCACCCGTCCTTCCGACGATTTTCTGGCTCCAGCTGCCGAGATGCGAAGCCTTTGGCCCTCCTCGATCTGGTCAAGATCCACTGTGGAGACGGTGAGCTCGATCCAAACGCTGGACAGGTCGGCAATCACGTAGAGTTCCTTCGCCTGTCCTTCGCCCCCCACCGGGGCTCCGAGATCGACCAAACGCTCGACGACGCGGCCGGCAATAGGAGTTCGAATCTCGTAACGCCGTAGTCCCGTTGCCTGCCGTGACAGACCTGTTTCGCTGATGTTAAGCGCCGACAACTTCTGTCGCGCGAGATCGAAGCGAAGCTGTGCCTCGGCGAACGTCATGCGAGCGCGCAGGAATTGGTTCTCCGCCGCGATCTTTTTCTCAAAAAGCGCCTGATCGCGTTCGAACAACGTCCTTTGCAGATCGAGGTTGACCTGCGCCGAAATGTACTCGCTCTTCGCTTCAGCAACCTCGCGGCTTTCCAGAATAGCTAGAATCTCTCCTTTGGAGACGGTGTCTCCCAGCTGCTTCTTGAGCTCGGAGACGGTGCCCACGACCTTGGCGGCAATACGCGCAATTCGATTCGGATCGGGTCCGATCGTGCCTGGAACAGTCAGCCTTTGGGTGAGCACACCCTTTCCGACCGGCGCGACCTCGATCTTGGCGGCCTCAATCTGCTCGGGCCGCATCTTGATGACGTCTTCCGGCTCCTTTTTTCCCTCGCTATGGCCGTGCCCATCAGCTTTCCCATGACCTTGCTTGCTCGCAGCCGGCTTTACGATAGCATTGCCGGACTGTGCTTGAAGCTGCCGAAGATTTGCAAACGGGATGTAGCTCGCGACAGAGCGGACCGCGTTCGCGACCGTAAACACGAGGCTGCCTACGGCGATCCGGAAAACAAATGATAATATAATGACGCGGATAGGTTCTTCTCCAATTCCTCGCGATAGCGCTCCCCTACAGGGGATCAGCGGGAGACGAGCGCTGGGTATTCGAGGGCATGTCCGTTCGCTAGGCCGCCAAAGTGCCATCATGCCGTTACCGGGCGCTTTGTACTACTGTACTGGACGACGTTCCAGACAAATTGCGAGTTATTTGAGCACGCTTCGCGTCATCAGCCTTTTGGGTCGTCGCCGGATCAAGAGTGCAGATACTCGTCGTCCCCGCATACCTCATCCGGCGTCTCAGTCTGGATTGTGGTGTGCTCGATGCCAAACCGCTCGTCGAGCGTGCCGGCAATAGCCTTCCTCACCCGATCGGCATCTGCACCCTTGGTGAGCGTCACATGGGCGGTGCAGCTCACGTCCTCCATTGTTGTTGACCAGACGTGAAGGTCGTGAACGCCGGCGACGCCGGGTACCCCGCCGATCGCCATGCGAAGCTCCGGCAGTTTGAGTCCGCGCGGCACGCCCTCCAGTAGCACGTTGATGGTGTCGCGTAGCAGCACCCAGGTGCGTGGCAGAACCCAAAGGCCAATCAGGACCGCCACCAATGGATCAACCCATGTCCAGCCCGTAAACCGGATCGCGAGCGCGCCGATGATGACACCAACCGAACCGATCAAGTCAGCCCAAACCTCCAGATACGCACCTTTGACGTTTAGGCTCACCTCTTTGCCTGCACTTAGGATGTGCATGGAGATAAGGTTCACGACAAGACCGATCGCAGCGACGATCATCATCCCCGTCGATTGCACCGCCTCGGGCTCGCTGAACCGCTGGATGGCCTCAACCAGAACGTAGATCGCGACCGCGAACAGCAGCAGGGCGTTGAAGGCGGCCGCCAGTATCTCGAATCTCTTGTAGCCGAACGTCCGTTGATCGTCGGCCGCTCGCTGACCGATGCGGATCGCGAGCAGCGCAATGACGAGCGCGGAGACGTCGGTTAGCATGTGCGCGGCGTCGGACAACAGCGCAAGGCTGTTGAACACGAACGCGCCAATCACCTCGGCGACGAGATAGGTCGCGGTCAGAGCGAGCGCGATGCCCAGCATCTTGGCGTTCGCCCCGGCGGCATGGTCGTGGGCGTCCCCGCCTGATCCGTGGTCGTGCATTCTTCCTACTCCGCTGCTCTTGTATGATGCGCAAATTTAGCACGCGCCGCTGACCCTCGCCGTCCATCGAAGGGAGGTTATAGTTGAAGTCAAGCGGGCTATGCTGTGATACTGGCTTATTGTATCGTGGCCGGCCTTTGAAATAGGCCCTGCGGCTATTGGCCTATAACCCTGTGACTACAAGCCATGCCACGCCGCCCCAGGCTAAGAGATACGGGAGCCCACCATCACCATCGATGGGACTGGGACGGCACGTTTGGATCATATTGTCCATGCCGCAGATGTTCAGGACCGCGATGGCGCGCATGATTTGCTACGTCGCGCGCGGCGGCGTTTTCCCTTCGTTGAGCGGATTTTCGCCGATGGCGGCTACCAGGGACCAAAAATGGCGAAGACTGTCGCCGCGACGGGATGCTGGAAGGTGGAGATCGTCAAGCGTTCCGATCTCCATCGCTTCGTCGTTCTGCCCAAGCGCTGGATCGTCGAACGGACTTTCGCCTAGATCAGCCGCAATTGGCGACTGATGCGCGACTTCAAGCGCTACACCAGGACCGCCGCAGCCTTCGTTCGCCTCGCCATGATCCGCATTATGCTCAGGCGCCTCATACGCTCAACCCAATGCTCCTGAATCTAATCTTCTTGGATCGGCTCTAAGGGAACGGCCCTGGATTACGCTCCCGGTCTGGTCGCTTTTTCTGGACGGCCCCACGGATCGTCCCCGACTGGCGGAGGTAATTCACTCCTCATAATGGTGGTGTCGTCAATGTCGATCACGACGACGCTCATAACGACTGCGACGATATTCTCGTCCACTGTCATAACGATCATGACGGTATTCGCGGCCACGGTGCCGATAGCCACGATCGCGACGATAACCGTCATCGACGTGAACGCTAACGCCGCCCGGGCACGCCAATGTCTACCTTGCGCCTGCACCATCGATCCAATTGAACCAATGCTTGTAAGGCCGTGGCCGCGAACCCTTATGTCGAGATCCGACAGGATTAACGCGCAGACTTAGCAGCGATGACCGTGTCGCATCTGATCCCAGATCGGGGCGAATAACCCCTGCATACCGTCGGCTCAACCGGACACGATTTCAATCTTCGATAACGGCTGATATCATTTTGAGAACGCGTTGCGAGTGCTGGATCTCCGCTTTTATCTGGTCTCTGTCTTCCGGCTGTGTATCGAGAAGCGCCGCCATCTCTTTTATATTCTCCTTTATCGAGACCTTGAGATCGCGCAGTTGATCCCATCTGACTTTGTCTTCTTTGGTCATCGGCCCTTTGATGCGGACCGAGCCGGTGTTCATATCAATGATGATATCGTCGGGATGAGGAAGCGGAGGTGGAGCCTCAATGCCAAATTTCTTGCGGCGCGCGAGCTCCTCATCCCATTCGGCCTTGTAGTTGATCGCCGTCTTCAACCATTCATCGTGCAGCTTCTTGTTATCGCGCTCGACCGACGTCAGCAATTCGGTGAACAGGCGTTGAGCCCGTTGATTACCTTTGGCTGCATTGACGGCGAGCGAGCGTACGACGGCCTGGGCCATCGGGATGTCGATTTGACCGTTCGGGTCGTTGATGCTGATCGAACGATAGGCCTCCTCGAGGATGATGGTCTTCAGCCGTTCGTCGTTGAGAGCGGGCAGGGCGGTGCGCTTTTTGATCGCCCCTTTGCGGCGACCAGACGGGTTGCCGGATTGTCCACGCTGGAATCGGGTCGAAACCGGAGGCTTGGCGTAGCCGATCTCATAGTCCGCCCGTTTCGAGGGCAGGTTCGGTCGGGCGGTCGGCTTGTCTGGCCCGCTCATGCTGCTGCCCCCCGGTTGCGGTCTGGTCGGATCCCGCAAGCGACCTGTTCGGCTTCGTCTTTGGCGTAGGTCTCCCAGCGCTGGATTATCCGATCACAATAAATCGGATCGTATTCGCAGACGTAAGCGCGCCGCCCGGTTTTGTGGGCTGCAATGAGGGTCGATCCGCTGCCCGCAAACAGATCCAGGACGATGCCGCCACGCGAGGAGACGTCCTTAATGGCGTCGGCGATCATCGCAACCGGCTTCACGGTTGGGTGCAGCGCCAGCTCGTCGAGCCGTCCGGCTTTCATGGTATTGACGCCGCGATACTCCCAGACATTGGTTCGGTGGCGTCCGTGCTGGCCCAGCTCAAAGTGGTTGTGGTGGGGGGCGGTCCCATTCTTGAAGGCAAATATCAGCTCATGCCTCGATCGGTAGAATGTGCCCATTCCGCCATTGTCCTTGGCCCATACGATCAGATTCTTGAGTTCGGTGTAGATGCCGTCGCCCGCGTTCAGCATCTCCGCCATGTGGCGCCAATCCATGCAAATGTAATGGATCGAGCCATCGATGGAGTGACGAGTGAGATTGCCGAAGCTTGCCTTGAGAAAGCCGGTAAACTCCGGTTCCGACATCTCGCCTGACGCCATCGCGAACTCGCGATGCCGGATCGAACCGAGGCCGCCGACGTTGCCGTCGATCCGAACATTGTAGGGTGGATCGGTAAAAACCATTTGCGCCTGCTCTGTACCCATGAGTGCGGCAACGGTGTCGGGATCGCGAGCATCCCCACAGATCAGCCGATGGGATCCTAACTGCCAGATATCGCCGCGATGACAGCGCGGCGGTGCCTCGACCGGTAATCGGTCGTCGGCAGGATCTCCGGTCTCTTCCGGTATCAAGCCATCGACAAGGCTGTCGATTTCCGCCACCGCAAACCCGCTCAGCGTAAGATCAAAGTCAAGGTCGAGCTCGCTTAACGCTTTGAGCTCTTCCGCCAGGATTTCTTCGTCCCAACCGGCATTCAGCGCCAGCTTGTTGTCGGCAATGACGTAGGCCCGTTTCTCCGCTGCGGTCATCGATTCTAGTCTGATGCAGGGTACCTCACTCATTGAAAGCAGTTCAGCGGCAGCAACCCGTCCGTGGCCAGCGAGAATGGAATTTTCACGATCGACCAGCACCGGATTGGTAAAGCCAAACTTGCGGATGCTGTCGGCGATTTGCCGAATCTGCTTCCGCGAATGAGTTCGTGCGTTGCGTTGCCACGGGCGAAGCGCGCCGATCGAAAGATATTCGAGTTGAGCTTTAGGCATAAGGACGGGCTCCGACAAAAGACGATGTCGTAAGATATATAAAACGACGGCGTGTTTTACAATAGCACCACGGTTACGTAAGCTGTAATGAACGGGAAAATTCCAGATCGAGAGCAAAAATGAGCAGTTTGGCAACGCGGGTAGCAAAGCTACGCAGATCGAAAGAC
>NZ_AAMY01000043.1 GCF_000152905.1 Nitrobacter sp. Nb-311A
CCTTCTTTGTCATTCGGCATGCAAAATTGACCCCGTAAGCCGGGGGATCGGCGTCCAAAATTGACCCCCTACAGGTTGGCTGTTGCGCTGCCTGCTTTGTCATGAAGCAGGTGGTCGGGGATGCTGATCGTGGAGACGATTGCGCGGATACGGCGCGAACACTTCATCAAGGGCAAGACGATCAAGGAGATCGCCCGTGACCTGAAGGTGTCGCGGAACACGGTCCGGAAGGTGCTGAGGTCGGGCAAGACCTTGTTCGAGTATGAGCGTTCGATCCAGCCGCGCCCCAAACTCGGGCGTTGGGCGGCGGAGCTTGATGAACTGCTGGCGGCGAACGCGGCCAAATCGGCTCGCGAACAGCTGACGCTGATCCGGATCTTCGAAGAGTTGCGCGGACGCGGCTATGACGGCGGCTACGATGCCGTACGGCGTTACGCCAGGCGTTGGAGCAAGGAGCGCGGGCAATCGACCGCGGCGGCCTATGTTCCGTTGAGCTTTGCGGCGGGCGAAGCCTACCAGTTCGACTGGAGCCATGAGATCGTTCTCCTCAACGGCGTGACGGCGATCGTGAAGGTCGCTCATGTCCGGCTGTGCCACAGCCGCATGCTGTTCGTGCGGGCCTATCCGCGGGAGACGCAGGAGATGGTATTCGACGCCCACGACCGGGCGTTCGCACTGTTCAAGGGTACCTGCAGCCGCGGCATCTACGACAACATGAAGACGGCGGTAGAGACGATCTTCGTCGGCAAGGATCGCCGCTACAATCGCCGCTTCCTGCAGATGTGCAGCCACTATCTGATCGATCCGGTCGCCTGCACGCCGGCGTCGGGCTGGGAGAAGGGTCAGGTCGAGAACCAGGTCGGGCTGGTCCGGGAACGGTTCTTCACGCCACGGCTGCGGTTCAAAACCCTGGACGAGTTGAACGCGTGGCTTCTGGATAAGTGCATCGCCTACGCCAAGGCGCACCGACATCCAGAACTGGCCGAACAGACGGTCTGGGAGGTGTTCGAAGCCGAGCGGCCCAAGCTCGTTCCCTATGCTGGCCGGTTCGACGGATTCCACGCGGTGCCGGCATCGGTCTCGAAGACCTGCCTGGTGCGCTTCGACAACAACAAATACTCGGTCGCTGCCAGCGCCGTCGGGCGCCCGGTCGAAGTTCAAGCCTATGCCGATCGCATCGTGATCCGTCAGGACGGGCGCATCGTTGCGGAGCATCCGCGATCGTTCGGACGCGGCGAGACGACCTACAATCCCTGGCACTACGTGCCGGTGCTCGCGCGCAAACCCGGGGCCTTACGTAACGGCGCACCCTTCAAGGACTGGGTGTTGCCGGCCGCGATCGAACGGATCCGGCGCAGGCTCGCCAGCACCGACGACGGCAATCGACAGATGGTCGACATCCTCAATGCGGTGCTGACGGACGGTTTGTCGGCGGTCGAAGCCGCCTGCGCCGAGGCGATCGCTCATGGCGTTCATTCCGCTGACGTCGTTCTCAACATCCTGGCTCGCCAACGCGAACCCGCTGCACCGGCCAACATTATGACGCCGGCGGCACTGACGCTCCGCCATGCGCCGATCGCCGATTGCGCCCGTTACGACAACCTCCGGAGGACCATCTGATGGAACGAACCCAAATCTTCGACCTCATGGGTGAGCTCAAACTCTACGGAATGAGGGCTGCCTTCGACGAGATCATGGCGACGGCCGTCAAGCGCCAGCACGAACCTCAGCACATCGTCGGCGACCTGCTCAGCGCCGAGATCAACGAGAAGCAGGCGCGGTCGATCAAGTACCAGCTCACCATCGCCAAGCTGCCATTGGCCAAGGATCTCGATGACTTCCAGTTCGAAGGCACGCCGATCAATCAGACGCTCGTCAATGATCTCGCCGGCGGCGGCTTCATCGCCCAGCAGCGCAACGTCGTGCTCGTCGGCGGCACCGGCACAGGCAAAACCCACCTGGCCATCGCAATCGCCAGAAGCTGCATCCGATCCGGCGCCCGCGGTCGCTTCTACAACGTGGTCGACCTCGTCAATCGCCTCGAGATCGAGACCCGTAACGGACGTCAGGGCCGGCTTGCCGAACATCTGACCCGGATGGACTTCATCGTGCTCGACGAACTCGGATATCTGCCCTTTGCCCAATCCGGCGGCCAGTTGCTGTTCCATCTCGTCAGCCGGCTCTACGAGCGTGCTTCCGTCATCGTCACCACCAATCTCGCCTTCGGCGAATGGCCCAGCGTGTTCGGCGACGCCAAGATGACCACCGCGCTGCTCGACCGGTTGACCCACCACTGCGACATCGTCGAAACCGGTAACGACAGCTGGCGCTTCAAAAGCCGCGACGACGATCACGCCACCCGCGCTCGTCTCGTCTCCGCAATCCCGGCCAGCTCCGACGAGTCGAGCGCTACCCTCAAACCACGCCGCGCGAAGGGGTCAAAATTGAACGCCGATACGGGGTCAAATTTGCAAGCCGATTGACAGTCATCGTTCGCAAATTTGGGTCTGACGCAATTTCGATGACGGTTTGCAGCAACTAGCTGGCACCTATCAGCCGAGCTTGCAGGAGGTCGATCTTGGCCCGCCCATACATTTGTCGTTTGACGAGCTTTAGTTTCGTGATCTGCCCTTCTGTCTGGCCATTGGACCAAGGTTCGGTGATGGCGGCACGGACGGCGGCCTTGTCCCTGATGATGCCATTCGCAAAAGAGGCGATCAGGCTCAAGCTGGCGGTGGCGAGCCATGGATCGAGATCAGCGACGAGCTTCTTGCGCACCATGGCCTGAAAGCTTTCGACGAGCATGCGGGCTTCGACGAGTGTGGGAACGCGCGCCTCTATAGCGGCGATGGTGACCGTATCTGCTTTGCTAAGATTGCCGCGCGCCGTGGTCATCAATCGTGAGATTGTTCTCGCTGATGGAACTTTTTGCAGTCGTTGATTGGTGGCCTTTTCGGCCCGTCGTCGTCGTGTCATCCACTCACTGACGACACGCAAGGAGCCTTGGAAGCCTTGCCCTTGCAAACGACGCCAGAGCTCTGCGCCGTTACGGCAGCCCTCGCTCCATTGCGCATCCAGAAAGGGCAAGTGGGCATCGGCGTGCTTTGCCGTGTCCGGAAGACATCCGTGCTCTCGCCGCGACTGACCTGGCGAACGAGTTTACGGCTGTGTCCTGTACGGCGGACTATCTCCTTGAGTGGCACAGCGTTTCTGACGAGCGACATGATGGTGGCATTTGTCTGCTCGCGCCGGAGATACCCTTCATACTGCAGCCTTTCCGCGCAAGTGAGCAGTTTTGGATTGATCGTCGTCGCACCGATTGCGGTGCGGATCACCCGCATGGAACGGCGCACCGCGTTGAGGAAGGCCGCGCTTGCGTTCTCTATCAGGTGCCAACGGTCAGCGACCTGGACGGCGTCCGGCAGCGCCTTTGCCGCGGCCTCACCGTAGCCGCCGCCACGGTCGCGCGATACGACTTTGATCTCCGGATGGTCGGAAAGCCAAGCCCGCACCGTTGCAATCTCGCGATCTGGAAGCAGGGTTACGATCCGCCGTCTTTCCAGATCGCACACGATTGTTCCGTAGCGATGGTTCTTGCGAAAAGCCCAGTCGTCAATGCCGGCGACGATCAGCGGCCCCGTTCGCGGGCGCGTTCGTCGCCTAACAACCCGCAGCAGAGTATCGTTGCTCACCGGCAGCATCAGTCGCTTGGCGAAGCTCGCTGCCGGTCTGCCGCCGAGTGCCAGCCCCAGATGGTGGACGATGCATTCCAGCCGTGCCGTCCGGCGCGACCGGGTCGGGAGAACGTCGTCCCCGAACCGTTCAGCGAAAATCCGCCGCCGACAATGAGGTAGCTCGCAAACGAACCGTCGCGTGATCACGCGGAGGCGTATTTGCTTGCCTGCACATGGCAAATCCGCGACCTGTCTGTCGTATCGGCTATGGATTCGACGCGATCTCGCCCCGCACAATGGACACTCGGCCATGCCGCCTTCGGATCGGACGGCTAAAATAATCGAGTCAGATGAATCGCTTACGCTCTCGATAACTAACCCACTCGGCACAAGCGACGAAATTCGAACACCGGCTCGCATGGCGCTGATTCCCCGTTGGAGAACCGCAAGCTCGGCCAAAAAATCATCAGATGTGAGTCAGACCCAATTTTGCATGCCGAATGACAGCCCGTGCGGCCACGAATGGTGAAGTCCAAGACCTGCGCCACGAAACCCGCGCGCTAAAGGAGGCGGTCGCCGATCTGACGCTTGAGAACCGCCTGCCGAAAAAAGCATAATCGCGGATGAGGTAATGAAGCTCGATCTTACCATCGCCAAGCACGCCGCCGAGCAACGGGCTGGCGCTGGTTTTAGGCGATCCGTTCGCGATCGATTGCCAGGCAAAAAGATGCATCATTGCTTCGGCCAAGGCTTCGCTGGCTCTACTTTCTTCCAAGTGCGATCCGGACCGAACAATTGAATGCGTTCGGCTAGCAATTTAGTCTTCTTGCCAAGATCCTTTTGAAAGACCGTGCCGGCGTGATTGACCATGAAGGTCATGACACCAGAGTTGCCGTATTCGGCGGGATACGCGATCAGGGCGAAGCCGCCGATCATCTTGCGCTTGACGACGTAGTCAAATGCGCCTCCCTGTGCATTGGGTCCCTGCCCCCTCAGTATTCGAAAGAAGTATCCGTGATATGGGGCGCCTTGTCCGTCAACCTTATAGCCCTCTGATGATGCTCGGGCCGCCAACTCACCAAGTGGGCTTGGGTCGCGATCATCGCGCCAGAAAAGCCCATCCTTTTTGCCCGGGCTGCTCACAATGCGTTGCGCGTAGACGCCAACGCCTTCACCTGTACGATCCTTCTCCGCATATTCGTTCTGAGCGTCCACGAAGGCCAGAGAAGTCTGAATCGCATCCAATTCATTGCGCCCGATGCGGCGATAAAGAATCTCAGCACGTCCAGCGGCCGTGTCGAATGTCCAGGCATCCTTCTTCTTGACTAGTGGAATTGGAAATGGAAATTCATCGGCGCCCAGAATGAGCGTGGCTTTCTTGTCTCCCTCATCCTTGATGGTGTGCTTGGCTTCGTAAGCGGAAAGAAAACGCTCACGTGTCTCCTCGTCAGCAACGCTATCGCCGGATTCGACCAGGTCTTCAGCTTGTCTACCAAGGACCTTCAGAATGGCGCTCGTCGTTCCGGTCTTGACTGCCGCCGCCAATCCGACCGCCGCATCTTCCGGCGAAGAAAAAGCCTGCTGAGCCTGAGCTGCTCCGATCGATAGCGAGACCACCACGATTGCCGTTGCGCCTATCGAAGCTGCGCGCGACATCCACATTGACAAGATCATGGCGACACCGCCCGCAGCTTAGGAATTCTTGCGCCCCCAGCAAGCCAGTCACTGTAGGTTCGCAGCTTCAATCCAAGCTTCTCATAGTAGACTCTAAGGTAACCGTCGCGACCACGGGTCACGGCTTGCGGCATCAGATTTTGCACGTCCTGCGCGATCACCCCAACATATGTTTTGCTGTTACCGAGATAGTTGAAGCGGTAATAGCCAAGACCGTTGGCAAGATAACCCAGAAGTACTATGTGGTCTTTCAAGTGGACATCGGACCGCCGTCCCCCGCGAAAACCGCCACCGCCGCCGCCGCGGAAACCAGCACCGCCGCGGAAGCCGCCGCCTTGAATACCTCCCCTACCGGCACCGCCACGTTCGGCGAAGCCGCCAGCACCACCTCGCCCGCCCAGGCTCGCATGACCGCGAGCCGAGGCCGCCGCAGCCGCGCTGCCCGACGATATGTTCATGGCACCGCCACGACTGCCGCCACCGCGAGCGCGGTTGGCAGCCCGGCTACCTGCCTTGGAACGGTCGCCGCTCCTGACACGATCCGCTACGCCCGGCCGATTTCCACGATCGCCGCCCGGCCGGTCACGTGAGGCTACACGATCGCCTGAACGATCCGACGCTGCGCGACTTCCACCGCCAGGCCGATCCTGTCCTGGATGAAGCACCTGCTGCCCACCGCGACCACGAAAATCCATGCGGTTCGATGCGCCGGCCCTCAGATTGTTGTTGCCGAAGCGCTGCTGAACATTCGCGTTGTTGTACCTGACACCCTGGCGATGCGCCGGATCGTGCTGCCAGCTGTTTCCGACGTTGTTTAGTCGGTTATAGTGATTGACGTAGAGACTCCGGTTGCTCCAATTGAATCCTCCGCCCCAATAGTTGCCCCAGCGTCCGATAGCCCAACCCGCACCGAACGCGAGACCGGTCGCGATCACTCCCGCGCCAATATAGGACGGATATCCGAAGTAGTAGGGTGGATATTCTGTATAGGGCCAAGTCCCGTACACTGTTGCCGGATTGTAGTACGGCACGTACATCGTATCGGGGCTGGCCGACTCGATGACGATCGCCTGCTTGTTTTCTTGCGTTTGAACGCTGACCTTCTGCTGCTTGGTAGTGACCAGCTTCTTATTGTCATAGGCTTTGGAGCGAAGGCGCTGGATTGCATCCATGACATCCGCTTGCTGCGCCAGCACCGCATCGCCGACACTCTTGGTCCAGTCGATCTTGTCGCTCATCATCGAAATGACGTCTGGCGTGCTCGAAAGCGCCTTGATACTGTTGTCCCAGGATTGCTTTTCAACCTGCTCCATCAACGCATAGCCCTTCAGGGCTTTCCGTTCTTTGAGCCATCGATCGGCCTGAACGACCTCCAACGGATAGGTCGATGCCGCAAGCACATTTGCCAGCAGTTCATCGGGATAGAGCGCAATCGGGGCAACCAGCGCCTCGAGTTGCTCGGGTTTTAACAGCTCTGCACCGTACGACGATTTGGTCGCTAGCTGTGGCGTGCTGGTATCCAGTGGATTATCGGCCGTTTGGGCGGAGACAGCGATAGGACTCGCCATTAGCAATGTAAGCGCGATCAGGATATTGCCGCAGCGGAACATCACACCTCTCCTTGGGTTCACCGCTGCAAGAATAAATTCAATCGAAACTCGCTCTTTGATAAAGATCAACGAAACCAATGCACCATGCTGCAGCGCAGAAGCAACGAGACCGCAAGTATCAGACCGAAGGAGCTCGATCCTGAGCAATCGGGAGCCTGAGCGTGAAAAGTGCCCCGCCAGATGACCGATTGCCGCAAAATCTATCCGTGATGCGTTCGACGATGGAACGGACGATCGCAAGCCCCATACCCATGCCCGGCGATTTCGTCGTGAAAAACGGATCGAAAACCTTATCGAGATCGGCGGTCGCGATACCGGGGCCGGTGTCGCTGATCCTGATCCCGCCCATGCGCCCGAGCGCCTTGTCGTTACCTTCTCGCTCTTTTGCCTCGGCTTCGGATATGTCTGCGAGAATTTCCTTCACCTCATCAGGTTCGGCGGAGGGTTTTTCAGCATGAGTCTCGGCTGTCTCCGGTTTGGCATTTCCATAGCTTGGTGATTGGGTGTCGAAATTGGGATATTGACTTGGATCAAGGTGGCGGAAGGCAAAAGGAAGATGTCCCACGAGACCAGCCGCATTAGAATGTGTTGATCAGTTTTTGTCCGAAACTGCTGGTTCACCGGAGTGTGAGTCATCAGAGGGAAAAGGAAAAAGACATTATGAATAAGTTTAGCATGAGCTTTGCCATGTTAGCCTTGCTTGTGGGCGCTGCCATCAGTACGTCGGCCCGCGCTGAAACAGGTCGCGTCGTGGTGATCTTCACCAAAGGCGGGTTTGTTGTCGGAGTCGGTGCCGGCGAGGGCGTGCTGACGCTCCGGGGCACCCATTATCCATTCACTGTATCGGGCATGAGCGTCGGCTTCACGATTGGAGCCTCGACCACCAAGCTGGTTGGACGAGCTCTCAATCTGAAGGGGCCGACTTCGATCGAAGGCAGGTACACCGCCGTCGGAGCCGGGGGCGCCTTAGCGGCTGGAGCAGGCGGAGTTCAATTGCAAAACGCCAATGGCGTGATCTTGCAACTGAGCGGCCCGAGGGTAGGCGCCGAAATGTCGGTCGCTGTCGGCGGGGTATCGATACGCTTGAAATAGATATGTATCGATCGGGCCACGTGGGGCGCGGCCCGATCCTCTCAGTAACGTTCAGCTACGAACGTCATCAGCCTGGTAGGAATGAGGTCATCGATGCTGCTTGGCATGACGAAAGACTCCTGACGGTTGTTTTTACTCCAACGTTGCCATAAGGTTAGGTCGGGTCGACATCCTGCCTTAATCCAAACCAAGCAATTTGTATCGGCGGTATGTACCGTGCACACCGATGTCTCTGGCAGGCGAGGTCGTTCGATGGTTCAGGGGAGAGTTGAACGAGAAGATGCATCCGATGGCCCCGCACCACCTGCCCTTCTATCTTGCCCCCGGACGGAACCGATATCCTGTTAGAGCCGGTTTGGAAAATCAGGGATGAGCGTTTCTGCGGATGAGGACGCCACCCATGGCGACGCGGATCATGGCGGTTGAGATGTCGATGCGGCGCTCGTAAATCGCGAACGAGCCTACGCCAACGGATCATCCAACCGAAAGTTCGTTCGACGACCCAGCGACGCGGCAGGACTTCGAAGCCCTTCTGACCGTCGCGGCGACGGATGATTTCGATCACGAACCGTAGATGGGCGGCCTTGTCCATCAACTGCAGCCGGTCGTAAGCGGCATCGGCGAAGAGATGCTTCACCCTGTCCCTACCGCAAACCATATCCGGCTGGTAGTTGATTGAGAATCGGGTGATGCTGTTGCGTGATGTTGGACCTGTGCAGACTGATCTGGCGGATGTTCACGGATCTTTTCCGGTCACGAGCTACGCTTGAGGCCGAGATTTTAGTATTGCGACAACAAATTAATGTGCTTCGGCGAGGGGCGCCTCGCAAGCTTGCTTTCAACCCAATTGACCGACTGATTTTCATTGGTCTTTACCGGTTGTATCCCCAGACCGGTAGTGCGCTTGCGATCGTTAAGCCGGACACGGTTATAAGCATTGGTTCAATTGGATCGATGGTGCAGGCGCAAGGCGTGCCCGGGCGGCGTTGGCGTTCACGTCGATGACGGTTATCGTCGCGATCGTGGCTATCGGCACCGTGGCCTCGAATGCCGTCATGATCGTTATGACAGTGGACGAGAATATCGTCGCCGTCGTTATGAGCGTCGCCGTGATCGACATTGACGACACTACCATTATGAGGAGTGAAGTACCTCCGCCCGTCGAGGACGATCCGTGGGGCCGTCCAGAACAAGCGACCAGACCGGGAGCGTAATCCAGGGCCGTTCCCTTAGAGCCGATCCAAGAAGATTAGATTCAGGAGCATTGGGTTGAGCGTATGAGGCACCTGAGCATAATGCGGATCATGGCGAGGCGAACGAAGGCTGCGACGGTCCTGGTGTAGCGCTCGAAATCGCGCATCAGGCGCCGATTGCGGCTGATCCAGGCGAAAGTCCGTTCAACGATCCAGCGCTTGGGCAGAACGACGAAGCGCTGGAGATCGGGACGCTTGACGATCTCTATCTTCCCGCATCCCGTCGCGGCGACAGTCTTCGCCATTTTTGGCCCCTGGTAGCCGCCATCGGATAAAATCCGCTCGACGAAGGGAAAGCGCCGCCGCGCGCGACGTAGCAAATCATGCGCGCCATCGCGGTCCTGAACATCTGCGGCATGGACGCTCACGCCGAGCAAGAGGCCGAGTGTGTCAACGAGGATGTGGCGCTTGCGGCCCGTGATCTCGGCGCAACGTCTTCGTTGTCGCTTCTTGCCCGCATCAAAGCCCTGCCGGTCGAGTGCAGAGCCCCTTTTTGCGCTGCCTTGCTAGTTTGGGAGTCGATGATTGCAACCGTGGGACTCGCCTCGCGTCCGGTTGCTTCGCTTGCCGCTATATAGAGTGCGTCGTGAATATGATCCAACGTTCCGTCCTAGTCCCATAAAATGCGCCGTGCTCTTGGGCGGCAGATCTTTCGGCATCGCCTTCCATTGGCAGCCGGTCGATAGCACATAGAAGATCGCGGTCAACACTTCGCGTACATCGACCGAACGGCGGCGTCCGCCTCGTCGCGCCGGCGGGATCATCGGAGCAACAAGCACCCACTCCGCATCACTCGAATCACTAGGATACCGAAGGTTGCGCCGCTCGGCCGTCAAACGGTGTTCAGGCTTCCACATCAGGGCTCCTTGTCTCGAATCGCTCCGAAAAAGGGTACGTTTCGCATAATAAACTCCTTGTTAGGTCTCAAGACCTTGCTGGAGACAGTTCATCAGGGTTCAAGCTCAAATGATGCCCGCCAATCGCAAAAATACGCCTGCGGTGCAGGAGGCAGCGAGGACAACCCCACCTTGAAGTGGAAGATCGCGGTAGCCGCCGCGAGTGATAAGAGGAGAGCTGGAATGTCGATGCTGCTTAGAACGGGTGCGTCGAACGATATGCCGAATTTGTGAATCGGGAAACTCGGATGAAATGGCGTGTGCAGCGCGAACCAAATCGACAGATTTAAGATAACGCCGACCACGGCAGCGGTAATCACCGAGAGCGCTCCGGCGCGCGCCTTATTGCCCCGCAGGCATCGATCTAACGGATGAAATCGAAGTGCATGATGCTGACATGTTGCGTCCTTGGTGTTCCAGGACGCGATACTTGGGCATGTCGCCTCGGTACTACTCGCGCTGGCTTGGTTTCGTAACTGCACTCGAGGCAGAGGGGATGGTCCAAATGGGTGCGCGTGCCGTTGTAGTAGTTCATGTACAAGAGCAGCACGTGACGCAGATGGCGTTCGCCGAATACCACGATATGATCAACGCATTCCCTGCGGATCGATCCGATCAGCCGTTTAGCATACGCATTTTGCCAGGGTGAGCGAGGAGACGTCGGGCGATCGCGAATGCCGATGGATCGAACGCGGCGAATAAATATCTCGCCGTAGGCACCATCGCGGTCCCCGGATCAGGTAACTTGGGATTTGCTCCCAGCCGCAAGCTTGAGTGAGCTGATTGGCGATCCATTCGGCCGTCGGATGCGCGATCACCCCAAACCACAGGATCTGCCGCCGGCCGTGGCCCATGATCAGCAACCCATAGAGCAGTCGGAACGAGATTGTCGGCACCACGAACAGGTCCATCGCGGCGATCCCGTCAGCATGGTTACGAAGGAACGTCTTCCAGCCTTGTGACGGAAGGGCTCTCCTCCGCGCCATACACTTGGCGACGCTGGTCTGGCCGATCTCGATGCCCAGCTTGAGCAGCTCACCATGGATTCGCGGCGCTCCCCACAACGGGTTGGCGAGGCTCATCTCGCGGATCAGCCGGCGAATTTCCAACGGCACCGTTGGTCGGCCGCAGCGGCGTCGCGATTTCCAGCGCCAATACGATCGGAAGCCCGCGCGGTGCCATCTTTGTAAGGCCGTGGCCGCGAAACCCTTATGTCGAGATCCGACAGGATTAACGCGCAGACTTAGCAGCGATGACCGTGTCGCATCTGGACCCAGATCGGGGCGAATAACCCCTGCATACCGTCGGCTCAATCGGACACGATTTCAATCTTCGATAACGGCTGATATCATTTTGAGAACGCGTTGCGAGTGCTGGATCTCCGCTTTTATCTGGTCTCTGTCTTCCGGCTGTGTATCGAGAAGCGCCGTCATCTCTTTTATATTCTCCTTTATCGAGACCTTGAGATCGCGCAGTTGATCCCATCTGACTTTATCTTCTTTGGTCATCGGCCCTTTGATGCGGACCGAGCCGGTGTTCATATCAATGATGATATCGTCGGGATGAGGAAGCGGAGATGGAGCCTCAATGCCAAATCTCTTGCGGCGCGCGAGCTCCTCATCCCATTCGGCCTTGTAGTTGATCGCCGTCTTCAACCATTCATCGTGCAGCTTCTTGTTGTCGCGCTCGACCGAGGTAAGCAGTTCGGTAAACAGGCGTTGCGCACGCTGATTACCTTTGGCTGCATTGACGGCGAGCGAGCGTACGACGGCCTGGGCCATCGGGATGTCGATTTGACCGTTCGGGTCGTTGATGCTGATCGAACGGTAGGCCTCCTCCAGGATGATGGTTTTCAGCCGTTCGTCGTTGAGAGCGGGCAGGGCGGTGCGCTTTTTGATCGCCCCTTTGCGGCGACCAGACGGGTTGCCGGATTGTCCACGCTGGAATCGGGTCGAAACCGGAGGCTTGGCGTAGCCAACCTCATAGTCTGCCCGTTTCGAGGGCAGGTTAGGTTGGGTGGCCGGCTTGTCGGGCCGGCTCATGCTGCTGTTCCCCGGTTGCGGTCGGGTCGGATCCCGCAAGCGATCTGTTCGGCTTCGTCTTTGGCGTAGGTCTCCCAGCGCTGGATTATTCGATCGCAATAAATCGGGTCATACTCGCAGATGCAGGCGCGGCGCCCAGTTTTGTGAGCTGCGATCAGGGTCGATCCGCTTCCCCCAAACAGATCCAGGACGATGCCACCACGCGAGGAGACGTCCTTAATGGCGTCGGCGATCATCGCAACCGGCTTCACCGTCGGATGCAGCGCCAGCTCGTCGAGCCGTCCGGCTTTCATGGTATTGACGCCGCGATACTCCCAGACATTGGTTCGGTAGCGTCCGTGCTGGCCCAGCTCAAAGTGGTTGTGGTGTGGGGCAGTCCCATTCTTGAAGGCAAATATCAGCTCGTGCCGTGATCGGTAAAATGTACCCATTCCGCCATTGTCTTTGGCCCACACGATCAGATTCTTGAGCTCGGTGTAGATGCCGTCGCCCGCCTTCAGCATCTCCGCCATGTGACGCCAGTCCATGCAAATGTAATGGATCGAACCATCGATGGAGTGGCGAGTGAGATTGCCGAAGCTTGCCTTGAGAAACCCGGTAAACTCCGGTTCCGACATCTCGCCTGACGCCATCGCGAACTCGCGATGCCGGATCGAACCGAGACCACCTACATTGCCGTCGATCCGAACATTGTAGGGTGGATCGGTAAAAACCATCTGCGCCTGCTCTGGACCCATGAGGGCGGCCACGGTGTCGGGATCGCGAGCATCCCCACAGATCAGCCGATGAAATCCCAATTGCCAGATATCGCCGCGATGACAGCGCGGCGCCGCCTCGAGCGGCAATAAGTCCTCGGCAGGATCTCCGGTTTCTTCCGGTATCAAGCCATCGACAAGGCTGTCGATTTCCGCCACCGCAAACCCGGTCAGCGTAAGATCAAAGCCGAGATCGAGGTCGCTCAGGGCCTTCAGCTCTTCCGCCAGGATGTCTTCGTCCCAGCCGGCATTCAGCGCCAGCTTGTTGTCGGCAATGACGTAGGCCCGTTTCTCCGCTGCGGTCATCGATTCAAGTCTGATGCAGGGTACCTCGCTCATGGAAAGCAGTTCAGCGGCAGCAACCCGTCCATGACCAGCGAGAATGGAATTTTCACGATCGACCAGCACCGGATTGGTAAAGCCAAACTTGCGGATGCTGTCGGCGATTTGCCGAATCTGCTTCCGCGAATGAGTTCGTGCGTTGCGTTGCCACGGGCGAAGCGCGCCGATCGAAAGATATTCGAGTTGAGCTTTCGGCATAAGGATGGGCTCCGATAAAAGACGATGTCGTAAGATATATAAAACGAAGGCGTGTTTTACAATAGCACCACGGTTACGTAAGCTGTAATGAACGGGAAAATTCCAGATCGAGAGCAAAAATGAGCAGTTTGGCAACGCGGGTAGCAAAGCTACGCAGATCGAAAGACCAATCATTGCAAGACGTTGCCGAGGCGGTCGGAGTTTCGAAGGCTCATATCTGGGAATTGGAAAAGGGCAGGGCGGATAATCCATCCATGGCCCTGGTCACGCGCCTGGCCGATCATTTCGGGGTGTCGGTGGCGTTTCTGGTCGGGGAAGATGTCGAGTCATCAGATGCCGATCGGCAACTCCAGCGAATGTTCAGACAAGCCCAGCGGCTCGATGCCAGCGAGCGTGCGATCCTGGATGACATGATGAAGTCGCTGCTCAAACGCAGGACGAACGGATGAGGAGGGTTACGCTGGACCGCATGGCGATAGAGGACGTGGGGCTCAATCCACAACGTCTGGCGCAGGCCATCCATGACCAATTGGCCGGCCTCAACGGGGCCGTTCCGATTTACGAGATAGCCGCGGCTCTGGATATCGACGAAATTCGCGAGGAACCCCTTTCCAATCTCGAAGCCGCGCTTGTCACGACGCCGGAACGCGACCGAGGCAGGGTACTGCTGAATTCAAGATCGAATCGGCAACGCAGGCGATTCAGCCTAAGCCATGAGCTCTTGCACTTTCTCAATCCGACCCACGAGCAAACCTCAGTGGGCGGCTTCCGATGTACTCGTCAGGACATGAGGCTATCCGGCGGCGACAAAATCGGCGACCGCCACCGGCGGCAGGAAAGCGAGGCCAACTCGTTCGCTATCGAACTTCTCACGCCCCGAAACCGTCTGAAGCCCTTCCTGCGCGGAACGCCGGAATTGGCGCAGGTAGTGTCGATGGCAAAAGAATTCGACATCAGCCGGGAGGCGGCAGTCCGGCGATTCGTCGAGCTGCATCCGGACGACCTCGCTGTCGTGTTCTGCAAAGACAATCGCTTTTTGTATGCCGCCTGCGGGCGTGAGTTTCCGCGCCTTTCAATCACTGCGGGCGCGCAATGCGACCTGGGACAGCCCGTTCAAGGAACGATCTCTGGCTTCGATGAAATCGCGCCGGATGATTGGCTCCATGCTCCCCAGCCTGCCTGCGAATTGTTAGCTCAAACCCTGTGGCAGGCTAACGGGCGCTCGATCACGCTACTGCGTGCCGACCAGTCTGATGACGACGGGCCGGGCTTCGACGACGTCTTCGAACGGTTCACGGGCGGACAAAGCCGATAAAACGGCAGCTCGCGCTTGAGCCGTAAGTTCCATTTCTTGCAGCGTCAACGAGAGCGGTGGGCGGGCGCCAGTTCCAGGGCAGAAGCTGAGGCAGGCCAGGTTCCCCGCCGTGAAGAGCCTCGACACCTTCGATTTCACGGTCATTCCCGGCCTCACAAGATGGTGGTGCTCGAGCTCGTCCGAGGCGAGTTCTCATTCTGTGCCGCGAGAAATGATCGCGCTCGGCAACAGCGGCGCTGGCAAGACCCATGTCGCGCTCGCCCTTGGTCTTGCCGCCTGCCAGAAGGGATTCTCTGTCGCCTTCACCACCGCGGACGCATTGGTGCATCAGCTAATGGAGGCACGCGACGAGAAGCGGCGGCTGAAGCTGCAGCGCGAATTGCAGGCGGTGAAGCTGCTCATCGTTGATGAACTCGGCTACGTGTCGCTTGTAATGTTGCTGCATCATGACGTCGTTGGGTGGTCACGCTAGGTCCATTGCAAAACGTTTGAGATCGGCGAGCGAACAATATGTCAGCGCACCCTCATGAGTGGCGCGCAAGACCACTCGCGGCGCTTGGTTTGCTTGAAATGCTTCCTGCCAGCGGGGTGCACATAAGCACCACCGGTCACCGGGTTTCAGGCCTGGGAAACCGAACTCCGGCAATGGTGTCGAGAGATCGTTGCCGCGCGATATGGAAAAATTGAGAAACTCGGCAGTCACCACGATGCAGACCGTGTGACTGCCAATGTCCTCTGCCCCAGTGTCGCAGCAGCCGTCCCGATAAAATCCCGTCATTGGCTTGATCGAACAGGGTTGAATTGGCTCGCCGAGCACGTTCCGACCTGTACGACGCGGAGGGCCGCCTCCACTATCCCGATCGTCCCTTAGCATTGCTGCACCTTGCCTTCACCCCTGCATCTGGCACCGATCAAAAGCGGCATCTATCGCAGCCTATGGCCTAAGTGTATCGAACGCAGAAATGATATCTGCGTACGGGGTCGCGTTCGAGAACGAATACAGGACCGCGCCATCTGTGCGGTCCTTGCGAAGCTCGACGGTTCGTGCGGTGTGATTGTACGAAAACGCGTATCGGATTCCGTTGAATTTCACCCAAAGGACGTTTTTCTTATCTCCCTCTGACCCCATCGGTTCAATAGGATCGGCATCTTTTTTCCAGACGATCGCGCCCGTAAGAGCCAAAATCACACCATCCACGTTTCCCGGATGATGTTTCGCCCGACCCATTGCAGCTTCAAGGTAACTCTTTAACGCGTCGACGTCATTTACCTGAATCGTCAATGTTCAGCTCCATCTTGGAGAGGGATATTTGTCACACTGTTCGCAAGGTGATGCAAGCGGGCGCCACGCGGTGGGCTTATGCGTTCTCGACCGGCGGAACCGGCATCCAGTACTTCGGACCATGTATCACAGATCGCGGCCCCTCATTGTCGCAGATGAGCCACTCGGTCTCGTCCCATATGACCAAGCAAGGAAACGCTTGTGGCAAACGCTGTCGATTCCCGCGGATCCAAGTTCCGGCGGCAACTAAAACGCGGTCGTCATTCTTTGCAACTATAGTGATCGGTTGCCACGCGTTGTTCATTTCAAACCTTTGTCTGTGTTGCTGATGCGACTCGGACGCGCCGGGACGGATGTCCCAGTCCGGGCGGCAGGCCGTTTCTCGCATAGCAGCTCATAGCGCGTAAGTGTGATTAGCCGCTCGCGTCGGGGACTTCATCGAGGCCAGCAGTTCAAGCCGTGCTGAAAGGCCGGACATATGACTGCACCGTTCCCGTGTGATGAGCCGTTCGAAATAGTTCTTGCCTGGCGGGGTGCTCCACATATGCGAGAAATGGATGCGTACGAATTCTCTGATCCGTTGCTCAAAATTCCTTGTTACGACTTTGAAAATTACCTGCTCGGCAAAGCAGGGAATTCGCCTCCAAATCTTTGAATCTTCGTGCGAATACCCGGGCAAAACAGCTTCCGGCAGCAGCGATTTCGTAAAATTCCCTGTTATTTCCCTGATAGCAGGGAATTGCGTTGCGGAGACTCGTTCGCATCTGACTGCGTCCGCCACCACCCAGTTCGCAGGAACCGAGCTCGGTGGCACATCCGTCGATTTGTCGCGCAAATTGCGGGGTTTTGGCGATCCGTTCAGTCTCAGCGCGCGTCTCTGGTCTCAAAAATCTTGCCAAAATGCGCTTTGTCTCTGCATCGAAAATTCCCGTTCCTGGCCGAGCAGCAGAGACGGGTTCGCTGACTGGGTCAGTTCGGCCGCTGCAACCAATCGGTTCAAAGGGACATAGCCGGCATCATGCTACTTTTATTGCGGGTTTGAACCGCGACGGGTCTGCCCATCTGTGCGAAAGCCTGCTTTCTCGGGGAGGCCGGAAGTGCTTCTTTCGCGACATCGAAATGGCGAAAAATCAAGAGCGCGGTGTCGCTGGTCAGATCGGATCGAGACCTAGCGCTTCGAACTGACTATCCCATTCAAGCGGGAGCTCGCGCAGCTGTTCGAGACCGATGCCACGAGGTAACCGACCTTCAACGGCAGCCTTGGTGAGTGCGGGAGAGAGGAAGGCCAACGACAGTGTCATGTTGACGTGTCGCAGGCTGCATCGCTCGCGCGTTGCGATTGCTTGGGCATCTGTCGCCGAATCCGTAATGAGTTCATCAAGCCAGCGCCGGCCGCGGGCAATCGCTGCGACCAGCGTAGCGCGTTGCTCCAGCTTCATCGGGCGGAGCGGAAGTTTTGCGGAGGTCGGGCGTAGGATGGACCGCGCTCGTTTGGAGGGTGGCTTGGTCCAGGGGATGACGATGGTGGAGTGGTCGTCTTCGGCGGGATTGTCCGGATCCTGCTTCAGTTGCACGACGAGACGATTTTGCTGAACCTCGATCCGTTCGATCAGCAAGGAGGCGTAGTGTTGTCGATCGTGCCCGTGCTTTTGTTTCGCGGCTCCAGGACAACCTTGCGGACCTGGTCATCGATGTCAGGGGCTGGCACCCGAGAGACCGAACCAACTGGGGCGGTCGCTGCATTCCCGAACAGAAGCGGTCGCGAGACATAGTAGCTGTAGTGCCGGCCCTTCTTCTGGGCCTGGGTCGGCGCCATGCGATGGCCGGCGTCGTCAAACATCAGACCAGTCAGGAGATGGCTGAAGGAGGTCCGGGTTCTGGTCTGATGACTGCGCTGGTCCGAGAGCATGGTCTGGACACGATCGAACAGATCCCGATCCAGGATCGGGGGCTGCTCGCCCGGATAGATTTGCCCCTTGTAGTTGACCTCGCCAATGTAGAAGCGGTTGCGCAGCAGATGGAATAAGGCGCCACAGCCGAATGCAACTCCGCCCCGGGTTACGCCGGTCTTGAGAACGCGCCGTCTGCTGACGACGTTGCGGTCCTTGAGGTCTCGCATCAAGGCACGGACACTGCCAAGCTCGAGATAGCGGGTGAAGATGTGACGGACCCGTTCGGCTTCTTCGGGGACGACGGCCACCTTGCCATTTTCCATGGCGTAGCCGAGGGGGAGGGGACCTCCGACCCAGATGCCCTTCTTCTTGGAGGCTGCCACCTTGTCCCGGATGCGCTCCGAGGTGACCTCCCGTTCGAACTGGGCAAAGGACAGGAGAACGTTGAGGGTCAGGCGTCCCATGGACGTTGTGGTATTGAACTGCTGGGTCACCGAGACAAACGACACCCGATGGGCATCGAACAGCTCGACCAGTTTGGCGAAGTCGGCGAGCGAGCGGGTCAGACGATCGACCTTGTAGACCACAATGACATCGATCTTGCGGGCCCGGATATCCTCCAGCAGGCTCTGCAGTGCCGGTCGGTCGGTTGATCCTCCGGAGAAACCGCCATCGTCATAACGGGTCTTGACCTGCACCCAACCGGCATGGGCCTGGCTTTTGATATAGGCACTGGAAGCCTCATACTGAGCATCCAGCGAGTTGAATTGTCGGTCGAGACCCGGGTATAGATCGCGCACCGGACGATCTCTCGGGCCACCGCTTTTCCCGCCCTCACGGCCCGTCCTCCTTACCGACCGTGTTATCCCGTAGGCCAAAGAAGCGGGGCCCGCTCCAGCGGGTACCGGTGATGGCGAAGGCGATGGCTGAGAGGCTGTCGTACAGTGTCCCCTCCCACAGGAAGCCATCCTCAACGACGATCGCCCGCTGGGTGATGCCGTTCCATTCGCGCGACAGGATGGTGCCGGCCTTCAACTCGACCTGTCCTCGGTCGAAGGCCACGAGCTTGGCCATGACGGAATCGGACGTCTCTTTCTCGCCGATCCGATCAAGGAACTGGCGAACCGTCGGATCAAGATCGTCCGACTGATCGACCTGTCGCCGATAGCTTACGATGGCTGTCTGCAGATGCTTCGGAAGATGCGCCAGCGCGGACCAGCTTGAGCGACGACCACGAGACTGCGGTCGCCGACCACCGAGATCGTGACAACGCGCGAGCTCGTTCTTCGCGGCCTTAGCCATCGTCAGGCCTGCTTCGCTGCAACGATGCGGTAGATGCGCTGATCTGCTTCAACGATTGAGACCAACTCGAGCCCGAGCTTCTTGCGGACAACGCCGGCCAAAAATCCTCGCACGGAATGCTGCTGCCAACCGGAGGCGTTTGAGAGCGCGGCAATGGTCGCACCAGCCGGGCGCCTCAAAAGATCAAGCAGTTTTGTTTGCTTGTTCGGCCGTTTGTTTGCTTCAGCACCTGCGCTGAATACACTGCCCCCTACAGCCGGACTTGAAGGAAGCGTTGGACGTCGTTTCGTCGGCTCTCTCACAGAACGAGGTGCTGTTTTTGCTGCCTTCGTTGTGGTGAGGGCCTTACCGCGTCCGCGGCGGTTCGATGGTGGCTTACGTTTGCGGGATGACTTCTGCATGGGACCCTCCGAAATTGATGCGACATCAGCGTCGCACCATCCAAGGCCCCGTCAGCGATGTTGCGCTGCGGGGCCGATCCGAGGGGCCACCTCACGTCACAGCAATGCTCGCTTCGCCCAAGAATGCCAGTCCTTTCTGCACGAATATGGGCAGTACGAATGTCAACATCTGTCGGGTGCGTTCGCGCGGCGAGGAGA
>NZ_AAMY01000042.1 GCF_000152905.1 Nitrobacter sp. Nb-311A
TGCGGGGTTTTGGCGATCCGTTCAGTCTCAGCGCGCGTCTCTGGTCTCAAAAATCTTGCCAAAGTGCGCTTTGTCTCTGCATCGAAAATTCCCGTTCCTGGCCGAGCAGCAGAGACGGGTTCGCTGACTGGGTCAGTTCGGCCGCTGCAACCAATCGGTTCAAAGGGACATAGCCGGCATCATGCTACTTTTATTGCGGGTTTGAACCGCGACGGGTCTGCCCATCTGTGCGAAAGCCTGCTTTCTCGGGGAGGCCGGAAGTGCTTCTTTCGCGACATCGAAATGGCGAAAAATCAAGAGCGCGGTGTCGCTGGTCAGATCGGATCGAGACCTAGCGCTTCGAACTGACGATCCCATTCAAGCGGGAGCTCGCGCAGCTGTTCGAGACCGATGCCACGAGGTAACCGACCTTCAACGGCAGCCTTGGTGAGTGCGGGAGAGAGGAAGGCCAACGACAGTGTCATGTTGACGTGTCGCAGGCTGCATCGCTCGCGCGTTGCGATTGCTTGGGCATCTGTCGCCGAATCCGTAATGAGTTCATCAAGCCAGCGCCGGCCGCGGGCAATCGCTGCGACCAGCGTAGCGCGTTGCTCCAGCTTCATCGGGCGGAGCGGAAGTTTTGCGGAGGTCGGGCGTAGGATGGACCGCGCTCGTTTGGAGGGTGGCTTGGTCCAGGGGATGACGATGGTGGAGTGGTCGTCTTCGGCGGGATTGTCCGGATCCTGCTTCAGCTGCACGACGAGACGATTTTGCTGAACCTCGATCCGTTCGATCAGCAAGGAGGCGTAGGTGTTGTCGATCGTGCCCGTGCTTTTGTTTCGCGGCTCCAGGACAACCTTGCGGACCTGGTCATCGATGTCAGGGGCTGGCACCCGAGAGACCGAACCAACTGGGGCGGTCGCTGCATTCCCGAACAGAAGCGGTCGCGAGACATAGTAGCTGTAGTGCCGGCCCTTCTTCTGGGCCTGGGTCGGCGCCATGCGATGGCCGGCGTCGTCAAACATCAGACCAGTCAGGAGATGGCTGAAGGAGGTCCGGGTTCTGGTCTGATGACTGCGCTGGTCCGAGAGCATGGTCTGGACACGATCGAACAGATCCCGATCCAGGATCGGGGGCTGCTCGCCCGGATAGATTTGCCCCTTGTAGTTGACCTCGCCAATGTAGAAGCGGTTGCGCAGCAGATGGAATAAGGCGCCACAGCCGAATGCAACTCCGCCCCGGGTTACGCCGGTCTTGAGAACGCGCCGTCTGCTGACGACGTTGCGGTCCTTGAGGTCTCGCATCAAGGCACGGACACTGCCAAGCTCGAGATAGCGGGTGAAGATGTGACGGACCCGTTCGGCTTCTTCGGGGACGACGGCCACCTTGCCATTTTCCATGGCGTAGCCGAGGGGGAGGGGACCTCCGACCCAGATGCCCTTCTTCTTGGAGGCTGCCACCTTGTCCCGGATGCGCTCCGAGGTGACCTCCCGTTCGAACTGGGCAAAGGACAGGAGAACGTTGAGGGTCAGGCGTCCCATGGACGTTGTGGTATTGAACTGCTGGGTCACCGAGACAAACGACACCCGATGGGCATCGAACAGCTCGACCAGTTTGGCGAAGTCGGCGAGCGAGCGGGTCAGACGATCGACCTTGTAGACCACAATGACATCGATCTTGCGGGCCCGGATATCCTCCAGCAGGCTCTGCAGTGCCGGTCGGTCGGTTGATCCTCCGGAGAAACCGCCATCGTCATAACGGGTCTTGACCTGCACCCAACCGGCATGGGCCTGGCTTTTGATATAGGCACTGGAAGCCTCATACTGAGCATCCAGCGAGTTGAATTGTCGGTCGAGACCCGGGTATAGATCGCGCACCGGACGATCTCTCGGGCCACCGCTTTTCCCGCCCTCACGGCCCGTCCTCCTTACCGACCGTGTTATCCCGTAGGCCAAAGAAGCGGGGCCCGCTCCAGCGGGTACCGGTGATGGCGAAGGCGATGGCTGAGAGGCTGTCGTACAGTGTCCCCTCCCACAGGAAGCCATCCTCAACGACGATCGCTGCTGGGTGATGCCGTTCCATTCGCGCGACAGGATGGTGCCGGCTTCAACTCGACCTGTCCTCGGTCGAAGGCCACGAGCTTGGCCATGACGGAATCGGACGTCTCTTTCTCGCCGATCCGATCAAGGAACTGGCGAACCGTCGGATCAAGATCGTCCGACTGATCGACCTGTCGCCGATAGCTTACGATGGCTGTCTGCAGATGCTTCGGAAGATGCGCCAGCGCGGACCAGCTTGAGCGACGACCACGAGACTGCGGTCGCCGACCACCGAGATCGTGACAACGCGCGAGCTCGTTCTTCGCGGCCTTAGCCATCGTCAGGCCTGCTTCGCTGCAACGATGCGGTAGATGCGCTGATCTGCTTCAACGATTGAGACCAACTCGAGCCCGAGCTTCTTGCGGACAACGCCGGCCAAAAATCCTCGCACGGAATGCTGCTGCCAACCGGAGGCGTTTGAGAGCGCGGCAATGGTCGCACCAGCCGGGCGCCTCAAAAGATCAAGCAGTTTTGTTTGTTTGTTCGGCCGTTTGTTTGCTTCAGCACCTGCGCTGAATACACTGCCCCCTACAGCCGGACTTGAAGGAAGCGTTGGACGTCGTTTCGTCGGCTCTCTCACAGAACGAGGTGCTGTTTTTGCTGCCTTCGTTGTGGTGAGGGCTTCACCGCGTCCGCGGCGGGTCGATGGTGGCTTACGTTTGCGGGATGACTTCTGCATGGGACCCTCCGAAATTGATGCGACATCAGCGTCGCACCATCCAAGGCCCCGTCAGCGATGTTGCGCTGCGGGGCCGATCCGAGGGGCCACCTCACGTCACAGCAATGCTCGCTTCGCCCAAGAATGCCAGTCCTTTCTGCACGAATATGGGCAGTACGAATGTCAACATCTGTCGGGTGCGTTTGGACTTACCCGGAAAAAATGGAGGGACTTTCTGGTAGCGCTGGACGCAACAGGAGGACCCGATGGGCAAACGCGAGCGACGGATTTTCACGGAAGATTTCAAGAAAGAAGCGGTTCGGCTGACAGAAACCAGTGGCCGAACGATTGGGCAAGTTGCCGATGATCTGGGGATCGGGTTGTCCAGCCTGACGCGGTGGAGGCGGCAATACCGGGAAGCCGATCTGCTGGCCGGCCCGCATGAGGACGCGGCCAAGGAACTGGCACGGCTTCGCAAAGAGAACGAACTCCTTCGCCAAGAGCGCGAGATCCTGAAGCGGGCCGCAACTTTTTTCGCCAAGGAGGGAAGTCGATGAGGTTCGAGCTCATTGATCAGGCGAAGAAGGAATTCCCCGTGCATCGCCTGTGCGACGTTCTTGGTGTCAGCGAGAGCGGATATTTTGCCTGGAAGGGTCGTCCTGCCAGTCGCCGGCAGGGTGAGGACATGGTCCTGCTTGCGCATATCCGTGCGCAGTTCTCGACGTCCAGCGAGACCTATGGCGCACCGCGCATGCACGCCGAACTCACCGAAGAGGGGCTTGCTGTCGGGCGGCATCGCGTTGCTCGGCTCATGCGCGACAATGGTCTGAAAGCCCTGCAGAAGCGCCGCTACAAGAAGACCACTGATAGTTCCCATGGCAGCCCAGTCGCCGCCAACCTCCTCGATCAGGATTTTGCTTGCGACCGCCCCGATCAGAAGTGGGGCGCTGATATCAGCTATATCTGGACGGCCGAGGGTTGGCTCTATCTGGCCATCGTGCTCGATCTCTACTCACGGCGTATCGTCGGTTGGGCAACGAGCGATCGGTTGAAGAAGGACCTGGCCCTCAATGCACTACGGCGCGCCATTACCCTTCGCAATCCGCCGTCCGGCCTAATCCAACACACCGATCGCGGCAGCCAATACTGCTCACACGATTATCAGCGGCTCCTGAAAGCGCACGACATCATCCCGTCGATGAGCGGAAAGGGCAATTGCTACGATAACGCGATGGTGGAAACGGTGTTCAAGACGATCAAGAGTGAGCTGGTCTGGAGAACGATCTTCCAGACCCGCGCCGCCGCCGAATGGGCCCTTGGCCGATACATCGACGGCTTCTACAATCCACGTCGACGACATTCCGCTCTGGGATACAAATCGCCGGCATCATTCGAGGCCACAATGGCCATCTCAGAGTGAAAGCCTCTCCACTAAACCCGGGCAAGTCCACAAGATCAGTTATTGACCATTATCGATGAGGCGGATGCTGTCGGCGCGGCCCAGCGACCGAAGCCGGCGATGCGTCCAGCGCCACTGTGGTCGGCGCTTATGAGGCGCGCATCGACAAGCTGGAGCGTGAAAAGCTCGTGCTGTCCGAGCGGCTTGAAAATACGGTGCCGCCAAGCGGACGGCTGGAGGAATGTATGGAACTCGCCCTGCGATTCCTGTCAAACCATTGGAATATATACAAAAATTGAGACTTTATTTTACGCCAGACGGTGTTGAGATTGGCCTTCTTGAAGCCTCTCAGATACGACCAAAATGGCATGTATGGAACTCCAGAATTTGCCTTTCTATTCAATGCTTTAGCTGGAATTTCGGGTGGAAATAGCGAGATGGTGCACCACGACGCGCTCGAATTCGCAAACGGCGAAGATCATTTTGCTCACCCGTCTGGCGGAAGGCCAGAGAGCCACGGTGCTGCAGCTCCCGCATGGCGCAGTGCGCGCGACAGTGGCGGCCGAGCCGGTAAAAGACGAAACGACTGCCGCGCGGCGCGAGAGGGTATAGTATGCGGGCGCGACCGCTTGCCGTGACGCGTTATGAGCTCGATGCTCTTGGCTGTGGCTTGGGCTCTGAGACGCGCCTTCCGGGAAAATTCAACAAAATCACACTCAAAACGAGATGGCTAATATTAGCAGTTTTCGCTATCTTTGGCGGCTCCATTGCGCAGCAGAGCAGAACTCGCCGTCCGGATGTCGCAATAGAAGCGGCCTCCGAAGGGCCGCCCGTTAGAGGGGGGAAAGTTGAACGAGAAGATGCATCCGATGGCCCCGCACCATCTGCCCTTCTATCTCGCTCCCGGAGACGGCACGGATATCTCGTTGGTTGTGATGGGCATCTTTCTGGTTGCCATCCTGGTCGGCGTCGGTACGCTATATTTGCGGCTGCACAGTTTGCCGGAGCGTATGGCGCATAAGTCGGAAAAGCTGCAATTCGAGATCGTAGCTGTGCTGGGCCTGCTGGCGCTTTTTACGCACATTCACTTGTTCTGGGTGGCTGGATTACTGCTGGCCATGATCGATATCCCTGATTTCGGTACGCCGTTGCGCAGAATTGCTGGCTCGGTCGAAAAGATAGCTGACACTCAGTCGAATGCAGTTGTTGAATCCGAGCAGGAAGCCACGTCGGCGGTAATTCCACCCGCCGATGCCTTAACTCCAATCACGGATGATCTTTCTGAGAAGAAGAGTGAGAATGGCGCAGAGCAGCCTATGAGCAGTCATGTTTGAACTCATCATTTGCTCCCTTGTGACCCTCGTTCCCGATTATCTCTATCGCCGTTATGTTCAGAACAAGCGGATGGGAAGGGAGATTACGTTTTACTCGGTTTGGTACGAGCTCAGATGGGGTATCACCGGATGCCTGCTGCTTACGATCTCGCTCATAACGATGATCTTCTATTTTCATCCGTCGACGACCTCAGCCACGCTATACTTTCGCACAGTGTCGATTCTACCCGAGATCCCAGGACGGGTGGCGGAAGTCGGTACGGACTTCAGTGTGCTGGCTTCCCATGGAAGTGTGCCGGTCTCCCAGGGAGATCTAATCTTCAGGCTGGATAGCTCGAAGCAGGAGGCCGCACTGGAAACGGCCAAGCGGAAGATCGCTGAAGTCGACGCTGCAATCGTGTCAGCGGAGGTCGACGTTACGAAGGCGGAGGCCCAGGTCCAAGAGGCAACGGCCGCTTATCAGCAAGCCAAGGACGAATTGAACGTGAAGAGCGAGCTGCAGCGTCGTAATCCCGGCATAGTGCCGCAACGCGACATTGAAAAGCTGCAAGTGGTCGTAAACCAACGCCAAGCAAGCATAGACGCTGCATTGGCGGGTAAACAATCCTTGCTTACCCGGGTTTCGACGCTCTTGCCCGCCGAAAAGGCCAGCGCCGAGGCGGCGTTGGCACAGGCACAGGTGGATCTGGATAAGACCTTCGTTCGCGCTGGTACTTCCGGACGGGTCGAGCAATTTTTTCTGCGCGAAGGCGATGTCGTCAATCCACTTATGCGACCGGCAGGAGTTCTCATTCCGGAAGGCGCGGGCCAGCGGGCGTTGCAGGCCGGGTTCGGTCAGATTGAGGCACAGGTCATGAAAGTGGGAATGGTGGCGGAAGCGACCTGCATCTCAAAGCCATGGGTGATAATCCCGATGGTGGTGACTACGGTTCAAAATTACATCGCGGCCGGCCAGTTTCGTGGCGGGGAACAATTGGTCGAAGCGCAGAATGTTGCGAGACCCGGTACTATCCTTGTTCATCTAGAGCCTCTTTATCAGGGCGGGCTCGCGGGGGTGACGGCAGGCAGCAGCTGCATCGTCAATGCCTACACCAGCAATCACGATGAGATTGTCGCAAAGGACACCAGCACGGGACGGAGAATCGTCCTTCATGTTATCGACGGCGTCGGATTGGTGCATGCGCTACTGCTGCGGATTCAGGCGCTGCTCCTGCCGGTAAAGACGCTCGTGTTGAGCGGTCACTGACAATACTCCCAACCGAGCAAGGCAGAATCGGTGCTGCGCCGTCGGCTCAAAACATGCAGCGGATGGTCGCGATGCCTTAGTTACAAGTTCTCCATCTCTTAGTCTAGAGTCTGTTAGGAACCGGCTGTGAGTGATGCGGGGGATGCGATCGGCGTGGCTCATGCCGCCAGTCTTGCAGATTGCGCCTTCCAGTTCCACGGCAGTAGATCGGCCAGCCCGGCTTCTGGAAGGCGCTTGACGAGATCTTTCCCGGCACGCGGCACCAGCGCTGCTGGGTGCACAAGACCGTCAACGTCCTGGACAAGGTCCCGCTCTCGGTGCAGGCCAACATGAAGAGGGATCTGCGCGAGGTTTACCGGGCGCCGAGCCGGGCGGCCGCCGAAGTGGCGATCGACGTCTTCGCCGAGAAATACCGCGCCAAGTACGGCCGGGCGGTCGAGTGCCTCGCCAAGAACCGCGACGCGCTGCGGGCCTTCTACGACTTTCCTGCCGAGCATTGGGATCATCTGCGCACGACTAACCCCATCGAAAGCGTGTTCGCGACCGTGCGACACAGGACGGTGCGGACGAAAGCATCGCTCTCGTCGACGACCGCCAGGCTGATGGTGTTCAAGCTGGTGATCGCCGCATCAAAAACCTGGCGGCGGCTCAAAGGTGCGTGTTTCAGTAATTAGGGGACAGCGATTTCGGTAATTTGCGGACAGTGATTTCAGTAATTGCGGGACAGGGATTCCGCTAAATCGCGGACAGTTGCGGAGGTTGGTTTTCGGGAGCGCCGTTCGGGCAATGTTCCCTCTCAAGCTGAGTTTGAGAGGGGCGATGCCGAGACGGAAGCAAGCGAGACGAACCACGGTGAAGGACCTGCGATCGATCCTGCGGTTGACCTATGAACAAGGGTTGTCCGTCCGAGCGATCTCGGAGCGGCTGCAGATCAGCAAGACCTCGGTTGCCACTTATCTGCTTCGGGCGCGCGAAGCCGGATTGATCTGGCCGCTGCCGCCGATCTACGTGGACGAGGCGGCGTTGCGGCGAGCGCTGTTCCGGCGTGTCGGGCGGCCCCCGCAGGACCTGGGCGAACCGGACTGGGCGCGGGTGGCGCAGGAACTCAAGCGCAAGGGCGTGACGCTGACACTGCTGTGGCAGGAATACCGGACGGCGCATCCTGAAGGCTACGGCTACACTTGGTTCTGCGAGAGATTTGCCGCCTGGCAGCGCCGTGCGCATCCGACCTTCCGTCACCGCCATGCCGCTGGCGCCGTGCTGCAGACCGATTATGCCGGCCCGACGGTGGAGGTGGTCGATCCGCAAACCGGCGAGGTCCGTCAGGCCCAGATTTTTGTCGCGGTGCTTGGGGCCTCGTCGCTGACCTTCGCAATGGCGAGCTTCGGTCAGCGACTTCCAGACTGGATCGAAGGCCAGACCCAGGCGCTGGCGTACATCGGCGGCGTTCCCAAGGCGGTTGTCTGTGACAATCTGAAAGCGGCCGTGGCCAAGGCCTTGTGGTTCGAGCCGACGCTCGATCAAACCTTTGCCGCCATGGCGGAGCATTACGACACGACGATCCTGCCGACCCGCAGCCGCAAGCCGCGCGACAAGGGCAACGCCGGCGATCTCGGTCGCGATGAATGGCTTGGCCTGATGCTCGATCGCGAAGCCGCCATGCGCGCCGACCGGCGGCTGACCAATCGGCTGGTCGCAGCGAAGCTGCGCTTCGTCGATGCCTGCATCGAAGATATCGACTTCGCGTCCCGTCGCGGCCTTGACCGGCGCAACACCCTGCAGCTGGCGCAAGGCGCCTGGCTGAAAGCCCACGAGAACCTCATCCTCACCGGCCAGACCGGGACTGGCAAAACCTGGCTGGCCTGTGCCTTCGGGCGTCAGGCCGCCAGGCTCGATCATTCCGTCCTCTATCTGCGGGTCCCGCGTCTGTTTGAGGATCTTGCCATGGCACGTCTCGACGGCCGCTTCCCGCGCCTCATCGACAAACTCGCCCGCGTGCAACTGCTGGTGCTCGACGACTGGGGGCACTCACACCCTCAATGATCAACAGCGCCTCGATCTGCTGGAAATCTTCGAAGAACGCTACCGGCGCAAATCGACGCTGATTACCGCCCAGCTCCCCGTCGCCCAATGGCACGACATGATTGGTGAACCCACCATCGCCGACGCCATCCTCGATCGCATCATCCATAATGCCCATCGCATCACCCTCGAAGGCGAAAGCATGCGAAAGAAAAAAGCTGCTCACCCCTTGACCAAGAGCGAAAACACCGAAACCAATACTGACTGACTTCAACAATCAGGCAACCGAGAACCAGCACCGCCAAGCTGTCCGCGATTTAGCGAAACTGCTGTCCTGCAATTTGCGAAACCGCCGTCCCTTTTTGCGAAATGCGCAGCAAAGGCACAAATCAGTTGCCGAAGGTGATCGCAGGTGTCAGATTTAACGACGGTATCGAGGTCATCCACGTGCCGGCAAACCACGCCGCCTGATCGCCCTGTCACCCAAAATCCCGCATAGCTCAGCTAATTTAGCTCATCGGGCGACCGAATTCTGCATAGTCAGTCAAGCGGAATGCGGCTTAATATATACTGGCGATTTGAGCTTAAGCACCGCTCAAGCCCGAGTAACTGTAAGCTAGCAAACACGCATGCAGGACCTCAACGTCATCCTGGTCCTTAATGGTTAAGGAGTTAGACATGTCCCGGTCAACGATCGAACAGCGTAGCTCGGAATCCGCACGGGAGCTTGGAGACGAAAGCTTCATGTCGGCTGCAGCACTGCGCGATTATGTAACGCAAACCGAGATGGCCAAGGCTTCGAAAGATGTCGGCTCGGGTCAGGCGGAGAAGGCGCGCGCAGAGCTCATCAGGTCATTGACGCAACCAGTCGCAGTTACGCCGGAAAAGATTGCCGAGGTGAAGCGGCGAGTGCTCGGCCAACTAAAGTCCGCTGCGGTAAGAGGCGACAAGGAAGTTCTGGTCATGCGGTTTCCGAATGCATTATGCACGGACAAAGGCCGCGCGCTCAATAATCTGGAAAAGGAATGGCCGAGCACCCTGGTTGGGAGACCTCTTCAAGCCTTCGAGTTCTGGCGCGACCACCTGAAGCCGCAAGGCTACGGCCTGAAGGCAATCATCGTGGATTGGCCGCAGGGCCTTCCCGGGGACATTGGCTTTTTCCTTACTTGGGACGATGTAAAGCGCTGACGGGCTGGGGGGACCGCGAGCATGAACAACGTAGCTCACAAAAGCCGTAGGCGCGAGGAGACTGAAGCTCCGAAGCTCAAGCGAAAGGAATATGAGCAGAAGTTGCGCAAATTGTACATTGAGCTGGTCAAGATTCAGGAATGGGTGAAGAAGGAAGGCAAGAAGGGCATGCCTCTATGAATACGGCTACATTGTCCCACAGAGCATTCATCAACTCAAACGCATGGAAGAAATCCTGGCTGCGGCAAGCGGCGAATTGCTCGATTTGGTGCGCGAAGAATGCCTCGACCTGATGGAGAAGATTGGCGAGAAGACGGCGCGCATCAATGTTCGTGTCCGGGATCAGCGCCTATGGCACAGAATTGATGGTGTGATCTAAGGAGTGTTCGGTTCTCGTCGCAGACGAAGGAACGAACATGAGCAACTGAACCGCTCTTGACCTATCGCACGATGCGCCACGTCCCGCTCTCCTCTTCGGAAAGCCCATAGAGTCAGCAATGTTCGGCCTCGTCTACATCCTTCCGCGCACAGGTCTCTCTAGATCAACGGAACGATCGGCGCAGAATGTGTCAGGGCCGCAAAATGGTCCTTTGAAAGAGGGCTGCAAACGGTGAACCTTCGCCTGGTTACGAATAAAGGAATTCACGTCAGCGAAGTTCGGCAGAGAGGTTTTGCTCCAGCTGACCCGAGCGCGGCGCATTTACCCCGAGAACCAGCATCACTGCTTTTCGTGACAAGATAATCATTTCTTTCCTCCCGTTGGGACGCCAGTCGGGAACTTCGTCAAAATCCCTTATGGCTTCGATCGCGATCTTCTTCGCATCGGCAGCCGGCTTGAACGCGAATGCGTCATTGGCGATCAGCACGCCCGCTTCCGGTCCTTGATCCGCAGTGTGTATTGCGGCGTACCGGTGACCTCCTTGGTGGTGATCACGTAATTTGCGGGGGATTGGCCGAGGTTTTCGGCACACCCAGACGTTAAATCTGAAATGTCTGGTCCCGAACCGCGAGCGTGACCGAACCCGCGCCGAGTATCAGTAGTGACTGGGAATCGGCTTGCCGGCGTTCAGACCCTCGGTAGCATCCTTAGGCCGCCGCTGCACTTTGGGAATCTTCGGCAGGTCTATGTCGACCTTCTTATAAGGGATGCTGTCGAGCAGATGCCGGATCAGGTTTAGCCGGGCGCGTCGCTTGTTGTCAGCCGGGACGATGTGCCAAGGCGCCCATGACGTGTGGGTGGCCTCAATCATGCGCTGGTAGGCCACCGTGTAATCCCACCAGCGCCGCACCGACTCAGTGTCCATCGGACTCAGCTTCCAGTGTTTCACCGGATCCTTGATCCTGGCCTCGAACCGACGCCGTTGCTCGTCCTGGCTGACATCGAGAAAGTACTTGCGCAGAATGATTCCGTTGTTGACTATCATCTCCCGCTCGACCACGGGGGTCATTGCTATGAATCGCTCGTACTCCTCGTCGCTGCAGAAGCCCATCACTCGCTCGACCCCGGCCCGGTTGTACCACGAGCGGTCGAAGAGGACGATCTCGCCCGCGGCCGGGAATCGCGCGATGTAGCGCTGGATGTAAACTTGGGTCTTCTCGCGGTCGGATGGGGCGGGCAGCGCCACGTGCCGGTAGACGCGCGGGCTGGTGCGTGCGGTGATCCGATTAATCACGCCGCCCTTGCCCGCGGTGTCGCGGCCCTCGAAGACCACAATGACGCGTTCCCCTTTGTCTTTGACCCAAGTCTGCAGCCGGGTTAGCTCGACCTGAAGCTTCGCGAGCTCCTTCTCAAATTCCTTACGGCTCACCTTGCCGGACCCGGCCGGCGCCTCAATTACCTCGTTCTTCTTCTGCTTGTCCTTCAACATCTGGCAACCTCCCGGGCCACTACTGGCAGCAATTCGATCCTATCGCACTCGCGTCACAGGACCCGATTCAATCATGCGCTTCAGCAGGCTGTCGAGTGTCACAGTACGATCGAGCGCTCCAACCTTCTCCTCGATACCCTCGGCACGTAACAAATCGCGCGCCGATCCACGGGCACCGACGACGCGCAGCGTAATGCCGCGACCGGTAAGCTCTGTATGCAGTTCGTGCAGCATGCGAGAACCAGCTAGATCAATATAAGGCGCGGCGGAGAGGTCGCAGACGGCCAGACAGACGGCGGCGGGACCAGCCTCGCGTAGGCGATCCAAGACCGAGCACAGGACAGCGTCGGCATTGACGTAAATCAGCGATGCTTCGGGACGGAAGGCGATGATGCCGGCCAGTCGCTCGTTCTCGGGATGGCGGTCAAGGTCGGAATAGCTGTTGGTGGAGGGCACGCGACCAAGAAATGCAACGTGTGGGCGCGACAGCCTGGTGAGGAGTAGTAATATCGAGGCCACCGCGGCAAGCAGGATGCCCTGAAGTATTCCAAGAAGCAGCACGCCGACGAGGGCGACGGCTGCGGCTAAGAAATCAAATGGGCTCACACGCAACATGCGGAGCAATGCCCGAAAATCCAGCAGCCCATACACAGCAGTCAGAACTACCGCGGCGAGCACGGCCTTGGGGAGATTCTCGAGCAAGCCGGTCAGAAAGAGCAGGCAGAGCGCAAGCGTCACCGACGCAACGACCAGCGCCAGTGGCGTGCGCGCGCCCGCCTTATCGTTCACGGCCGATTGCGACAGTCCGCCGGCTACAGGGTAGCCATGCCCCATCGCCACCGCTAGATTGGCTGCACCGATGCCCAGAAGCTCTTGTCTGGGATCAAGTCCGTATCCATGCTTCGCAGCGAAGGTGCGGGCGGCAGATACGCCTTCGATATAGGCCAGTAGGAGGCAGCCAGCGGCCAACGGAATGATTCCCTCGACGTCTCTCAACCTGAGAGACGGACCCGTCAAGTTGGGTAATCCCGCCGGAATGTCGCCTGTTATTGGCATCCCAAGCGCAGGAAGCCCCAGTAAGGTGACGGCAATGATCGCCAGCATGACGACCCCAAGCGCGACCGGCTTTCCAGGCAGCAAGCGTTCGCCGATTACGATCAGTCCGATGGCTATGAAGCCGACGACAAGCACAAGGTATTGCATCTGACCGAGCTGCCCGGCCAGCAGAAACGCGCGCTCGAAAAAATTGTGTCCCCCGCCATCCACGCCAAATAGGCTTGGCAATTGGGTCATAGCTATGGTCAAGGCCGCACCGGCCTTGAAGCCCACAAGGATGCTATCGCTAATCAATTTTACCAACACGCTCAGCCGCAACAGCCAAGCAAGCAGGCTGAGCGCCGCCACGGTAAAGGCAGCGAGACTGGCAATCTGCGCATAACGTTGCACATCTCCGTCGGCCATTTCCCCCACTGTTCCGGCAATCATGAGGGAAATGGCGGAAGTGGGGCCGATCGCAAGCTGACGCGAGGACCCGAACAGGGCATAGCCCAGGCCGCCCAGCAAGTAGCCATAGATGCCAACCTGCGGGGGCAAGCCTGCTAAGCCAGCATAAGCTAGGGAAACCGGGATCGCGTATGCCGCCAAGGTTATTCCGCCGACAATATCGCCAAGCAGCCAGGAAGGCCGGTATTCAGCCAACCAATCGGCTGGCGGAAACCACCACAGCCAGCTTGCTGCACTCTGCTGTTTCGTTGGCTCCGCCATGCAACGCTCCGACGCAATCAGGTGCAGTTTCATATCAAGTCCGCCGGCAAGTTCGCTTGATCCACATCAGTGAACGGTACACGTCCTCGCGTTTCGCCTGATGTCAGCTTTCGGACCTTGGACCCAATCTAAAGCCCCCCGCTCCTTAAGGTCCTTGACGAGACGGTTGACGCTGGCCGCCGATAAACGTCCCGATCATTGATCCAGCCGCCATGACCAGCAGGCCCCCCCCCAATTCTTGCCTGAATCCAAGCATGGTCGGAAGGCTTACCACCAGTGAAAGGCTACTATCCGGTCCCGTTGCCGCAGGTTGGCCGCGCCTCTTAGCTTGATCTATCTCAAGTCTTGGAACAGGCCGGTCCGTCAAATTGAAGCTGTTCATGCTCGTTCCACCGGTTGGTCGGGGGATTGAGCGCTTCTAAGAGGCCGTTTGGAAAGTCGGTTTGTTGGGCTTTCGCGGCGAGCGGTGTTGTGATTCAAGCTTCGGATGTGGACAGAGCAAAGCCGTGGGCGAATGGCCAAGATCGCCAAGAAGACCAAGCGTTACCCGTCGGACCTGACCGATGAGGAGTGGGAGCAGATCGCGCCGCTGATGCCGGCGCCAGGCCGTCGCGGGCGTCCGCGCGAGGTCGATTTCCGCGAGGTGATCAACGCGGTGTGCTATCTGGTTGCGTTCGGGCTGCGGCTGGCGGATGCTGCCGATCCATTTCGGCCCTTGGCAGACCGTTTACGGCTGGTTCCGCGAGTTGGCGCGCCGTTTGCTGTTTCAGACCATCCATGACGTGGCGCTGATGGTTGACCGGGAGCGGGCGGGACGCGAGGCGAGCCCGTCCGCGGCGGTGATTGACAGCCAGTCGGTCAAGGCTCCGCAAGCCGAAACAAGAGGTTATGACGCGGGCAAGAAGATCGTCGGGCGCAAGCGCCACATCGCCGTCGATACCGACGGGCGGCTGCTGATGGTCAATCTGACGACCGCCGACATCTCCGACAGCGCTGGCGCCCAAGCGATCCTCGATGCCATCCGCAAGCGCTGGCCCTGGGTGAAGCACCTGTTCGCGGATGGCGCCTACGACCGGCTCAAACTGATGGACAAGACCGCCTATCTCGACTTCGTCATCGAGATCATCCGTCGATCCGACGACCAGAAGGGCTTCCAGGTTCTGCCACGCCGATGGGTGGTCGAACGCACCTTCAGTTGGATGACCCGCTGGCGCCGCCTCGTGCGCGACTACAAGAAACGCATCGACGTCTCCCACGCTATGATCCTGGTCGCCATGGGCGGCAACCTCATCCGCAGAAACGCCCATCCATGAATTTCAAAACGGACTCTAAGGAGATCGGAATGACCAGGTCGCTCGGAATTGCTACAATCATCTTATCCTTTGCGGTATCAGCGCACGCCATGACACCAGCGTCAATAGCACAGGCAGACAGCATGATCACAAAGGTCGCTGCTGCCTGCGGCGCGGGTAAGACACGTATTAACGGCGTGTGCGTAGCGCGGACGACAGTCCGTCACACCCGTCGAGCCGTCCGAAGATGTGAGAGGAAGGACTTGCTAAACTCTTGGTGTCCTCAAGAACAAAAAACGAAGTCGTTTTCAATAAGATTAGGGTTGGGATCTGGGCCTGTCGATGGAATTCACGCAGGTCTGCATTGCCGAGGAAACCGGCAAGAAGATCGCCTCGATAAAGGTCGGCCGCTCACGGCGTGCGCAACGTCATCACGGCGCGCAACCATCTGCTTGAAGCCCGGGTGCGGCTCGACAACATGATCCGCGGCCTGTGCGCAACATTTCGCCTCAAGCCCGGGACCCGGTCACGCAGCCAATATACCCAGTCTCGTATCACCGCGCTGCTCGCCGTGAGAACTGGGCTGATGAAACAGATCAAGGAAATGGATGGGGTGCTGCGTGAGTTCGCCCACCGATCTAAATCCTGTTGGCAACTCATGAGCATACCAGGTGTCGGTGTTCAAACCTCTGCTGCTTTTGCCGCTGCCATCGATGAAGCCGGCCGCTTTCGACAATCGCGCACCGCCGGCGCCTACTTCGGGCTCCCAGACGTCATCAATCCAACGCTCGCCGAGGATATCCGGTACGGGCTCAATTGGCAGGGACTGACGCGCTTCCTCGATGACGGGCGTCTCGAACTCGACACCGATCTGGTCGAAAACGCGATCCGGCCGATCTGCCTGACCCGTAAAAATGCGCTCTTCGCCGGCCATGAAATTGGAGCAGAAAACTGGGCCTTGCTGGGGTCGATCGTGGCCACCTGCAAGCTCAACGACGTCAATCCCGTCGCTTACAACGCCGAAACACTCGAGGCAATCATCGCCGGTCACCCGCAAAGCAAAGTCGATGACCTCATGTCATGGCGATTCCGCAAAATATCAAGCCAGCATCAATAGGGTTGCTGATAAGCGCTTACGCATCTATCGGTCTCTCGAGCGGTGCAATATCTCAAAGGCAAAAGTTCTCACAAGCTCCTGGAGTATCAATCTCTCAAGAAGAGATATTGGGGACAGCATTTATGGGGCAGGGGATACTGGGTTTCTTCGAGTGGAAACGTCACCGACCAAGTGTGGAAGAAGTACATAGAAGACCAGAGGCCGCCTGAGCCAGATGATAATTTCAAGGTTATCTAACAATCGACCCGAAGGGTCGATCAAATCCGGCTTCCAGCCGTAACTTGAAGCCACCGGCTTTAGCCGGTGGAGCGTTCACGTCAACATTTGACGGTTAGCTGGAAAATGGCACTGTGCCGGAGCGACCGCTACGTAGCCACGCTACCGTCAACTCCCAGGCCAGGGAGAGAATGATCGGTCCTACAAAGAGGCCAACAATTCCATGCGCGAGCGTCCCTCCGATCACTCCGACGAAGATGACAAGTGTCGGGGTCGTCAGGCCACGCTTCATCACCAGGGGTTTCAAGACGTTGTCGAGTATGCCGACGAGACCCAGGAATACCGTCAGCAGGGTCGCCGTTGTGAAATCTTTGTCTGTCCAGATCCAAATGATTACGGGAACCAGGACGATTGCCGCGCCGATCTGAACGATTGACAGGATCATCACTGCAAGAGCCAACACACCGGCGCTAGAAAGCCCTGCCAGCTCGAAGCCAATGCCGGCTAATAGGGATTGGATGATTGCAATGCCGATGACGCCTTGGGATACCGCGCGGATAGTCGCACCCGCCAACGCGAGGAAATGTTCGCTTTGCTCAGGCACGATACGATAGAGGAAACTCCCGCCTGCCTCCATAAGCTGCGAACCGTGAGGAAAGAGAAATCCGGAAAGCGCTACTGAGAGAAGAAACTTCAGTGTGCCCACGCCGGCATTTCCCGCAAAAGCCAGTAAACCGCCCGCCAATGGCTTCAGGTAAGGAGCCACCTCGCGCAAAGCCGCTCGGATGTTAATAGATGCCTGATCCCAGAACTCGTAAACATTCGGGCCGATGAGTGGCCAGGTATTGATGCTCTCAGGTGGGGATGGAATCACTAAGTTACCAGCGCCCAGATTTACGGCAAACTCTTTCACTCCCTCCAAGGCATTCAAGCCCAGCCACATTGCAGGTCCAATGACGATCCCGAGATTGATGAAGGTGAGAATCGCCGCTGCGAGCCTTTGACGACCACCGAGAAGCCGAGAAAGAAGATCAAAAACAGGATAGAGCGCAACAGTGAGCACAATGCTCCAGGCCAAGATAGACACAAAGGGACGGATCAGAACGAACGTCCAGTAAATCAGCAAAGCAAGCAATCCGAGCCGGATCACAAGCTGGATAATATCGTCTCCGGGCAAGTACTGGTGAAAAGTTTTCAAAAACCCACCTTCGTCTGAAGGAAAGCCCACCGTCGCCAGACTACCGGCTGCTTTCGCGTCATAGTTTTGATCCAGATCAAACAGCGATGGATTGGTCCGGGCTTCAACGGCGGCACTTTGTCATCGGAAGACAAGATCAGGATCGTGCTGGACGGCCTTCATTGTGTCAATCGGCCCTTTAATTGCGGGTTGTTGTCAACTCTCTTTTTGAAGCCATTCGGCAAAGTGGTAACGCTCGGCCCGACGGAGCAGGTCCGGGTTGCGCAGACGGGGCGAGCGCGGCTGGTGGATCGATAGCCAACTCGTATAGTGGGCTGTCATTCGGCATGCAAAATTGACCCCGTAAGCCGGGGGATCGGCGTCCAAAATTGACCCCCTACAGGTTGGCTGTTGCGCTGCCTGCTTTGTCATGAAGCAGGTGGTCGGGGATGCTGATCGTGGAGACGATTGCGCGGATACGGCGCGAACACTTCATCAAGGGCAAGACGATCAAGGAGATCGCCCGTGACCTGAAGGTGTCGCGGAACACGGTCCGGAAGGTGCTGAGGTCGGGCAAGACCTTGTTCGAGTATGAGCGTTCGATCCAGCCGCGCCCCAAACTCGGGCGTTGGGCGGCGGAGCTTGATGAACTGCTGGCGGCGAACGCGGCCAAATCGGCTCGCGAACAGCTGACGCTGATCCGGATCTTCGAAGAGTTGCGTGGACGCGGCTATGACGGCGGCTACGATGCCGTACGGCGTTACGCCAGGCGTTGGAGCAAGGAGCGCGGGCAATCGACCGCGGCGGCCTATGTTCCGTTGAGCTTTGCGGCGGGCGAAGCCTACCAGTTCGACTGGAGCCATGAGATCGTTCTCCTCAACGGCGTGACGGCGATCGTGAAGGTCGCTCATGTCCGGCTGTGCCACAGCCGCATGCTGTTCGTGCGGGCCTATCCGCGGGAGACGCAGGAGATGGTATTCGACGCCCACGACCGGGCGTTCGCACTGTTCAAGGGTACCTGCAGCCGCGGCATCTACGACAACATGAAGACACGGTAGAGACGATCTTCGTCGGCAAGGATCGCCGCTACAATCGCCGCTTCCTGCAGATGTGCAGCCACTATCTGATCGATCCGGTCGCCTGCACGCCGGCGTCGGGCTGGGAGAAGGGTCAGGTCGAGAACCAGGTCGGGCTGGTCCGGGAACGGTTCTTCACGCCACGGCTGCGGTTCAAAACCCTGGACGAGTTGAACGCGTGGCTTCTGGATAAGTGCATCGCCTACGCCAAGGCGCACCGACATCCAGAACTGGCCGAACAGACGGTCTGGGAGGTGTTCGAAGCCGAGCGGCCCAAGCTCGTTCCCTATGCTGGCCGGTTCGACGGATTCCACGCGGTGCCGGCATCGGTCTCGAAGACCTGCCTGGTGCGCTTCGACAACAACAAATACTCGGTCGCTGCCAGCGCCGTCGGGCGCCCGGTCGAAGTTCAAGCCTATGCCGATCGCATCGTGATCCGTCAGGACGGGCGCATCGTTGCGGAGCATCCGCGATCGTTCGGACGCGGCGAGACGACCTACAATCCCTGGCACTACGTGCCGGTGCTCGCGCGCAAACCCGGGGCCTTACGTAACGGCGCACCCTTCAAGGACTGGGTGTTGCCGGCCGCGATCGAACGGATCCGGCGCAGGCTCGCCAGCACCGACGACGGCAATCGACAGATGGTCGACATCCTCAATGCGGTGCTGACGGACGGTTTGTCGGCGGTCGAAGCCGCCTGCGCCGAGGCGATCGCTCATGGCGTTCATTCCGCTGACGTCGTTCTCAACATCCTGGCTCGCCAACGCGAACCCGCTGCACCGGCCAACATTATGACGCCGGCGGCACTGACGCTCCGCCATGCGCCGATCGCCGATTGCGCCCGTTACGACAACCTCCGGAGGACCATCTGATGGAACGAACCCAAATCTTCGACCTCATGGGTGAGCTCAAACTCTACGGAATGAGGGCTGCCTTCGACGAGATCATGGCGACGGCCGTCAAGCGCCAGCACGAACCTCAGCACATCGTCGGCGACCTGCTCAGCGCCGAGATCAACGAGAAGCAGGCGCGGTCGATCAAGTACCAGCTCACCATCGCCAAGCTGCCATTGGCCAAGGATCTCGATGACTTCCAGTTCGAAGGCACGCCGATCAATCAGACGCTCGTCAATGATCTCGCCGGCGGCGGCTTCATCGCCCAGCAGCGCAACGTCGTGCTCGTCGGCGGCACCGGCACAGGCAAAACCCACCTGGCCATCGCAATCGCCAGAAGCTGCATCCGATCCGGCGCCCGCGGTCGCTTCTACAACGTGGTCGACCTCGTCAATCGCCTCGAGATCGAGACCCGTAACGGACGTCAGGGCCGGCTTGCCGAACATCTGACCCGGATGGACTTCATCGTGCTCGACGAACTCGGATATCTGCCCTTTGCCCAATCCGGCGGCCAGTTGCTGTTCCATCTCGTCAGCCGGCTCTACGAGCGTGCTTCCGTCATCGTCACCACCAATCTCGCCTTCGGCGAATGGCCCAGCGTGTTCGGCGACGCCAAGATGACCACCGCGCTGCTCGACCGGTTGACCCACCACTGCGACATCGTCGAAACCGGTAACGACAGCTGGCGCTTCAAAAGCCGCGACGACGATCACGCCACCCGCGCTCGTCTCGTCTCCGCAATCCCGGCCAGCTCCGACGAGTCGAGCGCTACCCTCAAACCACGCCGCGCGAAGGGGTCAAAATTGAACGCCGATACGGGGTCAAATTTGCGAGCC
>NZ_AAMY01000041.1 GCF_000152905.1 Nitrobacter sp. Nb-311A
TGCGGGGTTTTGGCGATCCGTTCAGTCTCAGCGCGCGTCTCTGGTCTCAAAAATCTTGCCAAAGTGCGCTTTGTCTCTGCATCGAAAATTCCCGTTCCTGGCCGAGCAGCAGAGACGGGTTCGCTGACTGGGTCAGTTCGGCCGCTGCAACCAATCGGTTCAAAGGGACATAGCCGGCATCATGCTACTTTTATTGCGGGTTTGAACCGCGACGGGTCTGCCCATCTGTGCGAAAGCCTGCTTTCTCGGGGAGGCCGGAAGTGCTTCTTTCGCGACATCGAAATGGCGAAAAATCAAGAGCGCGGTGTCGCTGGTCAGATCGGATCGAGACCTAGCGCTTCGAACTGACGATCCCATTCAAGCGGGAGCTCGCGCAGCTGTTCGAGACCGATGCCACGAGGTAACCGACCTTCAACGGCAGCCTTGGTGAGTGCGGGAGAGAGGAAGGCCAACGACAGTGTCATGTTGACGTGTCGCAGGCTGCATCGCTCGCGCGTTGCGATTGCTTGGGCATCTGTCGCCGAATCCGTAATGAGTTCATCAAGCCAGCGCCGGCCGCGGGCAATCGCTGCGACCAGCGTAGCGCGTTGCTCCAGCTTCATCGGGCGGAGCGGAAGTTTTGCGGAGGTCGGGCGTAGGATGGACCGCGCTCGTTTGGAGGGTGGCTTGGTCCAGGGGATGACGATGGTGGAGTGGTCGTCTTCGGCGGGATTGTCCGGATCCTGCTTCAGCTGCACGACGAGACGATTTTGCTGAACCTCGATCCGTTCGATCAGCAAGGAGGCGTAGGTGTTGTCGATCGTGCCCGTGCTTTTGTTTCGCGGCTCCAGGACAACCTTGCGGACCTGGTCATCGATGTCAGGGGCTGGCACCCGAGAGACCGAACCAACTGGGGCGGTCGCTGCATTCCCGAACAGAAGCGGTCGCGAGACATAGTAGCTGTAGTGCCGGCCCTTCTTCTGGGCCTGGGTCGGCGCCATGCGATGGCCGGCGTCGTCAAACATCAGACCAGTCAGGAGATGGCTGAAGGAGGTCCGGGTTCTGGTCTGATGACTGCGCTGGTCCGAGAGCATGGTCTGGACACGATCGAACAGATCCCGATCCAGGATCGGGGGCTGCTCGCCCGGATAGATTTGCCCCTTGTAGTTGACCTCGCCAATGTAGAAGCGGTTGCGCAGCAGATGGAATAAGGCGCCACAGCCGAATGCAACTCCGCCCCGGGTTACGCCGGTCTTGAGAACGCGCCGTCTGCTGACGACGTTGCGGTCCTTGAGGTCTCGCATCAAGGCACGGACACTGCCAAGCTCGAGATAGCGGGTGAAGATGTGACGGACCCGTTCGGCTTCTTCGGGGACGACGGCCACCTTGCCATTTTCCATGGCGTAGCCGAGGGGGAGGGGACCTCCGACCCAGATGCCCTTCTTCTTGGAGGCTGCCACCTTGTCCCGGATGCGCTCCGAGGTGACCTCCCGTTCGAACTGGGCAAAGGACAGGAGAACGTTGAGGGTCAGGCGTCCCATGGACGTTGTGGTATTGAACTGCTGGGTCACCGAGACAAACGACACCCGATGGGCATCGAACAGCTCGACCAGTTTGGCGAAGTCGGCGAGCGAGCGGGTCAGACGATCGACCTTGTAGACCACAATGACATCGATCTTGCGGGCCCGGATATCCTCCAGCAGGCTCTGCAGTGCCGGTCGGTCGGTTGATCCTCCGGAGAAACCGCCATCGTCATAACGGGTCTTGACCTGCACCCAACCGGCATGGGCCTGGCTTTTGATATAGGCACTGGAAGCCTCATACTGAGCATCCAGCGAGTTGAATTGTCGGTCGAGACCCGGGTATAGATCGCGCACCGGACGATCTCTCGGGCCACCGCTTTTCCCGCCCTCACGGCCCGTCCTCCTTACCGACCGTGTTATCCCGTAGGCCAAAGAAGCGGGGCCCGCTCCAGCGGGTACCGGTGATGGCGAAGGCGATGGCTGAGAGGCTGTCGTACAGTGTCCCCTCCCACAGGAAGCCATCCTCAACGACGATCGCCCGCTGGGTGATGCCGTTCCATTCGCGCGACAGGATGGTGCCGGCCTTCAACTCGACCTGTCCTCGGTCGAAGGCCACGAGCTTGGCCATGACGGAATCGGACGTCTCTTTCTCGCCGATCCGATCAAGGAACTGGCGAACCGTCGGATCAAGATCGTCCGACTGATCGACCTGTCGCCGATAGCTTACGATGGCTGTCTGCAGATGCTTCGGAAGATGCGCCAGCGCGGACCAGCTTGAGCGACGACCACGAGACTGCGGTCGCCGACCACCGAGATCGTGACAACGCGCGAGCTCGTTCTTCGCGGCCTTAGCCATCGTCAGGCCTGCTTCGCTGCAACGATGCGGTAGATGCGCTGATCTGCTTCAACGATTGAGACCAACTCGAGCCCGAGCTTCTTGCGGACAACGCCGGCCAAAAATCCTCGCACGGAATGCTGCTGCCAACCGGAGGCGTTTGAGAGCGCGGCAATGGTCGCACCAGCCGGGCGCCTCAAAAGATCAAGCAGTTTTGTTTGCTTGTTCGGCCGTTTGTTTGCTTCAGCACCTGCGCTGAATACACTGCCCCCTACAGCCGGACTTGAAGGAAGCGTTGGACGTCGTTTCGTCGGCTCTCTCACAGAACGAGGTGCTGTTTTTGCTGCCTTCGTTGTGGTGAGGGCCTTACCGCGTCCGCGGCGGTTCGATGGTGGCTTACGTTTGCGGGATGACTTCTGCATGGGACCCTCCGAAATTGATGCGACATCAGCGTCGCACCATCCAAGGCCCCGTCAGCGATGTTGCGCTGCGGGGCCGATCCGAGGGGCCACCTCACGTCACAGCAATGCTCGCTTCGCCCAAGAATGCCAGTCCTTTCTGCACGAATATGGGCAGTACGAATGTCAACATCTGTCGGGTGCGTTCGCGCGGCGAGGAGATGCCCTGGGTACGATCATTCGAACAACGCGTGGCGCCTGTTGCCATGGCCCAGGGTGACTATATAATTGGTAGCGATCGCCTCCGTCGCACAGGATCGGCCAATGGGTTTGCCCCTCCTAGTCTCCTAAGTCTGATAATCCCGTACCGATAGCGGTGAGCGTTCATACTCAACCGACCCGGATTTTTTCAGCCAAGTTTGTTAGAAACACGGAGCGGGGCCTATGTTCAAACGCGACAGCGAATAGGAAATAGGCTCCGACGCGATCACGGACCAACGACCTGCTAATCTCCGACTTCGGGCAGCTCTACCACCAGGCGCGCGCAAAGGACCAGGCCACGCTCAAGCGGGTTTCGAACCTCGTGACGAACGACCGCATCCGCGTTGAGGCGCATATGGCCCTTACGCCGATGCGCGGGCGCCTCTACCAGGAGCATCGCCCTGACTTGATCCTCAGGTACGACCTCGAAAACGCCGTGACTGCGGACAGTCCAGCCCTCACCGAGAAGATCATCCGGCTTCTCGACGAGGCAAAAGGCGGCATGGCCGGGCACGGGGTGTCGCTTACTCTCGGAAATCTCATACTCGAAGCGGGAGTCATGGGATACGTGCGCAAAGCCGTGAATGGATCGGGAGGACGAGGGCGCTTCATCCCCGTCGTGAACCGGCAGGGAGACCCGGCCTGGCCCGACAAATACGTCAAAACCGATGCTGACGCTGCCGCCGTCAATGCCGATATCGCGGACCCGGGCAAACGCAAGATATCGCTTGAAGGGAAGCGGCGCGAGCTGAACGCCGGAGGCAGGCGCGTCTACGAGGTCGAAATGCTTCTCGATCCAGTCGCGGCCGGTTCCCCGTTCTTCGACCGCGCGACGATCGAGCGGCTTATCGCGCAGTGCGCTCAGCCGTCGGGCGAGAAAGCGGGCCTTCATCTTTGGCAGGAATACAACCCCTCGCATCGCTACGCGATTGGGGCTGATACCGGAAAAGGCAATGGCAACGACCATAGCGCGTCCGTCCTCATCGATTTCTCGACGATGCTCGCGCGGGAGAGCGGGTCCTACGCGAACAACCTGATCCCCGCGGACAGCCAACGATCTTCACGGAACGCCGGCTTGTTCAGTTCCTCGCCCCGAGAAGAGTAGCGGGAGCGGTGAGGCAGATATTAGCAACCCGATTGGCGGTCTTGTCGACTAGCCATGCAGGAAAAAAGTGACTCTCATAAATTCTTAGGAACGAACGGGCCTCTTGTCCCTACCGTAAATCCAATCCTGCTGGCAGTTGATCGAGAATCGGGCGATGCTGCTGCTCGACGTTGGATTTGTGCAGACTGATCTTTGGAATAGTGATCGACCAGCTGCGGTCGCGCGTTGTGCTTGAGGCAGAAATTCTGGTCTTGCGGCAACAAATCAATGTGCTGCGGCGAACCCGTTCCAGGAGACCGATCTTCATCTTGATCGACAGACTGATATTGGGAGGTGTCTGCCGATTATTTCCTAAGATCTATGATGCCCTGGCGATTGTCCGACCGGAAACTGTGATCCGTTGGCATCGTGCCGGTTTCAGATCGTATTGGCGCTGGAAATCGCGACGCCGTTGCGGACGACCGACTGTGCCGTTAGAAATTCGCCGGCTGATCCGCGAGATGAGCCTCGCCAACCCGTTGTGGGGAGCGCCGGGAATCCATGGTGAGCTTCTCAAGGTTGGTATCGAGATCGGCCAGACCAGTGTGGCCAAGTATATGGCGCGGAGGAGGGCCCCGCCGTCGCAGGGTTGGAGGATATTCCTTCGCAACCATGCTGACGGGATCGCCGCGATGTACCTGTTCGTGGTGCCGACAATCTCGTTCCGACTGCTCTATGGGTTGCTGATCATGAGCCATGGCCGGCGGCAGATTCTGTGGTTTGGGTGACCGCGCATCCGACGGCCGAATGGATCGCCAACCAACTGACGGAGGCGTGTGGCTGGGAGCAGGCCCCTCGTTACCTGATCCGGGACCGCGATGGCGCATATGGCGAAATATTCATGCGTCGGGTTCGGTCCATCGGTATTCGCGACCGCCCGACGTCTCCTCGCTCACCGTGGCAAAATGCATACGCCGAACGGCTGATCGGATCGATCCGCAGGGAATGCCTTGATCATATCGTGGTGTTTGGCGAACGCCATCTGCGTCACGTGCTGCTCTCGAGTATGAGCTATTACAACGGCACACGCACCCATTTGTCCTTGAACAAGGACGCGCCGAAATCACGCGCCGCCGAGACAGCCGGACGCATTCTCTGTCTTCCGATCCTGGGCGGACTGCACCATCAATATGCCCGGATTTGATTTGCGATAGGCACAGGCCTCTGGCGGTAGTGGCACCGATCCTCGGTACGAAACCTTTCTTACTAGTCGCACTCCGAAGCGTATCGGGTCCTCTTTCTGCACCGCTTGAGCAACCTCGAAGCGACTTCGCGCGTGGAAAGATTGCTCGCGTCGCCAGAACCCCGGCGGCCGACATGACCGACGACCAAATCCCCGCATGCGGCCAACGCTCTCAGTAGAGAGCGCAAGCTCTCTGTCGTCGCGGCAAGAGCGAACCTTCGCCAGTTAGCGAGAGAATTGAGAGAGCTTCACCGAACCGGGCGCCTATGCCGGTCTGCAAAACATCGCAAGCCCTCCAACAATCTTCCAAACGCGGTGACAGAATGCGGCGCGGGGAATCCCAAATGGATGTCTGACCAGAACGTCAGATAATACTGTGCAATGGCGGCCGAATGCTCGCTCGTTTCTACGCGGAGCAGGCAAGGTCTGAGCGCGACAAGCGGGCATGGCTGAAGCTCGCCGCCACCGATCACATCGTGGTCGAAGTCGGCGATAGCCTGTTCGCGCTGCGCTCCACTTCATGTCAGCACTCCAAAACCTCCCGAACCTTTGCCGCCAACTGGTCGAGGGTGAACGGCTTGCCGATGAGCTCAACGGCCGGATCGACTACACCATTATGCATAATGGCATTGCGGGTGTAGCCGGTTGTATAGAGGACCTTAATGGCAGGACGACGCTTACGCACTTCATCGGCCAGCCTTCGACCATTCATGTCAGGCATCACAATATCGGTAAAAAGCAGCGCGATTTCCGGGTGAGCGTCTAAGACGCGCAACGCCGCCACGCCGCCATCAGCCTCCAGCACGTCATACCCCATTTCCATCAATGCATCGACGCTAAGTTGGCGCACGGCGGCCTCGTCCTCAACAACGAGAATGACCTCATGGGCTTTTCCAAGAGGTGGAACGGCTAACAGTCTGTCGCTGCGGTTGTCTGTCGCGCCCAAGAAACGAGGCAGGTAGATTTTGATCGTCGTGCCCTGGCCACGTTCGGAATAAATCTTCACGTGCCCACCGGACTGCTTCACGAAGCCATACACCTGGCTCAGCCCCAGCCCAGTCCCTTTACCGACAGCCTTTGTCGTGAAGAACGGATCGAAGGCTTTGGCGATGACCTCGGGAGGCATGCCCCCTCCCGTGTCGGACACAGCTATTGTCACATACTCCCCGGCGGGAACTCCACAGTTCGCGGCAACGTCGCGCTCATCGACATGCATATTTTGTGTCTCGATGGTGAGACTTCCCCTTTCGGCCATCGCATCGCGCGCGTTGACGGCCAGGTTGAGAATCGCGCTTTCAAGCTGATTGCGATCGACATGCGCTCGCCAGAGCCCGGCAGCGAGTACGGTTTCGTAGTGAATGTCTGTCCCCAAAGAATGGCGCAGAAGTTCGGACATACCAGGTACAAGCTTGTTTAGGTCCAGAGCTTCAGGATTGAGGGGCTGCTGGCGGGAAAAGGCCAATAATCGCTGGGTCAGCGTTGCTGCACGCTGCGCACCCTCTTTCGCCAATTCAATATAACGGGCTGCGCGCGTATCGGACGTCCCCACTTGCCTGCCTAGTATTTCCAGAGAGCCCATGACGACGGCGAGCATGTTATTAAAGTCGTGCGCGATGCCCCCGGTAAGTTGTCCAACCGCTTCCATCTTCTGGGCTTGCCGCAAGGCATCTTCGGCTTGCTCGCGCTCCGCGATCACTTCCCCGACGCGCCGTTCGAGATTTTCGTTGAGCGCGCACAATTCGGCTTCGGCGCGTTTTCTTCCGGTTACATCGATCGCGGTGCCAACGACACGGATGCACGCGCCATTTGAATCGAAAATGCCACGGCCCTTGGCTGCAACCCACCGAATCAGGCCGTCCTCTTTGCCTATGGTCCGATACTCGACATCGTATAACGCGCGCCTCCCAGGATCGCAGGCGCCGGCAAATGCTTCGAATATCCTGGCCCGGTCGTCGGGGTGAAGCCCATTGTAGAAATCGATCATGGAGGCGGGTGCCCGCGGCGAGATGCCGAACATCTGTTTGACGATGGGAGGGCAGATGGGGACGTCATGGATAACGTCAACCTCCCAGAAGCCTACCTCGGCTGCCTGAGTCGCTAAACGAAGGCGTTCTTCATTGACGGCGAGCTCTGCCCGAGTGCGCTTGCGCTCGGTGAGATCCAGCATCGCCCCGATCATGCGTATGGCAAGGCCATCTTCATTGCGGATGATGTGCCCGCGATCCAGGACGCTGGCATAACCTGCATCGGCGCGGAGAAAACGATACTCATCCTCCCAGCTCTTTGCCGAGCCGTCCAACGCGGCATGGATGCTCTGAACGATGCGTTCGCGGTCAGCGGGATGGATATGTGTGATCCACCACTCCCCGGTGGGCGTCACACTGTCCGGGGCGTGCCCGTAGGCCGTTTCGAGAGCCTCATTCCAGACCACGTGGTCGGTGGAAATATCCCAATCCCAGATCGCATCGTTGGTCGCGCGGTTGGAGAGACGCAGGCGTTCCTCGACATCGCGCAACGCGATCTCAGCATCCAGCCGCTGCTGGACCTCGATCCTCAAATCTTGGGCGCGCGCTTTCTGCTCTGCCGACGTCTTGCGTAGTTCGAGCTGGGTCATCACCTGCCGCGCTAGCAAGTCGAGCACGAGCCGTTGACGGCGCGTGATCCCATCCGGTCTAGGATTTCGGTCGAGAACGCAGACCGTCCCGATGGGGAGTGCCTGGGTGGTGCGTAGCAGAGCACCCGCGTAAAAGCGCAATCCATCGTGGACCGCCATGAGGGGATTACTGGCGAACCGGGGATCGCTGCTCGTATCGGGCACTACTAGAAGGTCATTCTGCAAAATGGCGTAGGCGCTCGAGACATCCAAAGGAAGTTCGCGCGTGCCTATCCCACACTCGGCCTTGAACCATTGACGGTCTGGGGCAATCAAATTCACAAGAGCGACGGGGGTACCGAATATCTCGGCCGCAAGGCGGACAATATCGTCGAACTCCTCCTCGCGTGGCGTATCCAGGATGGCGAAACTTTCCAACGCCGCCACACGGTCGGCTTCTGACCAGAGTAGGCGATCGGATGTCGTCGTATGTCTTGTTGCATCATGGTTTACCAGCGCTTCCAATTCCGCGCCGCAATAATGCGGATCAGCAGAAGAGTTCCAGAGCGCGTGCGCTCTTGCTCGGGTAATTCTACCAATAAGCGCATGTCCAGTCGGTTACTGTCAATGTTCCAAGAGCCCACAGCAGCACATCTAAAAAAATTCGTACTTAGGTGTTTAGTCGAACAATGTGATGGCTTGGCTGACGGGCAACAACTGTGCGTTTTCGGACGCTTGGACCGTCAAATACGCTGACACTCCCGCTTTCAATTTTGAACTCAAAGGTCGAGCGTCTAAACGCTGGATCGGTCCAGTGCGCATCCGAAATGCGTCCCGTCTTATGAGTTGCCCGCTCATGCAGAGCTCACGGAGCGGTTGGGCAATTTAACGGGTTCGGCGGGCCGGCGTTGTTGCCTTAATGGTGATGGCCCGTTGCGGCCGGCGCAATCGCTGTAGATCTGAAGACCGCGGTTAGGAATGTGAACGGCAGGGGGTACTCAGCGGCTTCAGTGTATCAATGTTCTTGTGCCGCCAGTGAGCCTACGCCGCGGGGTCGAATGCTCGACTGAACACTATGGAAGATGGTGGAGGAAAAACTTTGAACGAGCCGAGCTGGCTCGGGATTGAGTTACTGATGCGCCTGTATAGGTATTCGTTCCGGTTGCGATAGAGATCTTACTGTGAGGTGGATCGACGGGTTCCTCGAAGAGCTGACTGAGAGGAGAACGGTGTTAACTCTTGAGCTTTCAGCTCGTGCACGGGAGGCTCTGCGACTCAGCACTCTGTTTCATCACCCTCTTGATTTCCGTTGAAAGCTGATCCTGCTGATAGGGTTTGCCAATCTTCGGCAAGTCGTTAACTGACCCTGTCGGCAGCTCCGCGTATCCGGTCGCTAATAGCACGGGAAGCTCAGGGCGAATTTGCCGAGCGGCAGCGGCGAGCTGCGCGCCATTCATCCGTGGCATCGAATAATCCGTCACAAGGAGGTCAATGGTTCGGTTTTGTCGGAGAATTTCCAGCGCGCGGTCGCCTGAATTAGCTTCAATGACCTCGTGACCAAGATCTTCAAGCATATCGACGGTGCTCATGGCGATGAGAGCGTCGTCGTCAACGACAAGAATGGTTATCTTCTCCGCCGCCTCTCCATCCGACCCGGGCTCTGTCGGTTTCTCTTCAGCAGCGATCAGGGTGGTGACCGGCAGCCACAACTCCGCTTTGGTGCCGACGCCGACCTCGCTCGTCAGCCGTAGCGCACCATTGAGCTGTAACGCCAATCCATGGACCATCGAGAGCCCTAAACCTGTGCCTTTTCCAACCCCTTTCGTCGAGAAAAACGGCTCCGTCGCCTTCTCTATCGTATCAGCATCCATTCCATGTCCAGTGTCGCCCACGACTAAGCGCACGTAATGCCCTGCTGGAAGGTCGGTGGTTTTCGGAACTTTTACATGATCAACCGCGATCGACAGGACACCACCGTCAGGCATGGCATCGCGGGCGTTGACAACCAGATTCAGTACAGCGAGCTCGATCTGATTGGCGTCCACCAAAGCTAGCGGAAGATCTGGGGGAAGATTGTAACGCAGTTCAATGTGAGCACCGGCTGAGCGCTCAATCAAATCGGCAGCCCCACGGACGAGATCTACTAAATTTTTTGGTTCAACCTTTAGGTCCTGCCGCCGGGCGAAGGCGAGCAGACGTTGAGTCAGCGCCGCTCCCCGTTGCGCTCCCTGCAATGCGCCCTTGATGAGACGCGCGGTCCTTGGGTCATCTGGTATGTGCTTGCGTAGCAAATCGAGGTTGCCCAGCACCGCCATCAGAAGGTTGTTGAAATCGTGAGCAACCCCGCCAGTCAGTTGGCCGATCATTTCCATCTTTTGGGCCTGCCGGAGTTGCTCTTCCGCCCGCTCTCTTTGGGCGATTTCAGAAAGCACGGTGGCGTGCGCCTCCCTCAATTCGGCGGTCCTCGCGGCGACACGTTCCTCAAGCATCTCGTTGAGCTTGGTCATGTGTTCCTGGTTTGACTTTCGGTGGGTGATGTCTGACGCTACCCCGACCAGACGTGGATGGCGGCCCTCCCTGTCGCGTACCAGGCGTGCTCTGAATTCAGCCCAATAAATGCTGCCGTCCGGCCATACATTTCGGAACTCGACGGCACAATCGGCACCCGTCTCGGCCGTGATACGCAGAATCTCTCTTATGCGCTCCCGATCGTCATCGTGGATGCTGTTGAGCAGGTCTTCGTAGGAGAAAGTATCGTTCGAAACGCAGCCGAAAATTGCCTTAAAGGCTGCCGACGCGGTCAGCTTCCGATCGGTCGCATCCAGTTCCCACGTGCCGAGATGGCCTGCGAGAAGGGCGGTGCGCAGACGCTCCTCGCCCTCGTGGAGTTCCTCGATGAGATTACGCGCCTGGAACTGCCGCCGGCGGCCTTTGAATGCCGTCCGGGCGACGCTAACAAATGTCGCGGGCCGGAATGGCCGCTCCAGGAGCGTGACATTGGTGGCGATCTCATAGAGCACCGTTGCATCGGAGCTAGGTTCTGATGCGGGATTGCGCTGGGTCAAAATGATGAACGGCAAGTCCGACCAGGCCGGCTGCGCTGAAAGGCGCGTCCGGATTCCGTGCAGATCGGTGAGCCGCAAAGCTTCCTCCGTGACCAGGGCGAAGCAGGCGTCCTCATCCAGACTGCTCTCGAACTCCAGCGGATGTGCACAAACAATCGAACGGATTCCAGCCCCTTCCAAGAGAGTACGCACGATCGTTGCGTCCCGGCCGTACGGGGCAAAGATCACCGCTCTGGTGGTAGCCGAATTAGGAATGACCATCACCCGCAGCTGGTTTGGATAGAAGCGGCCCCCCTCCGACAAATGTCGGGACACCCCGGAGAATTCCTTGAAATTGATCAAGAGGCTCGCCCAATCTGAGGCCGCTCACGCTAATATGGAATTCTCTGATCGTCTCCTCGTGTCTTCCGGTCCTCTTTTTTATGATCGACACCGCGCGGCGCACCCTTCCCGATGCCTCGAAATAGCGCAGCAGGATGACGGTATCGGCAAGGTAGGTGACATCGACCGGCGCTTTCATATCGCCGACGAGCCCGTGTTGCGCCACGGTTAGAAACGTGTTCGCCCCCTGCCGGTTCAGGTATTGGATCAATTCATGGATATGCAGGACGAGCGAATTTTCCTCCGGCATCGCCGCCCGATACCCATTGAGGCTGTCGATTAAGACTGTTTTTGCTTGCGCCTGGTCAACCCGGTCACGCACCCGCTGAGCGAACTCGCCCGGCGACAATTCCGCGGTATCGAGCTGCTCAATATGAAGCAGGCCCGCGTCGCGTAGTTCCTCCAGCGCGAACCCCATAACCTTCGCTCGCTCGAACAGTAGAGTAAGCTCTTCGTCAAAGATGAATATCGCTGCTTTTTCACCGCGCTGGCACGCGGCAGTCACAAATTGGAGTCCAAAGGTGCTCTTTCCCGTGCCGGCGGGGCCTAATATCAAAATGCTCGATCCTTGCTCGATGCCCCCGCCAAGAAGGGCATCGAGCTCCGGAACGTCGCTCTTGATCTGGCGCCGCACGAAGCCCGTCCGATGTTCGGACGCCACTAACCTGGGGAAGACAGTGACGCCGCCCTTCCTGATCACAAAATCATGGTAACCGCCACGGAACGTCTGTCCGCGGTATTTGGAAACTCGAAGGCGGCGTCGCTCGGCGCCGTAGTTCGGCGTTAGTTCCTCAAGCAGGATGACGCCATGTACGACGCTGTGCGCCGTTTTGTCTGACGCTTCGGTGGTTCGATCATCGAGCAACAGGACGGTCGTGCCATGCCGCGAGAAGTAATGCTTAAGGGCGAGAATCTGCCGTCGATAACGCAGAGAGCTTTGTGCCAACGACCGAATTTCTGACAGACTATCCAAAACGACACGGCCTGGTTTTACGCGCTCAAACTCTCTAAGAAGAGACGTCGTGGTCTCGCCGAGTTCGAGGTCGGAGGAGTAAAGCAGAGTCTGCTGCTGGTCCGCATCGAGCAAGCTCTCAGCCGGGGCGAGCTCGAACACCTCGATATTGCCATCGACGGTCCAGCCATGCGAAGCGGCACCGTTTCGCAGCTCGTGCTCGGTCTCCGAAAGAGTGATGTAGAGGCACCGCTCGCCCGCCGCCGCACCTTCCAGAAGAAAGCGGAGCGCAATAGTCGTTTTGCCTGTTCCGGGGTTCCCCTCGAGCAAAAATACATGCCCGGTGGTGAGGCCGCCCCCTAAGACATCATCAAGTCCAGGTACACCCGTCCGGGCCCGATCTATCAGTTTTGTCTTAACGTCCATCATAAGCTCCGATCTTCTTGACGATTGTCTCGGAGAGAGGATGCAGCGGGATGTGCCTTAAGACAGCGTCAAGTTCCTTCCTCGCGCGTTGCAGATCGTGACGATTCTGGCAGCGCAGCCAAAAGACAGAAGATACGCCGCAAAGCTGTTCCAAGCGCGCCGCCATCGCCGGGGTGATGGCAGCTTCTCCGGCAAGAATGCGGTGGAGAGTTTGACGAGCGACGCCAAGGTCTCGCGCTGCCTGACTGATAGACAAATGCAAACCCGGCAACACCTGCTCGCGCAAGAGCGTGCCCGGATGTTGGGCCACGGCAGGCGGCCGTGTCTTTTGATGAGGTTCCGTTTCCATCACCCCTGTAACGCCGAAAGCGACAGGCAGTTCCTACCGGCTTCTCGCCTGAAGAGATTTCCATCACCGCCGAGCAGAACGTTGTCACCTTCGAAGGCACCAAGGTCGAACAAACAAAGCGAGAGTACCTGTATCGCGGCATCTCCACTCGCCAGTTCAAACGGCAATTCAGCTTGGCTGATTACGTTCAGGTAAAGGGTGCGACCTTCGATAAGTGTCCTGGTCCAGAGATGGATCAGCCACAATTTTTTTCCAATGATCGAAAACCAGGGATCGCCATTAGGCCCGCACCACCAGCCAACGCAAATGTGCACAATATCCAGGCCAATGCGGCCTAAATCTTGTCATTGTTTAGAGGTGCCGCGCGCATCACAGCGCGCGGCACCAGTACTCGTCTAAGAATGGAGGCAACCATGCGGCCGACGACCGCCTATGACAATGTTCTTAATCTCAATGGGCTTCTTCATCCTCGAAAGGCTTTCGATCATCCGAAAAACATCGTGGCTGATCCCTCTCTATCGATCGCTGAGAAGCGCGCCATCCTCGCGTCGTGGGCTTCCGATGTCTCGGCAATCAGATCTTGCCCCTCTTTACGATGGGGTCCTCGGGAGAAGCTCCCGGTCAGGATCGACGAAATCCTCGAGGCATTACGTGAGCTCGATTACTCCCCTCGCGATCCACCGGGTGGAAAACCTTTCCGTCTACGTTCCGTGGAGCGCGCGATTGCAGCTTAGGACTGGTGAGGATCGCTGACGGCATCGGCACCAGAAAAAGCAAATGGCCCGGAGCATTGCTGCGGGCCATCCACATCGCGAGCGAGCATAAATCCGGCTCAGCTCACCGGGTCAATGATCAGCCGACGCGTAGGTCTCGGCGCTTTCCTTGCCGCGGTTTTGGACGACCTCGTGGCTCACTTTGTCGCCTTCACTGAGCGAGCTCAGGCCTGCCCGCTCGACTGCCGAGATGTGCACGAAGACATCCTTGCCGCCGCTCTCGGGCTCGATGAACCGTAGCCCTTCTGCCCGTTGAACCACTTCACAGTGCCAATTGCCACTTGTCGAACTCCTGTTGGAACGATCGACGGATAGGATCACTCGCTACGCACGAGAGTGCCGGGAAAGATGATGCACGTGGCGTCGGCTTTCGCTCGACCTAGTGAAAAGCCGCGCGACTAAGGGGCTAAGTTCCTTTAGCCCATATCTATGACTTCAAAACAGCACGTATGCCAGCACCACCAGAGCGCAGCCCACGAGCCCACCCATTAGGAACGGGCTTCTCAATCTCGACTTGGAGACGATCTCGGCTTCCTGGGGACGATCCGAGTGTGTCGGTCGCTGTGAGGGAGTTTCCTGAACCATAAGGAATAACGCTCCCAATCTTTTTCGTTCCGCTCCAGCCTCAAATCAACTGCTTGGCGGCGAAAAGGCAAAGCAGGATTGAGCCTGTGCTTATCGCCATGAAGCCCATATTGCTGCCGAAGAATGTGGCAGAGATCGAATTAGCAGCGGCAGCCGCGGTCGTTGTCCGACCGCTGATTTTCTTTTGAGATTTCTTCGCTGCCATGCTGATCCCGAGTTGGCCAGAATGAACTGACCGCCGCGCTCCCTGTCGAAGTTCATCTTCGATCATGGCGCATTATTCGCACGACAACCCATCCGAAATTCGCACGACAACCCATCCGAAGGCTTAACGTCCATAGTGAACCAAACGTCACCGCTGCCGATGGTTTATGAATTGCTTTAGCGCGGATACCTTAAGCCTGAGCTCACTAGATTCACGCACTTGCAACGCTTGTCGATGCGACGATAGCCATTTGCTCCATACCGGCAAACAGTGATCCCGCGCGCAGCTGCTTGGCTTCCAAGCAAGAGACTAGCTTCTCACGTTCCACTCAAGAGGGCTCTTGATGTGCCTGCCTGGGAGCCCGCTTTGGTGTGCTTGCGTGGCTTCCGCGGCGGATCAAAGAGCGGCGCCAGCCGTTCGTACAGCATCGCCGCCATGGCCTCACGCTTCGGGACAGCCTTTAGGTTTGCCTTCGCCATCTTGGCGAGCTCGATCAAATCGATATTGTCGAAGGCTTCGATCCACGCCAGTCCGTGGTCAGACCAAGACGGATGCGCAAGGACGATGTCACTGACGCCCTGAATTTCGGCCGCCGTCAGCGCGCGTTCATTTTCAGACGATTCCACAATGGTGCGCAGCGTGATGATCACATGTCCTTCGCCGTGCTCGAGGATCATTCGGCGAAGCGTCTGACCAGCCTTGGTGCGCAACGGACCAGTAGGCTTGGCACTGGGCTATTGTTATTCCGAGATCGGCGCAGATGCTTTCTATCGTGCTCATACTGCTTGTCTCTCATCACCTGTGTCGCAATCAGGTGTAGAGCGCAATCGAGTAATTGGCATGCAAAGCGCCTAGTGCGTCGTTTCTTCTATGATGACCGTTACGTGGCTTGTATCCGGAGGATCGCTATCGTTGCACTCGCACGGCGCCCTGTAGCCGCACGCGCAGCCTATCTCATAATCATACGGCCTGTAGGGATGGCGCTCACAGACCCAGCCGATAGCGCGGCAGATGGTGCATTCGTCATTCATGGGCTTGCCTTTCGTTCTACGACGAGCCGTTCCTTTTCTTCGCCGAGCAATTCCTCTTCGGCCTGAAGGTAGAACTCATCGTCCCTCCCTAAAGGGAAGCCGGCCTTTTGCCAAAGCTCATACATACGGCGGCGGATTTGCGCAGCGGTGAGTTTCTTCATGGTCTTGGTGATGCGTCCGAGGGAGAATCAGGTCGTTGAGTTCCGGCGCCGGCCGCCCATGGATCAAGTCGAGAGCTTCGATCTAGGTAAAAGTCCGGGCGTGTTAATCGTAGACCGCTGGAGCGGGTCGGATCGGACGAATTCCAGTCGGAATCGGCGCAATGCCTTTAGGTAGCGGCGTCGCACTCGTGCCGCCACCGCTAGGAACCGCCGTCACAAGCCGCGGGCCAGTCCAAACCTCGAGCTTGCTATCGCCAGCGAAATGCCTAGCCTTCCGGAGCGCTTCAGCATCGTTGCGACAGATCATTTTGTCAAAACCGGCAATGCGGCCATCATCGCCGATTAGATAAGCTTGATATTTCTTCATGTTCCCGCTTCCTGGGCACAAAGGGGCGGCCGTAAACGTTTCCCGGTTGGTGACGTTCCAAACGGGGTAAAGAGAATTGCAAGCTTTATTGAAAGGGCCATCTGGGCTTCGGCTTGTGAAGACGATAACCAGAAGCCAGATGACGATCGCCTCTTGCGTAATCAGAGCTGCGCATTGAGATTGCAGTTGCCCCGCTGTAGCCCGGCAAATGGATGAAACTTTTGTCTCACTTCTAGGTTGTGGGGAGGACGTTGACGACGTGCTTATTTCGAACCCCACTTTTCCGACGTTATTCCCTCCCAGGAGACTAAGATGCGTAGCTCGATAATGCTGATAGCCGGAGCACTAGCGATTCTTGCGGGTCCCCTCGCGCAGCCTGCGCACGCCGACAGCAAAGACGAATTCAAGAAGGGATGCGAATCCAGCCGGCCGCCAGGCTCGTTCGTCGAGAACGTGGATAATGTCCAATGCAACACGAGCGGCGGCACCACGATCACGTGCGATAAATCAATCAAGCAGTGCGGCGTGGCCTCGCTGGGCCCGGAAAAGCCGTGCACGCCCGGCGTCACGCATCGACTGGACCGGACAAGCGAGGTACTCGGCTTGAGCTGTCAGCCGATTGTGGTTCGCGATAGGACCGTGCCCTCCGGCATGGACTTGGATCACTCTGACCCCGCTTTTCCGGGATCGCGTCACTGATCCAGGTCGCGCCGTAACCACCGCGAAATGCCAAGGAAGCCGTCAGCGCCCATTAGGGTCGGGACCCATAAAAATGATTCTTTCGGCGCTGAGTTTGTGATTCACGGTCTCCGATAGGAGGCGCTCCATGAGTCGCGATTGTTTTTGGCTAACGAAGGATCAGTTCGCTCTTCTCAAGCCGCTTCTGCCTAACGATACGCGCGGCAAGCCGCGGGTCGATGATCGGCGGGTCATCAGCGGCATTATCCAGGTTCTGAAGTCCGGTGGGCGCTGGATCGATGCGCCGGAGGTCTATGGTCCGCGCAAAACACTCTACAATCGTTTCGTCTGCTGGGCAGCGAAGGGCGTATGGGTAGACATATTCCACGCACTCGCAACGGCTGGTGGACCTCCTGCGCAGGTCCTGATCGATAGCTCGGCCGTGAAGGCGCATCGATGCGCATCTGGCGGCAAAGGGGGGAACATCAGCAGGCCATCGGCCGATCGCGCGGCGGGCGCACGACGAAAATCCACGCGCTGACCGACGTGGAGTGTCGTCCCGTCGCGTTCTTGCTGACCGGGGGGCAGATAGCCGATTGTACCGCTGGAGCGGTTCTGCTCGAAGAGATGCCACGTTCCGCGATCCTGCACGGCGACAAGGGCTACGACAGCGATGCCATCCGCCAGCAGGTCGAGCAACGCGGCACGATGCCGAACATCCCGCCCAAGGCCAATCGCAAATGGAAAAACTGCTTCTCGCCCGTGCTCTACCGCGATCGCAATGCCATCGAGCGCATGTTCTGCCGTCTCAAAGACTTCCGGCGTGTCGCAACCCGCTATGACCGTCTTGCCGTCAACTTCATGGCTGCCGTCTGCATCGCCGCAACCGTCAGCTATTGGTTATGAGTCCGGGCCCTAGGCACTGCCGGCTTTTGTTTGCGCTACCTTGACTCACTTAGATTTGCAGTGCTGGCCATTCCCGACGGGCCGGTAATGCATGACGTAGGAGAGAATAAACCATAAATCTGAGAAGGAAGTGTCCAAGCCGAGCGCATTGCAACCAACGTAAAATAGAACGCGTTATGCACCGGATTTGATGTTTGTTTTGGTGAGAGGATAGCGGCATGAAGAAGAAGCTGATGATAATTGCGACCGTTGCCACGGTCGGCAGCGGCCTCGTCGTATCGGCGCCTGCTGTCATTCGGCATGCAAAATTGACCCCGTAAGCCGGGGGATCGGCGTCCAAAATTGACCCCCTACAGGTTGGCTGTTGCGCTGCCTGCTTTGTCATGAAGCAGGTGGTCGGGGATGCTGATCGTGGAGACGATTGCACGGATACGGCGCGAACACTTCATCAAGGGCAAGACGATCAAGGAGATCGCCCGTGACCTGAAGGTGTCGCGGAACACGGTCCGGAAGGTGCTGAGGTCGGGCAAGACCTTGTTCGAGTATGAGCGTTCGATCCAGCCGCGCCCCAAACTCGGGCGTTGGGCGGCGGAGCTTGATGAACTGCTGGCGGCGAACGCGGCCAAATCGGCTCGCGAACAGCTGACGCTGATCCGGATCTTCGAAGAGTTGCGCGGACGCGGCTATGACGGCGGCTACGATGCCGTACGGCGTTACGCCAGGCGTTGGAGCAAGGAGCGCGGGCAATCGACCGCGGCGGCCTATGTTCCGTTGAGCTTTGCGGCGGGCGAAGCCTACCAGTTCGACTGGAGCCATGAGATCGTTCTCCTCAACGGCGTGACGGCGATCGTGAAGGTCGCTCATGTCCGGCTGTGCCACAGCCGCATGCTGTTCGTGCGGGCCTATCCGCGGGAGACGCAGGAGATGGTATTCGACGCCCACGACCGGGCGTTCGCACTGTTCAAGGGTACCTGCAGCCGCGGCATCTACGACAACATGAAGACGGCGGTAGAGACGATCTTCGTCGGCAAGGATCGCCGCTACAATCGCCGCTTCCTGCAGATGTGCAGCCACTATCTGATCGATCCGGTCGCCTGCACGCCGGCGTCGGGCTGGGAGAAGGGTCAGGTCGAGAACCAGGTCGGGCTGGTCCGGGAACGGTTCTTCACGCCACGGCTGCGGTTCAAAACCCTGGACGAGTTGAACGCGTGGCTTCTGGATAAGTGCATCGCCTACGCCAAGGCGCACCGACATCCAGAACTGGCCGAACAGACGGTCTGGGAGGTGTTCGAAGCCGAGCGGCCCAAGCTCGTTCCCTATGCTGGCCGGTTCGACGGATTCCACGCGGTGCCGGCATCGGTCTCGAAGACCTGCCTGGTGCGCTTCGACAACAACAAATACTCGGTCGCTGCCAGCGCCGTCGGGCGCCCGGTCGAAGTTCAAGCCTATGCCGATCGCATCGTGATCCGTCAGGACGGGCGCATCGTTGCGGAGCATCCGCGATCGTTCGGACGCGGCGAGACGACCTACAATCCCTGGCACTACGTGCCGGTGCTCGCGCGCAAACCCGGGGCCTTACGTAACGGCGCACCCTTCAAGGACTGGGTGTTGCCGGCCGCGATCGAACGGATCCGGCGCAGGCTCGCCAGCACCGACGACGGCAATCGACAGATGGTCGACATCCTCAATGCGGTGCTGACGGACGGTTTGTCGGCGGTCGAAGCCGCCTGCGCCGAGGCGATCGCTCATGGCGTTCATTCCGCTGACGTCGTTCTCAACATCCTGGCTCGCCAACGCGAACCCGCTGCACCGGCCAACATTATGACGCCGGCGGCACTGACGCTCCGCCATGCGCCGATCGCCGATTGCGCCCGTTACGACAACCTCCGGAGGACCATCTGATGGAACGAACCCAAATCTTCGACCTCATGGGTGAGCTCAAACTCTACGGAATGAGGGCTGCCTTCGACGAGATCATGGCGACGGCCGTCAAGCGCCAGCACGAACCTCAGCACATCGTCGGCGACCTGCTCAGCGCCGAGATCAACGAGAAGCAGGCGCGGTCGATCAAGTACCAGCTCACCATCGCCAAGCTGCCATTGGCCAAGGATCTCGATGACTTCCAGTTCGAAGGCACGCCGATCAATCAGACGCTCGTCAATGATCTCGCCGGCGGCGGCTTCATCGCCCAGCAGCGCAACGTCGTGCTCGTCGGCGGCACCGGCACAGGCAAAACCCACCTGGCCATCGCAATCGCCAGAAGCTGCATCCGATCCGGCGCCCGCGGTCGCTTCTACAACGTGGTCGACCTCGTCAATCGCCTCGAGATCGAGACCCGTAACGGACGTCAGGGCCGGCTTGCCGAACATCTGACCCGGATGGACTTCATCGTGCTCGACGAACTCGGATATCTGCCCTTTGCCCAATCCGGCGGCCAGTTGCTGTTCCATCTCGTCAGCCGGCTCTACGAGCGTGCTTCCGTCATCGTCACCACCAATCTCGCCTTCGGCGAATGGCCCAGCGTGTTCGGCGACGCCAAGATGACCACCGCGCTGCTCGACCGGTTGACCCACCACTGCGACATCGTCGAAACCGGTAACGACAGCTGGCGCTTCAAAAGCCGCGACGACGATCACGCCACCCGCGCTCGTCTCGTCTCCGCAATCCCGGCCAGCTCCGACGAGTCGAGCGCTACCCTCAAACCACGCCGCGCGAAGGGGTCAAAATTGAACGCCGATACGGGGTCAAATTTGCGAGCC
>NZ_AAMY01000036.1 GCF_000152905.1 Nitrobacter sp. Nb-311A
CTGTTCGCGAGCCGATTTGGCCGCGTTCGCCGCCAGCAGTTCATCAAGCTCCGCCGCCCAACGCCCGAGTTTGGGGCGCGGCTGGATCGAACGCTCATACTCGAACAAGGTCTTGCCCGACCTCAGCACCTTCCGGACCGTGTTCCGCGACACCTTCAGGTCACGGGCGATCTCCTTGATCGTCTTGCCCTTGATGAAGTGTTCGCGCCGTATCCGCGCAATCGTCTCCACGATCAGCATCCCCGACCACCTGCTTCATGACAAAGCAGGCAGCGCAACAGCCAACCTGTAGGGGGTCAATTTTGGACGCCGATCCCCCGGCTTACGGGGTCAATTTTGCATGCCGAATGACACAGGGACATCCTTGCGCTCTGATCCGCGCGCAGCCAAACTGCCGGGCACCAACAGCGGCACGCCTCCATGATCGACTGGTCGGACACCTTCCGCGACAGGTACTACGCGCCCGGCTACGTCTACATCGCCGGGTCGCTGTCGCACCGCGTGATGAAGATCGGCACCACCGTGAACATCCGCCAGCAGGAGCGGCGGCTGCGGCGGACCGCCTACGGCAGCATCGACGACTGGAGGCTCCTGTACTACGTCTGGGTCGAGGAGGGCGGGAGGATCGAGCACGACACCCGGCGCGCCATCAAGCGCTACCGCCAGCTTCGAATGTACGACAAGGAAGGCCATCGTCAGAAGGGGCGCGAAATCGTCGCGTGCCGGTTCGGCATTGCGCTCGAAGCACTGACCGGACTTTTGGACGACGCGCAGCGCGCCGGCGCGACCAAGTCGTGGCAAGCGGGCGACTACGAATTCGGGTGGGAGCCGCCTCCGTCCCCGCCGCCGCCCTACGTGCCGCCGGTCGGGATCCCGCCGACGGTCCACCTCTACCGCAGCATCGACGAGCTCGAGCTTTCGGTGCGGACATCGCTCTGCCTGAAGAACGACGACGTGCGTCTCGTCGGCGATTTCGCGCGCAATAGCGAGGCGGAGCTTCTCCGGATCCCGAACTTCGGGCGGAAGTCGCTCAACGAACTGAAGGAGATCTTAGGCCAAGTCGGGCTTCAGCTGGGCCTGGCCTTGCCGGAATGGCCGCCACCGAACGTCGACTTCCTGTCCCAGCAGGCCGGCAAACTGCTCGAACGCGTCGACGACCTCGAACTCTCTGTCCGGTCGGCGAACTGCCTGAAGAAGGACGGCATCAACCACGTCGGCGAACTGGTGCAGAAGTCGGAAGACGAGATGCTGCGGACGCCGAACTTCGGTCGGAGGTCGCTGAACGAGATCAAGGACCTCCTCGCAGCGTCCGGGCTGCACCTCGGCATGGATCTGTCCGGATGGCCAGGCTGCGTAAATCCGGCACCGGATTGATCGCCCGGTTCCGATCTGCCTGCACGAAGACGAGTTAGCTTCCCTTAGCGTCCAAAAATGTGCGGAGAGCGGTCTGCCGTCCGCATTTCCGGCTTGAAATCCTGGGCGGCCAGCTGGAGAAACAACTGTGCGGTGATCGTGGCGCCGATCGTCGGCCTACCCGTTGTGTCTCGCCTCAAGTGCGATTTCATTCGACGGGATAGCTATGCGCCCCTCCCTTGGACGATCGGCGACCAACCGTTTTCGAGCCGGTTTGAGCATTGCCGTACACTGGATCGTCTCAATTGCCACAATCATTTGCGTTTTCGGATCGAGAACAAATTCTGCGGATCGGCGGGCCAAGGCTCGCGTCCAGCCCGTTTCCGGGCAGTTTATACCTAATCATTGCAACAGCTTAGAGCCGATCGGGTCGAACGAGATCCTGTCGAAGCGTAGCTGTTTGATGCGGCCGCCATCGATCGACAGTGAATTGCACTTGCTATCGTCTGTACAAGCGACTTCGATTTTCCGATAGGAAAGCCCGCGACGAATGCGTCAGTCCCGAAGGGCTTCAGATCGAGCTCTCCCCGCGGATAGCGCATCATCAGCCGGTTCTCGCGAACGAACACGTCATAGATAACGCCGAGTTCTGCGCTGTAGTAGTGGCCTTCATACGACTTGAGCCGGTCCGCTGTAGGTTTGATGATTGATATGCGCCTCAGAGGAACATTTGAGCCGTCTTTTAGGTGCAGGAACGCGTTCTGTGCTGATCCACCTCGCGTGACGTCATCAAAGACGACTTCGGTGGGGACTACTTTAAAGCGAAAAGTCGTGTTGGAAATTGCGTACATTGGATACGAAGGCTGGCCTGTCGGGCGCGCGACGAGGTGGTCATTGTCCTTGCTGAAGGAAAAAGTGAACCCTGGTCTGAGTTCAAGTTCATAGTCACAACGTAGGCGTCGAGGATCTTAGGGTCGACCGCTACTTCCGGCTTATCGTCACTGGCTTGCTTGTCGGACGTAGGCTTTAGCAGATCCTTGAGATAGATGTCGGAGATCTTGAATGAAAGCGCGGTTGGATTCAAATCCCCTGCATTTGCAAGAACCACGACCGAGAAATGTTGGTCCGGAAATCTGAGAATATTGGTCCGATATGCGGCATCGCCGCCAGCATGTTCAATCGTTCGGAGCCCGCGATACTCTCCGATGAATAAGCCAGACGCGTAGTTGATGTCATTGCCGTTGTTGAGTTTCGCATCTTCGACAAATACGTCTTGCCGATCGCCAAGCTGCTTGATCCACTCACGCGTGGTTTTTTCGGTCAGTCATTGATCTGCGTGGCACGCAGAACATGATCTCCATTGTCATCCCCGCCCTGAACGAAGAGCGCGGCATCGGCGCCACCGTGACAGGGACGCCGGCCATGGCGGCGGCAGCGACCATCGCGAGCGTTGCCGTGATCGGCATGAAGCGCCGTAGGCCGCTCAGGCGGCGCAGGTCGCGGGTGCCGGTTTCGTGATCGATGATCCCGGCCGCCATGAACAACGACGCCTTGAATGTCGCATGGTTCATGAGGTGAAAGATGGCGGCGACCTGTGCGAGCGGTGAATCGAGACCGATGAGAAGAGTGATGAGCCCGAGGTGACTGATGGTCGAGTAGGCGAGCAGCCCTTTCATATCCTGCTGGAAAAGAGCAATGAACGCTCCAAGTATGAAACTGATAAGTCCCGCCGAACCCACGAGCCACAACCACTCGTTCGTTCCGCCCAGCGCAGGCCAGAGTCGCACCAGAAGAAAAACTCCGCCTTTGACCATCGTGGCGGAGTGAAGATAGGCTGAAACGGGCGTCGGTGCCGCCATCGCCTGTGGTAGCCAGAAATGGAACGGGAACTGTGCGCTTTTCGTCAAGGCTCCGAGAAGGATGAGGACAAGCGCCGGGATGTAAAGCGAATGCGCCCGGATCTTGTCGCCGGACGCTAGAACGCGATTGAGGTCGTAACTGCCGGCGATATGTCCGAGGATCAGTATTCCGGCGAACAGGCAAAATCCGCCGGCCGACGTCACAATCAGAGCCATGCGAGCGCCATCCCGCGCCTGCGCTGTCTGGTACCAATAGCCGATCAGCAGAAAGGAAAAGAGGCTGGTCAGCTCCCAGAAGAAAACCAGTTGGATCAGGTTGCCAGAGAGGACGATGCCGAGCATCGCCCCCATGAAGGCGAGCAGGAACGAGAAAAAACGCGGCACAGGATCTTGGGGAGACAAGTAGTAGCGGGCATAAAGTACCACCAGGAACCCGATGCTGGCGATCAGTGCGGCGAGCACCCAGGCGAAACCGTCCATCCTCAGATAGAAATTGAGACCGAGTTCGGGTACCCATTCAACGGTATGTCGGATGACTCCTCCGTTGACGATATGGGGGTAGCTCACGACCAGAAGCATCAGACAGATGAACGAAACCGCACCGGCCAGCCACGCTTCGGCGTTGCGCGCGTTGCTCTGAAGGAGCGCTGCAAGACAGCTCCCGGCGAAAGGGAGCGCGAGAACGACGATGAGGATCGTTTCATATGGCATCGTCATTCGTGACCTTTTCGGGCCGTAAGCGGAATCGCTTACTCAAATGACCGCTCCGTAACGCTCAAGTCTCTACGCTCGATCCTAAGGTCTATCGTCGATCATGCTACCTTCAAACAACTAGAAATAAGCTGAAGACTTATTAAGTCGTCTCGATAAGCGTGAGAGTCCGATAGGGGGCAGTTCTTTGCGAGGCAGTCTTTTAGCGTAATCCCGCGTGAAAGCTTGACTGCTGTCGAGTTGTAGAGATCCGGTCTCTGAGCACCATTTAGCAGAGTGCTAGCTACTCTGCCCGATCGGAAACGGCGATCTTTCTCCGGTCAAACAATCGATTGGTTCGCTCTCTGATGGATTCCCAGAAGACGTAGAGCATCGGAATCAAGAACAGTCCGATGCTACTTGCAGCGATCATGCCGACGAACACCGGCGTGCTGACGGCCTGGCGCGCGATCTCCGATGCGCCGCTCGCCCAGACCAGCGGCACCAATCCGAGGATGAATGCGATCGATGTCATCAGCACGGCGCGAAATCGCATCTCGGCGCCGACGGCTGCGGCCTGCTCAAGGCTCAACCCTTGCTCACGCTGCTCCTTGGCGAACTCAACGATCAAGATGGCATTCTTCGCGGCTAGCGCAATCAACACTACGAGTCCGATCTGCGCATAAAGATCGAGCGTAAGGTGCGCGATCAAAACGCCGGCAATGGCACCGAGCACACCAACAACCACCGAGAACAGTACTGGAACGGGAATAATCCAGCTCTCGTAAAGCGCGACCAAAAAGAGAAATGCGAACAGCAACGCCATGCCGAGCACGATTATGGTCTGGCCGCTCGCGGCCTGTTCCTGATAAGCAGTACCGGTCCATTCGAATGCGTAGCCAGGCGGGATCGTCTTGGCAGATACCTCGGCCATGGCATCCAATGCCGTACCCGAAGCCACGCCCGGAGCCGGGCTGCCGTTGATGGTCACCGAGCGATAATTGTTATATCGCGTGATGACCTGCGGCCCAGTCACGGTGCGAGCCGATGCAATCGATTGGAGCGGCACCATTTCACCCTTTGAATTGCGAATGTAGATCTTCCAAAGAGCCGATATATCGCGCCGATCCGCAGCCTCGGCTTGCAAATTGACCTGCCAGGTACGGCCGAACAGGTTAAAATTGTTGATGAAGTAACCGCCAAGCGTCGTTTGCAGCGTGGTGAAAACGTCGTTGAGCGTGATGCCGAGCGATTGCGCCTTCTCGCGATCGATATCAAGAAATATCGAAGGCGCGTTGGCCCCGTATGTCGTGAAAACGCGCGAAAGGCGTGGGTCCTGATTGGCTGCAGCAATCAGTCCCTGGACCACCGAACTCATGGCTTTCGGATCAGCGCCTTCCAGATTCTCTAGCTGATATTCGAAACCCCCTGTGGTTGATAGTCCCACAATGGGAGGGAGATTAAAGGGCAATACATTCGCAGTGCGGATTCGCTGTGACGCGTCGAACAGCTGCGCAATGAGCGCTTGAGCCGAATCGGCGACCTTGGTGCGCTCTTCGAACGGCTTCAGCTTGACGATCATAAACGCATTGTTACTGGCAGCATAACCGTCGAGCAGCGAGTAACCGATGATCGAAATGGTATCGCGCACTTGGGGCATCCCCTTCAAGACGCTTTCGACCTGCTTAACGGACTCGCTTGTCCGGTTAACCGAAGCACCATCCGGCAATTGAACGTTAATGAAGAATGTGCCCTGATCCTCCTCCGGCAGGAAGCCCGTGGGGGTAATCCGCATTAAACCAAAAATACCCAGGCCGAATGCAGCGATCAGCACCATTGATATGACCGACAGCCGCAATGTCTTGCGAACGACTGTGGCATAGCCGTCGCGCACCTTGTCGATCCCTTGTCCGATGCGTCCCATGATGCCGCGACGCGGAGAATGACGAAGGAACACTGTGCACAGTGCGGGCGAGAGGGTCAGCGCGTTGACCGCCGAGATGAGCACCGCAGCACTAATCGTGACAGCGAACTGGCGAAACAGCTCGCCCGAAATACCGGCGATGAAAGCGATCGGGACAAACACCGACAGCAGGACCAAAGTGATGCCGATAATCGGCGCCGTCACCTGCGCCATCGCTTTCTTCGTCGCCTCCGCAGGCGATAGGTCCGGCTCTTCCTCCATGATGCGCTCGACGTTCTCGACCACGACGATCGCGTCATCCACGACGATGCCGACCGCGAGGACCAACGCCAGCAGCGAAACGGTATTGGCCGAATAACCGAGCATAAGAAGGACAGCAAAGCTTCCAATCAAGCTGACCGGAATGGCAATGATTGGAATGATGGTTGCGCGCAGATTGCCGAGAAAAAGGAACACGACAATGCCGACCAGAACAAATGCCTCGATAAGCGCTTGAATGACTGCCTTGATCGTGTCCCGCACGAAAACCGTAGAATCATGCACCGCGCGAGCTTGCAGCCCCTCAGGAAAGCGAGTTCGCAGTTTATCCAGGGTTGCGTTCACAGTCTTCGATACTGTGAGGGCATTGGCGCCAGGCGACAGATAGATACCGATCGTAACCGACGGATCGCCATTCAACCGGCTAAAGGTATCCTGATTCTGTGCTCCCAGCTCAATCCGAGCGACATCCTTGACTTGCAGCACCGAACCGTCGGGATTGGCTCGAATGACGATGGCGCCAAATTGCTCCGGGGTCGTAAGGCGTCCCTGCGTCTGCAGATTTAACTGAAACTGCTGATCCTCAGGAATCGGACGAGCTCCAAGACGGCCGATCGGCGCCTGGACGCTCTGCGCCTGTACGGCGCGAATGACGTCAGAGGGTCCCAAACCGAGGCTCGTCAATCGTGCGGTATCGAACCAAATCCGCATCGAATAGTTTTCGCGCCCAAATAGCAGCGCCTGCCCCACGCCCGAAATCCGCGACAACTCATCCAGGACGTTGATGATGGCGTAATTGGTGATGGTCAGCGGATCGAGCTTGCCGCCCTCACTGTAGAGCGTAATGAACTGAAGGACCGACGACGTTCGCTTTTGAACCGTCAATCCCTGAAGTTGCACCTCCGGCGGCAGACTAGCCATCGCGGTCTGAACGCGGTTATTGACGTTGACCGTATTAATATCGGGATCTGTACCGAGAGCAAAACTGACGTCCAGATTATAACTTCCATCTGCGCCGCTACTGCTCTTCATGTAAATCATCTTGTCGACGCCGACGACCCTGGACTCGATCGGCTGCGCCACCGTCGCCTCCAACACCGAGGCGGAGGCACCTGGATAGACTGCCGAGACCTGAACCTCCGGCGGAACGATATCGGGTAATTGAGCGACAGGGATGCGCGAGAGTGCCAGCAGACCCGCAAGCGAAATGACGATGGCGATGACAATCGCCATGCGGGGGCGATCGATAAAATAGGCCGAGAGCATGCGCTATCTCCCAGCAGGGGTTGATGAAGGCGGCGCCGGCGAGACCACAAGATTTGGCCGGACCCGTTGGATGCCTTCCACGACGACCCGCTCGCCCGGTTTCAAACCATCGACGACCCCCGCGACGTCAGGGGTTGATTGTCCCAATTTCACGCGGCGTTGTTCGGCGACGTTCTTATCATTGACGACGAAAACATAATCGCCCTGCTGGTCGGCAAGAATCGCCGCGCGCGGGACCGCCAACACTTTGAGCGGTTCGACAGCCTCAAGCAAGACGGTGACAAACTCCTGGTCCGTCAATTCGTAAAGCTTCTTCTCCTCAACTGTCTGAATCATCGAATTGGGAATCGTGCCGCGCAAGATGAGAGTGTCGGTGTCTTTAGCAACGCCGATATCGACGAAGTCGAGCTTGCCGGTTTGACCGTATATTTCTCCATTCGGTAGGCGCACGCGTATTTGCACGGCATGATAGCCGCCCTTGTCGGCATAGCGTTCCCTTAGTTCTAGAACGCGGCGCACCGAGACAGGAAAGATTACATACATGGGGTCCGGACTGACGATCGTCGCCAGCGTTCCGCTGGAAGGACTGACGACATTGCCAACGGTAAGCGAAGTTTGGCCAATGAGGCCGTCGATTGGTGCTTTTATTTCCGTGTAATCGAGATTGATTTGCGCTTGGTGGAGCTGCGCTTGCGCGGCCTTCAGCTGCGCTGCCGCCGAGCGCTGCGCAGCAAGCGCAGTGTCGGCTGTGACCTGGGTACCGGAATTCTTCCGCAATAGTTCCTGCGCGCGGAAAAGCGCGAGATCGGCGTTCTCAAGTTGAGCCTTAGCTTCGGCAACCGCCGCTTCCTTAGCTTCGACCTCTGCTTCGAAAGGCGCACGCTCGAGCCGATATAAGACCTGATCTTTCTTGACGTTGGCGCCTTCCACAAAAAGCCGTTCGTCCATGAACGCAGTGACACGCGCAACCAAGTCAACGCGATGCCGAGCCTGAATGCGACCGTTGATTTCGGTACTCTCTGCCATCGGTTTGAATTCAGCTGCGACAACCCCGACCGCTGGCGGTGCAGCGGATTTCACCTGCGCAATCGTAGATGTTGCCGACAGAAATGTTCCAGCAATAAAGATGTAGACCGATGAGAGGGCGCGCATGACTTCATATCTCCTAACAATCGGTGCGGCAGGCCCATCTGTTTAGGGATGGAACATCTGGCCTACAGCGCTTGCTGTTCGCAAATCGTACGGCGACCCCGAGGGATGAACCTACTATCATAGCGAAGTGTATATAAGGGTGAGGAGGAGTAAAGCGCGAGGGTAGAATGCCCTAGGGTCAGGACTCATTGATCAAAGCCAGAAGATGACAGCGGCAGCGATGCAGATGGCGGACATGAATGTGTGAGCGCACTGGTCGTAGCGAGTGTGGATGCGCCGCCAGTCCTTGAGCCTGCCGAACATGTTCTCGATTTTGTGCCGCTGACGATAGAGTTTGCGGTCATGTCCGATCGGGGTTTTGCGGTTCGACTTCGATGGGATGCAGGCCATGATCCCGCGCTCGGCGAGGGCTCGGCGAAACCAGTCGGCATCATAGCCCTTGTCGGCGAGCAACTGCCTGGCGGGCGGCAGCGTATCGATCATCAAAGCCGCGCCCTTGTAATCGCTCATCTGGCCTTCGCTAAGCAGCATGATGACGGGGCGCCCCTGACCATCGCAGACGGCATGCAGCTTTGAATTCAGGCCGCCTTTCGTGCGCCCGATACGTCGGGGAACAGGCCTTTTTTTAAAAGGCTGGCAGCGGTGCGATGCGCCTTCAGATGCGTCGCGTCGATCATCAGGCGAGACGGCTTGCCACCCTTGCGCGCCAGTTCGGCAAAGATCTTGTTGAATACGCCGAGGCGGCTCCAGCGCACGAACCGGTTGTAGATCGTCTTGTGCGGACCATAGCCCGACGGCACATCGCGCCAGCGCAGACCGTTTCGGATGACGAACACGATGCCGCTGATCACCCGCCGGTCGTCAACCCTCGCAATCCCGTGCGACAGCGGAAAATACGGTTCGATCCGGCGCATCTGCGCCTCCGATAGCAGCAAAAGATCAGCCATGGCGATGCCTCCCAGCATCACCATTGAATCAACCTGCCAGCCTTCGCGCAACAAATTTAATGGGTCCTGAGCCTAGTTAATTATGGTGGCTTAACACGCTTTCGCGGCCGAGAGATAAGTCGAAGATCAGGTAATAGTTGCGTGCGTTATTCTGATGGGCGACCATTGACGAACGGCCAACAATACAACCGATCAATATAGTGATTTTTGATCTAGACAGGACGAACCAGATGTCGACTCAGCAATTTGCCGAACGGGGCTTTCGGGCAGCCGTAGTCCGTCAGAAAGGCGGGCCCTTCCGAATCGAGTCGGTGAACATCACACAACCGAACAATAATGAGGTGTTGGTCCGCGTAGTAGCGACGGGCATGTGCCACACCGACATGGTCGCACGCGATCAGATCTATCCAGTGCCGCATCCGATTGTCCTCGGCCACGAAGGGGCCGGAATTGTAGAAGCGGTCGGGGAGAACGTGACCAAAGTAAAGAAGGGCGATCATGTCGTCCTCACCTTTCATTCCTGCGGCGCTTGCCGTCCGTGTCAGGAAGGTCATCCGGCCTACTGTGAGAATTTTAATAACTATAATTTCGCTGGCGCGCGCCCCGACGATGGCTCGCACGCCCTGTGTGGGCATGACCAGACCCTGCTAAACGATCGCTTCTTCGGCCAATCCTCATTCGGTGCATACGCCATTGCCAACGATCGAAATGTGGTGAAGGTCCGCAAGGATGCGCCACTGGAACTGCTTGGGCCTCTTGGTTGCGGCATACAGACGGGTGCCGGAACTGCGCTCAATGCACTCAATGTCGGTCCGGGAGCGAGCTTTGCGGCCTTCGGGGCCGGCGCGGTTGGCCTTTCGGCCGTCATGGCAGCGGCGGCGGTCGGCGCGACGACCATCTTCGCGATCGACGTCGTGTCCTCGCGGCTGGAATTGGCAAAGCAACTCGGTGCCACCCATGTCGTCAACAGCGCCGACGATGACCCGGTCGAGGCGATCCGCGCAATTACCGGAAAGGGCGTGGATTTCGCTATGGATTCGACCGGTATCACATCCGTGATCCGTAATGCTGCACTGGCCTTGCGCCCTACAGGAGCCGCTGCGATTGTTGGCGCTTCAAAGCCTGGAGCGGTGCTTGACCTCGACGTCAACGATCTGATGCAAAATGTCAAAAGCATCCGTGGCGTCGTTGAAGGCGACAGCGTTCCCGACGTATTTATTCCCAAGCTCATCGACCTCTATCTTGCTGGCCGATTCCCCTTCGACAAGCTGGTCAAATTTTATTCCTTCGACCAGATTAATGAGGCTGCAGCCGATAGTGAAAAAGGAATAACGCTGAAGCCAATCATTCGCATCGGGGAAATTTAAGGGGATCAACGGTTTTTCTGCGCGCGAACCGGTGCCCACTTCGCTCGGAAACGCGACAGCTTGCCAAGCGCTCGACGCGCACCTGAGCGAACAGAGGTCTGATCCAACTGCGTCGGATCAGACCTGTTCAATTTGTAGGGAACATTATGATTTCTGAAAGTCGCGTCGTTCTTCCGAAATCATGCTCCGGCCACCCGGCTCAACACTCGATTCAGCTCGGCATTTCAGGGCCCACCGGTACGATGCCTGTCGGATTGAGCGTCTTGATCGAGTAATGGCCCCGCTTGATGTGGTCGATGTTGACCGTTTCGCGGATGCCGGGAATATCAAGGACCCGGGCGAGGTAGGCGCTCAGTTTTGAGTCGTCCGCGATGCGGCGGAGATTGCACTTGAATAGCCCGTAGTAGGCGAGATCGAAACGGACCAGGGTCACGAAAAGTCTGACGTCCGCCTCTGTGAAGCGTTCGTCGATCAGGAATTTGCGGCCGTCGCCAAGTCTCTCTTCCAGTTCATCGAGCATGGCAAAAACGCCGGCAAACGCGTCCTCATAGGCTTCCTGGGTGGTCGCGAAACCAGCGCGATAGACACCATTGTTGAGGCTCGGATAAATGCGCTCGTTTAGCGCCTCGATCGTCTCGCGCAAGTTCGGGGGCATAGGTTCACCGTGGAATCCGCGAGATCACCGAAGCCCGAGTTCATCATCCAGAGAATATCAGCCGACTCATTGTTGACGATGGTGCCGCGCTTTTTGTCCCACAGGACGGGCACCGGGCCCGGCCGCTGATGGCCGGATCGGCTCGCGTGTAAAGCTCATGCAGATAGGTCGAGCCGTTGACGGCGTCGTGGCTCGAGCCGGGATAGTCGCCGAACCGCCAGCCCTGGTCGGTGAGCGTCGGCTCCACCACTGACACGGATATGGCGTTGTTAAGCTTCTTAAGCTTGCGTTCGATTAGGTCACGAACCCATAAATGGGATTCCGTTTGGACGGGAGGCGTGATTCAATCTCCGGAGGGAGGAGGATTGAATGGCTCGTTTTGATCTGACGGATTTCGAGTGGTCTGTGATTCAGCCGCTTTTGCCGAACAAATCGCGCGGCGTTGCACGGGTGGATGACCGGCGGGTGCTGAACGGGATCTTCTGGCGGCTGCGTACCGGTGCGCCGTGGGCGGATATTCCGGCGCGCTACGGCCCGCATACGACCTGCGTGAACCGCTTCAACCGGTGGCGCAAGGCAGGCGTTTGGGATCGTATTCTGTCGGCGGTTTCAAAGGCTTATGATGGCGACATCCAGATGATCGACTCCTCGTCGATCCGCGTGCATCAGCATGCGGCCAACGGTCAAAAAAACAGACCAGATCCCGTTGCATGGGTCGCTCGCGCGGCGGGCTGACAACCAAGATCCACGCGCTGGTGGATGCCTGCGGCCTGCCGATCTGCCTCAAGATCACCGAAGGCCAGGCCCACGATGGACGCAGCGCGCAGGACATGATCGACACCGTGGAGCGCGGCAACGTGCTGCTGGCCGATCGAGCCTATGATTCCAACGCCCTGCGCCAGACCCTGGCCGCGCGCGGCGCGACAGCCAACGTGAAGCCGATGCCAAATCGCGTCATGGCTCTGCGCTTCAACAGGCGGCTCTATCGCAAGCGCAATCTGGTCGAACGCTTTTTCAATAAAATCAAGCATTACCGTGCCGTCGCCACCCGCTACGACAAGCGTGACGACAACTTCCTCGCTGGCATCAAACTCGCCGCAATCCGCATCTGGTTGCGATTTAATGAGTCGATGACCTAGAGTACGTGACGCCCAGGGGCAGATCAGTGCAACATAAAGATGATAACGGCCAGCCTCGGCGGCGAAGCCGCCTTCGCCAGTCGACCCCCCCAGCCGTCGGGCGTGACCCAATTGCGGAAGGTCGATGTCTGCCGCACGAAGCCGCCTATATTGTCGTTGGCTTGCACCGGCTGCCAGTTGGCCATCCATTTACCGTTTGTCAGCATGATCGCCTCCATCAACTTCTCAAGGTAATAGCGCTGCCAAATGGATCGCGCAGGACCGTTCCTTCGACACCACTCGTTGGTTCTACGCCTGCGCCTTCGGCGCGCGTCACGATCTTCGCGATATCGGCGGGATCGCGGACGATGATCTCGACATTGTCGAGCCCCGCCATGTTCTTCGGGCGTTGCGTGGCGCCGCGACTATTCCAAATATTGCCGGCGAGTTGATGGTGATAGCCGCCGCTGCCGTAGAAGCTGGCGCCGGGGTAGTCGACAGTGGTGTCGAAGCCGAGGACGTCGCGATAGAAAAGGTCTGCCGCTGCCGTATCTCCGACCTGAAGGTGCACGTGGCCGATGCTGCCGTCTTTAGGAAAGCCGGTCCAACCTGCTCCTTCGCCCGCTGCGAGCAGGTTCTGCTTGTCGAGCGGATTGGTGCTCATCCTGATATCGCCATTCGCGCCACGCCAGCGCGCGACGGGTCGGTCAGCATAAACCTCGATGCCGTTGTCTTCGGGGTCGGCGAGATAGATTGCCTCACTAACGATGTGGTCGGACGCGCCCTGGAGCGGCACACGCACCTCGACAGCGTGGGTCAGCCAGCGAGCGAGATCGGCCCGCGTCGGCATCAGGAAGGCCGTATGGAAAAGCCCGGCCTGTCTCCGGTCGCGCGGAGCGAGGGCGGGGTCGGCTTCGAGGACGAGCAAAGACGTATGACCTGTGCCGAACGTTGCCTCGCGATCGTCCTTCGCCATTAACGTCAGGCCGAGAACGGTGCGGTAGAAGCCTGAGACGGCGTCGAGATCGCGCACCTTCAGCCGGACCTTGCCAACGCGCATTGGCGCTGCGCTCATGTCGAAAAAATCAGACGCTGCGGTCATGATGAATGCTCCTCAAAAAAGAGCGGTCGCGGATACGTTCCGCGACCGCACCAAGTGCTCAGACGCGAGCGCGTTTCAGAGCGAAAGCCCCGTCGCCAAGGAGAGCCTGTACAATAAGGGCGATGGCCCAAAAAGCGGGAAACTCCCAACCGCCGCCCTGGTTCGAGAAGAAAAAGCCGGCCGCCCCATGCGGAGCGTAGATCGTGCCGAGCAGAATTGGTACTAGCGCCAGCGCAACCCAACGGCTCCAGACGCCCAGAATTAGAGCGATGCCTCCGCCAAGCTCTGCGGCGATGACCACGTAGGCAAGGACGCCGGGGAAGCCCAGGCTTTCAAAGAATCCGGCGGTACCAGCCGGCGTGAAGATCACCAGCTTGAGCCAGGCGTGGGCGAGGAAAAGAACGCCCATCGAAACGCGCAGGATCGTCGCGGCAAGATCGGCATTGGCCACGCCAGAAATGAGAGCTGGGCGGGCTGCGTGTGCAGAAGTTGTATAGGTCATGGTGCTGTCCTTCCGATCCGCGGCTCAGGCGATGCCTTGCCATGTCGGTGCGATGTCAGTGCCGTGGCCGAGGCCGTAGCCTAAAGCGATGTTGAGGCCTGCGAGCGGCTCCAGATACCGAGCTGAGACGAGACCTCCGGTCTCCACCGCGGCCAGGCCCGCGCTTTTGGCGAGAGAGACAACACTCTTCCGCGCCTCAGCGTCGTCACCCGCGACAAAGACCGTTGCCGGCTTTCCGGACGCCTTGCCGCCGTTCTGAAGCACGGAGGCGAAGACGGTATTGAAAGCCTTCACCACCTTTGCGCCCGGCGCTCGCTTCTGAATTTCCTCGGCCGCGCTGGTCGTATGGCCGATGGTGAGGCCGGAAAAGTCAGCGGTCAGCGGATTTGTGATGTCGATGACGATCTTCCCGGCCAAGTCTCCAGCGGCCTCTAGCAGGCTGTTGAAAAAGCCAGTCGCGGCCGAGCTGTGAGCATGATTTATTGCTCCGAAGCGATTTGGAGATGATGAGTGCGCGGTGGTGACAATCTGACTGGCGAGCTGTTCAGCTACGTTGATCTGGAGGCGCGGGTTCGACGCGACCACCCGCTTCGCGCCATCCGGGTCACGGTGAACGAAGGGCTTGTCGCTTTGGAGCGGGAGTTCGCGGCGCTGTACTCGCCACTCGGGCGGCCGTCGATCCCACCCGAGAAGTTGCTCAGGGCGATGCTCTTGCAGGCGTTCTACTCGATCCGCTCGGAGCGGTTGCTTATGGAGCGGCTGGAATACGACCTTCTGTTCCGCTGGTTCGTGGGCATCGGCGTCGACGATCCAGCCTGGGACCATTCGGTGTTCTCGAAGAATCGCGAGCGGCTGCTTGAGGGCGACATCGCGGCCAAATTCCTGAGTGCGGTGCTGGCCCAGCCCAAGGTGAAGAAGCTGCTGTCGACAGATCACTTCTCGGTCGACGGCACGCTGATCGAGGCCTGGGCTTCGATGAAGAGCGTCAAACCGAAGGACGGCTCTGGCGAGCCGCCGGCCGGCGGCGTCGGGCGCAATGCCGAAGCCGACTTCCACGGCCAGAAGCGGACTAACGACACGCATGCCTCGACCACCGATCCGGACGCAAGGCTCTACAAGAAGGGCAAGGGCAAGGAGGCGAAGCTATGCTTCATGGGTCATGGGCTGATGGAGAACCGCCACGGCCTGTTGGTCGACGCCTGCCTGACGCTGGCCGACGGACATGCCGAGCGGGTGGCGGCGTTGCACATGATCGAACCTCGCGCCGACCGGCCCCTGGCCATCACACTTGGCGCTGATAAGGCCTATGACACGGAGGACTTCGTCAATGAGTTGCGCGCGATGAAGGTGACGCCGCACGTGGCGCAGAACACGAGAGGCCGAAGCTCGGCGATCGACGGACGCACGACGCGGCACAGCGGCTATGCCGTCAGCCAGCGTATCCGCAAGCGCATTGAGGAAGCCTTCGGCTGGATCAAGACGGTCGCCCGCCAGGACAAGACCCGCTTCCGCGGCCGCGACCGCGTCGAATGGGCCTTCACCTTCGCAGCCGCCGCTTACAATCTGGTGCGACTGCCGAAGCTCATGGCGGTGCCAGCATGACCCCCCGTCCCACGGCCACGCCAAACTGCTCGACAGCTCAATCCAAATCTCATCACAACGGCGATTAAGCCATCCCGAAAGCCAGACGGGACACTTCTTCAACAGCCTGCTAGGACGTCGGCGGCTGCCTCGTAGGGCACGGCCAAGACAACAGCGTCCGCAGCGCCGGCCGCATCGGCTAACGAGCTGACCCCGATGCCGGTGCCGAGTTTGGCTGCAACCGTCTGCGCCTTTACCGAGTCCCTAGAAGCCAGGGTGATTTTATGTCCGGCTTTGGTGAAGAGGACAGCAAGGCCGCTGGCCATATTGCCGGATCCGAAGATGGCAATGTTCATGTCGAATCTCCTGGTTGTGACGCCACATGCGTCGTGCTCCAGGAAACATGGCCCTATTGGATCTGAACGATAATCCGGTCGCGTAGAAGTTCATTACATCCAGAACGGAAGAAATCTACCAACCCTTCTCCCAATGCGGCGTTCCGCGATAGCGCTCGACCAGAAAATCAACCAGGACACGGACCTTCGTGGCGAGATGACGGCCGTGGGGATAGAGAGCATGCACCGCGTAGGGTTCGGTTTCGAAAGCTTGCAGAACGCGTCGTGTCCGGCCCGCCCGCAGAGCCTTGCCCGCAATGAAGCTTGGCACACAGGCAAGCCCGAGCCCAGCCTCGGCGGCGTTGAGACAGGCCTCGGCATTGGAATAGCGAAGGCGGCCACCGACTGCGACGTCGATCGGGGTGCCCCGTGCGTTTCGAAGCGGCCAGCGATTCGGCTCCCGGAAATTCGTATCGATAATGCAGTCGAAGTGCGCGAGGTCGTTGGGCCTTTTTGGTTCTCCGCGACGCTTGAGGTAGGTTTGCGATCCAACGATCACGATGCGCACGTCGCAAAGCTTGCGCGCGATCATGCTGGAATCGTCGGCCCGTCCAACCCTGATGGCCATGTCGAAGCCTTCGTCGACGAGGTTCACCATCCGATCCGAAAAGCTGACATCGAGTTCGATCTCGGGAAATTTTGATGCGAATTCGTTCAGCCCTGGTGCTATTTCCGTAGTCCCAAACGTCAGCGGTACCGTTAGCCGCAACCGCCCGCGCGGCGCGCCCGACTTATCCCGGACTGCGGCGTCCAGATTATCAAACTCTTCGAGCAACGGCCGAAGCCGATCGAAATAAGCGTGCCCGGCTTCGGTCGGTGATACGGCGCGCGTGGTGCGGCTGAGGAGACGAACACCTAGCTCATTTTCCAGCCGCGAGACTAGCTTCGAGGCTTGGCCTGAGCTTGTGCCGAGCCGTTCGGCGGCGGCGGTGAAGCTGCCGGTCTCCATTACCGCAACAAACATCCGCTCGGGTTCCAGCCTGTCCAATGCTTCCCTCCGACCAAGATCAAGCGCCGCTTTCGCGCTGTTACCATTGTCGGGACATGATCGAATATCAATATGCATACTTAGCTGAGCACAAAATCATAGGCAGCGCTCAGCATCACTGTCAGCGAACACAGAGATTCAAAGGCCTTCCGCCTGGTGACGATCTTCTGGTTGATCCCCTCATGCCGCAAACGCAAGAAAGCTGACATCCTTTGTTGCGCCAAGGTTGACGATTATGCGGCTCCAGCACGACGGAGAACTCTTTTCGAGGACAGGCTCAAATGGGGCTTTTGATCGACGGCAAATGGCACGACCAATGGTATGACACGGCTGCGAGCGGCGGTCGCTTTATTCGAAGCGAAAGTCAATTCCGTAACTGGATAACCACCGACGGCGCGCCCGGTGCCAGTGGGCAGGGTGGATTCAAGGCCGAGGCGGGCCGCTATCATCTTTATGTCAGCCTCGCCTGTCCCTGGGCGCATCGTACCCTCATCATGCGCGCTTTCAAGGGATTGGACGACATGATTTCGGTCTCGGTTGTTCACTGGCTGATGCGCGAGGACGGCTGGACCTTTAAGCAAGGACCGGGAGTCACGCCCGATGATTTGAATGGCGCCGATTTCCTCCACCAAGTTTATACGGCCGCGCAGCCGGACTATAGCGGCCGGGTGACCGTGCCGTTCCTATGGGACAAACAGCGGCGCACTATTGTTAATAATGAGTCCTCTGAGATCATCAGAATGCTCACCAATGCCTTCGACGCGGTTGGAGCAAAGTCGGGCGACTATTATCCGGTGAATCTTCGCGAGCAAATCGATGCAGTGAACAAACAAGTTTACGACGGCTTCAACAATGGCGTCTACAAGGCCGGCTTTGCGACCAGTCAAACGGCCTATGACGACGCGGTTGCGGGCGTGTTCCAAACGCTCGACTGGCTCGAAGAGCGTCTGGCGCGCCAACGCTATCTTTTAGGCGAGCGTCTCACCGAAGCGGATATCCGGCTGTTCACGACACTCGTTCGTTTCGATGAAGTCTATCACGGCCACTTCAAATGTAACCGACATCGGATCGTCGATTATCCCAATCTCTGGAGCTTCACGTGCGAGATCTTCCAGCTTCCCGGTGTCGCCCAGACTGTGAACATGGAGCATATTAAGCGCCACTATTACGAAAGCCATCAAACTATCAATCCTACCGGCATAGTGCCGGTCGGTCCCGCTCCAGATTTCATGGCTCCTCACGGTCGCGAAGCGCACTGAGTGAGCCTCGCGCTGTGAACCGCCTTTGAACTACAAAAAGTGGTTCTTCCGATTTGCCGCTCTAAGCGCGAAGGCAACGACATCGCGAAAATTGCCTATCTGTGAGGCATTCTCCGAAAATCGCCCCCGCGGCGGGCGAAAGGTGGTATAGTCTAAAGAAATAGAAGTGGTCATATTACGCAGGAACTCGGGCAAGCCTTGGGGATTACGATTACTCGCAGTTAATCGTCCGCATCGCCTATTTTGTGTTCCGGTCGTTAGGTGTTTAGTCCCGGCATTTGCTGGTGCGGATTAAGCTTGAATCTTTTCGGCTCTGAAGTCCAGAATTTGCAGACGAACTCATATGGCGTGAGACCTTTGAGCGTTTTGAGCCGTCGAGCAAAATTATAGGCGTCAACGAAGTTGGCCAGATGAACGCGTAGTTCGTCATGGCTATCGTAATGATAGCGTTTGACCGTGGCCTCCTTGATGGTCCTGTTCATTCGTTCCACCTGTCCATTAGTCCACGGGTGGTTGGGTTTGGTCAGTCGGTGCTCAATGCCGTGCTCATTGCAAATCTGGTCGAAGCGATGAACCCGATAGCGCGCCGTCCAACCATTGCGGTTGCGAGGCAGATCCGCGAACTGGATGCCATTGTCGGTAAGGATTGTATGCAGCCGATAGGGCACGGTTGCGATCAAGGCTTCAAGGAAGATGACCGCTGTGGGACGATCGGCTTGTTCATGCAATTGGACGAAGGCGAACTTCGAGGTTCTGTCGATTCCAACGAATAGATAGAGCTTGCCTTCCTTCGTCCTGACTTCGGCAATGTCGATGTGGAAGAAGCCGATCGGGTAGGACTTGAACTTTTTCTTCGTGGCCGTGTCGCTTTCGATCTCCGGCAGCCGACTGACGCCATGACGTTGCAGGCAGCGATGCAGCGACGAGCGTGTCAAATGCTTGATCGTGGCCTGAAGAGCATAAAGACAATCGTCCAACGGCAGCAGCGTGTGTCGGCGAAAGGCCACGACGATCGCTTCTTCCTCTACCGAAAGAACCGAGGATTTTGGCGTCCTGGGTCCGGTTGGAAGGTCGGCGACCGTCGAACGCTTCTTCCACTTCAAAATGGTCTTGGGGTTGACGCTATAGCGTGCAGCAAGCGCTCTCAGGCTCTCTTGACTATTTTGTATCGCTCGACGGACAGCCTCTGTCGTCGTGGCGCTCCCGTGAAGAATCTGTCCCATAGCGCACCCTTCCAATCCGTGGAAAAGATTGCACCATCAAACCCCGGGATCAAACACCTAGCATGCTTTGCAGTTTGAGAAGGAATCTTTCGTTAGTCCGCACATTCTACGAGTGCCAACAATCGCCTTTTCGTCGCCGACTGCGGTTATACGTAGCGCCGCAAGCGGGCACAGAAACTTGACCCTTGAAACTGAAGCTGGGACAGTGTGCATCATCTCTTCCAACGTTGGGCGGGGTCGTAGTGCTCCGAAATTAAACGGACGTCGGTCTTGAAAAGCAAGCCCCGCTATCAGAATCTCGAATTGCAGCCGATCGCCGGGCAATGGCGAAAGGGAAGCGCCGAACGCGATCTGAATGTCATTGATCCGTTTACGGGCGAACTCTTGTTGAGCTTGCCGATGGCCAGTCGCGAGGATCTGGATCAGACCTATCGTACAGCGCAAACAGCACAAGTTGAATGGGCTGCAATGGGCCCCACCGCGCGTGGCGACATCATGCGTCGGGCGGTCGACATCTTCGATGACCGAAAGGAAGAAATTCTTGACTGGTTGATTCGTGAATCCGGCAGTACCCGCATTAAGGCCGAAGTTGAATGGGCCTCCGCCCGCGCCATCACCTTGGAGTCCGCGGGCCTGCCCGGCCGCGCTCACGGCCGCATTCTGCCCTCGGATGTGCCGGGCAAAGAAAGCCGCGTCTATCGCGCGCCGCTAGGTGTGGTCGGGGTAATCAGTCCATGGAATTTCCCCTTGCACCTTAGTGCTCGTTCAGTTTCCCCAGCGCTGGCGCTGGGGAACGCCGTGGTCATCAAACCGGCCAGTGATACGCCCATCACCGGTGGCCTTCTGCTGGCGCGAATCTTCGAGGAGGCCGGGCTACCACAAGGTGTGCTGAGCGTACTGGTCGGCGCCGGTTCGGACATCGGCGATGCGTTCGTCGAACATCCAGTGCCATCCTTCATCTCTTTCACTGGCTCGACGCCGGTTGGTCGCAACATTGGCCGTCTCGCCAGTGGCGGTACTCATCTCAAGCGCGTCGCTCTGGAACTAGGTGGCAACAGTCCGTTTGTGGTGCTGGCTGATGCAGATGTCGAGGCTGCGGTGAACGCGGCGGTGGTCGGCAAGTTTTTGCACCAAGGGCAAATCTGCATGGCAATCAACCGGATCATCGTTGAAGCGCCCCTTGTGGAAGAGTTCACGCAGCGCTTCGTCGCGCGTGTCGAGGCTCTGCCTTATGGTGATCCGCGGCTACCAGGAACCGTTGTGGGTCCGGTGATCAACGCTAAACAGCTCGCGGGCCTAAAGAAAAAGGTAAGCAAGGCGCAACAGGAGGGTGCGGAGATGCTTATGGGCGGCGAACCACAAGGCAACGTCATGCCGCCCCATGTCTTCGGCAACGTGACCGCCGATATGGAAATCGCTCGGGAGGAGATTTTCGGTCCGCTGGTCGGAATCCAGAGCGCTCGCGATGCAGAACATGCACTGGAGCTGTGCAACAGCAGCGAATACGGTCTATCCAGCGCCGTGTTTACCAGAGATACTTCGCGGGGGGTGCAGTTCGCACAGCGAATACGGGCGGGCATGACACATATCAACGATATGCCAGTGAACGACGAGGCAAACGCTCCTTTCGGCGGAGAGAAAAACTCCGGCTTGGGGCGGTTCAATGGTGACTGGGCAATCGAGGAGTTTACTTCGGATCAGTGGGTTACGGTGCAGCATGCGCCGCGCCAGTATCCGTTCTAAGCAATGCGTACTCGCCGGTTTGCTTGCGACTGGAGGAACCAAACATGTCTGATTTCTTGAGTGGCAAGGTCACGAAACGGATGCTGTTCGCAACTGTGCTGCCGTTTGCGCTAGTGACCGCTTCCATCCAGGCGATGGCTGATGGCCAGTGGGGCAGTGGCAAGAATCTGTATGATAAACTTTGCGGACTCTGCCATGCCCCCAACGTGGGAGTGGGGCCGGTGATCGCCGGTCGCGGGTTACCCGAAGCTTACATTAAGTCGGTTGTACGCAATGGCCTCAACGCCATGCCCGCGTTTTCAGCCTCCTATATAGACGACAAATCCATTGGTCAGGTCACCGAATATCTGTCGAGTCTGCCGACCCCGGCTACTCAGCCTTAAGGAGCCCGACATGAGTGTGAATCGTCGTTTCGTGCTCAAAGGCGCAGCCGTGAGCAGTCTCGGTCTGACCGTGGACGGTTTTATACCCGCGCTGGCGGCTAACTCTGAAGGGTCGATCGGTGACGAAGCTACGGAGCCAACAATGTTGGCGCTCGTAAACGAGGGCGAGGCTGAGTCGGTGTTCCTGTATGGCGCCATGGCGGCTGGTAAAGCGCCATTGCGCGTTCAGAAGGTCGGCCGCGATCTGGGATTCATGCTCGATTTTGAGCGTCGCCTACGTCACGGTCTGCCAATGAGGGTTATCGGCCTGCTGGATGATGCCTCAGCAACTCTCATAGTGGATATGGCCCGTAGTGGCGGCGCACGTGTGCAGTGGCTCGGGCAGCATACTGCTGAGGACGGGTTCACCCGGCATCATGTGCTCAGCACTGATATGTCCGAAGGCTGCTCGCAGCAGCTTAGCCGCGAGCTGCACGATTGTGGAGCTGGTTTCAAATTGATTGAGGAGCGTCAGAACGGTCCCATGGCGCCACATCAGCTGACCGGATCCTCACGGGGGACGAACCAATCGGCACAGTGGGCGAGCAGCATCGGTTATTTGCTGGCTTCGATCGGCGCGCGCACGACGCTGGCTGCTCCATTGGCTCCCGCCGCGAACACGCCGATCACCGGCAGCTTCGTTTCCTTTTCGATCGTTGCTTGAAGGAGCTGATTGAATGGCTGAACAAAATAGCGCTGTGCTGCCCAGAGGAGCGGTCCGGGAAGAATTCAACAACGCCATCGAGAAGTTCCGCGCATTGCTGGGTGGAGAGAACGTGCTAGTCAACGCCGATCAGCTTGCGCCCTATAACAAAGTCATGATGTCCGTCGAGAATGCAGCCCATGCGGCGTCAGCAGCTCTGACGGCCACCACGGTCGAGCAGGTGCAGGGTGTGGTGCGAATCTGCAATGAGCACAAAATTCCTATCTGGACCATTTCCACCGGCCGAAACTTTGGTTACGGCTCGGCCGCGCCGATCCAGCGCGGCCAGGTCATCCTCGATCTGAAGAAAATGAACAAGATCATCAAGATCGATGCAGAGATGTGCTACGCCCTGGTGGAGCCAGGTGTGACTTATGGACAGCTCTACGACCACATCACAGAGAACAAGCTGCCGCTGATGCTGTCGTTCTCGGCACCTTCGGCCATTGCCGGACCGCTCGGTAACACCATGGATCGCGGCGTGGGCTACACCCCCTACGGCGAACATTTCATGATGCAGTGTGGTATGGAAGTGGTGCTGGCCAGCGGTGATATCTATCGCACCGGTATGGGCGGGGTGAAGGGCAGCAACACTTGGCAGATTTTTAAGTGGGGTTACGGTCCAACTCTGGACGGCATGTTCACCCAGGCTAACTACGGCATTACGACTAAGATGGGCTTCTGGCTGATGCCAAAGCCACCGGTGTTCAAGCCGTTCGAAGTGATCTTCGACAACGAGGAAGATATTGTCGAAATCGTCGAGATTTTGCGTCCGCTGCGCATTTCCGGGACCATTCCCAACTCGGTCGTGATCGCCAACGTGCTCTGGGAAGCTGGGAGTGCGCATCTGCGCCGTTCGCAATACATCACCGAGCCCGGTCATACGCCTGACCCTATCCTGAAGAAAATGCAGCATGACACCGGCATGGGAGCTTGGAATCTGTACGCCGCGCTGTACGGCACACAGGAACAGGTCGACGCGGACTGGAAGATCGTCGTCGACGCCTTTAACAAACTCGGCAAGGGCCGCATTGTTACCCAGAAGGAGGCCGGCGATACTCAGCCGTTCAAATACCGCGCCGAACTGATGAGCGGTGTGCCCAACCTGCAGGAATTCGGCCTGTATAACTGGCGCGGCGGTGGTGGCTCCATGTGGTTCGCGCCGGTCAGCGAAGCGCGTGGCAGCGAGTGCGAGAAGCAGGCGCGGCTGGCTAAGCGCATCCTGCACAAGTACGGTCTAGATTATGTGGCCGAATTTATCGTCGGTCCGCGCGATATGCATCACGTCATCGACGTGCTTTTCGATCGCACGGATGCGGAGGAAACTAAGCGTGCGGATGCCTGCTTCAACGAGCTGTTGGACGAGTTCGAAAAGGAAGGCTACGCGGTTTACCGTGTGAACACTCGCTTCCAGCAGCGTGTTGCGCAGAGTTATGGCTCGGTCAAGCGAGACGTGGAACACGCCATCAAACGCGCGTTGGATCCGAACAATATTTTGGCTCCGGGTCGCTCGGGCATCGACCTGGATACCTATAAAAAGGCCTGACCTCCGCCGCTTCGATAGGTCGAGGTGGTGGCCTGTCATAGTCCCTGCAGGGAGCAAACGACGAAAGATATCGATAAACTCCCGCATGGGCCTCGCGGTCTTCCCGAACACAAGCTGCGAGCCACGGCGGAATTAGTCTCAGCACCTTCGACCGTCTGATCAGGATGGCTAATATCCGGACCAAGGGCCATCTTCGGCGGCGAGGGTGGGGCGTGCGGGCAGGCGAGACCCGTTGCACAGCACCTGCTCACCTCGCGACAAGAGTAACAGCAATGGGCTTCACCCCGCTTTGAGCGATTGAAGCCCAACATGCTTCAAACTCGCGCTTAGGCCGCCCGTTCGAGTTCCTGCCGTGGTCCGAAGAATTCGAAATGCATCTGCGAAGCCGGAATGCCCCACTTGAGCAGTTCGTGGTAGATGGAAACCATGAACGGCTGCGGACCGCAGAAGTAATAATCCGCATCGCGCGATGACAGCAGACCTTCAAGATATTCCGCTGTCACGAAGCCAACGCTCACATTGTCGCTAGGGCTGCCGCCCTCGCTGTAGCGATAATATGCACGTAGGTTGGCATGTTGCCGCGCAAGCTCATTCACCGTCTTGCGAAACGGCTGAACGTCCTCGTTCAGTACCGCATGCACAACGAGGATTTCTCGCTTCGGGAACGCCTCCAGCGCGGAAAGCAGGATGCTCATAATCGGCGTGATTCCCACGCCCGCAGCAAGGAGCACCAGCGGGCGCTCATGCTTCTCCGTCACATCGAGAAAGAACTCACCACAGGGAGGCGCGATCTGAAGCGTGTGACCGGGCTCGACGGCATCATGCAGCAGATTGGAAACATAGCCCTGCGGCGTATTGGCCTCCGGTGGCATTTCACGCTTCACACTGATGCGGAAATGCGGCTGACCGGGCATGTCGGAAAGACTGTAATTCCGCATCGTGGTCTGACCATCCGGCGTTTTAACGCGCACCGTGATGTACTGGCCCGGCTTGAACGCCGGAAGCTGTCATTCGGCATGCAAAATTGACCCCGTAAGCCGGGGGATCGGCGTCCAAAATTGACCCCCTACAGGTTGGCTGTTGCGCTGCCTGCTTTGTCATGAAGCAGGTGGTCGGGGATGCTGATCGTGGAGACGATTGCGCGGATACGGCGCGAACACTTCATCAAGGGCAAGACGATCAAGGAGATCGCCCGTGACCTGAAGGTGTCGCGGAACACGGTCCGGAAGGTGCTGAGGTCGGGCAAGACCTTGTTCGAGTATGAGCGTTCGATCCAGCCGCGCCCCAAACTCGGGCGTTGGGCGGCGGAGCTTGATGAACTGCTGGCGGCGAACGCGGCCAAATCGGCTCGCGAACAGCTGACGCTGATCCGGATCTTCGAAGAGTTGCGCGGACGCGGCTATGACGGCGGCTACGATGCCGTACGGCGTTACGCCAGGCGTTGGAGCAAGGAGCGCGGGCAATCGACCGCGGCGGCCTATGTTCCGTTGAGCTTTGCGGCGGGCGAAGCCTACCAGTTCGACTGGAGCCATGAGATCGTTCTCCTCAACGGCGTGACGGCGATCGTGAAGGTCGCTCATGTCCGGCTGTGCCACAGCCGCATGCTGTTCGTGCGGGCCTATCCGCGGGAGACGCAGGAGATGGTATTCGACGCCCACGACCGGGCGTTCGCACTGTTCAAGGGTACCTGCAGCCGCGGCATCTACGACAACATGAAGACGGCGGTAGAGACGATCTTCGTCGGCAAGGATCGCCGCTACAATCGCCGCTTCCTGCAGATGTGCAGCCACTATCTGATCGATCCGGTCGCCTGCACGCCGGCGTCGGGCTGGGAGAAGGGTCAGGTCGAGAACCAGGTCGGGCTGGTCCGGGAACGGTTCTTCACGCCACGGCTGCGGTTCAAAACCCTGGACGAGTTGAACGCGTGGCTTCTGGATAAGTGCATCGCCTACGCCAAGGCGCACCGACATCCAGAACTGGCCGAACAGACGGTCTGGGAGGTGTTCGAAGCCGAGCGGCCCAAGCTCGTTCCCTATGCTGGCCGGTTCGACGGATTCCACGCGGTGCCGGCATCGGTCTCGAAGACCTGCCTGGTGCGCTTCGACAACAACAAATACTCGGTCGCTGCCAGCGCCGTCGGGCGCCCGGTCGAAGTTCAAGCCTATGCCGATCGCATCGTGATCCGTCAGGACGGGCGCATCGTTGCGGAGCATCCGCGATCGTTCGGACGCGGCGAGACGACCTACAATCCCTGGCACTACGTGCCGGTGCTCGCGCGCAAACCCGGGGCCTTACGTAACGGCGCACCCTTCAAGGACTGGGTGTTGCCGGCCGCGATCGAACGGATCCGGCGCAGGCTCGCCAGCACCGACGACGGCAATCGACAGATGGTCGACATCCTCAATGCGGTGCTGACGGACGGTTTGTCGGCGGTCGAAGCCGCCTGCGCCGAGGCGATCGCTCATGGCGTTCATTCCGCTGACGTCGTTCTCAACATCCTGGCTCGCCAACGCGAACCCGCTGCACCGGCCAACATTATGACGCCGGCGGCACTGACGCTCCGCCATGCGCCGATCGCCGATTGCGCCCGTTACGACAACCTCCGGAGGACCATCTGATGGAACGAACCCAAATCTTCGACCTCATGGGTGAGCTCAAACTCTACGGAATGAGGGCTGCCTTCGACGAGATCATGGCGACGGCCGTCAAGCGCCAGCACGAACCTCAGCACATCGTCGGCGACCTGCTCAGCGCCGAGATCAACGAGAAGCAGGCGCGGTCGATCAAGTACCAGCTCACCATCGCCAAGCTGCCATTGGCCAAGGATCTCGATGACTTCCAGTTCGAAGGCACGCCGATCAATCAGACGCTCGTCAATGATCTCGCCGGCGGCGGCTTCATCGCCCAGCAGCGCAACGTCGTGCTCGTCGGCGGCACCGGCACAGGCAAAACCCACCTGGCCATCGCAATCGCCAGAAGCTGCATCCGATCCGGCGCCCGCGGTCGCTTCTACAACGTGGTCGACCTCGTCAATCGCCTCGAGATCGAGACCCGTAACGGACGTCAGGGCCGGCTTGCCGAACATCTGACCCGGATGGACTTCATCGTGCTCGACGAACTCGGATATCTGCCCTTTGCCCAATCCGGCGGCCAGTTGCTGTTCCATCTCGTCAGCCGGCTCTACGAGCGTGCTTCCGTCATCGTCACCACCAATCTCGCCTTCGGCGAATGGCCCAGCGTGTTCGGCGACGCCAAGATGACCACCGCGCTGCTCGACCGGTTGACCCACCACTGCGACATCGTCGAAACCGGTAACGACAGCTGGCGCTTCAAAAGCCGCGACGACGATCACGCCACCCGCGCTCGTCTCGTCTCCGCAATCCCGGCCAGCTCCGACGAGTCGAGCGCTACCCTCAAACCACGCCGCGCGAAGGGGTCAAAATTGAACGCCGATACGGGGTCAAATTTGCGAGCC
>NZ_AAMY01000035.1 GCF_000152905.1 Nitrobacter sp. Nb-311A
GCTTCGGCACAGCCAGGATTATCAGCTCCTGCGGCAAATCCCCGGGCATCGGGCCGATCAATGCACTGACGGTCATTGCCGAAGCCGGAGATCTTCGCCGCTTCCACCACCATCGCCAGTTTCTCAAGTTCTGCGGACTGGATCTGTCGACCCAGCGGTCCGGCCAATATCGCGGCCAGACCCGGCTTTCGAAGTTTGGCAATGCCAGGCTGCGCCGCACCCTATGGATTGCCGGGCAGGTTGCCATCCGCCAGCGTGAGAACGGCTTCCGGCACAAGTTCGAACGCTACATCGCTAGAGATCGCGACAATCCCGATCTGCGCCGCAAGGCGATGACCGCTATTACCGCCAAGATGGCGCGCGTCGTGCACGCCGTTGTCAAAAGCGGTTCCGATTACCGGCCCTTCGTCGAGGGGCGGGTGCCAGGTGGAAGAACCTCTGTCAGCTAGGGCCGTGAGGGCATCTGTTCGATGACCCTGTAGATAATGTTCGGGTCTTCCGCCTGGATCAGAAGCTCGTGTTGAGGACGGTGAGGGCCGCCTTCGTGCGGACCCTGTGTTTGCTATGGACGAGACCTTTTCCTTTGCCGGCGGAAGCCGCCTGGTTCGACCTTGCGACTTGACCAGCGTCACGCAGCGAGAGCATGCTGGCGAACGGAGAGACTTTGATCGGCTGCTCCACTTCCTTCCGCTCTTAGGACGTTGTCGGAGACGATCGTGGCGGGCCGGCCGCGCCAGCGGATGATGGCGTCCAGTTCACGCACGACGCGCAGGCCGGAAAGCGATGTATCGGCGATCAGTGCCAGGCACTCCCGCGTATAGTCGTCGACCACGGCGAGCACCCGGAAGCGCCGACCGTCGGTGAAGGTGTCGGAGACGAAGTCGAGGCTCCATCTTGCGTCGGCACGATCGGGCATGAGCATCGGCCTGCGTGTGCCCAAGGCCCGCTTGCGGCCGCCGCGCCAGCGCACCTGCAGCTTCTCCTCCCGGTAGAGGCGCCGCAGCTTCTTCTGGTTCATCACGATACCCTGCCGGTCCAGCATGATGTGGATCCTGCGGTAGCCGAACCGCCGGCGCTCCGCCGCCACGGCCTTCATCTCCTCGCGCAACGGACCGTCGTCCGGACGGATGCTGGTGTAGCGCACCGTTGAACGATCGATGCTTAGAGCCTGGCACGCCCGACGCTGGCTCACCCCATGCACCTCGCAGGCGCGAGCCACCGCTTTCCGCTTCGCATCGGGCGTCACCATTAATGAGATGGCCCGCCCCGGCTCTCCGGCTGCGATGATGCAGCTGGTTGATTCCCAACTGAAGGAGCCAATATGTCCAGAAGCCACTCTGTCGGTGCCGCCGTCTTCGGCATTGATCTCGGCAAGACTCGCTTCGACGTCATGGCAGCCGATGCATCCGGCAAGCCGATACGCCGCGTAAAGCTAACCCGTTATACGATCCTGCCGTTCTTCGAGCAGGCGCCTCGCGCCTTGATCGGGATGGAAACTTGTCCGGGCGCCCAATGGCTGGCGCGCAAATTGGCTGCGATGGGCCACACAGTGCGGATTATCCCAGCGCAGTTCGTGAAGCCTTTCGTCAAATCGAACAAGAACGACGCGCGTGACGCAGAGGCGATTGCCGAAGCGGTGGTCCGTCCGACGATGCGCTTTGTCGAGATCAGGCAGGAAGCGCAAATCGATCTGCAGGCGCTTCATCGGATCCGAGACCGGATCTCCGCAAACAGAATACAGCTTATCTGTCAGATGCGCGCCTTTTGTCTGGATATGGAATCGCGATGCGGCCAGGGGCTGGCGTCTTCAAGCTCGACATGGCGCGCATCCTTGCCGACGAGACCAACGACCTCACACCGATGATGCGCACGATGCTGCGGGAACTCTGGGATGAGTTCGTTGTCGTCGACGCACGGCTCGCCACCGTCAGCCGGCAGGTCGAAGCGATCGCCGATCGCGTCGACGCAGCGCGCCGGCTGATGTCGATCCCCGGGATTGGGCCACTGGGAGCAACGGCCCTGCTTGCCGCAATCGGAGATGGACGGCAGTTCCGCAAGGCGCGTGACCTTGCGGCATGGCTCGGGCTCGTTCCACGCCAAAACTCGACAGGCGGGAGGACCACGCTGCTGGGGATCAGCAAGCGCGGCAACCCGTACCTGCGGCGCCTCATCATCCATGGCGCACGCTCATGCATCGCCCACCTGAACCGTGAGCGCGACCGTATGGGTGAGTGGATCGGCCGGCTCGAACAGCGGATGCATCGCAACAAGGTTGTTGTCGCTTTCGCCAACAAAATCGCTCGGATGGCGTGGGCCGTGCTCACGCGGCCGGGCAATCTTTATGAGCGCGTTGATCCGGCCCAGGCTTGATCATCGCGTTCTCGTCAGGTTGCGGGGTCAAGGAGTGATGTCGGAACAGTCGATCCGCTGGTTGTAAGCCCTGTCAAAAAAACGGGCGTCATGGCCCGTACGATTTATTGGGAACAACCGGCGCGCATCTCATCATGGCCTGGCTGCAACAGCAGCTCACTCGCGAGAGGCCGGATACATTTACGCAAACTGCGCCCGACAGAAATCCAAATCCCTTGCAACGCCGGGGCGGACCATACATTTTTTGAGGTGACATCCTTCAGAATCGCATTGTCGAGCATCTGCTCGGCCAAGAGCTTCTTCAGCCGGGTGTTCTCGTCCTCCAACGCCTTCAGGCGACGAGCGTCGGACACATCCATCCCGCCGAACTTCGCCTTGAATGTAGAAGGTCGCAGCCGAGATGCCATGCTTGCGGCAGACCTCCGCCGTCTTCGCTCCGGCTTCCTGCTCCTTCAGCATCCCGATGATCTGTTCCTCAGTGAACCGCGAGGCTCGCATCGTCCGTCTCCGTGATCGACGGACTCTACCCAATTCTGGAAGAAGTTCAGGGTCTCAGGTCATCTGCCTTCTGAGCTGCCGGACAAGAATGGAGCCTCGGCTCGCGGAAAACACTCAAGAAATCTGAGGAATGTCGAAATAACGCACTATTTGGGGAAGTTTTCCCTCAAGGATTGTGTTAGTTGATTGAGCTAGCTTTGTTTTCCCCCTGCGAAAAGCCTCAGCGTGGTGCCTTTAGTAAAAATCGATGTCGGACCTGTGGACACGAAGCGAGATGAATACAAGTTTGAACCTCGACGCGATGACCGTCGACGAGCTTTGGCAACTACACGAAGAGATCGGGCGAGTTCTGTCGGTTCGACTGACTTCGGAGAAGCGTGAACTCGAGAAGCGACTAGCTCAGCTTCGCGGTGAAAAAGGAGCGAGTCGATCAGGGGCCGAGACCGACGCCGCTAGAGAGCGGCGAAAATATCCACGCGTTGTTGCAAAATACCAAAATCCAAACGAGCCTATGGAGACCTGGTCTGGCCGCGGAAAAGTGCCCCGTTGGTTGGCCGCGGAGCTCAAGAGCGGTCGAAGCATTGACGAATTTGTTATTGCCGATCGAACGTGAAAAATTCCGATAAGACGGAGTGATATGTGGAATGAATATTTTGATGCGATTTGCAATAACGATTGCAATCTTGGTTTCAGTTTACCCTGCCACAACGAACGCGGATCCGAACACGAGCAGACTGCGATTTGCGGATGCCGCCTTAAATGCTTGTTTTGCCAGTTGTGCGAGCGAGAATGCAAGCTGCAAGCGGGTTTGCCCGACCACTTTCAGCGCACCGTGTTTAAGTGCTTGCGATAGCCAAGCGCAAACATGTCGGCTTAGCTGTCAAAATCGATAGAAATCTTTCCAGCTCGGCTAGGAATGAAATTTTCGCTCCCTTAGGTCATGAAGCGGATGAAAAGCACTATAAGTGAGCTGATCGGCTAGCTCGATGAACGAGCTAAGTCGAATGAAGCGCATCGCTCCGAGAATTGTTTCCCAAACGCCTCAACTGTTCGTCGCTTCGCAAAGCGCTAGGGTTGAGAAGCCTTTCATCCCGAGCGATCCATCCGACGTCTGCTCGTCAACGTGACTTGTCGAACCACTCTATATGATAGCGCGTTTAATTCTATCCTATCCAACCATGATTGTATCTTTGGCGTCAATGTAAAAGGCTGCCTCATTATCCCAGGCTACGCGCTCGCTCCAGCCGAAATCCGTTCCATTAAGGCGGTCAGTATTGATTCGGACCATCGGCTCGCCAAACTCGCTTTGATCTAAAAGTACGAGGGGGCAGGCAAGTCCCAGACGCGGCTCCATCTCTGAAGCGAAGCGCCTAGCGAAAGCACCTTGGCTTTCGATATAAAAACTAGGATTCAATTTTGAGACGCTACCCGGCAGCATCACCTGTTCGGTGAAAGCGGCATAGGCTGCAGCCAACAGGTCGACGTGGACGTTGTCACGAACGTAGAGAGGAGTACGTACAGTCGGTACGTCCCCATTGAACCAAGACCTTACCAAATACGTACAAAAACGCGGTTCTTCGAATGGTCCAAATGGATTTGGGATTGTGAATTTTGCTAGTTTAAATCCAAACGTTTCGCTGAGAAAGCGATAGAATTGCCACGTTAGACCCTTCGACAAACCATATGGCGAGAACGCTCGAGTATGTTCACTGCCTACTCCCTCGTCCTGTTCAAAAATAGAGCCAGTTGCTACGACGCCGACGAGACCATGTTTCAACATCGCCTTCAGGACGGCGGGCATGTTATGAGTGTTTTCGGCAACGGCGGCCAAAACATCAAAACCAGAGCTGCGATAATCTCCAGACCTTGCCGCGTGATGGCAAAGGAGGTCGAAGCGTTCCGCGTCAACTAAATCAAGAAACCGCGATGAGCCGAAAGGGCAGTCATCAATTACCTCGGCCACCTTTTTCAATTCATCAACGCGGATACTGCGCAAGCCCGAATATCCGGTTCCTTTGAGCGGCGCAACGACAGCATGTCCCCTCGCATTTAGGCTGCGTGCAAACCACAGGCCCGTGAACGAGCTTCCACCGGTCAGAAGGACTTTCATTTGAGGTTCCGCATCAACTCAACGCCGTGAAATGCCGCATCGAAACTGGGCCAAGCGCGATCTTTGTCTGAAATGTCAACAGGGGTTCGCGGCCACTTGAGAGCAAAGTGGGGGTCGTCAAACCGCAGACCGCGCTCTTGAGCTGGCTCATAAAAAGCACTGACTAGGTAAAAGGCCTCTGTGTTGTCTGCGAGTGTCATAAAGCCATGAGCAAATCCCCGAGGCACGAAAAGCATCAGGCGGTTTTCTTCGCTAAGCTCGATGCCAAACCACCGACTGAAGGTCGGTGAATCGGGACGCAAATCAACGATAATGTCGTAGAGCGCGCCGCTGATACAGCGTACTATTTTTATCTCAGCAGCCGGTGGCAGCTGATAGTGCATGCCCCGTAATGTTCCTGCTTTAGCGCTAAGTGAGTTGTTGATTTGAACCACTGAACATGGAATGCCGGCTTCTTGGAATTCTCTTTGACAAAAAAAGCGAGCAAAGAAGCCGCGGTCATCGCCACGCTTTTCCAGTTCAATCGTGTAGGCTCCAGGGAGTGGCGTAGGATGGAACTTCATACCGAGAGTGCCTTATTGCCAGTGGAGGTCCCGCGACAGGCGGCCATGCGCGATGTGCGCGTTCAAGGTTTTGAGTCGCATCAGGGATGATTCACGAAACTCTCGATCCGAAAACTGCATCTCCGTTAGTCCGGTATGAAGGTTTTTCACCGACTGCAGAAGGGAAACCACAGGCTGGCTGGCAGGGGCGAGTTCGGCAAAGAGTGAAAAATCGACTTGATAGGAGCGGAGGTCGGGCGGCGCTGCAGCATTGATGCTGACCCGGGTGCCGGGTAGTTCAGTCGCAACCGCTCGTGCCAAGTCGCTGACCTGATAATTCCCAGCGTTCGTCCCGGCGTTGACGACGAGGACTTGACCGCCTTTGTCGTTGTCACGCTTAATCGCCCATTCAATTGCGCTCGCCATATCGGATACGTCGATCAGCGGTCGCCAGGGCGTCCCGTCGCTGAGCACGGTGATCTCGCGAGTTGCCACCGCACTTGCCACAAAGTCGTTGAGAACGAGATCGAGCCTAAGTCGGTCCGACATTCCACAAGCGGTCGCAAATCTCAAACAGGTAACCGTCATGGCGCCTGCGTTGATACGAAGTGCGTTTTCCATGGCGACCTTGGAACGTGCATAAGCGGTAAGCGGGTTAAGTGAATCATTTTCGCGCTTAGGTCGGCCCTCCGCTGCGCCATAGATACTGCAGCTGGATGCGAACACAAAGCGAGCGACGCCACGTTGTTCGGCCATCTGAGCGAGGGCAACGCTCGCCTTCTCATTGATAGCCTCTGTGACTTCTTCAAACTCTTTACCCATCGGGTCATTGGAAATTGCCGCCAGATGGACAATGACGTCAACGCCATCGAGCAAATCCGGAGGGAAGTTGCGAATATCCCCGAAATGTACGCGGTCCAACAAGGACTCAGGTAATTTAGTCGCGGCTGTCAAGTTATGGGCAAAGAATGCGGTGTCGAAACCGATCAATTCGGCATTTGGAAAAGTCTTACGAAGACGATGGATGAGGAGAGGGCCGACATAACCCATCGAACCGGTAATAAGAACACGCATAGGATTTGTTACCACTTTTTCCAGGGAGCCTTGTCGGTTGCCCATAATTCTTCCAAATACCGTCTGTCTCGCAACGTATCCATCGCATGCCAGAAGCCATCGTGCAAAAATACGCTGAGCTGATTTGCTGCCGCGAGGCCGATCATCGGCTCCTTTTCCCAAACCGTCGTATCGCCTTCGATATATTCTCCGACCTTGGGCGAAAGAACAAAAAATCCGCCATTGATCCAGCCACCGTCGCCGCGCGGTTTCTCTTGGAAGCCAGTAACGCGGCTGCCCTCATGATTGATGGCACCAAACCGGCCATCCGGCTGCGTACCCGTCACTGTGGCAAGACGGCCTTCGCGACGGTGGAAGGCGATACTTTCTGTGATATCGACATCGGACACCCCGTCGCCGTAAGTTAGGCAAAAGGTATCGTCATCACCCAGATAAGGCAAAATCCGCTTGATACGGCCGCCGATCATCGTCTCGTCGCCGGTATCAATGAGCGTCACCCTCCACGGCTCAACATGTTTCTGAAGAACCTCCATCCTGTTTTCACGGAGGTCAAATGTGACATTGGATTGATGCAAGAAGTAATTCGAGAAATATTCTTTAATTACATAACCTTTATAACCGAGGCAGACGATGAAGTCGTTGATGCCGTGGCTGCTGTAGATCTTCATGATGTGCCACAGGATGGGCTTGCCGCCGATTTCAATCATCGGTTTGGGACGGACGTCAGTTTCCTCGGCGAAACGTGTTCCAAGGCCGCCTGCCAACAGTACCGCGCGCATTTATTTGCCATTCAATAAATAATGATGAGAAGATCGCGGTTTATTACATCAAACGGCGGTGGAGAGCGATGCCTCACCTACCGATCTTTTATGAACTTGTTTAATCGATTATCCCGGGAACTGACAGCCTCTCGACCTTTGGGGTAATCACATCGAAACTGGTTTCTCGAGCTCGGCAATGGCGGACCTGTGCCGGCATTATCGCTATCGGTGAGGAAAGGTCGGATTTGGTTGCGGAGTCCACAAAATCTAGGGGAGATTCCTTCACCTAAGCTTGTCGATTGCCTTAACTAAAGCCACGCCGGCGCCTCCGCCTGCAATCTTCTCTAAGGCGTCGACTAAAGTTCCGTGACGATCAGGTGTGAGTGTTTGTGCTAATTCCAGAAGAGCCGCCCCACCAAGGACGATGCAACCGACCAGCAAAGGGCGTTTGGGATAAGCCAAGGAAAAAACGACGCCGAGAAATCCGAATGCGATGATATGCACGAAATGACCGTAGGTCTGCATGTCCGGGTGCATTACGAACGGCGCCACCTTGAAGTAGATCGAATAAATCAAGCCAACATGTACCAGCGTTGCATACGCGACCGCGAGCACCGCGATCCATGCCACGACAAGAGCAAACGAAGTCGCGCGCGGTTTCATTTAATATTGAAATGTCCGTCGTCTACTTCAATCAGTTCAGTGCGGGAAAAGACTGACCTGACTACCAATGATGCACCTTGTGCGGTTGAACGAAGCTGATAACCATCAAAAGATTGCCGAACGTCGAATCAAGGTATCGGCGGGTACATGCTTTGATCGCGACCTTGGTTTGCATTCGTCCATGAATCCGGTCAAGTCTTTGTTTGCGAGCACCTCTAATTGATGACCGTTGAGTGTAATTACTGCCGCTAAGTTAGGTTCCTAAATTGCTGCCTTCGCGTCATCGGCTTAAGGGTACTCAGTTTGAACGCGCAGACAGCAAAGGATTGTCGACGTCGGTCACCCTAAACCCCTTAAAAAATACGCTGTGTCGGATTGAATCCGAAAGGTGCTTCGGAGGCGTAGTGTCCTCCTTGCGGGTGAGCAAAATCCGTAACCGCCAAAGCGACAGTCCTGCTATCCTGCAGATGTCAACCAAAGCAGCGTAGAGCGGACCGTGGTTCTTCAGAAAGTAACGCCTTCGTGCTTCCAATAGATAAGGCGGCAACCGCTTTAGTCTGCGGTTCACACCCGTTGATTGGCTGACGAGATGCACGACCCGGCTCGCGGGAACGTACCAAGTTGGCCATCCGCGCTTTCCGGCATTGAAGCAATAATCGATGTCGTCGAAATATGTATAATATCCCTCGTCGAGCAACCCAGTTATTTGCATCGCTTCGCGACGGATGATCATGCTGGCGCCCGAAACCCAGTCGGTTGCGAACGGTTGATTTTCCACGGGGGGTGCTACAACCCAGCGGCTCAACAGTTTGCTCACTAGCCCAAGTTTCACACAGCTCTCGAATTCCCCGAACGGCGACTGAAAGCGAAATGCAGATCGTTGAGGCGTGCCGTCGGGATTCTCGAGGCGGCTGCCCGCGATGCCGACCTTTGGATTGTTATCCATGAAGTCGATGAGTTCTTTGAATGCGTTAGGCCGCACGATCGTGTCGGAATTGAGCAGCAGGATGTAATCTGGCGCGTCAGCTGAATTCATTGCTGGCCTCAGGATCGCGTTATTGCCGCCGGTAAAGCCAAGATTGATTTCGAGGGTTTTCAGGGTGCACCACGATGCCCAGCCATGTTCAGCTATCGTGCTTTGAATTCGGTCTGCGGAGTCGTCTCCGGTTCCATTCTCGCAGATAGCCACCTGAGTATTTGGCACCCGTTCGATTTCCTTGGCCACCGAATGCAGGCAATCGATGGCTAGGTTGGTAATGCGATAGTTGACAATCACAACGAGTAATTTCACAGGAGCAAACCTGACGTGGTCTGAGACAATCGTAACAAATAGCCTTTGTGCGCAGAAAAGAAAAGACCGCCCAAGGCCGGCCCTAATCTGCAAATTTGGTCCGAATGGTATGCGGAACGCACCGCGAAGCCATGCAGGTCACGTGAGAGCTTCCGGACCTTACGTCGCATTTTTGCAACAAGGTCGTCATTGCCCTGCTCAGCAGCACGAATCATCGTCGAATGCATGGATTTCGCCAAGGCGCCGAACGCATTCGCGAAATTCTAAATCGCCATTAAGAAGTGACGTCGGAAACTTTAAAACCAGTCAGATTTCTCGACCTGGATTGAGAACCACGCGAACATTCCAACTCATTTGCCGCTGACTCTGCCTAATGCAAAATCGACCATCCATCACGGGAACACGCAGTACCCCCGAGGCCCTCCCGCTACAGCATTGCTGAAGGCTGTCGGGATAACCCGGCTGATAGATATAAAATCGCGCGTAATAAGGATTCATCGACACGATCAGGTCGATATACTTCAGCCCAAGGGGGATCTTATCGCGAAGATCCATCAACCGATCTCCGGAACCGCAGGCTAAGGCTGCTACCAGTATGAGCATTTTCATATTGCTAGCACTGATTTGACCTCGAAAACAAAGCCGGTGCAATCCCCGATTAGAGCGGCTTGCGTTGACATCCCGTGTGATTCAAAAGTTTGACGCCCTATGCGACCTTTCCTAAGAGCGTGATTGCCTGCGGACACGGTCGTTCTTGTGAGTGGGCCGATGTGTCCATCACCACGATGCGCTTAACGTCGGTGCATCGTTCCAAATAGACATGGATGATTTCGCCATTATCGGCTCGATGACGCGGTAATGGCGCAGCGCAAGGGGGAAGAAAGCGCTGATTTCCTAGACGCGCAGTGCTTGCCGAACAGGGGCTGGTCGCGCGGCGGCGGCTGCCACGCAACCGCACCATAACTACATCGCTCTTGAACCAAACGCATCACGTACTACGAACAAATAAGAGACCGCCCGGGGGCGGTCTCTCTCTGCATTCTTGACTGCCGAAGATCAGGCTTCAGTGAATGCTGCAACCTGCTTTCGGCGGCGGTAGGTGAGGAAGCCGACGCCTGCAAACCCCAGGATCATCATTGCCCAGGTTGAGGGTTCCGGCACTCCGGTGACTGGGGTTCCGTCAACGGTTACGCCCGCAAAGGCTAACCCTGAGTCAAATTGAAAATCATCCCAGTTCGTCACGCCAAACGTAAGAGCATAAGTTCCGGCAACTTGGATGGTATAGGTTGACTGCACCCAACCCGTATATCCGCATCCAGCATCGTAGCAACTGCCTGAGGAGCCCCCCAGCGGTGACCAGACTGGTCCACCAGGAATGATGGCCGTTGAAGCAGGCGTTAAAATCACGCCAGGATCATTCGGCGGCAACCCGAACCCGGGACTCGTATCGCCTGAGGTCGTAGTTCTTGCGGTAAATAGCGTGATGGCGCTAGCGCTGGTTGGCAGCAACTGCGCAAAAGTGTAATCGGCGAACCCTGCTCCATCCGACGTTACGTAGTTAAAATAGAAATTGAGTACAGAACCGGCATTTGCGGTGAATACCGAGGTGGTGAATTGAGAGCCGTTCGTTCCTCCGACGCTGGCCAATTGGCCTGCGCCCGTAACGCCCCCAGCGGTGCTAATGTATTGATATGATCCACCCAGGGGGGACGCACTCACTACGCCGGTCGCACCAAGTGTGCCGCATGTCCCGACACAAACATCGGCTAGGTCACGAACCCATAAATGGGATTCCGTTTGGACGGGAGGCGTGATTCAATCTCCGGAGGGAGGAGGATTGAATGGCTCGTTTTGATCTGACGGATTTCGAGTGGTCTGTGATTCAGCCGCTTTTGCCGAACAAATCGCGCGGCGTTGCACGGGTGGATGACCGGCGGGTGCTGAACGGGATCTTCTGGCGGCTGCGTACCGGTGCGCCGTGGGCGGATATTCCGGCGCGCTACGGCCCGCATACGACCTGCGTGAACCGCTTCAACCGGTGGCGCAAGGCAGGCGTTTGGGATCGTATTCTGTCGGCGGTTTCAAAGGCTTATGATGGCGACATCCAGATGATCGACTCCTCGTCGATCCGCGTGCATCAGCATGCGGCCAACGGTCAAAAAAACAGACCAGATCCCGTTGCATGGGTCGCTCGCGCGGCGGGCTGACAACCAAGATCCACGCGCTGGTGGATGCCTGCGGCCTGCCGATCTGCCTCAAGATCACCGAAGGCCAGGCCCATGACGGGCGCAGTGCGCAGGACATGATCGACACCGTCGAGCGCGGCGACGTGCTGCTGGCCGATCGAGCCTATGATTCCAACGCCCTGCGCCAGACCCTGGCCGCGCGCGGCGCGACGGCCAATGTGAAGCCGATGCCAAATCGCGTCGTCGCCCTGCGCTTCAACAGGCAGCTCTATCGCAAGCGCAACCTGGTCGAACGGTTCTTCAACAAAATCAAGCATTATCGAGCCGTCGCCACCCGCTACGACAAACGTGACGACAACTTCCTCGCTGCCATCAAGCTCGCCTCAATCCGCATCTGGTTGCGATTTAATGAGTCGATGACCTAGCGCTGCTGGCGCGAGCGCCATGCTTAATCCGAGCCCAAGTAAAGCTCTTATCGAAATGCGATTTAATTTCATGCCAGTAGCCCCTTTATTATTAATTACCTCTTTTCGAACACATTTCATAAAGAGTCAACCATCCTGACAGATTGTTAAAAGGTCCGGGAGCCTGCACGCGTCGCCTGAATAACCTTCGCTGTTAAATAGGAAAGGGAGACGGTCCCTCGCGTTGCCCGAAACATCCTGGAAACAACAGCGGCCAGACCGTGGCCTGGATTGGCGAACAATCTCTTTTCGAGCTCGATGTTTTCAGCTCCACCAAAAACAACGAAGCACCGTGAAATGCCCGATTATTCTCAATAAATCTGAGCGCCAGCTGACGAAACATCCCTCCTCAATGGCGACGACATGCGGCGTGTGTCGGCGCGAGGGTCTCGGCCAAAAGGTCCCTTGTTCGACTCCACGAGATTAATGGGGTCGCAGGGCCAAATGATCGGGCAATCCCGAACTAGCAAACGCCTTCAGCCTCAACCTCAGTTGGCAGTGACGAAACGCGCCTTCGGGAGAATCGAAAAAATTGGGTTCGTTTTGGCAAAAAATCGCTCAACGGTCATTGGATGCAAGCTTGCGGAATGCCCGTCGTCTGCTTGTATGGGCGAGGCGCTCGTAACGGTCTAACGCCATCAACCGTTTCCAGTCTGATGCGTCAGTCGAGGATAAATCGATCGCCGCCATCATGCGAGCGCGGACCGAACGGATTCGCATCAGCTCCCATTGAGCGGAAGCCAATGCTGTCGCGGCCAAGCGTTGCCCCTCATCGCCGTTATCTACCACCAAAGTTTGTGCGAGGTTCTCGATTTCAGGTGGGAGCGCATCGCGTTTCAGTGGGCCTGAGAGTCCATGTCGCAACGCGCTGCGACTCGATATCGATTTGCCCAAAGCGGTTTTTGGGCCGGTGCTGCGTTTTGCATTGGCGCGGTTGGCGGCGATCTGTTTCTCGCTGGCCATCGGAATGTCTAGCTCGCCTTTGCTGGTAGGGTTGGCTTTGGTTCACTGCGTGCGTAGCCGTTGGTTTTGCTTTTCTTGCTCTTTCGCTGAAGTTTTTCGGCGCGACGTTGTTCGCGGGCAATCTCCTTCAAGATCGTTCGACGCAACGTATCACGGGCTGCGATGCCGCGGTTCAACGCGTCGAACGAACGGCCGTTGGAGACAACCGCTCGCGCTTCAATCTGATCGTCAGTGATTCCATATCCGCCCACGATCTCAGCCGCGGAGGCCTGTTTCTTCCTGTCGCTGCTGCAATAGTTCTTTGCTAGGTTGCGCGCTTGTTCATGATCGAGGCCCACGAACGGCAGTATCAAATGCTGTACGGCGCGAACCCGCTCGCCGTCAACCAGGCCTACCAAATGACGCCTGAAGCGCTGGCTTTCCCAGATGCCATTGGCGATGTCCATCACTCTCATTTCGTCCAGGATGTTCTGAGGCTTGATGTGATTTTCGATCTCGCATTTGAGGCGTCGAAACAGTGTGACGTCTTCGCGTTTTAATAGTGCGGGTTCGCCTACAAGGTCCATCAATTGCCGGCGTGAACTGTCGTCCTCCTGATCGGTCATCGCTGCGTCCTCTGAGTGAAAAGAATCACTCGTTGCAGCTGGGGCTGTGGCGGGCCAACTGAACCGCCCCGGGTTTGCCGGAGGCTCCAACTCCTGAGAGGATGGAGCCATGACAAGCAAGACGACGAACAAGTTTTCACCGGAGGTTCGGGCCCGAGCGGTTCGAATGGTTTTGGATCACGGCAGCGAGTATCCGTCCCGCTGGGCTGCGATTGAGGCGATAGCCCCCAAGATTGGCTGTTCCGGCCATACCCTGCTGGAATGGGTGAAGAAGGCGGAGATCGACAGCGGCAAGCGAGCAGGCGTCCCAACGGACGTGGCGGAGAAGCTGAAGGCGCTTGAGCGTGAGAACCGCGAGCTTCGGCAAGCCAATGAGATTCTGCGCAAGGCAAGCGCTTATTTTGCGACGGCGGAGCTCGACCGCCGGTCCAAGCCATGATCGCCTTCATCGACGATCATCGCGCGGCGCATGGGGTCGAGCCGATCTGCAAGGTTCTGTCGATCGCCCCCTCGACCTATCATGCCCATGTCGCCAAACGGCGTGATCCCGCCAAGCTGTCGGCGCGCGCCAGGCAGGATGTCATCCTGAAGATCGAGGTCCGGCGCGTCTTCGATGAGAACTTCCGCGTCTATGGCGTGCGCAAGATCTGGCGGCAACTCAAGCGCGAAGGCTTCGATATCGCCCGTTGTACGGTGTCACGATTGATGCGGACCATGGGCTTGCACGGTGTTATCCGCGGCAAGTCGGTCAGGACCACGATCGGCGACAAGGCGGCGCCATGCCCGCTGGATCACGTCAACCGCCAGTTCAAGGCGTCGAGGCCGAATGCGCTTTGGCTCTCCGACTTCACCTATGTTGCCACCTGGACCGGCTTCATCTATGTCGCCTTCGTCATCGACGCCTATGCCCGCAGGATCGTCGGCTGGCGGGCATCACGTTCGGCGCACGCCGGCTTCGTGCTCGATGCGCTGGAGCAAGCCCTGCACGATCGACGGCCGGTCCATCGCGGCGGGCTCGTACACCACAGCGACAGAGGAAGTCAGTACGTATCCATCAAGTACACCGAGCGCCTGGCTGAAGCTGGCATCGAGCCGTCTGTCGGCAGTGTCGGCGATTCCTACGATAATGCTCTCGCCGAAACCATCAACGGCCTCTACAAAGCTGAGGTGATCCACCGACGCGGACCGTGGCGTAGCTTCGAGGCCGTCGAGTTCGCAACGCTGGAATGGGTCGATTGGTTCAACAACCGACGGCTCTTGGAGCCCATCGGAAACATCCCGCCCGCCGAAGCCGAGCAACGCTACTACGCCATGCTGGAACAATCGGCCATGGCGGCATAACTTAAACCAAACGGCCTCCGGCAAACCCGGGGCGGTTCAAACATCAAGGCGCGAACTCATCACTGCGACCAAAATCGGTTGGAAGAGTTAATTCGCACAGCCCGGCTTCAGGACGGGGTGTAGTGCGGTTAAAGCACTGAGTGCGGCAGCTATAACGCGAGATCAACTGCCCTGGTGAACCTCGGGCACGCTCAAGATCGCGGCACAGTCTGCGAGTTTCAAGCAACTCACGAAAAGTCGGTAGCGCGCCTCCACAAGCGCCGATATCGCCTATCCGTTCGGCTTCTTGGCCAGCGAAGCTGAAGGCTTCTTGAGACGTACACCTTCGCCGCCACCATTCGCTTCGATGAAATCAACTCCGGCAAGGTCGAAGGCATTTCGGACAACTGCCAGCGTCGAGCGACGCGGCTTCTTGTCTCCTTCCAGCTGTCGGATTGTGACGATACCTACCCCCGCGCGAACGGCCAAAACCTGCTGGCTCCAATCGAGGAGCCCCCGCGCCGCCCTGCATTGTGCCGCACTGATCATAACGAATCACGAGATTTTCAACCATAGTGGCGGAAAACGATTGACTTGTCGAAAGTATCTATTATAGATATATATGACTATTTTCGACGTTTAGGAGACTGTAATGCGTACGCCGTTGCTCAAATCAAGAATTGGCTTCATCGGCGGTTCTGATGCTCGAATCATCATGGGCGATGACGAGAGGAAATTGATCCAGCTCTGGAGAGAAAAACGCGGAGAGGCGGGACCGGAAGACCTCTCTGACAACCTTATCGTTCAGCTGGGCAACGCCACGGAAGACCTCAATAGACGGTGGTACGAGCGAAACACCGGTAGCTCTGTCAAAGATTCACAGAAGCGAGTTCAGCACCCCGTTCACAAATGGATGGCGGCAACGCTCGACGGATTGGTCCAACCCTCCGGTGCCGTCTTCGAAGCCAAATTCATGCTACCTTGGACATTTTCGGAAGTGGCTGCTGCTGAGAAACATACGGCTCAACTGCAACATAATATGTGGGTCGCGAATGCCAGTTCGGCGGTGCTCTCAATCATCACCGGAGGCGGTAAGTGGGTCGAGCTCCAGATTCACGCCGACCCGCTGTATCAGCACCTCTTGCTAACAGCCGAGCGAAAATTCTGGCGCTGTGTCCAAAGTGGCGAAGCGCCCCGGTTGTTTGGGGTTGAACCTCCAAGGCCACGTCTTGAAGCAGTCCGAGTCGTCGACATGAGCGGCTCTAACGCTTGGGCGGATTTCGCAGCGACCTTCTGCAGGACGCATTCAGCATATCAAGAGCATGAAGCCGCCAAGGCCGATCTCAAGAAACTCGTCCCGGAGGACGCCAGGGAGGCAATGGGCCACGGTCTGCGCGCCAGGCGGTCAAAGTCCGGCGCCATCAGTTTTGATTTACTGGAGGAGGCAGCCGATGCACCGTTGCAGTGACTCGATTGGCGCCATCGCAGCAGCCCTCGCAAAAGCTCAGGGAGAGCTTACAAACCCAGAAAAATCTCTGATCGCCACAATCCGCTCGCCGTTTCCACGGGAGGGCGACCGCACCTTTCGCTATGCCTCGCTCGCAAGCGGGCTGGACATCGTGCGGAAAGCGCTTGGCCAGAATGAAATCGCCACTGTTCAGACGACAGGGATCGACCAGGCCAGCGGTCAGATACGGCTGAATACTTTACTAGCCCATGCTTCCGGAGAATGGATCGCATCGGACTGGCCAGTCTGCCCGTCTCATGAAGCCGCTAATCCACACCGGATGGGGGCCGCGTTAAGCTATGCCCGCCGCTATGCTCTCTTTGCCCTTGTTGGCATTGCTGGCGAAGACGACCTCGATGCTCCCGATTTGTTCGTCGGCTCCCCTCCAGCAATCACCCCTGGAGAGGATACACCGGCGCTACCCACCAGACACAACGGGGCTCGAAGATCAAAGCCGGTACTCAACACCTCGGCGTCAGCAGCACTGCGCGATCAGCTCGTTACCGAAATCAACGGGCTTAACGATGCCGACCAGCTGGCGCTATGGGCACACCGCCGGCTGGCAGCCAAAAACACTCTGACAACCGAAGATGCCGCAATCGTTGAAAATGCCTACGTCGCCGTTCTCAATTCCCATGCACCCGATCATCTTACGGGACTCGAGCCAGCCAAAGCAACGGCGACCTCCGAAGATGTCGGGGCGGTCGTACCGAACTCGTCCACGCCCTTGATGGTCCGCGCAAATAGCCAACCGGTTAAACCGCTACTCAAGACAGTCAGGCAGCGCAGCAAACGACATCTTCGGTTTGTCGCTTCTCAGCCTTGCCTGATCTGCAAGGGCTCACCGTGTGATGCTCATCATCTGAAGTTCGCGCAAGCCCGATCGCTTAGCATGAAGGTCAGTGATGAATTTACTGTCCCCTTATGTCGGAGTCACCACCAAGAACTGCACCGTCACGGCAACGAAGCAGCATGGTGGGCTAACGGTCAAATCGCACCGCTCGAAGTTGCAAAGCGACTTTGGGAGACAACGTCATCCGATCACGCGTCGTCTGATCACTTTCGTGGTGGAGCCAATCAGCGCGAGGCGGTGAAATGAAAGATTTACTACCGCTGTCTGTGCCTGAAGATTTAAAGATATTCGAGGAGGCAACCTGTCTTTTACCTGGAGAGAACCGACAGCAGTTCGAAATCATCAAAAAAATGATCATCAATGATATTCGACCAAAAACCAATCTCGAATGGCTATGGGTGTTGGATCTGGTGGAATTATCGTGGGAGATCTTACGGTACCGTCGGATGAGGGAAAAGATCCTCGAGATCCACCGCGTTGATGCGATCGCCTCAATCTTGCAGCAATTGGATGGGGTCGGTATGCCGTCGCAAAGCCAAGCATTCGTTCAGTCATGCAGCCGCCGTAGTTCAATGGAGTGGCGTGAAGATCCAACTGCCGCTTCAGAGATTGAAGCGAGACTGGTCGCGGGCGGATTTGACACGGCAGCCGTCAATGCAGAGGTCTTCCTCCTCGCACAATCATCGTTTGGCCTTTTCGACCGATTAATGCAGTCGGCACAAAGCCGTCGGATAAGTTTGTTCCGCGAGATAACGGGGCATCGTGTCCTGGATAGCCGTAACAATCCGGCCAACTCAGTAATTTCCCGATTGCCTTCGCCGCCGATCAGTCGACGATGACGGCATTGCCGCAGGTCTCGGCCGGCTGGCTTGAGCAAAAGGACCGGATCAAGTGCGTTTCTGCGCGAGCCATCGTGACCGTGACATTCGGAGGCGCAACGACGCCACTCTCTTCATGAGCTCAGGGATTGCGGGATTATTCCATAAATGTGATTCTCATGCCGCAACAGTTGAATTGTCGTCCCGCGACGCACTCCACTTCCAACCCCGGCTTTGCAATTTTTGTACGGTGATCCGCCATTTTACGACATGGTCAAGCGCGGCCGTGCGCGGCTTTGCCATGCGGATTGTTGCGAACCATTATTTGTTGGGAACTTCGCCAGCTGCTTCGATCACTGGTCATCCGCCGCGAAGATCAAGCCACCTTCTTTTGATTCCAATCGGAAGGCATGAGCTTAAAGAGCTTGGGGAGAAGAAATTTTATTGTTCTTGATAGCACCTTGCGGGCTCTTCTGACTGAAGTGAAGTCCTTCGAACGAGCTCGCTTGCGTGAGAAGGCAATTGCTTTGCCTTCCCAGTTACGAATAACAAAACTGCAAAAAATAGCGCGGGCTGCTGCGGGTTAAAACGAAAAAGCTATTCATGGACACCAATCGCGTCTGACTTCCGCGACATGATTCAAACGCTTGGCTCGGGGTGACTCGATCGCATCCGTGGTACCCATCGGGTTGAAGATGTCATCGCATGCTGCCTAACAAGCCGCGTGGCGTGCGACGTCAATCATATCGCGTCCTCAATGCCATCTTGGGATTTTGCGAGCCGAAGCCGTGGCGACCTACCGGATAATTTCGGTGCGTACGCACCTGCTAAATCAATTCGTTCGCTGACGACGGGCACATCTCCTGCCAATTCATGAATGCCAGGGTTTGACAGCATAGAGTGTGTAACACACGAAAAAAAGTCAGCGGATGGGGCGGTCACGCGGGATGGCCAGACAACACACGAAGATCTCAATGTCAGACGTGTGAAGAATACCCGAAACGTGTCCATATGAGGGGTGCGGTATTAGTAAACGCCGCGATGCTAGCAGTGTAGGCTCCAGCTCAGCGCTGGAATGGGTCTTAGGAGAAACTCTTGATTTCACGAAAAGGCCCATCAACGAGGTACTGACGGCTGCGATTTATTCTTGAAATCCATATTGAAGCCGAAGCGGAAGAGGTTCCGATCTCAAACTACGATGACGCGATCTCAAAATAGCCAACTCTCTTATTATCCGGTACAATGCTACATCGCGTCGAGCACTCAATGATTGTCAACAGACGGTACTATAGAAATGGATCGTAGAACGTTCCTACAAAGCATTAATGTTGCCCTGCTTTCGGGGATGTTGCCGAGAGGTGCAGAGGCGGCAACGCCTGTGCCCCTGTCGGAGCCGTCGGCCAACAGCCCGGCAGGTGGCGAACCGTCGCAGCGCTCAGTTCTTAATATAGGTTTTGCTGCCGGTGCTAATGATTATCGTTTTATCGATCATTTCTTGGCCGCCGAGCAATTCGGGCCAGTTGGCCGCGCCTGGAGCGCTGGTCAGATTTGGCTACAATCTATAGGCAGTGATGGGTATCCAAATCGAAGCATTAAGGTTTCTGAAAATAGGCCGTTCGGAGGCGGTATTCGCATCCCAGCATCATTCCACTACGGAGAACCTGGAAGCAACCAATACTACATCTTGAGATGGAAGGGAAATGGTGAGGTTAAGTTACCTTTGCACTCCGGTTCGTGGACCTATATTGCCCGCAGAAGTACAAATGCGACTCAAGCGGGTTCGGATAGATGGAGAACGACGTTAGGTTCGGATACTTATATCGTCTTGAGTTTTTCTGGGCCTGCGCAGCTCTTCAGCATTATAGTATATGCTACCGATCCTCATAATACCGGCGCGCTTCTGCACAATTTGCAATTCTACCGACTCGAGGATGAAGCCGATCTCCAGGCAGGTAGGATTTTTCGAACAGCCTATAAGCAAGCTATCGTCGATCTCTGTCCGAGTGCCATTCGTTTCATGGATTGGGTTGGCGGTAATAACTGCCGACAAACGACCTTTAGTTCGAGAACACTTCCTTCCTATGCTGCGTGGGGTGGAGCCGGAGGCGGTGGAAATTCGAATTGGGCAGTTTCTTTGCCCTATGGCGAGACCGCGGGAATAAACCAGTACTCTCTCGCTCCTGTTGATGGCATGCCCTCTCGTCCAACGCAGGGAGAAATCGTAACCTGTCGGATCGGATCGGGTATGGCCCGGAGCGGGTCGAAAAATGTAATTACTATTACAAATTCAAATCCAGGAAGAGTTTCAGCTTTAGCTCATGGTTTCGCAACAGGCGATGTGATCGCACATCAATTAGCAGCCGGAGTAATGCCAGAACTGAATCTTTCTCCATGCACCATTACCGTGATCGACGAGAATAGCTATTCCATCGGGGTTGACACAACGGCATTCGGGCCGTTCAGGGGATCTGCAAAAGCGAACCAATTCATTACCCTTAACGTTGGGGGAAGAGGTGCTTATGAACCGCCCCGGGTTTGCCGGAGGCCGTTTGGTTTAAGTTATGCCGCCATGGCCGATTGTTCCAGCATGGCGTAGTAGCGTTGCTCGGCTTCGGCGGGCGGGATGTTTCCGATGGGCTCCAAGAGCCGTCGGTTGTTGAACCAATCGACCCATTCCAGCGTTGCGAACTCGACGGCCTCGAAGCTACGCCACGGTCCGCGTCGGTGGATCACCTCAGCTTTGTAGAGGCCGTTGATGGTTTCGGCGAGAGCATTATCGTAGGAATCGCCGACACTGCCGACAGACGGCTCGATGCCAGCTTCAGCCAGGCGCTCGGTGTACTTGATGGATACGTACTGACTTCCTCTGTCGCTGTGGTGTACGAGCCCGCCGCGATGGACCGGCCGTCGATCGTGCAGGGCTTGCTCCAGCGCATCGAGCACGAAGCCGGCGTGCGCCGAACGTGATGCCCGCCAGCCGACGATCCTGCGGGCATAGGCGTCGATGACGAAGGCGACATAGATGAAGCCGGTCCAGGTGGCAACATAGGTGAAGTCGGAGAGCCAAAGCGCATTCGGCCTCGACGCCTTGAACTGGCGGTTGACGTGATCCAGCGGGCATGGCGCCGCCTTGTCGCCGATCGTGGTCCTGACCGACTTGCCGCGGATAACACCGTGCAAGCCCATGGTCCGCATCAATCGTGACACCGTACAACGGGCGATATCGAAGCCTTCGCGCTTGAGTTGCCGCCAGATCTTGCGCACGCCATAGACGCGGAAGTTCTCATCGAAGACGCGCCGGACCTCGATCTTCAGGATGACATCCTGCCTGGCGCGCGCCGACAGCTTGGCGGGATCACGCCGTTTGGCGACATGGGCATGATAGGTCGAGGGGGCGATCGACAGAACCTTGCAGATCGGCTCGACCCCATGCGCCGCGCGATGATCGTCGATGAAGGCGATCATGGCTTGGACCGGCGGTCGAGCTCCGCCGTCGCAAAATAAGCGCTTGCCTTGCGCAGAATCTCATTGGCTTGCCGAAGCTCGCGGTTCTCACGCTCAAGCGCCTTCAGCTTCTCCGCCACGTCCGTTGGGACGCCTGCTCGCTTGCCGCTGTCGATCTCCGCCTTCTTCACCCATTCCAGCAGGGTATGGCCGGAACAGCCAATCTTGGGGGCTATCGCCTCAATCGCAGCCCAGCGGGACGGATACTCGCTGCCGTGATCCAAAACCATTCGAACCGCTCGGGCCCGAACCTCCGGTGAAAACTTGTTCGTCGTCTTGCTTGTCATGGCTCCATCCTCTCAGGAGTTGGAGCCTCCGGCAAACCCGGGGCGGTTCACTTATCCCGTGACGTTTCCAATTCCAACCGCTCCAGCATCGACTTTTGGCAATGCATATATAGCCGCAGGCGATTACAAGACGTTTGTGTTCGACAAGACGATTTCAGCTCAAACTGATGGCCATGGAAATCATGTTTTTGGCGTTTGGATGTTCAATGACGCCGGTTCGAACAATGGGCATAATGGAGACGTGCCGATTGAAATCTGTACCGCGCTCATCAATGAATTGAACGCAATGCATCCGTCGCATCCGATCCATATGTGGATGAATATCCCTCATATGGGATTGTGCTCTATGGATCCGGACTACACAGTTGAAGAGAGTTGGGGAATTCAGGCTGTCAATGTTGTCCTAAATGGAGCGCATGGCTTCCCAGGACTAGCGAAAAGCGCGCGACTATTCATTGAATTCAGCAATGAAACTTGGAATTCAGCAGGCTCAGGATTTTCTCAAACTTTCTACTGTGCGTACCGAGGCTTCTTGCGGTGGCCGAGCGCAGGCGTTTCCGATTATGCGAGCATGGTTGCACTTCGTTCTGTCATCAACGTTGAAGACATAAAAGGGTCCGCCCATAATAGCGAAAGGCTCAGCTTTGTGCTCGCTGGGCAAGGTACTCTTGGTGTTTCGGGACTCAACCTGGCGCGTATTGACGGCACGAAATTTTATCATAACGACCCCTCAAATGTGTGGGGCCCCACCGTCGCGCCCATGGCTCATCATGATTATTTTGCGTTCGCCGGTTATTTTGTACCAAGTAAGTCATTTGACTCAGCGTATCTAGCAAAACAGGTTGCAGACTGGCTGGCAAACATTCACGATCTAGATGGTCAGGAGATTGCCTGCGCTGGCTATGTAAAAGGGATTGTCGATCAAACGTTAGGCGGCAGCGAGACCGTCGATCGCTATAGGTTGACGTTGTTACCCGCCTATGTGGCCAAGATGAAGTCGTATAACAGAATTGCAATTATGTACGAGGGTGGCTGGGACCGTAGCGTAACTGTCGTTAGTGCTGGTGGCAGTGTTTCGGGAGCGCTACCCTTCGCTGGTGGTGCAATCGATGGAAAGTCCAATCTCGTAGTCGGTGTTAGCGCTAGCTATTTGGCAGCCTTGGCACCGGGGTACTTCATTCTCGGCTATGGCATTCCTCCGTTGACGAGAATTGTCTCGTTATCCGGTACAACAATTGTTCTATCTAATAACACGACCGTCAAACTGTCCTTTGCGCAATTTGTCGCGTTTGCTCCGGAACAGATGTTCTTATTCGCGGTGAAACGTAGCCAGTCCTGGTCGACAGCGCTGTTGACGTTCTTCAACCAATTTGGGAGTGGTTCCGCGATGCCTGCTGAGTATATAGCTAATGGTTTACGTTGGGGACACATCTTCCCTACGAGTTACGGATTTGAAAATACCGAATGGGATGATGTTGATGTACTATGGCAGAAAGCTGGCGAGAGGAACAGAAGCCTTGATTAGCTCTCACTTGGCAAATAGTTGTCGTTGAGTGAAAATGGACCGCATCGACCAGATTGAATGCGAATGACAGTGCTCGTCACCGGAGGAGCGGGGTACATCGGGAGTCATACCGTTCTTGCATTAGTTGAAAGTGGCGAAACGGTTGTCGTGATTGACGATCTGTCGACCGGCTTTCCATATCTTTTGCCCGATGGCGTTTCTCTATTTAAGGGCAATATCGGCGACGAAAACTTCGTAGAATCTGTCATAAATTCATGCGGAGTTGAGTGTATTTTCCATTTTGCAGCTTCCGTCGTTGTTTCCGACTCGATGCGAGATCCACTTGCTTACTACAGTAATAATACAGCGGTAACGTGTAATTTACTGCGTGTTGCGGTGAAGTGTGGTGTCACTCGGTTGATCTTTTCGTCAACTGCTGCCGTGTACGGGAATCCGGATCATGTGCCTGTTGCTGAGAATGCGACGATGCGCCCGTTGTCCCCGTACGGCTCGTCGAAAATGATGGCAGAACAGCTTTTACATGATGTCGCTGTTGCCCATGACTTGAACTACGTTGTGTTGCGATACTTTAATGTTGCGGGAGCAGATCCATCAGCACGGACCGGTTTAGCGACAGCCGGTGCTACGCATCTATTCAAGATTGCAGTTGAAGCAGCAACGGAACAACGTGACAGAGTGGACGTGTTTGGAATCGATTATTCGACGCCCGACGGAAGTTGCATTCGAGATTTTATCCATGTCAGCGATTTGGCACAGGCGCATCTTGCCGCACTGTCCTATCTGCGAAAAGGAGGCCAATCTACTGTTCTAAATTGCGGCTATGGCCGCGGTTACTCCGTGCTGGAAATTATCGAGACAGTTCAGCGCATTTCGAGATGCAAGTTTGCGGTTAAGGTGGCGAACCGTCGGCTCGGCGATATAATGACCCTGATCGCAGACACAAGCCGCATCCGCACAGTTCTGGATTGGACGCCACGGTACGATAATATCGATATCATCACCGAGCATGCGCTGGCTTGGGAAATCAAATCTCTCAACAGATTTAAAAGCGGTAGAACTACTTCATGAAGATTGCAATGCTCGTCCCATCGTGGCCGCCTGGCAATTTGGCAAACGGAATCGTTACGTATGCAAACTACATGGTTCGAGAACTCCGAAGGCAAGGCCACGAAGTCTATATTCTTACTGCGAACGCCTCGATTACTGAGGTAGGCACCATTGATTTAAAGCGATATCAACGGCCTCGGTCCCTTTGGCGACGGTTGATTTTCAGGCTTGCGCCCGACAGAGCAAGCTGGTGTGAGAGGACCGAACTGATAGTTAAGGCGATTACCGAACTTAAAAGAACATCCGGGCTGGAAGTCCTCGAGATAGAGAATTCTTTTGGCTTGAGCCTGGCGCTTTCTGAGACGAAGCGGCTGCCAATTGTTGTTCGGCTTCATGGGCCTTGGTTCCTGAGCAAAACTGAACGCCGTCCTGTCTATGATGCTATACGTGAATACTTGGAAGGCCGAGCACTTCGCTCGGCGCAGGTCATATCCTCGCCCTCACGGAACATTGGGAATGCCGTCTCTAAAAGATATGGATCCAAGATCACGTATAGAGTTTTTTCCAATCCTATCGACGTTCCAACGGAAAGGTGGAGCGTGGATTCTTGCAAAAAGCATTCGCTTCTTTTTGTCGGTCGGTTCGACTTGTTGAAAGGCGCCGATCTCATCTTTCGCGCTTTTGCTAAGGTTGCAGAAACGCACCCAGAGACATCGTTGACCTTTGTCGGTCCAGATTGCGGCATCGAAGGCCAGACGATCAGCCAATTCGCGGTACAAATGTTGTCCGAAAAGGCGATTCGCAAATTCCGTTTTCTTGGACCGCTACCGCGCGACAGTTTAGCAGAGCTTAGAGTGTCGCACTTCGTAACAATCTGTGCATCGCGCAGCGAAGTACAACCATATTCGATTTTAGAGGCGATGTCATTTGGATGTCCAATTATTTCGTCTGGAGTCGGTGGAATACCGGAGATGATTGATTCTGGTCGGTCAGGAATTCTATTCCCCAGTGAAGATGTACAAGCCCTTACGGCGGCAATCCGAATGCTTCTAGAGCATCCAGAAATTGCTGCAAAACTTGGTGCGTCAGCACGTGCGCAATGTATAAATTATGAACCCGCAAAAATGGCAGTTAGCGCATTACAGACTTATAAGGCGGCTGTAACAAAATTCCACGAATCTGTATGAGAAGCTTGTTGCGCGGAGGCGTAGTCTTATCACGCCGCCCGCTTTGGATCTGATTTTGACCTGAGACCCTGAACTTCCTCCAGAATTGGGTAGAGTCCGTCGATCACGGAGACGGACGATGCGCGCCTCGCGGTTCACTGAGGAACAGATCATCGGGATGCTGAAGGAGCAGGAAGCCGGAGCGAAGACGACGGAGGTCTGCCGCAAGCATGGTATCTCGGCTGCGACCTTCTACAAGTTCAAGGCGAAGTTCGGCGGGATGGATGTGTCCGACGCCCGTCGCCTGAAGGCGCTGGAGGACGAGAATGCCCGGCTGAAGAAGCTCTTGGCCGAGCAGATGCTCGACAATGCGATTCTGAAGGATGTCACCTCAAAAAATGTATGGTCCGCCCCGGCGTTGCAAGGGATTTGGATTTCTGTCGGGCGCAGTTTGCGTAAATGTATCCGGCCTCTCGCGAGTGAGCTGCTGTTGCAGCCAGGCCATGATGAGATGCGCGCCGGTTGTTCCCAATAAATCGTACGGGCCATGATGCCCGTTTTTTGACAGGGCTTACAACCAGCGGATGGACTGTTCCGACATCACTCCTTGACCCCGCAACCTGACGAGAACGCGATGATCAAGCCCGGGCCGGATCAACGCGCTCATAAAGATTGCCCGGCCGCGTGAGCACGGCCCACGCCATCCGAGCGATTTTGTTGGCGAAAGCGACAACAACCTTGGTAAGCGCTGTGGTGGCCCCACCTTTTTCTGACGTTGCTGATCAGCGATGGTGAAGATCTCTGAAGGGGAGATCGGCTTGTGTCTACGCTTGACCATACGCTTAAGCCGCAGGATTTGCACCGGCTTGAGGTGATCACGGGCACTGGGCGTCGGCGCCGGTTCTCGGATGATGACAAGGCCCGCATCATCGAAGAGACACTTGTTCCGGGCGCTGTAGTTTCGGAGATTGCGCGCCGTCATGGGTTATCGCCGCAACAGTTGTTCGGCTGGCGCCGTCAAGCACGGCAGCCTGCATCGGCGAGCACCGAGACGTCAGGGCCGCTTTTTGTTCCGGCGCTCGTGGAAGCTACATTGCCGGAGCGCGCGGTTCGCCGCCGCGGTCGCAACCGTGCGCTCGATGAGGATCGTGTTGCTGGAATCATCGAGGTTGAGATTGGCAGCGTGACGGTGCGCGTCGGCCGCGGTGCCGACGCCAGGACGGTCACGGCGGTGATCCGCGCGCTAAAGGCCAGCGCGTGATCGGTCCGACCGGCGCAGTTCGGGTTATGATGGCGACCAAGCCGGTCGACTTCCGGAAGGGTGCCGAGGGTCTCGCGGCTCTGGTGCGAGACGGGATGAAGACCGATCCGTTCTCCGGTGCTGTCTACGTGTTCCGCGCCAAGCGGGCGGACCGTGTGAAGCTGATCTTCTGGGATGGCACTGGTGTCTGCCTGTTTGCCAAGCGGCTCGAAGATGGCGCATTCCGCTGGCCCAATGTACAGGACGGCGTCATGCATTTGACTGCGGCGCAGCTCTCGGCGTTATTGGAAGGTCTCGACTGGCGCCGTGTCCACGTCGCGCGCGAGACGACGGTGCCGACGCAGGCCAGTTGATCTGCGACACAGTGAATCATCTTCATCGGATCGCTCGCGACGCATTGAGGCTCGTGATTTAATTGCTTCCATGACGGCTCTGGCAGACGCGCTTCCCGATGATCCCGGTACGCTGAAGGCGATGCTGCTGGCGGAACGGGCACGCGCCGAACGGTTGGAACAAATCATCAGGGAGTTGCGCCGCCATCGCTTTGGCCGGCGCGCCGAGACGCTGCCGGAAGATCAACTTCTGCTCGGGCTCGAAGAGGTCGAGCAGGCTGCTGCGAGCAGCGAGGCGGCAGGTGAAGCGGTCGCTCCGGCCGAGCGAGCACGTCATGCCGTCAGGCACCGCATGAACCGCGGATCGCTTCCGGCACATCTGCCGCGCATCGAGATGGTGGCCGATATCGAGGACCACAGCTGTCCATGCTGTCGTAACGCGCTGCATCGGATTGGCGAAGACCGGAGCGAGAGACTCGACATGATCCCCGCGCAGCTGCGCGTGCTCGTCGTGCGCCGGCCGAAGTATGCCTGTCGGGCCTGCGAAGAGGTGGTGGTGCAGGCTCCGGCGCCGGCACGGCTGATCGAGGGCGGATTGCCGACCGAAGCGACAGTGGCGCAGGTCCTCGTCTCCAAATACGCCGATCACTTGCCGCTCTACCGCCAATCCCAGATCTACGCCCGGCAGGGCATCATACTCGACCGCTCGACATTGGCCGACTGGGTCGGCCGCGCCGCCTGGTTGCTGCGGCCGGTGCATGAGCGCCTGCTCGCTACTTTGAAGACCTCGACCAAGCTGTTCGCCGACGAGACCACGGCGCCGGTGCTCGATCCCGGCCGCGGGCGGACCAAGATCGGCCAGCTCTGGGCCTACGCACGCGATGATCGCCCTTGGGGCGGGGCCGATCCGCCGGGCGTAGCTTACCTCTATGCGCCCGACCGCAAGGCGGAGCGGCCGATCGCTCATCTCGCCGGCTTCACCGGCATCCTGCAGGTAGACGGCTATGCCGGCTATCGCGCCCTCGCCGAACGCGGCGACGTGCGGCTCGCGTTCTGCTGGGCCCACGTGCGCCGGCGCTTCTACGAGCTTGCCGTCGCCGGTCCGGCGCCGATCGCCAGCGAGGCGCTCAAACGCATTGTCGATCTCTATGCCGTCGAGACCCAATGCCGGGGCCGCTGCGCCGATGAGCGGCGCGCGCTTCGGCAGGAGAAGAGCCGCCCCATTCTGGAAGCCCTCGAACCCTGGCTGCGTGCCAAGCTCGACCTGATCAGCCAGAAGACCAAACTCGCCGAGGCGATCCGCTACGCGCTGTCGCGCTGGGAGGGGCTCACGCGATACCTCAATGACGGCCGCATCGAGATCGATAGCAACATCGTCGAACGCTCAATCCGACCGATTGCGCTCAACCGCAAAAACGCGTTGTTCGCCGGCTCCGACGGCGGCGGCGAGCACTGGGCCGTCATCGCCTCGCTGATCGAGACCTGCAAGCTTTGCAGCATCGAACCGCATAACTATCTGGCCGACGTCATCACCAGGATCGTCAACGGCCATCCCAACAGCCAGATCAACGACCTGCTGCCTTGGGCCTATACCGCTGCGCTGGATACCAGGGAAGTGGCCTGAAAACACCGCTTACG
>NZ_AAMY01000030.1 GCF_000152905.1 Nitrobacter sp. Nb-311A
CGTAAGCGGTGTTTTCAGGCCACTTCCCTGGTATCCAGCGCAGCGGTATAGGCCCAAGGCAGCAGGTCGTTGATCTGGCTGTTGGGATGGCCGTTGACGATCCTGGTGATGACGTCGGCCAGATAGTTATGCGGTTCGATGCTGCAAAGCTTGCAGGTCTCGATCAGCGAGGCGATGACGGCCCAGTGCTCGCCGCCGCCGTCGGAGCCGGCGAACAACGCGTTTTTGCGGTTGAGCGCAATCGGTCGGATTGAGCGTTCGACGATGTTGCTATCGATCTCGATGCGGCCGTCATTGAGGTATCGCGTGAGCCCCTCCCAGCGCGACAGCGCGTAGCGGATCGCCTCGGCGAGTTTGGTCTTCTGGCTGATCAGGTCGAGCTTGGCACGCAGCCAGGGTTCGAGGGCTTCCAGAATGGGGCGGCTCTTCTCCTGCCGAAGCGCGCGCCGCTCATCGGCGCAGCGGCCCCGGCATTGGGTCTCGACGGCATAGAGATCGACAATGCGTTTGAGCGCCTCGCTGGCGATCGGCGCCGGACCGGCGACGGCAAGCTCGTAGAAGCGCCGGCGCACGTGGGCCCAGCAGAACGCGAGCCGCACGTCGCCGCGTTCGGCGAGGGCGCGATAGCCGGCATAGCCGTCTACCTGCAGGATGCCGGTGAAGCCGGCGAGATGAGCGATCGGCCGCTCCGCCTTGCGGTCGGGCGCATAGAGGTAAGCTACGCCCGGCGGATCGGCCCCGCCCCAAGGGCGATCATCGCGTGCGTAGGCCCAGAGCTGGCCGATCTTGGTCCGCCCGCGGCCGGGATCGAGCACCGGCGCCGTGGTCTCGTCGGCGAACAGCTTGGTCGAGGTCTTCAAAGTAGCGAGCAGGCGCTCATGCACCGGCCGCAGCAACCAGGCGGCGCGGCCGACCCAGTCGGCCAATGTCGAGCGGTCGAGTATGATGCCCTGCCGGGCGTAGATCTGGGATTGGCGGTAGAGCGGCAAGTGATCGGCGTATTTGGAGACGAGGACCTGCGCCACTGTCGCTTCGGTCGGCAATCCGCCCTCGATCAGCCGTGCCGGCGCCGGAGCCTGCACCACCACCTCTTCGCAGGCCCGACAGGCATACTTCGGCCGGCGCACGACGAGCACGCGCAGCTGCGCGGGGATCATGTCGAGTCTCTCGCTCCGGTCTTCGCCAATCCGATGCAGCGCGTTACGACAGCATGGACAGCTGTGGTCCTCGATATCGGCCACCATCTCGATGCGCGGCAGATGTGCCGGAAGCGATCCGCGGTTCATGCGGTGCCTGACGGCATGACGTGCTCGCTCGGCCGGAGCGACCGCTTCACCTGCCGCCTCGCTGCTCGCAGCAGCCTGCTCGACCTCTTCGAGCCCGAGCAGAAGTTGATCTTCCGGCAGCGTCTCGGCGCGCCGGCCAAAGCGATGGCGGCGCAACTCCCTGATGATTTGTTCCAACCGTTCGGCGCGTGCCCGTTCCGCCAGCAGCATCGCCTTCAGCGTACCGGGATCATCGGGAAGCGCGTCTGCCAGAGCCGTCATGGAAGCAATTAAATCACGAGCCTCAATGCGTCGCGAGCGATCCGATGAAGATGATTCACTGTGTCGCAGATCAACTGGCCTGCGTCGGCACCGTCGTCTCGCGCGCGACGTGGACACGGCGCCAGTCGAGACCTTCCAATAACGCCGAGAGCTGCGCCGCAGTCAAATGCATGACGCCGTCCTGTACATTGGGCCAGCGGAATGCGCCATCTTCGAGCCGCTTGGCAAACAGGCAGACACCAGTGCCATCCCAGAAGATCAGCTTCACACGGTCCGCCCGCTTGGCGCGGAACACGTAGACAGCACCGGAGAACGGATCGGTCTTCATCCCGTCTCGCACCAGAGCCGCGAGACCCTCGGCACCCTTCCGGAAGTCGACCGGCTTGGTCGCCATCATAACCCGAACTGCGCCGGTCGGACCGATCACGCGCTGGCCTTTAGCGCGCGGATCACCGCCGTGACCGTCCTGGCGTCGGCACCGCGGCCGACGCGCACCGTCACGCTGCCAATCTCAACCTCGATGATTCCAGCAACACGATCCTCATCGAGCGCACGGTTGCGACCGCGGCGGCGAACCGCGCGCTCCGGCAATGTAGCTTCCACGAGCGCCGGAACAAAAAGCGGCCCTGACGTCTCGGTGCTCGCCGATGCAGGCTGCCGTGCTTGACGGCGCCAGCCGAACAACTGTTGCGGCGATAACCCATGACGGCGCGCAATCTCCGAAACTACAGCGCCCGGAACAAGTGTCTCTTCGATGATGCGGGCCTTGTCATCATCCGAGAACCGGCGCCGACGCCCAGTGCCCGTGATCACCTCAAGCCGGTGCAAATCCTGCGGCTTAAGCGTATGGTCAAGCGTAGACACAAGCCGATCTCCCCTTCAGAGATCTTCACCATCGCTGATCAGCAACGTCAGAAAAAGGTGGGGCCACCACAGCGCTTACGTTTGAGGACACACTCGGATGGGCGCAGTACCGAAAAGGGGATTACCAAGCCGCTATAGCGACCTTGGAAGCGGCCGCAGATAAAATGCCAAATCTCGCGGCTATCCACTATCATCTCGGGATGAGCTACAAGGCTGCAGGCCAGCCTGACAAGGCCAACGAACAGCTCAACACCGCACTGAGTTTGGAACCAGAAGACACCGTGCTTAAAGAGAGCATTCGCTCCGCACTCAAATAAACTCAATATCCGCGCGGTAGCATCGTAAAGCTGTTGGAAACAACCAGCATGATGCTGTTTGAATCCGCAGGTCCAAGTCCACCGACGGTTGGGAGTCCCGTGATCGGGTCGATAATTGCAGTACCGCCCGTGCTCGCGAAGCGGTGTTGGTATCGATACGTGAGTTGTGCGGACCAATCTCGAAGGAAGTTGTAGCTATAAGTTGCCGATGCCGATGCGAAATCTGTCGTAGTCGTCGCAGTTTGCCTGTTGACACTTGCCGAAAATGACAAAGTTGAACGCGCGTTTACGGAATGGCTGAGCGTTGCGTTGATCGTATCACGCTTGAACAACGAACCGACAACGCTCGGCGAGATCGATTGGCTCGCGATGATGGACAATGACGTATTTTTGAGAACTCTGTAAGTGAGAACTGCATCTCCAATCCAGTCGAGAGAGGAGGCAGAGCCTCCGGCGCCAGCGCTTATCAACGGGATCGTTGCGTTGACTCCCTGAATTTCAATAACAGCCATACCGACATTGGCTCGAAAGGACAGGACAGGAGACAACGTCGTCTCCACGCCCGCTTGATTTCGGTAGATTTGCGCATGCGTATTGAAGGCATTTTCGTAATCGAGCAGTTCGGCTTCGGACGAGACGTTGACCGCAGCGATCGAATTCACGCTGTGGCGCCAACTTCCTCTCGCCAATGTATCAGTGAAGGGTGTCCCGCTGGCACTCGATGGTTCATACGAGGTACGCACAGAAGTTGCGAACAGACTAATGGTGTCTCGCGCACTTATTGATCGGTCGAATCCGCCGGTCGCTCTGAGCGTTTCAAGAAATCCGCGCGCGTTTGTCGCTACGCCAAAGTCATTCAGCAGCGCAAGCGCAGTGCTCCGCTGACGCCATGCCGTTTCAACAAATTCTCGATCAAATCTGCCCTTCTCGATGACCTCGTAACGGGCATTGAGACCATAATTTAAAAATTCGGAGGCGATCCCTACGGCGCCGGGTCCCCAATATTTCCTGTAGCTTCCGTCGAGATCGAGATCGAAGGTGGACGTGGGAGTTCTCGCTACGGCTTTCGCAGTTAGAGTGGAATATGAGCCAAGCGTTGGCGCAGGTGTAGGCCTGAGGAATTGGTTGCTGTTGAGCTCAACCGTCTGGCTCTCGGTCGTTACGATTGACCAATCAAACGCGAATGCTGAAGTTGGCAGAACGCCAAAGCATATTGAGCCTGCTAAAGCAGCTCGCTTCACCGCGGTCAGCCTCTGATGCATGGCTCAATTTCTAATCGAACAAGCCTCTTTCTGGAACCATAATGACGTCGCCGGTGCGCAGCCGGACGTTGCCTTCGAGGTCATATCCATGTTCATATGCGCGATAGTCGAACATAAAGATGGTTTCGCTGCCACTGGGAGCGCGCCGTCTGACCTGAATTTTGCTCTTGGCGGCAAAAGGCCCGATGCCGCCAGCTAAGGCAATCGCTTGCATAAGAGTCGTGGGTTGCCGGACCACATAGGAGCCGGGTCGGAGAACCTCCCCGGTGATGAATATTTTCGGCTTCAAATCCTCCTCTGGGATGTCTTTTGGTGCGCTTAATACCGCGACGGTGACATCGAGACTGTCGTCCTTGTAGTTGTCCTTCAGCTTGGACTTGAGGATGTTCTCAATTGCCTGTGGAGTGAGGCCGCGCGCTTGAATATGGCCTGCCAAGGGGAAAGCAATTTGGCCACTAGGATCTATGACGACGGTCCGGTCAAGCTTTGGATCTTGGAGAACCGAAATACTCAAGCTGTCGCCACTTTTGAGAGTTTGCGCGCTAGCCCCGAGGACCAAAAAGCTCAGAAAAAACAACGCTAAAAGGACCCGCATGCACATCCTCGTCAACAAGAGCGCCTCGCGGGTCGGACTTATCATTTCCAACCGACGGATTGCTTGGACATCTGGACGACTCCGTCCAACGCGTGATTCATAAACGTTGGGTCAAAAGTTTACAAACGCTTACGGTGCGCGCGACACCTGGTTGATTGGGAATATGCTATATTGTTGCTTATCTGCAATGACGTCCCGAACCAGCTGATCCGATATTAATTTTTGATCGTTGGCGAAACCGTACACGAGTGCGGTGTCGCATAGGACGTTAATCATCCGGGGAATTCCCCCGCTAGCCGACGCTATGACCGCGCAGGCCTCCGGGGTAAACAGCGGACGGTGTGAACCAACGGCTTGCAACCGGAAATCAATGTAGCGGGCGACCTCTTGGTCAACCAGAGGCTGGAGGTGGAAATCAGACGAAATCCGCTGTGCAAATTGGCGTAGTTGCGGAAGGAGGAGCATGTCGCGGAGCTGAGGTTGACCGACTAAAATTAATTGTAAGATCTGGGATTTGTCGGCGTTGACATTGGAAATCATTCGGAGGTGTTCGAGCGCTTCAGGTTCCAGATTTTGTGCTTCATCAATGATCAAAATCGTCCGACGTCCCTGAGCGAATTGTTCGTACAGAAAATCATTTAAACGCTTGAAAAGATGAGAATATTCTCCGTCAAACGGTTGATTGAGCGACATCAAAATCCACTGCAGAAGCTCCTGACGACTTTGCGGTGAATTCGAAATCAGCCCTACTTTAATTTGGGAACTTAGCTTCTTGAGCAGATGGCGCACGAGAGTAGTTTTTCCGGACCCGATTTCCCCAGTAATGACGGTGAAGCCCGCGTTATTCAAAACGCCGAATTCAAGCATCGTAAATGCCATCGTATGGACCTTACCCCAATATATTAAATCGGGATCGGGCAAGATCGAAAAGGGCTTCTCCCGAAGCTGGTAAAACACCTCATACATCGAGATTCCTTCGCGGAGCACAAATGAGCTGTAACTCTATCAATCACGAGACAGGAGGGGACGCGAAGTTGTTCCGTTCTCATCTCCGGCGATGAATTTTCCTGATGAAAGCGCTTATTAAGGCCGACGGAACGCACATCCTCGCAATAAATTTACCCTGAGCTGCTCCTATAGCGATGATATAAAACATTGCAAAGGTCATGCGAGAGTTCCAGATGCTGGGAAAAGTGGAGGTTGAGGAAATCGTTGTACAGGAGGCTGAGGAGGATCGCAGCTACCTCCTTCGGAAAGAATTTTATTGGGAGGTGTTCAAGCGACGTTGGATTTATTTTATCGTTCCATTCCTCCTTATAGCCACGGGGGGAATTGGCGTCGCGTTGGTGTGGCCCCCGACCTATTTGGCGGAGGGGAAGATTCTGGTGCAGTCGCAACAAATTCCTTCAGAACTGGTTCGCGCCACAGTCACCAGCGCGGCTCAGGAGAGAATCCAGGTTATTCAGCAACGAACAATGACGCGCGACAATTTGATTGCGATTGCTGATAAGTTCAAATTATTTCCCGATAAGCGTCCCCTGTTGTCGCCAACAGAATTAGTCGCGCTGATCAAAAAGCACACCAAAATAGCTCCCGTCGATCTTCAGTTGGATTTTAAACAACGTTCGCGTTTCGAGAACCCAACGATCGTATTTTCGGTTGGATTTGAGTACGAAGACGCGGCGGTCGCGTCGCAAGTCGCAAACGAACTGATGACCCGCATCTTGGACGCAGATCTACGGGACCGTACCAGCAGAGCAACCGATACCACTAAGTTTCTCATGCGGGAGGTCCAAAAGCTTCAAGCTGATAACGCCGTCCTCGATGCAAAAATTGCGAAGGCCCGGCTTTCCCATGAAGCAAAACAAACAGCATCAGACGGTTCGGATCAACCTGCGACAGCGCTTAGTCAACTCAAGGCGGAGCTTCTCCAAAAAAGCGCGTTTTATTCGGACAAGCATCCGATGATCCAGTTGTTAAAAAAACAAATTGACGCAATGGAAAAAGCTATCGTTCCAAACGCTGATACAAATGCCGAATTCGTAAGCTTGGATACGCTGACTACGCAAAAAGAAGCACTACAGAAGAATCTTGAAACGGCTACAACCAAACTCGCTGCCGCTCGGGTCGGTGAAAATCTAGAGAAGGATCAGCAGTCCGAAAAGCTGGAAACGATCGAGCAGCCAAGTGTTCCTCAAGAGCCAATTAAGCCCAATCGTCCTAAGGTCGCTGCTCTCTCTATCATGTTGGCCATTGCCGGCGGCGCAGGTTTAGCGTTTCTGGCGGAATTTGCTGACAAAGCAATTCGGCGCAGCAGTGATATTCACGGTATCGTTGATAGCAAATTGATTGTATCTATCCCCTACATTGTTACCACCGCCGAAGTTCGCAAGGGTCGCCAGCGTCTGATCTTGTTCGCTGTGGGATCACTATTTCTACTAGGTGGGTTGCTATTAGCCGCCTATTTTTTCCTGCCGCCTCTTGACCTCCTGATCGCCAAAGCTCGGGTCGGTTTATTTCGGTAACGTACTGAAGAAGGCCAGAATGGATTCGATTAGACAGGCCGTCGAACGCGCACGAGCTGCGGAAAGCACGCTGAGGAACGATGCCAGCGGGCTCGCCGATTTGGCCGGGATGACGCGGCAAGATCCTTTCGATCAAGTGACAGAGGTCCTGCTTGACCAAGCCCATCTGGAGAGCACCCGGATTGTGGCGCATGGAATTTCTAATCAAGATGGGCGCTGCTATGACATGTTGCGAACTCAGGTATTACAGGAGTTAGATCAGAACGACTGGCGGTTCCTAGCGGTGACGTCACCGACGGCCGGTTGCGGAAAAACTGTGACAGCCTGTAACCTGGCAATGAGTATTGCGCGACTGCCCGGACGCTCGGCTTTTCTGGTAGATCTTGATCTCCGTAAGCCGATGGTGGCCAAATATCTGGGCCTGCAAAAGGGGGGAGGAGTTCTGAGCGTCTTGGAAAACCCGGCGACGCTCTCAGCCGCAATGCTCCAGGTTGAAATCAATCAAAGCCGCTTCTTGGTGCTTCCTGGATCTGAATTTTGCGCGGCCTCGTCTGAATGGATGGCATCGCAGACCATGGAGGCACTTCTTAAGACGATCAAAAGTGATTTCAGAACACGGGTTGTCATTTTTGATTTGCCGCCGTTGTTGTTAGGCGACGATGTAATCTCAATTCTGCCTCGAATGGATGCGGCGCTCCTCGTTACCAGTGTCGGAAACACATCGATTTCTGATATCAAAGAGTGTCAGAGGCATTTGCGCCGAACCCCGGTGGTTCGAGTCGTTGTCAACAAAGCAACGGAGACTGCAGGGTCCTACTACGGGTATTACTGAGTTAAGTCAGGGTGCGCCGTCAGTCGCCAGGAAGGCGGCGATCTCTGAGGCGGGAACGAAGTATTTTGCGATATCGCGGGTTTCCACCTTGCCGGATCGCTGCCTGGAAGTCGAAATCTTACGGCTCATAATTCCGAGCAAGCATCTTTGCCTCGCATCGAACACACCCGAGCCTGAATTTCCTGTCCGCGCCACGTCGGCGATCACAGTCTTGTACTTGCGGGCGGCGGGGGGAAGGCGATCGGATGATACGACATAGGAGCTAACGACGGCTTCAGGAACAACGGTGACAACGGGCTCGCCTGCAGCAGAAGGAGTCTTGCAGAGTGCCATTCGACGCAGGCCTATTCGTAGCGGGAGCAAGGTCTGATCAACAGCGAGTAACGTCAGGTCAGTGCCTTCGAAGCTGCCTTCCTTGACGATGCGGGTGGCGTACTCTTGACCAGCAATGACAACTTTTGGCCGCGTCATCCAACCTCTTCCAACGACGTGGGCCGCCGTGATGAACAGGCCGTTGCCCAAATAAATACCGTACCCCGGCCAGGGCTGTATCGGCGTTCTGTGAATGTTGACCGCGAAATCCCGCAGTGATTCGTTTGCATGCTCGCCCCATCCGGACGAAGATAGAAACAGGAGAAAAATGGCGCCAAAGATGGTCCGCATCTCACACTATTTCGCCCGGTGCGTAGCGTTGCAGGAGCTGCGTCTCGCGCTATCGGGGCTTGCAACCTTGAGTTGACTGGCTATTATCCCGGAAGCCCTATAAAAAATCTAAGCTTATCCTGGGGAACTGCTGCGAGTAAGTCTCGAATAAACTTATCCTGGAGTTTAAAAGATTCTTCCGGTGCAAGACCTATGGTTGAAACCCGGATCAGAGCGCCATCTGGAATGAGGCCCTGCAACCCATACTTCAATCGAATGATTTGGCTTTCCACTGGGCCCGTAGCAATGTCATTACCGACCCGCATCCAATAACTGACGGGTTCAAGCCTTGTTTCCCGCTGCGTCGTCAAGCGCGTTAGCTCGAGCGGTTTGGCCCCGTTTCGATAGGAGAACTGAGCTTTGAACTTGGCGAGTACCTGAAAACCATTGGCGGTGTAACAAATTTCCGGGCGATGGGCTTTCAAACGGTAATTCTGAACGGGTCCATAGGCGACCAACAACATAACTGTATTGCCGTGACCATCGGAGTATCCTCGTGCTACTTCCTGACTGTATATCTTGGCTGAGTATCTGTCAGGCTGAACATACCCTTCGGGTTCTGCGGGAGTCACGGGCGAGATGCTGGGCACGAGTGTCCAAGTTCCGAAACTCTGTGGAATGATCTTCTGGAAATCCAGCGACGCTGTGGAGCGCGCCATGAGCTCGTGCGGGGTCAAAAGCTGCGCCAAGACAGCGCTGCCGATGATAACAATAGATGCCAAAGTAATCTGGAGTGGATTAAATTTCATGTTTCAACCAAATGAGCGAACTTCAAATTATGACCTGCGAAAGAATTTGCCAATCACTTGTTTGCTAATTTGTCGTTCTTGTCCAAATTAAGCTAATTCGCCGATTTTTATACGATCATCGATCCGTCGCTCGACTGGAGCGAAGGAAGTCAATACCGAGCACGTTCGTGACATTTGTTTGCCGGGGTCTTGCTGCTAATGGAGCTTTTTATGACGTGTCAAAATGCAATTACTCGCACAGCGGCAGTGTTGGGACTTTGCGGCCTTCTTGTGGCGGGATGCAGCAAGAACGGGGGTGAACAGACGTCCGCGCCAAACAGCCAGATTGTCGCACACGTTGGCGATCAGGTTATTACTACGCAAGAATTCGCAAATGAGCTTCGCCTATTGAATATCCCGCCAGACAAACAGAAAGACCATGAGACGGTCAAGAAAGTTTTGTCCGAGATGGTAACACGAAAGTATCTCCTCCAGCAGGCGCTTACGGCCAAGCTCGACCGCGAACCCAACGTGCTTTTGGAGATTCTTCGCTCGCGCGAACAGGTACTGGCGGCAGCATTTATTTCACGCAGCGTATCCAAGAAATTTTCTGCTATCAGCAGGGCCGACATTGATAAATATATAGCGGACAATCCACTTCGATTTTCCGGCAGGAAGTTGATGACGGTTGACCAAATCTCTTTCCCTTTCAGTGCTAACACTCAGTCAATGATCGAATCCATCAAAGCTGCAAGCTCACTCGATGAAGTGGATCAGAAGCTGACGGCGTTAGGTGTTCCTCACGGTCTGTCGACCAGCACGCTCAATAGCAGTGAGATCCCTCAGGAACTCCTAGTACGCATGGATGCACAAAAGCCCGACGATGTATTTTTCGTTCGCTCGGGCGCCAACGGTCTGTTCCTTAAAATTAAAAGCACTGAATCTCGCCCGCTCGAAGGCGACGCCGCGGTAAACATGGCCCGTCAATTGATGCAGAACGATCTTGTTAAAGCCGAAGCTGGCATGGCCTCGGTCTCAGCGAGTCTCGAGGCCAAATACGAGGGCGTCTATTCGAACATCATGAATTCTAAAGCCGACGAGGGCCAGAAGAATTGATGACCAAGAACGAGATCGGACATGGCCACATATTTTGATATCATTACAGTGACCTGTTTTGCTGCTCTGGTATTAGCGTTCTTTCAATTTACCGATCGACAGACGCGAACCTTGCTTCATTTCGTCCTTTCGGGGATCGTATTCGCAGTTGCCAACCAAGTTGGAAACGCTGGGACAAACGTCCTAGCGGTTATTTTGATTTTAGCGGGCGCAGGATATGCGGCGCTCGTGGCTCGTAACAGCCAGCCTTGATTGCGGATCGGATCGTCTAGATGCTATCAGGCGTGCTTTAGGTCGGCGCAGGACGAAATGGTATATTCCGACAATGTGAAGCCAGGAAAGCTAACTCCATTGCAGGGTCTGTTCTGGCCATTGCTTTTGGCGGGATCCTGCGTATTTTCCTATGTCCCAACGATCCACGGTTTGGTTTCCGGGCCCTGGCAAACGGAGCAGGAAGGTCATGGGCCTCTGATCATTGTCGCTTCGTTGTGGCTCGTATGGCAATCACGCGAACAATTGAGAGCAGTTCACCTGTCGCCGGCGCCAGCCCTAGGATGGACATGTCTTTTGCTTGGCCTCTCCTTAATGTTCCTGGCCAGAACTCAGGATGTCTTGCCAGCCGAAGCCTTTTCGATCATTCCCGTGATCATTGGATGCGTGCTGTTATCGGCAGGTTGGTCCGCATTACGTATTTTGGCATTTCCGATCGGTTTTCTGCTCTTTGCCGTACCGGTGCCCGATTGGATTATTGACGCAGTGACGGTGCCACTAAAGGTTTTCATTTCGGACTCAGTCACGAGAATCCTTTATGCGGCGGGCTTTCCGATCGCGCAAAATGGCGTGATGATCATGATCGGCTCGTATCAACTGTTAGTGAAAGACGCCTGTTCAGGAATGAATTCTATCTTTGCGTTGTCCGCAATCGGAGTTTTTTATGCTTATGCATTCCGCTGGAAAGAAAAGATCCGAAGCTTGTTACTGCTGGCCTCCATTATTCCAATAACGATATTAGCCAACTTTATTCGCGTCCTGACTTTAGTTTTGATTGCATACTACGGGGGGCCTAACCTGCTCGAAGGTATGATCCATGATTTAACGGGCATCGGGCTATTCCTGGTTGCGGTCATTCTGCTATTTGCGGTCGATTCTTTTTTGGGGGTGTGTGTGTCGCTGATTGGTCGCTGGAGACGAAAGCAAACCTGAACTCGCAGGCCACTCTTAACATAGGCTTCGTGTGTTTTGGACCGTGGTTGGCAGCATGAGAGGAAACGCGACGAGAGCGTCTCGAAGCTGATTACGTTAACCCCTAATTTCTGCGCACTCGACGCGCTGGCTTAGCGGATATAAATCAGATCCGCGCTCTTGTTGCGCCTGAACGCTCTTTGAGCACGTGATCGTCGTCCATCGGGGCCTCGATGCCAACCGAGGACATAAAGGTCGCATCGGCTATGAAGGCGCCCGGACGGCGCTATCTAGACCTTTTGGCGAACCCAAATAGAACCCGAGTTGGTTGAATGAGCCTGACATATGCTGTCCCAGACCTTCACGGTCGGATTGATTTGCTGGAAGGGGCCCTCGAGAGGATTGCTCTTCATGCCGCTGGTCAGCGATCAACGATCGTAACTTTGGGGGACTACGTTGATAGAGGGCCCGATAGTCGCAAGGTGATTGAGCGGTTGATGACCTGGCAGTCGGACACACTCCAATTGGTGACGTTAAAGGGAAACCACGAAGCGATGATGTGGGAGACCTGCAACAATTTGGCGGAGCTTGGTTGGTGGAAGAAAAATGGAGGCGATCAGACGATAGCTTCTTATAGCGAGCATCAAGCGCTGAGACCCCCCGACGTTCGGCTGGTGCCGCAAACGCATCTTGACTGGATCGATAAACTTTCTCTGATTTACATCGATCAACACAGAGTTTTCGTTCATGCGGCTGTCGACCCGAAAACTCCATTGGACCGGCAAAACGCGCAAACGCTGCTTTGGAAGCGATACCCGCCAGGATTTACCCAGGGGCACGGCAGGCGTCACGTTGTCCACGGTCACGACGCAAATGCTCGCGCGCCCCTTGTTACAAAAGGCAAAACAAATTTGGATGGGCAGGCGTGGAAGACTGGTCGGTTGGTGATCGGAGTTTTTGAAGATGACCGTCCGGGAGGCGCTTCAGAGTTCTTGGAGGTCGTAGCGCGTGAAGGAGGGTAAACCCCAAGATCAAGTCTTCGCCCACATGGCAAAGTAAGGATAGATTTGCTGGGGGGCGAACTCATTTGAAGTTTTTTCGCCTGCTGGCGAGCCACAATCGCTATGATGCTTGATCGATTGATTGATCCCGGTAACCCGTCAACGAGGAACGAGGTCACGACCTATTGATCGTCATAAGGACTGGTAGCCTGGAGCGTGTTTCAAAACCGGATTGCACTGTCTCTGATCCAGTTGGACTTAAAATTTTACGCGAGCATGGCAAAGGTGCTTTCAGCGCGATGCGAAAAAGCAAGCAGCGAACGCCTCCTAGTCAGCCGCGCTGTTGTAAGTTGCTGACTAACGTCGATATTGACAACTTTGTTCGATACAATGCTGGTAATCGTAATCGCAATGCTGAATGCATGTCCCCGAGCCATTGCATCTTATAACGCAGTTCGTGCGATCATAAGCGCACAACTTACAAGACGATTGAGCGAGGATTATCGCGCCGCGCTTTGCGCGATACGGAAAGGCAGCATTATCGGCTAATGAAATCCCGTCGAAGATAATCAGCGTGCCGATAGCAAGTATGAACGCCCTCATTGCGATCTCCATTATGCCCAATCCCCACCGGGAATTAGTGGTGGGCAGGACGGGGCGCATTCGATCCACGCGGTCGGAAGACTGAACGGCGCGGTTCCAAAATTAACGTCCGGTAGTGGCATCAAGCTTAATCGCAACATCTAGTTGTAAATCAACGCATTTATGGCTTCATCTAGGAACAGGACGGGGTCCAAATGAGTTTGCATCCCGCTGAGCGGCTCCTTCACCTTATTCACATGGACTTTAAGTTATGCCAAGTTCCGATCACCTGCAGAATTCAAAATCGCAACTTAACGGCGAAACAATGCTTCGCAAAAGATATCAAGAGGTTCAAAGACTGAAACGGCAAGTGGAAGCGGAAGAAGCTCTAGCCTCCGAAACCACGATCAAATTAGCTGCCCAACGATTGTCTCAGTGATGAGTCCATGCGCTATCACTTCACGAAGACTGTTTACTTGGCTGCAATTACCCTCGCGACTGGTGGTTGGGTTTATGCGATCGCAATGGGACTACAATATTTATTAGGAAGTTCTGCGTCCGGCTTGAGGTACTAAAGATTGTCCTCTTTGGTCTTCGCGATGTAAACTTAACCGATTTCCAAATCGCCAGCGTCCTGACAGTCGGCGAGCGGGCGTGGTTAGCAAAGAGGTTCGGTCCTGTATACAGCACGCAAGCGCAATTGATTTTGTGTCGTGGTCGCCGCGGCTAGCCGTGAGGCTGGATCGCGCGCTCACTTGACGATTACCCTCGTCGTGCGATTGCATCGTTAGGTGTCACTTACACAAACCTTAATTTTCCCTCATGCATCACAAGGCCGTTTCGGGCGGCCTTTTTTTCTTTAACCCGGTCCGCCTCCCCGCGAAGCTTCTGCATGGCTCAAAGGGATTCGCATTAGGCGATGATATTCTTGGGTTGGGTCAGTTCTCTACGCCTTCAGAGTTCGCTGAGACAATTGGCGCTGCCATAGAAACAACGCCGAACATGCTCTCGAACCCGCGCGGCGAAGAGTGATCCTTCGATCACGGCGGACTGTCTGGCCCTCGAGGTTGATACCTCGAGCTGCCATGAAATTCCGTCGCACCCATTCTGGCCGACCCTAAAGCGGGGTCAACTTGAGACGCGAATTTAACGTCGCCATGCCGTCGAGTTCGATCTTTTCAGCAACCTTGAGAGCGGAAAAAACTGGCTAGCTTTGATGCTTCTATGTCTGCATCGTGCCTTTCAAGCACGCGCAACTGCGATGCTCGACCCAATTGTCCGATCCTTTCCGGCGATGCATCGAGGCAATCCTGCATGGCACCCGCAAGTAATTCGACGTCTCCAGCTGGCACCAACCAACCGTGCCGACCCGGCTCGACCAGTTCCGGGATGCCTGCAATGAGCGTGCTGATCACCGGCCGTCTCAGAGCCATTGCTTCCATAATAACAACGGGTAGCCCCTCGGCAAAGCTCGGCAGTACGAGCGCGCGCGCCGCAAGAAGTTCTTTGCGAACCTGTTCGCTACTGATCCAGCCGGTGATGCGTATCCTGTCTTGAAGCTTGTAGCGCGAGATTTGATCTTCAATCTCTCCTCGCATTTCGCCGTCACCGGCCAATACGAGCTCAAAAAAAATCCCTCGCTCGGATAACCGATGCGCTGCACTGATTAGCAGAAGTTGTCCCTTTTGTTCACAAAGTCGGCCCACACATATCAATCGCCGTGCAGCACCTGGACGATCGGGTGCACCTTCGTAAAATGCGGGTTCAATCCCGCAGCGAATGACTTTCACTTTTTGCCACTCTTGATGCATGACATAGCGATACAGTTGGCTTCTTCCGAAGGAGCTCACCCCGACGACGAAGGATGCGCGTCTGATTTTTTCGGGTAAGGCAATAGACTCGGCTTTGTCGAATTCCTCCGGACCGTGCGCGGTGAAACTCCATTTTGGTCCCCCTAGCTCATGGGCGAGCATCGCGACTTCCGCTGAGTTAGTGCCAAAATGCGCGTGAAGGTGCTCTATGTTTTCAGCTTGCAACCACAGGACAACCTGACAAGCTTCAACCAAGTAAATCAAATGAAGAATGCAAGCGCGATCAGATCTCTGACTAAGTCGTAAGCTTGTCTTAAGGCATCTGATCAGTTGAAGAGGTCGCGTCACCATAATCCGAAAAAGCGCGAACAGGAGAGGGAGTGTTCCGTCCTGTAAGATATATCGGGTGCGCGTCTGCTCCAATATATCTTCGGGGGCTTGGATTGTCTCGGTCCATCCCCTAATCGATATTCGCAAGACCTGGTGTCCCTGCCGCTCAAGGGCCAAAATCTCTCGGCGAATAAAGGTGTGGCTAACGGTCGGGTAGCGATTAATCAGATAGGCAATGCGCATGACGGTATCTCTAAGAAGCCATTTTTCCTGGGACCGATTCACCGTTTTCACAAGGCGAGCAGCTCAGTAGAAAATCCGAAGTTGTGAACGTTCTGGGCTTGCGTCAGCATCCGCGATGAGTGCGACGCAGCTTCACCATTTCTGATACGATTGGTCGATGAGATAATGACCTTAATTTCTTTGGGATTAGCAGGGTTGGCGGGACTGCTTAGCATTCCCGTTCTCGTATTGCTTGTCGAAGTTGTTGCGTCGCTCAAAGGCGCTAAGGTGGAAGCGGGCAATCGTTTCAGGTTCGCAAATAGACCGCGAGTGGCCGTGATAGTGCCTGCGCACGACGAGAGCGGCGGCATTATTCCAACTATCTCCGATATCAAGTCTCAGTTAAGCTCGAATGACCGCTTGATCGTTGTAGCGGACAACTGCACAGATGATACGGCCGCAGTTGCGGAATCGGCCGGAGCTGAAGTAATCGCGCGGAATGATCTTGAGAAAATTGGCAAGGGTTATGCGCTGGGCTGGGGCATTAGCCATCTCAGGAAGGATCCGCCGGACTTTGTGGTGGTGTTCGATGCCGACTGCAGGATACAGTCGGATGCGCTCGAGCGTCTAACCGACATTTGCGGTAAACTTCAACGGCCGGTGCAGGCGTGCTTTCTAATGAGATCGCCCGACAATTCCCCAATTGATCACCGCTTTGCCGAATTCGCCTTTTTGCTTCGAAACTGGATACGTCCTTTCGGACTAAGCAATTTAAATTGCCCCGTTCAGTTAATGGGGACTGGCATGATTTTCCCCTGGATGACTATTCGCGACGCGCCCTTGGCCAGTGGTCACCTTGTCGAAGATTTAAAACTTGGTCTGGATTTGGCGGCACTCGGCAAGGCACCACATTTCTACCCGTTCGTGAGAGTGACAAGTGAGTTTCCGAAAACGACAAAAGGTACGGAGAGCCAACGGCAACGTTGGGCGCAGGGTCATATTGGAATGACTTTGAAAAGCTCTCCTCGATTATTGCTCCAATCGATTGCAAGTCGCAATCTCGATCTAATGGTCCTCACGCTGGATCTTCTCATTCCCCCTCTTACACTTCTCGCTTTCTTAGTCGTCGCGTTTTTCGTGTTGAACTCCGCCATAACCATGGTCGGCGGCTCTGTTGTGGGTCTATTAATCGCGACAACCAACCTATTTCTGTTTTCAGCTACGATTTTCTTAGCTTGGATAAGGTTTGGCCGCGGGATGTTGCCGGGACATGCGTTGCTCTCCATCGGTCCCCTTCTGTTACAAAGAATCCGTCTTTACGCGAAAATGTTATTAGGTCACACGGTTTCCCGGTGGGTTAGAACTGACCGCGGTGACCGCTGAAGAGCGTTGTCTCGATGAAGCTCGGCAGTGAATGAAGCCCGTCGAAACTATGCCGGGTAGCTGGATGTTGGTTTCTTATAAATGAGCGATCGACGAGCCTTGAATTGATGGCTGGTTTGAATCGCCAAACGGAGTCTAGCAGGCTGTTGAAAAAGCCAGTCGCGGCCGAGCTGTGAGCATGATTTATTGCTCCGAAGCGATTTGGAGATGATGAGTGCGCGGTGGTGACAATCTGACTGGCGAGCTGTTCAGCTACGTTGATCTGGAGGCGCGGGTTCGACGCGACCACCCGCTTCGCGCCATCCGGGTCACGGTGAACGAAGGGCTTGTCGCTTTGGAGCGGGAGTTCGCGGCGCTGTACTCGCCACTCGGGCGGCCGTCGATCCCACCCGAGAAGTTGCTCAGGGCGATGCTCTTGCAGGCGTTCTACTCGATCCGCTCGGAGCGGTTGCTTATGGAGCGGCTGGAATACGACCTTCTGTTCCGCTGGTTCGTGGGCATCGGCGTCGACGATCCAGCCTGGGACCATTCGGTGTTCTCGAAGAATCGCGAGCGGCTGCTTGAGGGCGACATCGCGGCCAAATTCCTGAGTGCGGTGCTGGCCCAGCCCAAGGTGAAGAAGCTGCTGTCGACAGATCACTTCTCGGTCGACGGCACGCTGATCGAGGCCTGGGCTTCGATGAAGAGCGTCAAACCGAAGGACGGCTCTGGCGAGCCGCCGGCCGGCGGCGTCGGGCGCAATGCCGAAGCCGACTTCCACGGCCAGAAGCGGACTAACGACACGCATGCCTCGACCACCGATCCGGACGCAAGGCTCTACAAGAAGGGCAAGGGCAAGGAGGCGAAGCTATGCTTCATGGGTCATGGGCTGATGGAGAACCGCCACGGCCTGTTGGTCGACGCCTGCCTGACGCTGGCCGACGGACATGCCGAGCGGGTGGCGGCGTTGCACATGATCGAACCTCGCGCCGACCGGCCCCTGGCCATCACACTTGGCGCTGATAAGGCCTATGACACGGAGGACTTCGTCAATGAGTTGCGCGCGATGAAGGTGACGCCGCACGTGGCGCAGAACACGAGAGGCCGAAGCTCGGCGATCGACGGACGCACGACGCGGCACAGCGGCTATGCCGTCAGCCAGCGTATCCGCAAGCGCATTGAGGAAGCCTTCGGCTGGATCAAGACGGTCGCCCGCCAGGACAAGACCCGCTTCCGCGGCCGCGACCGCGTCGAATGGGCCTTCACCTTCGCAGCCGCCGCTTACAATCTGGTGCGACTGCCGAAGCTCATGGCGGTGCCAGCATGACCCCCCGTCCCACGGCCACGCCAAACTGCTCGACAGCTCAATCCAAATCTCATCACAACGGCGATTAAGCCATCCCGAAAGCCAGACGGGACACTTCTTCAACAGCCTGCTAGAGACCTGAGACATCGACCGCTAGATATTAGCCCCTTTTGTATTGATAATACGAGCGCCGCTCAGCGCATCGACACTCGAATATAAATTCATGAGAACTAAATCGGGTGGGAGAAGCGTCTACGACGTCATGTTTAATCAATAACTCATCCGTTTTAGGCAATGGGTTTGTTCTAGAGGAGCCCCCCCCAAATTTCGCAAATTTAATTTTTCGACTTGACTCATTTAAAATTCCATTTTAGTTTAAAAAATAGAAAGTTTTAAATAACGGAAATTTTTCGCATTATTTTCTCTGGAGGGCTCCATGAAAAACGTGAATGCATCGCTTAAACTGGCGATCGTCGCTTCAGTAGGGCTTCTGATGGCCACCGCGGCAGACGCTGCAATCGTGAACGTTACCTCAGGGGGTGTCGCTGATGCCACGGCTGGGCAGACATCGGTGTTTGCGGGCGCGGCTGGTGCAGTTACCTACGACATGAGTTCTGATCCTGGTTTTACCGGTAGTAACGTGGTTTTTGCCACAGGGACAGATCCTGGCTTAAATGCTGCACCCTATGGCGATAGCACTCAATATGCCTCCGTAGGGACGAGCGTCATCCCCGCGAACAGCGCACTCAACTTGAGCGGAAATTATAATTATGTGGGTTTGTATTGGGGTTCCGTAGACACTTATAATACTTTGATTGTTACGGATGCGACGGGGAACCACGTTGTCAACGCGGCTACCTATAGTTCAATATTGACGCCCGCCATTGGGGATCAAGGCCCTAACGGATCGCTATACATCAACATCTTTACCGACTCGGCAATAACAAAGCTTACGTTTCTTTCCGATCAGAGGGCCTTCGAATTCGACAACCTGACCGTGGCTGCGGTGCCTGAGGCGTCGACTTGGGCGATGATGATTCTCGGCTTTTTAGGTCTGGGTTTTATCGGTTATCGAAGGTCTTCCAGAGTGTCGGGTCCTGCGTTCCGACTGGTATAATGATTTGATACTCGAATTAGTATGTCGAAGGCCGCCCTTGGGCGGCCTTTTACTATCCATATCGGCTAACTTGGCTCAAAGTGGCTGGGTAGGGTTTGAGCGTCATTCGGCGAAAGTTAAAGTCGTCATTAAAGTCGTTAAAGTGGTCTCGAACGTGTGATTTTAATTTTCGTGACCGATTGGAATAATGCGAGTTGCAAAACAGTAGTCGGCGCTTTCCCGTGTATCGGGTAGGTTGTTCAATGAATGGTTGTTTTCGATCGGACAATTCGGATCTTTCGAATTGTTCCTATAAATTTTTGAGCGCGAGGTGAATTTCTGACGTTGACTCCGGCGAGTCGTTAAAGTTATCTGCAATTTGCAACAATTGCGCATGGAGTAATTTAATGAAAAAGGCGGCGATTTTAATTGGCGTATCAATTTCCGCGGCACTTATATCGCTTCAGGCAGCGAACGCCGCCATCGTATCCAATGGCGATTTCGAAGGTGGAGGGTTTTCGGGTTGGAACGTAGTCGTCGGCTCTAATACGCCGTCCACCAATACTGCACCGGTGGTGATTGCCTACAATCAAGCCAGCGGGTATCCGACGGGCGCATTTGGAGAATCTGTGCCAAGTCCCGATGGGAGCGGACACGGCGCCTATTTCTCCGCCGACGGTACCGGTCAAAACATTAATCAGACGGTGTCATTGGCCGCAAATCAGCAATATACTTTCAGTTATCAGGTGTATGCTCCTCAAAATGGGTTGAACAACCCATTCGATGCTAATTTTCAGGCCAGTATAGACGGATTTCTGTTGCCCGGAAGCTTAGGGTCGGTCCAGTCCGACCTCAATCCGCCCGGTTGGGTAACATATTCCGCCACTTTTACCACAGGAGCTGCTCCGGTGGGTCTGCTCACATTTTCATTTACGGGCCTCGGTGTCGCTGCAGCCGACGTCGTACTTGACAATGTGACCATTGCGGCCGTTCCCGAAGCATCGACGTGGGCAATGATGATCTTAGGGTTTTTCGGAATGGGATTCATCGCTTACCGTCGTAAGAGTGCACGGGCGTTTCGCTTCGCTTAGGGCCGCTCTGTCGACAATCTTGCGAAAAGGCCGCCCTCGGGGCGGCCTTTTACGATCTAGGGTGCTGGCTTGGAATATAGGCTCTCTCTCCGCCAGACTCGTGGGCTTGGCAGCAGACTTACTCCTCACCGTCGCACCGCAACGGGTCTCGAGGCCACTTAACTGTCTATTGCAGATGCGACCACCTTCGGAGGTCGGTCGTCGCTGTTGAACCACTGGATACCGCCGAACAGCACTGGGATCCAGTCAGGTCAATTCATTCGGCGCCTCAGGTCCCAGCGAGAGGCGTGAAACCATTTTCTGATGCCAGTTCCAGGCCGATTCAATGATCGACTCTAAGTCAAAGGTCGGACGCCAGCCCAGGGTCGCCTTGGCCAGGGCATTGTCGGCGACCAACTCGGGAGGATCTCCTTCTCGTCTTGGGCAAAGTTCGACCTTCATTTCCTTCCCGGAAATCCGCCGAACGGCCTCGATGATTTCGCTGACGCTCGTGCCGCGCCCAGTCCCCAAATTTAACGCCACACTCTCTCCACCCGCCATCAAGTGATCTATGCCCCGACCGTGAGCCTCCGCGATATCACATACATGGATGAAATCTCGGATGCAGGTGCCATCTCGCGTAGGGTAGTCGGTTCCAAATATCTTCAGAGCGGAGTTTGATTGCACCGAAGCGATCGTAAGTGGAATTAAATGCGTTTCCGGTGTGTGCCATTCGCCGATGCGTCCCTGGGGGTCAGCTCCTGCGGCATTGAAATATCGTAAGATGACCGATCGAAAGTCGTTGCGAAACTGAAGCTCTTTTAGAATCTGTTCGACCATCAATTTGCTTTTGCCGTAAGGATTAATCGGCGATTGAGGGTGATCTTCACGGATGGGGACTTGCAGCGGGATGCCATACGTGGCGCAGGTCGAAGAGAAAACCAGCTTATCTATTCTTGCCTGCATTGCGGCAGCAAAAAGAGTTGTCGAACCAGCTAGGTTGGAGTCAAAAAAATCAATAGGCTTCTTCACAGACAGTCCGACGTCAATCAGTCCCGCGAGATGAACGATGGCGATAGGTTTATAGCTGGATAAAACCTGGTCTAGTCGTTCTCGGTCCCGCACGTCGCCAAATTCAAACGGCCCCCACTTTGCAAATTCGCGGTGGCCATTTACGAGATTGTCATAAACGATCGGCGTGAAGCCTCTCTGTGATAGGTTGAGGCATGTATGGGAGCCGATATAGCCCGCGCCTCCGACCACCAAAACGCCATTCATTAGCAAACCTCACAAGCTCAGCTGCTTTAGCAACTTTCATCGAGAGCGCGAACGTATCAGCTGAAATAACTGTGTCGGCGCCCGACCCGGGCTTCGTTCATCCTGGCAAAAATTGAGACATTCGTCGCGAAATTATCCGTCGAAGATCGGTAATGGCCGATCCCGTTATTGCCCGGCGTCGAAGGCTGCCTTCGACAGCTGCGATCCACTTCCGGACAGTCCTCGAGCGCCGCCACTCTTCAGGAGCACCTTGGGAAGGCCGCCGTGGGGTTTAACTGTCCGAAACCATCTCGCGGATCCTTTCAGGAAAATGTTCGAGACCTAGAACATCATCACGCGGCGGCACCGCGTCGCAGGCAGGTGAATTTCAGGGGGGCAAACAATTACTGCGTAGTTTGCAGAAGCACTCTCAAGTTCGGATTGCGAAGCCATCCATGAGATTACAGTGTCTCACGCACTCTATTAACGCTGAGAAACGGCTGGAATTAATTGTCATCAGGGATTCAAATTCGATGGGATTAGGTCCGGAGCGCGACTCCGCATGCCATGACCTCAAACTCAACTGGAGTATCGACTAAAGATGACGGTCCCGATTGCAATCAGGATGATCAGAAAAAAACCGATCATAAGTTCCTTGTCATCCTGTGTTTCGAACCAAAAATTATACAGCCGACGTAGAAGTGTGCGCATATCATGTTCCCATAACGAGTGCTTTTTCACACTTGATGTTCAACAATTGCGCGGCCCACGATCAGCCAATCGTCTCCGATACAGATCTTATTGCTGCGCTCGCAAGGGCTTCGCTACTTTTTGCACGGTCAACGCTAGAACTGCGTCGGCCCGGCCGGCCTCGCCGGACACAACGTAGCTTCGTACGATCGCTTCAGCCATACGCATTTCCGCGACGATCTATGTAGCGACATACTACATACTTAAGCACGCCAATGCCTTATCTGCGTGAACTAGACACAGGTCTACACCAGCCTGATCGCTTCCGATGCTGGCGCGGTCGACGACAATACACAGGACGTGCTTAGCCGTAATCGCCTGCAATTCGCTGTCCGGCCGCGCGGCGACACCATCAATCCATTGCCGCGGTCGACCCGACACCATCGCTCCGACCGCAGCACTTTAGGTGGCCTTGCGATGGCGCCGAGATACGGAAGTCGAAGCAAACCGCATCACGACTGCTGGCCGGAGCCGTCCCTTTGATCCGGGCTGGAAATGAAGTCAAAATAATTTGCCGCGACGATAGAGCGGGGGATTTTCCCTGCCCATCCTGTGACGCAGATTGAAATCTCATCCAGTCGGCGCTATTGCTTGATGTCGGCTGATTCTACAATCGAATATTATCGCTGATTCTTGCGCGGCGATTCCCTTTAGCGGGAAATATTGGGGGTAAACATGAAAAAGCTTCTTTCTGCCCTTTTGAGTGCTTTCATGCTCGCCAGCGCTGCCTCAGCGGCGTCGGCTGCAGTGGTGACTTGGACGACGTGGGACTCGACCTCGTCGGGGACTGCGGCTCCGATCACCGTGACGTATTCCGGCCCAGCGGCCGAGCTAGTAACAAATTATCCCAGCTACACTCCGTCTGCGACGTTTGCCGACGGCGGACTCGTCGATAATGCGCCTGTCGCAGCGAATGGCATTCTCAAGATCTTCGGCGGCAACACATCAACGCAAACCCTGACGTTTTCGCAGGCGGTTGTGAACCCCGTTTTTGCGATATGGAGCTTGGGTCAGCCCGGCATCGACGCATCTTTCGTGTTCAATCAGACGCCGACCTTTGTTTCAGGGGGGCCGAATGCCGAGTATGGCGGCGTTCCGATCACGGTTACCGGCAACACGGTCAGCGGAATGGAAGCTAACGGGACCGTTATGTTTATGGGGACATTCACCTCGCTGTCTTGGACAAATCCGGTGTTTGAAAACTGGTACGGCTTCAACGTTGGATTTCAGTCGGTAGCGGCCGTTCCCGAAACCTCCACGTGGATCATGTTGATCTTGGGCTTCTGCGGCCTTGGCTTCATGGCGTGTCGTCGGCAAAAAACCGTCAAACAACTTTTAGCCTGATATGCAATCCCCCAGGCCAATCAAAGCGGCCACCTTCGGGTGGTCGCTTTTTTCCTGGCGGTCGCCAGTTCTGAAAGGCGACCTTCGCTAGATTTGCTGCTTAACAACGAGCTTCAAGCCTAGGATAATGGCTGGTCTGATTCCGTAAGTCCGCATCAAGACGTCGTGCATAGCTAGGAAAAGGGCCGCTCAGCGGTGCCCACCGACGGGACTCATTTATGTTCTCCCGGGTCCAGCTCTGACGTAATCCAACAGTCGGTCAATGCGCTGCCTCGTTGCCAACGGTTCTCCAAAACTGTGAGGCTATCGGGCGTTTTACAAAACCACAACTCGCGCGCCGATCGATTTTGTCGCATTTTTTCCCGCTGACTTTCGCAGCTATGCTCGACTGTTCGAGCCAGCCTCCGCGTCGCGTGGAGGTTAGTCGGCATTCGGGAGAGATGAAACCTCTACGTCCGACACCCATCAACTCAAGCGGTTGTGCTGCAAACAGGAAACCCATCGAGCGACAATAGCAGAGATCGTCCGGAGGCGATCTCTGTATTGTTTGAGGGCATTAATCAGCAGGCTGTTCGATAAATTGCTATTGCTAACGGTGCGGTCCAAGCACGCGCGTGATTGAAAAGCTAGCCGAGAAAGGCAGGCAATTAATGCAGGTGCCGAGGATATGCTTGGATCAGGCCAGCCGGAGAGTCGCCTGACGCCTCCTCCGATAGGCCATGAAACTCAGGCCCACGAAGCCTACGATCATCATAGCCCAGGTAGAGGTCTCGGGGACGGCGGCAATGCTAATACCCTCGAACCGGAAGGCATGATTATACGCATAACTTTGGAACGAGGCGCCACCATCAGAGCTGGAAAAGTTAAGACCGGGAAGCGTGGGATTGACGGGTATGCTCCAGTGCATATCCCATTGCCGAGGCGCCACATTCAGGCCGACAAAATAACTTCCTGCCGCCAACGACCAGGATGGCAGATTCACCCCATATTCGGTGAAGTCATACCGGCCACTGCCGCCCGTGATGGATTGAGAGGCTACTGAAAAGCTGCCGCCGTAGATAAGCGGTCCGATAGTGCCCCCGCTATCGCCATAAATTGACACGTTCACCGCCGTAACGGGCAAAGTACTATTGGGTACTGTAAACGCATTGTAGAAAAAGCTCTCGAGGGTGGAATTCTGCGTGAGCAAGAAGTCCTGCGCAACAATGTAGTCCTGCGCTATGGGATTATGGCCCGCGGAATACCCTCCGCCCAAGTCGTTGTTGAAGAGCACAGCTGCGGAAGCCTGGTCAGCACATGCAAAAACGGCAAGGCAGGTCGCCAGTCCCAGTGTTTTAACGTCCATTTGAAGCCCCTAAATCGAATCATCGGATAACAACTTATAATTGAGAAAACAGTCTGCTACCTGAGTCAATGATCCCGTTAGAGGCAATTAACCTTTGTCAGCTTTGATCGTCCGTTGGCTGCGTTTCTTCGGGGAGGGCGAGGACGGGTCCTTCCTTTTGGACGGCTTGCTCCTTTTTCCGAAAAGCTCGCGCAGCCGAAGGACTTCCTCATAGAGGTCGCGGAGTTTGGCGGGGGAGACCCGCTTCGGCCTATCCTCCAGCTTGGGTTTTTTTGGCCTGCGGCTCATCGATCGCGATCCGAAGGCGGAATAAAGGTCGCTGGCAGAACTGGGATACGCCAACGACCTCGTCCCGCGGGGCCGGACGTGGCTGTTGTCCGGTATGAACTACCAAAGTCGGAAATAGGCCGATGCGCAATGAAGGCTTAGAATTAAGCTTTATCTGACCTCAGAGCCCGTTTGGAAAATCAGGGATGAGCGTTTCTGCGGATGAGGACGCCGCCCATGGCGACGTGGATCATGGCGGTTGAGACGTCGATGCGGCGCTCGTAGTCGCGAACGAGCCTGCGCCAACGGATCATCCAACCGAAAGTTCGTTCGACGACCCAGCGACGCGGTAGGACTTCGAAGCCCTTCTGACCGTCGCGGCGACGGATGATTTCGATCACGAACCGTAGATAGGTGGCCTTGTCCATCAACTGCAGCCGGTCGTAAGCGGCATCGGCGAAGAGATGTTTCACCCACGGCCAGCGTTTGCGGATCGTATTGAGGATCGCCTGCGCTCCGGCGCTGTCGGAGATATCGGCGGTCGTCAGATTGACCATCAACAGCCGCCCGTCGGTGTCGACCGCGATATGGCGCTTGCGCCCGACGATCTTCTTGCCGGCGTCATAGCCGCGCGTCTCGCCATGCGGCGCTTTGACCGACTGGCTGTCGATCACCGCAGCAGACGGGCTGGCTTCGCGACCTTGCCTTTCCCGGTCGAGCATGAGTTCGATGTCATGGATCGTTTGGAACAGGAAGCGCCGCGCCAGTTCGCGGAACCAGCCGTAGACCGTCCGCCAATGGCCGAAATGCACGGGCAGCATCCGCCAGCCGCAGCCCGAGCGCACCAGATACCGTACCGCGTTGATCACTTCGCGAAATTCGATCTCCCGCGGCCGCCCCCTGCGTCCGGGCTTCGGCATCAGCGGCGCGATCCGCTCCCATTCCTCGTCCGTCAGGTCAGACGGGTAGCGCTTGGTCTTCCGGGCGATCTTGGCCATTCGGCCTCGCTGCTTGCGTGTCCACATCCGAAGTGTGAATCATATTCGCAACGACACCGGAATCTCGGCCCAGCCCAATTTTCAAACAGGCTCTCAGAAGTTAAAAATGGAACCGTCAGTTCTGCACTCAATGCAGCCGTCACCGAAATGCCGGCCCCCGATGCCGTTGGCCGGCTCAGCGTAATGATCCGAATGATAAGCCTTAACAGTGCAGCTTAATCCAAGCCGGCGCGTGGTCACTGGCGTTCTTTTCGCTTCTGCCGTCGCCATCCACGCCCGCTTTGATCAAACGGGAAGCGACCGCTTTACTGAGCAAGAAGTGGTCAAGCCGGAAAGCATGATCTTTCTCATAGCGATCTCGCCCATACGTCCAGAAGGTATAAACTCGTTCGTGACGGTAAACATCCCGGAGAGCGTCCGTCCATCCGTTTGCGAGCAGCGAGGCGAACGCTTTGCGTTGCGTCTGCTGAACCCGCGCATCGTTAGTCCATGATTCTGTAGAGCACATGTCGAGGTCGGTGGGCGCGACGTTGTAGTTTCCGACCAAAAGGGCGGGGTGGTCTTGCCCTTGCAACCGAGCCGCATGCTTCGTCAACCGCGATAACCAACTCATCTTGTAATCGAACTCCGGTCCCGGTTGAGGATTTCCTTTCGGAAGATAAAGACAGGCGATCAGCAGGCCTCCAACCGCTGCTTCGATATATCTGGCCTCACGATCAGAGGGGTCGCCCGGAAGTCGTCGGCGGGTAACAATCGGGTGCGATCGTCGCGATAAAATGGCGACTCCGTTCAAAGACTTTTGGCTCTCCCAAACGGCAGAATAGCCTGCCTCTCGGAGCGCAGCCCTAGGAAAGTCGCGCTCCTCGCATTTTAAATCTTGAAGGCAAACCACATCGGGCTTGCTGTGCTTCAACCATTCGAGGAGGTTGGGCAACCGCGTGTTGACGTTGTCGATGTTGAAGGTCGCGATCTTCATGCCGGCTCACAAAGGCTCGTTCTCTTTTTGCCAAGTCTCCGCTGTTTGACGCTATCCATCTGGCAAGCCTTGCGAGACCGGCTGAGCAGGCCCAACCGCCCTACTCTGATCTTGAGTCGTCGGAGAATGCTCGCGGTGGGCGACGAGGTGAAATCGGTGGTAGTCTCGGTGCAGTGGACGGCGTTCTCACATTTAATATCAAAATTTGAAGGTCGCCCGAAATTATTATTGACTTTACTTCTAATTAGAAATGAAATTTAAAAAAAGAGCGCGAAAAGGGTAAAAACAACTTATAATATATATTAAAAGAAAGGTTAAACCTATGGTAAAGCGGAGCATACTAGGAGGTTTAGCAATATCAGCGGCCGTAATGGCTTTTAGTGTCCCGGCTTCGGCTAGCATCGTTATCAGCCAAGGCGCCACCGGCACCGGTAATAACGTTCTCTTCCAAAACGTGCTTGGGGAAGGCACGACGTCCCTCTCCACGGACACTAACCTAGGTGATCGGGTAACGTTCACCAGCAACGAAGCGCTTACCGTACCCGCTAGTGGGGCAGCTCGCATCAGCGCAGTTGATGGCTCGTTGAATAACCTTGAATGGCATCTTTCTGATCCGACATTGGGATATGATCTTGGGGTATTTAATATCAACGTTCCCAATCAAAATGGTGGGCCGGCAACCAGCGTGACGGTTTACGCCTATGACCAAAATAATACGGAATTCTCGAATACTTTTAATCTCGGAAACGGACAGAACTTCTTTACGGTGGACTCGGACGACCTTCAGTCAATTACCTCAATTCGATTTGAAGCCTTCGGCGGAATCGTCGATGACGTTCGTCAGGTACGTATTGACGGAATCACATCTATCGCGGCCGTCCCCGAGCCGTCCACCTGGGCCATGATGATCTTGGGCTTTTTCGCCATTGGCGCGATGACCTATCGTCAGCGGAAGAACATCGCACTTCGAGCAGCATGATCCATGCAAATCATCGGTACCTGCATCAATTGCCTGCCCCCCTCGTCTAGCTTGACGATTACGCTCGCACTTGCGATCGCAACAATAGCGCTAGCTATTTACCGAACGGCCTGACTTCCAATCTTCTAGACGCTCGATAAGAGACCGCCTCCTGGCGGTCTTTTGTTTGGCCGATGGGCTCCTTCCGCCAGCAAACGCCAGTCATCCTGACGGCCTATATCCTTGGTTTGGAGCGAATGATCGCCATTAACATCGTAAGACCATGCGCTAGCGGAAAGCAGCTTGCCGTTGAAATAGGCGGCCCGAGCTCCCGTGCTTATCCGAATCAAAAAGCGCCGTAGCGTGAAAGCTGACATGAGGTTGGGTTAGAGCAGGGGCCTGTCAAGCGGCCGAACCGTAATTCAGAAATGTCCTCGGACCGCCGTGACAGTAATCCTTCGGCTCCAGTTTTGACGTGTCCAAGGGATCCCCTGGGTGAGAGCGTCCACCTGATCGTCATGCCAACCTACAATCACGTCCGCTATCATGAGAGCATCGACAATCTGACTCAAGCCGATGTCTACTTCGGCAGGGCCGAGGCGATCGCAAACCGTCGCTTGCAGCACCGACTGCAGGCCCCTTAAACTCTAACCCCTGATTGAGCCAGCGCCTCCCTTCTCGAAATGCCTGATCAGTCTCGAATTACCTGACGACGAACATGTTTCAACCACTGGAGGAGTGGGCAATCGCGTCGTTGATGTTGAAGGTGGCAATCCTCATGTAGGCTCACGGGCAGTGGGCGTTGTCTTTTTCACCACTCGCCGCGAGATGGCGTGATCCGTCCGCAGGACCAAATGCAGCGCCTTTGCCTCCCATGGGGCACACATCTAAATATCGTTGCTCCTCGGCCGGCGTCACGATAATCGGCGAAAACGTCCGAAGTGATCGCGCGTTCGTTGACCTTCTGCCCGCAGGGGCCACCTCGGCGAAAATCCAGCAAGGCCAGCCGTGGATGACTTCGAACCAAACCGGCATCTTTGCGTCGCATTGGCGAGGAATCAGAAATAGGGCAGTCAATCAAAAACGATCGTGATCCAAGTTTTCTGTGTACCAAAGTGAACAGAGAGGGTTGTAACTTTGAGTACTCCGTCAGGGATGAGCCAGTTTTTACCCGACAGAATTACCCGGAGAGAGCTTTGGGCTCTCGCGCGACTCAGTATCGATGCAGAAGTAGCCGCGGTGTCGCCTCACATTTTTCAGAGGCTAATTACGCTTGGTCTCGCCGAAGATTCGAAGGATGTCCGATGATCACTTATGACGGCATCCTATTCATCGGAAACGAAACCCCGCCGGGCAGGCGAGCTGAATCGCTGTGATGATGGGCCGGCGAACCGATTTGAAAGGAAGTCCGGCCTAGGCTTCCGACGCGCCGTCCTGGGGGCGACCCGCCGGAAGCCTTCCCGAATCAGCACTTTCGCGTTGACACGGATGTTCAGCCTAGGACCACACACCAGCATTTGCATCATTGTGTGTTCGTGTCCGTTCGTTCCCATCAGAGCCGGCAGCCAGGCCGGGCTTGCCACAGGTCACGTGAGCGCTATATCCGTTGATCATTCAACAGGAGTGCGGCAAGTGGCGATTGGTACTGTAAAGTGGTTCAATGGGCAGAAGGGCTATGGGTTCATCGAGCCTGAGAGCGGCGGGAAGGACGTGTTTGTGCACATCTCCGCCGTGGAGAAGGCCGGGTTCACCAGCCTAGCGGAGGGCGCCAAGGTGTCCTACGAGGTTGTCATGAACCGCGGCAAAGAAAGCGCGGAGAACTTGCGGATCGGTTAGCGAGCGGAGCCGGATGTACGCTGTGGCTGTCATTGAATGGCCCGGGCAACGCTCCGGGTCATTTGCATTCCGGACGTGTACGACGGCGAGGCCGACACGGGGCGGATGCTGACTGGTAAGGGTATTCGCGACATGTACTGCCGACTACTATTTGGTAGTGCGCGGTTGCATAATTAGGGTTGGGACCCATAAAAGTGATTCCTTCGGCGCTGAGTTCGTGATTCACGGTCTCCGACAGGAGGCCTTTGATGAGTCGCGATTGCTTTTGGCTAACGAAGGATCAGTTTGCTGTTCTCAAACCGCTTCTGCCTAATGATACGCGCGGCAAGCCGCGGGTCGATGATCGGCGCGTCATCAGCGGCATTATCCAGGTTCTGAAGTCCGGTGGGCGCTGGATCGATGCGCCGGAGGTCTATGGTCCGCGCAAAACACTCTACAATCGCTTCGTCCGCTGGGCAGCGAAGGGCGTATGGGTAGACATATTCCACGCACTCGCAACGGCCGGTGGACCTCCTGCGCAGGTCCTGATCGATAGCTCGGCCGTAAAGGCGCATCGATGCGCATCTGGCGGCAAAGGGGGAACATCAGCAGGCCATCGGCCGATCGCGCGGCGGGCGGACCACGAAGATCCATGCTCTGACCGACGCCGAGTGTCGTCCCGTCGCGTTCTTGCTGACCGGGGTCAGATAGCCGATTGCACCGCTGGAGCGGTTCTGCTCGACAGATGCCACGTTCTGCGATCCTGCACGGCGATATGGGTTATGACAGCGATGCCATCCGCCGACAGATCGAGGGAAAGGGTGCGATGCCGAACATCCCGCCCAAGGCGAACCGACACTGGAAGAACTGCTTCTCGCCCGTCCTCTATCGAAGCCGCAATGCCGTCGAGCGTATGTTCTGTCGCCTGAAGGACTTCCGCCGCATCGCCACCAGATATGATCGTCTCGCAATCAATTTCCTCGCAGCCGTCTGCATCGCTGCGCTGGTCAGTTACTGGTTATGAGTCCGGACCCTAGTAAAGCCCGCAGGGGGCGCAGGCCAAGTCCAGCCGTTTAATGCCCAGCAATCGAAAGCTGTTCCCGACATAGGTCAAGGTACGGAATCGCGTACTTGTTCGACTGATACTAAGGTCACAATGTCTTTGTCGACGAGCTGGATGGGAAGTTAAGGCCCATAATTGAGAGCAAATTCGATGACGGTCTTGCAGCAATAAGCATGGATATTACCGTTCCTGTCTTACTGTTTACTAGCGCACTAAGAGCCTGTTTGAAAATTGGGCTGGGCCGAGATTCCGGTGTCGTTGCGAATATGATTCACACTTCGGATGTGGACACGCAAGCAGCGAGGCCGAATGGCCAAGATCGCCCGGAAGACCAAGCGCTACCCGTCTGACCTGACGGACGAGGAATGGGAGCGGATCGCGCCGCTGATGCCGAAGCCCGGACGCAGGGGGCGGCCGCGGGAGATCGAATTTCGCGAAGTGATCAACGCGGTACGGTATCTGGTGCGCTCGGGCTGCGGCTGGCGGATGCTGCCCGTGCATTTCGGCCATTGGCGGACGGTCTACGGCTGGTTCCGCGAACTGGCGCGGCGCTTCCTGTTCCAAACGATCCATGACATCGAACTCATGCTCGACCGGGAAAGGCAAGGTCGCGAAGCCAGCCCGTCTGCTGCGGTGATCGACAGCCAGTCGGTCAAAGCGCCGCATGGCGAGACGCGCGGCTATGACGCCGGCAAGAAGATCGTCGGGCGCAAGCGCCATATCGCGGTCGACACCGACGGGCGGCTGTTGATGGTCAATCTGACGACCGCCGATATCTCCGACAGCGCCGGAGCGCAGGCGATCCTCAATACGATCCGCAAACGCTGGCCGTGGGTGAAACATCTCTTCGCCGATGCCGCTTACGACCGGCTGCAGTTGATGGACAAGGCCACCTATCTACGGTTCGTGATCGAAATCATCCGTCGCCGCGACGGTCAGAAGGGCTTCGAAGTCCTACCGCGTCGCTGGGTCGTCGAACGAACTTTCGGTTGGATGATCCGTTGGCGCAGGCTCGTTCGCGACTACGAGCGCCGCATCGACGTCTCAACCGCCATGATCCACGTCGCCATGGGCGGCGTCCTCATCCGCAGAAACGCTCATCCCTGATTTTCCAAACGGGCTCTAATAGGTGCAGCTGCAGGTTTGCGCTATAAAGTCTTTGTCCTCATGCCCATCGCATTTTTGATTGCTCTGGGCGCGGCCGCCATCCTACGTAGGAACGATTTCGGCACCGAAAGTGGAATTGCTACGATAACCGCGTGCCTTGTGCTGAACCAGGCGGCCTACATGATCGTTCAGATTTTTGATCCGTCGGCCCATTTAATTTCCGATGACGGAGCCGATAGCGAACCAAGCGCCAACCGCGAGCAGGGTGTCCATGGCGATGACGGCGATGACAATCAGAAGCCAGCGACCAATAGCGGTTCGAGCGAATTGAAAAGCCGCGATGGACGTTCTGTTCTGACGAAATAACATGTGAACTCACAAATTTTGCCTGCAAAAAAACGGTGGGCCACGCTGCAAAAGCGCTTAAATTTAGCGTCACTTTGACGCGAATTAAACCCAAAAGATGTCCATCCGCCTGTGCCCGCAGCCCAATGCCCGGCGAGCCCTTTCATCACTATCCCTCGCCAGCTTTCGGCTTTTCCCACCTGGGATCCTTTCGTGTTTGCCGATCGGCGGTAGCAGGCGATTGTGGTCCATCATCTGCTTCGTCTCGGCTCTGGTCTGCCCCCTGAAAAGTGGTCCTCCCTGACTTAGGCTATTCGCCGTTAGAGAGGACGTTGGAATGCCCCAGAAGAAGCACAAGGCGGAAGAGATTGTCGCGAAGCTGCGCCAGGTTGATGTTTTACTTTCTCAAGGCAGAACGGTTGGCGAAGCGGTTCGTTCGATCGGCGTGACGCAGTTCACGTATTACCGGTGGCGCAAGGATTTTGGTGGCCTGAAGGGCGATCAGGTAAAGCGCTTGAAAGAGCTCGAGAAAGAGAACGACCGGCTGCGTAAGGCTGTGTCGGACCTGACGCTGGAGAAGCTAATCCTGAAAGAGGCTGCCTCGGGAAACTTCTTCTCTATTCGGGGTGCATGATGCAAGCTCCTTTTTGCACGTCCACGATGTCAGAGATCATCCTGCGAGGCTCCTGCTTCTCTCCGAGGTCAGCATTTTGCAGCCTCATGATGGGATCAGAGGGAAAGGGCGGAGCCATCTAAGCCGCGCGGTCGTAAGTGCGCCGCACGAGTTTCCTCGGTCTCACCCAATCCCGTCGTCCTCGCGGGACGCCTCCTCCAGCATGGAGGAAGTTGAATCGGTGTGGATTTCCTCTGTGACTAGGTTGTAGCTGCGCTCCAGCGGAAGTCGGTATCGTCCCTCCACATCCGGTGAAGTATGACCGCGAGCTTGCGTGCAACTGCGACCATCGCCTTTTGCATTCCGCGCCGGCGCGCCACTGCAATGCCCCAGGCCTTGAGCGGGTTCCAGCGACCTGGACCAGTTAATACGACGAGAGCTGCTTCATAGAGACTGGATCGAAGCATCACATCCCCAGACCGGGAGATGCGACCCGTCCTGGAGATCTCGCCGGACTGATAAATGCGCGGCGTAAGTCCGTAGTGAGCACCCACGCACT
>NZ_AAMY01000025.1 GCF_000152905.1 Nitrobacter sp. Nb-311A
GCTTGAGGTGATCACGGGCACTGGGCGTCGGCGCCGGTTCTCGGATGATGACAAGGCCCGCATCATCGAAGAGACACTTGTTCCGGGCGCTGTAGTTTCGGAGATTGCGCGCCGTCATGGGTTATCGCCGCAACAGTTGTTCGGCTGGCGCCGTCAAGCACGGCAGCCTGCATCGGCGAGCACCGAGACGTCAGGGCCGCTTTTTGTTCCGGCGCTCGTGGAAGCTACATTGCCGGAGCGCGCGGTTCGCCGCCGCGGTCGCAACCGTGCGCTCGATGAGGATCGTGTTGCTGGAATCATCGAGGTTGAGATTGGCAGCGTGACGGTGCGCGTCGGCCGCGGTGCCGACGCCAGGACGGTCACGGCGGTGATCCGCGCGCTAAAGGCCAGCGCGTGATCGGTCCGACCGGCGCAGTTCGGGTTATGATGGCGACCAAGCCGGTCGACTTCCGGAAGGGTGCCGAGGGTCTCGCGGCTCTGGTGCGAGACGGGATGAAGACCGATCCGTTCTCCGGTGCTGTCTACGTGTTCCGCGCCAAGCGGGCGGACCGTGTGAAGCTGATCTTCTGGGATGGCACTGGTGTCTGCCTGTTTGCCAAGCGGCTCGAAGATGGCGCATTCCGCTGGCCCAATGTACAGGACGGCGTCATGCATTTGACTGCGGCGCAGCTCTCGGCGTTATTGGAAGGTCTCGACTGGCGCCGTGTCCACGTCGCGCGCGAGACGACGGTGCCGACGCAGGCCAGTTGATCTGCGACACAGTGAATCATCTTCATCGGATCGCTCGCGACGCATTGAGGCTCGTGATTTAATTGCTTCCATGACGGCTCTGGCAGACGCGCTTCCCGATGATCCCGGTACGCTGAAGGCGATGCTGCTGGCGGAACGGGCACGCGCCGAACGGTTGGAACAAATCATCAGGGAGTTGCGCCGCCATCGCTTTGGCCGGCGCGCCGAGACGCTGCCGGAAGATCAACTTCTGCTCGGGCTCGAAGAGGTCGAGCAGGCTGCTGCGAGCAGCGAGGCGGCAGGTGAAGCGGTCGCTCCGGCCGAGCGAGCACGTCATGCCGTCAGGCACCGCATGAACCGCGGATCGCTTCCGGCACATCTGCCGCGCATCGAGATGGTGGCCGATATCGAGGACCACAGCTGTCCATGCTGTCGTAACGCGCTGCATCGGATTGGCGAAGACCGGAGCGAGAGACTCGACATGATCCCCGCGCAGCTGCGCGTGCTCGTCGTGCGCCGGCCGAAGTATGCCTGTCGGGCCTGCGAAGAGGTGGTGGTGCAGGCTCCGGCGCCGGCACGGCTGATCGAGGGCGGATTGCCGACCGAAGCGACAGTGGCGCAGGTCCTCGTCTCCAAATACGCCGATCACTTGCCGCTCTACCGCCAATCCCAGATCTACGCCCGGCAGGGCATCATACTCGACCGCTCGACATTGGCCGACTGGGTCGGCCGCGCCGCCTGGTTGCTGCGGCCGGTGCATGAGCGCCTGCTCGCTACTTTGAAGACCTCGACCAAGCTGTTCGCCGACGAGACCACGGCGCCGGTGCTCGATCCCGGCCGCGGGCGGACCAAGATCGGCCAGCTCTGGGCCTACGCACGCGATGATCGCCCTTGGGGCGGGGCCGATCCGCCGGGCGTAGCTTACCTCTATGCGCCCGACCGCAAGGCGGAGCGGCCGATCGCTCATCTCGCCGGCTTCACCGGCATCCTGCAGGTAGACGGCTATGCCGGCTATCGCGCCCTCGCCGAACGCGGCGACGTGCGGCTCGCGTTCTGCTGGGCCCACGTGCGCCGGCGCTTCTACGAGCTTGCCGTCGCCGGTCCGGCGCCGATCGCCAGCGAGGCGCTCAAACGCATTGTCGATCTCTATGCCGTCGAGACCCAATGCCGGGGCCGCTGCGCCGATGAGCGGCGCGCGCTTCGGCAGGAGAAGAGCCGCCCCATTCTGGAAGCCCTCGAACCCTGGCTGCGTGCCAAGCTCGACCTGATCAGCCAGAAGACCAAACTCGCCGAGGCGATCCGCTACGCGCTGTCGCGCTGGGAGGGGCTCACGCGATACCTCAATGACGGCCGCATCGAGATCGATAGCAACATCGTCGAACGCTCAATCCGACCGATTGCGCTCAACCGCAAAAACGCGTTGTTCGCCGGCTCCGACGGCGGCGGCGAGCACTGGGCCGTCATCGCCTCGCTGATCGAGACCTGCAAGCTTTGCAGCATCGAACCGCATAACTATCTGGCCGACGTCATCACCAGGATCGTCAACGGCCATCCCAACAGCCAGATCAACGACCTGCTGCCTTGGGCCTATACCGCTGCGCTGGATACCAGGGAAGTGGCCTGAAAACACCGCTTACCCTCAAACTGTGGAGCATTTGAATTCTTCAAAGACTCGGACAATGCAAAAGCCCGATCCATGCTCTCTTTGTCGGACCTATAGTCGAGTAACAAACTCACGAGATTGTTCACAGCAACGGCAGCGTTCGGTCGAGCCCTCAGGATGGACTCGTACTGCGAAATCGCTGCGTCGTGATCGCCTTTGAGTATCTGCAGGCCGGCATACAGCAGTTGCAAGTTTAAATCGGCCGGCATCTGTTTTAATCCAGCTTGAAGCACGCTTTCGGCGGCGTCATAATTTTTCTGGCGAATGTAGAGATCCGACAGAGCTGCGTAGCCCTCGGGGCTATTCGGCTGCTTTGCTGTTGCATTCTTAAAACTTTGGATCGCATCGACGTCCTTGTTTTGCCCAAGCTGAACCTTCCCCAACAGCACGAGGATTTGCGAATTTTCCGGATATTTCTGACTTATTTCCTGCAGGAGTGAGGCCGCTTTTTCTGGCTTGCCTTGCTTTACATACGCCGAGACCAACGAGACGACAGGTTGGAGAGCAGTCGGCGCTGCCTGGTGAGCGTCTTCAAGCGCTGCAATGCTTTCATCGACTTTGCCTTGTCCCGCCAGTGCTAACGCACGTATTTGATCAGATAGCACACGGCCCTCGCCGAGCTTGCCAACTGCATCTGCGACGGCGGCCGCACCGGTCCAATTTTTTTGAGAAAGTTTGATCTGCGCCAAGGAGGAAAGGAGCTGCAGATTTTGGGGATACCGGCCTGATGCCTCGATGAGAACATGCTCCGCATGAGTGACATCATCGCGACGCTGCAGGAACGCAGCATATCGTAGAGCAACTTGGGGGATCATGTTTGAGAACTTCAGCGCATCGGCATACTGGCGATCCGCTAACTCGTTCTTTCCATCCTTTTCATAGGCTGCCGCTAAGAGCAGTAGAAGTTCAGGCGACTTCGGCTGATCGTTCATTGCTTCGCGAAGATCTGAAATCGCGCTATCGATTCGTCCTTTGTCTATGCTAATCGCAGCTCGAAGTCTTAAGGCTCCCGTGTTCCGTCGGTCGTTTTCGATAACCTCCGCAATCAGCGGCTCCGCATCTGAGATCTTTCCCTTACTCACATAGACTTCAGCGAGCTTGAGCTTAACTTTGAACTTCCGCTCTGGCGTCAAAACAGAACCCGCTAGCTTCTGTAATGATTGGATTGCGTCGGTACTCTTATTTTGGGAGACGTCGAGCTGTGCCAAGGCCATCTCGTAATCGAACACATCACCACCGACCTTTATTAGTTTGTCCAGCTCCGTTCGGGCGGCTTCCGGGCCTTTCGCGAGACTGAGGAAACGCACCAGATCAAGAGCGATCTTGCTATCATGAGGATTGGCGCTCACCCTTGTCCGAAGCTCCTTTTCGGCTTCATCAAACCGCCGCTGCGCGATAAGAAGCTGAATGAGCTGCGATTGGTAAGAAGGCTCCTTTGGATTGAGCGATATTATTCGTCGCAGCAGCTCTTCTGCTTTCGCCAAATCGCCCTTTCGCGCATAGGCCTGCATCCTTAGCAGCGAGATTCGCGTTTCATCCTGGGGAGCGACAGCAAGCGATTCCAAAAGCTTTAACGAACCGTCCGCATCCCCCTCAAATAATTTTTTAGAAGCAAGGAGACTAACCGCGTCAACATTCGTTGGATCAATCTCGAACGCGCGCTGCGCTTCGCGGACCGCACCCGCACTGTCATTGGTTTTCAATAGAATGAGAGCCTTTAAGGCGTGAAGTGCAGCGCTCGGCTTATCTTCCTTGGCAACCTCAATAACCTTCAGCGCCCCGTCAACAGCGCCGCCGCTAACCATAATGCGAGCAAGCTTTAGCCTCGCGTCGAGATCACTTGGATCAAGCTCAACGATACGGCGAAGGTCCAAAAAAATCGAAGTAGCTTTTGTCCGTTCGTCTACGCCAGCGAGAGCTTTCCAAACTTCAACCTTGTCGCTTTTGTATTTTACAGCCTTGAGGAGCTCCTTGCGTGCGCCTAGATCATCGCTCTTTTCTATGAGAACCATAGCGTTCGTATAGTGTTCCTGCGCCTGCTGTTCGGGTGAGCCACACCCTGTCAAACAGACAACTAGAGCAAGTGCGAACAAACCACCAAGTGAGCGTCTCATCTTTGAACCTATCGTCCTCATTCTGTCTCGCGCGTTCGGGAAGCTCTTTCCAGGACAACTGCTTCCTAAAAAAGCAAATATTCAAAGCGGTTCAGTCGGAAGAGTCGTCGCATTCGGGGCGAAGCACCGGCAAAGTGCAAAGACTCTCCGCGGCCATTCAAACGTTTTCGCACCATTAAAAGCAGCCCAATGAAGCGGGCGTCGAGATACTCTGTCTTTGAAAGATCGATAATCATCTGCTTGCCACTAAGTAACGCGACATGAAAATGCTGGATCGCTTTTTCAATATGGCTTGCAACAGCGTCGCCGACCAGATTGATTGTGATGGATTCCTGTGTTTGCTGGATCTCGATCGAGAGTTCATCGACAGGTCGTTTTCGACGCTGGCTGATCATCAATGGCACCGCACTTCCGAGCAACATTTTTAACAACGCCTTTCCATCACTCCAATAACGCCGCCAAAGGTATGGTTCTTCTTTAATCCGCCACAACCATTCAAAACCCGTGCTCCTGATCAACGGCGGCGCTCTTCGGACGGTTCCTGCCTCGAAATTAATGGTGGCGCCGAACTGAGCACGGAGGGGGGCACGCAAGTTTCGGTGGTTGTGTAGCATCCACGCCTGTGCCTTTTCGGCTCCAAAAAACACCGCGATCAAATCCGCGTTGCTTGCATTGATTGTTCCTATAATTGCTGGCGTGCTCATTTCCTCTACGGTGCCAAAGCCCGGGTTCAGCACGCCGACACACTGTAACCCTCCCCCCTCTGCGTTCAATTTTGCGCCCACAGTGGCCGCTAAGCCTTCGGCACCACCAAGCAGAAAAACCTTCAGGGGACGAGCGGTCTTACTTGCCGACTTAAGCCGACCAAAAAGATCACTTCCTGCAATCCTTTCATGGATCGGAATGCCAAGCAGCTTTGCGATCCAAATGAGGGGCATGCCATCGGCAAGGCAAAGACTGCTTGCCAACATAGCCTCGCGAAAATCAGGGTTTCCTTGGCTTTTGACCAGAAAATTGACGTTGGGAGTGGAGATTAGAAAGGGCGAACTTTGATCTGCTGCAAACTCGATTGACTGCAGCAAGGACCGAAAATCTATGGCATCGACCGGAATGCCTAGCAGGCCAAAGACATTGCGTGAAAGATCGTCAGGGACCCTAGAATCTGGATTTGCCTCCGAGGGATGCTGCGAAATGATGTCGACAGCCTGACCTGGCCCCTTGCTATGCGACTTCTCTAACACCATTCGCTCCAACAGGGTCACCGAGAATTAAGTCATTAGGTGTAAGATCCGAATAGGGGTATGACCGAATGACTTGCTCTTTGAAATAGATTTAATATAATTTAATTAATATCGATTCATAAAAATGGACCCCAAGGATACCAAGTTGTGATGGCTGCGGCTGTTATAACGGCTCGGCGGCGGACATGGTAAGCTATTCCGATTGACCAAGGTGCTTTTCGCCATTTGAACTTAAAATGCACCATGACCAAGCATCCGACCGAGTAAGTTCCGAGGTTCCCGATTGGGCCAGGGAAAAGCCTCTCCGTTTCTGGGATCCCGGCCGGAAGTTGCTTTTATCGGTTCGGCGTTACCAGTATTGGCGGGCTCGGGGCGGGGCTTTGGGCTTGCTTCACTGCAAGGTTATCGCTCTTCGTCATCGCTTCTGGAGCGTCATTACAGGCGCAGAAATTCCTCTCACCTGCGCGATCGGGGGCGGGCTATTAATACCTCACCCCAACGGTATTGTTATACATCCCGGCGTGAAAATCGGCGTCAATTGCTTGATTTTCCATCAGGTCACCCTGGGAAGCCGTAAGGGTGGCGGGGTGCCCGAGATTGGCGGGCACGTCGACATAGGAGCCGGCGCTAAACTTCTTGGACCAATAAAGGTTGGTGCGCACGCGCGAATAGGTGCAAACGCGGTCGTAATTGGTGATGTGGAACCTTACGGGGTCGCGAGGGGATATCCTGGAAAGATTCACCACGCTTCGTAATAGCTCAACGTTTCAGCTTACCCTGCTAAATTGCTAATCTACGGGCGAAGCTGTATTCGATCACCCATTGTCGAAACTCATCAACTGATTATTGCGTATTGAAGTCACTCCAACGCTCAGCCTGCCGCGCTTACGAGAAAAAACTTTGCGAACAAATGGAAGCATAGACGGCGAGTCGGACTGGAGTCCGAAGCAACTTGGTGTCGTTGTCATTGGGCGTAACGAAGGACAACGATTGGTTACTTGCCTCCGCTCCGTCTCCGAAACAAAGGCGGTCGTCTATGTCGATTCTAAGTCGATAGACGACTCTGTGAAGACCGCAAGCGATATGGGAGCGGACGTCGTCGAGCTCGATCTTAGCATTCCGTTCACTGCTGCCCGCGCCCGCAATGCTGGGTTTGACCGACTTTTGAAAAAAGAACCCCATGTGCGGTACGTGCAGTTCGTTGACGGTGACTGTGAGCTGATACCGCAGTGGACGACGGACGCTGTCCTATTTCTCGAGAGTCGACCAACCATAGCTGCTGTCTGCGGTCGGTTAAGGGAACGATATCCTGATCGATCGATCTACAATTGGCTCTGCGACAAAGAGTGGGATCGTCCGATCGGCGAAGTCCGCTCCTGCGCCGGTAACGTGATGATGCGCGTGAAGGCATTGAAAGCCGCAGGCGGCTATCGTGAAGATGTTATTGCGGCTGAAGAAGATGAGCTATGTGTGAGGCTTCGTAAGGCGAACTGGAAAATTTGGCGGCTCGCTGACGAAATGGCAATTCATGATGCGGCAATGGTGCACTTCGGGCAATGGTGGCGACGGGCGTGCCGCGCGGGTTATGCTTTTGCCCAGGGCCATTATTTGCATGGAGCTCCACCTGAGCGACACTTTAGGCGCGAGACGTGGCGCGCCCTGATCTGGGGACTTGGACTACCACTCGGGGGCATTGCCGCTACAGCAGTTGCGCCGAGCATTGGATGGACGATCTTGCTGGTCTATCCGCTGCAGCTAGCGCGACTGACGGTCAACAACAGAGGGACTATTTCTACGCGGCTTCGCCTTGCATGCTTTCAACTTCTCGCACGCTTTCCTGAAGCGCTTGGTCTTGCGATGTTCTGGCGCGACCGCTTACTGAATAGGCGTCCTTACATCATCGAACACAAGCAGATTGCAAAGAGCGGCATTCATGACCAACACCTCTGGTGATCGAAAACCCACAGCCGTTCCGTTACGCGTTGGGATCATCGGAACCGGCTACATCGCGGACTTCCATGTCCGTTCTATTCGCGCAGCCGCTGGCACAAAACTCGCCGCTGCCTGTGATTCCAATCTTGGCCGGGCACAAGCCTTTGCAAAATCCTGGGATATCCCGCTCGCCTTCGATTCTCTTGGGAAAATGCTTCAGGATCGCCAGATCGACTGCGTGCATATTCTCACACCACCCGATCTGCATTTTTCTCTAGCCAAACTCGCTCTTGAATCCGGTGTGCACGTCTTTTTGGAAAAGCCTATGTGCACTTCGACGGAAGAGGCCGACGAGCTGATAGGACTAGCCGCTGAACAAGGCGTTTATCTCGGGGTCAGCCATAACTTTCTGTTCTCGACCGCATTCCAGCGATTGCGTGAAGCTATCTCTTCGGAGCGACTTGGGCCGATTGATCACATCACGATCAATCACTTCTATGAACTCGGCCAGGTTCGCTTTGGCCCATTCGACAGTTGGATGCTACGCGATCCCGGAAACGTTATCCTCGAAACCGGGCCTCACCTGGTTTCTGCACTGCTGGATCTTGTTGGTAAGCCAGAGAGCTTCTCGGTAACCGCCGACCGGATGGTGACCTTGCCAAATGGAGCTCAAGTCTATCGGCGCTGGCGCATAAGGACCACCGTGGGTCGCGCCGCAATTGATCTCAATATAAATTTCGCGCCAGGTTTCCCGCAGCGAACAATCTCCGTGCGCGGGCTTTTTGGGTCAGCATTGCTGGATTTCGATGCCGACACCTGTGTCATCGATCAGAGGACTCCGCGAGATATCGATTTCGACCGCTTCAAGCGCAGCCGCCAAATTGCGAGCCAGATGAGGACGCAGGCACTCGTTGTCCTCGCTAAATACGCGCTCGGAAAATTAAAGCTTCTGCGCCGCGGCAATCCTTACCAGAACTCGATACAGGCTAGCACGGCTGCGTTCTATTCAGCCATCGGAACCGCCCAGCCGCTTGATGTTCGCATTGCGGGAGCCACTGGGCGTGACGTCGTCGCTCAATGTGAAAGGATTATCGAGGCGTCGGCCCTCGATAAAGTCGCTTCTTTAGTTGCTTACGCGCCTATTGAACGCCCTGCTCTGGTGACTCAGCCTACCGTCCTCGTTCTCGGCGGCGCCGGTTTCATCGGCAAGGAGTTGATACGCAAGTTGTTGACAGACGGGTATTGCGTTCGTGCGCTGGTTCGCGGCTCTGGACTAGCACTGGAGGAGTTCAGGTCTGACCATCTCGAAATCGTACGTGGTGACATCGGAAACCGGACGGACCTGGAAAGATCCATCTCCGGCATCGAGTTCGTCTATCATCTTGCCCATGCGCAATGTAGAACTTGGGATGAATATCTAACGAGAGACGTCGAGCCGACTCGGCTAGTCGGCGAAGTTTGTCTCGCTGCTGGAATCAAGCGCTTGATCTATACCGGTACAATCGACTCCTATTACGCGGGGAGCAAGGCGGGCACTATCAATGAGACCACACCGCTAGACCCTGGAATTCATCGTCGAAACTATTATGCCCGCGCCAAGGCCGCAGCCGAAGGTATTTTAACCGACATGAATCGTAATCGAGCGCTGCCGCTGGTAATCTTGCGTCCCGGCATCGTGATTGGCCGTGGCGGCAATCCTTTCCATTGGGGAGTCGGACGCTTTTCAGAGAACGTATGCGAGGTGTGGGGAGATGGACGCAACAAGTTACCCTTCGTCCTTGTATCGGACATTGCCGGTGCGCTGGTACTTGCGATCGAGGTACCTGGCATTGAAGGCAAGAGCTACAATCTGGTCGACGAGCCAATTCTGACAGCTCGGGACTACCTGCGCGATTTGCAAGAGCGAGGCGACATGAAGCTGGCCGTACTGTACCAGCCAATTTGGAAATTCTACCTAGCGGACCTCGCAAAGTGGCTTGTTAAGGCATTGACCAAGCATCCAGACCGGATCCGCGTGCCGAGCTATGCCGACTGGGAATCGCGGACACAGAAGGCTTTCTTTGACTGCGCCCGGGCTCGTAGAGAACTCGGTTGGAACCCGACATCTAATCGATCGGGTTTGGTCAATGACGGAATTGGAGAAGCACTTCGGCCCTGGATTGAGGCCACTAGATGAAATTGAATGTGCTGAGGGCAACCAACGACAAGGGCTGGTGTGTTTGTCAGTGCGGCCACGGCTAAGGGGGTTTTTACCAGCTGCTTGGCAAAGACGATCAGCGGCTCACGCCTACGGAGTGGCACGAACTCGCGCCAATTGAATACAACGGCGGCATTTCCTCATCGAACCTCGACTAAGTCATAGGACCAGGTCCGGTCGAAAGCCGGATACGATCCGTCATTCAGCCAGAGCTGGAGACCTCTAAAAACCGCTGGGCAAATTGGCGATTGGCTGATTCATTCGATCATGTCGCAAGCGGAGCGCGGGCATGGTCGATCGGTCGCCGGGTTTCTTCGATTTGGACGATCGGCTGGCGGAACTGTCGGCCAAGGGCGACGATCTGGAGCGCGTAAAGGCGCTCGTCGATTTTGACATGTTTCGCCCCGCGCTCAAGGCGGCCGTGCCGCGCGCGGATCGGTCGAAGGGCGGCAGACCGGCCTTTGATCACGTCCTGATGTTCAAGGTGCTCATTCTTCAGGCGATGCACGCGCTGTCGGACGAGCGCACCGAGTCCCTGATCAAGGATCGACTGTCGTTCATGCGCTTCCTCGGCCTAGAATTGGCTGACAGCGTTCCCGACGCCAATACGATCTGGACGTTCCGCGAGATGCTGAAGAAGGCCGAGGCCATTGACGCCTGGTTCGACGAAGCGCTGCGCTCGGAAGGCTTCCTGGCGATGAGCGGTCAGATCGTCGATGCCACGATCGTGGCAGCGCCCAAGCAGCGTAATACGATCGCGGAGAAGACGGCAATCAAGGAAGGCCAAATTCCGGACGAATGGAAGGATAAGCCCGCTAAGCTTGCCCAGAAGGACCGGGATGCGCGCTGGACGGTCAAATACACGAAGGCCAACCGCGCGAGGACGGCAGCCTGCCGGCGGTCGACCTCGCTATGCCGGCGTTCGGCTACAAGAACCACGTCTCGATCGATCGCGGCTTCGGCCTGATCCGTAAGTGGACAACCACGCACGCCGCCGCCCATGGCGGCGCGCGGCTCGAAGACGTGCTGGATCGGACGAACACAGCCAGCGACGTGTGGGCGGACACGGCCTATCGGTCGGCGAAGAACGAGGCGATGCTGGCGCGGCGCGGGTTCGTGTCGCGCATCGACCGTAAGAAGTCGCTGGGTCGGCCAATGCCGGAGCGCATGCGCATCGCCAATGCTCAGACGTCCAAAGTCCGCAGCGCCGTCGAGCACGTGTTCGCGCATCAGAAGGGTCCGATGAGTCTCATCGTGCGCACGATCGGCATCGAAATGGTCTTGGGGTTGACGTTATAGCGTAAGCGCTGTGGTGGCCCCACCTTTTTCTGACGTTGCTGATCAGCGATGGTGAAGATCTCTGAAGGGGAGATCGGCTTGTGTCTACGCTTGACCATACGCTTAAGCCGCAGGATTATGGCGTGCGCAAGGTCTGGCGGCAGCTCAAGCGTGAAGGCTTCGATGTCGCCCGCTGCACGGTGTCGCGACTGATGCGAGGCCTGGGCCTGCAAGGGGTCATCCCTGGCAAACCTGTCAGGACCACGATCCGCGACAAGGCGGCGCTATGTCCGCTGGATCACGTCAATCGGCAGTTCAAGCCGTCGAGACCAAACGCCCTTTGGCTCTCCGACTTCACCTACGTCGCACTTGGACGGGCTTCATCTATGTCGCCTTCGTCATCGACGCTTATGCCCGCAGGATCGTGGGCTGGCGGGCTTCGCGCACGGCGCACGCCGGCTTCGTGCTCGATGCGCTGGAGCAGGCATTGCGTGATCGACGGCCGGTCCATCGTAGCGGCCTCGTGCACCACAGCGACAGAGGCAGCCAATACGTCTCGATCAAATACACGAACGTCTGGCAGAAGCTGGTATCGAACTTCCGTCGGCAGCGTCGGAGATTCCTATGACAATGCTCTCGCCGAAACCATCAACGGTCTCTACAAGGCCGAGGTGATCCATCGGCGCGGACCATGGCATAGCTTCGAGGCCGTCGAGTTCGCGACCCTGGAATGGGTAGACTGGTTCAACAACCGGCGGCTCCTGGAGCCGATCGGCAACATTCCGGCTACTATTGAACTTCCGCTTGAAACTTCGCACAGCAGTATTCTTCTACAGCCGTAAGAGCCAAGGCCATCATCCTGGTATGGCGCTAAAGCGAGCGACCAAGCTCCTCTCCCGGTCAAACAGCCGGCGCCACGGGCCATCGCCGGACCTTCAAAGCCAGCCGAATCGCTTTCCGGCACCGCGCAGCAATGGTCGAACAGGCAATCTTGCACTAATACTAAAACCGACCACCACAAAGGGACGGGACACGTGTCTGTTGAAGATCATCAAACATTTGTGGCGTTAGCTGCCTTACTTCTTTGGCCGATTGTAGGTCTATGGATTTTTTTGAGTTCCAGATCTGTTCCTCGCAATCTGATTTGGGCAATATTGACTGCTCAGCTCCTTCTGCCGGTCGGCGCGGTCATCAAATTTCGAATGATTCCACCTATCGACAAGGTCAACGTCGCAAGTTTCGTTGCGGTGATTGGCTGCCTCCTCTTTGCACGAGGAAAACCCTTACCGCGATCAAAGGGGTTTGGGTTAGTCGGGCTGTTGCTCATTTCAAACATTGCGAGCCCCATTATAACGTCATGGCTCAACCCGGACAATGTTGTCATCGGCGTTCGCTTTCTGCCGGGTGTTGGCATCTATGATGCCCTATCAGCTTCCGAGGCAGCACTGATAGGGCTGATTCCTTTCATTTTGGGGCGTAGGTATCTTCGATCGATTGAAGATTGCAAGAATATTCTCTTGGCGCTCACTATAGCGGGCCTTTGCTATTCCATCCCTTTGCTGTTTGAGATTCGTTTCAGCCCGCAGCTTCATCTTTGGGTCTACGGCTACGCTCCAAGTGAATTCGTTCAATCTGTGCGCGAGGGTGGCTATCGGCCCATGGTTTTTATGGGTCACGGATTGTTAGCTGCATTATTTATGTCGTCTAGCGTGCTGGCCGCGACTACCCTTTGGCGCAATCGGGTCAATGTTGGCGTAATGCCATCCTCCATTTTGGCCCCGTATCTGGGACTGGTACTTTTTTTATGCAAGAGCATGGGCGCTCTAATTTATGGAGTGGTCGGAGGTTCACTCATCATCTTCACAAAGCCCAAAACACAAGTTCGCATTGCTGTTGTGTTAGTAGCTATCTCGCTGGCGTTTCCTCTGTTACGCTCCTTGAATTTAGTACCAACGACCCAGGTTGTCGAACTTGCGAAGCAGATTAGTGAGGCCCGAGGTGAATCGCTCGAATTTCGGTTCGAAAACGAAAACAAGTTGCTACAACGAGCTTTTGAACGGCCGTGGTTTGGATGGGGACGATTTGGGCGAAGCCGTATTTATGATGCTAATTCTGGCAGAGACACAAGTGTAACCGACGGTCGATGGATAATTGACATAGGACAATTCGGTCTGATTGGCTTTTTTTCCGAATTCGGACTTCTCGCGATATCCGTTTTCCGTGCCGCAGCTTCCTTTCAATACTTATCGTCCCGAAAGGAGCAGCTGATGTTCACAACACTCATTTTGATCGTTGCAATTAGCGTTTTTGATCTATTGCCCAATTCAGGCTTGATACCTTGGACATGGCTGATATCAGGAGCATTGCTAGGTCAATCCGAAGCGCTCGCCTTGCGAAACTCCTCCATGAGTAATTGCTTTCCAGCCAATAAAACGGCCCGCAGATGACCCTTCGCAAGCGGACTGTGCGGGCGGGCATTTGGACCATTGCGTCATACAGTGTCGAACTTTCTACCAGACTGCTTACAAATCTGATCATGACGCGACTCCTCTTCCCGGACGTGTTCGGTATCGTTGCTGCCGCAACTGGGATCATCATCGCCTTCGCGTTATTAAGCGATTTTGGAGTTAAGGCTGTTGTTATCCAGAGCCCTCGAGGTGAAGATATCGGATTTCTTCGATCTGCCTGGACGTTCCAGTGTTCGAGGGGGTTGTTGTTATGGATTATTTTGGCGGCCGGCAGCCTAATTTTCACTCTCTCCGATATGCGTACCTTTCTATCGCCAGCAAGCGTATTCGCAAACCCATCATTTCCGGCGGTTACGGCAGCTCTTGGACTTAGCTTAATTCTAAGCGGCTTCGAATCGACAACGATCCCGTTAAACCTAAGAAAACTGAATTTTCGGCCGCTCGTTATCCTAGATTTGGCTGCACGTATAGTCCCCATTCCGATCATGATCGCGGGTGCTTATGCGTATCCAAACGTCTGGTCGATGGTAGTGGGAAGTTTGACGAGCAGTGCGCTACGCGCAACGCTATCGCATATAATTATCCCTGGACCTCGAATGGCTTTCTCTCGGCACAATAAGCATTTCAAAGAAATCATTGCGTTTGGAAAATGGGTAAACCTATCCTCTTGGGCCACGTTTATTGGATCGCAAAGCGATATTATATTATTAGGAGTTTTATTGCCTAGCCCGTTACTGGGAGTCTATTACATTGCAAAAACTTTGAGCGACGCTATCGAAAACTTTCTCGAACGCCTGAACAGCACGATGACACTTTCCGTGCTTGGCGAAGTGATCAGAAGCAATCCGGATAACCTGAAAGATAGATACTACCGATTTCGAATGCCCATTGAGTTGGTAGCTGCCGGCTCAGCTGGCTTCCTTTTATCCGCCGGGGATCTGATCGTTGAAGTTCTATATGATCATCGCTATTTGGAAGCCGGGATCATGTTACGAATACTTAGCTTCGGATTGCTTCTCTATCCATTTCAACTCATCCGGAGCGCGTTTGCCGCAGTGTCAAAAGCGGACATTGTTGCTTGGGTTTCAATGGTTCAAGCCGTTTCACTGATTATCTGTTTGAGCCTAGGGTATCAGTTTTTCGGCCCATTAGGAGCGATTGCGGGTGTCGCGGGGAGTCGATTCTTTCCCTCCCTATTGATAATTGTATTAGCACATCAGGCAAACTGGATAAGCGTTTTGAAGGAGCTGAGATGGCTTCCTATTTATGCTCTCGGGTACATGCTCGGTGAAGCGGCCACGCGTGTGCTCGAACCTTTCGCCGGCATTAGTCTCAGACAAATCTTTCATTGATCTCCACTAGAGTCGGTGGTCTGCCCCCTGAAAAGTGGTCCTCCCTGACTTAGGCTATTCGCCGTTATGGAGCTGCCCCGTTTTGTGGTCCAGATGTCAGGCAATTTCTCGGGCTGTTTGAGTTTGTCGTGCGAACTCGTTCGGCGTCAAGTTGCCGAGCGAGGTGTGGGGCCGATCATTGTTGTAGTGGCACCTCCATTCCTCGATCCGTTCGATAGCGTCGGCCATCGACAGGAACCATGAGGCATTCAGGCACTCCGCCCGGACGCGACCGTTGAAGGCCTCGCAAAACGCATTGTCCGTTGGCTTTCCGGGTCTCGAGAAGTCGATCTCGACGCCATTGTGATAGGCCCACTGGTCGAGCATCTTGCCGGCGAACTCGGGGCCATAGCACCTACGGAAGGAATGCGGAGAGGCCACCAAGGAGCGTAAGCGGTGTTTTCAGGCCACTTCCCTGGTATCCAGCGCAGCGGTATAGGCCCAAGGCAGCAGGTCGTTGATCTGGCTGTTGGGATGGCCGTTGACGATCCTGGTGATGACGTCGGCCAGATAGTTATGCGGTTCGATGCTGCAAAGCTTGCAGGTCTCGATCAGCGAGGCGATGACGGCCCAGTGCTCGCCGCCGCCGTCGGAGCCGGCGAACAACGCGTTTTTGCGGTTGAGCGCAATCGGTCGGATTGAGCGTTCGACGATGTTGCTATCGATCTCGATGCGGCCGTCATTGAGGTATCGCGTGAGCCCCTCCCAGCGCGACAGCGCGTAGCGGATCGCCTCGGCGAGTTTGGTCTTCTGGCTGATCAGGTCGAGCTTGGCACGCAGCCAGGGTTCGAGGGCTTCCAGAATGGGGCGGCTCTTCTCCTGCCGAAGCGCGCGCCGCTCATCGGCGCAGCGGCCCCGGCATTGGGTCTCGACGGCATAGAGATCGACAATGCGTTTGAGCGCCTCGCTGGCGATCGGCGCCGGACCGGCGACGGCAAGCTCGTAGAAGCGCCGGCGCACGTGGGCCCAGCAGAACGCGAGCCGCACGTCGCCGCGTTCGGCGAGGGCGCGATAGCCGGCATAGCCGTCTACCTGCAGGATGCCGGTGAAGCCGGCGAGATGAGCGATCGGCCGCTCCGCCTTGCGGTCGGGCGCATAGAGGTAAGCTACGCCCGGCGGATCGGCCCCGCCCCAAGGGCGATCATCGCGTGCGTAGGCCCAGAGCTGGCCGATCTTGGTCCGCCCGCGGCCGGGATCGAGCACCGGCGCCGTGGTCTCGTCGGCGAACAGCTTGGTCGAGGTCTTCAAAGTAGCGAGCAGGCGCTCATGCACCGGCCGCAGCAACCAGGCGGCGCGGCCGACCCAGTCGGCCAATGTCGAGCGGTCGAGTATGATGCCCTGCCGGGCGTAGATCTGGGATTGGCGGTAGAGCGGCAAGTGATCGGCGTATTTGGAGACGAGGACCTGCGCCACTGTCGCTTCGGTCGGCAATCCGCCCTCGATCAGCCGTGCCGGCGCCGGAGCCTGCACCACCACCTCTTCGCAGGCCCGACAGGCATACTTCGGCCGGCGCACGACGAGCACGCGCAGCTGCGCGGGGATCATGTCGAGTCTCTCGCTCCGGTCTTCGCCAATCCGATGCAGCGCGTTACGACAGCATGGACAGCTGTGGTCCTCGATATCGGCCACCATCTCGATGCGCGGCAGATGTGCCGGAAGCGATCCGCGGTTCATGCGGTGCCTGACGGCATGACGTGCTCGCTCGGCCGGAGCGACCGCTTCACCTGCCGCCTCGCTGCTCGCAGCAGCCTGCTCGACCTCTTCGAGCCCGAGCAGAAGTTGATCTTCCGGCAGCGTCTCGGCGCGCCGGCCAAAGCGATGGCGGCGCAACTCCCTGATGATTTGTTCCAACCGTTCGGCGCGTGCCCGTTCCGCCAGCAGCATCGCCTTCAGCGTACCGGGATCATCGGGAAGCGCGTCTGCCAGAGCCGTCATGGAAGCAATTAAATCACGAGCCTCAATGCGTCGCGAGCGATCCGATGAAGATGATTCACTGTGTCGCAGATCAACTGGCCTGCGTCGGCACCGTCGTCTCGCGCGCGACGTGGACACGGCGCCAGTCGAGACCTTCCAATAACGCCGAGAGCTGCGCCGCAGTCAAATGCATGACGCCGTCCTGTACATTGGGCCAGCGGAATGCGCCATCTTCGAGCCGCTTGGCAAACAGGCAGACACCAGTGCCATCCCAGAAGATCAGCTTCACACGGTCCGCCCGCTTGGCGCGGAACACGTAGACAGCACCGGAGAACGGATCGGTCTTCATCCCGTCTCGCACCAGAGCCGCGAGACCCTCGGCACCCTTCCGGAAGTCGACCGGCTTGGTCGCCATCATAACCCGAACTGCGCCGGTCGGACCGATCACGCGCTGGCCTTTAGCGCGCGGATCACCGCCGTGACCGTCCTGGCGTCGGCACCGCGGCCGACGCGCACCGTCACGCTGCCAATCTCAACCTCGATGATTCCAGCAACACGATCCTCATCGAGCGCACGGTTGCGACCGCGGCGGCGAACCGCGCGCTCCGGCAATGTAGCTTCCACGAGCGCCGGAACAAAAAGCGGCCCTGACGTCTCGGTGCTCGCCGATGCAGGCTGCCGTGCTTGACGGCGCCAGCCGAACAACTGTTGCGGCGATAACCCATGACGGCGCGCAATCTCCGAAACTACAGCGCCCGGAACAAGTGTCTCTTCGATGATGCGGGCCTTGTCATCATCCGAGAACCGGCGCCGACGCCCAGTGCCCGTGATCACCTCAAGCCGGTGCAAATCCTGCGGCTTAAGCGTATGGTCAAGCGTAGACACAAGCCGATCTCCCCTTCAGAGATCTTCACCATCGCTGATCAGCAACGTCAGAAAAAGGTGGGGCCACCACAGCGCTTACCAAGGAGCGGTGCGCGCAGCCTTTCATTGCAAGCGCGCGCCGGTCGAGGTGGCCATGGCCAGTCAAGGTTTCTCTAGAATGTGAATGTTCACAACCCATTCCGGAGAGACCGACCATGACCAGTACAAATGCTATACTCGCCGATGCGGTGTTGGTAGCCATTGATATTGCCAAGGCTTGCAACGAAGTCCTGATCGAGGCCCCTAGCCATAAACGTCGGCGCCGGCTGTCGGTCCTCAACAGCCGTGCGGAGCATGATCGGCTGATCGAAATGCTGCAGGCGTATGGCCGACCTGTGGTCTGCGCTTTTGAGGCGACTGGGAACTATCACCGGCCGATAGCATGGCGGCTGGCTGAAGCGGGTTTTGAGGTGCAGCTGGTGTCGTCGCTGGCGCTCGCCCGGACCCGGGAGGCCTTGCACAACAGCTGGGACAAGAACGATCCTAAGGATGCGCAGGTGATCCTGCACATGCTGAGGATCCGGGCGACGCAGGTCTACCATGATCCGCTGCGCGTCGGCATCAACGACGTGCAGGAACTGTCGAAGACGCATGAAGCGATCGCCAGGGCCAAGACCGAGATCCAGCACCGCATCCTGACGCATTACCTGCCGCTGTATTTTCCCGAGATCGAACGCTTCCGGGGCAACAGCCGCAGCGATTGGTTCTTCGCCTTCCTCGATGCCTTTCCGACGCCGGCAAACATCACGGCGCTGACAAAGGAGGAGTTCGTCAAAGCAGCCTGGGATGTCGTCGGCCGCAAGGTCAGCAAGACGCAGATTCTCATGGATATTTACCAGACGGCGCGTACATCGATTGGACTGCCGTTGCCGCTCGACGCTCCTGCCATCCGCATGTTCCGGATGGTCATTGCCGAAGCACGCAGCCTGATCCGGCAACGCAATGCGATCGAAGCCCAGGCCGACGAACTGCTTCGGCACAGCCAGGATTATCAGCTCCTGCGGCAAATCCCCGGCATCGGGCCGATCAATGCACTGACGGTCATTGCCGAAGCCGGAGATCTTCGCCGCTTCCACCACCATCGCCAGTTTCTCAAGTTCTGCGGACTGGATCTGTCGACCCAGCGGTCCGGCCAATATCGCGGCCAGACCCGGCTTTCGAAGTTTGGCAATGCCAGGCTGCGCCGCACCCTATGGATTGCCGGGCAGGTTGCCATCCGCCAGCGTGAGAACGGCTTCCGGCACAAGTTCGAACGCTACATCGCTAGAGATCGCGACAATCCCGATCTGCGCCGCAAGGCGATGACCGCTATTACCGCCAAGATGGCGCGCGTCGTGCACGCCGTTGTCAAAAGCGGTTCCGATTACCGGCCCTTCGTCGAGGGGCGGGTGCCAGGTGGAAGAACCTCTGTCAGCTAGGGCCGTGAGGGCATCTGTTCGATGACCCTGTAGATAATGTTCGGGTCTTCCGCCTGGATCAGAAGCTCGTGTTGAGGACGGTGAGGGCCGCCTTCGTGCGGACCCTGTGTTTGCTATGGACGAGACCTTTTCCTTTGCCGGCGGAAGCCGCCTGGTTCGACCTTGCGACTTGACCAGCGTCACGCAGCGAGAGCATGCTGGCGAACGGAGAGACTTTGATCGGCTGCTCCACTTCCTTCCGCTCTTAGGACGTTGTCGCAGCGAATGGTCTTTGGCTTGCCGCGCTCCCTTGCCAGCCGCTCAAGAACCTCGACGACCTGGAAGGCTCTGAAGTTCGTTCTCGGAACGATCGCAAGTGATTCTCGGGTGTGGCAATCGACAACGGTCAAAAGCCGGAACGGGCGGCCGTTGAACAACGCATCCGACATGAAGTCCATCGCCCAGCAGTGGTTCACGGCGGCGATCTTTGGCCGATCGGAACGATAGCGCCAGGCCCGTTTGCGCTTCGGCGTTTTTGTCCTGATCGACAGGCCTTCTTCGCGATACAGCCGGTAAGTGCGTTTGTGGTTCAAGCGATAGCCCTCGCGCAGCAGCAGGACGTGGAGACGCCGATAGCCGTAGCGCACCCGGCTGGCCGCCAGATCCTTCAGCCGAATGCGCAGCTCGGTTTGCGGATCACCGCGCGACTTGTAGCGTTGTGAAGAGCGATGAAAGCCGGTCGCTTTGCAGGCCCGTCGTTCGCCAATATCGTAGACCTTCTGCAGATGGAATACGACCTCACGTCGGACGGCGGGCCTCACCATTTTTTTCGTAGGACGTCCTGCAACATCGCCTTGTCCAGCGTCAGATCCGCCACCACACGCTTCAGCTTCGCGTTCTCGTCCTCAAGCTGCTTCAGCCGCCGGATCTCGCTCACACCCATGCCGGCATAGACTTTCTTCCATCGATAAAATGTCGGCTCCGAGACCCCCATCTTCCGGCAGATCTCCTCAATCGTCGTCCCGCTCTCTGCCTGCCTCAACGCAAAGGCAATCTGTTCCTCCGAAAACCGCTTCCGTTTCATGGCATCCGCCCTCCGTGGGGTTCAGAATGCCCGAAAAAATTGCCTTCAACATGGACCAGCTTCGTGGGTCAGGATCAATCAGTTCGCTGTTCTCAAACCGCTTCTGCCTAATGATCCGCGCGGCAAGCCGCGGGTCGATGATCGGCGCGTCATCAGCGGCATTATCCAGGTTCTGAAGTCCGGTGGGCGCTGGATCGATGCGCCGGAGGTCTATGGTCCGCGCAAAACACTCTACAATCGCTTCGTCCGCTGGGCAGCGAAGGGCGTATGGGTAGACATATTCCACGCACTCGCAACGGCCGGTGGACCTCCTGCGCAGGTCCTGATCGATAGCTCGGCCGTGAAGGCGCATCGATGCGCATCTGGCGGCAAAGGGGGGAACATCAGCAGGCCATCGGCCGATCGCGCGGCGGGCGGACCACGAAGATCCATGCTCTAACCGACGCGGAGTGTCGTCCCGTCGCGTTCTTGCTGACCGGGGGTCAGATAGCCGATTGCACCGCTGGAGCGGTTCTGCTCGAACAGATGCCACGTTCCGCGATCCTGCACGGCGACAAGGGTTACGACAGCGATGCCATCCGCCGACAGGTCGAGGGAAAGGGTGCGATGCCGAACATCCCGCCCAAGGCGAACCGACATTGGAAGAATTGCTTTTCGCCCGTCCTCTATCGAAGCCGCAACGCCATCGAGCGTATGTTCTGTCGCCTGAAGGACTTTCGCCGCATCGCAACCAGATATGATCGTCTCGCAATCAATTTCCTCGCAGCCGTCTGCATCGCTGCGGTGGTCAGTTACTGGTTATGAGTCCGGACCCTAGCGGAGGTGAGTTGTACTGAGCTTTTCTTCGTCGAAATAGTCCGTCCGCGATTGAAGGCCGGGCTGATGAAGCGCAAACGGATCGGATTTTTACAATTCTGCGCGAGCCTGAGGTCGGTACCGATCTGCCGGCATGGTGGGGCATTGACGACGTTAAGCGCTGAGGTCTATTGAAGACGAGATTAGGAAGTTGAAGAATCTGCTAGCCAACCACAACTTTGAAGAATTTGCGCTTCTAGAGCATATTCCGACCGGAATGAATCGTTGGGGATTACCAATGGTCTGCCCCTATGAGGTGCTCCGTTTTCAGTCTTAATGCATGATGGGCTTTTCGGCCATGCACCGGCCGCAGCAGGAAGGCGGCACGTCCGATCCAATCGGCCAAGGTCGAGCGATCCGGATCAATATCCTGGCGTGCGTAGATCTGGGCTTGTCAATACAGCCGCAGATGATCGGCGTATTTGGCGACGAGCACCTGCGCCACAGTGGCCTCGGTCGGCAGCCCACCCTCGACCAGCCGCGCCGGCGCCGGTGCCTGCACCATGGTCTCGCAGGCTCAGCAGGCATACTTCGGTCGGCGCACGACCAGGGGTCTGACTCACATCTGATGAGTTTTCTGCCGAGCTTGCGGTTCTCCAACGGGGGATCAGCGCCATGCGAGCCGGTATTCGAATTTCGTCGCTTGTGCCGAGTGGGTTGGTTATCGAGAGCGTAAGTGATTCATCTGACTCGATTATTTTAGCCGTCCGATCCGACGGCGGCATGGCCGAGTGCCCATTGTGCGGGGCGAGATCGCGCCGAATCCATAGTCGATACGATAGACAAGTCGCGGATTTGCCATGTGCAGGCAAGCAAATACGCCTCCGCGTGATCACGCGGCGGTTCATTTGCGAGATACGTCATTGTCGGCGGCGGATTTTCGCAGAACGGTTCGGGGACGATGTTCTCCCGACCCGGTCGCGCCGGACGGCACGGCTGGAATGCATCGTCCACCATCTGGGGCTGGCACTCGGCGGCAGGCCGGCAGCGAGATTTGCCAAGCGACTGATGCTGCCGGTGAGCAACGATACTCTGCTGCGGGTTGTTAGGCGACGAACGCGCCCAAGAACGGAGCCTCTGATCGTCGCTGGTATTGACGACTGGGCTTTTCGCAAGAACCATCGCTACGGAACAATTGTGTGCGATCTGGAGAGGCGGCGGATCGTAACTCTGCTTCCCGATCGCGAGATTGCAACGGTGCGGGCTTGGCTTTCCGACCATCCGGAGATCATGGTCGTATCGCGCGACCGTGGCGGCGGCTACGGTGAGGCCGCGGCAAAGGCGCTGCCCGACGCCGTCCAGGTCGCCGACCGTTGGCACCTGATGGAGAACAAGCGCGGCGTTCCTCAACGCGGTACGCCGTTCCATGCGGCCGCACCGCAATCGGTGCGACGACGATCAATCCAAAACTGCTCACTTGCGCGGAAAGGCTGCAGTATGAAGGGTATCTCCGACGCAAGCAGACGAATGCCGCCATCATGGCGCTCGTCGGAGACGCAGTGCCACTCAAGGAGATCGTCCGTCGAACAGGACACAGCCGTAAACTCGTTCGCCAAGTCAGTCGCGGCGAGAGTACGGATGTCTTCCGGACACGGCAAAGCACGCTCGATGCCCACTTGCTTTTTCTGGATGCGCAATGGAGCGGGGGCTGCCGTAACGGCGCAGAGCTCTGGCATCGTTTACAAGGGCAAGGCTTCCAAGGCTCCTTGCGTGTCGTCAGTGAGTGGACGACACGGCGACGACGGGCCGAGAAGGCGACCAATCAACAACTGCAAAAAGTGCCATCCGCGAGAACAATCTCACGATTGATGACCACGGCGCGCGACAATCTCAGCAAAGCAGATACGGTCACCATCGCCGCCATCGAGGCGCGCATTCCCACACTCGTCGAAGCCCGCATGCTCGTCGAAAGCTTCCAGACCATGGTGCGCAAGAAGCTTGTCGCTGATCTCGATCCTTGGATCGCCACCGCCAGCTTGAGCCTGATCGGTTCCTTTGCGAGTGGCATCATTAGGGACAAGGCCGCCGTCCGTGCCGCCATGCAGCAAAAGGCTGCGCGCACCGCTGCTCAGTGACCTCTCCTCAGTCCTTCCGTAGGTGCTACGGCACCGAGCTGACCTCGATGGCAGTCCTGCGATGGTGCCAACACACCGGCGTCGAATGGCACTACATCGCGCCGGGAAAGCCTACCCAGAACGCCTTCGTAGATAGCTTCAACGGGCGCTTCGGGACGAATGCCTCAATGACACGCTCTACTCGACGCTGTCCGAGGCGCGCAGCACCATCAGTTCATGGAGGGAGGATTACAACCAACACCGACCACATTCGGCACTCGGCAACATCACACCCGCCGAGTTCGCAACGAAATCCACGCTGGAAAAACAGGCCGCACAAGGCCAAAACGAAAACCAGGACTCTCCCTCAAGCTGGAGGAGACTAGGGTCTCGGGTCAAAGCCACCGTCAAACGCTATCACTACGACAGCCACGACCAACTGCGACGCCATCTCGCTAATTTCGTCGACGCTTACAATTTCGGTCGAAGGCTGAAAACCCTCAAAGGCCTCACGCCTTACGAGTTCATCTGCAAATGCTGGACAAGCGAACCCAAGCGATTCAAACTAAACCCGTTTCAGAAAATGCCGGGACCAAACACCTAGGTCCGCCGTGAGAATATCAGCAAGGGGTTTAGCTTCTCGGTACCGGGTCCGCCAAAGCCCAGACTATGAATAGTTCCAAGCTTTGTTGTATTAAGCCCATGCTTCGCAGCCGCAGCGCGGTATGTCTCAATGCCTCGTTTAACAAAAGGAAACTCTAACCACTTATCGCTTTCGAGGTGGTCGTTAACGTTAGCAAAGCATTTTCCACCCGCCGCAAGCCGCCGACTAACCTCAGAAAAAAAGTCGTCCAAAACTTCGTCGTTGAGGTGGTAAAGGACGCTAAAACTATAGATAATATCAAAGGTATGATCTCGTGAAAGAATGTCTGAACCAAATGATGATGAACATATTAGGCGTGGATTTTTGCTGCTCAGTCCGGCCTTACCGACTTCCCGCCATGCCAAATTTAGCACAGATGCCCTAATGTCCACGCCGACGTATTTATTTGGTTCCAGGTAATCCATCACCGGAATCCCGGCCGTTAGAGGACCGCAACCCAATTCAAGAAATGTACTCGACGGCGTTAGTCCGTTGTTTCTCAAGAAATCAATCTGAAACTTTCGGTGACTGTCCCATTGTCCGCGAAAGCCCATCGAATCTTCGAGTTCATGCTTTTGGCGAAGGTCAACCATTTTTTGGAAGTTGGCTTTGTCGAAAACAAAGCCTTTTAGACTGTGAATCAGTCTTGCGCTGGTACGTGACAAAGGAATTTTCAAGACGAAACTCCGACTTCTGACTACGTTACTCACCCTGCTCTATTCGATTCAGCAACTACTGCAACAGCAACTGCGTCGATCATAACGGGAAGCAGTTTACGCCTACCATGCCGTAGACCCCGTGGGGCGCGAAGGTCCGCAGCGCGCTTACCGTCGTCTGCTTGATTGCTTAGGCTGAGCATAGGGTATCACTTCCACTCCTAAATCACAGTCGCAAAGTTTCAAGCTGAAGCTCTCGCAAAGCCATATTTTCCCAAGGGCTTCTGGGCTCGACGAACGCGGCGTTCGCCGAAAGCTGCAATCGCGCACCGCCCTGATCCCTAAACTCGCCGATCAGAACGAACGTGGCTGGGCGCGGCGGAGCATGAACAGGTCCGATAAGAGGCGATGTTGGTCGACTTGAGTTTGCGATCAATCCGGATCGCCAGAATTCTCGGGTGAACTTCGACAAGCATTGAAACTTCTGCCATGTGGGGCGCCGATCGACGAACGCAGATCAGACATGGCTCGAGTACCCGACCAATGCCGAGCGCACGATCCGTCATTCAGGGGTTCGAAGACGAGGAGCTTCGGCCGACCCGGCGCAAGAGGCGGGCGAGGCTTAGAATGTATTGAACCAGCCTCGTTCAGAAAAGCTTCTATAGCGTCGGTTCGACACATCCTCCGCAGCGGACTTTCGCTTGGCAAGCTTAGTACTGGAGTCGCCACAATCTATACATCGACCGCTTCGCAACGCATTGGTTAGATTGTAGTCAGGCACGCTTGGATGGGTAGTTCCAAAACGCTCTGAAGCAGAGCAAGCGGCAATGCCTATCACAACCTAATACCATGTACATGATCTCGTACATAGTCCCGCGGATCATCGGACCTTTCGATGATATGAAAGCCGCTAGCATTCAAGAACTCCTTGACAGGCTTTTTGGTCCCTAACTCGCCATCCTTAAAATCGTGACAAGCGATCACGACATACTTGGCCATCTTGATTGAATTGAGCATACCCTTAATCGCTAGTTCCTCAGCTCCCTCGATGTTCATCTTAAGTAAATTGATTTTTTCAATTTGATGCTGCTTGACAAACCTATCAAGCTCTATTGCCTGTACTGCGGTCGAATGGCCATTTCCGTTCACATTTTTTATGCTGTTGCTTTCATTGTGGCGAAGCGAATTGATCCATACCGTGCCGAGCTTATCCGAAATGGCTAGATTGTACGTCCTGACGTTCTTGAGGCCATTAAGTTCGCATGTCTTTTCTAAGGCCGAGAAAGTCCACGGGTGAGCTTCAATTGAATGAATAGTTCCACCGGCGATCAATGGAGACAGCGTTAGCGCGTCCACGCCGACGCCAGCGCCAACGTCTATGATGGTGTCTCCAGGACTGGGTCGGTAAAGGTGCGTCCAGTAGTCCAGAGAGCCCGCCAGTCTCTCACGGGCGCGCTTCGCCATATGTCGAATGTCGTATCCAAAATACTCGAACTGCGCGGACCTGGGCAGGTAAACGCCGTCGACGACATCAATCCACATTTCGTCATACATTACACTCTGAATCGATGTGCCGGTGGCGTGGCGCGACCATTGCGAGGCCGCTTTAGCGAGGAGTCCACGGCGGCCGGGTCCGTCCAACAGAGAGGCTACTCGTCGCGCTAACGATGGCATTTGACCTCAAATATTTCTTTTACTTCCGACAAAGTTCACCACGCTACCCACATCGCACCATAAAGCAGGTGGTGGCTTAGCTGCTACTAAGGTATAAGACCGCGCGAGCCGATCCGTGTGTTTTGCGGCGTGATAGCAGATCCACGTTGTCGTAGCGCCAGTTTTTGCACGGAAGCGGTAGCGACCATACGATACATATATACCTTGGCGCGGTAGACACCAAGTTTGTTGAGTTGCGCTTGGTCACCAGGGTGACTGTTTAACTAACTCGATGAATTGGCCTTCTCGGAGGCGGGACAACTACTGCCTCTCCTTCCCAATTTCCATCATGTTTTTGGAGCAGCCGATTCTGCTCGTCCAAGTTGTGCTTTACTACGAAGAACCTTCACCTCGCCGAAAAATCGCGGTGGCACGCCGACGGCCTTTTGCCGGCCTCGAGAACCTGGGACCAGCTGGAAAAACAGGCCGCATAAGGCCAAAACGAAACCCAGGACTCTCCCTCAAGCTGGAGGAGACTAGGGTCTCGGGTCAAATCGTCTCGCAATCAATTTCCTCGCAGCAGTCTGCATCGCTGCGATGGTCAGTTACTGGTTATGAGCCCGGACCCTAGATTGTCTGAATAAAGCCAAAAGAGGCTTTTCAATCAACAGATAGCAAATAAGTCCGCCAACAGTGGAAAAAATGACTGAAACAAGAATAAACACCCACCCGAAGGACACTTCTGAATATCCAACCGCCAACCAAAACTTCCGCACTATGGGAAGAGTTGCGAAGTGAGTTAGATATACAGAATAGGATGCCGCGCCTAAGAACAACAGGACTCTACATCTGGGAGCTGAAAAGGTGAGCTCGGCAAAGACACAGCCGAACAAGATCAGCGCAGCAGGAAGGCCAATTTTGACACTTCGGGACAAATGTGAGAGTTGCAGGATTTGAAAATTAATCAGTATTAAGCATCCCACTAGGATTGAGATGGACAACCAAAAAGAGGAGCCCTCTCGGGAAAACCACTGCCCGACGGCGACACCTATTGCAAACTCAAGAACGATATTATTGGTATAAAAAATTCCAGCAGCAGACGAGAAGCGAAAGATTGCGCCGATCGTAACAAGCGCTGTTAGTATTGTTGTAACCGCGATAGGAAGCCACGTGCGAGGTAATAATAAGCAAAATGCAAAAAGTAAATAAAATGTCATTTCGTAATTGAGAGTCCAGCCCGGAATTATTAATGGTGCTATCGATCCCGTCACGGGATGATGCCATGGCAAAAATAGGAAAGAAGTTGTTGTGTGAAACAAGTCGATTTTTGTTGTTGAGAGCAGTTGAGGGGCAACATATGCGATCAAGATAAGAATTGATGTCGCCAACCAATAAAGCGGAACTATACGCGTGAACCGTCGATAGAGAAAAGTCACCGGGCTGGTGGTCTCTGATGTTGTGATCCACATGATGAACCCAGAGACGACGAAGAAAATATCGACACCGTATTGGCCGCCAGATTCTGGAAAACTTACCGGCACACCCGAAATGCGGGACCATTGCGATGAGGCGTGAAACCAAACGACGAGCAACGCTGCGAAGGCCCGCAAATATTGAACGGATAGCATTGAAGTTCGTGTTTCACTCATCACGCTATTTTTGAAACCGTCTATGATATCCGGACGCATATATTGAATGGTAGATGGAGACCAGTGCACGATAGCACACTCGTTGGAGCAGTTGGGTGTGGATGTATGCAGCAGCGGCGGTGGTCGATAATGGCTTGAGCTCCAAGGATCATCTAGCTGCACGCCGTCGTCAAAAGCGGTTCCGATTACCGGCCCTTCGTCGAGGGGCGGGTGCCAGGTGGAAGAACCTCTGTCAGCTAGGGCCGTGAGGGCATCGGTTCGATGACCCAGTAGATAATGTTCGGGTCTTCCGCCTGGATCAGAAGCTCGTGTTGAGGACGGTGAGGGCCGCCTTCGTGCGGACCCTTGTTTGCTATGGACGAGGCCTTTTTCCTTTTGACCCGAGACCCTAGTCTCCTCCAGCTTGAGGGAGAGTCCTGGTTTTCGTTTTGGCCTTGTGCGGCCTGTTTTTCCAGCGTGGATTTCGTTGCGAACTCGGCGGGTGTGATGTTGCCGAGTGCCGAATGTTGTCGGTGTTGGTTGTAATCCTCCCTCCATGAACTGATGGTGCTGCGCGCCTCGGACAGCGTCGAGTAGAGCGTGTCATTGAGGCATTCGTCCCGAAAGCGCCCGTTGAAGCTATCTACGAAGGCGTTCTGGGTAGGCTTTCCCGGCGCGATGTAGTGCCATTCGACGCCGGTGTGTTGGCACCATCGCAGGACTGCCATCGAGGTCAGCTCGGTGCCGTTGTCGAGACGATCGTGGCGGGCCGGCCGCGCCAGCGGATGATGGCGTCCGGTTCACGCACGACGCGCAGGCCGGAAAGCGATGTATCGGCGATCAGTGCCAGGCACTCCCGCGTATAGTCGTCGACCACGGCGAGCACCCGGAAGCGCCGACCGTCGGTGAAGGTGTCGGAGACGAAGTCCAGGCTCCACCTTGCGTCGGCACGATCGGGCATGAGCATCGGCCTGCGTGTGCCCAAGGCCCGCTTGCGGCCGCCGCGCCGGCGCACCTGCAGCTTCTCCTCCCGGTAGAGGCGCCGCAGCTTCTTCTGGTTCATCACGATACCCTGCCGCTCCAGCATGATGTGGATCCTGCTGTAGCCGAACCGCCGGCGCTCCGCCGCCACGGCCTTCATCGCATCGCGCAACGGACCGTCGTCCGGACGGATGCTGGTGTAGCGCACCGTTGAACGGTCGATGCTTAGAGCCTGGCACGCCCGACGCTGGCTCACCCCATGCACCTCGCAGGCGCAAGCCACCGCTTTCCGCTTCGCATCGGGCGTCACCATTAATGAGATGGCCCGCCCCGGCTCTCCGGCTGCGATGATGCAGCTGGTTGATTCCCAACTGAAGGAGCCGATATGTCCAGAAGCCACTCTGTCGATGCCGCCGTCTTCGGCATTGATCTCGGAAAGACCCGCTTCGACGGCATGGCAGCCGATGCATCCGGCAAGCCGATACGCCGCGTCAAGCTAACCCGTTATACGATCCTGCCGTTCTTCGAGCAGGCGCCTCGCGCCTTGATCGGGATGGAAACTTGTCCGGGCGCCCAATGGCTGGCGCGCAAATTGGCTGCGATGGGCCACACAGTGCGGATTATCCCAGCGCAGTTCGTGAAGCCTTTCGTCAAATCGAATAAGAACGACGCGCGTGACGCAGAGGCGATTGCCGAAGCGGTGGTCCGTCCGACGATGCGCTTTGTAGAGATCAGGCAGGAAGCGCAAATCGATCTGCAGGCGCTTCATCGGATCCGAGACCGGATCTCCGCAAACAGAATACAGCTTATCTGTCAGATGCGCGCCTTTTGTCTGGATATGGAATCGCGATGCGGCCAGGGGCTGGCGTCTTCAAGCTCGACATGGCGCGCATCCTTGCCGACGAGACCAACGACCTCACACCGATGATGCGCACGATGCTGCGGGAACTCTGGGACGAGTTCGTCGTCGTCGACGCGCGGCTCGCCACCGTCAGCCGGCAGGTCGAAGCGATCGCCGATCGCGTCGACGCAGCGCGCCGGCTGATGTCGATCCCCGGGATTGGGCCACTGGGAGCAACGGCCCTGCTTGCCGCAATCGGAGATGGACGGCAGTTCCGCAAGGCGCGTGACCTTGCGGCATGGCTCGGGCTCGTTCCACGCCAAAACTCGACAGGCGGGAGGACCACGCTGCTGGGGATCAGCAAGCGCGGCAACCCGTACCTGCGGCGCCTCATCATCCATGGCGCACGCTCATGCATCGCCCACCTGAACCGTGAGCGCGACCGTATGGGTGAGTGGATCGGCCGGCTCGAACAGCGGATGCATCGCAACAAGGTTGTTGTCGCTTTCGCCAACAAAATCGCTCGGATGGCGTGGGCCGTGCTCACGCGGCCGGGCAATCTTTATGAGCGCGTTGATCCGGCCCGGGCTTGATCATCGCGTTCTCGTCAGGTTGCGGGGTCAAGGAGTGATGTCGGAACAGTCCATCCGCTGGTTGTAAGCCCTGTCAAAAAACGGGCATCATGGCCCGTACGATTTATTGGGAACAACCGGCGCGCATCTCATCATGGCCTGGCTGCAACAGCAGCTCACTCGCGAGAGGCCGGATACATTTACGCAAACTGCGCCCGACAGAAATCCAAATCCCTTGCAACGCCGGGGCGGACCATACATTTTTTGAGGTGACATCCTTCAGAATCGCATTGTCGAGCATCTGCTCGGCCAAGAGCTTCTTCAGCCGGGCATTCTCGTCCTCCAGCGCCTTCAGGCGACGGGCGTCGGACACATCCATCCCGCCGAACTTCGCCTTGAACTTGTAGAAGGTCGCAGCCGAGATACCATGCTTGCGGCAGACCTCCGTCGTCTTCGCTCCGGCTTCCTGCTCCTTCAGCATCCCGATGATCTGTTCCTCAGTGAACCGCGAGGCGCGCATCGTCCGTCTCCGTGATCGACGGACTCTACCCAATTCTGGAGGAAGTTCAGGGTCTCAGGTCAGAGCCTATGACCGGCAATTCAAGGAACACCATCCGCGCACGTTACGTACCGAATTTTGGAACTTGAGGAACCAGAAAGCTGCGCCGCGACAATGCAGCCACGGCAAGGCTGGAAGCAACAGCGCCAAACTGTCTGGCTCCGTTCGGCAAGGCGTTGGATGATCCAGATCATCCGGCACAATCGTGCACAACGCGACCGGCGGCCGCGAGATCGTCAAGGCGCGCCAAGAAGAAGCGAGCAAAGCTGGAGGCCAAAGGTCAGCCTGGTAGACTCCAGCTGCTTCGGCTCGAGACGGACACGCTGATACAGCACCTAGATTTAACTGGGCAATGTGGAGTAGCATGGCTCGACAAATAAATCGGGAGCTTAAATTGAAAGTGCTTTCACGCTGTCCGGTTTGCCGCTCCAAGCTTACCCAATTTGCTTTTAAGGCTCCCACGACACGCGGCCAGGATACCAGGATGTGGTCCGTTTCAGCGTGCGGTTCGTGCACTCACCACTTCATTAATCCTCAGCCTTCTTGGGATGACCTGAAGATTTACTATGATAATTGTTATGGTGCTTATAGCCCCAATCACGGTACCGAGGCGGGTGACGAAGATGTCATTCGGGGAGCCCAACAGACGGGCAAATTGCGAGGCATTCCGTTGCCGACCGGCAAGCGTTTGCTAGATGCCGGTTGCGGTGCCGGCTCATTTTTAAGAATTGCCAATAAGCTTGGAGCGCTCGGTGAAGGCATCGAGCCCAGTGAATACGCGTCTGGGGTCGCTAGGAGCCAGGGTCTGAAAGTATTCTGCGGAACTATCGAAGCGTTCGCTCAACAAACCACGGACACCTTCGATATCATTACGTCTCATCACGTAATGGAGCATGTTCCAGATCCTGTTGCGTCGTTTAGCGCCATGAGAAAGCTACTGGCCCCCAATGGATTTATTTGGATAGCTGTTCCAAACGCAGCTTACCCTCCTGCTAGAGCTCTAAAACGCCGATGGCATAGTTCAGACTTGCCATATCATCTGATGCAATTCAGCCCGACCAGTTTGAGAACCGCAGGCGAACTCGCAAATCTAAAGGTACGCACTCAGGAGACCCTTTCGATTCCTCATCTTGTTGAAACGAGCTTGGCCCAGTATTTCCGTTACAAATGGATGATTCCTCGAAAAATCTCCCATGGATCCGGCATATTAAAACCGTTGGCGGGCTGGTACGCGAAGCTTATGGATCGAAGATGCGCAGGAGAAGCTATAATTACAGAGTTTGTTACATAATTAGAACATCGCGGTTGTTCACGGTGACGCAAAGCAGGATCGTTCAATCATCATGATGTGGTATCTAATGCGCCTATCTGAAATCATATTAATTCCATTCGCGGTGTTACTCGTCGGAGCGGCGCTCGATGTCTGGGAAGGATTTTCCGAGACCGCCGAGCCAAACCGGCCCGATTAAGTCCCGTGAAGCTGTTCGCCGCTCTTGGTCCGGGCGATATCGTGGCCGCTCATAGGCAACAAATCGCCGGTCGCGTAATCGAATCTGAGACTGCTATCACCTATTCTGGCCCGCTCTTAGAGTATTGTCGCGTACGAAATATAGATACGCTGGCGGTCTCTCAAAATTTGAGATCAGATGAATTTTCCGACGGCGTCCTGACGGTTGAAAATCGACCGATGCCCCGCCTTCCGTATCACCTCTCAATGGTTTTTAGAGCCTTCTACCTAGCTTACAGAGCAAAACGCTTCGGCGCTGATTTCGCGCTCATAAATTCCGGTAGCGCCCATTATTTTGCACTAACGGCCTTTAGAATTGTGGGCATCGCCGTCGCTGTTGACTTTCACAATACGCTTTGGCCAACCGGATACCCGGAACCCAGCGCAACCAAACGAGTATTGCGGAAACTAGATAGCTACTTCTTTCGCTGGCTGTGCGCGGGAGCCATCGGCGTTTCGGAAGAATGCGGTCGCCAAGTCAAACAATCGGCAAATTATTGCATTCCGTTTTTTGGATACAAGGCTCAGTTTAGAGACGATGGTTATGTTTCATCAATATCAACCGACCGAAATCTCTTTCGGGTCGCGTTTGTGGGTCGCATCGCAGAGAATAAGGGAGCATTTGATCTTATAGAGATCGCAGAACTGCTCTCGGCCAAGCCCGTGAGAATCGATGTCTGTGGGGATGGCCCCGCACTAGTAAGCCTACGCCGGACCGTTCTTGAAAGGGGATTGGATAATCTAATAACGATCCACGGCGCCCTGAGGCGGCCCGACCTTCTCAGGGTATATCAAAGATCAGACGCCGTTTTAGTCCCAACCAGAACAGACTTTTCCGAAGGTCTCCCAAAAGTTTGCATCGAGGCAGCCCTCTTTGGCCTTCCTATAATCACCAGCAAATTGAGCAACGCTTTCGATTCTTTAGGTCCTGCAATAATTGAGGCTAAGCCAAACCAACCGAGTAGTTATGCGCAAGCCATTGTCTCCCTTATGAACGATCCCGACAGACGTCTCCGCATTAAGTCAGATTGCGCGAATCTAGCTGGACAATTCTTTGATAGGTCAAACAGCTTACCGGCGGCCCTCGACCGGCTGCTTGCTTTTTCGCTCCCTAACTGGACCCCGCTTCGGGATTTCGAAGAAGTTTTCGCTAAAGCTATTTAAGTCCGTCACGCGCGCCGTCCGCAATCGACGGCCTGTTCGATTTCATCGGCAAGGGCGGCAATGCCTGAGTGTGCTGGTAACCTGACCTGGATTCTTGAACTAAGCTCCATGAGAAATTGAGCCTGGAAGGGAGCTATGGTTATGCCGAAGGAAAGGCTCATCGCGGAGCAGATCGTGATAGTGCTCCGTCTGATTGAAGTGTGCTGATGTCGCACGGTAAGGGGCGCCAGTGGTCTGCCGTTAAGCCGGAATTTCGCAGCAGAGTTATATCGCTGGCGAATACCGCGGTCTTGAGCTCGATCAGACGAAGCGCTAAGAGCCCGTTTGGAAAATCAGGGATGAGCGTTTCTGCGGATGAGGACGCCGCCCATGGCGACGTGGATCATGGCGGTTGAGACGTCGATGCGGCGCTCGTAGTCGCGAACGAGCCTGCGCCAACGGATCATCCAACCGAAAGTTCGTTCGACGACCCAGCGACGCGGTAGGACTTCGAAGCCCTTCTGACCGTCGCGGCGACGGATGATTTCGATCACGAACCGTAGATAGGTGGCCTTGTCCATCAACTGCAGCCGGTCGTAAGCGGCATCGGCGAAGAGATGTTTCACCCACGGCCAGCGTTTGCGGATCGTATTGAGGATCGCCTGCGCTCCGGCGCTGTCGGAGATATCGGCGGTCGTCAGATTGACCATCAACAGCCGCCCGTCGGTGTCGACCGCGATATGGCGCTTGCGCCCGACGATCTTCTTGCCGGCGTCATAGCCGCGCGTCTCGCCATGCGGCGCTTTGACCGACTGGCTGTCGATCACCGCAGCAGACGGGCTGGCTTCGCGACCTTGCCTTTCCCGGTCGAGCATGAGTTCGATGTCATGGATCGTTTGGAACAGGAAGCGCCGCGCCAGTTCGCGGAACCAGCCGTAGACCGTCCGCCAATGGCCGAAATGCACGGGCAGCATCCGCCAGCCGCAGCCCGAGCGCACCAGATACCGTACCGCGTTGATCACTTCGCGAAATTCGATCTCCCGCGGCCGCCCCCTGCGTCCGGGCTTCGGCATCAGCGGCGCGATCCGCTCCCATTCCTCGTCCGTCAGGTCAGACGGGTAGCGCTTGGTCTTCCGGGCGATCTTGGCCATTCGGCCTCGCTGCTTGCGTGTCCACATCCGAAGTGTGAATCATATTCGCAACGACACCGGAATCTCGGCCCAGCCCAATTTTCAAACAGGCTCTAAGGATCTAGAGCAGGAGGCCGCAGCTTCGTAGCCACGTCTGGAGCTTACAACTTCGTCGAGGCGCGGAGCTACGATGGGCGCAAGTTGCGGCCCATTACTTTGATCGACAAGTTCCACGCGGGAATGCCCAGCCATTCGTGGCTCGCGGGAATAACAGTTTCGGTGTCATCGAGACAATGGCCGAGGTGATGCTTGCCAAAGGCGATGCTGAACACATCCGACGGCCAACCGCGCGAAGATGACGGCCAGGATTGTGCGGAACTAGTTCGCAAAGCTCGAAGCAAAGACACTCTATTGCCCCGAGCAGCTTATAGGGAGCGGATACTGCGAGTCATTCAATGGCGAGCTGCGCGACGAATGCCTGAACGGTGAAATCTTCTACAGCCTGAAGGCCAGTGTCGTCATCGAACAATGATGCAAGCACTCAACACGATCCTACTGCACTCCGAGCTACCGGCCGCCACAACCACAACAGTGTCCGTCGTCGGGGATTTTTGGACCGTCGGCGGTGTGAGCTAACGGAGGCTCTTCTCTATTCGGCGTGTTGAGGTCAAGTTCCTTCGAGCCTTCCGTCTCACCGATTGATCTCTCTCGCGGGCCTCGCTTCTCTTCGGGATTGGCTTATTAGCCCTCCCAGTATGGGATCAGAAAGAATGAAGCAGCACAATCTGACTCGCGTCCTGACAGCAATGCCGCCGGTACAAGAGCCTCCACAAACTCACTTCACTCACCGTCCCGCGGGACATCGTCCGCCGGTGAGCACCGTACTTTTATTGACTGACTCAGATGGCTGTTTGGGCGACCTCCCTTGTCCAATGGAACTTGGTGCCGTCGATCCATATCCGGTGCATGACGACAGCAAGGCGGCGCGCCAAAGCGACGATAGCTTTCTGCTGGCCGCGCCGTTTGGCAACGTTCATTGCCCACGCTTTCAGCCAGGACCATTTCTTGACGCGGGTTAGCATCACCTGGGCCGCTTCGTAGAGCAACGTGCGCATCATCCCATTGCCGCAGAGCGAGATGCGGCCCACCCGCGTGCTTTCATCCGACTGATGGAGCGCCGGTGTCAGACCCAGCGCCGGGCCGACGGCTTTGGAGTTGCGGAAGCGTGACGGCACGTCGATGGTGCTGATGAAGGCAAGCGCTACCACGGGCCCGACGCCGGGTATTGTCATCAAGCGGCCGCAAACGGCATCATGCCGGGTCAACGCCAGAACCTTCCGATGTAGCCGATTATGTTCTTCGCGCAACTTGTCGCGGGCCTCCAGTAACGGTTCGCGTTTGGAAATCCCGATTAAAAAATGGCACATCCGGTGCCGACATGCTTATGAGGCTCTAAACGCGCGGATGTCCATCTTGGCCATGGGCATGCCCATGACACCGTATACGTTGACGCAGACTGCTCAGAACACCGTAAAATACTCTTGCAGGCGGGCGGGCCATACGTTTTTTTAAGCAGCCGCAGCTCCAGCGCCTGTTCGGCGACGACCTCTTTGAGATCGCGCGCCTCCTTGCGCAGCACTTTCACCTCGTCGCTGGTGGCCGCCCGCGCCGTATCGCCGGCAAGCCGTTTCTTGCCGGCTCCAGGAACTCCTTCGAGCAGTTATAATACAGGCTCTCAGCGATGCCTTCGCGACGGTACAGCGCGGCGATCGACTCCTCACCGCGTAGGCATTCCAATACGATGCTGATCTTCTCTTCGGCCGAATACTGCTTGCGGGTCGCACGGCGGATGCCCTTAATGACCTGCTCCGCTGGCGCTTTCCCTGTCCCGGATTTCTGTCTCATCTTCGCTCCTTTGAAAGGCTACGATGAACCAAAAATCCTCCGTTCGCAGTTAAACCGCTTTGGTCCTATCAGCGCTGACGCCGGACACCAGCCTAAAATATTCGTCAGGTGGCCTGCACCCGGTTCCGAAGACACCAAGTTAAGGTGTTTACTGGAGCTGGAGGTGTGTCATGGAGCGACGGCAGTTTACGAGGGAGTTCAAGCTTGAGGCGGTACGGCTGATCAAGGAACGAGGCGTCTCGTGTGCGCAGGCGTCAGACGATCTGGGTGTGCACCCGACGCAGTTGCGGGATTGGGTGAAGTTTGCGGACGATCCGCAGCATGCGTTCCCTGGTCAAGGCCAGATGAGGCCGGAGCAGTTGGAGATTGCGCGATTGAAGCGCGAGGTGACCAGGCTCAAGGCTGAACGGGATATTCTAAAAAATGCCGCGGCCTACTTCGCGAAGGAAGCAACGTGAAGTTCTCCTTCATTGCGAAGCACCGGGGGATTTGGGCCGTGGACTGGATGTGCGAGGCGCTCGGTGTCTCGCGAGGCGGATTCTATGCGTGGCTGACACGACCGCGCAGCCAGCACAGCTGTGATGATGAAGACCTTGGCGCCAGGGTTCGTGCGAGCTTCCTGGCGAGTGACCGAACCTACGGGGCGCGGAGGATATGGCGCGATCTCGTCGCTGAGGGCATGTCTTGCGGGCTGCACCGGGTCGAACGATTGATCCGGCTGCAGGCATTCAAGGCCCGTCCGCGCCGGCGGCGGCTGCCGCCTGATCTCGGCGAACGGCAATCCACCGGCGTCGCACCAAATGTGCTTGATCGTAGCTTCGAAGCAACCGCACCCAACCGCAAATGGATCGCCGACTTCACCTATGTCTGGACCGCAGAAGGGTGGCTCTATGTTGCCGCTGTGATCGATCTGTTCTCGCGTCGCGTGGTGGGCTGGTCGATGAGCGCGTGAATGACTGCCCAGCTCGTCACCGATGCGCTGGCGATGGCGATCTGGCGGCGCGGCAAGCTCGATGCCCTGCTGCATCATTCCGACCGCGGCAGCCAGTACACCAGCGAGCAGTTCCAGCGGCTGATGGCCGATCACGGCGTCGTCTGCTCGATGAGCCGTTCAGGCAACGTCTGGGACAATGCGGCGATGGAGAGCTTCTTCTCCTCGCTCAAGACCGAACGCACCGCGCGGAAGATCTATCGAACGAGAGATGAGGCAAGAGCTGACGTCTTCGATTATATTGAGCGCTTCTACAATCTGAAGCGCAGGCACTCGACAATCGGATATCTAAGCCCGATGGAGTTCGAACAGAGAGCCGGATTCGTCTAAGTCGGTGTCAACTGAACCGGGTGCAGGCCAAGGTAATAGACTTAACGGGGCATTGTAGGATAGCGTTGTGGGTTCTGCAATGTAGGGAAGAGGACGAGTTTCGGATGGGGTTTGACATTTCAGATCTAAAATTTCTTCTGTCTGGTATCTCCGGGACATCGATATGCACGCTGGGGCATCTCAATCTCTTTATGTCTCGTTCCGAATTAGACAGGACCCTTCGAGAATACGGCCAACCCTCTGTTCGGTTACCAGAAAAGGCGATTTTATTTGCCGAAGATGTCCTAGAACCTCTCGGATTTTCGGTCGATAGCATCGACGCGTCCGCTTACGAGAACGCCACTATAATTCACGACCTAAACAATTCTGTGCCCGAGAAATTGAATGAGAAGTTCGATATTGTGTGGGATGGAGGGACGCTCGAACATGTGTTTGATTACCCAGCGGCACTCACCAACGCGATGCGGATGGTCAAAGTTGGTGGCCATTTGGCATTTCGAACCCCCGCGAATAATCAGTGCGGGCATGGGTTCTATCAATTCAGCCCCGAACTTTTTTTCCGAAGCTTAGTTCCCGAGAACGGTTTTGAGCTAGAGCGACTCTTCATCGCAAGCAAAGGACGATACTACCACGTCAGAGACCCCGCATCCGCTCACTGTCGAGTAGAACTAATGGACAGCGCCCCGGCAGTTCTCATGGTTCACGCCCGTAAGATTGCACCTACCCCTAAGCAGGTAGGCGTGCCGCAACAGAGCGACTACGTCGAATTCTGGACACAAAAAACTGAGTGCGACGGAAGATTGAAATCTCTTCTAAGATCAAAGCTCGCGCCTGAGTCTATCGCGAGAATAAGTTCAGTGCTGAACAGGTTAAGGCAACGCCGCGTTGTTAAAAAGTGGAGGAGAATGTCAAAACTATCGAATAGAAAGTTTTATCATCCTGTAGGAGACTGGTCTCAGCCATCTAAAACCGTTTGGAGCAAGTAACGGTCAGGTTTTCATGAGTATCTGACTTTCCGATTTCTCAGCGCCTCGAAATCCCATTCAAGAGCCACGCCTTGACCACTAACTGAAGAAGCCGTTGGTCGAGGCGATGCTCGACAATGCCATGTAGAAGGACCTCAATTCGAAGGGTGCCGAGTCAGCAGCAAGCGTACTACATCGCACCGAGCAAGCCGCAGGGGAGCCTTCGTGGAAAGCTTCATTGCGGGATGACCCGAGACCCTAGTCTCCTCCAGCTTGAGGGAGAGTCCTGGTTTTCGTTTTGGCCTTGTGCGGCCTGTTTTTCCAGCGTGGATTTCGTTGCGAACTCGGCGGGTGTGATGTTGCCGAGTGCCGAATGTTGTCGGTGTTGGTTGTAATCCTCCCTCCATGAACTGATGGTGCTGCGCGCCTCGGACAGCGTCGAGTAGAGCGTGTCATTGAGGCATTCGTCCCGAAAGCGCCCGTTGAAGCTATCTACGAAGGCGTTCTGGGTAGGCTTTCCCGGCGCGATGTAGTGCCATTCGACGCCGGTGTGTTGGCACCATCGCAGGACTGCCATCGAGGTCAGCTCGGTGCCGTTGTCGAGACGATCGTGGCGGGCCGGCCGCGCCAGCGGATGATGGCGTCCGGTTCACGCACGACGCGCAGGCCGGAAAGCGATGTATCGGCGATCAGTGCCAGGCACTCCCGCGTATAGTCGTCGACCACGGCGAGCACCCGGAAGCGCCGACCGTCGGTGAAGGTGTCGGAGACGAAGTCCAGGCTCCACCTTGCGTCGGCACGATCGGGCATGAGCATCGGCCTGCGTGTGCCCAAGGCCCGCTTGCGGCCGCCGCGCCGGCGCACCTGCAGCTTCTCCTCCCGGTAGAGGCGCCGCAGCTTCTTCTGGTTCATCACGATACCCTGCCGCTCCAGCATGATGTGGATCCTGCTGTAGCCGAACCGCCGGCGCTCCGCCGCCACGGCCTTCATCGCATCGCGCAACGGACCGTCGTCCGGACGGATGCTGGTGTAGCGCACCGTTGAACGGTCGATGCTTAGAGCCTGGCACGCCCGACGCTGGCTCACCCCATGCACCTCGCAGGCGCAAGCCACCGCTTTCCGCTTCGCATCGGGCGTCACCATTAATGAGATGGCCCGCCCCGGCTCTCCGGCTGCGATGATGCAGCTGGTTGATTCCCAACTGAAGGAGCCGATATGTCCAGAAGCCACTCTGTCGATGCCGCCGTCTTCGGCATTGATCTCGGAAAGACCCGCTTCGACGGCATGGCAGCCGATGCATCCGGCAAGCCGATACGCCGCGTCAAGCTAACCCGTTATTTGCTGATTCCGGAGCAAGCCGCCCACCTATTCCAGGATGATGCCGCCCACCTGTTCCGATTAATTGTCGCCCAGCATTCCGATTAATCCTCGCCCAGCATTCCGGGATGATGTCGCCCGGGGTGGCGGGATGTCGGAGAGCCCTGCTGGCCGTTTGTAAGGTCCGTTTCTTTGGCTTTGGCTGAAGAGTGGATCGATGCCGGCGGAGAGGGTTGCGATGCGGGTGGTACGCGAAGTTTTACGTTTGAGGTTTGCAGGGATTTCCAAGCGCGAGGTGGCGCGGCGTACCGGCTTGGCGTCATCGACAGTACGGGCGACGATTGCGCGTTTCCAGTCGCTTGGGTTGACCTGGCCGCTGCCCGAGACCGTCACCGACAGCGAGCTGGAAGCAAAGCTCTACAAGAACGCCGGCAAGAAGCAGGGTCATCGCCGCAGCGCCGAGCCGGACTGGTCGATCCTGCACCGGGAGATGAAGCGCAAGCACGTCACCTTGTCGATCCTGTGGGACGAGTACATCGAGGCTCACCCGGAAGGATATCGCTACAGCCGCTTCTGCGAGCTTTATCGGGCCTGGGAAGGCAAGATCTCCGTCACGATGCGGCAAACCCATTTAGGTGGCGACAAGCTGTTCGTCGATTACGCCGGCGACACCGCGCCGGTGGTAATTGACCGACTGACGGCGAGATCAGGAAGGCGCAGATTTTTGTCGCCGTCCTGGGGGCATCGAACTTCACCTATGCGGAGGCGACGTGGACGCAATCGCTCGCCGACTGGATCGGTGCGCACACGCGTGCCTTCGAGGCCCTCGGCGGGGTACCCCGGCTTGTGGTGCCGGACAACACCAGGACGGCGGTCATCAAGGCGTGCCTGTACGAGCCTCAGGTCAACAGGACCTATACGGAGATGGCCGCGCATTACGGCATCGGCATCTTGCCGGCGAGACCGCGCAAGCCACGCGACAAGGCCAAGGTCGAAGCCTGTGTGTTGATCATGGAACGCTGGATTCTGGGCCGCCTGCGCAATAGGAGATTCCATAGCCTGGGCGAGTTGAACGAAGCCATCAGAGGATTACTAGTGCGACTGAACGACGAACGCCCGATCCGGCGTCTCGGCGTAACGCGGCGCCAGCTTCTCGAAGATCTCGATCGGCCGGCGCTCAGGCCCTTGCCGGCTGAGCCTTATGTGTTCGTCGAATGGCGCGCCCGCCGGGTCGGGATCGATTATCACGTCGATATCGACAAGCATTATTACAGCGTGCCGCATCGCTTCGCCCGTACCGAGGTCGAGGTTCGGCTCACCGGCCGCACCGTCGAAGTATTCGCCAAGGGCGAGCGGATCGCCGCGCATCTCCGCTCGAGCGGCAACGGCAAACACACGACCGTGCAAGAACACATGCCCTCCAGCCACCGGCGTTACGCCAACTGGACACTCGATCGCATCCGCAAAGACGCCGCCTTGATTGGACCGTCGACGGCGGCGTTGTGCGACCTGATCCTGGAGCATCGCCCGCATCCCGAACAGGGCTTTCGGGCCTGTCTGGGAATCGTGCGGCTGGTCAAGCCGTTCGGCATGGCCCGGGTCGAGGCCGCCGCGACGCGCGCGCTCGACATTGGGACACGGACCTACGGTTCCGTCAGATCGATCCTCGACAACAATTTGGACCGCCACACCGACCGACCGCGCGGCCCGGACGGGGTGACGATCCTCCACCCCAATATCCGTGGCCCGCGCTATTACCATTGAGGAGATCACATGCTCACCCATCCCACCCTCGATCAGCTCAATCAACTCGGGCTGTTCGGCATGGCCAAAGCCTTCGATGGAGTCGCCGCATCCAGCGACGCCGCCGCGCTTCCGCATCTGGATTGGCTTGCGCTGCTGCTCGACCGCGAGATGACTTATCGACACGACAGAAAGCTGACGGCCAGGCTCCGGTATGCAAGGCTGCGCCACCAAGCGGCTGTCGAGGATGTCGATTACCGGGCCACGCGCGGTCTCGACCGCGCGCTATTCCAGAAGCTCGCCGAGGGCCGCTGGATCGACGCCCACGATAACGTCATCCTGAGCGGCCCGACCGGAGTCGGCAAAAGTTGGCTCGCCTGCGCTCTCGGACACCGAGCTTGCCGTAACAACCGATCCGTTCTCTATCAGCGCGTTCCCAAGCTCTTCGCCGATCTCGCGCTGGCACGCGGCGACGGTCGTTATGCCCGACTGCTGCGGGCGCTCGGGGGCGTGCAACTCCTTATATTAGACGATTGGGGCCTCGAACCTCTCGATGCCGCCGCTCGACATGACCTGCTGGAAATTCTCGAAGAACGCCATGGACGACGATCCACGATCGTCACCAGCCAGCTCCCGGTCGACAAATGGCACGATGTCATCGGCGATCCAACCTACGCCGACGCCATCCTCGACCGCCTCGTCCACAACGCTCACCGCATCGATCTCACTGGAGACAGCCTGCGCCGCACCCGCGAAAGGTCCACCAAAAAAGATTGACCATTCACAACAAGCAATGGCACAACTTTAGCAGCCAGCGAGGCACGCGCCCTGGGCGACATCATGTCGGAATCTATGGGCGGCATCATCTCGGAATGCCCGGGCGACTTCATCGGAATCCGCACGTTATACGATCCTGCCGTTCTTCGAGCAGGCGCCTCGCGCCTTGATCGGGATGGAAACTTGTCCGGGCGCCCAATGGCTGGCGCGCAAATTGGCTGCGATGGGCCACACAGTGCGGATTATCCCAGCGCAGTTCGTGAAGCCTTTCGTCAAATCGAATAAGAACGACGCGCGTGACGCAGAGGCGATTGCCGAAGCGGTGGTCCGTCCGACGATGCGCTTTGTAGAGATCAGGCAGGAAGCGCAAATCGATCTGCAGGCGCTTCATCGGATCCGAGACCGGATCTCCGCAAACAGAATACAGCTTATCTGTCAGATGCGCGCCTTTTGTCTGGATATGGAATCGCGATGCGGCCAGGGGCTGGCGTCTTCAAGCTCGACATGGCGCGCATCCTTGCCGACGAGACCAACGACCTCACACCGATGATGCGCACGATGCTGCGGGAACTCTGGGACGAGTTCGTCGTCGTCGACGCGCGGCTCGCCACCGTCAGCCGGCAGGTCGAAGCGATCGCCGATCGCGTCGACGCAGCGCGCCGGCTGATGTCCCCGGGATTGGGCCACTGGGAGCAACGGCCCTGCTTGCCGCAATCGGAGATGGACGGCAGTTCCGCAAGGCGCGTGACCTTGCGGCATGGCTCGGGCTCGTTCCACGCCAAAACTCGACAGGCGGGAGGACCACGCTGCTGGGGATCAGCAAGCGCGGCAACCCGTACCTGCGGCGCCTCATCATCCATGGCGCACGCTCATGCATCGCCCACCTGAACCGTGAGCGCGACCGTATGGGTGAGTGGATCGGCCGGCTCGAACAGCGGATGCATCGCAACAAGGTTGGTAAGCGGTGTTTTCAGGCCACTTCCCTGGTATCCAGCGCAGCGGTATAGGCCCAAGGCAGCAGGTCGTTGATCTGGCTGTTGGGATGGCCGTTGACGATCCTGGTGATGACGTCGGCCAGATAGTTATGCGGTTCGATGCTGCAAAGCTTGCAGGTCTCGATCAGCGAGGCGATGACGGCCCAGTGCTCGCCGCCGCCGTCGGAGCCGGCGAACAACGCGTTTTTGCGGTTGAGCGCAATCGGTCGGATTGAGCGTTCGACGATGTTGCTATCGATCTCGATGCGGCCGTCATTGAGGTATCGCGTGAGCCCCTCCCAGCGCGACAGCGCGTAGCGGATCGCCTCGGCGAGTTTGGTCTTCTGGCTGATCAGGTCGAGCTTGGCACGCAGCCAGGGTTCGAGGGCTTCCAGAATGGGGCGGCTCTTCTCCTGCCGAAGCGCGCGCCGCTCATCGGCGCAGCGGCCCCGGCATTGGGTCTCGACGGCATAGAGATCGACAATGCGTTTGAGCGCCTCGCTGGCGATCGGCGCCGGACCGGCGACGGCAAGCTCGTAGAAGCGCCGGCGCACGTGGGCCCAGCAGAACGCGAGCCGCACGTCGCCGCGTTCGGCGAGGGCGCGATAGCCGGCATAGCCGTCTACCTGCAGGATGCCGGTGAAGCCGGCGAGATGAGCGATCGGCCGCTCCGCCTTGCGGTCGGGCGCATAGAGGTAAGCTACGCCCGGCGGATCGGCCCCGCCCCAAGGGCGATCATCGCGTGCGTAGGCCCAGAGCTGGCCGATCTTGGTCCGCCCGCGGCCGGGATCGAGCACCGGCGCCGTGGTCTCGTCGGCGAACAGCTTGGTCGAGGTCTTCAAAGTAGCGAGCAGGCGCTCATGCACCGGCCGCAGCAACCAGGCGGCGCGGCCGACCCAGTCGGCCAATGTCGAGCGGTCGAGTATGATGCCCTGCCGGGCGTAGATCTGGGATTGGCGGTAGAGCGGCAAGTGATCGGCGTATTTGGAGACGAGGACCTGCGCCACTGTCGCTTCGGTCGGCAATCCGCCCTCGATCAGCCGTGCCGGCGCCGGAGCCTGCACCACCACCTCTTCGCAGGCCCGACAGGCATACTTCGGCCGGCGCACGACGAGCACGCGCAGCTGCGCGGGGATCATGTCGAGTCTCTCGCTCCGGTCTTCGCCAATCCGATGCAGCGCGTTACGACAGCATGGACAGCTGTGGTCCTCGATATCGGCCACCATCTCGATGCGCGGCAGATGTGCCGGAAGCGATCCGCGGTTCATGCGGTGCCTGACGGCATGACGTGCTCGCTCGGCCGGAGCGACCGCTTCACCTGCCGCCTCGCTGCTCGCAGCAGCCTGCTCGACCTCTTCGAGCCCGAGCAGAAGTTGATCTTCCGGCAGCGTCTCGGCGCGCCGGCCAAAGCGATGGCGGCGCAACTCCCTGATGATTTGTTCCAACCGTTCGGCGCGTGCCCGTTCCGCCAGCAGCATCGCCTTCAGCGTACCGGGATCATCGGGAAGCGCGTCTGCCAGAGCCGTCATGGAAGCAATTAAATCACGAGCCTCAATGCGTCGCGAGCGATCCGATGAAGATGATTCACTGTGTCGCAGATCAACTGGCCTGCGTCGGCACCGTCGTCTCGCGCGCGACGTGGACACGGCGCCAGTCGAGACCTTCCAATAACGCCGAGAGCTGCGCCGCAGTCAAATGCATGACGCCGTCCTGTACATTGGGCCAGCGGAATGCGCCATCTTCGAGCCGCTTGGCAAACAGGCAGACACCAGTGCCATCCCAGAAGATCAGCTTCACACGGTCCGCCCGCTTGGCGCGGAACACGTAGACAGCACCGGAGAACGGATCGGTCTTCATCCCGTCTCGCACCAGAGCCGCGAGACCCTCGGCACCCTTCCGGAAGTCGACCGGCTTGGTCGCCATCATAACCCGAACTGCGCCGGTCGGACCGATCACGCGCTGGCCTTTAGCGCGCGGATCACCGCCGTGACCGTCCTGGCGTCGGCACCGCGGCCGACGCGCACCGTCACGCTGCCAATCTCAACCTCGATGATTCCAGCAACACGATCCTCATCGAGCGCACGGTTGCGACCGCGGCGGCGAACCGCGCGCTCCGGCAATGTAGCTTCCACGAGCGCCGGAACAAAAAGCGGCCCTGACGTCTCGGTGCTCGCCGATGCAGGCTGCCGTGCTTGACGGCGCCAGCCGAACAACTGTTGCGGCGATAACCCATGACGGCGCGCAATCTCCGAAACTACAGCGCCCGGAACAAGTGTCTCTTCGATGATGCGGGCCTTGTCATCATCCGAGAACCGGCGCCGACGCCCAGTGCCCGTGATCACCTCAAGC
>NZ_AAMY01000024.1 GCF_000152905.1 Nitrobacter sp. Nb-311A
GAACCGCAGCCGTGGCGTGAAGAACCGTTCCCGGACCAGCCCGACCTGGTTCTCGACGTGACCCTTCTCCCAGCCCGACGCCGGCGTGCAGGCGACCGGATCGATCAGATAGTGGCTGCACATCTGCAGGAAGCGGCGATTGTAGCGGCGATCCTTGCCGACGAAGATCGTCTCTACCGCCGTCTTCATGTTGTCGTAGATGCCGCGGCTGCAGGTACCCTTGAACAGTGCGAACGCCCGGTCGTGGGCGTCGAATACCATCTCCTGCGTCTCCCGCGGATAGGCCCGCACGAACAGCATGCGGCTGTGGCACAGCCGGACATGAGCGACCTTCACGATCGCCGTCACGCCGTTGAGGAGAACGATCTCATGGCTCCAGTCGAACTGGTAGGCTTCGCCCGCCGCAAAGCTCAACGGAACATAGGCCGCCGCGGTCGATTGCCCGCGCTCCTTGCTCCAACGCCTGGCGTAACGCCGTACGGCATCGTAGCCGCCGTCATAGCCGCGTCCGCGCAACTCTTCGAAGATCCGGATCAGCGTCAGCTGTTCGCGAGCCGATTTGGCCGCGTTCGCCGCCAGCAGTTCATCAAGCTCCGCCGCCCAACGCCCGAGTTTGGGGCGCGGCTGGATCGAACGCTCATACTCGAACAAGGTCTTGCCCGACCTCAGCACCTTCCGGACCGTGTTCCGCGACACCTTCAGGTCACGGGCGATCTCCTTGATCGTCTTGCCCTTGATGAAGTGTTCGCGCCGTATCCGCGCAATCGTCTCCACGATCAGCATCCCCGACCACCTGCTTCATGACAAAGCAGGCAGCGCAACAGCCAACCTGTAGGGGGTCAATTTTGGACGCCGATCCCCCGGCTTACGGGGTCAATTTTGCATGCCGAATGACAATAGCGAACCTGATCGAGCCGCTTCTCAATGCCTATCGCCGCGACGAGATCAGGGCGGATACGCTGCGCAGCCTCACCATGGCGACACACCGCCAGCAGAAGGCATGGTGGAAGCTCTATAAGAGCGACGACGAATACGCCCCGACAGGGCGGGCCTTGCGCGAATGGCTGTTCGGCGGCGCGCAGATTCCTGTCGGCAACGCCCTGTTCGATCCTGCCGCCTACAAGGGCGCGATTGCGTCCGACCTGTTCGGCGACGAGCGCTACTTCATGGATAGCGCGTCATTCTGGCAGTTGCAGGGCGAAGCCATCGCGGCGAAGCGGGACGCCTATCTCGCCAAGGGCTGGACCGAAATCGTCATGCTTGAGCCGGGCAAGCACTGGATGAGCTGGGATTTTGAGAAAACCCCGAAATCGAAGGGCGGGCGCGTCTATGTCACCTGCACCCGTGACGGCGAGGTCGCCTTCCATGAGGGCTTTCTTCCGGTGAAGGAAGTCCGCAAGCGGGAGAAGGCGGCGGCAGCCGGGACGGACAGCGCCGCCCTTCGCCCCGAAACCACCAGGGCGATGCAGAACTATCTCGGCTTGCACCGCCACGCGGCGGTGCGGACGGAGCTTCTCGGCCATCCCGGCATGGCGCTGCGCCTTGCGGTCGCGCACATGATCGCGGGTTCCGGGCTGTGGTCGGTGAAGGCGGAAGGCCAGCGGGCCGATAACACCGCCATCGCCGAAAGCCTTGCTGCGAGCAAGGCGGAAGCCGCGTTCGCAGCCCAGCGCCGCGAGATCGCCGCGCTTCTCGGCATCGCGGACGACGAGGACGGGCCTGTCGTGTCGGGCAACACATTCGGCCGCGCCCGCGACCTTTCAGACATCTTCCGTGCCCTCCTGCAAATGGAGGACGAGGCCGTCATGCGGGTTCTGTCCTTCGTCATGGCCGAGGCGTTGGCGGCACACGGCGATTCCGTCGATCTGCTCGGGGAACTGCTGCATACAGACATGCGGAACTGGTGGTCGCCGGATGAGGCGTTCTTCGCGCTGCTGCGCGACAAGGATGCCGTCAACGCGATGCTGCGCGAGATCGCGGGCGCGAGGAAGGCGAACGCGCACCTTGCCTCCAAAATGAAGGTGCAGAAGCAGGTGATTGCGGATTGCCTTGCCGCCAGCAGCGAGGGCGAGCCGTGGCTTCCCGGCTATCTTGCGTTCCCCGCGCGCGGCTACACCGAGCGTTTCGCGCAGGGCCGGGCCGAAGCGCCGCCGCCCGACGACGAAGATGATGAATGAAGCGAAAAGGCCGGGCGCATCGCCCGGCGTTTTCTTCTTGTCGCGTCCGTCCTTTCACCGGGCGGCATGCCGCTTGAGGAGCAGCATGAGCTTTTCCCCTGCAAGCTCCTCCATCAGATCGACGTTCAAAAGATACACCTGGGCCATAGCCGCCGCGCCGAGAAACCGCTCATAATAAGAAGCATATTGAGGTGGAAAATCGGAGCGCGCCGCCTCGATCGCGCTTCGCACTTCTTGAAGCCAACAAGCGTAGCCAAGTTCGATCTGATTTAGCTGCGATATCGCGGGCCACTCGGCTGGGACTTCGTCGCTGTTGCGGAGACATTCGATACATGCGCGGAAGAAGCACTCTGCGTTAGCGCGAAGCACATCGTCGTTTTCCTCCGTTACAGGCAGTCGGTTCATGAATATGTCGAGCACATCGCGGTATTTCAGGTACATTTTGAGCCTCCGTCGTTTGCGGCAGGCTCCTAAGTAAGCGAAGGTAACGTCGCTGGATTGGCCGGTTTCTGGTCAAGAAGGCTAACGAATTTCGGATAGATTGTTCCACGGCTTTCAACGTTCCGCCGAAGCACCCTGACATCGATCAGCGGTCGCCGTGCGCGAAGAAAGGTCAGGTCGTGCCCTGCGCACCTACGAAGTAGAAGAGACCTAACCTACTTTGTTGGAAACGACTCTGGATACGAGGCGATGAGGGCGAGTGAAGTAGGCAGAAACCACTCCCGACAGACATCCTCATACGTCCTCGGAAGCAGTGCCAGTTGTCGCCATAGCTCGTAAACCTCCCACTTGTGCCGGGCGGTGATCTCTTCTTCAGACTTTTGCGCGTCATTCGTCCTGTCGAGGAGCTTGAGATCACCGGTTTCGAGGTAGCGCGTGATGGCGTCGCCCCACCACCGGACAGGAATCCACATCTCTGTGTCCTTCCAGAAATCATATGTCTGTATGCGGCGGGCAAAATAAATGGCGAGCTCCTCCCAATTTGGAGAGTCCGCCGACCATTTCAGTTCATTTTCTTGATAGACGAACCGCTGGAAGGCTGAAAACAGTTTTGGTCTCTTCGCATACCACCGCAGCGCCGTTTGACCGATCATCGATCCGATTTCGTTGATGGCCGGAAGATGGATCGTCCGGCTGGCCTTTGCCTGATAGTCCGGATTGCGCGGGATGAGGATTTTATCAATGTAGTCGTTGAGGCAGACAAAGCAGCATCGCTGCGCTTCTAGATCGGCAATGACAAGGAGAACGGGTACGCCGACGCCCATCCGCTCGACGGTTACGAGTTCCGCCCGTTCCAGGGAGAATCGATAAGTTTCAATCGTGCCTGCTATTTTGTCTTTCACCAGCCGTTCCGGCGCTTTCTCAACGTTGCCACGCTCATAAACTGTCAATGGAAGCGTCCTCGCCGAGGCGACGCTCTTGAGCTGGATAAAAGGTGTTCCCCCAGCGTCTCGTAGGTCGGAAACCTTGCGACAGTGTCGGTCTCTTTGAAGACCTCTAGAGAGTAGTCCAGGCCGTAGTCGGGCCTATAGTCCCGCAGGACCCAATGAGCGGGCAGCTTTGATCGCAATAGCTGCTGGCCTGCCTGATCGATCAGGTGTTGTTCCGATCGCTTTTTTGACTCACTCATTGATCTGATACCAACAGTTTGGCGATTGAACCGCCCCGGGTTTGCCGGAGGCCGTTTGGTTTAAGTTATGCCGCCATGGCCGATTGTTCCAGCATGGCGTAGTAGCGTTGCTCGGCTTCGGCGGGCGGGATGTTTCCGATGGGCTCCAAGAGCCGTCGGTTGTTGAACCAATCGACCCATTCCAGCGTTGCGAACTCGACGGCCTCGAAGCTACGCCACGGTCCGCGTCGGTGGATCACCTCAGCTTTGTAGAGGCCGTTGATGGTTTCGGCGAGAGCATTATCGTAGGAATCGCCGACACTGCCGACAGACGGCTCGATGCCAGCTTCAGCCAGGCGCTCGGTGTACTTGATGGATACGTACTGACTTCCTCTGTCGCTGTGGTGTACGAGCCCGCCGCGATGGACCGGCCGTCGATCGTGCAGGGCTTGCTCCAGCGCATCGAGCACGAAGCCGGCGTGCGCCGAACGTGATGCCCGCCAGCCGACGATCCTGCGGGCATAGGCGTCGATGACGAAGGCGACATAGATGAAGCCGGTCCAGGTGGCAACATAGGTGAAGTCGGAGAGCCAAAGCGCATTCGGCCTCGACGCCTTGAACTGGCGGTTGACGTGATCCAGCGGGCATGGCGCCGCCTTGTCGCCGATCGTGGTCCTGACCGACTTGCCGCGGATAACACCGTGCAAGCCCATGGTCCGCATCAATCGTGACACCGTACAACGGGCGATATCGAAGCCTTCGCGCTTGAGTTGCCGCCAGATCTTGCGCACGCCATAGACGCGGAAGTTCTCATCGAAGACGCGCCGGACCTCGATCTTCAGGATGACATCCTGCCTGGCGCGCGCCGACAGCTTGGCGGGATCACGCCGTTTGGCGACATGGGCATGATAGGTCGAGGGGGCGATCGACAGAACCTTGCAGATCGGCTCGACCCCATGCGCCGCGCGATGATCGTCGATGAAGGCGATCATGGCTTGGACCGGCGGTCGAGCTCCGCCGTCGCAAAATAAGCGCTTGCCTTGCGCAGAATCTCATTGGCTTGCCGAAGCTCGCGGTTCTCACGCTCAAGCGCCTTCAGCTTCTCCGCCACGTCCGTTGGGACGCCTGCTCGCTTGCCGCTGTCGATCTCCGCCTTCTTCACCCATTCCAGCAGGGTATGGCCGGAACAGCCAATCTTGGGGGCTATCGCCTCAATCGCAGCCCAGCGGGACGGATACTCGCTGCCGTGATCCAAAACCATTCGAACCGCTCGGGCCCGAACCTCCGGTGAAAACTTGTTCGTCGTCTTGCTTGTCATGGCTCCATCCTCTCAGGAGTTGGAGCCTCCGGCAAACCCGGGGCGGTTCAGATCGCCACTTCAGAGAAATCGATAGAGGCGAAATTGACGCCCATACTGAAACAGAAAAGGTCGTAAGTTCAGTCATGGGCGTTGCAATGTTTCGGAGCTCAGAGCGAGGTCTTTCAGATGCGCGTCGATGGCGTCCGCGACCGGGCGCGCGACCGGCAGCGCCTTCTTCGCTTCCGGCCATTCGTCGCGGAACCGGGCGACGGTTTCCGTCGCGGCATCGACGACGAGCTTTTCCGGCAGGCGCGCCTTCGCCGCGAGGTAGCGCAGCTCGTCGAGCGAAAGCTCGCACATGCGCTTCGTCCGGGCGTATTTGATGGCGGCGAACTCGTCCGGGATATACGGGATCGTCGATACGAAATCGTAGGCGGGCGCGAGCGCCGCCGTGCAACGGTCGGGATAGATCAGCGACCAGTTTTTGAGGTGCATGTCGGCGTTGCCGATCAGCGTGTTGAACACGAGGCGGCGGACGAATTCGGCGGCGGCTTCGTCGCCCGCCTCGACGCCGATCACGGCCGCGATATTGCGCGCGCTCGCCCGCTTGTATTTGTCGTCGGGCCAGACGCCGAACACCTGCGCGAAATCCTCGATATGCACCGGGCCGCCCTCCGTGCGGTCGAAACGCCGGATCGCAAGCGCCTGGCCTTTGAGCCTGCCGATCCCTTCGGGCAGGCCGCCGATTGCATCGATGTCGAGAATCTGGAGCTCGGGCACGTTCATGCCGAGCTGGGACGCAAGGCTCATCATCGAGAATTCGTTCTCTGGCACGCCGTCATAGAGCTGCGAGGGCAGCTTCACGATCCACGAGCCGCCGACGCCGTCCGCCGGGATCGTGAGCCCGCCGCCTTTCCCCGTATTCTTCACCGCCGAGAATTTCAGTTGCACGCCCGCGAGCGAAAACCGCAGGGCGTTGGTCCGGCGCTTGCGGTGCTCTTCCTCGCTGTCCTCATCCTTGAGGTCGGGCCACGCTTCGCCGTCCGCGGGAACAATGGTGAGCGCGCCGGGAAGATCACGTCCGAGAACCCACAGGAGAAAGAACTCGCGCTTCTCGTTCACGCCAGCCTGCTCGGCAAGATAGGCGCGTAGCGGCCCCTCGGGCAGGAGGTTGGCGAAGAAGGGCGGCACCCTCACGTTGACGGGTTTGAATTCGGTCAGGAGCTGCCCGAACTGATCCTTGAAGGACAGGCTCAGCGTCGGCCGCTCGGGATTGTCGATATACGCCTTGTCGAAGGCGAACAGTGTGCGGTCGCCCGGAATGAGGGTGAGCGTACCGATCTTGTCGCCGTAAAGGCGCACATCGAGAACGGAAACGTCAGGCATCGTCGTCCTCCTCGTCTAGCTCGTAGGCGGGACGCGGCGCTTCCGGCAGCGCATGGGCGATCCTGTTGCGCAGCTCTCTTAATTGACGGGAGGCGCGCTCGGCGGCCGGGAGCGCGGCCGCGCCGGTCGGGAGTTTCAGCAGCTTGTCGGTGACGGCGCGCAGCGTAGCCAGATCGGCTTTGCCGAACTGGAAATTCGCAAGCTCGCGCAGCGTCTGGTCGAGGCGCTTGAATTCGGCGGCGTCGGGATGGGTGCGGGTCAGCCTTGCAACTGCCGCCTGGGCGCGGTTGAGGACGGTCGCGCGCTGGCGGGTTTCCCCGGACAGAGTCATGGACGCGCCGCCGACAATGGCCTCGACAGCGGGCAGCAGCTTACGCGGCACGAGCACCAGCTCGTAATCAAGCGCGCGCGCAAGCTCGACCAGGCTCGAAAGCCGGAGATCGGTGCCACCGCTCTCGATTTTCGAGATATGGCTTTGCGGCACCCCGATCCGCGCGCTGAGGTCGCGCTGGCTTAGTCCCGTTTGCTCGCGGGCGGCGCGGAGGGTCTGGAGAATGTCGTCAGTCGCGTAGGGCATGATATGCCTATACATATCTAATGTGCATAGTGATGTGCTTAAACGTATCATCCTTGACGTCACCTTGCAAGCTCTTTCGATATATAAAAGAATATCTGTCACATTTATCAATATGCTAATATAGATCGAAACGTGCAAAGCATGGCAAAAAAAAGTCGTCAACACCGCTCTCGGCAGCCCTTTGCCCGGCATCAATGAAAGAACGTGGCGGCAAGACTGAGGAGGAGGTCAATGGCGCGACGGCCAGGAAACACGCTGGAAATGGGAAGTCGCTATCGTCAAGGCGATGCTGGCGAAGAAATACGTACCGCAGGATATTCAGGCCTATAGCCCTCGAAACCGGCGCCGATCAGCCTGCCGACAATCTGCGGAAAACTCAGGCTGCCGTCATGAGCGGCGTTAAGACAGGTTTGGGCAATAGAAATCCGTTCCGCGTCCATGGCGGCTTCCTTTCATCTCGATGTGGGTCGGGTCCGGCGGAGGTCAGTCCACCGGGGTCGTCTTGAGCCCGCGCCTCTCGGCGAGAGCCTTCAGGATGCGATCGAGCGCTTCGTGCTCGTCGTTGGTCAGAACGCCAAAGAATCCGGCGTCATTCTCGTCGGCAAGCGATGCCAGGATTGGAATCTTGGCCCGCCCCTCCGTCGTCAGAGACAGGCTGTGAGCGCGCTTATCCTCTTGGCTTTCCGTCCGCTCGACTAATCCTTTGACTACCAGCCTTTCTGCAAGTTTGCTGATGGCCCCCTTCGTCATGCCCATCCTCTCCGCCAGAGCTGACGGAGGTGTCGGCTCCAAATCGTAAAGTGCCCGCATGAATGTCCACTCCGCGACGGTGACATCTTCGCTAGACACCTTGCGCGCGAACTCCTGCGACACGGCGTTTGACACCATCCGCATCCAGTATCCGGTGTGATCGGTCGGTTCCGAAGCTAAGGTCACGAGACGCCCCTTGTTGACTAGGAAACTAATGTAATTAAGTTTCCTAGTCAACAATGATTTGAGAGCCGACCTAGCGCGACACGAATTCTTGGTGTATTCATTCTCTCAATAATTATTTAGATATTGAGATGATGATGCACGAAAAGCAGGCTCTCGTCGCCTTCGCCGCGCTTTCGCAGGAAACGAGGCTCCGCATCATCCGTCTTCTGGTGAAAGCCGGTCCCGAAGGGATGTCGGCTGGGACCATAGGAGAGGCGATGGACAGCGCGTCCTCCTCGCGCATGTCCTTTCACCTGAGCCATCTTGAACAGGCCGGGCTTGTCGAATCTCGGCGCGAAGGGCGGTCGATCATCTACAGCGCGGCGCTGGCGACGCTCTCTGGCCTTGTCGAATTCCTCATGCGCGATTGCTGCCAGGGTCATCCCGAAGTGTGTAATCCGGCTGTCGCTGCGCTGTCCTCCTGTTGCGAACCTAAAAAAGGCGCTCCCCATGTCTGAGGCAGATCAGCCAGACCGCATGTTCAATGTTCTTTTCCTCTGCACCGATAATTCGGCTCGCTCGATTCTCGCCGAGAGCATTTTGACCAAGGATGGCGCCAGTCGCTTTCGCGCCTTTTCCGCTGGCAGCCAGCCCAAAAGCGAGGTTGGTTCCTTCGCGTTGAAGGTACTGAAAAGCTTGGCGTCGTTGCGCACGAAGCTCGTCAAAATCGGGCAATCGGACGACGCGTCCTCGCCTCGCAACAGCGCGGCGTGAGGCAAGTCCATGGACGTCATCATTTATCACAATCCCGACTGCGGCACCTCGCGCAACACGCTGGCGATGATCCGCAACGCCGGCGTCGAGCCGCATGTCATTGAATATCTTAAGACGCCGCCGTCGCGCGGGCTGCTGAGGCAACTCATTGCGCGCATGGGTATCTCCGCTCGCGCGCTTCTACGCGAAAAGGGTACGCCTTATGCGGAGCTTGGTCTTGCCGATCCGGCGCTGACCGATGACCAGCTTCTCGATGCCATGATGGCGCATCCGATTCTTATCAACCGGCCGGTCGTCGTCAGCCCCAAGGGCGTGAAACTCTGCAGGCCTTCTGAAGAGGTGCTTGATCTGCTGCCGCCCCAGCAAGGCGGGTTCATCAAAGAAGACGGCGAGCGCGTCATCGACGAGCAAGGTCGCCGCATCGCGACGGTTTGAGGAAAACCATGTCCACCTTTGAACGCTATCTCACCCTCTGGGTCGCGCTTTGCATTGTCATCGGCATCGCGCTCGGCCATGTAGTTCCGGGCGTGTTTCAAGCGATCGGCGTAGCGGAAATCGCCAAGGTCAACCTGCCGGTGGCGGGACTGATCTGGCTCATGGTCATTCCGATGCTACTCAAGGTCGACTTCGCCGCGCTCGGCGAGGTCGGCCGTCATTGGCGCGGCATCGGCGTGACGCTGTTTGTCAACTGGGCGGTGAAGCCATTCTCCATGGCTTTGCTTGGTTGGCTCTTCATCGGCTGGCTGTTCAGACCGCTGCTGCCCGCCGATCAGATCGACAGCTATATTGCTGGCCTGATCATTCTTGCCGCAGCACCCTGCACGGCGATGGTGTTCGTCTGGTCGAATCTCACGAAGGGCGAGCCGCATTTCACGCTGAGCCAGGTCGCGCTCAACGACGCGATCATGGTAGTGGCCTTCGCGCCGATCGTCGGTCTGCTGCTTGGCCTGTCCGCGATCACCGTGCCATGGGGTACGCTGACTTTATCGGTTGCGCTCTACATCGTCATCCCGGTGTTCGTCGCGCAGGTCGTGCGCCGGAGTTTGCTGGCGAATGGCGGGCAAGCCGCGCTCGACCGGTTGCTCGCGAAGCTCGGACCGGTCTCACTGGTCGCGCTGCTGGCGACGCTTGTGCTGTTGTTCGGTTTCCAGGGCGAGCAAATCATGGCGCAGCCGATGGTGATCGCGCTGCTCGCCGTGCCGATCCTGATACAAGTCTATTTCAATTCGGGCCTTGCCTATCTGCTCAATCGAATCTCGGGGGAGCAACATTGTGTCGCCGGCCCATCAGCCCTGATCGGCGCGTCCAACTTCTTCGAGCTGGCCGTTGCAGCCGCCATCAGCCTGTTCGGCTTTCACTCCGGCGCAGCGCTGGCCACGGTCGTCGGGGTGCTCATCGAGGTGCCGGTCATGCTGTCCGTCGTGTGGATCGTGAACCGCTCCAAGGGCTGGTACGAGCGTGAGGGTAAGGTCGCGGCTACCGTGGAGGCGAACAGTTGATGTTGCCCAATCTCCCTAAATGTGGATGCCGATTGCATCGCTGTGCCGCTCATTGATCGACTGCGGGCGAGACCCTCAACCCGTCCGCCGCGCATTCTGTTGCTCAACGGCTCGCTTCGCGAGCGGTCATATAGTCGATTCCTGACACAGGAAGCCGAACGCCTGCTGAACACTTCGGCGCAGAAACCCGCTTCTTCGATCCGCATGGCTTGCCATTCTGGGGCGAGAGTTTAAGCGGCCTGCATTTGATGGTGCAAGCGACGGCTTGCGATAGTCTCACGCTTGATGCGCTCCCGTTCAGCCAGGATGCTTCCGGCCCATCCTCGTAGTGCTCGTCGCGTCGGGTCAAGTTAGACGAAAGGAGGTCAGGACCTTGCCATATCCCCCGAGACCGGCCGACTCTTCGGAAACGGCCGGCCAAGCCGAGCCGATTTCCTACGTTACAATTCAAAAGGAGACCGATCGATATCGGTGGCGTCATAAGCTTGAAACATCGTTGGGCGATCGTCCCGGAATTGAGAATCAGAAAACTCGAGATCCTGATGCGAATTCTGGTTGCGACCGATGCCTGGCATCCGCAGGTAAACGGTGTGGTCCGCACATTAACGTCCCTGGCCCGCAGCGCGTCGGCGCTGGGAGCTGACATCAGATTCTTGACCCCGGAAGGCTTTCCATCAGTGGCCCTTCCAACCTATCCGGGGTTGAGAGTAGCCTTGCCAAACCGCGGCGAGATTGCCCGCAGGATAGATACGGCATCGCCAGATGCCATTCACATCGCGACCGAGGGTCCGGTCGGGTGGATGGTGCGAGCCTATTGCCGCCGTCGGAAGCTGGCCTTTACAACGTCTTACACAACACGCTTTCCGGAATACATCGCCGCGCGCTCGATGGTCCCGGTGTCTATGAGCTATGCGGTGCTCCGGCGATTTCATGCGGCCGGCGCCATGACGATGGTCGCTACATCCTCGCTCAGGCAACAGCTCAGCGCGAGAGGCTTCAAAAGGCTCGGATCCTGGACGCGAGGGGTCGATACCGAACTGTTTACACCCGATGATGCGTTCGAGCTTGATCTGCCGAGACCGGTTTTCATGACCGTAGGTCGTGTCGCGGTCGAGAAGAACCTGGAGGCGTTCCTTTCGCTGAATCTGCCGGGGTCCAAGGTGGTGATTGGCGATGGACCGCAAAAGGTGGAGCTGGAAAGCCGGTATCCTAAAGTCAGGTTTCTGGGCGAGAAGACGGGCCGCGACCTCAGCGCGCATCTGGCGGCGGCTGACGTCTTCGTTTTTCCAAGCCTGACGGACACGTTCGGCATCGTGCAACTCGAGGCGTTGGCGTGCGGCACACCCGTCGCCGCATTCCCAGTCACCGGCCCCCTGGATGTGATTGCCGATCATCCGGTTGGTGCGTTGGACATGAACTTGAGAAGCGCCTGCATCCGAGCGCTCAGCATGTCACGGGAAGCCTGCAGGAATTTTGCCTTGCAACGCTCCTGGGAAAATAGCGCAAGACAGTTCATCGGTAATCTCAGTGCGTTGCAGCCGAGCCGTTCATTGCGACCTCGCGGCCGCCTGATGCCGCAAAGCGCTGCGTAAGGCTAACCAAGCTAAATAAGAGGAAAAGTGAAATTACCATGGCAGAAATCTTTAAGCTGGGTGGTGGCGGGCAGTTGGATTTCGACCGCGCGACGGTTGAGCAGGCCTACGATCGCTGGGCTCCGGTTTACGACTTCGTGTTTGGCGGCGTGTTCAGCAAGGGGCGCAAGGCGGCAATTCAGGCAGCCAACAAGGTTGGCGGGCGCGTGCTCGAGGTGGGCGTCGGTACGGGAATCTCGTTGCCGCAATATGCGCCCCACCTTCGCATCTTCGGTACCGATATTTCGGAAGCAATGCTGCGGAAAGCGAAGCGCAGGATCAATAACCTCGGTCTAAAGAACGTCGAGAATCTCGCGGTCATGGATGCGGAGAAGCTCGAATTTCCCGACAAATCGTTCGATGTTGTGATGGCGCAATACGTCGTGACGGCGGTGCCGAATCCGGAAGCGGCCCTTGATGAGTTCGCTCGCGTGCTGCGGCCGGGCGGTGAATTGATCATCCTGACCCGCATCAGCGCCGATGCCGGGATGCGCCGCTTCATCGAGCGCCGGTTGCAGCCGGTGGTGCGTCCGCTTGGTTTCCGGACGGCCGAATTCACCTGGTCGCGCTATGCGCTATGGTTGACGGCGACAAGGAAAATTGAGTTGGTGGAAAACCGACCGATACCACCGCTCGGCCACTTCTCTCTGCTCCGTATTCGGAAAGCCGCGATCGCGGTTGCCGCCTGATCGAGGCGGTCGAAGTCCGCGCGAATGCGTTGTCGCGGCGTGACCTTGTGACATTTGCATAATGTCATCTTGCGTACATCGAATCTTTGTAAACCGAATGAACGTTATTCCGGGCAGGGAATGAATTATGAGCTTTCGAGAGCAACTGCGCACTCAACGGTGGGATGACCATCGCTACTACCATCACAGCCGCATTAACCAGAGCCTGCATTTTGTCAGCGCCTTCAGCTTTCTCGTTGCGTATGCGTTATTGTTCGTTGACCCGGTTGCCGCCGCAATGGTCGGCTGGCTGTTCTCCATGACCACAAGGCAGGCGGGTCATTTCTTCTTCGAGCCGAAAGGCTATGATCACGGCAATCAGGCGACCCATGATCACAAGGAGGAAATCAAGGTCGGATATAATCTGAATCGGAAGATCGTTCTTATGGCCCTCTGGGCAATTTCGCCGCTGGTTCTCTTCGTCGATCCGACACTGTTCGGTGTCTTTACGCCATGGACCTCTCCGGCTGATTTCATGCGGCAGGTCGCCAAGGTATGGCTGGCGATCGGAATCGGCGGCGTGTTGTTCCGAACCGTCCATCTGTTCTTCATTCGTGATGTTGAGACAGGTCTCGTCTGGATGACCAAGATCCTGACCGACCCTTTCCACGATCTCAAACTATATTACAAGGCACCGCTGTATCTGATAAAGGGCGAGTTGATTGATCCAGGCCTTGGACAAGTCCAGACGCGTAAAGCGCGCTCGAACTGAAAATGATCCGCAAGATGGCGGTCGCCGGCTCATCGCGGCCGTCTTCGCGTGATTATCTCCTTCAGGATTTGCCGGCGCACGCTTTTATTGGTGAGCGAGGGATTGCGCCACCACCAGCCGTCCCGCTTCATGTTTTCAGCGGCTGTCACAAAGCGATCGGCGACTGCGGCAAAGTCAGTGTTGCTGTAATTCAGGCTGAAGATCAGACGACCGGTGCCGACCCAACTCAGAGCAAGCCCCTCGGTTCGCAGATAATATTGAAGCATCCAGTTGTAGCGCGACGGTGCGGTATAATGCACCGTCCAGATCGACGACAGGTTACCGACGCGTACCGGAAGGTCTCGCGCACTCAGAAGGTCATTCAGCTGTTTCGCGCGTCCGTTCCAGGTCTCGTCAAGATTGTCATAAGTGGACTTGATGTCCGGACCGTCGAGTCGGCTCAGGAACTCGTCCATCGCCGCCATGACGTAGGGATGAGAATTGAAGGTGCCGCGGGCGAAGCAGATGTCGGCTGGCCGATCGTCGCGGAACCGTCGCATCAGCTCCTTGCGACCGCAGACCACGCCGACAGGGAGACCCCCGGCGAGGCTTTTGCCATAGGTCACCATGTCGGCGCGGACGCCGAAATATTCCTGCGCGCCCCGGGCCGCAAGACGGAAGCCGACGAAGACTTCGTCGAAGATCAGCACGATGTCTCGCTCGGTACAGACCTCGCGCAGCCGCCCCAGCCATGCGCTATAGGCGGCTCGGTCGAACCGGCCTTTGCGGGAACTATCGACCAGTGCGGAATCGGCTGGAGCATTGGCATTGGGATGAAGTGCCTGCAAGGGATTCACGAGAACGCAGGCGATATCGCGCCTTGTCCTCAGAACATGCAGTGTTCGCTCCGACATGTCGGCGAGGGTATAGGTTTCGTGCGGAGAAGTCGGATTGCCAACGCCAGGTTGAACGTCGCCCCACCAGCCGTGATAGGCCCCGGCAAAGCGAACCAGATGCGACCGGCCCGTATGATAGCGGGCGAGCCGCACGGCTTGCATCACGGCTTCGGTGCCGGACATGTGAAACGAGACTTCGTCAAGACCGGAAATCTCACAGAGCCGGCGCACATTGTCCGCAATCACGGGATGGTAGGATCCAAGCACTGGTCCCAATGCATGCGCGCGCTTTTCCGCGGCGGCGATGCAATCCTTGTAGAAGTCGTTGCCGAAGATGTTGACGCCGTAGGAGCCGGCCAGATCGTAGAAGACATTGCCGTCGACGTCCGTGACGGTGACGCCGTTAGAGGACTGCATGAAGCTGCTGGTCGAGAGATGCGCGCGCACCATCCGGCTATACTGAAAGGGCACCCGATAGGTTTCGGTGAACTGCAGGTCGGAGATCCGGGTCGACGCTTCTGCGGTCATCTTCCGGCCCCTGGCGTAGCGTTCTTCATAAAGGTGGGCGAGCCGAAAGAAAGCGTCCCGCCGCTGCCTGGCGATTTCAGGTGGCGCGCCGTCGGAATCGAAGAAGTCATTGTTATCGAATTCGTAGAACGGCAGCAGCCGGGCAACCGTCTTGGACAATTTGGAATGACCGGTCAGCGAGCGGTGTTTGGCCCGTGAAAGCGCCAACCGGGCGTTCAGTTTGGGAAAGGCAACTGCTGCGCCGGCAACCGCGGCGGCAGACAAAGCTAGAATCGAAAGTGACGAATCCATGCCACCAGCGCTACCCAACCCTGCTGACAGGTTCATGACAATGCGGGAGCTGATCTCAGATCTGACCCAGCAGGAGGATTTGAATTTCCTGCTGACCAACCGGATTCCACGGGCCGCCCTGACCCGGTTCATGGGATGGTTCAGCAAGATCGAACAGCCCCTGATCCGCGACCTGTCCATCGCTTGCTGGCGTCTGTTTTCAGACCTCGATCTTAGCGAAGCGCACAAGACCAGCTTCAAGAGTCTGCATGATTGTTTTACGCGGGGGTTGCTTCCGGGTTCGCGCCTGCCGGATCCCGATCCTGCGATTGTGGTCAGCCCCTGCGATGCTATCGTCGGGGCGTTCGGGAAGGTGGCTGATACGGAGCTTCTTCAGATCAAGGGCGCGCCTTATTCGCTACTGGACCTGCTCGGCGATCCGGCGCTGGTCGAAGCCCACCGGAATGGCCGCTTTATTACCCTGCGGCTGACGTCGAGCATGTACCATCGCTTTCATGCGCCGCACGATTGCCGGATCGATCGGGTCACGTTCATTCATGGTGACGTCTGGAACGTGAACCCGATCGCACTGAAGCGGGTCGAGCGGCTGTTCTGCAAGAATGAGCGGGCGGTGATTCAGGCGCGGCTGAAAACCGGCGAGGCGCTGACCCTGGTGCCGGTGGCGGCGATTCTGGTCGCGAGCATTCGCCTGCACTTCATCGATGCCACCCTCAACGCTCGAACCAGGGGACTGGCGGCTTTTCCGTGCGATGCAAGCGTGCGCAAGGGCGAGGAACTCGGCTGGTTCGAGCACGGATCGACGATCATCGTGCTGGCTTCGGATGAGTTCGAATTCTGCGACAATGTAGCGGAATCGGTGCGGATAAAGGCTGGTCAGCCGCTCATGCGAAAGGCTGAGGCAGGTGATCCTTGGGAGACAACCACCAGGACAGTTTCATGAAAGCGTGCTCCTATTCGTTGCTGTCCAAAGGCGCGGCGCCAGAGTCTTCCAAGCCAGCCCGATGAGAATGAGGCCAAGGCCCGCAACCCAGATCGTGATCGGCACCCAGAAGGCGAGGAACAGACACGCGATCAGTCCTATGATCGCGACCCAGCGCGGATAGAGCCGGTCCTCAGGCGGAAGCCTGAGCGCCGCGAGATTGGTGACCGCATAATAGATGAGGACCGTGAACGCGCTGAAGGCCCAAGTCGTCTCGACGCTGCCGGTCAAAGCGAGGCCGCCGACCGCGAGCCCCACCAGGATCACGGCACCCGTCGGCGCGCGGCCGTCACGCGAAAGGCGCGCGAACAGCGGCGGCGCATCACCCCGCCGGCCCATGGCGAGCACGACGCGCGACAGGCCGATAATGAGGTTTAGCAGCACGCCCAGCATCGCCATCACCGCGCCGATTGCAATCAACTGCGGCAGAAACGCCACATCGAGCGCGCGAGCGACGGATTCGAGCGGCGTGGCACGCTCGGACACCGATCCCGCGAAGCGATCTGCTCCCACCGTGCCGATCGCCACGACCGCGACGAGAACGTAAAGCGCTGCCGTCACCGTCAGCGTGACCATGATGGCATGCGGGATGGATGTGCGCGGCTCCTTCACTTCCTCGCCCAGTGTCGCAATGCGCGCGTAGCCCGTATAGGCGACGAACATCAGCGCGGTTGCATAGAAGAAACCGTGCAGGGCCGGCCCGTCGGTGGCGGGAAAGAAGGGGAAGAAATTTCCGGTCGTGCGTAGGGCGGTGGGCAGACCGAACGCGACGAACGCGCTAAGCGCCAGCAGCGTCACCGACACGATCGCAATGTTCATCGCGCTCGATCGCTTGAGTCCTGCGAGCACGAGCAGCGTGAACAGCACTACCGCGCTAAACGCGACCCAAGGCATCGCGGCTTCTCCGCCACCGACGAGGCGGAGAAGATAGCCAGAAAATCCCAGCGCCGCGGTTGCTGCTGACGCCGTCTTGGAACAGAGGAACATCCAGCCGGCTGTGAACCCGAGCGAGGGCGTCAGATAGCGGTAGCCATATTCATAAGTGCCGCCACTTACCGCGTGGGCGGTGGCAAGCTGCGCGCTCGACAGCGCGTTGCAGGTCGCGACAAGCGCAGCGAGCACGATCGCGAGGATAGTCGCGGGGCCGGCCGCACCCGCGGCGATGCCGATACTGACGAACACGCCCGTGCCGACCATCGAGCCCAGGCCCAACATGGTCGCGCCGCCGACGCCAAGATCGCGCCGCAGCCGCTGCGGATTTTCGCCGGTCACGCAACGCTGCCCGTTGGCTCGGCCAACATCGGCTGATCCTTCATGAAGGAAAATTGCTGGAGCTGAAGGAAGTTTTGGCAAGCTTCATTGGCGCGTCGCATGGGAAATCCTTTCCGCACCGGTGACAGCCACGGACGATGTGCGCCATGGTGACAAAGCAGGCCACGAAGCGCCGGGGCATCATGTAGGGACACGGAAAGACCGTCCAGTGGCCGGTCTGGCTCTTTGGGGCTCGGCCAGGTAGGTCTGCCCTGGAAACAAAGCTGCTGGTTTTGCCATTGGCTACGGTGCTACCGGTGGATCAAGCGTCGGCCGTTGACAACTAGGAAAGCCATCGGCATGAGGCTCTGGATAAAGGCCAGCCTTGACGGGCGGCGAGTTGGGTCAACTTGGATTTGACAAATCGGTTCATCCACGGTTCCACAAACCGCCAGATGGCCCACGCAAAAAGTGCAATGCCTGCGACGATCGTTGTGACGGCTATCGCAGCATGATCATGTGGCTCCGTCGCCGAAAAAATCACGTAACCCATCTGCATGTGCAACAAATACAGCGGATAGGTTATTCCGCCGGCGGCGATCACAAACGTGGCAGGGAGCGGGATGCGCTTGATGCGCGTCGCGAGGAATACGCCGAGCAGCGCCAGGATACAGATGACTGCCACGATCCTCGGGTCGAACGTATTATCCGGATGCGCACCGAGCCGTTCCAGCTTGTGCGTGGCCTGAAAGATTGCCGTCCCCATGGCTAGGGCGAACAGACTCCAGAATCGCGTTCCGCGACGTCCACGGTAGTGCTGGTAGATCAGCAGGCCGACCACGAAGAATCCGCTATCGTCGGCGATGAAAACCTTCTCGAAGATCGGTGCATCGATCGTCAGTTCGTTCGCAAACGTGATTGCGAGCCAGGCGAGGATGAGCGCATCAATGTGGCGAGGAAACCAACCCAACATCAGGAACAGCGCGACCCATCCATAAAACACCACCTCGATCACGAGCGACCAGTAGACGGTGTCGACATAGGGCTGGCCGAGGAATGGCGCGGCTATGAATAGGTTGGCGAGCCACTGTGAGCGCGTGACATGCCCGACGCCAACCGCCAGCATGACCGTAAACGTTAATGTCATGCAGAGAACAAATGTCGGATAGATACGACTGAAGCGCGCGATGATGAAACCGATCCATGACCGTCCCTCCGCCGAGTACGCAATGACGAAGCCGCTGATGGCAAAGAAAACCGATACACCGAGAAATCCGTATTGTCCGGTTGGCGCCAATGCAGGCAAGGCCACCTGCGAGATGCCGCTCGTTGAGATCGGCCCCCAGAAGCCATAGTGGTAAAGAATAACGGCTACCACGGCTGCAAGACGCAACAGATCGAGAACCGGTACCCGAGAATGCGTGTGGACGGTCTTGTCCATGGGACGCCCTCTAATCGGTGGAATTTATCGGCCAAACCTATTGGAAGCCGCCTTAACGGAACCACTGAAACAGGCGCCTTCAGACTATTGTTCTGCTCGTTTCATCTCCTTGCGCGCCAGGGCCAGTCCCATCAGGACGAAGGCGGAGGTCACTTCCGGACCGCCCACTACAATGCGGGTCGGAGTTTTCATTTTGTTCCATTCATAAGCCCTGAAGGGACCGCGCCGCCCGCCTTCACCGACGTGGCTGACGATGCAACTCAGCGCGGGCGTGAAAGCAGCCCGATCCGCGCCAAGATGGCCCAAGGCGATGAGCGCCAGTGCCGCATCGAACGCGTTCATTTCGGCGGCGATCAGGATGTCCTGCACATATGCCAGAACCCGGCCGCGTATGTAGCCAAAGCTGTCGTCGGGATCGATCACCTGCCGGACGACCAAGGGCAGCATCGCGAATGCGGCGTAACAGCGTCCGAAGTAGGCGCAATAAAGCTCAGGCAGATAGTAGATATGGGACCTCGGATCGGCGAACGCGCCGCTCTCGACCAGACGTCTCTGGAAACCGATGATCCGCTGCAACGTCTGCAGGCGCTGCGGCGTCTCGAGGACGCGCCACCGCGAACAGTTGCGGAAGCTGACCTCGAGAACATCGAGATTGAGGGTGGGATCGAGATCGTTGCCGTAAGGACGATCGCCCGCGAGATTGTCGATCCAGGTGACGATGCCGCCGTCGTAATCGATGTTGTCGTTCAGCGGCACGGTCACGAGCGGCTCGTTGGCGCCGCCGCCGACCTGATAGCCGGCGTAGAAATCGAGCAGGGGCTGATCAAGGATCGGATCTCTTGAGCCGACTTGCGTGGCGGCCGAAAACGAACAGGCCGTGGTGTCGCAGTCCGGAACGTAAATGCCGAAGCCGAGATTTTGCTTGATGTGTGTAAAAAACCGGTTGAACCGTGGATGCGGATTCGGCGCCAGCGCCGTGATGACGCTGACCCGGCTGCCGTCGCGCGAAAACACGTCCTCGCGGCTGGTTTTCAGGCAGAAATCGACCATCTCATGGGCGGCGCGCCGGATCGCATCGGTTTCCGCAACCGTAGCAAGGCCGGTTTCGGCAAAGCTCAGCAGCGCCTCTGTGAAGAATGCGTCGTAATAGGCCGAGCGATGGCGAATCTGCACCGGCTCCCACATCGGTTCGGCGATGCCGCGCCACGGCGGGTTGATTACCTCGCGTGCCGGCGACCGCGCGATGAAAACCCGCGCCAGATTAAAAAGCAGCGTTGAGTTCTTGTAGCCGCGCGCATCGAGCCCGGTGAGGGCCGCAAGAAAATCCCGACCGTGCAGATCGGGATCGCCGATCAGGTTGAACGCCGCAAAGGTGGGGATGAACCCGTTGTTTCGGAACGATTGAAGCAGATGCGTGCCGCAGGTCCTGATAACGCGCTCGATATCGGCAAGCTTGGGCTCCGGTCCAGCGTGGGATGTTGCTCCGGGGCGGGGATGGTGCAACGTCACCGTGTCCAGCAATGCGGCCACCGGCCGGCCGATCGTCGTCCAATCCGGCGTTTCATCGTCCCTCGCCCGTCGCAGCGCGTCTTGCAGTTCCCGAAAGCGGGACGGGTCGCTTAGTTCTGGCAGGCCGGCGCGCCGCAACAGCGGGCGCAGCGCCGGGTTCGCCAGCGCGGTCCTGTAGAATTTGGCGAGATGGCCGTCGCCGCCCTTATGGCGCAACAGCACGGGATCGCACACATCGTAGAGTGTCGGCCCCTCCTTACGATTTGTCAGCGCGCGGTAGACGGCGCCGGCCACATGGCGAGCAGTCATGATTTTCTTTCCGCGCCCCCATGCGCGTTTCTCGTGTCAAGGCTGTATTCCAGCCAAGCCATTGAAAAACTATACGAATAGGCAAGAGATAACAATCTGGCCACCAAATCACTGCATCCGGCCGTATCCGGCCAACGGTAACGCCAGATTGATATCGCGAGTCCGGCTCCAGCTTTGGTTGTCGCGCGGCGTGCTTAACCAATTGTGTTTCCAATAAATAAAGGTTTCTTATTGTTCATGGGGAAGCCGCTTTGCATGGCCTGTCATGCTGCGGTGCCGCAAAACGAGCGTAATTTGACGGCAATAAGTTAAGCGCTTCCTGAAACCAATCTGGCGTTGGCGCGACTTACGAGCGCAATTGAGCGCGACCGGGAATTGATCATTATGACGTTCGGGCAGTTTCGCGTTTCTCCACGATCCGTCACATTGATCGCCGTCCTTATCGGGATGGTGTCGCTGGCGATCGGAGCCCACGCAGCGTTCAACAAGCGCAACCTGGAGGTCGCGAAGGCTCTCGACGTCGAAGACACCACCGGCAGCATCTCCGTCAAGTCGGCGCGGGTCGCGCTGGTGATCGGCAACGGGCACTATCCGGATGCGACCCAGCCCCTGAAGCAGTCCATCAACGACGCCCGGGCGCTGGCAACAATTCTGCGGCGCGACGGCTTCGACGTCATCATGGTCGAAGACGCCGACAAGGACGACATGCATCGCGCGGTCCGCCGTCTGGAAACCAAGATCGGTCCCGATACGACGGCGCTGCTGTTCTTCAGTGGATTCGGCATTCAGTCCGGTCGCGAGAGCTACATGATTCCGGTCAATGCCCGGATCTGGAAGGAAGCCGACGTTCGGCGCGATGGGCTCTCCATCGAAACCGTTCTCGGGGCGATGAAGGAGCGCGCCGCCAAGGTCAAGCTCGCGGTGATCGACGCCTCGCGACGCAATCCGTATGAGCGGCGCTTTCGCTCATACTCACACGGTCTTGCGCCGATCAACGTGCCGGACAACGCGCTGATTCTGGCCTCAGCCACACCGGGACGGGTCATCGACGAATCAAACGGGCACTACAGCCTGTTGATGGCTGAATTGCTCAAGAGTCTCGGCAAGCCAGACACGGGCGCCGAAGCCGTTTTCAGCCGGACTCGCATAGCGGTTTCACATGCAAGCCAGGGCGAACAGGTCCCAACCGTATCGTCCTCGTTGGCGCAGGACGTGCCTTTCAGGTCAGCTGCGGTGGTGGTCTCGCGCAAAGGGCCGTAGCTGGCGATCGGAGCCTTCCGCTCTGATTCCGTTAGAGCATGATCTTTTCCGAAAACCGGTTTCCGCTTTTCGGGATCATGCTTTAATGGGCCGCGCTCGCTTCAATGGCGATCGGTCTCACCGGATCGCCTTCCCGCAGCAAGGAGCCGGCGCGCGCCACCACGACGTCGCCTTCCGACAATCCCTCCCGGATCTCAACCTGTCCTCCTGACAGCAATCCAACCTCGACGTGCCGCGTTTCAACGCGCTGGCGCCGGACGACCTGAACCACTGCGCCCGCGTTCCCATACAGGATCGCTGTCAGAGGCACCGCAATCCCGCAGCTTTCGCCGGTCTTGATGATCGCGCGGCCAAACGCATTGACCAGCAGGTGCTTGCTCGGGTCAACGGCGATGAAGACCTGCCCGAGTTGGCTGTTCGGTTCGACCGTTGGCGCGATCAGCCGGACCTTGCCGTCTATTTCGCCCGCGCCGATGGTTATGACCTTAGCGGTCTGATCGACCGCGAGCTTCGCGAGGTCGCTGCTCGGGACCTGACCCACGAGGTCGAACTCGTTGCCTGTGACGATACTAAACAGCGCCTCGCCCTTGCCCGACGCCATCGCTCCGATCTTGGCGGACGAGCGGCTGACCAGTCCGGCCACCGGGGAAGAAACCTGGATCGTTCCGCCTTCGGGGCGCGTGAGGCGGGCAAGCGCCTGCCCGGCGGTGACGTTCTGTCCCGGCTCAGCCAGGACCTCAGCGACCTTCAAGCCGGGCCGCTCCGGCCGTACCGCCGTCTCATTCTTCGGGATCAGGATTCCCGCTACCTGGACGCTTGCCGGGAAGCAGGATCTGACGGCTTTCAGGACGCTGACTGCGGCGGCGTTCGGGGCAAGCTCTTCGTTCGCGGACAATCCCGAAAGCGAGCTGACGATCGTCGCCAGTCCAACGGCGAGAGCGAGAGCCTGCCTTGCGATAGGGTGCGGGTCCAGAAGTTTCGCGGACATTGATCAAACACTCTTTTCCGGGCAATCGCCGCGACGCCGCGGTCCACTTCGCTTAAGAACGCTATAGTCAAGCCAGGATCGCGTTTCAACAGCCGGCACGATCGCAGGCGCGACAACGTTCATGCCGTCCGGCCCGCGGCCGAGGGTACAGGTCCGCCCTCGACCTGATCCCGCCAGCGATGAATCTCGACGGCCGCGACCGGGTGGTGGAAGCCTTTCAGGACCAGCGGCGTCAATTCAGTGGCATCGACCAGGTGTTCCACCATGCCATAAGCACGCTGATTAACCACGATCTGGCCCGCTTTAGCTTCGTCGCAAAGGCGCGAGGCGAGATTGGTCACGCTGCCGATTGCCGCATATTCAAGCCGGCGCTCGAATCCGACCTGGCCCAACGTCGCATAGCCGACGGCGATCCCGACGCTGAAGCCAAGACTATGGCCGCGGCTACGCCATTTCTGCGACAGCAATCCGATGGCATCGCGCATTTCGACCGCCATCTTGATGGCGCGCGGGGTGTGATCCGGAACCGGGACCGGAGCGTTGAACAGGATCATCACGCCGTCGCCAGCGTAACGGTCCAGCGTGCCTTCGTACTTGAAGATCAGTTCGCCGAGCGCCGCGTGATATTCCCGCAGCACGTTCATCGCCTCTTCCGGCTCCGAGCTTTCAGTGAACGCCGTGAAGCCGCGTAGATCGCAGAAGACCACCGTGACTTCACCGCGATGACTATCGAGAAGGGAATTCTGACCATCGGACGACGCGACGATCTGCGCGACCTGGGGCGCAAGGAAGCGCTCGAGCCTGCGGATCCGTTCGATCTCCCCGAGCTGCGCCTCGACCCGCTCCTCAAGCGACCTGTTCCAGTTGAGCAGTCGATAGGTCTGTTCCTGGAGCTTGTCGGCCTGTTGCTGCACGACGCCGTGCGCGGCGGCGAGTTCCTTGCCCTTTCGGTCGACCTCATGAAACAGTCTTGCATTGCGCATCGCCAATGCCGCTTGATGGGCGAATGTCTGCATCAGCCCGACCAGGTTCGGTGAGAACGCGCCTGCGCTTCGGCGCAGCATGATGAGCGAGCCAAGGACGCCTTTCTGGTCCACGAGCGGGACCACCAGAACAGAACGGAAGCCGGCCGATGTTGCGACCGCGTTGAGCGGATTTGCCTCGGCCGTCGCCAGATCCTCGATTGCGATGGGCTGGCCGCTCACGGCGGCGCCGCCCAGCAAGCTATCATCCGCGCCGATCGCGAGGTGGTCGCCGGCCGCCGATCTCTCAACGCCGCTGGCCTCGACGAGATCGAACCGCCGATTGTCGGCATCGAAACCGTAGATCAGCACGGCGTCCGCCTTTGTGATCTCCAGGGCTCGGGCGGCGACGGTGGAAAGCACCGCCTCGAGGTCCAGCGACGACACCACGGCGCGGCCGACTTCTTCGAGCACCTTGAGCTGGTTCACGGATTGAGTCAGATCACGCGTCCGTTCTTTGACCTTGAGTTCGAGGTCCGAGTAGGTCTCCTGAAGCTGTCCGGCCATGCTGTTGAAGCGCGCCGCGAGTTGCTCAAGTTCGTCTCCGGTCTTGATGTCGATGCGGTGTTCGAAGTCACCGCCGCCGAGGCGCTGCGCGCCGCTGTTGAGCGCCTGGATCGGGACCAGCATGCGCCGCGCCAGCAGCATGCCGGCGAGGATCGCGACGACAAGGCCCAATGCGACAAGAATTCCGATGCGTATCAAGAGATCGCGGATCGGCGCGAGCGCGTGACTTGCAGGCTGCTCGAACAGCACGAACCAGCCGAGCGTGGGGACCCGGCTCGATGCGGTCAGCACCGCCTGACCTTCGTCGTTCGTTCCCGATGTGGAGAATGAGCTGCCGGATTTCAGCAAGATCGCGATCTGTGGCAACGCAGAGAGGTTCTTGCCGGGATGCATGGTCTTGTCGGAGCTGGCGAGCAGGATGCCATTCGCATCCACGACATAGGCCGAGCCCACCTTGCGGGCTTGCGCGTCGTCGACATACCCGGACAGAAAGCGGAGATCGATTTCCGCTACGGACGCTCCCGCGTCCCGTCCTGAATGAGCGATGGCAATCGACATGAAGGGCTGTCGTTCGCGGAAGAAAACCGGCGCGTATGTGGTGCCTCTGGCGACGGCCCGGGTGAACCTCACATCGCGGGAGAAGTCAGCCCCGCTGCCGAACAAGACGGAGTGGCGGGACAGACGAAGTTGCTCGCGGCCGGATCCGTCGAGCTGAAAAACGCGAGTGACCGCTGGAGCTTGATTGAGCAATTCAGTGTAGTCGGCGCGTCGCTGCTCGACAGTGACGACGCTGGCGCGGGTGACCCAGCTGACCTGGCGCTCCAGATCCGCTATCGACTGTTCGATGCGGTGCGCCGTCGCCTCGGCCTTCTCCGACATCGCCTGAATGAGCGCGGTCCTGGTCTGGTTGTAGCTGATCCAAATCTCCAGCGCCCCGTTGACGGCAAGAACGAACACCACCAAGCCGACGAACGACATGACGTATTTGGCGAACAGACCCCTGGAGGGCGATCGGCTGTTGTGCTCTGCGCCGTTCATCAATGTCTCCGCTCTGCCCCCGCAATCGATCGTCTCGCCAATGGTATCCTTAATGCGGACCTGAGTCGCCTGACCCTGCGTTCCGGCAAGCGTTCATCTCTAGCAGAACCGGCCGCTAGCAGGCGAGCCGGGCATATCACTTTGGTCGTGCGCGGCGAATTGGAAAGTTGCTGGAAACCTGCGCGAAAGCGTGCAAAGGGACGACCTGCCACCGAGCGCTCGTAAAGGATAACGAAGTGCTAACTAGAGCGTTTCGAGCGATGTGGATAGCGGTTCGCGTGAAGAAAACGAGCCGGATCAGAATCATAGAGCCTCGCTTCCGACTCAATCAGAAGCGGAAGGGCTCTAATGCTTCCGTGTTGCCCGACACCTGACGCAATCAAGACGAAGACCGCGCCTCGTTCGTGGTCGCCACGACGTTGCGTTTCGCCTTCTTACCGTGAGAGCGCTCGAGAATCTTGCACGAGCAATCCGGGCATCGTGGCACGGCCACTTCAAAGCATGCGAGGCTGTTATTGCCGCGCCGAGAAGCAATCAATCCGGCGCACAATGAGCTGGTGGTCCGAACCAGCCTCAAACTTTACAAGCGGTAAGAGAAACCCCGCCGAAGCGGGGTTATGTTTTTAGACCAATGCGCTTTCGGCGAAGGGAGATCGGTTCGCGTGATGAAAACGCGTTAAATCAGAATCATGGAGCTCCGCTTCCGATTCAATCAGAAGCGGAAAGGCTCTTAGTGCTTCACACCGACATGAACTTCGGTCCCAAGCGCTTTTTCGTCAACTCCGAGTGTTTCGCAAATCGCTTTTAGACGTGGAGGATTCGGAAACTGGATGCCGCGCATGTAGAGCGAGATCTCGCAGCGGCGGAAATCATGAGCGCCGCGAAACCGCTTCGATGCTTCGCGGGCAAACTCCGCTTCCGTCCAATGCTTGTCAGCGACAAGTTTCGCAAGGCGATTCCCAAACTCTACCCTATCTGCATCTGCCATCATTTTCTTTTCTTCCTGACTTCCCCTCACGCGCATCAATTGTCCGGACGGGCAATCGTCCGAACATGATCCGCGACGCAAGCCGCCGGCCTTCCGGCGAGTTTTCTTCCGTCAAAGGGAATGTATACATTACTATACATCGCCTCATTGACTTCCCACGTCAGCTTGGGAGCACCCCTGCGCATTCCGCATGCAAAGTGTTAACTCCACGACTCATAGACCAAGTGAATGATGAAGTGGTCGTGCGGCCGCGAGCCTTCAACGTAAAGCTCTTGACTCAAGTCGCCTCTTCTCCGGCTTGCATGGCGTCTTTCTGTTTCTGATGGAGGCAGGCGCGCAGCTTTGTGGTTCTGGTTCGACGCGCTTCTCGTTCGAATGACTTTGCGTGTTGGAGACCGCGGTGGAAGCCGTGCTCTTGTCGTCTCGACGTTTCACGGGGATTTGCTTCGTCAGTTTTTTTCGTTTTGGTATGTTGATTGCGCCTGCATCATTAATCGTCCCTTTGGTGCCGGTAGTAGCCGCCAGGGCACTCGCCAATGCCTTGGCGGCTTCGGGATTTCGGGCAGGAAGGCTGTTCGCAATCGCTCATTGACCCGGTGCGCATAAGATCGTCATGTCAAGCTGAGCTGCTGGTTGCGTCTGCTAGACCCGAGAGGCGATCGGAACCGTCACCCTCCTCGATGCATTATGGAGTTGTCATCGGCCGCATCGTGATTTTCAAATAGCGTCAGTGTGTGCCGGCCTTAAAGATCTGGCCACGCTGACTAAAGCGGGGTAATCCGGAGATGGTGAACGGGTCGACCCAGCTAGCAGATGTCAACTTATGACAGAGGCAAGCTTTATCGTCGAAGTAGGCCTGTCGGCCTTGAGTTCACCACCGCCTCTGATGCGCGATTGTTTCGGCATCTGCCATTCAACAGGGTCTTGAACTACCAGAGGCGTCTCTGCCGACATAGACAGGCATTCCTTCCCGGCGAAAGATCGAAAGTCACTTTCATATGGCACCTCCCGCGACCTCCGACCACAACCAGACACGCAGCGAAGCGCCCAAAGCCAGGGCCGATAAACCGCTTGGCCTCGACTTCGATTCCATGACGGACCGCGAGTTACTAATTAGCGCGGCAAGCAACGCCTTTCATAACGGCAGAGCCTTGCGCCAAATCAAGATCATGGCGACGGTGCTAGGGCTGCTCGCCAGTCTTATTCTGATAAAGCTGTTCGGCTTGACGTGACAAAGTTGCGAGCGATTTCGCACCGGCAGGTCGCGCCAGGTTTCGATCCGGCCATATTAAGGTGACGGGCGGGTCCTCCCGCGGATGACCCCCGCAATGACAATGACCGGTTTAAGCGCGCCGACAGAAGCTCAAAAGGCCGCCGGGTCAAAAGGTTATGCGTCTGGATGCGCCTCAGGCCCCGTCGACCGGGGGACGCCCGTCAACGGCGCGTCGAATGACCTGGCGGACCTTCGCATTGGACAGAAACAGATCGTGGTTGATAATGCCCCAACCCTGCGCCGAAGCGTCGATGACGCGCAACCCTAGTCGCTCAAGTTTGGCCTTTTCGGCTGCGCCGACGCGCGTGATGCCACCGGCCAGGAAGCCGGAAAGGGCCAGCGCGCGGTCGTTTGTCGCGGTGACGACCGTGATCTTTCCGGCGAGCGGGCCGACGCGCGCGACCGACGAGGAGAAGACATCGAGGTCGATATCGGGCGAGGCGAAGATAACGGCCCCGATGCGTTCGCCCGCCGCCGGTTGCCGTGCGCAGATCTGGCGCAGCGCCTCCATCGTCAGCATCGTGCCGATCGAATGCGCGACGATGTGGATGCGGCCAGTGACCGGACTCGCCATCAGTCCGGTCAGGACTTGATCAAGCGCGTCGCGCGACCACATCGCGCTCTCTCGGTCGTAGCCGTAGTCAAGCAGACTCGCTTTCGAAGGCCAGGAAAACACCATGGTCTCGCCGTGAAAACGGATGCCTTCGGAGATCCGGGCGGCGTCGAGCGCCGCGCTTTCAAAGGTCTGGTTGAACCCGTGCACGTAGATGAGCACATCACGGGTGCCGCCTGGCTCAGCGTAGAGATCGCCGATTTGGCTGGCCGGCTCGATTGCGTCCAGGCGCCAGTCACCCAGCCCGACCGCATTGAGTGAGAAGCGCCCTTCGCTGGGCGGTGTGAGCTTGGCGCGAGCGACATTCAGTCGCGCGGCTCGCTCAGAGCCATACCAAGGCTTGGCGCGCGCACCGTTCACGGGCTTGCGTGTGGTGGCGACGAGAAGCGTCGGATTGGTGGAAAGTTCAGCGGCATCGAAGGTCGCGGCTCCGGAGGAGAGAGCGGCGCTGGTGCAGCCGCCGACAGACGCGCCGAGAGTCAATGTGCAGGCGGCGCTTGCAAACGCGCGTAACACGGCGCGGCGGCAGGCAAGCGACGGTTGGTGAACATGATGTGGCAATGTGCGTGTCCCCACGATTGGAGCGTGGTGCACGGCAATCGCGGCGAGAATGCGGACATGTTGGGAACGGCTGCGAGCATCTTGGTTCCCGAGGCCGCCCGCTGACGTGAAAAACAGTGTGAAGGCAAAACCAGGTGTAGCGGAGCCTGTGGCAGCACAATATGCAATTACGTTTGCGACAACCCAAAAAGCTGTCTTTCGGAAAGACGGATGATTATCTCTTTCAAATGGCCGGCAGCGAACAAATTCGCTCATGGAAAAGTTTATGGTTGATGTGGCAGGTGTAGATATCCTGCATCGCTTCGCTAAAAGAGGAGACCAATCGAGCGGCGAGGTCGTCGCCTACTTTCTTTTTGGATTCACGTCGGAGGATCGATGCTCTTTATTATCATTGTGGCGTTGGTGGCGACCTATTTGATGTCGCGGCTGGTTGGGCTGTTTGCCAGGAGGTGGCCAGACACGATTGGCAAGGCCGTGTGCGTCAATGCGGTGAGCGCTATAATTGTGGTGATCGCGGGAGCGTGGGCCTCCGCAGCCGATGGCGGCCAGCCGAAGTTCTATTTGGCGTTTTTGATATACGGCGGCGCGCAATTGATTGTGCTGATCTTTGATATTGTCCGGATTTTGCAGCATAAGCTGTCGGCGTAACCGCGTTGGCGCCAGCGCAAAATCAAAGATCATCCTGCCAGCCGGGAGCACCGTGCTGCTTCGCTTCCAGGACGGCAGGTGATCTCGTGCCCGACGATCAGCGCGCGATCCATGGGGTTCGCCGCATGACGGTCTATTGGGCGGGGGGCGTGCCGTTTCACAGAACGCGCGCCGCGCTGTATAGGATGGCAATCCCGCCGGTCCATGATCCATGGCGGAGAAGGCCGCCTCAGCGCAGGGAGTAGCAAATCGTGGTGACCGCCATCGAGACGATCGAGCAACTCGAGGCCATCTATGGCCAGCCGGGTGAGGCGGCGACCATCAAGGTAGCCTACCGGATCACGCCGTCCTATCGCGCGCTGATCGAAAGCTCTCCGTTCGCGATATTGGCGACCTGCGGCGAGGAGGGGCTTGACTGTTCGCCGCGCGGCGATCTGCCGGGCTTCGTTCGCGTTCAGGACGACCAGACGTTGATCTTGCCGGATCGGCGCGGCAACAACCGCATCGATTCGCTGCGAAATCTCCTACGCGACCCAAGGGCCGCGCTGTTGTTTCTGATCCCGGGATCCGGCACCACCCTGCGCGTCAACGGTCGCGCGCTGGTGTCGGCCGACCCGGAACTGCTGGCGTCGTTCGGAGTCGAGGGCAAGACGCCCCGTTCTGTCATCGTCATGAGCGTGGAGGAGGTCTACTTTCAGTGCGCGCGCGCCATCATCCGCTCGCACCTCTGGGATCCTTCCAGGCGCGTCGACCCCAAGAGCTTGCCGACGCCGGGTCAGATCCTCGCCGAGATGAGCAAGGATCGGGTCGGCGGCGAGGACTATGACAGGACCTGGCTCGAGCGCGCGCGGCAGACGATGTGGTAATGCGCCTGCGACCGGCTTGCCATTGCGAAGCCAGAGCATGTTTTTTTAAGCGAAATCAACATCATGCCCGGCACAAACCCCGGCCATGACGGATCTTTCCGTCTGAATGAATCTGCTCCAGAATCAAACTCGTCGCTTATCTTTTTTGTTTGAGCATGATCTTATCCGAAAACCGGTTTCCACCTTTCGGGATCATGCTCTAACGCCCGAACAGTTGCTTCATGATTTCATCCACGGGCGGCGGCTTGTCCCGAGACGGCGCATCCTGTTGCGGCGGTCCTTGAGAAGGCTTTCCGGCGCCGCCGGGAGCGGGACTGGTTCCTGCACCGAGACCTTGCCGGATCAAGGTATCCAGGGTCTCTCCCATGTTGGAGCCGGATGGGTCGGAACTGCCGATTCCGCTGCGGCCGAACAATCCCTGTCCCCATTCCCTGAGTTTCGCATAGGCCGCGCCGGGATCGTCCAGAATGCCGTCGACATCAGGATAGATGCGCGGCTCATTCCATGTTCCCTGGATGACAACCGGAATGCCGAGGCCGATCGGCTCGGTGCGCCCTCCTTGACCCTCGGTGGTCATGACGAGTTTCGGCTCGACCCGAAGCGCCAGCAGCTTCGAACCGAGATCGATGGTGCCGGCGCCGGTCATTCGCACAAGCGGCCCAGCGAGAGACAGGTCGTTCGTGGCTACCAGTCCTTTCGCGATGGTGGCGGTTGCGCTGAGCTGCGTCATGTCGGTGGTCTGGTCAGGACGCTCCTGCCATCCCGACAGAGTGCCGGACGTCAAAGCGCGGATCATTTTCGCAATGTTGAGGTTGCGGATTGCGCCGTCGCGGATCTCGATCGAAGCTGTTCCCGCGAGGCTCGACATGATCGCGCGCAAGCTGTCGCCGGCGCCACGCACGTCGGCCGCTGCCCGCATCTTACCATCGACATTGTCAAAATCGGCCAAGCTCGACAGCAGCGGCAGCGCGCGAACGCTGCTCACGTCGGCTTTGAGCGCGTAGGACGGAGTCGTTGTTGATGCATCGATCGACAGGCTGCCATTGGCTCGCCCGTCATAGGCGCCGAGGTTGGAGAATGAAACTTTCAACACGCCGCTGGCGATGGCGGCCTCGACCTGGGCGGGCGCAAAGCGCGCCTGGCTGATATTCAGTTCCGCCGCTGAAATGGTCACCTGCGCGTCGACATATTTCAGCCCGCCGACTTCGATCGGCGTAGCGCTCCATGGCTGCGCGCCCGAGCGCGGCGCCGAAGGCTCGTGCGGTGCTGCGCCGAGATCAAGACGGTGAAAATCGAGATCGATTTTCACCAGCGGCTTGCTCGCAAGATCGACCGACGCCCAGCCGTTGAACTTGCCGTCGTCGAGCGACCCGGACAAGCCGTTGATGAGAAGCGTCTGCCTGTTGATCCGAACCTCGGCCCTGGCTGCCAACTGGTGGGCCGGCGCTCCGGAAACCTCAAGCGTTAATTCGGTCGGGACGTTCCGACGCCCGAGCGGGCCTGCGGGCGGTGTCGCTGCGATGGCGAATGTCAGCGAACGGTCGCCGGAGCGCGCATCGCCCGTGATTTTGATCTGCCGGTCGGCGCGGAGCGTCAAGCTCGCGTTCACGTCATTGACGCGATTCTCCCATCCCGTTTGCGGATCGAAGAAAACGATCGCGCCGTTGGAAACCGTCACCCGGTCGACCGGAAATAACGTATCGCCTTCGGATGCCTCTTCGGAGCGATCCGGCCTGGACGGAACGCCGCTGCTGGTGCGTTCACGAAGCAGCGGCATCCGTAGCGTGGGATGGTCGATAGCCAGCTCCGAAATCTTCAAAGTCCCCGACAGCAGGCTCGCAAGCTCGAAAGCGGCGCGGATTTCCCCCACGACGATCTGTGCATCTCCCGCGGCGCTTCCCGGTTGATCGAGCGTAACAAGATGCAGCGCAAATCCGGGCGAAGGCCATAGGTCAATTCCGGTCGTGCCTTTGATCGTAAGCCGGTACCCGGTGTCGCGCTCGATCCGGTCCTGCACCAGCGATGCGACGAAGCCGGAAGGAATTCCGGTTACGAGAAGCACGATAACGATCGTGACCAGGCTGGCTGCGACGAGCCCTGCGATTTTCAATGCTCTTGCCATCTCGAAATAGCGCGTCCTTGCATGCAAACCATCGGAAACTGAGGAGCAATGTAATTCTGGGTTGAATGTGGAGATGTCATGTCAACGGGTTTGAAAGGGCTCGTGGAGTGAATTGACACTCGCGCCTCACCCTGGCCGTCCGTTCCGGACGCGAATATCGAATTCAAAGCTCTGCTGCGACTCATATTTGCGAGCGGTCCCTTTGATACTAACATTCGCAACAAGGCTCGCTGAAACGGGATGCGAATGTTAGCATCGGACCACTAGAAAACTCGTGACCTATGGCACACTTTGCTCGATTTTCGATCGAGCATGTTGAAACACGAGGCGGCCCGCACCGGCGAGATCCGGGCGGGCTCGCCGACCAGGAGCCTGAGGGCGTCGTCAGGCTGTTTGGCCTCGGGGTGAATGCGATGAGCAAGCAGTCGGAATTCGCGGTTATTCTCAAGATGAATCCGCTGTTTTCGGACCTCCATGCCGATGATCTGCAACGCGTGGCGGGCCTGTGCCATACCCTCCAGCTCGATGTCGGCGAGGTGCTGTTTCAGAAGGGTGATGACGGCGATGCGCTCTACGGCGTCCGTCGCGGTCAGATTCGCATTGAGACCGGCGCTTCCGACGGCGGCCGGTTGACCCTGAACTTCCAGGGTCCGGGAGATTTGTTCGGGGAAATCGCTGTGCTTGACGGTCAGCCTCGCACCGCCGATGCGGTGGCGGGCGAGCCGACCGAGCTGTTCGTGCTGCGCCGGGGCGATCTTTTGGCGTTTCTGGAGCGGGAGCCGAGGATCGCCATCCGCCTGATCGAATTGTTGTGCCAGCGCATTCGCTGGATCAGCGAGCGCATGGAGGAGTCGGTGTTGCAACCGCTTCCGGTTCGAATGGCGCGCCGGCTCTGTGCCCTGGCCGATGATTATGGTTCGGAAGTTCATATTTCCCAGGAACAGCTCGGCGTTTACGTCGGTGCGGCGCGCGAAAGCGTCAATCGCCAGCTCCAGCAATGGCGCAAGGACGGTATTCTCGACCTTCAACGCGGCCGCATCCTGCTCAAGAACATGAGCCGTCTCACCGACGTCGCACGCAACGCGTAGCCATAGCGTTTTCGAGCGAAGCATGTCCTCAGGACTGACCCGAGGACGGATACCGGTTCGCGTGAAGAAAACGCGTCAAATCAAAAAGCTAGAGTCTTTCACCGTTTCCGTGAAGCGGTGAAGGACTCTAACTTCAAGGCTATAAGCGCTTATTCGGCGCTCGGAAGCGAAACGAGTTTTGTCGTTTTTTGTTCGGCCGCTGCCGTCTCGGAGACCTCCGCGCCGGACGTCAACAGCCGTTTGCTGTAACGCCAGATGAACTTGCCGACATCATCCATCAGGAGGAACATCGCGGGCACAAAGACCAGCGAGAGCAGTGTCGAAAATAGCAGCCCGCCGATCACTGCGAGCGCCATCGGCGAGCGGAATTCACCGCCGGCACCGAACGCCAGCGCGCTTGGCATCATGCCTGCGACCATCGCGATGGTGGTCATGACGATCGGACGGGCGCGCTTCATGCCGGCATCGATGATCGCCTCCTCCCGCGCGTGACCTGCGCGGATTGATTCGACCGCGAACTCCACCAGCATGATCGCGTTCTTTGTGACGATGCCCATCAGCATCAGGATGCCGATCCAGACGGGCGTCGTGAGCTGCTTGCCCGTGAGCAGCAGGGCCATGATCGCACCGCCAATCGATAGCGGCAGCGAGAACAGGATGGTGATCGGTTGCAGGAAGGTGCCGAACAGCAGCACCAGAACCGCATAAACCATCATCAGTCCGGCCGTGATCGCTGTTGCGAATCCTTCGGAAAGCTCGTTCAGGCTCTCGGCGTCGCCTGAGGGATTGACCTTCACACCCTTCGGAAGGGTCTTCATCACCGGCAGGTCGTTGATCTTATCGGTCGCGTCGCCGAGTGCGGCCGTGCCGACGAGGTCGGCCGCGACGGTGGCCTGCCGCTGGCGATCGTAGCGGTTGATGTTGGTGGGGCCTTGATCAAGGCTGATATCGGCAACGACGGAAAGCGGGACATGACCGCGACCGCCACCGATCGGCACGCGCATCTGCTCCAGCATCTTCAAGTCGGTGCGTGCGTCCTCTTCGAGTTGCACGCGGATCGGAACCTGGCGGTCGCCGGCATCGAACTTCGCCAGAGCCGGTCCGACGTCGCCGATCGTCGCAACGCGAATGGTTTGCGAGAGTTGCTCGGTCGATACCCCAAGACGAGCGGCGAGATCCGCTCGCGGCTGGATTCTGAGTTCGGGACGGTCGAGTGATGTTTCCGGCGTGACATTGGCGATCAGCGGAATACGCTTCATCTGCGTCGCCAGCTCGTTTGCAACATTGCTGACGATGCCGATGTCGGGTCCGGTCACCACCAGCGAGACCGCGCGCAAGCCGTTCTCGTCAAGGAACCAGTAACGGATGTCGGGAACGCTTTCGAGCTCCTGTCCGATGGAGAGTTCGAGTTCACGCTGGGTGATGCTACGGTCCTGCTTCGGGGTGTAGTTGATGATCAGGGAGGCGCGGCGTACCTCCTGCAGTCCTGGCGGCACGCGCCCGCCGTCGACGAAGACGCTCGCCACCTCCGGCCGTTTGCGCAGGCGCGCGGCGATCTCTTCCGTCATCTTCTCAGTATGCGCGAGCTGCGACCCCGGCGGCAGCTCCATCGCCAGCAGCGACCGCGCGGTGTCCTGCGCCGGCAGGAAGCCCTGCGGCAGCAACTTGATGCTCCAGATCGAGGCGGCAAAAATCGCAAAGCCGATCAGGACGGTGATGATGTAATGCCGCACCGACCAGGTAACGAGGCTGCTATAGGCGCGCAGCACGCGGCCCGGTGGCGGAGGCTCATGCGAATGATCCTTCATGAAGTAAGCGGCGAGCATGGGCGTCACGAGGCGCGCTGCGAGAAGTGAGAAGAACACCTGCACCGACACGGTGATGCCGAACTGCTTGAAAAACTGCCCTGCGATGCCCGACATGAAGCTCGCGGGCGCGAAGATCGCGATGATGGTGAGGCTGATCGCGATCACGGCAAGGCCGATTTCATCCGCGGCTTCCAACGCCGCCCGGTATGGCGATTTCCCCATCCGCATGTGGCGCACGATGTTCTCGATCTCGACGATCGCATCGTCGACAAGGATGCCGGTCGAGAGCGTGATCGCGAGGAAGCTGACCAGGTTCAACGAGAAGCCGAGGAGGTCCATCGCCCAGAAGGCGGGGAAAATCGACAACGGCAGCGAGATCGCGGCGATGATGGTGGCGCGGATGTCGCGAAGGAACAGGAAGACGATGATGACAGCAAGCGTGGCGCCTTCGAACAGAGTCGAGATCGCCGCCTCATAGTTGCCTTTGGTGAACTCGACGGAGGTGTCGATGAGCTTCAGATCGACATCGGGATATTGCTCCTTCAGCGCGTCGATCCGCTCCTGCACGGCCTTCGCCACCACGACGTCGCTCGCTCCCTTGGAGCGTTTGATGCCGAGCGCGACCACCGGCTCGCCGTTGAAGCGGGCAAAGGTCCTGCGGTCTGCGATGGTATCGGTCACCGTGCCGAGATCGTCGAGCCGGATTTCGCTGCCGCCCGGCAGGGAAATCATCGTGCCCGCGAGTTCGTTAAGCGTCTTGGCGCCGGCAAGGGTCCGGATCGCCTGATCGTTCTGTCCGATCTCCGCCCGTCCCCCGGCGACATCGACGTTGGTGCCGCGCAGCCTCTGGCTGACATCAACGGCCGTCAGCCCCACCGCGTGCAGCCGGTCCGGATCGAGCGACACCAGGATTTCGCGCTCGACGCCGCCGATGCGCTCCACCTGGGCGACGCCGCGCACGCCCTGTAATGCCCGCTTGACCACGTCGTCGACGAAATACGACAGTTGTTCGGGCGTTTTGCCGGGCGAAATCGCGGCATATGTGACGATCGGCAATCCGATGACGTCCACGCGCTGGATCAGCGGCTCATTGACGTTCTGCGGGAGGTTGGCGCGGACCCGCGTCACGGCGTCCTTGACATCGTTCAGCGCACGATCCGTATTGGTCTCGAGCGCGAACTGGATCGTGGTCAGCGACAAGCCGTCCGTGATCGAGGACGAGATATGCCGGACGCCCTCGACCCCCGAGACGCCATCCTCGATCGTCTTGGTGACCTGTGCCTCGAGTTCGGCGGGCGCCGCTCCGAACTGCGAGATCGCCACCGAGATTACGGGGATATCCGCGCTCGGTAACCGTGTGATCGCGAGCTTGGTGAAGCTGACCCAGCCCAGCACCAGCAAAATTATCGAAAAAAGGACGGATGGGAGCGGATGCCTGATCGACCAGGCGGAAATATTGGAGGCCATCAACGTGCTCGCGATCGATCGAGATCATCGGGGAATATGGTCTTGACACGATCGCCGTCATGCAGCGACGTGCCGGCATCCGCCACGACGATCTCTCCGACTTTCAATCCTTCCAGGATCTCGACGGCAGCGTCGGACGTCAATCCGATGCGAACGCGACGGGTCTCCACAACATCTCCGTTTATCACCTGAACCGTCAGGTGATCGATTGCGGAGCGGGGAATGGCTACGCCGCAACTGCGCCTGGCGTCGATGCTGGCGCGGGCGAACATTCCGATCCTTAAAGTCGGATCTTCGCTCAGGGACAACCGGACGTGACCCATTTGGGTCTTGCGATCGATTTCGGGGGAAACCAGCCGGATGCGCCCGATCAAATCGGGCCCATCTTCGCGGCTGATGCGGGCGCTTGCGCCCGGGTTGAGCTTGAGCAGATGGATCGAAGGCACCTCGGCGTCCAACTCGACCTCGCCATTGACTGCAATCCGAAACATCGGCCCGGCTTGCGGCGAGGCCGGTGCTCCGACGGCGGTGCGGACTTCGGTGACGAGGCCGGCAGCGGGCGCACGCAGGACAGATCCCGATTTACTGCCGGGCGAGGGCGTCAGCCGAGCCAGCTCCTGATTTAGCGTGACGGTGTCGCCTTCGCGGACAAGCACGTCGGTCACCTGCGATCCTTCCGAGTCGGGGCTGACCACCGCTTCCCGGCGCGCGACAACGAAGCCGGTGACGCGAACCATGTCCGAAAAGCAGGCATTGGTCGCGCGGGCGACGGTCACGAGAGCGCCTCCAGAGAGCCCGGTGTCGTCGGCGGCGGACGAAGGGCTCCCGCCGCCGATAGTCGCCGCCAGTATGCCAAAAAACAGGCCGGAGGCGAGCTTACGCGCGCATCGCGGCCCAAATGCAAAATCCGAAAGTTGCCTCACCCTGTAATTCTCACATTGAACGCGCCGCGTATCTTGATGCGGCAACAAATCTATACGGCGCATCCGCAATCGCAAAACGAGCGGGTCAAGAATCATCACAATGCAGGTTTACTACGTCAGCGTACGCCGTACCCGGCAAACTCCTTCGCGATGTCCGGATCCATTGCCTTGGCGTTGGCGATGTCCAGGTTGCCCTCCGCGACGGCGCCGCTGCGTTGCCTGGCAAGGCCTCGGCCATAAAGCGAGGAGGTCAGCCTGGGGTTGATCTTGAGCGCCGCGTCGAAATCCGCGATCGCGTCCTTGTTCGCGCCGCTCTTCAGGTTAAGCAGGCCGCGGCTGTCCAGCGCATCTACGAAGCCCGGCCTCAGCTTCAGCGCCTTGTCGCAGTCGCGCCGCGCGGACTGCAACTCGCCGATTACAGTCCGGGTCCAACAGCGATTGTTGTAGGCCTCGACGTCCTTCGGATTGAGTCGGATCGTCGCGTCGAAATCCTTGATGGCAAGTGCATAGGCGCCCTTGCTGGCATAGACCTGTCCGCGCCGATAGAGTGCGTTGGCGTCGTCTGTCCTGGCGGCGATCCTGGACGTCAGCGATTTGATCGTTGGATCGTCGGCCAAAGCCAGCGCCGTCTTCTTGTCATCCCGGATTTGGGGCGGAGGTTCCGCCGGAGGTTTTGGGGCCTGACTCGACGAGGATTCGGGCGCCGGAGGCGGAGGTGCGGACGCGGCAGCGGGTGTCGCCTGCGGAGCAGGTACGGGCGGGGGCGGCGCAACGGGTGGAGCTGGCGCAACGGGTGGAGATAAAGACTCGGCCTGCGGGGTGGGCGGCGACGATGGCGTTGCAGCGACATCCGGTTGGTCCCGGCCGGGAATAAAATAGAAATCCTCGGCCAAGGACGACGAAATCCACGGCACCTGCTCGGCGCGCGAGGCTCGCGTCACCCCGACACGGGTGCGGTTCAGCGTCTCCTCGGCTGTCAGGCCGGGGACGCGGATCTCCTTCAGCAATTCGCTCACGAACAGGCTATGATCGGCGCCGGCATCGCTGAACACCGAGCTCAATGCCGCAGAATACATCACCAGCGTTCCGCTCGGCGCGATCACCGGAGCCAAACCGGCCGAAAAGCTGCGGAAGCGGCGCTCGAACGGATTGCGGCGGGAAGCGTCAAGCAGCGCGATCTTGACTCCGGCGCCGCGATTATTGATCTCGCCCAAAATGGTCTCCAGGCTAAAGCCGTCGCGGCGCACGTCCGCTTCGGTCCACAGCTGTGCGTCGACCGGGATGAGATAGCTTTGGCGTCCGGACTGAATGCCGTATCCGCTGAAGAAGATCAGCGCGACGCTGCCGGGCTTGATGCGGGTGTAGAGGCGCTTGAGCGCGAGGCGCATGGCTTCGCCGGTCAGATTCTCGCCGGTTTCGACGTCGAATCCGTCATGCTTCAGTTCGGCGGCAACATCGCGGGCATCGTTGATCGGTTCCTTGAGCGGCGCCTCGCTGTCCGGATAGGCGGCATTGCCGATGACAAGCGCGACCCGTGTGCTGCCGTCGGCTGCGGCTGCGGCCGATGCGACCGCCCGCGCCATCACAAGCACCGTCGCCAGCGTCAACACGGTCAGCACCGCAACCCGAATGTTCATGCGACGCCAGTCCAAGAGTTAAACGCCATTCCAACACACGCCGCGGGGACCTTATCTTACGCGATCCGAATTTTCAAACCGACGACGCGACGCCTGTCAACGGTTGGTAAATGCGCGGCTGGCGCGTCAATGACCGCATTCGCGCCGCGTGGTCGTGCGAGCGGCATGGCGGCTCCAAAGCGGCATCGCGGTATCAGCATCATTTATTCGCAGCCTGCTCTTTCGCGGCCATATTGACGACCTCGACGCGACGGTTCTCCGGAGCGAACGGGTCTGCCGAATTCTTGTATCCTTCTTTTCCATATCCCACCGCGACCAAATTTGCCGCCGGAATCTTGTATCTCTCCATAAGGAAGCGCTTCACGGCCTCAGCTCGGCGTTCGGACAGGTTGTGATTGTAGGCGTCGGATCCCTTGCCGTCAGTGTGCCCGCCGAGCATAATGACGGAGCCTGCCAGCTCGTCGCTGGTCAGCGCCTTTCCAAGGCTGTGCAACTGCGGCTCGGTCCGTGGCGTCACAGCCGCGGAATCGAAATCGAAATTGATGTCCAGATCGATCTTCGGACGTTTGGCGGCAATCTCGGCCAGGTGATCTCGGTCGCCCATGGACAGCGAGCGGGCCTTGCCGCGCACGCTTTTGACGAAATCCAGATCGCTCGTGCTCAGCGCCGGCTGCGCGGGTGCGCTGAGGCTTCGCGTCTTGGAGACCTTAAGCCCGTCGATAATCTGCCGGGCGGAAAGGTCGCCGGCCGAAACGCCTTGCGGCGCGGCGATCGCGGCCAAGCCGGCCGCCAGAATGGCTGCGCTCAGCTTTTTCCCGATAATCGTCTGAATCGACATGATCATCTCCCATTTCTGTTCACTGGTCCGCCGCACGATGGACTGTCAGAGCAGTATTCTATGCGTGACCTGCGCCATTTCTACCGTGACGGGCGTCACAAAGGTAACCGGTTATCACCGCCCCGTCTGTCCCGATTTGACGCCGGTCAGCGGAAGTTCGTTCGAAATTATTCAAGGCATGGAGGTGCATCAACAGGCCCTTCGAAATCGGAACCAGCTAGCCAAATAGCGCGTTTGCTAGTCCAGCTACGTTTACTGTCCCGCTAAAAAGGGGAGGGGGCCTGACGGGTGGACTGCCGGCGGTCCACAGTTTATGTCCCGACGCATTCCATGGAATACTGAGCGACCCCGAGCGTTTCGCTCGGCCGATGGCCACGGACAAGCCCGCCGGCCACACGCTTTTTGACGATTGAAAGGCCATCATTGCAGGAACCGAAGGACCGGATCGTCGAGACAGACATTCCCGCGCGTCTCGACAGCCTGCGCTGGAGCTCGTTCCATACGAGGGTCGTGACCGCTCTCGGTATTACTTGGATACTGGACGGGCTGGAGGTAACGCTTGCCGGCGCGCTTTCCGGCGCGCTCAAGGACAGCCCCATTCTTCGCTTCAGCAACCTCGATATCGGCGTCGCCGGCAGCGCCTATCTTATCGGAGCCGTGCTCGGGGCGCTGGGCTTCGGCTGGCTGACCGATCGCATCGGGCGCAAGAAACTTTTTTTCGTCACGTTGGCGCTCTATCTGGCCGCGACGGCGGCGACCTCGTTGTCCTGGAACGTCGCCAGCTTCGCATTGTTCCGGTTTCTCACGGGGGCAGGCATCGGAGGCGAATATACCGCGATCAATTCGACGATTCAGGAACTGGTGCCGGCGCGTTACCGAGGCTGGACCGACCTGAGCATCAATGGCAGTTTCTGGGTCGGCGCTGCCCTCGGCGCGGTGGGCGCGATCGTGCTGCTCGACCCACTCGTCATTGATCCCGAACTAGGCTGGCGGCTCGCGTTCCTCACCGGCGCAGCCCTGGGGCTTGTCGTGTTTGTGATGCGCCTGTGGATTCCGGAAAGTCCCCGGTGGCTGATGATTCATGGCCGGCCGGATGAAGCGGCGGGCGTTGTCGCCGACATCGAACAGATAGCGGTTCGCCACTCCGATGCACCCGCCGAAGGGATCTGGCCGATGATCAGGCTCCGGATGCGCAGCCACACCCCGCTGCGCGAAGTGGTTCGGACGCTGTTCGAAACGTATCGGCAACGCTCGCTGGTCGGCCTTGCGCTGATGACCGCGCAGGCGTTCTTCTACAATGCGATCTTCTTTACTTACGCGCTGGTGCTATCGACCTTTTACAACATCTCGGCGGAGCGGATCGGGTGGTATCTCCTGCCGTTCGCGGCGGGTAATTTTCTCGGACCGCTGCTGCTCGGCCGGCTGTTTGATACCGTCGGACGCCGCGCGATGATCGCGTTCACCTACGGGATCTCCGGCGTTCTGCTCGTCATAACAGGCTATCTTTTCGCCTCCGGCGTCCTGACCGCACAGACCCAGACGATCGCGTGGATGGTGATCTTTTTCTTTGCTTCGGCGGCCGCCAGTTCGGCTTACCTGACGGTGAGCGAGACTTTTCCCCTCGAAGTGCGGGCGCTGGCGATTGCGGTATTCTATTCCGTGGGGACCGGAATCGGTGGCGTCGTCGGTCCGACGCTGTTCGGCGCCTTGATCGACAGCGGCTCGCGTGACAGCGTATTCGCCGGATATTGTTTCGGGTCGGCGTTAATGATCGTAGCCGCGCTGATCGGTTGGCGATATGGAATTGCCGCCGAACGGCGTTCGTTGGAATCGGTGGCGTCGCCGCTTGCCGTTGTGGAGTCACGATGAATCGGGGTGTAATGGAAACCGTACCGAACAAAACCGCTTCCGCGGCCGCCGACCCCGAGCCTCACACGTTGCCGCTCGGTACATCTGCGCTGTTGCTCGATATCGACGGTACGCTGCTTGATCTCGCGCCCTCGCCGAACGAGGTCTACGTGCCGCCAAAGCTCGCGCGGTCGCTGTCGCGGCTGCTGACGCGGATGGATGGCGCGCTCGCTCTGGTCAGCGGTCGATCGCTCAGCGACATCGACCGGATTTTCGCGCCGGTGCTGTTTCCAGCTGTGGGTGGCCACGGCGCGGAGATGCGGATTTCGATCGAAAGCGAGGCCGTGGCTGCGCAGGCGCCGCCGCTCAATCCGGATTTAATCCGACGTTTTGCAGCGATCGCCGAACTGCATCCCGGCATCCTGGTCGAGAACAAGGGTTACTCGCTGGCGCTCCATTTCAGAAAGGCGCCGGATATCGAGCGCGTGATCTATGATCGGGTCTCGGCAATACGCGCCGACCTGCCGAACGCGCCAATAGAGGTGCTGCCGGGCAAGTTCGTCTGCGAGATCAAGCATTCTGGATTTACCAAGGCGACCGGAGTAACCGAACTGATGTCGCATCAGCCGTTCAAGGGCCGTCGGCCGGTTTTTATCGGCGACGATGTGACCGATGAAACGGTCTTTGCCATTATGCCGGACATGAAGGGCTTGTCATTCTCGGTCGGACGGCGTGCCCAAGGCGTGAACGGCCACTTTCAAGCGCCCAGCAATGTCAGGTCCTGGCTGGCCCGCCTGCTCGACGGTGAACGAGCGGTCGCTGAATGACCGATCATGGGCTTGACCTTGCCGTCATCGGCAACTGCCGCACGGCGGCGCTTGTCGATCCGACCGCGCGGCTCGTGTGGTGGTGCTTCCCGCGCTTCGACTCGGACCCGGTATTCTCGCGCCTGCTCGCCGGCAACGAAGAAAAGGGTTTCAGTGATGTCGTGCTGGATGGCATGGCCGACTTTCAGTCCGACTATGTTCGCAACACCGCGATCGTCTCTACGATTCTGACCGACATGCACGGCAATATCGTGCGCATCACCGACTTCGCGCCGCGTTTCCGGCAATATGGCCGCATATTCCGGCCGCCGCAGTTGTTTCGCATCATCGAGCCTGTCGCGGGTCTGCCCCGGATCACGATCCGCATCCGGCCGACGCACGCCTATGGCAAGCCGCTGGCTCGGCACTCGATGGGCAGCAACCACATTCGCTACTTCGAGGAAGACGGAACCGCGATCCGGGTTACCACCGATGCGCCCCTGGCGCTGATCGAAAATGAAACGCCGTTCGTTCTGACGCGGCCGATATATCTCGTGTTCGGCAACGACGAGGCGTTTCCCGGTGATCTGGCATCGACCGCCCAGCGTTTTGCCGACGAAACCAAAACCTACTGGCTGGGCTGGGTGCGTCGTCTTTACATCTCCTATGAATGGCAGGAAGCCATCATCCGCGCTGCCATCACGCTCAAGCTATCCAACTTCGAGGAAACCGGCGGCATCATCGCCGCGCACACCACCTCGATTCCCGAGGCGCCCGGTTCGGGCCGCACCTGGGATTATCGTTATTGCTGGCTGCGCGATGCCTATTTCGTCGTCAAGGCGCTCAATCGCGTCGGCGCCACGCGGACGATGGAAGACTTCATCGGCTTCACGCTCTCGCTCGTATCCAATGCCGAGGAGGATCTCAAGCCGGTCTACAGCGTGGTCCCGAACCTGCCGCTGAACGAGTGGATCGCCGCCGACCTTCAAGGCTATCATGGCGACGGACCGGTGCGTGTCGGCAATGCCGCGGTCGACCAGAAGCAGCACGACACTTATGGAAGCGCCATCCTCGCCGCGCTGCCCATGTTCTTCGACCGGCGATTGCCGCGACCAGGGGACGAAAGCCTGTTCAAGCTGCTTGAGTCGCTAGGCGACAAGGCGGCCCGGGTCGCAATGACCAGCGATGCCGGCATCTGGGAGTATCGTGGCCGTCAGCGCATCCATACCCATTCCGCAGCGATGTGCTGGGCCGGGATCAACCGGCTCGCGGCCATCGCGGAACGGCTCGGCCTGTCGGACCGCGCGGCGCACTGGAACGCCATCGCCGATCCCCTGCATGCCGAACTGATCGAGCGCGCCTGGAATCCGAAGCGCGAGGCATTCACCGCGGCATTCGGATCCGATGATCTCGACGCGAGCGTGCTGTTGCTACCCGAACTCGGCGTCTGCGAGGTTGACGATCCGCGATTCATCAAGACTGTCGCGGCCATGGAGCGCGAGTTGCTGCGCGAAAAGCATGTGATGCGCTATGCGGCGGAAGATGATTTCGGTCTGCCCGTGACCGCCTTCCTGATCTGCCGGTTCTGGCTGATCGATGCGTGGTGGGCGCTCGGACGGCGCGAGGAAGCGCGCGAGGCTTTTGTGGATGCATTGGCGCATCGCAATCGCTTCGGGCTGTTATCTGAGGATGTTGATCCGAAAACCGGCGCGCTGTTCGGGAATTTCCCGCAAACGTACTCGATGGCCGGATTGATCCTGACCGGGATGAAATTGTCGCGCAATTGGGAAGATCGATACTGGCGCAGCTGATCCGATGAAAAACATTTCTCGTTAAAAGTACCGTGAGAACCGTTTCATTACTTAATCACCGGGAACTTGAGTTTCGTTCTAGACTGCCTGAATTTGGCGTCAATTTGGTGGGAAGGAGGCAGGAACCATATTGATGAACGAACGTTTATCTGACGGGTGCAAAAGCGGGAGGGGATCCTTGTGAGCCTCGTTGTCGTTTCGAATCGCGTGGCGCGTGCGCGGGCTAATGAGCCCTTGACAGGCGGCCTAGCGGCGGCGTTGTTACCAGTTGTTGAAAAATCAGGGGCAATTTGGGTAGGTTCCAGCGGACGAGTACGCGACGGGTCACACAAGGAACCCTTTGCTGAAGTTGAAGCCCTCGGAGCCGGAGCGCTCGCATTGCTTGATCTGCCGGCCGCGCATTACGGCGGTTACTACGAAGGCTTCGCCAACTCGGCGTTATGGCCCGCGCTGCACTCCCGGTCCGATCTCATTCGCGTGTCGCACGACGATTATCAATCGTACCGTGAGGTCAATGCCTTCATGGCGAGGGCCTTGATGCGTTTCCGCAAGTCGGATACCGCGTTCTGGATCCAGGACTATCATTTTCTCTCGCTTGGCGCGGAATTGCGAGATCTCGGTGTCCGCAATCCCCTCGGGTTTTTTCTGCATACGCCCTGGCCTGCTCGCGCCCTCGTAGGTGCTGTGCCGCATCATCGCGAACTGATCGAGGCGATGCTGGCCTATGATCTGATCGGCTTCCAGACCGACGAAGACTGCGAAAATTTTCTCAGCTATCTTCAATCGGAGCTAGGCCTCAAGATTCAGGACGGCGTCGTGACGTCGCGTTACGGCAAGTCGAGATGCGCGGTATTCCCGATCGGAATAGATGTCGAGAAATTTGCCTTGCAGGCCGCCAAGGCGTCCTCGCATCCCGACGTATCGCGATTGCGCCGCAGCCTGAACGGAGAGCAACTGGCGATCGGCGTCGATCGCCTCGACTATTCGAAGGGCCTTGTGAACCGGATCAATGCATTCGATCGGATGCTGGTCTTGAATCCCGCGCTGAAGCGCACTGTGTCGCTGCTGCAAATTGCGACGCCATCGCGCGGCACCATCGAAGCCTACGGCAATCTGCAGAGCGAACTTGCGAAGCTCGTGACTGACGTCAACGGCCGTCACGGTGAAACGGACTGGATGCCGATTCGCTATCTCAACCGCGGATATAGTCAGACCGTGCTGGCCGGCCTCTATCGCACGGCGCGTGTGGGCGTGGTGACGCCGCTGCATGACGGAATGAATCTCGTCGCAAAGGAATATGTGGCTGCGCAGAACCCCGCCGATCCGGGCGTATTGGTGTTGTCCAAATTCGCAGGCGCGGCGAACGAGTTGCAGACAGCGCTCCTCGTCAACCCTCACGAAATCGACGGGATGGCCCGCGCCATCGCCGCCGCATTCGCAATGCCGCTGACGGAGCGCAGGACGCGCTGGGAAGCTATGATGCGGAAGTTGCGTACCGGCACGATCCAGCAATGGTTTGCGGACTTTTCCGAAGCGCTGGAGGAGGCGCGCGCGTTTAACGAAAACACGGCAAACAACCGTCCCGCTGCTGCGGCAACGTCGAAATCATGGCCGCTGCATGTAGTGGGTTCGCGTAGCGGCGCTGGCGTTCATTAGCTGTTTGATCCTGCCGTTTGCAGGGAACCCTCTTTAGTGATCTGTTCTTCGGCACTTGAAACGCAATAGAAGCAGTTTCGGGTTAACCAACCGGGGGCGTGCAATGCCGCGCTCGTCCGGCGTTTCCCTCGGATCTTCGGTTACGGCGCGGGTTACAGGATCACCCACATCGGCTTGCGGCAGCGATGGGTAAAATGGCGGGACTATCCCGTTTCGTTAGATAAATCCCGATGCCACGGTGCAGCTCTCTTGCAAAAATCGGCACGCCCCGTCATGAGAAGGTGTCGGGAGAGATGGCCGAGTGGCTTAAGGCGCACGCTTGGAAAGCGTGTGTGCGGGAAACCGTACCGTGGGTTCGAATCCCACTCTCTCCGCCATTTCGGAACAGAAATGGGCACTGATATCGTTGACGTTTTAGCCGCATCCGCGCCCGTCAACGCCTTGAGCAGCTCGTGCTTCGACCCGCTGATGTGAACTTCGCGCTCCGCGACCTCGACGTGCTGCGCCAGCGCCCGCAGGTGTTCGCGGCGATAGCCTCCGCCCGCGAGTCGCATTTTTTCCCTTGCCGAAGCCGCGAGCCTGCGGATGGTCGTCGGCGAAATCGCCTTCTCTCCCGCGTTCTTTAGCATCGCCTCGATGCGCTCGGCGTCGACCTGCGCCTGGTCGTGGATGCCGCGCAGGCCGGCCATGCGCTCGGCCAAGGCCGGTTCATGCGGATCGAACACGCCGGCCTCCACGCCGTCGTAAAGCCGCTTCAGGCGAATCTTGGTGTCCTCGATCCGCATCCGCTGTTCAGCGAGCTGCTCACGGCGGCGCGCGCCGCGCTCCTCCCTGCGATCGAGAACGCTGGCCAGAACCTCCTCCAGCCGGTCGGGCCACAACAGCCGCTCCTCGATATGGCGGGCGACGATCCGGTCGAGCTTGTCCATTCGGATCGCGCGGCCGGAGCAGCCGGTCTCTCCCTGCCGGGCTTTGATCGAGCAGGCATAGTAGCGGTATTGCCCGCTCTTGCCGGTGCGCAGCGTCATCGCGCCCCCGCACTTGGCGCAGTAGCAAATGCCGGTCAGCAGCGTCGGGCCGCTGGTGACACGCGCCGGCGTGACCTTCTGGTTGCGATGGCGTAGCAGCGCCTGCACCTTGTCGAAGGTGTCGCGGTCGATCAGCGGCGGAACCTCGACCGTGACGACCTCGGAGGCCGGCTTCAGCTCCTTCGCCTTGGAGCGCTTGTTGAACTCGTGCTCACCGATATAGGTCCGCCGCGTGAGGATGCGGTAGAGCTGGCCGATGCCCCAACGGCCACCGTGGCGCGTATAGATGTGGCGCTTGTTGAGGTAGTTGACGATCGCCTTCACGCCCATCGGGCCGGAATCGCCTTCGCCCTGGATTGCCAGCCGATAGATCATGCGGATCGTCTCCGCGTGCAGCGGATCGATCTCCAGCTTCTTCTTGACCTTCGCGCCGCGCTGCTCGGCCGCGACGACGCGATAGCCGATCGGCGGCTGCGCGCCGTTCCAGAAGCCCTGCCGCGCATTCTCCTTCAGGGCGCGCAGGACATGCTTGGCGTTCTCCTTCGACTGGTATTCGTCGAACAGCGCCATGATCTGGCGCATCATGACGTGCATGGGATCGTCGCCCATCTCCTGGGTGATCGACACAAGGCGCACGCCGTTCTTCGCCAGACGGCGCACATAGAACTCCAGCTCGAAGTGGTCGCGGAAGAACCGCGAGAAGCTATGCACCACGACGACATCGAACGGCGCGGGCTTCGACGTGCCGGCCTCGATCATCCGCTGGAATTCCGGCCTACGGTCGTTGGTGGCCGACGCGCCGGCCTCCACGAACACGTCGACGAGCTGATAGCCGCGCGAGGCGCAGTAGGTTTCGCCCTGCTTGCGCTGGTCGGGGATCGACACGTCATGCTCGGCCTGCCGCGCCGTCGAGACGCGCAGGTAAAGCGCGGCGCGCAGCGCCACCGTGCCGGACTGATGGTCGTTGGGGGAATGATGGACGTTCATGTCAGCCTCCCGCTGCTCTTGTCGATTGCGGCCGCCTGGTCAGCGGCAGTTCCAGCACCAAGCGGTCATAGAGAATCTTCGGCGCCACCTTGCGCCCGTCCTTCTCGATACGGACGATGCCAAGGCCAACCAGCTTCTTGAGAACCCGCGACAGATTCGGCATGGCCTTGCCGGTCATCTCGGCAAGCTCCTCAAGGGATTGCGGCTTGCGCTCGGCGATGACGTGCAGCAGCTCCCGATTGCCGGTTGTCAGGATGCCCGCGAAGGATTCGGTGGAGTCGAACCATACCTTCGCCTCGCCCACGGCGGGTTTTTCCTCGCCACGCGCGATCCGCAGGGTGCGGGCCTTCATTTCTTCATAGTCGGCAATGTGTCATTCGGCATGCAAAATTGACCCCGTAAGCCGGGGGATCGGCGTCCAAAATTGACCCCCTACAGGTTGGCTGTTGCGCTGCCTGCTTTGTCATGAAGCAGGTGGTCGGGGATGCTGATCGTGGAGACGATTGCGCGGATACGGCGCGAACACTTCATCAAGGGCAAGACGATCAAGGAGATCGCCCGTGACCTGAAGGTGTCGCGGAACACGGTCCGGAAGGTGCTGAGGTCGGGCAAGACCTTGTTCGAGTATGAGCGTTCGATCCAGCCGCGCCCCAAACTCGGGCGTTGGGCGGCGGAGCTTGATGAACTGCTGGCGGCGAACGCGGCCAAATCGGCTCGCGAACAGCTGACGCTGATCCGGATCTTCGAAGAGTTGCGCGGACGCGGCTATGACGGCGGCTACGATGCCGTACGGCGTTACGCCAGGCGTTGGAGCAAGGAGCGCGGGCAATCGACCGCGGCGGCCTATGTTCCGTTGAGCTTTGCGGCGGGCGAAGCCTACCAGTTCGACTGGAGCCATGAGATCGTTCTCCTCAACGGCGTGACGGCGATCGTGAAGGTCGCTCATGTCCGGCTGTGCCACAGCCGCATGCTGTTCGTGCGGGCCTATCCGCGGGAGACGCAGGAGATGGTATTCGACGCCCACGACCGGGCGTTCGCACTGTTCAAGGGTACCTGCAGCCGCGGCATCTACGACAACATGAAGACGGCGGTAGAGACGATCTTCGTCGGCAAGGATCGCCGCTACAATCGCCGCTTCCTGCAGATGTGCAGCCACTATCTGATCGATCCGGTCGCCTGCACGCCGGCGTCGGGCTGGGAGAAGGGTCAGGTCGAGAACCAGGTCGGGCTGGTCCGGGAACGGTTCTTCACGCCACGGCTGCGGTTCAAAACCCTGGACGAGTTGAACGCGTGGCTTCTGGATAAGTGCATCGCCTACGCCAAGGCGCACCGACATCCAGAACTGGCCGAACAGACGGTCTGGGAGGTGTTCGAAGCCGAGCGGCCCAAGCTCGTTCCCTATGCTGGCCGGTTCGACGGATTCCACGCGGTGCCGGCATCGGTCTCGAAGACCTGCCTGGTGCGCTTCGACAACAACAAATACTCGGTCGCTGCCAGCGCCGTCGGGCGCCCGGTCGAAGTTCAAGCCTATGCCGATCGCATCGTGATCCGTCAGGACGGGCGCATCGTTGCGGAGCATCCGCGATCGTTCGGACGCGGCGAGACGACCTACAATCCCTGGCACTACGTGCCGGTGCTCGCGCGCAAACCCGGGGCCTTACGTAACGGCGCACCCTTCAAGGACTGGGTGTTGCCGGCCGCGATCGAACGGATCCGGCGCAGGCTCGCCAGCACCGACGACGGCAATCGACAGATGGTCGACATCCTCAATGCGGTGCTGACGGACGGTTTGTCGGCGGTCGAAGCCGCCTGCGCCGAGGCGATCGCTCATGGCGTTCATTCCGCTGACGTCGTTCTCAACATCCTGGCTCGCCAACGCGAACCCGCTGCACCGGCCAACATTATGACGCCGGCGGCACTGACGCTCCGCCATGCGCCGATCGCCGATTGCGCCCGTTACGACAACCTCCGGAGGACCATCTGATGGAACGAACCCAAATCTTCGACCTCATGGGTGAGCTCAAACTCTACGGAATGAGGGCTGCCTTCGACGAGATCATGGCGACGGCCGTCAAGCGCCAGCACGAACCTCAGCACATCGTCGGCGACCTGCTCAGCGCCGAGATCAACGAGAAGCAGGCGCGGTCGATCAAGTACCAGCTCACCATCGCCAAGCTGCCATTGGCCAAGGATCTCGATGACTTCCAGTTCGAAGGCACGCCGATCAATCAGACGCTCGTCAATGATCTCGCCGGCGGCGGCTTCATCGCCCAGCAGCGCAACGTCGTGCTCGTCGGCGGCACCGGCACAGGCAAAACCCACCTGGCCATCGCAATCGCCAGAAGCTGCATCCGATCCGGCGCCCGCGGTCGCTTCTACAACGTGGTCGACCTCGTCAATCGCCTCGAGATCGAGACCCGTAACGGACGTCAGGGCCGGCTTGCCGAACATCTGACCCGGATGGACTTCATCGTGCTCGACGAACTCGGATATCTGCCCTTTGCCCAATCCGGCGGCCAGTTGCTGTTCCATCTCGTCAGCCGGCTCTACGAGCGTGCTTCCGTCATCGTCACCACCAATCTCGCCTTCGGCGAATGGCCCAGCGTGTTCGGCGACGCCAAGATGACCACCGCGCTGCTCGACCGGTTGACCCACCACTGCGACATCGTCGAAACCGGTAACGACAGCTGGCGCTTCAAAAGCCGCGACGACGATCACGCCACCCGCGCTCGTCTCGTCTCCGCAATCCCGGCCAGCTCCGACGAGTCGAGCGCTACCCTCAAACCACGCCGCGCGAAGGGGTCAAAATTGAACGCCGATACGGGGTCAAATTTGCGAGCC
>NZ_AAMY01000023.1 GCF_000152905.1 Nitrobacter sp. Nb-311A
CCTTCTTTGTCATTCGGCATGCAAAATTGACCCCGTAAGCCGGGGGATCGGCGTCCAAAATTGACCCCCTACAGGTTGGCTGTTGCGCTGCCTGCTTTGTCATGAAGCAGGTGGTCGGGGATGCTGATCGTGGAGACGATTGCGCGGATACGGCGCGAACACTTCATCAAGGGCAAGACGATCAAGGAGATCGCCCGTGACCTGAAGGTGTCGCGGAACACGGTCCGGAAGGTGCTGAGGTCGGGCAAGACCTTGTTCGAGTATGAGCGTTCGATCCAGCCGCGCCCCAAACTCGGGCGTTGGGCGGCGGAGCTTGATGAACTGCTGGCGGCGAACGCGGCCAAATCGGCTCGCGAACAGCTGACGCTGATCCGGATCTTCGAAGAGTTGCGCGGACGCGGCTATGACGGCGGCTACGATGCCGTACGGCGTTACGCCAGGCGTTGGAGCAAGGAGCGCGGGCAATCGACCGCGGCGGCCTATGTTCCGTTGAGCTTTGCGGCGGGCGAAGCCTACCAGTTCGACTGGAGCCATGAGATCGTTCTCCTCAACGGCGTGACGGCGATCGTGAAGGTCGCTCATGTCCGGCTGTGCCACAGCCGCATGCTGTTCGTGCGGGCCTATCCGCGGGAGACGCAGGAGATGGTATTCGACGCCCACGACCGGGCGTTCGCACTGTTCAAGGGTACCTGCAGCCGCGGCATCTACGACAACATGAAGACGGCGGTAGAGACGATCTTCGTCGGCAAGGATCGCCGCTACAATCGCCGCTTCCTGCAGATGTGCAGCCACTATCTGATCGATCCGGTCGCCTGCACGCCGGCGTCGGGCTGGGAGAAGGGTCAGGTCGAGAACCAGGTCGGGCTGGTCCGGGAACGGTTCTTCACGCCACGGCTGCGGTTCAAAACCCTGGACGAGTTGAACGCGTGGCTTCTGGATAAGTGCATCGCCTACGCCAAGGCGCACCGACATCCAGAACTGGCCGAACAGACGGTCTGGGAGGTGTTCGAAGCCGAGCGGCCCAAGCTCGTTCCCTATGCTGGCCGGTTCGACGGATTCCACGCGGTGCCGGCATCGGTCTCGAAGACCTGCCTGGTGCGCTTCGACAACAACAAATACTCGGTCGCTGCCAGCGCCGTCGGGCGCCCGGTCGAAGTTCAAGCCTATGCCGATCGCATCGTGATCCGTCAGGACGGGCGCATCGTTGCGGAGCATCCGCGATCGTTCGGACGCGGCGAGACGACCTACAATCCCTGGCACTACGTGCCGGTGCTCGCGCGCAAACCCGGGGCCTTACGTAACGGCGCACCCTTCAAGGACTGGGTGTTGCCGGCCGCGATCGAACGGATCCGGCGCAGGCTCGCCAGCACCGACGACGGCAATCGACAGATGGTCGACATCCTCAATGCGGTGCTGACGGACGGTTTGTCGGCGGTCGAAGCCGCCTGCGCCGAGGCGATCGCTCATGGCGTTCATTCCGCTGACGTCGTTCTCAACATCCTGGCTCGCCAACGCGAACCCGCTGCACCGGCCAACATTATGACGCCGGCGGCACTGACGCTCCGCCATGCGCCGATCGCCGATTGCGCCCGTTACGACAACCTCCGGAGGACCATCTGATGGAACGAACCCAAATCTTCGACCTCATGGGTGAGCTCAAACTCTACGGAATGAGGGCTGCCTTCGACGAGATCATGGCGACGGCCGTCAAGCGCCAGCACGAACCTCAGCACATCGTCGGCGACCTGCTCAGCGCCGAGATCAACGAGAAGCAGGCGCGGTCGATCAAGTACCAGCTCACCATCGCCAAGCTGCCATTGGCCAAGGATCTCGATGACTTCCAGTTCGAAGGCACGCCGATCAATCAGACGCTCGTCAATGATCTCGCCGGCGGCGGCTTCATCGCCCAGCAGCGCAACGTCGTGCTCGTCGGCGGCACCGGCACAGGCAAAACCCACCTGGCCATCGCAATCGCCAGAAGCTGCATCCGATCCGGCGCCCGCGGTCGCTTCTACAACGTGGTCGACCTCGTCAATCGCCTCGAGATCGAGACCCGTAACGGACGTCAGGGCCGGCTTGCCGAACATCTGACCCGGATGGACTTCATCGTGCTCGACGAACTCGGATATCTGCCCTTTGCCCAATCCGGCGGCCAGTTGCTGTTCCATCTCGTCAGCCGGCTCTACGAGCGTGCTTCCGTCATCGTCACCACCAATCTCGCCTTCGGCGAATGGCCCAGCGTGTTCGGCGACGCCAAGATGACCACCGCGCTGCTCGACCGGTTGACCCACCACTGCGACATCGTCGAAACCGGTAACGACAGCTGGCGCTTCAAAAGCCGCGACGACGATCACGCCACCCGCGCTCGTCTCGTCTCCGCAATCCCGGCCAGCTCCGACGAGTCGAGCGCTACCCTCAAACCACGCCGCGCGAAGGGGTCAAAATTGAACGCCGATACGGGGTCAAATTTGCGAGCCGATTGACACTTGGCCTTGCCGAGCCGTCATTTCAGGCAATCGTCCGGGCGCTCCGCATCCTCCTGACAAACGCGGCGATGACGGATTTCGACCCTTCGACGAACGGACTTGGCCTCAACAACATCCTCTATGTTTCGATCCTGATCGAATATTTCCACAGGCGCCTTGCGCAGCAGAAATCGGCGGGACAGATCATTCTGTTTGAGGAGCCCGAGGCCCACCTGCATCCGCAGCTTCAGCTCACGCTCTTCAAAGCGCTGAGCGCACTTCCCTTCCAGTCTGTCCTCACGACCCACAGCACCCACATCACCGCTAACGCTGACCTGGAATCGTACGTCGTCCTGACACAGACCGGGGAACCTGCCATTGCGTCGGCAGTCCCGGCCGAAGACGCCGGGTTGGACGAAACGGAGCTGCGCGACCTGGAGCGCTATCTTGACGCGACCAGATCGAACCTCCTGTTTGCCCGGAAAGTAATGCTGGTAGAAGGGCCGGCCGAGCTATTCCTTATTCCTGCGCTGGTCAAGCAGGTGAAGGGAATCGATCTCGACCGCGAGGGGATCTCCGTAATCCCGATCTACGGCGTGCATTTCGACGTATACGCGAAGCTCTTCTCGGGTGAGTCGCTACCCAAGAAGTGCGCCATCGTCACGGACGGCGACCTCAAACCCAGCGATGCAGACCCCGATCTTGAGGGAGAGGACGACCTGCCGCCGCCCCCCGATCTGAAGGAGCTTGAGAACGACTACGTTCGTGTATTCGCCTGCCAGACCACGTTCGAGCGTGCTGTCACGCTGGCAGGGACGCTGGAAATGTTTGCGCGGGCGGCCGACGATATAGGCGCTCCCACTGTGGCAAAGAAACTGCGCAAGGGTGCGGCGGAGCTTGACGACGATGACCTCGACGAAAAGCAGCGCGATGCGATCCTGAATCCCTTGCGCAAGATCGTGCTGAGTACCGCGAAGCGCTTCGGCAAGGCCCGTTTCGCCCAGATTGCCGCCCGCCATGTCGATCAGGCGACGAGCGTTCCCAAGTATCTCGGCGATGCGGTCAGGTGGCTCACCGAACCATGACGCTGACCGCCGAGCAGAAAGACGCCGTGCGTTGCGAAGACGACCTTATGCTCACGGCATGTCCGGGCAGCGGCAAGACCCGGGTCATCATCTCCAAACTATCGCGCGTTATCGACGAAATACGCGACACGCCGCGCGCCGTCGCGTGCATCACATACACCAATGCGGCTGTTCAGGAGATCGAGAGCCGTCTGCGGCACCACCTTCAGCCGGGGGACGATGCATACTACGAGATCTGCACGATTCACTCATTCTGCCTCAACCATATCTTCCGGCCGTTCTGCCATCTGATCAAAGGGTACAAAGACGGCTTCAAGGTCCTGACGCCGGAGAGCGCCGAGTTTGAGCGGCATGTCACTGCGATCTGCGCCCAGCACGGCAGATACAATCTGACCTTCAAGGATTTTGAGGACTTCACCCAGCTCCGCATGGACCTTGACGGAAGGCCCGTTGGAATCGGAATCGAACGCGGGGCGCTCACACCGGAAGTCGCGACCGCCTACTGGAAGCGCATACGCGAAGCGGGATTCGTCGACTTCGCCAACATCATCTACTACTCGCTGCTTCTGCTGCGTAGGCGGCCCGAAATTCTTAGCTACGTGTCGGCGAAGTTCGCCTGGATTCTGGTTGACGAATTTCAGGACACGACCGACTTGCAGGTCGAAATCCTGGCATTGATCGCCGGAAAGGGGCGGACACGTTTCCTTCTCGTCGGCGATCCGTGCCAGTCGATCTTCCGCTTCGCGGGCGCGCGGCCTGATCTTGCCGAACAGTTTGCCGGGCGCATTACCGCGCGCACCGACAAGCAGCTCTCCGGAAACTTCCGGTCAAGCTCGCCGATCATCGCGCATGCGAATATGCTGTATCCGCGAACACCGCCGATGACCGCGGTGGGGCGCGCGCGGAAGTATGCCGAACAGCCCGTGTGGCAGCACGGTGCGTCTGCCTTCACTGTCATCACGGATTATTTCTTGCCGGCGATTGAGGCGCTGGAAATTCCGATGGGAGAGGCAGCCATTCTGGCGCCGACGTGGTATTCGCTGTTCCCCCTCGGAAGGCGGCTCCGCGAATATGGTGTCAGCATCGTGGGACCGGGAGCGCGCCCTTATCGCCGAAACAGGCAGTTCGCCCCGCTGGCCGAGCAGGTCTGCGGCTATCTGATGGAACCCAGGCCCGACGCAATTGCCGGGATCGAACGCACGCTGTTCAACACGCTTCTGGATGTAACCGGCCGTCCGCACTTCGATATCTTTTCGTACCGTGGCCGCGTGATTGTTTTCAGGCTTCTGGATCACGCGAGGCGGCTTCACCAGATTCATATGGGCGGCATTGCTTGGCTTGAGGCGGCAGCGGCGGCATTCTCTCAGGTGCTTATCGAGAAGGAGTATCTGACCTCCGGCGACAAAGACGTGTTTGCGATATCGGTCGAGGAAATGAAGACCGACATGCGCAACAACAGGGTCGATCTGGCTAATCTGACGATCGACGACCTTGGAATCTACGCAAGCCCAGATGCGGCACTCAAATTGGCGACGTTGCATAACGCAAAGGGGCGGGAGTACATGGCCGTTGCCATGATCGACTTGCACGAGGGCAGGATTCCGTTTTATCAGGCGCGAAGCGCAGAAGATATCGAGGAGGCAAAGCGCCTGTTCTATGTCGGCGTCACGCGCGCAAAGCGGTTCCTGCTCTATGTGACCGACGCCTCGGACTCCCGCAACGGGCCAACACGGTTTTTGCGGGTAGGTACCGGCGTTGGGGTCGTGAATTAGCCGCTCATTCGGTTAGCCTCATAGGCGGAGGACTGCCGCCCTCTTTGGCCGCGCTAAGCTCCGCTCTCAAGCGTCAGAAATGTGCATACATTTTTTGACGGAGCTACGGCGGTGATACCACGAAGTGCGGCGGTAACTCCTCCCGCTGTGGGACGTGCGGTAGCAACCTTATTGCACCTCCAAGTATGGACTGGCTATCTCCCGACCTCCCGACAGCGGGCAGACTGAAGAAAGGATGACCGTGGCCCGAGTCTTCACGCGTGAGCAATTTTACGAGCTCGTCTGGTCCAAGCCGATGACGCACTTGGCGAAAGATTTCGCAATCTCTGATGTTGCGCTCCACAAGATCTGCAGAAAGCATGGCATCCCCAACCCGCCACTTGGCTGGTGGGCGAAGAAGGCGGCCGGAAAGAAGGTGAAGCAGACGCCACTGCCGGAAGCCAAGCCTGGCGCTCCCGACAGGATCACGATTGCCGATGGTGAGTTCGGTCGTGAATCCGCCAATCTGGCAGCCGCACGCGAGCGGGCACGCATACAGGCGTCGGAAGGCGACGACAACGAAGCTGCACCGCCGCACCCGTTCGTCGACCGCACCATCGCCAAGCTCAGAAAGGAGAAACCATCCGATATCGGCCTGATGGCCGTCAGCGAAGGTGGGCTCATCAAGTGCGAGGTTGCACCGCGATCTGTCGATCGCCTCGCAGTCATCCTGCCGCGGATTGTACGGGCGGCTTCATTGCAGGGATTCCAGCTTGTCGGCGGTGAGGGTTCAGCTCACTTCAAATCTGAGACCGAAGTCATCGGTTTTTCGATCTCCGAGCTGGTCAGTCGCGAGAAGCATGTGCTGACCGATGCCGAGCGTACTAAGGAGGAGGCTTGGCAACGCAAGCGTGACCTAGCTGCAAGGCGCAACGGCTGGGATTCAGTATTCTTCGATAGGCCGCGATTTCCCGAATGGGACTAGCACCCGACAGGTCGGCTCTCGTTCGAGTTCGAGCAGGTCTATGTGCTCGGAAGAGGTACGGCACCTCGTCGCAGTTTCCGCGACGCCAAGATCCAGCGGCTCGAGAACATGGCGAGCGAGATCGGCGTGGGGCTAGCCGTGCTCGCCGCGGCAAAGACAGAGCAACGGCTCACGAGGGAAGCGGAGGAGCGGAGAAGGCAGGAAGAGCGACGCCGGCGCGAACTGGTAGAGCGTGCTAAGCATATCGAGGATCGCCGCGTTGCTGGGCTTGGGGCCATCCTGTCGGAACTCGACGAGCTCGATCGGCTGCACCGACTCATCGCCATGCTCACGACAGAAGTACCGGTCGAAACGACACCACGCCTTACGACGTTCCTCTCGTGGGCACAGGATCATTTGGCAAAGCGCGAAGCGCGCCTTTCTGCGCAGGCGATCGAGGAGCGGTTCGCGGCCGAGCATTTGTTCGGCGACGACGACGATCGTGCCTTCATGCCGTCGAGATGGTACTAAGCGAGAAGTTTGGCGTGCGAGTGGATGGCGAATGATTGCTGGTCCTGCTAAGCGATGGCGGTATTTCTCGCACTGACCCCGTGACGCGCCGCGTGACCGACGAAGCGAAGAGTCGACCGATCGTTGTCGATAGTCGCTGAAACGTCGTTGAATCGGAATCGCGCGATTGTTCCTCGAAGACCCTCCTTAGACCTTAAAATTCTGCGGAGAGGCTCCAGACAGGGTGTACTACCACTCGCGACGGCGCGCTACCGGAACGAACCTGTCGTAGGTGTCCGGCTCGGCCTCTTCGTCGGTCCAATCGAACGGCGCCGCATCGTCGAGCAGCAGCAGCGAGATCGCGAAGTCATATTGTTCTGCAAACACCGTCATCTCCCGTACCGGCTCCCTGAACCATGCGCCAGCCGCGTGTTCGATACTGGCGCGGCCATCGACAAGGAGGCCTGGATTGAGCGGGAGCGACGCCTCCGGAATTTCAATGGGCCCGGCAGACGTTCTGAAGAACGCTCCGCTCTTCAGGGCGGGCGTGCTCGAGCGCGCCCAGAGAATAAAGCCGTCGCGAGAGACGACAAGCACCGCACGCTTCCCCGTATAGCTGAGCCAACGCAAGGTCGCGGCGATCAGTGACACGCGATAGCGATCGGCACAATGCGAGATCATATCGAGATCGACCTCCGCATTCGGCGCGATCTGCCGGCGAAAGTCGTCGAGCGGCATCAGGAAGTTCGCTGCGAAGACATTGGCCTGATGCTCGACTTGGCCATATTCGGAATCCCAGCGCACGACGTCCTGCTCGCCGCAGCGGAAGCCGTTGGGATATGCCAGCCGGTGCAGCAGGAAATGGCCGAATTCGTGTGCAAGGGTGAAGTTGATCCGACCCTTGGAGCTGAGTCGGCTGTTGTAGATGATGCCCCAGCCCTTGCGGCCCGCAGGGGCTTTGAAAAGCGCGCCATCGAAGCCCGGGAGGTTGTCGCCTTGGACGCTGATGATAGGGTCATCAGGGAAGCGCTGCGCCGTATATTCTCGGGCCACCATCGGAATATCGATCGGAAACCGGTCCGCGCCGAAGGCAGCGTTGAGGACATGTGTGATCTCGAACGCCCAGCGCTCGGGCGAGAACGGTCGGGTCATTCATCCTCGCCCAGCAGATCGACCATTCGCCGGACTTTATCCTTGGTCGCGGGATCCATCTTCCGGTACTTGCGAAAAAAGGCGTTGTCGGTCGCGTCCTCGACTCCCATCGTCTCGGTCGGGTCGATGAGATAGTCCGCCGTCACGCCCAGGGCCGCGGCAATCTTGGCGATCTTATCGGCCGAGGGCCGTGGCGGCGACTTGTTCTCAAGCTCCCAGATGTAGCTCTTGCTCGACTCTGTGAGCTCGGCAAGCCGGTCGAGCGTGTAGCCCTTTGCCTTGCGCAGCTCCCGGATCTTCTCGCCTAGCGGCGTCGCCACGTCATTCTCTCCTCCGGATCAGGGTTGGGCCTGTTCAGAGTAGCGATACACGACATGCTTGACAACACGTATTCGGCCCTTCATATTTTGTTCGGACTAGCGATACTTTTTATCCTACACACCTGAAATGGGCACAATATGCCGGGAAAGCGGGGACCAGATACGCATCATGTGGTACCAAGCCCCGGCGGCGGCTGGAATGTCAAGCGTGGCGGGGCAGCGCGCGCGTCGGGTCATTTCGACACCAAGCGCGAGGCGATCAGCCAAGGCCGCGAGGTGAGCCGCAGCCAGGGCACGGAGCTGCGGATCCACAACCGGGATGGCCGTATCGGACAAAGCGACAGCCACGGGCGGGACCCCAACCCGCCCCGAGGCTAACCCATCAGCACCGCGCCAACTCGGCGCGGTGTTTTGCAAACAGGCGAGACGGAAAGGCGATCGGCAATGCGGAATCTGGCGGCGGTGCAGGACGATGATGTGAACCGGCCCAAGGGCATCCAGCGGAGCCGTCGTCTGCCCGATCCGGCGCTTGGCGCGCTGTGGGACTCAATCATTCTCGACGAGGCGCTGAAGTCGCAGCTTGTTTCTCAGGCGGTGCTGAATTTCACGCTGCGCGGCAAGGTCGACCGCAGCGTGCTACCCCTGCACGGAGCGATCCTGCTCGTGGGTCCGCCGGGGACCGGCAAGACCTCGCTTGCGCGTGGGCTGGCGCATCGCACGGCCGAGTCCTTCCAGGGCGCCGGTTTCCGCCTGCTCGAGGTCGAGCCGCATGCACTGACGAGCTCGGCGATGGGCAAGACCCAACGGGCAGTTTCCGAGCTGTTCTCGCAGTCCATCGCGGAGGCCGCGGTCGGCGGCCCGACGATCGTGCTGCTCGACGAGGTGGAGACGCTGGCGGCCGACCGCTCGAAGCTGAGCCTCGAAGCCAATCCGATCGACATCCACCGCGCCACCGACGCGGTGCTGGTGCAGCTCGATGTGCTGGCGGAGCGGCACCCGAACCTGCTGTTCCTCGCCACCAGCAATTTCCCGCAGGCCGTCGACAGCGCGTTCACCTCGCGGTGCGACCTGGTCGTGCATGTGCCGTTGCCCGACCGCAGCGCCTGCGCGCGCATCTTGAAGGACTGCCTTGGCGGGCTCGGCAAGACCTATCCCGCCATCGGCCGGCTGTCCTCGTCGCCACAGTTGGAGCAGTGCGCCGCCGAATGCGTCGGGCTCGACGGGCGAGCGATCCGCAAGATGGTGGCGACCGCCCTCGCCAGCAGTCCGCAAACGGCGATGAACCCGGAGCGCGTCACGATCGAGAACCTGCTTGCCGCCGCGCGGGCCGCCAAGGCGAGCCGCATCCAAGGAGGCAAGCCAGCATGACCACCGTCGCCAGTCGCACCTTTCGTAGCACGCCGCAGCGTGATGCGCACACAACGTGGACCGCGATCGTCGATCTGCTGACCCAGGGGAAGACCGGCGCGGCACGAACCGAGCTGATGGCCGTTGCCGGCGTTGCGGCGAGCGTGATCGCTGATCAGGCGCCGACGGACGCCGCGATCGTCGTGACCTGCGACGGTCCGCGCACACGCATCTACTGCATCTATGATGACGACGCGATCGACGGCTCAGACGCCAATGAGGATCCGCTAGGGTTCGACCCGCTCAAGGGCGACTGGCGCGTGTCGCTTCCCTGCCTCGCCGAGGACCTTGCCTGGGTCCAAAGCGCACTCAAGCAGCACAGTAGCAGGATCACCGCGCGTGATCGCGATGCGTCCGTCTCGACTGAGGAGTCGGCGGCCGCCGCGAAAGCAGAGGCACTCGTGCTGAATCCGAAGGGGTTTCTCGGCTCATGACCAGCGTCGCCGTCAACACCTACACGCATTCCGTCACCTATGTGGCGGACAACATCCTGAAGAGCATGAAGGACATCATTCGGCTGAGCGGCCTGGATCCGACGAATCTCGTCGATGGGTGGTCGAGTAAGATGCGCGCCCTTCAGACCTGGCTGGAGTCGCGGCACCTGGAGGTGGTGGTCCTTGAGATCTTCGATCCCAGGACCGACAAGCTGGTCGGCCGTTGGGATATCGACGTGGTCTACACGACCGGCTCGGGTGACGGCGGTTTCTGGACCGATACCGATCAGATCAAATATCACGTGCGCAAGGCGGGGCTGGCGCCGAGCGAGGCCAAGTATCGCCTGCTGCTCCAGAACAAGCCGGGCCGACCCGATGTCGACGGCTGGGGGCCTGCGGAATATCGGTCGACCGAAGGTTTCGTGCGGCACGGCCTTGGCTCGACGATCGAGCACAACGGCCTGGGCGGCAGCGCGGCCTATTGGAGGAAAAGCTGATGCTGACCGTCGACGAAGCCTTCCGCAAGTTCAAGAGCCGGCTGGAGCTCAACGATAAGGAGCAGAAGAACGCATCGGCTCGGCACACCGAGGTGCGCGACTATCTGGCGACAAAGTTCAAGGTCGACCGCAGCTTCCTCACCGGGTCCTACGCCCGGCACACCAAGACGAAGCCGCTCAAGGACATCGACATCTTCTTCGTCCTGAAGGAGGACGAGAAGCACTATCGATCAAAAGCCCCTTCGGTGGTGATCGGCGACTTCCACGACGAGCTCGTCGATAAATATGGCAAGGACGCCGTACGCAAGCAGAGCCGGTCGGTGAACGTCGACTTCGGTGTGGTGGTCGATGCCGAGGACAATACCGATTACCGCGTCGTCAGCGTGGACGTCGTGCCGGCGTTCACCGCTGGCGACAATTATGAGATCCCCGACGACGACACCGGCAAGTGGATCAAGACCAACCCGGAGATCCATGCCAGCAAGGCCACGGCGGCGCATCAGGCCTATTCGAACGAGTGGAAGGGCCTGGTGCGCATGGTGAAGTATTGGAACAACAACGCGCGGCACGGAGAGAAGCCGGTCAAGCCGTCATTCCTGATCGAGGTCATGGCCCTCCAGTGCCTCTATGGCGGTTGGCAGGGACGCTTCGACTATGAAATCCAGGGCTTCTTCTCGACGCTGGCCGACCGCATCTTCGACCAATGGCCTGATCCCGCGGGCCTGGGGCCGGCGATCAGCGACGGCATGGACAGCACGCGCAAGCAGCGGGCGCGCGAGCTGCTGATGGCGGCAAGCCGCGATGCGACGATCGCGATCGACCATGCGCGCCGCGGCCGTAACGGCGAGGCACTTAAGGCCTGGCGCGCGCTCTTCGGGCCGAAGTTCCCACTCTCATGATGCTCAGCGGCAGCGGAGCGGCGGACGAGGAGAAAGGCGATGGCTGACGCGGTGGTCGCGCGCTGGCACGGGGACAATTATCAAGCGCGTGTCTTCTGGGAGAACGCCTTCAACCTTCTAATGCCGCATTCCTGCGTCGTGGAGGTGGCGTTCGAAGCGGACGGCCCGAAGGCTTTCGACGATGTCGTCGTCAGATATGACCCGCCGGTCGCGCGCTCCGGCCCTCAGCGCATCTCGGCCGAGTATCACCAGGTCAAGTGGCACGTCCAAACGGGCGGACGCTTCGGATATGAGGACTTCACCGACCCCGATTTCATCGGCGCGCAATCGGTCTCGCTACTCGAGCGGCTCCAGCAGGCGCGCAGGACGGCGCCTGCTTCGGCCCATTTCACGTTCCTCACGACCTATCGCATCAAGGATGGCGATCCGCTGGCCGAGCTGGTTTCCGGTCACGACCGGACTCTGCTGATCGAGCGCCTGTTCGACGGCACGACCGATCGGAGCCGCATGGGCAAGGTGCGCAAGCGCTGGCGCGAGCACCTCAGGCTGGCAAACGATGACGAACTCAGGGCCGTCGTGTGCGGCCTGCGTGTGCTCGACGGCTATCGGTCGCTCGAGGAGCTACGCGCCGAAATCAATCTGAAGGCGCAGGTCGTGGGCGTGCTCGCGTGCAACGCGGCCAATTCCGACTTCCGGTTTGACGAGCTTGCACGGCAGCTTAAGGTCCGCCAGCTCAGCGCACTGAACCGCGAACTGCTCCTGCAGCTCTGCCGCGAAGAAGGACTTCTGGTGGAGCGGACACCGGAGCCGGACCCATTCCTCCCTATCGCCATCCGCAGCTTTCTCGGGCCGTCGGCCGACATCGTCGGCGCTGCGCCCGAGGACACGCTGCTCCTGACCGACGACTTTCGGCAGCGTTATCTGCAGGATGGACGGGAGTGGCAACGCGATATCCGCCCTAAGGTGGAGAGCTTCCTGCGGGCCGCGGTCAAGCGATCTTCCAAGCTGCGGCTCATCCTCGATGCCCATGCCTCGATCGCGTTTCTTGCCGGCGCCGTGCTCGATCTGAAGTCCGGCCTCGAGACGCAGCTGGTCCAGAAGGGCCGCGTTGGCGCCAGGACCTGGCGCGCTGACGATGGCTCCGCCGCAAACGGCGCGCGATTCGAGGTGGCCGAGGAACAACTCGGGGGAGGACAAGACGTTGCGCTCGCGATCAGCGTCTCGCAACCAGCGGCAGCGCAAGCTCGGTCTTATGTGGCGGCGCAGCTGCCCGACGTGGGGAAGCTCATCTCATTCGCCTTGCCGAGCGGACCTGGCCAGCAGAGTGTCGCGGGCGGCGAACACGCTGCGGCGCTCGCGGAGCAAGTGTCCAACCATGTCCGCACCGTGACAGCCGACGATCCCGACGCCGTGGTTCATATCTTCGCGGCGGCCCCAAACAGCCTGCTGTTCTATCTTGGCCAGCACCATCAAGCGATCGCGCCGTGCATCGTCTATGAGTTCGATTTCGATCGACGCGCGCACAAGACCTATCAGCCATCCTTTGTAATCGACTGACGACGTTTCACTCGCGCGTCCCCTCCGCGGACATCCGGAAGGAGTGGCGCACCCGTCTCGAGTCGAACGCGGGACCTCCACCTTCCGAAGTTTGACGAACATCAGAACCCGCAGCCAGGACTGAAGCTAGGGTGGCGCTGCGGGCCGGACTCGAAACCGGCTGGTGGATGGGCTTAGCGCAACGAGCCATTACGCCGCTGCCTTCTCGTCACCATCTCGGGCCTTTGCTGGCCGTGTGTCCTTCCACACCGCCGCAGCCAACTGTATTTACTTTCGTCATCAAGCACCACGTCGATCGCGTGCGAGAAGGAGCCTGTAGGTCGCAATCGTGAGCGTGCCGTGCTACAAGCGATGACGGTATTTCTCGCGCTGGCGCGCAATGCGCTGCGTGATCGACGAGGCGAAGAATCGACCGATTGTTATCGATAGTCGCTGAAACGTCGTTGAATCCGAATCGCGCAATTTCTCCTCGAAAATCAGCACCAAAAATTTTTGTCGGTTCGCGGTTCGGATCGTGGAGTGCGATCAAAAAAAGTTGTGCGGGAAATTCAACGCGTTAACATGGCCGAAAATAGATGAGTGGGAGTGAATTAAGGTCGTTTCAGACCATCTCGCTCCGTGCCGAAAATCGCACGATCCCATTGATTGGTAGGCATTATCTTTCCTACCCCGTATCGCTGCATGTCACCCCAACCCAGCCACTTTGTTGGTAGCGATGTTGGTATGGCGCAGGATGGTCGAGAAACGGGCTTTCGCTACCAACACCACCCTTTGTTGGTATGCGTTTGCCCCCAGACCGGATGCGGATTCATGGGCGATCTCACTGATAAAGAACTGAAAAATCTGAAACCGAGGGCCAAGCTGTACAAGGTGACGGACCGCGACGGGATGCACGCGGCCGTGACCCCAACTGGGGTCATCTCGTTCCGGTATCAGTATCGGGTGAACGGGCGGCAGGAGGTCTTGACCATCGGCCGGTATAGCGCCGAGGCGGCGCGCAAGCTGACACGCGCGCCCGATGCGCTGGAATACGGAATGGAGGTGTCGCTTGCGGAGGCGAGGACGCTGCTGGCGCGCGCCCGGCGTCAGGTCGAGCGGGGCGAGTCGCCGTCGAAAGCCAAGGTAGAAAAGCGCACCGCGTCAGCCGCAGCACTGACATTCGGCGGATGGGCGGAAGCCTACTTCAAGCACAAGGCCGATCCAAAATCGGGGGCCGAGAAACTGGCTGACAGCACCTTGGCGATGCGCCGGTCTGCCTGTCATTCGGCCTGCAATATTGACCCTCTAAGCGGGGGGCTCGGCGTCCAAAATTGACTCCCTGAAGGTTGGTCTGTTGCGCTGCCTGCTTTGTAACGAAGCAGGTGGTCGGGGATGCTGATCGTGGAGGACGATTGCGCGGATACGTCGCGAACACTTCATCAAGGGCAAGACGATCAAGGAGATCGCCCGCGACCTGAAGGTGTCCCGGAACACGGTCCGGAAGGTGCTGAGGTCGGGAGAGACCTCGTTTGAGTACGAGCGGCAGGTTCAGCCGCGGCCCAAGCTTGGACACTGGGCATCTGAGCTCGATGTGTTGCTGGCGGCGAACGCGACCAGATCCGCGCGCGAACAACTGACCTTGATCCGGATCTTCGAAGAGCTTCGCGGCCGCGGCTATGACGGTGGTTACGATGCCGTGCGGCGTTACGCCAGGCGGTGGAACAAGGAGCGCGGGCAATCGACCGCGACGGCCTATGTTCCGTTGAGCTTTGCGGCGGGCGAAGCCTACCAGTTCGACTGGAGCCATGAGATCGTTCTCCTCAACGGCGTGACGGCGATCGTGAAGGTCGCTCATGTCCGGCTGTGCCACAGCCGCATGCTGTTCGTGCGGGCCTATCCGCGGGAGACGCAGGAGATGGTATTCGACGCCCACGACCGGGCGTTCGCACTGTTCAAGGGTACCTGCAGCCGCCAAGCTGCCGCTGGCCAAGGATCTCGCGGACTTCCAGTTCGACGGCACGCCGATCAACCGGACGCTCGTCAATGACCTCGGCGGCGGCTTCATCGCCCAGCAACGCAACGCCGTCCTGGTCGGCGGCACCGGCACCGGAAAGACCCATCTGGCCATCGCAATCGCCAGAAGCTGCATCCGCTCCGGCGCCCGCGGTCGCTTCTACAACGTGGTCGACCTCGTCAATCGCCTCGAGACCCGCATCGGACGACAAGGTCGTATCGCCGAGCATTCGACCAGGATGGACTTCATCGTCCTCGACGAACTCGGTTACCTGCCGTTCGCTCAATCCGGCGGCCAGCTCCTGTTCCACCTCGTCAGCAGACTCTACGAGCGTACGTCCATCGTCGTCACAACCAATCTCGCCTTCGGCGAATGGCCAAGCCTGCTCGGCGACGCCAAGATGACAACCGCACTGCTCGACCGGCTCATCCACCACTGCGACATTGTCGAGACCGGCAACGACAGCTGACGATTCAAAAGCCGCGACGACGATCACGCCACTCGCGCTCGTCCCGTCTCCGCAATCCAGGCCAACTCCGACGGGCCGAGCGCTACCTTCAAACCACCCCGCGCAAAGGGGTCAAAATTGGAAGCCGATCAAGGGTCAAATTTGCAAGCCGATTGACAATTGGCCGAGAAACCCCTGGTGCTTGTCGAAAACGTTTGAATGCTTGGATTGATTTTATAGAAGTCGTCCTGTCGGGAGCTGAACGTGTTCTCAAGCAGCGGAGCTGAGACCACATTGACGGAGTACGGGACATCCTTAATTTCCATTGACCCGAGTGGTCCGACATTCGAGACTGTCGAAGGACGATATCCCGCAGCGACACTGCCCTCAGGGGCCTGTACTGCAGTTTCCGAGATATTGCCGCTCGGCGGAGCTTCACGCCGTGCTGCGCGGCGAGACCGCCTCGGTTTCGCGCGTCGTTCCGAAGTCGGTTGCGGCTTGACGGACGCTGACCGGTGCGAAGGTGATTCGACGTATACTGGAGGTAATGGCGGTTGAGAATGCCGCCCTTGACCGAAAGCGTGTCCGGAAATCGCCACGCCTGCCACCGCGATGCAAGCGATCTCAATACGCCGCGCGCGAGAAATCTTATCTGATCTGGTCATTTAAGGCCCCAAGCCCATTAAAAAGAGATAGCATTTGCTGTGTTACACGCCTCCATTGTGGAGACTGCTGGTTACAGGCACAGCTCGACTTCCCACGCGATGTACTTTATCGTATATAACGATGTTGTGTAGTGTCAATATCAGGTACCTTCGAGAAATTTCAGGGATGCGGGTTCGTTGCTTGATGGAGGCTTCTCGTGGATTCCGAAATCAATCGCCACAAGGTCTATCCGTCCAGCGCAGCGCTGGGATCACTAGCAATTTGAGCGTCTTGTTTTTGCGTTCCCCGGGTAGCGATGGTCTCTCATTCTCATTCCGCGCTTGTCCGGCAGCGCTGCCTTGATATATCGCCGCATGATGTCCGCCACGCGTTCGCCGTCGCCCGACGGACATTCCTGGGCAGCGTAACAACTCATTTCAATCTAGGCCGATGATGAAGAAGACGACGGACCTATCCGAGGCGGATTCGTACCTCCGCTCGATCGTCCGGAGCGATCTGCTTCTGGCCATTCTGTTCCTGATTCTCATCACGTTAATGTTGATGTCGCTGACGATCGGGCGATATCCGGTACCAATTGGCAAGGTAGCGCAAATCGTGTTCACGACCCTGCCGTTTAATACGGTCGGAAGCTACGATGACAAGAGCTGGGTTGCCGTCGAAATCATCCGGATGCCGCGTGTCCTGCTGGTCACGATCTGCGGAATGGGTCTTGCTTTGTCCGGCGCGGTTCTGCAGGGCGTGTTTCGCAATCCACTTGTCGGCCCCGAAATTATTGGTCTCACCTCCGGCGCATCCCTGGGCGGCGTGATTGCGATTGTATTGGGATGGCCAACTGTTGCTCTGGTTGTGTTCGCATTTGGCTCGGGTCTGCTCACGCTGTTCGTTGCGTTTGCCCTTGCAGCACTCACCGGGCGGGCGAGCACGTTGGCACTGGTTCTATCCGGGGTCATTGTCGGCCACTTCTGCTCAGCAATCATCGGTCTGCTTCAGACTCTCGTTGATCCGACAGTGAAACTCCCGTCAATCCTCTACTGGCTGTTGGGAAGTTTTGTCGGCGCGACCTATGACAAGGTCGCCATCGCTGCTGCCATGACGTTGTTTGCGGGAGCGCCGTTACTTGCGTTGCGTTGGCGCATCAACCTTTTGTCGCTCGGCGAAGTGGATGCGCGGGCGCTCGGTGTCAATGTCGACGTGCTGCGCTGGGTCCTGTTGGGGCTTGCGGCGATGATCGTGGCAGCTCAGGTCTCGGTCAGCGGCGGCGTTGGCTGGGTCGGACTGATCGTTCCGCATCTGGCGCGGCTTCTAGTTGGGCCCGACCATGGCCGGTTGTTGCCGACAGCGGCCGTGCTCGGCGGTCTTTTTCTTCTGGCAATGGACGATATGGCGCGCAGCCTGACTGACCAGGAAATTCCGATCGGCCTTCTCACCAACGCTGTCGGAGCGCCCGTTTTCGCGTTTCTATTCTGGCGCACTCAGGCGAGGGGTTGGGTGCCGGGTTAAGGTATTGAGTTTGCAGACACGATGGTTGACTAGGACCATTGCAAATTTAGGTCACCATAAACAATCGCAGTTGCTGATCGAGCTATAATTGCTATTCGCTAAACGAGTAGGGCAATTCCGTTGTAGTTGCGAGGCCTGTTGCGTTCGATCGTAGTCGTCCTGATCCTAATGTTTATCGGCGAAAAGGTATCGGATCGCAGGCCCTCGCTATTGTGCCCATTACGTCTCTGATTGCTCTCCTCCTCGGCCCGCCGAGATCGAAGTAGCGCGGATCGCGAAGGTGTTCACCGACAGCCGCGGCGTGCAGACGCCGATCGCAGCGCCAGCCGTGGGCAGTGTTGATCCGACCACTGGCCTCAAGGCTGCCAGCCGAAACGCCGCCGCTCGATCCGGGCGCCGCGCAGAACATGCAGGATCGCAAGCTCGCCTTCGTCAATGCCGTCGACCGGCGCACCGTCACGCCCGATCGCGTGCAGGAAAAGGCGTCGCCCTATGTCGTGCAGGCCGGCACCGTCATCCCCGCAGCGCTGATTACCGGCATTAAATCCGATCTGCCCGGAACGTCGAGAAGCGCGATGGCGCGATGAGCTTGCCGGGGTATTCGAATCGCCGCGATGGGTGGTTGTTCCGCGAGGCATCAACCTTCGTGATGGGATGGTGACCGTCACCGATCTGGATTTCGTGACGTATGATACCGAAGCAAATGAACTGGCCGTCTTTCAGTTGAAATGGCAGCAGCCGGTCGGCATTGATGCGAGTCACAGACTGCGCAGGAGCACTGGCAGGAATCTCGTCACCGATAGCAACAAATGGATCGAAACTGTCTTCGGATGGATCGGCAAGTACGGCCTGGCAGAACTCGCCAAGCGACTCGGTCTTCGCGTGCGGCCGGATCTTCGCGTGCAATGCTTCGTCATGGCTCGATACAACGCGCATTTCTCCGGCTTCGCGAATACGGACGAACGAGCAACATGGATCGACTGGAGCCATTTCTTGAAGGCGTGGGTCGAATGTCCGGGATTTCCGCCGACTGAGTTGGCGGCCGCCCTCAAGAAGTGAACACGAGAAGCCTTCGATGAATACAAGGGTGATAGTTATCTATTTCCGCTTGGAGATTTGGCCGTAACTCTCAATCCCACGCGAACGCCCGAGGGATTTTCGAGTGATGGGGCTTGAGCCTGTTCGATGATGACGTAGACGGCGGCTGCACCGTCAGAGGTTCCCCGGCAATTCTCAACAAGGAATCTTGACGCAAGATTCCCGAAGCATCGGTAGGACGTCGCTGACGGTGAGAATATCGGCCGTTCCTTCTGAACTCCGGTCCATATCGGCCACGCCGTATGTCGTTTCCGACGTGGCGCCTCATGCGTCGCCGGCTTCGTTGAGGGAATAGGTCGTGCTGCGACCGCCTCCGGCATCTTTCTTTAGGATACCGCGTTCGACCAGATCAGTGATGTCACGCAAGGCCGTGTCGGCAGAACATTTCTCGATCTGTCCGGGATCAGCACCTATGGCACAGAATTGATGGTGTGATCTAAGGAGTGTTCGGTTCTCGTCGCAGACGAAGGAACGAACATGAGCACGAAGTCGACTGGCGGCAAACGCTCCGCCGAACACGTAGTCAAAGATATCCGCCGTGCGACGCGGCGGCACTTTTCATCAGAGGACAAAATCCGGATCGTGCTGGATGGGCTTCGGGGCGAAGACAGCATCGCCGAGCTGTGCCGCAAGGAAGGGATAGCCCAGAGCCTCTACTACACCTGGTCGAAGGAATTCCTGGAAGCTGGCAAACGGCGGCTGGCTGGCGACACGGCTCGTGCTGCGACGACCGGTGAAGTTCAGGACCTGCGCCGTGAGACCCGTGCCTTGAAAGAGGCGGTTGCCGATCTGATGCTGGAGAACCGTCTGCTCAAAAAAAGTATGATCGCGGATGGGGGCGACGACGAATGAGATACCCCGCATCCGAGAAGCTCGAGATCATCAGGATGATTGAGCAGTCGCATGTTCCCGCGAAGAAGACGCTCGATCAGCTCGGCATTGCTCGGCGCACCTTCTACCGCTGGTATGACCGCTACCTTAAAGGCGGGCCCGAAGCGTTGGAGGATCGTCCTTCCCGGCCGAGCCGGGTCTGGAACCGCATCGGCGACAATATCCAGGCTCAGATCATCGAATTGGCGCTGGAGCAATCCGAGCTGTCGCCGCGCGAATTGGCGGTGCGATTCACCGACGAGAAGCGCTACTTCGTCTCGGAAGCCACCGTCTATCGCCTGCTCAAGGCCCACGATCTCATCACCAGCCCGGCATTCGTGGTGATCAAGGCTGCCGACGAGTTCAAGGACAAGACGAAGCGGCCCAACGAGATGTGGCAGACCGACTTCACTTACTTCAAGATCATCGGCTGGGGCTGGGTCTATCTGTCGACCGTGCTCGACGACTTCTCCCGCTACATCATCGCCTGGAAGCTGTGCACGACCATGCGGGCCGAGGATGTCACCGACACACTGGAACTGGCGCTCACGGCATCAGGCTGCGACAGCGCCAGGGTGCTGCACAAGCCAAAGCTGCTCAGCGACAACGGGCCGTCTTACATCGCGGCCGAACTCGCTGAATGGATCTACGCCAACGGTATGAGTCATGTTCGCGGAGCGCCGCTTCACCCGCAGACCCAGGGCAAGATCGAGCGCTGGCACCAGACGCTCAAGAACCGCATCCTGCTGGAAAACTACTTCCTGCCGGGCGATCTCGAACACCAGATCGAGGCCTTCGTCGAACATTACAATCATCGCCGCTATCACGAGAGTCTCAGCAACGTCACGCCGGCCGACGCCTACTTCGGTAGGGCCTCTGCCATCATCGAACAACGCGAAAGGATCAAACGACAGACAATCCAATTCAGGCGCTTGCAACACCGCAAGCTCGCCGCTTAACATCACCAACCAGAGGCCGACACTCCGCTAAATCAGGCAGCCATCTGCGCCAAATGTTCTGACGACGGACAGAGGTTATGGCTCCAACTACGCTAGCAGTTCAGAAATCGCAGGCCAACCGCAACCTCGAACTTCGCGGAGTGCGCGACCAATATACGCTAGCAGTTCAGAAATCGCAGGCCAACCGCAACAGATTGTCAACTTTGTTGATGTCGCCATCGACGCTAGCAGTTCAGAAATCGCAGGCCAACCGCAACCCACACTTACAGATAGAGCTTTTGGAGAAGACGCTAGCAGTTCAGAAATCGCAGGCCAACCGCAACACGTAGCGCCATGATTAGCAGCACTGCACAACGCTAGCAGTTCAGAAATCGCAGGCCAACCGCAACTAAATCATCTGTGCAGCGAGGCACCAACCAACGCTAGCAGTTCAGAAATCGCAGGCCAACCGCAACAAGCCGCTCGCAGCGCGTATACGCCTCTGTACGCTAGCAGTTCAGAAATCGCAGGCCAACCGCAACCGCAGGCTCCGCACGTCAGCGTCATCAAGAACGCTAGCAGTTCAGAAATCGCAGGCCAACCGCAACTGAGTTCAACGGGATCGATCCATCGGCGGTACGCTAGCAGTTCAGAAATCGCAGGCCAACCGCAACGAAATATGTCAACTCGCGCTCTATTCCGATACGTTAGCAGTTCAGAAATCGCAGGCCAACCGCAACTGAACCTGCTTGTTGCCGCGATCGCGGATCACGCTAGCAGTTCAGAAATCGCAGGCCAACCGCAACGGCGTCGCCAATGACACCCTTTATACCTCGACGCTAGCAGTTCAGAAATCGCAGGCCAACCGCAACTGGTGGCCGCATTGGTCGATAAGCGATGCTACGCTAGCAGTTCAGAAATCGCAGGCCAACCGCAACAATGAACCGCCCCGGGTTTGCCGGAGGCCGTTTGGTTTAAGTTATGCCGCCATGGCCGATTGTTCCAGCATGGCGTAGTAGCGTTGCTCGGCTTCGGCGGGCGGGATGTTTCCGATGGGCTCCAAGAGCCGTCGGTTGTTGAACCAATCGACCCATTCCAGCGTTGCGAACTCGACGGCCTCGAAGCTACGCCACGGTCCGCGTCGGTGGATCACCTCAGCTTTGTAGAGGCCGTTGATGGTTTCGGCGAGAGCATTATCGTAGGAATCGCCGACACTGCCGACAGACGGCTCGATGCCAGCTTCAGCCAGGCGCTCGGTGTACTTGATGGATACGTACTGACTTCCTCTGTCGCTGTGGTGTACGAGCCCGCCGCGATGGACCGGCCGTCGATCGTGCAGGGCTTGCTCCAGCGCATCGAGCACGAAGCCGGCGTGCGCCGAACGTGATGCCCGCCAGCCGACGATCCTGCGGGCATAGGCGTCGATGACGAAGGCGACATAGATGAAGCCGGTCCAGGTGGCAACATAGGTGAAGTCGGAGAGCCAAAGCGCATTCGGCCTCGACGCCTTGAACTGGCGGTTGACGTGATCCAGCGGGCATGGCGCCGCCTTGTCGCCGATCGTGGTCCTGACCGACTTGCCGCGGATAACACCGTGCAAGCCCATGGTCCGCATCAATCGTGACACCGTACAACGGGCGATATCGAAGCCTTCGCGCTTGAGTTGCCGCCAGATCTTGCGCACGCCATAGACGCGGAAGTTCTCATCGAAGACGCGCCGGACCTCGATCTTCAGGATGACATCCTGCCTGGCGCGCGCCGACAGCTTGGCGGGATCACGCCGTTTGGCGACATGGGCATGATAGGTCGAGGGGGCGATCGACAGAACCTTGCAGATCGGCTCGACCCCATGCGCCGCGCGATGATCGTCGATGAAGGCGATCATGGCTTGGACCGGCGGTCGAGCTCCGCCGTCGCAAAATAAGCGCTTGCCTTGCGCAGAATCTCATTGGCTTGCCGAAGCTCGCGGTTCTCACGCTCAAGCGCCTTCAGCTTCTCCGCCACGTCCGTTGGGACGCCTGCTCGCTTGCCGCTGTCGATCTCCGCCTTCTTCACCCATTCCAGCAGGGTATGGCCGGAACAGCCAATCTTGGGGGCTATCGCCTCAATCGCAGCCCAGCGGGACGGATACTCGCTGCCGTGATCCAAAACCATTCGAACCGCTCGGGCCCGAACCTCCGGTGAAAACTTGTTCGTCGTCTTGCTTGTCATGGCTCCATCCTCTCAGGAGTTGGAGCCTCCGGCAAACCCGGGGCGGTTCACAAGGACGCGTCGAGGACGCGTCAGAGCCAAACGCTAGCAGTTCAGAAATCGCAGGCCAACCGCAACCTGGCTCAGATGTTTACAAATTCGCGTTCAACGCTAGCAGTTCAGAAATCGCAGGCCAACCGCAACGCTGCGTGCTGCATCATGATGCCGCTGCCTACGCTAGCAGTTCAGAAATCGCAGGCCAACCGCAACTGGCGCTTATGGAACCCGTCAAAATCGGCCACGCTAGCAGTTCAGAAATCGCAGGCCAACCGCAACGTCTCTTGCTCGCACTGTAGGCCGATGCTCACGCTAGCAGTTCAGAAATCGCAGGCCAACCGCAACGGGTGGACCGACGCGACGGAAAATGGCTGGACGCTAGCAGTTCAGAAATCGCAGGCCAACCGCAACGCGTCGTGGCGTGGGGGAATTCCAGCGTCGACGCTAGCAGTTCAGAAATCGCAGGCCAACCGCAACAGATTGGGCTGGCTGACGCGCGCGACCTTGACGCTAGCAGTTCAGAAATCGCAGGCCAACCGCAACTTGGCGGGGGTCTTCGGCAGGCGCGGATCGACGCTAGCAGTTCAGAAATCGCAGGCCAACCGCAACGCGTCGTGGCGTGGGATAATTCCAGCGTCGACGCTAGCAGTTCAGAAATCGCAGGCCAACCGCAACAGTAGATCGCGACCACCTTGCCGTAGGCGTACGCTAGCAGTTCAGAAATCGCAGGCCAACCGCAACTCGGTTTCCATCCGGTCCCACACAAGGTCCACGCTAGCAGTTCAGAAATCGCAGGCCAACCGCAACTGCATGAGCTCGCCTGGCATCTGATTTGCGACGCTAGCAGTTCAGAAATCGCAGGCCAACCGCAACATCTGGAAGTGAACTGACATTTCGTAGACTACGCTAGCAGTTCAGAAATCGCAGGCCAACCGCAACTGCGGCGGACATCAAGCCTTGGACTGTACGACGCTAGCAGTTCAGAAATCGCAGGCCAACCGCAACGCCTTCTCGACATCACTGAGCTGCCATAACACGCTAGCAGTTCAGAAATCGCAGGCCAACCGCAACCGCGGCGTGCTGGTGCCCGCCCTGGAGAATACGCTAGCAGTTCAGAAATCGCAGGCCAACCGCAACTGAAACCCGTTGCAGGGCATTTGATTTTCGACGCTAGCAGTTCAGAAATCGCAGGCCAACCGCAACGCCTTGTGCGCGAGATCGCGCACCGCGCCAACGCTAGCAGTTCAGAAATCGCAGGCCAACCGCAACACGCATCAATGACCCATTGTATAGCCGTGTTACGCTAGCAGTTCAGAAATCGCAGGCCAACCGCAACAACGCGAAGCCCATTGACAGGGATGACTGCACGCTAGCAGTTCAGAAATCGCAGGCCAACCGCAACTGAAGCGGTTCGCTGTCGCTTTGGCGAAGAACGCTAGCAGTTCAGAAATCGCAGGCCAACCGCAACGGGTACGGGACCTTGAAGTCGGCAGTCGTCACGCTAGCAGTTCAGAAATCGCAGGCCAACCGCAACAACCTAACTAAGGATGCGCCCTCTCCTAAAACGCTAGCAGTTCAGAAATCGCAGGCCAACCGCAACTGAAACCCGTTGCAGGGCATTTGATTTTCGACGCTAGCAGTTCAGAAATCGCAGGCCAACCGCAACTGGTTCTCTTTCGCTGCTTGTTTGCCTGTAACGCTAGCAGTTCAGAAATCGCAGGCCAACCGCAACGCCGTGGCGTCGTACTCAGGGCCGATCGGAACGCTAGCAGTTCAGAAATCGCAGGCCAACCGCAACAAGAACGCTTTTATCGGGCGGTTTGCGGACGGAATGAAATCTTGACCTGTGGTTCGTCCCAGTTGCATGGATTATCCATGACAACTTCGATAGGGATTGTATTTCTCGCAGCGTTGGTGACGGCAATCGCCACCGGATTAGGTGCGTTACCGTTTCTGTTTATCAAGCAGATGAGCCGGCGGTGGCTGGGAGTATCCAATGGGATTGCCGCAGGTCTTATGCTCGGTGCGAGCCATGCGCTGATTATAGAGGGAAGTGCGATCCACGCACCATGGACTGTTGCGGGACTCGTGATCGGTGCTTTGCTGGTTGCTGCGAGCTTTCATCTGCTACAGGGTCGCAGTGATCTCCACGTCGGTGAACTCAGAGGAGCTGGCGCCAGCAAAGCTGCATTGATCGTTGCAGTCATGACGCTGCACTCGATGGCCGAGGGAATTGGCGTAGGCGTATCATTCGGCGGAGACGAAGAGCTTGCGACTTTTGTCACGGGAGCGATTGCCGTTCACAATATACCGGAAGGCCTGGCGATTAGCTTGGTGCTTATTCCGCAGGGCGTGCGCGTGTGGAAGTCAGCGGCTTGGAGTATTTTCTCCAGCATGCCTCAACCTCTATTTGCGGTTCCCGCCTTCATGTTCGTTGCCGCTTTCGAGCCGTTCCTTCCTTTTGGCCTTGGCTTTGCGGCGGGCGCGATGATCTGGGTGGCCGTCGGAGAACTTCTATCGGACGCGTTCAACGACGCGCCTCACTCATATGTTGCCACATCGGTTCTGTTTGGTCTTGCAGCCATGATGACCTTTCAGATTCTTCTCAAAAGCTGATTTCTCCCGTTCCTGATTCCTGAGGTGCGCGCTTCAACTCTTTCACGTCTAGAGAATCTGGTCCGGCTGCAAGCGTGGGCAATGAACGGTGCGAAGACGCGCGGCCGGCAGAAAGCCATCGTTGCTTCGACGCGCCGTCTCGTCCGATGGTACTTGGCGTGACGGGCTGCGCAAAAGACAGCTCGCCGGGAACTACAGCCTCCTTTCATCAAATCGCAACATTCAAAATTGAAAACATGGACGCGACAAGGACACGCGATACGATTATCATGTTCTCGATCGGAAAAATTGCTTGCTCCAGAAGATTGCCTGGCTTGAATAAATAATGGTGTTTCCCCGCGTCCATGGCCAACTCATAGCCGAGGCCGAATACGGCCCGCCCGTCGTGAGGGATTGCGAGACGCTATCCATTTCTGGGGACGCTGTCTCGGACCGTCACGTCATGACAACCGAGCGGATAAGGCGTCCACTTGTCGATCCGCGCCAGGAGGCTTCGCCGGGCGCGGCTCCGTGCGCGCTGCGGCACGGCGAGGCAAGCGCTTCGCCGCTACGGATACTCTTGTCCGAGGGATCGAGCACGTCGGCGCGGGAGGCGATCACGGTTCTCGGAATGCAGGGGCATCATGTCGAGGTTTGCGATCCAAATCCGTGCTGCCTCGGACGCTTTTCGCGGCTCGTGCGGCGGTTTCATCGCTGTCCAGGCTTGGGTATCGATCCCGTCGGGTATGTCACCTTCCTACTGGAAATCCTCGCGAGGCGACGGTTCGACATTCTGCTGCCGATCCACGAGCAAGGATACGTGCTTTCGAAAACGCGCGAGGCGATCGAAAATCACGTTGCCGTCGCGCTGCCGTCGCACGCCGCGTATCAGAAGGCGCATAGTAAAGCTTCCTTTAGCCGCCTCCTGAGCGTCCTCGACCTGCCGCAGCCGCGCACGCTCCTCTTCAGGACGCGCGAGGACGTGGCCGCGCTCGATTGTTTTCCGTTGATGCTGAAAGCTGCGACCGGTACGGCGAGCAGGGCGGTGTGGCTGGTGAAGAAGCCGCACGAGCTTGCTGCCGCGGTCGAGGAGCTTGCGCGGGACGGCGCGTTCGCCGGCGACATCGTCGCGCAGGAGTTCATCGACGCTCCGGTGGAGCACGCGCAGGCGGTGTTCAGCCACGGGCGACTCTTGGGCATGCACGCCTATCGGCAGATTGCCCGCGGCGCGGGTGGCGGCGATGCGGTGAAGGAAAGCGTCCACCGCCCGCTCGTGCGCGAACATCTGACGCGCATTGGCGAACACCTCAACTGGCACGGCGCCCTGTCGGTGGATTATCTGGCCTTGGGCGAGAACGACGTCCGCTACATCGACTGCAATCCGCGCTTGGTCGAGCCGATGAACGCACTGCTTGCCGGCCACGACCTGTTGAACCTGCTTCTGCAGGTGACACGGGGAGCCTCGCCGGAGCCGCTGGCTCCGTGCCGCGCCGGCGTGCGCACGCATCTTGCTCTGCAAGCCCTGCTCGGATGCGCCATGCGGACGCGGTCGCGGCTGGAACTCTTGCGCGAATGCCGGCGTTTGCTAATGCGAACAGGGATTTACGAGGGCAGCGAGGAGGAACTGACGCCGCTGCGCATCGATTGGCCCAGTGTCATTCCCACCGTGGTCGCCGCCGCTTGGCTGCTGATCCGGCCCAAGGCGGCGGAGCAACTGGCGAACAAGGGGTGGGGGAGCCATCTGTTGAACTCGGAGAGTATCCGGATCATTGAAGGTTGGAATGGCTCGCCAGCGTAGTAGTTTTTCTTACCGAGGATCGAGCCCTCTTGGAGCAGCGGACGTGAAATCCATAACCCTGCAACCTCGCGTTAAAGCGACGCCGGCCAGCCGTCGCCGCGTCCTGGTCACAGGCGGAAATGGATTCATTGGGCAGCACCTTGTGGCGGCGCTTCACCGGCGGCATGAGGTGGTCCGCGTCCTGGATCTTCAACCGCCGCCGTCCGGACCTCTGTCGGAGTTCGTCCAAGGGACGATCCTGGATCCGCACGACGTGCGGTGCGCGCTGGACGGCGTGGATACCGTATATCACCTGGCTGCGATTTCGCACCTGTGGACGGCGAACCCCGCCGACTTCGAGCGCGTGAACCAACACGGTACCGAGCTCATGCTCGCGGCGGCACGCGAGAAAGGGGTGCGCAACATCGTCCACTGCTCCACCGAAGCGATCCTGTTTCCGTACCGCAGAGGCGAGACCAAAAGGCCGCAACGCGTCGAAGACATGCCGGGCCCCTATACGCGATCGAAATTCATGGCCGAGCAAGTCGCGCGCGAGGCAGCAGCCGACGGATTGCGCGTCGTTATCGCCAATCCAACCGTTCCAATCGGGCCCGGCGATCACAATTTTACCGAGCCGACGCGGATGCTCGAATTGTTCGCGCGCAAATCGCCGCCGCTGGTGCTTGACTCGATACTGAACCTCGTAGACGTGCGGGACGTCGCAACCGGCCTCATCCTGGCCGGAGACCGCGGCCGGACTGGCGAGCGCTATATCCTCGGCGGCGAGAACGTCAGCGTGTGCGAGCTCGCTCGCAGAGTCGGCAGCCTCTGCAACCGCAGTACCAACGCCCACCTTTTGCCGGGTCCCGTGGCGCTCGCGATCGGTGCGGCGTCCGAATGGTTTGAAGGTCAGGTGATCCACCGCACACCCCGCGTTTCAATCGAGGCGGTGCGCATCGCGCTGCACTCGATCCCGCTGGACACGCGCAAGGCGGAGATTGAGCTTGGCTATCTGCCCCATCCGATCGATGATGCGCTCGCCGACGCTGTCGCCTGGCTGACGCGCCGCGAGGACGTGGTTCGATCGCGGGTGCCCGCCTAAGCCGGTCGGCTGGCAGCCGACATGATGCGGGTGCCGTGTCGCGGAGGCATGTTGTTTGCGCTGCGTCTGCTCGCTCCGGCTTCTCCGCCGGAATGCATGGTCCATCGCCGTTCGGTGAGGAGGGCCTACCGGTATCGAAAACACACGACTTGACCACGACTCCAGCGCGGGCAGAAAAGGCCGAGGCGACAAAGGCATCCGCGCAGGGTGCGGTTATTTGCCCTACTTGATCTTTCAAATGTAAAGTAAGATACATTACGAAATGTAAAGTAGGGTACATTGAGCCGGGAGAGCGAGCCTGATCACCTCCACGCAAACGCGTGCTGCCCGCGCCTTGCCCGGCATCGACCAGCAGAAACTGGCCCGGATGTCCTGCGTTTTAAAGGCCCCAATTCATCGGGCGGAGGCCAGCGAGGTGAGCCCGCCCCGGGTCATCGACACCCTCACCAGAGTTATCGGGAAAGTTATCGAGGCGTCTGAGTGCGCCAAAATTAATTTGATCGGCGAGAATGTAAGAAGCGAGGGGGTGGACGTAGGGTCCGCTTCCGGCGCCCAGCCGCATCATCAGGCGATAACGCCTTCTCACAAAAAGCAAAAATTACGGGCCGGCGACCGCCGGCCCCGGGATGATCCCTCCACTCAAGCGGCATGAATAAAGGGATGGCTATGGCTGCGCGATCCGTTGAACCGACCTTCGTTGAAGCATTTACACCCAAGCTGGTTACGGTACTCCGGGAAGGTTACCGGGTCAGGGATTTCCGCGCGGATGTTCTCGCCGGTCTAACCGTTGCCATCGTGGCGATTCCGCTCTCCATGGCGATCGCCATCGCCTCCGGCGTGACCCCGGACCGTGGTTTGTACACCGCGATCATCGGCGGGTTCATCGTCTCGCTTCTTGGTGGTAGCCGCTTTCAGATCGGCGGCCCTGCGGGCGCATTCATCGTTCTTGTGGCGACGACCGTCGGGCTTCACGGCGTGGAGGGCCTGCTTCTTGCCACCCTCATTGCGGGCGTCATCCAGCTCACGGTCGGACTGCTGAGGCTCGGGACCTTCATCAAGTATATTCCCTTTCCGGTGACGATCGGGTTCACGGCAGGCATCTCCGTGATTATATTTGCCAGCCAACTCACAGAATTACTGGGTCTCACGCTAGCGGGAAAAGAGCCGGGCGAACTGATCCCCAAGCTGATGGCCATCGGCGAAGCGTTGCCTACCATAAACGCGGCGGCGGTTGCCGTCTCCATCCCGACGATCGGGTTGATTGTCGCGATACGCTACTTCCGCCCCCACTGGCCCGCGATGCTGATGTCGGTTGGCGTTGCCGCGGTCGCGGCCTGGTTGATCGGCCTGCCGGTGGAGACCATCGGCACCCGTTTCGGTGGCATTCCCCAAACGCTGCCAGCCCCCATTCTTCCCGTGATCTCGCTAGAGAAGATTCAGGAGGTGCTGCCCGCCGCCCTGTCTTTCGCGCTGCTGGGGTCTATCGAGAGCCTGCTATCGGCGGTGGTGGCCGATTCTATGAGCGGGCAGCGACACCGTTCCAACTGTGAGCTTGTGGCGCAGGGTATCGCCAACATCGCGTCTCCCCTCTTTGGCGGCTTTTGTGTAACGGGCACCATCGCCCGCACCGCGACGAATGTGCGCTCCGGCGCACATGGCCCGGTCGCGGGCATGCTGCATGCCGTGTTTCTGCTGCTGTTCATGCTCGTCGCCGCACCGCTCGCTTCGTACATCCCGCTGGCCGCGCTCGGAGCCGTGCTGGCCGTGGTCGCGTGGAACATGGCCGAAAGGCACGCATTCGCAATGCTTATACGCGCCTCGCGCAGCGACGCGGTCGTATTGCTAACTACGTTCCTGGTGGTGATCTTCCGTGGTCTCATGGAAGGCATTCTTGTCGGATTCGGGATTGGTGCGCTCCTGTTCCTGCATCGCATGGCGCAGATGGTGGAAGTCAAGAACGCGCGTCCGCTGATCGACGAGGATGAAGGGGACGGCGTCAATGGCAACGGCCGTGAGGCGCAGGATGTCGACCTTGCCACTCATCCCGATGTAGCCGTTCACCGGATTTCCGGGGCGTTCTTTTTCGGGGCGGCGGCGAATGTCGGCACGGCGCTTGATGGCATTGGCGACCATCAGAAAGCCTACGTCATCGATTTCTCGGCCGTGCCGGTGATCGATTCCTCGGGAGCCGCAACGATCGAGGGCTTCGTGCACAAAACGCATCGCCGGGGGGCGCCCGTCTACATTGCCGGGGCGTCTCCCGCGATCCGGCGAACGCTTCTAGTTCACGGCGTGAAGCCGCCTTACGTGCGGTTTCGCAGCGATCTCGCTGAAGCCGTCAAGGCCGCGCATAACAGGGTCGCGCATAACAGGGCCGCGCATGGCAAGATGGAGCAAAGCGGGATAGCGCGGCGCGACGCGGCCGCGGAGGAAGAAGAGGAGGAGGCGCTGACGTGAGCAGCCTATCGGGAGATAGGAACGGCTGCGACCCCGAAAGGCACCGTGCCAGATATCTTGCGTGCCAGCAAAAAGGAACACGCTAAAGCAGCGTAACAAACAAACCCCGCTCCGGCGGGGTTTTCTCTTTTACGGAACGAAGTAAGCTCCGAGGTGATTACAGGATCACTCAATTGCTTTCGTTGATCAATTGGTTATTCCACGCTGGCGCAAGTCCGTTATAGCGTTTTCGAGCGAAGTGGTTCGCGTGAAGAAAACGCGTCAAAACGTAAAGATAGGGACTTTCACCGTTTCCATGAAGCGGTGAAAGTCTCTAGGTTGCATACTTGCGGATTACAACTTGAATGTTTTTTACAAAAAATCACGAAGGTGATTGATGAACTTGGTGGTTCGCGTTCCTGGCGGTGATGAATTGTTTATCGCGCGGGCTGGTCACTCGGCTATCGAGACCGAAAGCCGAGATCTAAAAACCATTGAGAAAGAAGATGATACGCAGGATCGGGTTTCACCTTACAGAAGGTGCCGCTTCGGAATGTTGATCTGGGACATGAGCGTCCGGGAACCTCACCCTGCGCGTATCCGGTTTCGATAGCTACGCAGAATCTCCCGTTACGGACGTAACCGGTAGTGCAGGTTCCACTTTCAGTGAGATAGATATTCTCAGCCACAGCTGGCGTCACAGACATCAAAACAGCAAGGGCAATAACCGTCTTCATGTCGCGCTCACTCAAGGCCCAAAAGCGCCGTCCGGTGCTGGGCATCGCCATCCCTCTTAATTGCTCGTGCGCCCACGAGGGACGTCACACTGGATTCGCATAAAGTACAACAACGTCGTGCTTCACTAGTAACCAATAATGGTTGGGGGAGAACCACTCATGAGAGCGGATCAATTGAGCGAAGAGCAGGTTCGGAACTTGACCCAATACGCCGACCTCATGGAGGACGTTGCCGATTCCGCGGCCGGTGATTCCAACTGGCTCAGCTACGTCATCGAAAAGCATTGGGATGGTATCGGCGCCGCAAACGGCGACGCCTGGATTGCGTAAGGTGCGATGACAGCGCAAGCGGAATGGGCTTTGCCCGATCTTTGGTCAAGCTTTGGCGGGATAGAGTGTTTATTTTCGTTCAAAGGGTGACCGATGGCAAAGCGTGTAACCAAGACCAAATCCTGTAAGGATCGGGAGCGATTGGGAGTTTTGCGGGTCAAGGATCATCGTCAGATCGAGGAGCGTATTCTGAGATTGCTTGATCGATACGAAGCCTCGCCAGAGACGGATAAACGTTGGCTTGATATTGGAAGATCGTGCATCGAGCAGGGGTTCATGGCGATCAACCGGGCTGTTTTCGAGCAAAAGCGAGCTGAGTTGCCAGAGGATTGATCGATGATCAGATCCCGCTTAGCCAGATTGGTTTGGCCGAACAATTCGCGCGGGACGTAGAAGTTCGTCAGGCGAAGCTGGCTTGCCGCTTCACAGTCGATGTCCCGGCGCCGGCAGCACCATCCGCTTGTTGAGTCCGTTGCGCGTCGTGTTCAGGCGTGGGCTGCCTTCGGCTGATGCTGGTCCTGTTGTGACCTCTTCGATCTTCGCGCTGAAGAACACGGCCGGTGGCTTCGAAGTGGCAGAAACCCAATAAACTGGTGCCGGCGGAGAGGATCGAACTCCCGACCTTCGGTTTACAAAACCGCTGCACTACCGCTGTGCTACGCCGGCTTAGAGCCCCTTGCCTCCGATGAAAACAGAAGCGAGGCTCTATAATCTTGATTTGACGCGCTTTCTCCATGCGGGACTGGAGTCCATCCTCGGGGCCCGAGGATAGGCTTCGCTCGAAAACGCTATAGGACACGACAATAAACCAAAACGAATGCAGACAACAGCGGCGTAGGTGCGACTGACGCCACCGCCGTGTACGAAGCCTGCTTGGGACGGCACTTGGGTATCGTCAATATTTGGTCCACGTCAATATCGCTGGACTCCGTGTTAACGATTCGATGGCGGGATTGCTCGCATTTGAACCTCGGCGCATCCCGACCCGTTAGCCTTACCGAAAGTTTCGGCGCCAGCCTTAACCCCTGGCGGTGTTGGTTCGACTAGGGTCTACGGCGAACCGGAGTCCTGTGATGCGTATCGGACTTGTGCTGGCCTTTTTGATCGGGACGTCGTGGACGGCTCTGGCCGACAGCGGTCCGGTGTTTGTGCTTCCGGGACATCCCGGCGTCCCCATCATCATCAATGGTGTCGATATCTCCTATGCCGTAGTCGAGGGTGATTGGGGGCTTTCTCGGAGGATACAACCGCAGCCGACGGTCTACGGCGGACGCTACATCGATTCCGAACCGTATGTGGGTCACTATTATCCGAGTTTTGGTCGTTCGCCGGGTTACGGCCGCCTCGAAATCGAACCGCCACGCAATCGCAAGCTGCCGCGGCCGGCTGAAAACTTTCGTCAGTCGTGGTCTGCCCGTTCCAATCCGACGCCTGCGCAATCCGACATCCCGCAGATGCCGCCTCCGGTGATCCTCGCGCCCCGGATCGGGCCTTCGGGTTCGCCTCCAGGCTTTCGTTGAAATCAGAAAACACGACCTGAATAGAACAAAGAAAACAGCGGGAGAGAGTCATGCGTCAAATGATTTCCGGAATGGTCGCGGCTGCGGCCATCGTGACAGCAAGCATCGCGCCCGCGATGGCATGCGGAGGGTTGTTTACGGGTGGATGCGCTCCGTGCCTGTCGTACGGCTACTGCGCGTGGGGTTTTGACCCAGGTTATTACGGCGCAGGTTATGGCTTCGCCGGCTTTGAGCGCCTGCCGTCTCCGACGCAATATTACTATGTCAATCAAGGGCCAGCCTTCAGCGGTCCTGGCAACTTCGCGCCGGTGCCGACCTATCAGGAAAGCGCCGTTGCCGGATGGAATGCCTACAGCCGTCCTTATTTCTATCCTTACGACGGCGGCCGCTATGCCCACGCCATGCATCACTACTATGACGGCGCGCCCGCGACCGGCCCGGTCGTGTACAGCTATCGCTGGAATCATACCCGGCATTACGGTCATGCCTCGCGCCATGGCAATCGCGCCGCCCTTCCGCGCGTGATTTACGGATCGGGGCATCATCATGGCTACCGTCATTCGGCGGGGTATCATCAGCGCTGAACGGCGCGCCTGAAAACAAACGCTTTGCCTGCAATGCCGGCGCGGCGGGTGTTTTCATGCCGTCAGTGCATGAGGCCGAGACGGCTGGCGCCTATATAGAGCGCCAGCACCGCGGCATTGGAGACGTTAAGGCTCTTGATGTGGCCGGGCATGTCGAGACGCGCGACCAGGCTGCACGTGTCTCGCGTCAGCTGCCGCAGACCTTTGCCTTCCGCGCCGAGCACCAAAGCCAATGGCTGCCGCAACTGGACGGCGGCGAGATTTTCGCCGCCGGTGCTGTCGAGGCCGACGGTCATGTAGCCTCGGTCGTTCAGTCCTGTCAGTGCTCGCGCCAGATTCTGCACCTGCACCAGCGGCACAACCTCGAGCGCGCCGGAGGCGGATTTTGCCAGTACACCGGTGGCCTCGGGACTGTGGCGCGCCGTGGTGACGATCGCCTTCACCGAAAAAGCCGCGGCCGATCGCATGATCGCGCCGACGTTGTGCGGATCGGTAATCTGGTCGAGCACCAGCACGATGCCTTCCTGCGTCAGCGTCCCGATATCAGGCGAGGGCAGGGGATCAGCTTCAGCGAGCAGTCCCTGATGCACCGCGTCGGGGCCGAGACGCTGGTCGATCGTGCTTGGGCGTACAATTTCGGGCGTGATCCGGGTATTGATGTTCTCATGCTTGAGCCGCAGCGCGGCGTTTTCCGTAAGCAATAATTTTCGGATATGGCGGCGAGGATTGGCCAGCGCGGCCGTCACGGTATGCCAGCCGTAAAGCACCAAGAGGTTATTAGGGCCGGTCTCGCGAGCGTTCCGCGCCGAACCGTGCCTTTGCGAGCGTTTCGAATGGGCATACTTGGCGTGGCTGCTACCGCTACTGCTCCCCGGCCGTGAAATCCGCCGGAATCGCGGTTCTCGATCACGGTCCCTCATGCGCGCCTGTCTCGAACATTTGTAATCAATGAATTGGTCAGTGAGGCTAGAGCATGATCCCGAAAAGTGGAAACCGGTTTTCGGAAAAGATCATGCTCACTTAAAAAGACAGGCGACGAGTCTGATTCAACGCGGTTGAAACAGACTCTAGGGGCGGCTCGTTCCGCGCCCTGTAGCCAAAACCCCGTACCTCAGCCCATACCCCGAAAGCAAATCGGGCGCCGAAAAGCTCATTGCCAAGCATCTTACGAACCCGATTCCGAAGGCAATCCGATACGAGACCGCGGATGGTCCGCAACCCGGCTTGCGGCTGGTCATTCAACCGTCCGGCGCAAAGAACGGGACTGTGCATGACGCACGGGACGGACGCGATGGCTCTCCTAGCAAACCCTCCGCGCGCCCGAACCTTCGGCGTTGATCCCGCTGTTACATCTTCGGATGCGGATGGTCCTTAGGATTGATGTAGTCCGTCGTTCCCATTCCGAGGCGCGCCGTTCCCGAGAGCACAGTGACGATCTCCGGTTTCGGATGGGTGTGTGGTGCAATGTGATAGCCTTTCGGCATCTTCAGCCGCAGAGTAAACAGGCCCTCCTTTCCCGGGTTACCGTACAGCACTGCCGCCTGCGCGCCCTGTGGGAGGAAGGGGGGCGCTGGTCCCCGCATGATGTCCCGTGGCGAGATCAGCTTGTGCTCACTTGTCTCCTGACCAACGGCACTGCCAGCCATTGCTGTGAATACGATAGCCGTTATCGCGATAATTTTGAGAAGGGTGTGCCGACTCATTGTGGCTTCTCCTTTGACTTAGGTTCTGCCAATGGACAGCTCCGCGTCCGACGCAGGCGTGCGAAAGGTCAAGTCAGATTGACCTCAGCCGAGAAGCCTGCCTTGCCGGAACATGAAAACGCCGGGAATGAAGCTTCTGGCCACCGTGAGAGCGCTACTCTCGCAGTTTTCCAAAGCGATCTTCTGGGCGAGCATCACATCTCCCATTGGCAGGTCGCCCATCGTCCGGAAACACAGCCCGAGCCTCGGGCGGCCTTTTTCGTCGACCTCGCAAATGTTCGACATGGTGCCCGGGTAAATCCTGTACTGCCTGCCGGTGTCGCTACCGACGACTTCGAAATATCCCTTTTTCGTGAACTGCATCCGTTGTACCGGCGACAGCCACTCGCGCAGAAGCCGCAAAGACCGGCCCTCCGCAGTTCGCTCCGCCCCAAGTATGATGAAGAGCGCCCTTACGGCTCTCACACGGGAACGTTCGTATGGCGGATGGCGCGACATGGCGCTGACCGCTTCTATCCACCGACCAATCTGGGGAAGAACAACGTTTCTTCCGCGTCCGGGTCGAAAGACCGGATTTGTGAGACCTGACCCGCATCGGTCCGGACCGCGGCGGTGAAGCCGAGTTCCGTCAGCTCGCAAAACCGCTGCTCCGCCTGCGCGAGTTGCTGTGCGTTCTTCCGGTTGAAAAAGTGCCGGCTGTCGCCGGTGCGGTCCATCACGATCTGGATTGCCATGATCGTCCTCCTCGGATTGCTAATAGCCAAGGACCTTGATCAATTATCCGGCTGAAGCCGCGAAATTTCAAGAAATAGATTCGTGACGAACCTAAAATCAGGTGTCGGGATTATCGATCCGCTCGTGGTTCAAGATGGCTTCCGGACGTTTGCGGTCCTCAACGCTGGATTTGCTTCGCGTGCAGTCACTCGGATGAGATCGAGGCTGGGATGGAGAACGTTTGAGCTGCAACTCTAGCGGTCTTAATCGATGTGCGGCAGGACAGCGAAACGCCTTCCATCGTCATGAAGTGCCTCTTACGCCCGCATTGATGCAGTTCGGTGAGATTACGCTCCGCCGCCAAAATCGAACGAAAGAAGATGAAGCGATCGGATCGTGACGGCTTTCGTCGAACACCAACGGTTTTCCGATCTCGCGAATGCCACAATGCTATGATTTGCCAATCGACAGTTCGAAGAGTTTGTATAATGCACACGATGGAGATCAGAGAATGAAACTCAAACTCGCACTGGCGGGTCTGATCGCCTCCACATCGGCGTTTCCTGCCCTCGCTCAGATGGCGCCAGGTGCTTCGCCACGCTCACAGAGCACAACCGGCTCCGCCGGTAGTTGGTATATCGTGCAAGACACTTCAACGGAGAAGTGCGAGGTCACGAGCCTTAAGCCGAGGACAATAGGAAAAACAAAGGCTGTCGGGAAGAGTTCCTATAGATCGAGAACAGAAGCCGAAAACGACCTGGGTAAAATTCCCGAGTGCTTATGACGCTCTCGCTGACCGCTGATCCGGTGAAGGCTAACTTGCGCGAAACTCAGGGTGCAATCGGCAGTCTTGATTTTTCGACAGCACGTCAAAGCCTGTCGCAGATTGACGAACTGGCCGCGCTTATATCGATAGCCACGGACCTGCGAACATTGCTTGCACGTCATGCGGCACTCGCTTGAACCATTCGATCACGCTCGATTCGGGAGTCCTAATCTGGCCGCGCTGCATTATATTTTTTCGCGTCGCAGGGGGAGTATTCGCGATGCCCCGCAGCCCGAAAGACCTGGCGGATCGCATGGCGGCTCGGCGCCGGCAGGCCAAGGTCGATGACGGGTTCGCGCGCCAAACCTTCACTCAACCGCGGGAGCAAGCGCGCCAGACGGCGAGGGCGTTCCTGGATCGCTGGCCAGCTGCGGCTTACATGTCGGAAGTGGAAACCTGGCGGGAACTGCCCGGCGGCAAGATCGAGTTCACAATGAAGCGGTTGCGCAGCGCGGACTAAGAGGAGTCGGCGACAAAAAGGCCCGCCGGAAGTTACAGCGGGCCAATTCGGGTTCGGGGATCACGGGGGCTGTGGGATCAACCCGTTCCGGTTGATTCAATGCGCGGAGCAGAAGAGCGTTCCATCAAGAAAGCCCGTTACGGACGAGGAGGGTGGGGTGAGGAAAGTGGATGTGTCCGGCAAGGACGCGTCGCTAGTCCGAACCGCTTGGCGACCGATGTCCTGACGATTTTCTATCGATCAACACCATTCAACCAGATGTCGATGATGACGACGAGCGACATTAGCAGAGCAGCGCCAACTAATAAGATGATCGTATCCATCACCGCCTCACCCGGGCGTAGGGGCAATCCGCTTTTTCGCGTCGTGCAGGACGTCTTTAATCGTCAGTGGATGCTTCACGAAAAAATAGAAGCTCAAGACTAACCCGCTCCGGCGGCAGGCAGGGCCTTATTTCGGCGGTAGCAGTCCTGGCGATCTCGTCCATGCGTCATAGCGCGCCGCAGTTTCCGCCTGTTTGACCTTTTTCAGCAAGGCATCCCGAGCGGGGCCAGGTTCTAATTTGTCCGCTTGCTCGCGCGTCTTCTCAGCCCACGCCGAAAGTCGATCCTGGAGGGTGAGTAGCTTCGAACCGTGACGTTCCGCCATTGCCGCATCTCCACCTTTTGAAACTGGTAGAAATTATATCATATGACAACTTAAGCGGGTTATAGTCGTGTTACGGGTACGACCAAATCGGCATGCGAGATGCCGATCGGCGGCTAGGTGTCACCACACGGGCAATGGGCATACCCAGTTAACGATGGAACCCGCGATCTCATTTAATGGTCCGCCGCTATTGCGGCGGTTGGCAAGGCAGCGCCCGTGTCTGAACTGATCGCGGCCTGTATCTCCTGATAAAGTTCGAGCTTCGCCATTTCCAGAAGGACTTTCACCAAATCGAGGTCGAGGCGCCGAGCTATGTCCCAGGCGTCATCGATCAATTGTTCAAGTTCTTCATGTCTTTCGAGACCCCGTGCCATCTATTGTAGCCTCTCCCTGGGCATATTGGGTTATGGGCAATGAATCGGAGGACGGGTCTGGTGCTGCAAGGTCGATCCCATGTATTCCCGCCTTACCCAAACCGAATAGGCCAAAAAGGAAGGCGGCGAGACAAGTACGCGAATCCGTACCTTGATCTCTCGGATAAGGATTGCACTTAAGCAGGAGAGATTTGCTCGCCTTGCAAAAGAGGGCAGGCGACCGTCGCACAAAAAATCATCAGCACACCGCGGCTATCCTCAGAAGTGCGCAATGAAAGCCTTCTTCTTCGAGCTGATTTTGCTGTAAGTCACTGAAATATTTGGTGGGGGAGGTAGGACTCGAACCTACGAAGCCATAAGGCGGCTGATTTACAGTCAGCTCCCTTTGCCACTCGGGACACTCCCCCGCAACGCCATCGGATGCCATCTGCTGCAAGTGGCCCGACTGACCATGGATGACACTAAAAGGCACCTGCCCGGATGCCGAGCGCGCGGTTGCGCGCGTTTATTGGCGAAGCGCCCCGGCAAAGTCAACCGAGCGTTGGCCAAGAGGCGCACTTCCACGCATCCGATCATGGAAATGGCTGTGCTTTAAGACTCATAACGTGGGTGCGGGCGTTTTCCGTTCGCCCTTCAGTCCACTTGTTCACTGTGCATATTCGAAAATCGCGAATGCCGCGCCCAAGATAACGAACAGGACGATGCCGACGATCAGGCCGATCTTACCTCCTCTGGTGCTGTCACGCCTGCCCTCGAATTCCCGACTAGAACTGCGCCATTCCCAAAAATCATTCATTGTTCGCCTCCTTCATCTCATCGCTCCGTTTTAAGCATGCTTCTTCCGGAAGCCAGTGCGGCGTTGAGGAAATTCGGACCGGGAGCGCCTAGCCTAAGAAGGAAGTTGAGCGCATGCCAGTTGACCCTACGTAGGCGCGGAGGACAGAAACCGCCAGCGAGCGCGAGCCTGCATTCTCAAAGGGGCCGGGCCCGGTGGGTGAGCGTGCCTATGAATTTTGGGGATCCGGGCGGGCAGTTTAAAATCTTGGTGCACGGCTCGATTAGTCGCCGACCGCTCATGTCTTCTAAGGGTGGACCCGACGAAACGCGTGCGGCAGGCGGAGCCTGAACTTCTTCAGACGATAGACGATAGAGGTATCGTCTCCAGCTCCCGCAAGCCCCGGAGGCGCCTCCCAGCTCGTAATCGCTTCTAATTGATTCGGCTCGTTTTTTTGTCGCGGGAATTGGTATCTCGCGGCGCTCAATCCAAGCAAATTAACCTCAACCTTCAATCCTAATGCATGCACCGGTCTGCGTCTAGCTGGACAGGACATGGCTGCCCGTCCTAGGTACCGCCACCATGATTAGCGGTTCCGTGCCGGATATTTCAGAGCAGGGATTTAGTTGCCGCGTTCCCTCACTCCAGCGTTTCGGGAGATGTGATGATCCGACTGTTTATTGCATCGGCAATGATTTGCATTGTCGCCACACCGTTGTCGGCCAGACCCAAGAAATGGCACATTGCTACCGGCTGCGATGCGATGCGCCCCTGCTATGGCAACTGGAGCCCGCTGTATGGCTCGGCGGAGCATGGCGGCGGGTATTTTCGACATTTCGCCGTCCGGCACCGGGGCCGCCACAACTCGCACAGACGAATTTCTAGCGGACTGGCAAGGGTGATGGCCGATGGCGCGGGGAGAGCGGTCGGTATGATCCGTTCGGCCTCGGGGGCCACGGCGCATGTTGCTCGCCGCGCCACCGGTGCTTTTCAGTGTCTGGTGTCGGCTCTTGACCGGCAGGGCTATCCGATCCGGTTCATGGGCGGCTGGCGGGCGCACGGAAGTGTGCGTGGCTCGCTGCATCCGGCAGGATTGGCGCTCGATATCAATCAGTACGGACGCAACGTCACGCGGCCACGCATGCCCCGCAACGAAATCGCGCTGGCGAACTCCTGCGGTCTGGTTGCGGGCGCGCAATGGGCAAATGCCGACAGCGGCCATTTCCAGCTCGGCGGCTGGAGTGGAAGAGGGTATGAGGCGCGCCGTCACTATCGCCGCCGTGCGCGTTATGCCAACGCGCGATGGTGATGTCGGTTCAAAAATCCCGTTGTCATCTCGTTTGAACGATTTGCCGCTCCCGGCGTGACCTATGCAGCGCGCCATTATCGGCGCGGATGTTACGTGCTGAGAGGCGCTGATACGCGAAGTATCCAGCCGCTTGTCTGTCGCAGCAAAAGGCGCGGCGAGCTGTCCCGCCGCGCCCCGATGTTGTTCTCGCTGGCCCGGGCGCTGAGTCGCCCTCCACGAGGCAAAAGCCTAGCGGGCGATCCCAGCGAGGTGACAGCGCTCTGAATAAGACACTGGATCACCTCCTTTCGTTGTTGTTGGAAACTGGAACATAGGCACGAACTCACGGCATGTTAAGATCTTTGCTCGTGCGTTCCGGGCCGCTCATTGCGTTGCAGGACGGTTGAGGGGCCCGGCGCGACGTGATAGGTGATCGGCGGGCGCGGGTGTAGCTCAATGGTAGAGCAGCAGCCTTCCAAGCTGAATACGAGGGTTCGATTCCCTTCACCCGCTCCAGAAGGATTTCAATGCAGGAAGACGAGTTAGCCCTTCCGGCGCGTGGGCGAGGCTCGTGATAACATGAAGGTGATCGCCGAATTGCTCCGTTGACCCATATGGCACATGACCTGCTTGGTGGGCCTTGAGCCGGAGCAACCCTCATCGCCTGATCCTCCCGGAAGACGGCAGATAGTTAGCCGATGCGCGATGCTCGGCGGGAGAGCATCACAATAGAACTAGAGAGCCGCTTTACATACATATCGCACAGAACCGTGTGGCCTGCCTTCGTATAACGCAGTCCACCGCCCACAGGGTTGCAGTGGGAATCGCAGGCTGAGTTGCCGAAATAATTGAAGAGGGTTCGAGATGACCAAAAACAGCACCAATCCTTGCGCTCGCCAGATCAGTTTTGCCGGCAAGGTACGTACCTTCAATTTGAACGACCCCAAGGTCTTCGCCATGATCGCAGGTGGAGCGAAGTTGAAGCAGGTCTCGAGGATGATCACGATTGCACGCCTCGGAATAGGCAGGGCTCCACTGGCCGGACAGTACGGCGACACACCGGCGGCTTGCCACAAACGCTTTCTTGAAAAGATCTATTCGGAAACCGATGTGGAGAACGTCATCACCCTCGGGTTGATTGGTGGCGGGATGCCCGAAGATGAAGCTTTCGCGCTGGTTGATGAGCATGTCGTCGGTAAGCCGCTTGAAGCCAACGCGTTGATCGCATCGGAAACCATTGCTGCGTTGTTCGCCGACGCCGGCGATGCGCAAGCAGAGCGGAAATGATCCCCTTGAGCATGATCCCGATCCGAAGGGCCGCGCCAGCGCAAATGGAAACCGGTTTTCGGAAAAGATCATGCTCAAACAAAAGTTAAGCGAGGAGTCTGCTTCAACGCAGTTGAACCAGACTCTGGAGTGCCAGTCTTTGCGGATAACTCGGGTTTCGGTGGACGGGAATTGAGGAGTCGGAAATCACCATCGACGGCCCGGTAATCACCTCAGGGCGATGCCCGAGACGATTGCGTCGGAGCATGAAACGGGTCTGAACAAAGTTGCGAGCATGACTCTCGCTACCGATGGTTTCAATTCGTCCCTTCCGCAAGGCGATCCGCCGTATCATGAGCTGGTTCTGCTATTTTCATTTTTGCCGCGCGCTTGCGCGTAAGCGGACGTCATTGCGCGCTGATACTCCTTGATTGATCGCGGCCGGCAAGCGCGAATCATTTCTGTGTCGTCTCGACGGCGTCGTGGGGACATCTCGTTACTTTCGAGGTATTCAAGTTTGTCGGCTCTTGCGCCGCCTTGAAGGCGGCACATACCCCGCCTAGTTAGCTGCCATGCTCTGAGAGATGTGCGCGGCTGCATATTTGCAACTGTCGTATTATTCGCGGGACGGAGAGCGAAGGATGCACGTCATCATTGAAGCGTATCCGTGCGGCTGACGGTTGTGCGCATGTCATCAGGTCGTCCCCTCAACGTGTTACGATCATGCTGACCTGCGCCGATGTAAGTCAACTCTGTAGATCACAAGTTGCGGACGGCGGGTGATGGGAAACTCCATTGCCATTACGCGGGGCGGCTGGATACTTCGCTTCGTCTCGCGGAGAATTCCAGCCTGTGCTGCGCTCGTTGCACATATCGCCGTCTTTTTCACGCTGATTTACGATCCGACGGCCAGGCTCGTCATAAGCGAACAGCCTGGTCCGACGCTTGTAGAAATCGTCGCTGTTTCTCCCCAAGGCTCAACCGCCGTCGAGGGAGGCGAGGCTGCCGAACCAACATCGACGGCGATGATGGACTTACCCCCGCAGACGTTGGCGGAGGAACCGTCGCGTGAGATTTCTGAACAAGGAGAAACGATAGAAAAGCCGGTGACATTGCCGACACCGCGTCCCAAGCGAGCGGCGGTTGCCAGGGCGAGCGCACTTCCCGTTCTGCTAGCCCCAAGTTTCGCGCCGCCTCGTGAGAGAGGCGCTACAGGTGTGCCCGACCAGCCAACGAGCGAATTGACGGGAACGAGCGACACCGCTCAGGCGCCAGCCGATGTCCCGGCTGCCTGGAAGGCGAGGCTGCTCTCCCACCTTGAGCGCTACAAACGCTATCCGAGCGAGGCTCGTATGAAAGGAACTGAAGGGACAGCGCTTTTGAGTTTCGGGATGGATCGCGACGGTCAGGTGCTCCGATATCATCTGGTGCGCTCTTCGGGGTCTCCTGAACTCGACGACGAAGCCGTCGCAATGATCGTGCGCGCATCTCCTTTGCCTCCCGTGCCACCGGAGATCACAACGCAGGCTGTGCAACTCGTTGTTCCCGTCCGGTTCAGGATGTGAACTCGTTCTGCTCTTGCGCGGTCTGGCAGGTTTCGGGATTCGTATCTATGTCCGGTCGATAGAAGTGTCCGACCGATATTGAGCCAAAGGTGACCCATGCGCTGGTATTTTGGCATTGCTGCGGTTCTCGCAGTCATCATTTTTTCGCCGGCATCGAGCCGCGCTGGCGTGAACGTGCGCTTCGTCAATTCGGGCCACTATACCGATGCCGGTTCATTCGATGTTTCGCCCGCGTCGGTGGAGGCGGCCTTGCAGGCTCATCTGGAACGCCTCGGCAAGCGATTTCTAGCGCCTGGGCAGACCCTCAATATAGACATCCTTGATATCGATCTTGCCGGCTATCAACAACCGTTGCGTTTCGGTCCCAACAATGTCCGGATTGTGCGCGGCGTTACGCCACCGAGGATCGAGCTGCGATATGTGTTGAGCGAAAAAGGACGGCGCAAGCGCAGCGGCCAAGAAACGCTCACCGATATCAATTACCAGATAAATCCATCGGCCCGCTTTTCCAGCGACCGGTATGTATACGAGAAAGCATTGCTGGATGACTGGTTTCGGCGTGCCTTCGCCACTGGTCGCCACGGCTTCTGAGGCGCTATGCGTTCGCTATGATAGCCGTCGTAATGCCGCAGCGAAGCCAGTCCTTGCTGGGCAAGCTCGTTGCCTGTCGTTTCACCGAGACCGCTGTAAAGGCGTGAATGCCTGCAACGAGAGCGGGCATTATGGCGACAGCAGAACTTATTGATAGCGCATCTCCAGCCTCGCGCGGAGCCTTTAGACGCTATCTAAAAAATCGAGCGTTGCGGCTATTTTGCGGTTCTTCTATCAGGGCCTGGGCGACTCTTCTTCCGCAAGAGCTGAAGGTTTGCCGCCAGCACGCCCGGGATCGCGCATCAAAGCATGGATACAACGGCCACAACGGAGACCGATGACGACCTGATGTCGGCTTATCTCCGGCACTGGAAGGCCCTGTGCGCGCATTTGAAAAAGCGGACTGGGTCGCGCGAGCTTGCCGAGGATGCCCTTCAGGAAACATGGTTGCGGCTGGCCGGGATGAAAAATGATGCCGCCGCGATTCACGATCATCACGCCTTTATCCTGCGGGTTGCCGGCAATATTGCGATTGATCTCGTCCGCAAGGAGCGGCGGCATACGGTTCATTGCGTCAGCGATGAGACTCTGCTCGCCGCGGTGGCCGACAATACGCCGTCTCCGGAAATCTGCATCATCGACCGTGACCAGCTTCGCTTGCTGGTTCTGGCGCTCGCTCGATTGCCGGAGAAGCCGCGTGCGGCGCTGTTGCTGAATCGCTGCGACGGCCTGTCCCATCGGGAGATCGCCGCCCGGCTAAAGGTTTCGGAGAGCATGGTGGCGAAATATCTGGCTCAGGCTTTGCGCCATTGCCGCGATCATTACCGTCATCAGGCATGAAATGTGCGCTAACCGGTCTATGTTCGGCCCGCTCGTTTCGTCCTGGAAAGAAGGGGCCGGCGCATCGATGCGGTCTCGGTGGAGTAGCGGTTTACGATGAAGCCGGAAGACAAGCAGCAGCATGAATCCGATATCGCGCTGAGCGATGCGGCGATCGACTGGCTCGTCAGGCTTAAGTCCGGGCAGGCGACCGCCGAGGATCATGCCGCCTTTGCAGCGTGGCGTGGGCAGAGCACGGAGCACGAACTGGCCGCGCACGAGGCCGAAGCCGTCTGGCATGGCGTCGGCGTCGCGGGCGACCGCGCCAGGACCCTGGAGCGAAAGGAACGCCGCGCCAAGGTGACGCGACGGGCGGTGCTGGGCGGAGGAACGCTGGCAGCAGTCGGCTTTGTCGTGGCGCGGTCCGGCGTCATCGGGCCGCGGCTGTTTGCAGACTTCGTCACCGAGGTCGGAGAGCAGCGCACCGTTGGTCTTACAGACGGGTCATCCGTATTTCTGAACGCCAGCTCGGCGTTTTCCGTCAAGTTCAGTGCTCACGAGCGCCGGCTGTCGCTGTTCGAAGGTCAGGCGACCTTCACGGTTGCGCACGATACGGCGCGGCCCTTTGTCGTCGAGGCAGGGGACGGGCAGACCCGTGCCGTCGGGACGGTTTTCGACATCGATATCCGCGCTGGCGAGGTGGTCGTGACGGTCGTGGAGGGTGTGGTCGCGATCACGACCGATCAGGCGCCCGATCCGGTCATCGCGCGGGTGGACCAGCGCGTTCATTATCTTCCGCGCGGGAGGCCATCGGCGCCGGAAGCCGCCAATGCCGATATTGAAACGGCATGGCGCCGCGGCAAGCTGATCTTCAATCGCCGTCCGCTGGCCGATGTGGTGGCAGACATCGAGCGCTACCGCCGGGGACGCATCGTTCTGGTGGGAGACGGGTTGCGGTCGCTGGAGGTGACCGGCGTGTTCGATCTCAACGATCCGGAGGCGATCCTGCACACGATCGAGGATACTTTGCCGGTACAGATGACACGGCTGCCATTCGTCACCATCGTTCGTTAGAGCCATAAACGATCCCGCCCAGTTTTTCTTTGTCGACCGCTGCAAGATTTCGCCAGCCGTTTCGTCCTTGTTTCCGAGGGACGGTGCAGGGGCGTTATCGCCCAACGCCCTCTCGCAAATAATCGGGGCAGGCGGGTATCATATTATGAGTGGGGCAGAGGATAACGGATGCGGCAAAGGCGCGGGGGCTGCGCACAAGATTGTGTTGTTGGGATCGGCGGCCGCTCTCATGGTTGTGGTGAGTGGTGCAATCGTCGGCTCCGCGAGCGCCCAGACCATTCCGTTGCAGCAAAGCGCGCCGCAGACGATCGCCTTCAATATTCCGGCGCAGGATCTCGGCGGGGCGCTTAATGCATTCGCCGACCGTGCCGGGTTGCGGTTGCTATTCCCCTCGAATCTCGTAGCGGGACTGCGCAGCGCCGGTCTGGCTGGGTCGTTGACACGCAATCAGGCGCTCACCCGCCTGCTTGCCGGATCGGGCCTCACCTACCGCTTCACCAGCGCCAACACCGTGACCATCGCTGATTCTGCCGCCGCCTCTGCCGGAGCCGCGCCGGCCGGCGCGATCTCGCTCGATACCATCGACGTGCAGGGGGCGTCCTCAAGCGATCCCGGCAAGACCGAAGGCACTGGTTCCTACACGCCGAGCGTGACGGCAAGCTCGACCCGGCTTCAACTCACGCCGCGCGAGACGCCCCAGTCGATCAGCATCATTACGAGGCAGCAGATCGACGATTTCAAGCTGCTCACCGTCAACGATGTGATGACTCAAACTCCTGGCATCTCGACGGTGACCTATGAAAATGAGCGCGTCGAATATTATGCGCGTGGCTTCGCCATCCGGAATTTTCAGGATGACGGAATGCCCGGCTTCTACGCCAGCGGTTATCCTGCGGGTCAGTCGCTCAGCGACATGGCGATGTACGATCGGGTCGAGGTGCTGAAGGGGGCCAACGGCCTAATGACGGGCACCGGCGATCCCGGCGCGACGGTCAACCTGATCCGCAAAAAGCCGACCTCGGTTTTTCAGGGGCACACCACTCTCACCGGAGGTTCCTGGGATACCTATCGCGGAGAACTCGACCTGAGCGGTCCATTTAATAAAGAAGGGACCGTGCGGGGTCGCTTCGTGGCAACTCATCAGGATCGCGGATCCTACATGAACTACTTCAAGAATCGAAGCTCGTTGGTCTACGGCGTTCTGGAAGCCGATTTGACGCCGGACACGCTGTTCACAGTGGGCGCGCACTATCAGTACAATATACCGAAGGGAACGTCCTTCGGCGGAATTCCGCTGTTCGATAGCAACGGCGACTTCAACCAAATGCCTCGCTCCTTCAATCCCGGCGCGCGCTGGAGCAGTTGGGAACAGTACGTCTACAGCGCGTTCACCACCCTGGAGCATCACTTCGACAACGATTGGCGAGTCAAGCTGCAACTGAAGCGTCAGGTCAACGGCTACGACACGCGCCTTGGCTCCGCGAGTGACGGTAACCCCAATCCTCTCGACGGGTCCGGCGTCAGCATCTGGACCGGGGCGTTTCTCGGTCAGACCCAACTCGATGTCGCCGAGGCCTATGCGACCGGGCCCGTGCATCTGTTCGGACGCAAGCACGACCTCGTTTTAGGAGGAATTATTTCCAAAAGGCATTGGCGCAATTCGATTTCCTCAGCCGATCCGGCCTATGATCCCACGGTTCCGAACTTTTACGATTGGAACGGGAATATTCCGCAGCCGGCGTGGGTCCTTGATGGAGTCGGCAACGAAGTGATGCGGAATCGAGCGGCGTACGCCACTTTTCGCTTCAACGCGCACGACAAGCTGAAGCTGATCGCCGGTACGCGCATCCTGCGCTATGAATGGATGCAGCGTCCTTATTGGGATCCTTCGGTGGAAGAGCGTAGCAACAGGTCGGTCGTGGTGCCGTACTTCGGCGCGATCTTCGACATCAATGAACACCTCTCGATCTACGGCAGTCATACCGGCATCTTCCAACCCCAATACGAGCGAACCGAGCAGGGAATAACGCTGCCGCCGCAGGAAGGCGTCAGCAACGAGGTTGGGTTGAAGTCCGCCTTCTTCAACGGACGCCTCAACTCCAGCGCCGCTTATTTCGAAATTCAGCAGAACAACTATCCGGTTCCCACGGGCGGCCTCGCTCCGGATGGTAATCCTGCCTATCAGGCGGTCGATGGCGTCGTCACCAAGGGGTTCGAGCTGGAGATTTCAGGCCAGCTTTCGCCGCAGTGGCAGATTCAAACCGGCTTTACCCACAAGATCTCGAGACGCGACAGCATCAAGGTTTCGACGCTGACGCCCGAAAATCAGTTTACCCTCTATACGACCTACAAACTCGATGGCGCGTTGGACGGGTTGACGGTCGGCGGCGGAGCGCGGTGGCAGGACATCACATGGAGCGATCAGGTCTGGAACGGGGTAATTGGCGCCGACGTCACGAGCACGGCGCCGAGTTATTGGGTCGCGGATTTGATGGCTAACTATAAGTTCAACGAGAACCTTTCAGCCACCTTCAATGTCCGAAACCTCTTCGACAAGAAATATTACTCGATCTACAACTGGTACAGCAGCTACACGTGGGGCGCGCCGCGTAGCTTTCTTCTCAGCATGACATACAAATTCTGAGGTCGCGGCCGAGCGGGCCGTTCGGAAAAGCAATCCGTTCGGCGTTCGGCAGGAGTTCGCCCGGGGCGGTAGTTTCTTCGGGATTGATGGCGCATTTTCGCCCGGCCGACCAGATCGGCGTTTAAGGCTGCAAGTCTTTTGAATCAAAAATACAATTCCGCATTCGGCAACTCCGGCACCGGCGTTTATGGCGAGCCGCAACATTATACCGTGTCCACCAAGTTCCGGTTCTAAAGCGTCTGGAAGACAGATGGGCGCGACCTTGTTCGCTTGCGACGTAAAAAATTTTGCAACTAGGGGGTTCAAAAAGCGGTCGCTCGAACGTCTCTAACTATAGAGGGTCGCCATTGTTTGACTTGGGGATGTCCCGTGGCGGGACAACCAGCGCGCCGAGGGACAGCAGGAGTGAATGGAACCGTATCGCGTAAATCCTCAGGCGCCCGCCTGTGGTTCGTAATTCACGGCTGGTTGGCGCTGCCGATCTGGGCGTTTTTGTTCTTCGTTTGTCTGACGGGGTCGATCGCCACCGTCAGTCAGGAGATTGTGTGGCTGGCGAGCCCGATGGTGCGGGCCAACGCGCCGGCTGCGGATGCGCGGCTGCTGGGCTACGACCAGATCATGGCGGCTGTCGAGCGTGAGGTGCCCGGCGCGCGGGTGCGGTTCATCTCGCGGCCGGTGAAGTCGATGTTCGCGCTGACCGTCTCGGTCACCCGCCCCGAAGGCAGCACCGATACGCTCTACGTCAACCCCTACACCGGCGCGGTGCAGGGCGAGCAGGGCGAGTTCGATTTCCGCGATTTCGTGCGCGCGCTGCATGGCTGGCTGTTGGTGCCGTTCAACGACGGTTTCTCGCTCGGCTGGTACGCGGTGTCGGCGTTATCGATTCCGCTGCTCGGCTCATTAATCACCGGCATCGTCGTCTACAAGCGGTTCTGGCGGGTTTACCTGCGGCCGCGCCTGCGCACCGGCAAGGGTCGGCGGGTGTTCTGGGGCGATCTACACCGGCTGGCGGGCGCGTGGTCGATTCCGTTCATCGCCATCATGGCGGTGACCGCGGGCTGGTTTCTGGTTCGCGCGATCCTTGACGATAATCATATCAGCATCTCAACGATAGGCGTGCCTGCTGTGGTGGCGCGGGGCGATGTTCCCGTGGTGGCCAGAGGCGAGCCGGCTCCCCGCATCACGCTGGAGCAGGCGGCGGAGGCGGTGCGGCGGCAGTTGCCCGATCTCGAGCCGAGTTTCGTGCAGTTCCCGAGCAGCGCCTATAGTCACATCCGGGTCGGCGGGCGGGGTAGCTATCCGCTTTTGTTCGAGACGGTCGACGTCAACCCTTACAACGGCAAGGTCGAGCGGACGCGGCGCGTGTCCGACCGCTCCGCGCTCGAGCTTGTCACCGGCTCGATGCGGCCTCTGCACACCGGCGACTTCGCCGGCGTCTGGCTCAAACTGGTCTATTTCGGGTTCGGACTGTTGCTGACCACGCTGGTGTTCTCCGGAATGATGGTGTGGACGAAACGCACCGCGATCGAGACGGTGAAACTGGTGCGCGAGCGCGCGTCGGCGCGGCTCGGGCTGGAGGCGGCGGAATGACGGCGCTCGCCTCCCCATCGCGCGGCGCATCGCTATGGCAGCGCTGGCGTTTTCACTTGAGCGCGCTTGTGCTGATCGTGCCGGTCATCTTCACGCCCGTATTCTTCCAGGAAAACGCATTTTTCGACGGCAAGAAGGGACTCGGTCAGCGCGAGATCGGCGAGATCGCGGTCGGACCGTGGAGCGTGCGGCTGGCGGAGTTCAAGGTGGTTGCGCCGGATGCGGAAGGCCGCGCCGGCTATGCCAAGACCTTCGCGTTGGCGCTGTGCCCGGCCTGCGTCGATGAGGTGAAGGCGGCGTACCTGCGCGTGGGCAAACCGCGCAACATCCGCACCGCGGGCGCGCTGTTCTCCGGCACGCCGTACCGGCAGACCGCCGAGATGCGAATCCCGGACCGGACCACGGCCGACGATGTGCTGTGGCTGACGCTGGAGGGTTGGGACGGCGCGCTGCATCAGGCGACAATTCCGATCCGCGCCGCTTCGCCCATCACCGCTGCCTGGCTCGAGAAGAGGGGGCGGCCATGAAGGGGCTTCGGAAAGGCGGGCTGATCATCGCCGCCATCGGCGCGGTATCCCTGTTTATCGGCGCTGCATGGGCGCATCCGCCGTTCTGCATCTGCAAGATGGCCAATGCGACGACAGTGCGCTGCGAGGGCGGCTTCGCGGACGGGAGGGGTGTTCCCGGCGTCAAGCTCGACGTCGTCCGCTATGACGAATCCATCGTGCTGGAGACGAAGTTCGGACCGGATTCGATCGTGAGCTTCAGGCGGCCCGAAGGCGAGTTCTATGTCCTGTTCGACGCCGGACCCGGACAGTCGTTCGACGTCGATTACAAAGACATTCAGTGAGCGGATGCCGACGATGAACGCCCCGTTGCCTCCTGAAGATGTCGACGGCCTGACGCTGCCGCCGGCCTGGGCCGCGCCGGCACGAGCGCGCGGCTCCCGGCGGCTCGTTCTGGGGGGGAGCGTCGTAGGGTTGGCTGCGCTCGGCACCCTCGCCGTCATGGGATTCCGCGCGCCGTCGCCTGACAGCCTCTATGAGACCGCTGCCGTCACACGGCAGGACATCGAGAGCACGGTCGCTGCGACCGGAAAAATCCAGCCGCACGCCTATGTCGATGTCGGCGCGCAGGTGTCCGGACAGTTGAAGCGTCTTCACGTTGCTGTTGGCGACAAGGTGACCGCGGGGATGGTAGTGGCGGAGATCGACGCCGAGATGCAGGCGGCCAAAGTCGAAGGCATCGAGGCCGATCTTGCGAGGTTATCCGCCGAACTGGCCGAGCAGGAAGCCGGGCTGGTGTTCGCCAAACGCAATGTCGAGCGCCACCTGACGCTGTCGCAGACCAGCGCGGTGTCGCAACTCGCCTTTGAGACCACGACGCGCGACCGCGATATCCTGATCGCCCGCATCGACGCCTCCAAGGCCCGCATCCGTCAGATGCAGGCCGATCTTCGCGCGCAGAAGACAGCGCTGCGCTTTGCCCGCATCACCGCGCCGATGGGGGGGACCGTGGTCTCGGTGGACGCGAAGGAAGGCCAGACCCTCAATGCGAACTATGACACGCCGCTGATCCTGCAGATCGCCGACCTCGATACCATGACGGTGTGGACCGATGTGTCCGAAGCCGACGTCGTCAAGCTGCGTGAAGGCATGCCGCTGTGGTTCACCACATTGGGCCGGCCGGACCGCAAGTGGCATGCGCGGCTGCGGCAGATCCAGCCTGCTCCGCGCCGGCCCGACAAGAAGGCCGAGCCCAAGGCTGCGACGCAATCGGGCAATGTCGTGCTCTACACCGCGCTGTTCGACATTCCCAACGAGGACGGCGGCCTTCGCGCCGGGATGACGGCGCAGGTGTTCTTCGTGACGGCGGCGTCGAAAGATGCGCTGGTGGTGCCGGTGTCGGCGCTCAGCGAAGGGCGCGTCCGCGTTCTCCTGGACGACGGCAAAATTGCCGCGCGCAAGCTTGAGACCGGCGTACGCACCCGTTTCCTTGTCGAGGTCACGCGCGGCGTTGCCGAGGGCGAGCGCGTCATCACCGGCGTGAAGGCGCCTGGCCCGCCCGCAAAGCTGAGGGTGGAGTCATGAGCGCTTTGCATGTTCCGCTCATCGAGCTCAAAGGCATCTGCCGCTCCTATCGCAGCGGCGATGTTATTACGCGCGCGCTGCGCGGCGTCGACCTGTCGATCCACGCGGGCGAGTTCGTGGCCATCGTCGGCGCCTCCGGCTCGGGCAAGTCGACGCTGATGAACGTTATCGGCCTGATCGACCGGCCGACAAGAGGAACCTATCGCTTTGCCGGACAGGATGTCGCCGGGCTCGATCGCGACGGTCTCGCCAGCCTTCGCCGCAATTCCTTCGGCTTCATCTTCCAGCAGTATCATCTGATCCCGACGGTCTCGGCGCTGGGCAATGTGGAGATGCCGGCGGTTCATGCTGGCGCGCCGCGCGCCTATCGTCATCGCCGCGCGGCCGCGCTGCTGGCGCGGCTCGGCCTCGCCAGCCGCATGGTCAATCGTCCGTCGCAGCTATCGGGCGGCCAGCAGCAGCGCGTCTCGATCGCGCGCGCGCTGATGAACGGCGGCGCCGTCATCCTCGCCGACGAGCCGACAGGGGCGCTGGACTCAAAGAGCGGCGTTGAGGTGCTGGCGATCCTGAAAGAGCTGTCCGCCGCCGGCCACACCGTCATTCTCATCACGCACGACCCGAAAGTAGCCGCCGCGGCGGAGCGAATCATCCGGATCGAGGACGGGCTGATCGCCTCCGACAGCGGTTGCGGCGTTCACGCTGTTCTGCCCTCGTTTGCGGCAAACACCGCACGGCCGGGAAACGATGCTGCACCGGCGTTCTGGGGGTGGCTGGAAGAGGCGGTACGCTCCGCCTTCGCCGCCCTTGCGGTCAATCCGGCCCGCACCGCGCTCACCTTGAGCGGCATCGTCATCGGCGTCGCTTCCGTCGTCGCCATGATGGCGATCGGGCGCGGCGCGCAGGTCTCATATATGGAGCAGGCATCCGCCATTGGCACCAACTGGGTGGTGGTCGGCCGCGTCGGCGAATCGGCCGCGACCAGCCTGCCGCTGACCCCCGCCGATGCCGAGGCCATCAAGGACCTCGACAACGTGTCCGGATCGATGCCGGCGATGTGGGAGATGGCGACCTTCCAGCGAGGCAATGTCAGCCTGAGCGCGGAGGTTATCGGCACCACGGCCGAGTTCCGGACGGTTCACAACTGGAATGCGGCCAAGGGAGCTTTCTTCACCCGGGAAGACGAGCTTTCCGGCAGCGCGGTCATGCTGCTCGGGAGCACCGTGGCTTTGAAGCTGTTTCCCGGCATTGCCGATCCGTCGGGCCGCTCCGCTCTCGTCAACAATGTGCCGTTTCTTGTCACAGGCGTTCTGGAAGACAAAGGACTTTCCGCAAGAGGCACGGATCGTAACAACAACATGGTGATGCCGCTTCGGACAGCGGCGACGCGGCTGTTCGGCAAGGACGACCTGTCGGAGATCGTCGTTTCGATCGCAGACATGTCGCGTCTGCGCGAGACCAAGGACGCCATCAAGACGCTGCTGATCCGCCGTCATGGCCGCGAAGACTTTTACATTCACGATGCGGCATCGGCGTTCCAGAAAGCCGAGGACGAGCGCCGCTCAAGCAATCTTTTGCTCGGCGCCATTGCCGCGATCTCGATGCTGGTCGGCGGCATCGGCATCATGAACATCATGCTGATCACCGTGGCCGAGCGCACCCGCGAAATCGGGGTCCGCGCCGCGATCGGAGCCAGGACCGCGGACATCCTGGGCCAGTTCCTGACGGAAGCGATCGTGTTGTCGGCAATCGGCGGCGTGGTCGGGCTGCTGCTCGGCGTGCTGATCGGAATAGCCGCCGCCACGCTGTTCGGCATGACGGTCATCTTCTCGATCACGGCAGCGGTCGGGGCGGTGGCGGGGGCGGTGGTTATGGGAACGCTGTTCGGTTTCATGCCTGCGTTTCGGGGGGCGCGGCTTGATCCTGTCGTCGCGCTCGCCGTTCTGGCGATTGCTGCGCCGGCGGCTGCGCAGCAGCATGGGAGCCATCCGGCTGCGGCATCACCGGCGCAGCCATCATCGTCGGTGCCGGCGTCTTCACAAGCAACGTCATCGCAGGCATCGACGCCGGCGCAGCCGTCCGCAAAGCCATCGTCCGCATCGCCGCCAACCTCGGTTGCGCCGGCGGTTCCGTCAGCGTCCGGCCCGGCTTCGGCGACATCGCCGCCTGCGGCTGAAGCTGCGTCCGGGGAAGCTTCGCCGTCGTCGCCGCCCTCATCGGATGCGGCTGCCGCCACGTCTTCGGATGCGGCCGCGCCTCTGGATCAGTCCGCTCCGGCGGCCGCGCCGTCGCCTGCGCCGAATGCTTCATCTTCCACGCTTCCGCAAGACCTGTCGCCGTGGGGGATGTTCATGCAGGCCGACATCATCGTGAAGGCGGTGATGATCGGTCTGGCGTTTGCATCCTTGGTGACGTGGACGATCTGGCTGGCGCGGGGCGTGGAGCTTGCGGCGTCGCGGCGGCGGGCGCAGAGCTGCCTGCGCAAGCTGGAGCGCGCCGGCACTCTGGCGGCGGCGCGCGCCGAGATCGCCGAGGGCTGGACCGGCAAGGGCCCGGTGTCGGATCTGATGGAGGCGGCGGAGAACGAATGCAGGCGTTCGAACGATCTGTCCTCCGAGGGCATCAAGGAGCGGCTGGCGATCGCGCTGTCGCGGATCGAGGCCAAGGCGGGGCGCGACATCGCCCGCGGCACCGGACTTCTGGCGACCATCGGGGCGACCGCGCCGTTCGTCGGGCTGTTCGGCACGGTGTGGGGCATCATGAACGCCTTCATCGGCATCTCCCATTCCAAGACCACCAATCTTGCGGTGGTGGCGCCGGGCATCGCCGAGGCGTTGCTTGCGACCGCGCTCGGGCTGGTCGCCGCGATCCCGGCGGTGATTATCTACAACGTGTTCGCGCGGGCGCTTTCCAGCTACCGGGCGCTGCTGTCGGACGCCTCCGGCGAGATCATTCAGCACATCTCGCGCGACCTCGAGCGCCAGGAGCGGGGGCTTGGCCCGTCCGTGGTGCCGCTGTCGCGCGGCCGCTCCGCCGCGGAGTGATGCGCCATGGGGGTATCGCTGAAGAACCCGCAGGACGGCGGCATCGACGAGCTGAGCGAAATCAACGTCACGCCGTTCATCGACGTGATGCTGGTGCTGCTGATCATCTTCATGGTGGCGGCGCCGTTGTCGACGGTGGACGTCGCGGTCGACCTGCCGGTGTCGAACGCGCAGCCGCAGCCGCGTCCCGACAAGCCGGTGTTTTTGACGGTGAAGCAGGACCTGGGGCTGGCGCTCGGCAATGAGGAGGTGCCGCGCAACGCGCTTCAGGCGACGCTGGACCAGCAGACCGGCAATGACCGCGAGCAGCGGGTGTTCCTGCGCGCCGACGGGACGGTGGCCTACAGCGAGCTGATGAAGGTGATGAACCTGTTGCGCGAGGCCGGCTATCTCAAGATCGCGCTGGTCGGGCTTGAGGACACCGGACAGGCGCAGGCGGGTGGCGTGGCCGCCGGTAGCAGCGTGCCGGCGGCGGCGTCGCAGCCATGAGGATCGACTGGCGCGATCCGGACGGGCGGCCCGAGGGCGCGGTGACGAGGGCCGCGGCGCTGCGCTGGACCGCGGCCGGGCTTGCGGTGGTCGCGCTGCATGCCGGCGGCATCTGGCTGGCGCTGCACTGGCCGGCGCAGGCGGAGGCGCCGGGCGATCCGCCGGCCGCGATCATGATGGAGCTGGCGCCGCTGGCGGTGGCGCCCGAGGCGCCGCAGCAGGACATCGCGCCGGGGCCGCAGATGGTGGAGGCCGAGGAGCAGCCTGACGAACCGGACAAGCCGGTCGAGGAAAAGCCCGATCCGACGCCGCCGGAGGTGAAGGAGGCCGAGGTCAAGCTGCCGGAAACCCCGAAGGTGGAGAAGGCGGAGGTGGTGCTGCCGGCCAAGGTCGAGCCCAAGCCGAAACCGAAGCCGAAGAAGAAAAAGCAGAAGAAGGCGCCGCGCACCACCGCGCCGCAGAGTTCGCAGGCGCAGCGCGCCGATCGTGCGGCCGCGCCGGCCGCGGGCATGGCGTCGTCGATGTCGCCGGCCTCGTGGAAGGGCGCCTTGATGGCGCATCTCAACCGCCACAAGCGCTTCCCCTCCGGCGCCGGCGCCGGCGTCGCCACCGTCGCGTTCACCATCGACCGCTCCGGCCGGGTGCTGTCGGCGCGCCTGGTGCGCTCCGCCGGAGATGGTATGCTCGATGCCGAGGCGGTGTCGCTGCCGCGCCGCGCCAGCCCCGTCCCGGCTC
>NZ_AAMY01000013.1 GCF_000152905.1 Nitrobacter sp. Nb-311A
CCTTCTTTGTCATTCGGCATGCAAAATTGACCCCGTAAGCCGGGGGATCGGCGTCCAAAATTGACCCCCTACAGGTTGGCTGTTGCGCTGCCTGCTTTGTCATGAAGCAGGTGGTCGGGGATGCTGATCGTGGAGACGATTGCGCGGATACGGCGCGAACACTTCATCAAGGGCAAGACGATCAAGGAGATCGCCCGTGACCTGAAGGTGTCGCGGAACACGGTCCGGAAGGTGCTGAGGTCGGGCAAGACCTTGTTCGAGTATGAGCGTTCGATCCAGCCGCGCCCCAAACTCGGGCGTTGGGCGGCGGAGCTTGATGAACTGCTGGCGGCGAACGCGGCCAAATCGGCTCGCGAACAGCTGACGCTGATCCGGATCTTCGAAGAGTTGCGCGGACGCGGCTATGACGGCGGCTACGATGCCGTACGGCGTTACGCCAGGCGTTGGAGCAAGGAGCGCGGGCAATCGACCGCGGCGGCCTATGTTCCGTTGAGCTTTGCGGCGGGCGAAGCCTACCAGTTCGACTGGAGCCATGAGATCGTTCTCCTCAACGGCGTGACGGCGATCGTGAAGGTCGCTCATGTCCGGCTGTGCCACAGCCGCATGCTGTTCGTGCGGGCCTATCCGCGGGAGACGCAGGAGATGGTATTCGACGCCCACGACCGGGCGTTCGCACTGTTCAAGGGTACCTGCAGCCGCGGCATCTACGACAACATGAAGACGGCGGTAGAGACGATCTTCGTCGGCAAGGATCGCCGCTACAATCGCCGCTTCCTGCAGATGTGCAGCCACTATCTGATCGATCCGGTCGCCTGCACGCCGGCGTCGGGCTGGGAGAAGGGTCAGGTCGAGAACCAGGTCGGGCTGGTCCGGGAACGGTTCTTCACGCCACGGCTGCGGTTCAAAACCCTGGACGAGTTGAACGCGTGGCTTCTGGATAAGTGCATCGCCTACGCCAAGGCGCACCGACATCCAGAACTGGCCGAACAGACGGTCTGGGAGGTGTTCGAAGCCGAGCGGCCCAAGCTCGTTCCCTATGCTGGCCGGTTCGACGGATTCCACGCGGTGCCGGCATCGGTCTCGAAGACCTGCCTGGTGCGCTTCGACAACAACAAATACTCGGTCGCTGCCAGCGCCGTCGGGCGCCCGGTCGAAGTTCAAGCCTATGCCGATCGCATCGTGATCCGTCAGGACGGGCGCATCGTTGCGGAGCATCCGCGATCGTTCGGACGCGGCGAGACGACCTACAATCCCTGGCACTACGTGCCGGTGCTCGCGCGCAAACCCGGGGCCTTACGTAACGGCGCACCCTTCAAGGACTGGGTGTTGCCGGCCGCGATCGAACGGATCCGGCGCAGGCTCGCCAGCACCGACGACGGCAATCGACAGATGGTCGACATCCTCAATGCGGTGCTGACGGACGGTTTGTCGGCGGTCGAAGCCGCCTGCGCCGAGGCGATCGCTCATGGCGTTCATTCCGCTGACGTCGTTCTCAACATCCTGGCTCGCCAACGCGAACCCGCTGCACCGGCCAACATTATGACGCCGGCGGCACTGACGCTCCGCCATGCGCCGATCGCCGATTGCGCCCGTTACGACAACCTCCGGAGGACCATCTGATGGAACGAACCCAAATCTTCGACCTCATGGGTGAGCTCAAACTCTACGGAATGAGGGCTGCCTTCGACGAGATCATGGCGACGGCCGTCAAGCGCCAGCACGAACCTCAGCACATCGTCGGCGACCTGCTCAGCGCCGAGATCAACGAGAAGCAGGCGCGGTCGATCAAGTACCAGCTCACCATCGCCAAGCTGCCATTGGCCAAGGATCTCGATGACTTCCAGTTCGAAGGCACGCCGATCAATCAGACGCTCGTCAATGATCTCGCCGGCGGCGGCTTCATCGCCCAGCAGCGCAACGTCGTGCTCGTCGGCGGCACCGGCACAGGCAAAACCCACCTGGCCATCGCAATCGCCAGAAGCTGCATCCGATCCGGCGCCCGCGGTCGCTTCTACAACGTGGTCGACCTCGTCAATCGCCTCGAGATCGAGACCCGTAACGGACGTCAGGGCCGGCTTGCCGAACATCTGACCCGGATGGACTTCATCGTGCTCGACGAACTCGGATATCTGCCCTTTGCCCAATCCGGCGGCCAGTTGCTGTTCCATCTCGTCAGCCGGCTCTACGAGCGTGCTTCCGTCATCGTCACCACCAATCTCGCCTTCGGCGAATGGCCCAGCGTGTTCGGCGACGCCAAGATGACCACCGCGCTGCTCGACCGGTTGACCCACCACTGCGACATCGTCGAAACCGGTAACGACAGCTGGCGCTTCAAAAGCCGCGACGACGATCACGCCACCCGCGCTCGTCTCGTCTCCGCAATCCCGGCCAGCTCCGACGAGTCGAGCGCTACCCTCAAACCACGCCGCGCGAAGGGGTCAAAATTGAACGCCGATACGGGGTCAAATTTGCGAGCCGATTGACAGGGAACGGTGACGATCTCGCTGACCGGCTTCAATTCCTCGGTCTTGGAACGCTTGTTGAACTCGTGCTCGCCCATATAGGTGCGGCGGGTCAGGATGCGGTGAACCTGGCCGATGCCCCCAGCGCCCGCCGTCGCGGGTGAAGATGCGGCGGCTGTTGAGGTAGGAGACGATGTTCTTGATCTGGCCGGTCGTGCCGTCGCCTTCCAGCGCCAGCCGGTAGATCAGCCGCACGGTGTCGGCGTGGAGCGGGTCGATCTCCAGCTTCTTCTTGGTCTTGGCTCCGCGCTGCTCGGCCGCGACGACGCGGTAGCCGATAGGGGGAAGCGAGCCGTTCCAGAAGCCTTGGCGGGCGTTCTCCTTCAAAGCCCGTATGACGTGCTTGGCGTTTTCCTTGGACTGGTATTCGTCGAACAGCGCCATGATTTGCCGCATCATGACGTGCATGGGGTCATCCCCCATTTCCTGCATGATCGAGACCAGTTTGACGCCGTTCTTCGCCAGCTTGCGGACGTAGAACTCAAGCTCGAAATGATCGCGGAAGAAACGGCTGAACGAGTGAACCACTACCACGTCGAACGGCGCGGGTTTAGACGTGCCCGCCTCGATCATCCGCTGGAACTCCGGGCGGCGGTCGTTGGTGGCGGATGCGCCAGGTTCGATGAAGGTTTCCACCAGTTGCAGGCCCCGCGCCTCGCAATAGGCTTCGCCCTGCCGCTTCTGGTCGGGAATGGAAACGTCATGCTCGGCCTGCCGCGCCGTCGAAACGCGCAGATAAAGGGCGGCGCGCTGCATCACCCGATGCTGAGATTTGTCGGCGGCGGAAGTTGTCATGGGGTTTCTCCCGACAAAAGGCGCTGTGCAGTCGCAACAGGCAGATACAGAGTATTGGGCCGGTCAGTCAGCGGCGCGAATCCGAAGGCCGCGTAGAAGGCCGCAGCCTTTGCGTCGATGGCGTCGGCGAATATGGCGTGAGCGCCTATCGGCGCTTCGGCGACGGTCCTGATCGCGTCGAACAGCAGCGCCTCGCCGAGTCCTAGCCCGGCATAGGACTGGTCGCGGCCAAGCCAACCGATCAACACGGCCGGGACAGTTGGATAGCGCGGCAACCGGCTCGCCAGCGGCTCGGGCACGGCCGTCAGCGGCACGTTGCTCGAGGATAGCGTGTAGAACCCCGCGATCCGGTCGGTTTCAAGGTCTCGGGCGACAAAGCAGGTCGCGTATCGGCGCGTTATGTCCTGCGTGACCGTCTCGCGGAAATAGCGGTCTATCCGCTCGTTGCCGCACGAGAACGTCTTGCGCTGGTGGGCCTTGGTCAGCGCCTCTATCGCGAACCTTGCACTCACCGGGGCGCGATCAGGTCGGCATGGCGCCTGGCGGCACGGGCGAGACGCGCGTTCGGCGCGGGCGGATCAATCAGCGCCTTGGCAAAGCGCATCTGGTCTTCGGCAGCCAGACGCAGCACGTCGGCCTCCTCGACCGTGCGGCGGGCATCCTCGCCTGCTGTCGCAATGAGATAGCCGGTAAGCGTCATGCCGCGCAGCTTGGCCGCGCGTTGCATCTGTTCATAGACGTTGACAGGAACGCGCGCCTCAAGGCGGGCGGTTTCCACTTCGCTTGCGGGTCTGGGCATGGCTGAACTCCTTTCTTTCGTTATATACGGCATATTGCCGGATTTATCAAGGATCGGATGAGCCAAAGAGTTCATCGAACAGGTTCGTTTAACGAATTTGACTTCCTCGATGACTTCTGACCGCAGGGACGACGACAAGCCGGAGGCGGCATCTCGTCCCCGGCACGCTAAACGACCGCCTACGGCGTCGGAGCAGCTTGAGGAATTGCTGGGCTATCCGTGGCCGTTCCCCGGTAGGCCGCCCAAGCACGACCTCAGCACATGGACCGTGACCGATGACTGGCCCGACCCCGTTCCGGTCACACAAGCCGAGATCGAGGTGTTCGAGCGATGGTTCGGCGACCTGTTCAACGGCAGCATCATGGGCGTGGGCGGTGATGCCGCGCCTCTCGGCGTAGCTCTGCGCAGGTTCGTAATCCGTCGCCATATCCTTTGCCCGGTCGCGCGACAGGGTGTTGATGAGTTTGTCCTGGCTGCTGAAGTCGTCGCGGCCATAGTGCAGGTCCATGCCGTCGCGGTGACGGGACAAGGCGACATAGCTGCCGTGAGCGTCCATGCCCGGCGTTGCCAGAACATGGGTGCGGTCCACGGTCATGCCTTGCGCCTTGTGGATGGTCGCAGCATAGCCGTGGTCGATGCGGTCGTAGTCTTTCAGGTCGAAACTGATGCTGCGCCCGTCATCGGTGCGAACCGACATGGATTGTTCGCTGACCTGCTCGATGGTGCCGAGCGTGCCGTTCTTGACGCCAAGGCCACGCTCGTTTTGCAGGAACATGACGCGATCCCCGGCGGCGAAGTTCCGTTCGCCCCGCTCGACGGTGACGCGCACGTCCTCGCCCAGATCGCCAGCCGCGCGCATCCGGTCGCGTGCTGCCTCGTTGAGTTCGCGCACCTCGGCATTGGTGTGGGTGAGGATGATGCGGCTGCTGTCGGGGGATGCCTGACGCTGACGGTCCCAGCGGTCGATCAGATCGCCACGCGCCTGTTCGCGTGTTTCGGCGGAATGCACCATGCCGTGACGGTCATAGGCATGGATCGCATCGCGGGTCTTGGCCGTAGCCAGATCGCGGGTAGCGTCACGCTGCCAGTCCTCGCGCTGGCGGCGCACCTCGCCGATTTCCGCGCCGCCATGTCGCTCATGGATCGAGCGGAACGCCGCACCTGCTTCGATGGATTGCAACTGCTGCGGGTCGCCGACCAGCACGACCTTTGCGCCTGCGTCGGCGGCATGGGACAAGACACGCTCCAACTGCCGCGTGCCGACCATGCCCGCCTCGTCGATGACAAGCACATCGCGCGTCGTGAGCATGTCGCGCCCGTTCTTCCAGCCATGCTCCATGCTGGCGATGGTGCGCGATGCATACCCGCTCCGCTTTCGAGATTTTCCGCCGCGATACCGGAGAGGGCAACGCCGCGCACCTCAAAGCCTGCCGCTTCCCATACCTCGCGCGCAACGCCAAGCATGGCGCTCTTTCCCGTTCCGGCATAGCCGACGACAATCCCGAGATCGCGCCCATCCGTGACATGCGTTAGCGCGTCGGCCTGCTCGCCGAACATGACAAGGCCGCGCTGTTCCACTCGGGCCAGCGCGGCTTCGCGGTTCCTGTCGCTGACCTCGTGCAATTCCTTCTCGGCCATGAGTTCCGCCGCACGATGCAAGCGTTGTTCGGCCTCGATCATGTCGCGGGTGGTGAAGCGATCTTCGCTGCGTCCGTCCTTACCCAATTCGACCAGACCGGGCGCATTGCGCATCGCGCCCATGACCTCGTTGAACTGGTCGACGCCGTCGCTGTGCCGATGCGCGAACATCGCCATGTCCCGGCGCGTGAAGGTCGATTGCTGGTGTGTGATCGCGTCCAGCGCAACGGACGGGTCGGCTATGATCCGCGCGCCGTTGTTACGGGCGATCTCGCGGTGAAGGTCCGCCCGGTCGGCAGCTTCAATGCCGTCGCCCTCGATGCGCTGTGCGGGTGCGCCGATCTGGCTTTGCGGCTCAAGCCCGATGCCCTGAGCTTCAAGGCTGCGATGGTCGATCCGGGCGTCGATGTCGAGTTCGGCCAGCCGCTCGTTGACGTGTTCGGCCCAGCGTTCCCGCCAGCGCTCGACCATCTCCGTGCGGTTCCATTCCCGCACCTTCGGGCCGAAACCGTTCTCGGCCATGCTGCGCATGGTGAGCATGACATGGGCATGGGGCTTCGGCATCCCGTCCTCGCCAATGTCCCAATGCAGATTGAGATCAGCGATCATGCCCCGATCGACGAATTCGGCTTGCGCGAAGTCGCGGGCAAGCATGATGCTCTGCGCCTGCGTCATCTCGCGCGGAATGGCGAACTCGACTTCGCGGGCAAGCTGTGCGTCTTTACGCACCTCGAATGCTTCCACATCGTTCCAAAGCCGTTCGCGGTCGCTCCACGCCTCGGGGGCGTTCTCGGGCAACAGCACCTCGGAATGGCCGACGCCGCGCTTGTTGGAAAAATCCTGAACGCGGTCGATACGCTCATCGCGCGTCCGCGACGCCGAGCGGTAGGCGGCGGAGGCCACCGCGCTCGACCCGGCCTTGCGGCCAATGACCTTGACGTGAAGATGATAGATCGCCATCGCGATCAAGCATTGCCACGGTCAAGCGCACGTCGGAACGACGTATAAGCGCGCCCTCCCTCGAAAAAATCTCGGGATGGACCGGGCCGTGCCACACCGTCCCGGCAACAATACTGCGTTCCGCCGTCTGCGCAACTATCCTTACCGCATCAACCACTTGCGACCGAGAAAGGACACGGCAATGCGCAAACCACGGGACTATGACGCGGAACTCAAGGCGCTGGAGGACAAGGCGCGGGAACTGAAAACACGCAAGGTGCAGCAGTTGGGTGAACTGGTGATCGCCACCGGGGCGGACGCGCTCGCCACCGACGAACTGGCCGGGGCGCTGGTCGTGCTGACCGAAACCAAAGATGCCGGAAAGAGGGAGGCATGGGCCAAGCGCGGCGCGGCGTTCTTTCGCGGAAAATCGCGGCGATCTGCACCAGCGCCTGACCGCGACAACGGCGGCGCTCCATCGCAACCGGGCGGCGCGCAACCGGAATCAGGCGGCGCGAGCGCGGCATGACATGCCAAGCTGGCAGATCGAACGCCGCAAACGCACGCGGCATCTGATCGAACTCGGCGGCCTCGTCGTCAAGGCGGGCGTTGTGGACCTTACCGGCAATGATCGCGCCATGATCTACGGCGCGCTGCTCTGGATCGCCGAAAAGCTCAAAAGCGAGGACGGTGAACGGGCACGCAGCATCTGGACGAAACTCGGAAAGATCGGATTCGAGATGGAACGTCCAGCAGGCTCGAACGACAGGGTGCAGCCGCAGCAGGATCGGGCGTGACCGATGGCGGGCAGCGCGGAGACCCAACATATCGCAGCGCCGACCGCCATCGCGCGGCAACGCCGCGCAGTTTCAGATTTTCTGTCCTCGCTGCCCTTGGCAAAAAGAGCTATTTCGCCCTAAGTGGCGCAAGTGAATGTCGCGGGATTCGGCCATGAAAACCATGTCTGCACGCGAGGCCAAGAACGGTTTCGGCCTGATGATCGACACCGCGCGCGCCGCGCCTGTGCTGATCGAAAACACGGGCGCGGCGTGGTGGTGGTTGTGTCCGTGGAAGAATATCAGCGGCTTTCCACGCGCGCCGCCAGCGCCGCGAAGGATGAAGGACGGTCCGGGAAGGCGCAGAAACGTGACCAATGAAGCGTTCGCGCGCATCAAGATCGACCAGCTTCTGAAAGACGCTGATTGGCCGCTGACCGACAGTCGCAGCGTGCGCTTCGAGTAAGGGGGCAAAGGCATGAAACCATACACACGTTCTATTATCGAGTTGTTCGACGGCAAGAAGCGCTACCTGATCCCCCTTTATCAGAGGCAATATGCTTGGAAGGTGCAGCCACAACTCGAACTGCTATGGGAGGATATCGAGCGTGCGGCTGATCGCGTCAGGACTGACCGCGCATCGCTCACACCCCATTTTTTGGGTGCAATCGTGATCGCCCAGATCAAGACGTTCGGCAAAGAGGTGCAGGCTTTCGAGATCATCGACGGCCAGCAACGTCTCACCTCATTCCAGATTCTGCTCGCAGCGCTTCGAGATGTCGCCGCGACCCATTCGGCGAAATGGGCGTCCGAACTGCGCCCCTACCTGCTCAACGAAGGTGTGATGGCGCAGGAGGCGATCGAACGATTTAAGCTCTGGCCGTCGCGTACGGATCGCCGCGCCTTCATTGCAATGATCGATCCCTCGGCAGATATCGACGCCATCACGCCCCCGGCGGTTAACGAAGACGGATTCGTTCGGCGCGCGATCTCAGCTCATGCCCATTTCAAAGACGTCATTGAGCGTCATGTCGTGATGGACGGCGGCTTCGACGAATTTCGATTTGAGACCTTGTTCGAAGCGATGAAGGCTGGCCTCGCGGTCGTCTCGATCGAGTTGGAAGGAGGTGATGATCCTCAAACCATCTTCGAAACACTCAACAGCCGTGGCGTTGACCTGACGCCAGGCGATCTCATGCGCAACTTTATCTTCCAACGCGCTAAAGGGCTCGGGCAGAACGGCAGTTCGCTCACCGTCGACAGCCTCTATGAAAAGCACTGGCTCCCTCTCGACCGTGCATTCTGGAATCAAAGCGCATCACGCGGTCGCCAAGCCCGCCAACGTCTCGATTGGATGCTCACCGATCACCTTTCGATGAAAATAGCAGATCTCGTGTCCGTCGATCAGCTCTTCGAGAGCTATCGTCGGTGGATTCTGAATGATCGCCCCTTCGAGTCGGTCGCCAACGAACTGGAAGCGATTACAGCGACCGCCTCTGTCGAGAAGAGGCTATTCGATCAGGAGCCCAACGATCCAATTGGCGATTTCGGCTTGTTCGCAGATGCCTTCGACGTCTCGACGGCCATGCCCCTGGTAATCTATCTCGCTACCGAAGCAGACTTAGGCGCGGGTCTCTCCCGAGCCCTCGAAGCCTTGAAAAGCTATATTCTGCGGCGCGACATTTGCGGACTGCCGAACAAGAATTACAATCGTCTCTTTGTCGGTATGATTGCTCATCTCCGGAAGGCGGAGAGAAACAGAGTTGACGCCCTGATCTCATATCTCTCCACCCGGATCGCCGAGACAGATCGCTGGCCGGATAATTCCGAATGGCGTCGAGGTTGGATGGAGCGCGATCAGTACAAAGGACCGCGTCAATCACGACTTCGCTACATCTTCGAGGCAATCGAACGGGCCAAACGCTCGGTGCTGAGCGAGGACATCGAAATCAAATCGACCCTGACGATCGAACACATCATGCCGCAGGTGTGGTCCACCAACTGGCCAATCCCTGGCTTCGATCACCTGGAGCCTGGTGAGTTCGATCCCGAATTTGCCTCACGCCAGTCAGCTCGCTCGGCTGCGGTAAATAAGCTCGGAAACCTTACTTTGCTCACCCAGGCCCTCAACTCCTCGGTATCCAACGGACCGTACTCGGTGAAGATGCCAGCAGTTCGTTCCAACTCCAGTCTCGCGCTTAACCGCGACCTGAATGGTTTTGACGCTTGGAACGAGGAAACCATTGCTGAGCGCGGCGCAGCGCTCTTCAATGTGGCACAAAAGATATGGCTGGCTCCAGAGCGCGATCACGATATCACGAACGTAATGGAGCCTCTGACAAATGCGCTGCCTTCGGATGGTACTACTCGATGCCGCTTCACCTACTCCGGCGCACCCTATCATGCATTGGTGCAGAACGGCGCGTTGATTGTGGACGGTGTGGAGGGCTCGTTCGCGTCCTTCTCGGCTGCATCGAAGGCGATCACAAGTACCAGCAGGAACGGGTGGAACGATTGGTACATCGCTCGCAATGATGGCGATTGGATATTGGCGGACGAATGGCGCCGGCTTCGAGCAACCGTCAACGTCTGACCACCTTACGAGGTATCCAGACCGGCCCATGCGTAACTCGATTTAACCGAATTCGAGTAACAGGGAGGTTTCGTCATAGGGCTATGGCGTAAATGTAGTGATCATCACTATCGGTCGCGGCCCGCCAAATACCGCCGACTGCCGCACAAATTGGTCGATTATCTCTTTAATCATCAACCAGATACATGCTTCACCTGGTTGGACTATACAGAATGGTTCTCACACACCATCCAGACGGCATACCTCCCCGTTTGCCGCCGATTGTTCTCTGCAATACGCTTCCGAGACGGTTGCGATTCAAGTTATTTCAGTTGATCGCCGCAGTTTCCGGCTACTTGGCTGCCTTACCCCGGTGCGCAACAAGGTGATCGGTGCTAACGCGCTGGGATGGCTTTCGGAACGAAATTCGTCAGAATGAGGATTCTGTTCCTTGGGCCGATTCTCTATTGAACAATGAACCCATCGACCAAAGACAAAATTTATTCTGTCGCCAAGATCGCCACGATCGTCGACCTGCTGCGCGATGAAGGCATTCCCGCTAAAGAAGCTTTGGCCGACATATCCCTTTCGCCCGAGCAATTGCGCTCGCCGGCGACGAAGGTTTCGGCGGCGCAGGTTCTTCAGTCCTATCGCAATGCGATCAAACTTTCGACGCATCCCCGATTCGCATACCATGCCGGCTTGAAATCTTGCGTCTCGACCTATGGGATTTATGGTCTTGCCATCCTGAGTTGCACCGATTTTCGTAATACGATGGCGTTCGCCGCGGCCTATCACCAACTGGCGACACCGATGATGGAGATCTGCTTCAAGGAGGAAGGGAGCACGGCTGTCTGGATCGTCACGCCCACGCATGATTTGGACATCGACGACCGGCTTTACCGATTCATCGTCGAGTTTCAGATGGCGGTACACCTGTCGTTGCATCGCAATATAATGGGGCCGGCCTTTAAGCCCGCGCTGATCGACTATGCCTTGAGGAGGCCGCATGACGACGGCAGCGGGACGGCCTTCTTCGATTGCCCGATTCTCTACGACAAGCCCGAGAACAGGTTCACCTTCGATGCCGCCTGGCTCGACCGACGGCCGGATTACGGCAACGAGCTTACTTATGCGGAGCTGAGGCAACTTTGCGATGGGTTACTCAAGCAGCTTAAGTTGGGCGCAGGGGTCGCCGGTGAGGTGCGCGGGCTCATCCTCGCCAATCTGTCCATGCCGATCGAGTTCAAGCGGATCGCTAAATATCTTAACATGAGCGAGCGCAGCCTGAGGCGAAGGTTGCAGGAGGAAGGAACCTCGTTCAGGCAACTCGCCGATGAACTGAAGGCCCAAATCGCCATCAAATATATCCGCGACACCGACCTCAGCGTCGAGGAGATCGCCTTTGCTCTGGGCTTCGGCGACGCCGCCTCGTTCCGCCACGCGTTCCGCCGCTGGACCAACGCTACTCCACAAGACTATCGCAAGAGCGGCATCAGGCGCGAAACCTGAAGCAATCGCGGCCGGTAACGTCGCTTCTGCAATGGCGTGAAGCCAAACTTTGCAATTTCCATGATCGGCTTCCGAGATTGGCCGGATGTCTCCGATTTTTGGCCAATGCCGACCTTTTCTGTTGCCCCTGCCACGCCAATGATTCGCTTGATGGCATGGGTCGAAAAGGCGCCTCCCAGTTCTTCAAGCCGCCCGACACGGCAAATGCGGAGGAAGGATGGCCTGAGCTTTTGAAGGACGGCGCAAGATGTCCAGCGAGCATGAGGTTGCGCAGAAAGATCATCCGTCAGTCGAGGTTGCCGCCCGCGACCTCCGACGGAACGGAAGTAATGGCGGTGGCACGCCTGATCCGAGAGACTGGCTGGCTGCGCTCATCAAGGGATCGGATGATGCGATCGTCAGCAGAAATCTCGACGGCATCATACAGAGCTGGAACGGTGGCGCGACCCGCCTGTTCGGATATTCGGCGGACGAGGCGATCGGCAAATCGATCGCGATCCTGATCCCGAACGACCGGCTGAAGGAAGAATCGATGATCTTGGCGCGAATTGAATGCGGCACATATGCGGGGCGCCTTGAGACGAAACGACGCCGAAAGGACGGATCGCTGGTCGATATATCGCTGACGATCTCCGTTATTCGAAATGATGACGGCGATGTTGTCGGCGCTTCCATGATCGCCCGCGACATCACCGAAAGGCTGATGGCGCTGGCGCAGCAAAGGCTCTTCATGGGTGAGATGCATCATCGGGTGAAGAACCTGTTTGCGCTGGCGACCGCCATCGTGTCGATCAGCGCAAGGTCGTCCGGAAGCGGAACAGACGTGATCGACGATATCCGCGCGCGGCTGTCATCGCTGGCGCGCGCGCACGATATGACCATGGCGGACCAGTCACATCATGGGTGGAACAGGCAGATCTCGTCTCTCCTCACGCTCATCGGCAGAATTCTCGATCCCTATATCGCGGCAGACGGCCGGGTTGCGATCGGAGGCGATGATTGCGATGTCGGCGCCAAGGCAATTCCCTATTTGTCGTTGCTGTTGCATGAACTGGCCACCAATGCCGCCAAGTTCGGCTCGTTATCGGCTGGGAGCGGACGGCTTGACGTGAGCGTCGCCACCGGTGGGAGCCTGGTTCGCCTCACCTGGCGGGAAACCGGCGGGCCGGCGCCTTCAACCGCCGGACCTGAAGGGTTTGGCAGCCGCCTTGAACGAAGCGTGACACGCGCGTTGAACACGACGATCGAGCGCGATTGGCGCCCGACGGGCCTCGTGGCCACGATCGCCATACCCCAGGCGGTCCTCACTGCATGACATGCGCCGAAATTCTGCCTCTAACAACGCGGGCCTTACAATGGCATGAGCGCTTGGCAATGCGCATGCCTAGGTCTTGACCTTGTCAATCAGTGCAGGATTCTCATTTCGGTGTATTGACCTGAGAGGGTAACCAGGACAGGCAAATATGCATCGATGATGTTCAAGCGGACGGCCCTTCGGTAGCGCCGCCAGATGCTCGAAACGAAGGTCGATTGTCTCGGACACCTCGTACTGTCAGCGCTTCCGGGAAAAAAGAACTAGCAGGGATGACGCCACAGAAGAACTGAGCCTGGCTTCGACCGAAAGCGACGATTGTTATTGTTCGAATTTATGTAACCTCAATCAGGGCACCGCTAAGGGTCGAGCCGACTACAGGGGCACATTGTTATGAGCTTTTCATTTAAACGCTGGCCTGGTTTTCTTAAAACTGTTCTTGTGATCATCACCGGTGCGCTAGCGGCCGCGGTGACTCTTTTTCTGGTGGCGGTCTTGGCGCCAGAGAAGGTCAGGGCTGTGCTCAAGGATATCGGCCGGGCCGGCGAAACAGTGTCCGCCATATTGCCTCCACCGCTGCCGGCCGCGCAGACACCTTCGAAGGCTTACTGGCTTAAGCAAAATTGGTCAGCGCGCGAGCGCTTCTGGTTCCATCACGCATCTCAAGGGACTGCAACCTTTCCAGTGCCCTATGACTGGTTCGTCTCGCTTGAGCGGGCGGAGCTCGCAGTCTTTTCCACACCAAAGTTGCTGAGCGATGGAGATTATCTGATCCGTTTCGGCTTCATTCCCAGTCCGCGCAAGCTTGACGGCAGCGCGTCCGATTTCGGTTACAGCAAGGACTCGTTTAATACCAATCCTGCGGCCGAACCCGAACAGTTCAAAAATTATCCCGAAAATCCTGATGGATTACCGGTGGGCTTTGCAAAGCTGGAAAGCGGCGTCGAGCCGGCTACCGGCGAGCCTTATCCCGCTCAACTTGGCTTCACCTGCGCCGCCTGTCATACAGGCCAAATCCGTTATCGGGACGTCGGCATTCGCTTTGACGGCGGACCGGCGATGGTCAACCTCGGAAATCTCGAGTCGGCCATTGGGCTTTCGATTTTTTATACTGTTTACGTTCCCACGCGCTTCAATCGTTTTGCCGATCGTGTCATTGAGCGCGCTGTCAAAGCTGGTTCGCCACCGGCCGATCGCTCCGCATTCAAAGAAGAACTCAAAAAGAAACTGCGACAGACCCTCGATAAGATCAAACACGAAAGGGATTGGAGCAAGGAAATTCTTGCGCGCGGGAATATGACATATATCGATGAAGGGTTTGGCCGGCTCGATGCCCTCAATCAAATCTTCTTCTCGAATTTGCTGCCACCGATCGCTAAGGAAGATAAAGCGTTTCCTGAGGTGCTTGCGCGGAACTATGCGCGGCCTGATGCGCCGGTCAGCTTTCCGCCTATCTGGGACGTGCCGTGGTTCCTATGGGCGCAATATGATGGCTCGGTCCAGAATGAACTTGTCCGCAATGCAGGACAGTCGCTGGGCGTAAAGACAAAACTCAACCTGACAGAGCATTCGAATCCAAATCGGCCACTGTTCAGGTCGTCGATGAAGATGAAGAACATCTTCTGGATTGAGGAAATGCTTCGCGGACCTGATCCGTTTGCCGATAACGCGCCTGGTCAGACGCCAAAATTCAAGGGGCTGGTCGCGCCCAGATGGAAGGAGGTCGCGGATATATTTGAGAACGATCCGGCCTGGCAAGTCGACGATGAGAAAGTGAGAAACGGTCGACAGCTTTATGCTGAGCTTTGCGTCGAGTGTCATCGCGGTCCCGTGCGCGATCCCGAGTTCGATAAGGAACGGCCCGATCGACGAGGCGCTGAACGCTTCATTCACGTTGGCGCTGATGGCGGTGGTCGATAAGTCGATCGACCAATGGTTCAAGGACAACCCGCTACCGGCGGATCAGGAGAAGATCATGCGTGGAGAGCGGCGGAACTGCCAAAACAAGAAGGCCTTTAAGCCGATTGCGCCTGTTGACGGCAAGCCCGCCAATCCGCCGATCGTTCTGGTGCCGCACTATCGCGCACGACCGCTCGACGGCGTCTGGGCCACGGCGCCTTATCTTCATAACGGATCGGTGCCCACCCTGTACGACCTGCTCACCCCACAGCACCTAAGGCCCCAGGTTTTCTGCGTCGGAAGCCGGGAGTTCGATCCTGTCAAAGTCGGCCTTTCGGTGAAACCTGGTGAAACGTGCGCTGTCGGAATCACCCGTTTTGACGTAACCGGACTTGGAAACAGCAATCTTGGACATTCATTCGAAGGCGCCGAGACCGACAAGACCAAGCTGCCGAATGGCGTCATTGGACGCGGTCTGACCGACACCGAACGGGATGCACTGGTGCAATATTTGAAAACGCTTTGAATGGTCTTTGCCCCCGTCAGAGCATCGAGACTTCGATGTATTGCGGCTGGTCCAATGAATCTCCGGAGACTGGCAACGCGATTTGGGGAGTGGTCGCCAGCCTGACCAGCAATCTCAACCCGACCGACGGAGCCGTACGAAATTCGCGGCTCCACCCACGGTGCTTTCGCTTTCTGAGCGGAGGCTGGGTCTCGTCATGTTCAGTAAGACCTGCTCAGGATCGCCGGCGTTGAACATGGCCTCGAGGCTGCGAACGCAAAGCGCCACTGACTCATCAGCCAGGCTGTAATAGATCTGCTTCGCTTGGCGCCGCGTCGTGACCAGTTCTGCTTTGCGGAGTTCTGCGAGTTGCTGGCTGAGCGCGGGCTGTCCGATCCCGGTCGCCACATCGATTTCCGTCACGGACTTTTCGCCTTCCCGCAATAGCGAAAGGATCATCAGGCGCTGAGGCTGGGCGAACTTGCGTAATTTATCGGCTGCAAGATCGGCTTGCTCGCGCGATCGCCATATCGCGTTCATGCCGCGCTCCGGCAGAACCAGTTAGTGTCCTTCTGCGTTTTCTCATCGGCAGGCAGCAGCAACGGTTCTCCGGGCTGCCAGTTGGCCGGCGCCAACTTCTGGCCCGACACGGTTGCCTGCAGCGCCGCCACCATCCGCACCATTTCGTCGATCGAGCGGCCGATCGTTAGCGGATAGTGAGTAATCGCGCGAATGACGCCTTCGGGATCTATGAAATAGGTCGCCCGCACACTCGCGCTGTTTTCGGCGGTTTCGTCGATCATGCCATAGGCGCGGCCCACCATCATCGATGGGTCCTCGATCACCGGAAATGGAATCTCCACCGCGAACAGCTCCGTTATCGTTCGGGTCCAGGCGAGGTGTGAATAGAGGCTGTCGACCGAAAGACCCAACAGCGCGCAGTCCAGCGCGGCGAAGCGGTCTTGCGCTTTGGCCAGCGCGACGAACTCCGTGGTGCATACCGGCGTAAAATCCGCCGGGTGCGAGAAGAACACCAGCCATCGGCCTCTGTAGTCCGAAAGCCGGATCGGGCCCTTCGTGGATCGGGCTTCGAAGTCGGGAGCGGCGTCCCCCATCCGCAAGGGAAAAGACGCAGTCGGGCGAGGCGTTACGTCGTTCATCAAAGTGGCCATCGTTGCGTTACCTGCAGACTTTCCTATGGCATGACGGTTCGATGCTCGCAACATAATTACATACTTATATAACTATCTAAATTGCTAAGTGTAGTGTTTTCAGCACATTGCGAGAAATGCTCTTATTTCGGTTGACCCCTATTAATTTCATACATAGTAATATATGTATATGAATATATGTAAGTGATGCCAGATCCTGACACTGCGACCGGCCTGGTCGGCGATGGATGGAGGCAGGGAACACGCCGGAGGATTTTACGGAGCCCGATAAGGGGATCGCTCGGGAAGCCCATAATTCTTCCTGCTTCCGTTTGAGTTCTTGCTGTCTTTATCCGCCAGTCTCCAGGAGGGTTGGAACAGTGAAAGTCTTGACAGCATGTACTGCATGTACTGCCGACCCAGGGAGTTTCACAATGAACTATCCGATCGATATCTCGATTAAGCCCGAGGTCACTCCGTTCTTCGACCCCGAGACCAACACCATCAGCTATGTGGTCAAGGATCCGTCCTCCCCGGCCTGCGCAATTGTCGATTCCGTCATGGACATCGACTATGCCGCTGGCCGTATCAGCTACAAATCAGCGGATCGGATCGTTGAGTATATCCGTAGCAATGGCTTGCAAGTCGATTGGCTCATCGAGACCCACGCGCATGCCGATCACCTCTCGGCTGCGCCATATATCCAGCAACAGCTTGGCGGCAAACTCGGAATCGGTGAGCACATCGTGACCGTGCAGGAGACCTTCGGAAAGATCTTCAACGAAGGCACGGACTTCAAGCGCGACGGCAGTCAGTTCGATCGACTGTTCAAGGATGGCGATACCTATTCGATCGGCAAGATGACCGCGTTCGTCATCCATACCCCGGGACATACGCCGGCTTGCACGACCCACGTCATCGGAGACTCGGCCTTCACCGGCGACACGTTGTTCATGCCTGACGGAGGCACGGCGCGAGCGGATTTTCCGGGAGGCGACGCCCGCACGCTCTATCGCTCGGTCAGGAAGCTCCTGGAAACATTGCCGCCGGAAACACGGCTGTTTCTATGCCACGATTACGGCCCCGATGGCCGCGAGATCCGATGGGAAACGACCGTGCGCGAGGAGCGCATGCACAATATTCATGTGCGCGACGGCGTGAGCGAGGATTCTTTCGTGAAGATGCGCGAAGCCCGCGACAAGACCCTTTCGATGCCGCGCCTCATCGTGCCGTCGCTTCAGGTCAACACGCGCGCGGGACACCTGCCTGAACCGGACGAAAGCGGAAAGACCTTTCTGAAGGTCCCGATCAACACACTCTAAGAACCGAGCGACAAGTCGCCTATCAGCGCGAAGGACGAACCCATGGACGCCAAGAAACTAACCGATGAACTAAGCGTGTCGGCGCAGATTATGCCGCAGGATATGGTTGCGCTGAAGCAGGCCGGCTTCCGTTCGGTCATCTGCAATCGGCCAGACGGTGAGGGCACCGATCAACCATCGGCTGTGGAACTGGAAGCGGCAGCATCCGCCCGCGGAATAGAGTTCATCCATCTGCCCGTCGTTCCCGGAATGTCCGATGACGACGCCGTGCAATTCGGGCGGCTGTTGAAGAGCCTGCCAAAGCCGACATTGGCCTTCTGCCGTACCGGAACGCGATCCGTTTCGCTTTGGTGTTTGGCGAATGCATCCACGCAACCTCTACCGGTGCTGCTCGATGCCGCCAAGGCAGCCGGCTATGATATGTCCGGAATCGTGCGCAGGATCGCTAACGGCGGCAAGACCCCGTTGCATCTGGCGGACGCAAGCTACGATGTCGTCATCGTCGGCGGCGGCGCCGCTGGCATCGCCTGCGCATCGAGCCTGCTGGCGCGTGCGCCCAATCTCGGCATTGCGGCCATCGATCCTGCCGACATTCATTACTATCAGCCCGGATGGACCATGGTCGGCGCCGGCGTCTTCGACGCGGCGTCAACCGTTCATACGATGGCAGCGGTCGTGCCTTCTGGCGTCACCTGGATCAAGGCTGCCGTCACCGCATTCGAGCCGACCGAGAACGCTGTGATTCTGGAAGGATGTCGGGTCGTAAAATATAACCGTCTCGTCGTCTGTCCGGGTCTGAAGCTCGATTGGGCGAAGGTCGCCGGGTTGACCGAAACGCTCGGTCGCAACGGGGTGACCTCCAACTACCGCTTCGATCTTGCGCCTTATACGTGGGAGCTTGTTCGCTCGTTGAAATCCGGAAATGCGATCTTCACGCAGCCGCCGATGCCCATCAAGTGCGCCGGCGCGCCGCAAAAGGCGATGTATCTGTCGGCGGATCATTGGTACCGTCAGGGCCTCCTCCGCGATATCGATGTCGGATTCTATAATGCGGGTGGCGTGCTGTTTGGCGTCGCCGATTACGTGCCTGCCTTGATGGAGTACGTAAAGAAGTATGATGCGAAGCTGAAGTTCCAGCACAATCTCGTCGCCATCGATGGACCGGGCAAGAAAGCGTATTTCACCAAGACATCTTCCGATCGCCCGGCGGAGACCGTCGAGGTGCAATTCGACATGATCCATGTGACGCCGCCGCAGTGTGCGCCGGATTTCGTGCGAGTCAGCCCACTGGCGGATGCCGCCGGATGGGTCAGCGTCGATCAGGGGACCCTGCGTCACAACACATACGAAAACATCTGGTCTCTGGGCGACGTATGTTCGGCTCCGAATGCAAAGACCGCCGCGGCGGCCCGCAAGCAGGCTCCGATTGTTGCCGAAAATATCTGCGTCGATTTGGGTCTTCGCACGAAGCAGGCTGTCTATGATGGTTATGGATCGTGTCCGTTAACCGTCGAGCGCGGAAAAATTGTTCTGGCCGAATTCGGCTATGGCGGAAAGCTTCTGCCGAGCTTCCCCGCCTTCGTCCTGGACGGCAGGAAGCCGACCCGGGCAGCCTGGTGGCTGAAGGAGAGAATCCTGCCGCCGATCTATTGGCACGCGATGCTCAAGGGTAAGGAGTGGATGGCCGCTCCAAACGTGCGCTGACAAGCGAGTACGCTCATGGTCCAAGACATGCTCTCGGTCTTATCGGGGACATTGGTGGGAGTGGTTCTTGGACTGATCGGCGGGGGAGGGTCGATCCTCGCCGTTCCGCTCCTTGTTTACGTGGTAGGCGTACCATCAACGCATGTGGCCATCGGGACCAGCGCGGTGGCTGTCGCGTTGAGTGCATTATCGAGCCTTATCACCCATGCTCGTGCCGGCAATGTACGCTGGCCTTGCGCGCTCGTGTTCGCGGCTTGCGGGATGGTCGGCGCAGGTCTGGGTTCGACGATCGGCAAGTCGTTCGACGGTCAATGGCTGCTCTTCCTGTTCGGGCTGCTCATGATCGTCATCGCGCTCCTCATGCTTAGAGAGCCGCATGACCAGATCAAGAAGTTCGTTCCATTGACGAAGGATAGCATGACGGCAGTTGCTCCGCGCCTGGCGGTTTTCGGGAGCGGGGCAGGGCTGCTTGCGGGATTCTTCGGCATCGGCGGCGGCTTTCTCGTCGTTCCGGGCCTCGTCGCTGGGGCCCGATTACCATTGCTGGCGGCGATCGGATCGTCCCTGGTATCGGTTTTCGCCTTCGGACTTACGACGGCCGCAAGCTATGCCCTATCCGGATTGATCGACTGGCGATTGGTCGTCATGTTTGTGTCGGGCGGCATTGCCGGCAGTTTTTTTGGTGGCCGGATTGCGGTGCGGTTGGCGAAGCAAAAGCGGGCTTTGTCAGTTGTATTCGCCGTGACAGTCGCCGGCGTTGGGGTCTACGTCGTCGTTCGCAGCCTCGTCGGCTGAAGATCTGATCAGAGCGTGGCAATTTCGATCTCGTACAATGACGGTTGAGGCCGTTGATACCTGCTCCGAGGTTGAGTTCCGGTGATGCAGCCGAGATCGACGTTATGTTTATATTGTGATAACGATCGCTGCGGTACGTCGCGGCGGTCCCGCGAACTGTTCCGTCCTTCCGATCAGGGGAAGAGCAACACGCATGGCGCGTCTCATGTTTATGCCCGTGTTACTGATCGGCGTGGTCCTGTTTGCCCTCACCATCGGCCGCTACCCGCTCGAGATTAGCGACATCATTGCGTTCTTTCAGGCCATGGCCGGGTTAAAGCCAATGACGCCGGAACGTTATGAACTGCTTCACAATATCATCGTGGAAATCCGCTTGCCGCGGATTCTTGGCGCTGGGCTGGTTGGGGCCGCTCTTGCGTCATCCGGCGCGGCGTTTCAAGCGGTTTTTCGCAATCCGCTGGTCTCGCCAGGAATTCTCGGTGTTCTCGGCGGCGCCAGCTTTGGTGCGGCGCTGGGGATCTTGCTGTTCGGCAACTGGGCGTTGATCCAGCTTTCGGCGTTCGGTATGGGGCTGGTGGCGGTCGGCGTCGGACTTCTGATCGCCAATATGTTCGGTCATGCCTCGATGGTCATGCTCGTGCTTGGCGGCATGATTTCGGCCGCGCTGTTCACGTCAGCGGTGTCAATCGTGAAATACACCGCAGACCCCTACGAGCAATTACCGGCCATCGTGTACTGGCTCATGGGCAGTCTTGGCGGCGTGGATATGATGCAGATTCGCTGGGCGACGATTCCGATCGTCGGCGGGCTCATGGTGCTTGCGTTGTTTGGTCGTGCTCTCGATGCGCTGTCGATGGGCGACGACGAGGCGCGCGCGCTCGGCGTGCCGGCGCAGCAGGTGCGTTACGGTGTGATAGGCGCCGCCACGCTGGTCTCCGCTTTGTCGGTGTCACTCGCCGGCATGATCGGATGGGTCGGTCTCGTGGTGCCGCATGTGGTGCGTCTTGCGCTCGGACCAGGTAATGCGCGGCTGCTTCCGGCGAGTGCATTCTCCGGTGCGATTTTTCTGATCATCGCTGATTGTCTTTCGCGCAGCATCACCAGGTCCGAAATTCCGATCGGAATTCTCACCGAGCTTTTAGGGATTCCTGCCTTCATCATCGTGTTGCGCCGGGCTCGGCAAGGCTGGACATGACGGCAGCTGCGACCGCCACCGAATATCTCGAGGCACGCGCGGTCCATTTCCGGCGCGGCATGCGTGTTATTCTTGACGATATCACGATCCGTCTCCATTCCGGTGAGATCGTTGCGCTGCTAGGCGCCAACGGCGCCGGGAAAAGCACGCTATTTCGTATCATGCTTGGCTTTTTCAAACCCGAGAGAGGGGAAGTCCGGCTGAACGGCAAACCGCTTGCAGACTTTTCGCGCCGCGCCCTGGCGCAACGCATCGCCTATGTGCCGCAGGCACATGTCGCACCGTTTCCCTATAAGGTGCGTGACGTGGTGCTGCTCGGCCGTCTTGCCGAGACCGGCATCTTCCGCGCGCCGCAAGCCGCCGATCGCCGGGCCGTGGATGAAGTGCTGGAGCGACTGGCAATCACACATCTCGCCGCGCGCCGCTATACCGAGATTTCAGGCGGCGAGCGGCAACTGACCCTGATCGCCCGTGCGCTTGCGCAGGGCGCCAGCATTCTTGTCTTGGATGAGCCGATGACGGGACTCGACTATGGCTATCAGGTCCGGCTGTTGCAGCATTTGGTCGATCTGGCCGGCGGCGGCCGTACAGTTTTGTTGAGCACACACAATCCGGAACATGCGGTGCAGGCTGCGACGCGCATTGCCGTGTTGCGCGACGGCGTGATTATGGCGGATGGTCCACCAGAGCAAATTATCACGCCATCGCTCATTCGCGTGCTTTACGGCGTTGCGGTCTCGACCCTGACAAACATTGAGGGCCGGATGGTGATCGTGCCGACAATGGAGCGAGTGTTGGATACGCGCCGTGAGCCAACTCGCCCATGAGTGTATTCATGGGCGGCCATTCAGTATTTCCTCAACCTGCGGTTTTGTCAGCATTGTCTTGAAAAATGTCGCGTAGAACGCGACGACTTCATCCCGGATGTCCCAATCCTTGAACAGATCGGGGTGGATGAACTGCGCCGCCCACAGCACGGTCAGAGGCTCTTCGACGGTGCGGTTGCCCCACAGGTGCACGCCTGTCGGAATAGCGACGACGCGGCGATTGCGAATGGCCGAGACGGTGCCGAGGCGCGGATCGGCATAGGCTTCGGCAACCTCGGCCGCGTTGCTGAGTATCATGACTTCCGGATCCCATGCCAGAAGCTGCTCACGAGAGAAGGTCAGCGCCTCGGTCAGGCGATCGCCGCCCGTGACGCTTCGGCCGCCGGCCTGAGCGATCCACCACTCGGCAATCAGGTGCGGTTGAGTCATGCGCTTGAGATTGGCATAGAGTACCCGCGGCCGTTGCGCCGACCGCTGTGCCAGCCGCGCGCTGATGTTGCCAAGCGTAACATCGAAGTAGCTGCAATAGGCTTCCGCCGCTTCGGTCCTGTCATAGATTTGGCCGAGCAAACGCATCACCGCTTTTACGTCCTCGGGCTGCCGCCATGCGAGAAATACCGCGGGTGTGTGGGCGCGAGCCACCAGATCGACGGTTTTCCGGTCCATCGTGAGAACGATATCCGGCTTCGTTTCGACGAGGCCCTCGACGAGCGGCGCGCCGCCGCCGCCCTGCAGCACAGGGCGCCGGGCGATATCGGGATCGACCAGATACTGCATGCGCCAGCGTGGACCGGATAGGTTCGGTGGCAGACCGTTGACGAGCGATTTTGCTTCGCCAAGCGCGAACACGAAGCTGTTGAGAACCGGGACGGGACCAATGGTTGCCACGCGCGCTACACGATCCGCAATGATCACGCTACGACCAGCCATGTCCGTGATCGTGCGGTCGGCCCACGCATGTGTCGCCCACGACATAAGCGTTACGACGCACGCGAAAAGTGTAATGACTCGCGGTTGAGCTATTTTGCGTTGAATCAAATTCAGTTCTCCTGATCGCAAGCGCGAAAATTGCGTTGCTTCTGCGTGAGAGAGTACCGCGATGCTTGACGGTACGGGTTTCATTCTATACGTGATATCAGTCTGTATATAACGATTTGAAGTATTCGCGTCACGATGCTTCGAACCGCTGCCGTTTTCTGATCGAAGCGCATGCGTCTGACATGCAGGAACGATCGAAAGCGATCCGCGTCGGATTTGAGAACCCGCGGATCGCATCGGCGACAGAAGACCGTGCCGGAGGGTACGGCGATTTTTCATGGACATCGCGAGCGAAGCGGCGCGCTGTGCGTCGTTGCGTGGAAAATATTGGGGGCTGGATTGTGAAGAGAATATTGTTCATCGGTGCTCTGCTCGGCGGCGAGTCATATGGCGCGTTAGCCATGGCGCAGGATTCAACAAATCTTCCGCCGGTGACTGTTACCAGCGACGGTCAACCGAGAAATGTGCGGCAGAATGGCGTAACAAATGCGCGAGGCCGGACCGCGCGACGTTCGCGGCAGGCATCGCAGCGAAATCAGGCGCCGGCTCCGCAGCAACTACAATCGGCCGGTGTGTTGGCGGCGCAAAACCAGGTTCTCAGCACCGGTCCCACGCTGCCCGGCGCCAGCAGCGTCTCGCCGCAAGGCATCGCTATTCTTGGCGGCCCGGCGCAGACAAGCTTCTATCAGGCGCTGACCATGGTGCCGTCGGTGACGTATGGGAGCCCCGATCCGTACGGTCTCAGCCCGACCCGCAACATCAACATCCGTGGCAAGGGCGACTTCCATCTCTCGAGAAACATCGAGGGAGTACCGCTGATGGGCATCGTCGGCGGCACAGATCTTTTTGATCTCGAGAACATCCGTCGGATCGACATTTACCGTGGCGCGGTGCCATCCGACCAGGGGCTGGGCATTTCAAATGCCACCGGCGTCATCAATCAACTCATCCTTGGTCCGCAAGATAAAGCAGGAATCACCGGCCGGCAGGCATTCGGTTCCTACGACTTCTACAAGACGTTCGTGCGTATCGATACGGGTCTGTTGAACGATGCCGGGACACAAGCCTTTATCTCCGGATCGAATATCGGCGCGGACAAGTGGACCGGCGCCGGTGACCAGAGACGCCAGAATGTAACGTTCGGGTTGAACCAGAATTTCGGCGACCGTGTCACCCTCAACGTCAACGCGGTCTACAACAAATATAACGGGAACAACTTCCGCGCGCTGACGTATGCTCAGGCTTCGGATCTCAAAAACAACTATCGGTTTGACTACAACACGGTGCTGACCGGGGTCTCCGCTACTGACGTCAACTATTACAAGTTCAACCAGATCAGTTCCGAGGTGTTCGCGACCATCGCAAAACTGGACTATAATTTCGCCGAAGGACAGCATCTGTTGTTCAAACCCTACTACTGGAACAACAACACCACGAGATCCAACGCGGCTGGAAACAACGTCCAGATCTGGCGTCAGCAAAACGACAACGTCGGTAGCGTTTTCGAGTACACCGGTCAGTTTCCGTGGGGTACTGACGTTGTTGCCGGATACTGGTGGCAATCGATGAAACCGCCTCCGCCTCCGACGGATCAGCGGCGTTTCACCGTCAATGCAGACGGCGGGCTTGATTTCTCGCACTGGCAGAGCCTTGCGAAGATCGACAACTTTAGCGTCAACAGTCCATACTTCCAGATATCGCAGAAGTTCGGAGCAACCTTCCTCACCGGCGGCCTGCGTTATATGGTTCTCGGCGCACCGCAGATGTCATACTACAACACTGCGGGAATCCCCGACGGCACTTATGATCAGGCGCTCGCATTGAACCCCGCCGTCTATCCTGATGCCGTTTTGTCGGCGCGCGACTACGTCGCCTGGCTTCCTAACGTCGCTATCCGTCACGATCTGAACTCGGCGCTCAGCGTGAGCTTCAGCTATGGACGCAGATTCGGCCGTCCGGATTGGGGGCCGCAAGCAAGCAACTACATCAACAACCGTGCGGCTTTTCTCGCCAAGGGCTTCACGCTGCAAACGGTAGTCGACAAGGTGCGGGCGGAATTGGCTGATCACTTTGATGCCTCGCTTCGCTTCAGCCAGTACGGGCTGACTGTGATTCCCACCCTGTTCTATGCAAAACATCAGAACAAGCAGGTCAAGATCATCGACCCATCGATTGGTCCGAACGTCGCTTATTTTCAGGGCACCGGTTCGAGCACTGAATACGGTTTTGAGCTTGTATCAAGCTACAGCTTCGACGATCGGTTCACGGTTTTCGGATCGGCCACACTGGCGTCTGAAACCTTCGATGCCGATACGCCGACCTTAGGCGGCGGCGCCTTGCTGGCGACGAAGGGAAAACAGATCCAAAACACGCCGCAAGTCATGCTGAATAGCGGCATAACCTATCAGGCAGATGGTCTGGCCATCACGCCGATCGTCCGCTACATTGGCCCACGTTTCGGTGATGCCGCCAACCTTCAGTGCGTGCCCGGATACGCCGTAGCCGATGTGACGGTATCTTATAATCTCGGCTCCCTCATTAACATCGAATCGCTGACAGCCAGTCTCTCGATTCAGAACATTTTCGATCGCCAGTATATCGCGCAGATATCTCCCAGCGACATCGACCTGAGTTCGGGTGGAACCTACTACCCTGGCGCTCCGCGAACGGTCATCGGATCGCTATCGGCGAAGTTTTGACAGTATGAAACAGCGCGCCGCGGGAGTGTGCGGCGCGCCACTCTTGACCCGTTATCGGATCAGGCAACCGCCAGCGTCTTTTCGAGATTTGGCCGCAGCACGTTCCCCATCAGGTCAAGGGAGCGTTCGAGCAGTGGAAGCGGCAAGAAGCCGAAGAATGCGGACAATGCGTTGAGGTAAGTCACGCCGAGTTCATCGTGCAGCGTCATGAACTTCTCCGCGCAAGTTTCGGGTGATCCCGCAATCACCATGTCGCGATAAAAGTTTTCCGGCTCCAGGCCCGCTTCGTCGATAACGCCTTCGCGCTTGAACAGACCGAAGCCCTTCAGCCGCGTGGTCAACTTCTCGATTGTCGGCCACAACTCCTTGCGTGCTGACGCATCCGATTCGCTGACATAGACAAAGCGTCCGAACGGCACTTTTGCGGGATCACCGCCGGCGTCGACATATGCGCGCATCAGCCGGCGCTGGTTTGGCATGCTGATGATGCCGTGACAGATGATCTTGTGACCGTTCTTCGTTGCCCACGCGGCGGTCTCGTTGGTGTTGGTGCCGACATAGATCGGCGGGTGTGGCGACTGGATCGGCTTCGGTTCGATCGAGTGAGCGGTATCGCCGAATGGGATCTTGCCGGCCGCCCAGGCGCGGGGCAGGAATGTCAGCATATCCTTGAAATGATCAGCGGTGCCTTCCGGATCGACGCCGTAGGCATTGAGATAACGGGGGTTGTTGCCGCGGGAAATGCCGACGTCGACGCGCCCATCGGATAGAACGTCCAGTGTCGCGATTTCCTCGGCAAGACGGATCGGGTTGTGCAGCGCCGCCAGCAATACAGAAAAGCCGACGCGCAGACGCCTGGTGCGCGCCAGAATGGCGGACGCCAGAATCAGAGGTGAGTGGCATCGCCGGCCCTCAACTTCCACGATGCTGCCCTGGAAGTGTTCCTCATTGAGCCAGATCCCGGTAAAGCCCAGCGCTTCGACTTTCTCGACCAAATCGAGGATTTGAGAGGTCGAAATCGATTCGAGGCCGCCGCCGCAGCCAGACAAGCCGAGCTTGAAGCATCGTGCTGCCTCGCCCGTGCCGGGCACTTGACGTCCGATTCCCGGATCCATGGTTGACGCGTATACGCTATTGGTCATCAGAAATGTCTCGTATGCGAAATCATGCGCGGAAAACGAGTGTCGCCGCCATTGATATATATTGCTATATATTGATGTATATAGCGTACGCTGAATCAGCGGCCGCAGGCCAAAGACCAAGTTACCGCGCGTCAGTAGCGATGGAAAATTTCAAGTTTGTGCCTGATCGAAAAATCGTCGAGGCGCTGACCTTGAGTAGGAAACTGCCGCTCATCCCAATCAATCCGCCACTCGAGATGTTTCTCATCGAAATAGGCTTCGGGAAACGCTTGTTGAAGCAGCTCGGCCATTTCTCCGTCTCGAGGCAAAACGAACGCATGAGATGGCGCTTTTGCGAACTTATGTGCGTCCTTGGCGTGATGCATCCTGGCCTCCAACTCTGTGAATTTCATAGTCACGTCGTCGCGTCTGCGGTTGCGACTTATGCTGACGCCACGGTTGTGCGATACGATACTGCGATTATGACAGATGCAGCGGTGAAGCATCAGCACTTGTCAACGTGGGAGAAAGCTACGCCTCTCTCCGAAAAAAAGCTTCCAGTCGTGCGTTGGATTCGGCGTAGGTTCCCTTCTTCCAGGCCATGCGCCACTCACCAGCCTCGTCATCATAGCTGGCCGATGGAAATGCGAGTTGGAAATGCTCCGCCAACTCTCCGTTGGGTGGCATGTCAATGGCGTGAAGCTCACACATTTTCGTAAGCGTAACTTGAAGCGGCTCTGAATCTTTCATTTCCACATCCGTCTCAACATATCGATTGATATCGTCGCGATAGGGTAGCGTTTGAGGCATGTAAGCCGGCGACCGCCAGTCCTTGGCTGCTGCAATACGTTATAGTCTATTAGATATAGCGAATTACTGTCAAGATGGATCGGCGTTGAGCCGCGCGGTCGCCATCGATCTGAAGTGCTCCGCGAAACCAGAGCCTGCCGAACTCGGCGTGACGGATCGAGAGCTATTCGTCGAGAGCTTCCCGCGCGGTACGGAATCCGCGACGTCGAAGACATCCTGCGCGTACGCAGGAATGATGACGCCTGGAGCCTTTCCGCTTCTGATTGAATCGGAAGCAGGGCTCTCAGATTTTGATTTGGCGCGTTTTCTTTACGCGAACCGGTATCCACTTCACAAAAATGCTCTCGCCGTGGCAATGCCTGTTGCCTCGCGGACATGATCGCGTATAAAAACGGTCAGGGTGTTTTTGCTGCATCGGGCAGCGGAAACAGGTCGTGCGTTGGTCGGGCCGCCGCGCGGAATATGCATGACCGATGGATCGACAGACTTCTCCCCGTGACCTGCCGCGGGCCCAGTTACTTGCCCAGCGAGCCCTTGCGACACTGGAGCAATTTCTGCACGTCGAGGCTGTCAGCGGCGCCGTTCTGCTGGTCGCCGCAACCATCGCTCTGATCTGGGCCAACTCCCCTTTCGCCCAAAGCTATCATGACCTCTGGCATCTGACATTCTCGTTCGGGCTTGGTCGTTTCGTTTACGCCCAATCCTTGCACTTCTGGGTCAACGACGCGCTGATGACCGTCTTCTTCGTGGTTGTCGGCATGGAGATCCGACGCGAGATTCATGAGGGGGCGCTGAGCAAATTCAATCAGGCGGTCCTGCCTGTCGTCGCGGCGGCCGGAGGAGTCGTGGTTCCGGCCTTGATCTATCTGGCGCTGAACACCGATGTGGTGCGGGCGCGCGGCTGGGCGGTGCCGACGGCGACCGACATCGCCTTCGCGATCGGCGTACTCGCCCTGCTGGGCCGGTCGATCCCGAGCAACGTGCGGATCTTTCTGCTCGCGCTTGCGATCATCGACGATGTGATCGCGGTGCTGATTATCGCTTTGTTCTACTCGGGCGGGCTCGAGCCGAGCGGGTTTTTGATCGCTGGCGCCGGCATCCTGACGGTCGTTGGGTTTCAACGGATCGGTGTCGGTTCGGCGTATGCTTATGTCCTTCCGGGCGCCGTGATCTGGGCCGGCTTGTTGGTGACGGGCGCCCATCCAACTCTCGCCGGTGTCGTCCTTGGACTGATGACGCCAGTGGTGTCCATCCCTATGCGCGAACAGCCGCTAGATGCATTGTCCCGTATTGCCGAAGAGCTTCGAAATCATGACGCGGTGCCTGCGAAGGACGCGCATCGTCTGGCGCAATCCCGGCGGCAGTTGCATCTCGCCAGTCGCGAGATATTGCCGCCGGTGGTGCGCGTGCAGACAGCGCTGCATCCATGGGTCGCTTACGGCATCATGCCTCTCTTTGCGCTGGCGAACGCGGGCGTAAGCATTGGGGATGCGGAGTTGTTTGCGGGGGGAGCGCATTTCGTCGGGCTTGGCGTCGGGCTTGCTCTCGTGGTGGGCAAGCCGCTCGGCGTGGTTACCGCGTCCTGGTTCATGGTGTGGATGGGTTGGTGCCGGCTGCCGCCTGGTGTGTCATGGGGCGGCATCCTGCTGATTGGCTTGCTTGCAGGGATCGGCTTCACCATGTCCATCTTCATTGCCATGCTGGCCTTCGCCGACGAGAACCTGCTTGCCACAGCGAAACTCGGCGTGCTGATGGGGTCTTCGGTGGCCGCGCTGCTCGGGCTCGGTTGGGGCGCGTTATACGTCAGAAAACTGAGAGGCCGGACGGAAACTCGCACCTGAAATGGGGAGCGAGGATGCGTTTTTCCATCCTGCGTTCGGCACGCGTGGCGACACCGCTATGTCCTGCTGTCGCGCGAGCCTAGGTCATCGACTCATTAAATCGCAACCAGATGCGGATTGAGGCGAGCTTGATGGCAGCGAGGAAGTTGTCGTCACGTTTGTCGTAGCGGGTGGCGACGGCTCGATAATGCTTGATTTTGTTGAAGAACCGTTCGACCAGGTTGCGCTTGCGATAGAGCTGCCTGTTGAAGCGCAGGGCGACGACGCGATTTGGCATCGGCTTCACATTGGCCGTCGCGCCGCGCGCGGCCAGGGTCTGGCGCAGGGCGTTGGAATCATAGGCTCGATCGGCCAGCAGCACGTCGCCGCGCTCGACGGTGTCGATCATGTCCTGCGCACTGCGCCCGTCATGGGCCTGGCCTTCGGTGATCTTGAGGCAGATCGGCAGGCCGCAGGCATCCACCAGCGCGTGGATCTTGGTTGTCAGCCCGCCGCGCGAGCGACCCATGCAACGGGATCTGGTCTGTTTTTTTGACCGTTGGCCGCATGCTGATGCACGCGGATCGACGAGGAGTCGATCATCTGGATGTCGCCATCATAAGCCTTTGAAACCGCCGACAGAATACGATCCCAAACGCCTGCCTTGCGCCACCGGTTGAAGCGGTTCACGCAGGTCGTATGCGGGCCGTAGCGCGCCGGAATATCCGCCCACGGCGCACCGGTACGCAGCCGCCAGAAGATCCCGTTCAGCACCCGCCGGTCATCCACCCGTGCAACGCCGCGCGATTTGTTCGGCAAAAGCGGCTGAATCACAGACCACTCGAAATCCGTCAGATCAAAACGAGCCATTCAATCCTCCTCCCTCCGGAGATTGAATCACGCCTCCCGTCCAAACGGAATCCCATTTATGGGTTCGTGACCTAGACTCTGGTTCAACTGCGTTGAACCAGACTCGTCGCTTATCTTTTTGTTTGAGCATGCTCCTTTCCGAAAACCGATTTCCACGGATCATGCTCTGGAGTGGACATGAAGCGTTGATCAGTTCATCCGGCTCGGCGGCGGAGCGCCGATAGGATCTCTTCAATTATCGGTTCGTCCGCTCGATGACGGCCATCAACTCGGAGATCTTGCGCCGCTGATCAGTCTTGTTACCGCTTGCGATCGCGTGTTCGACGCAATGCGCCACGTGATCTTTCAGCACTTCCTCCTCGACGCGCCGGAGCGCGGCACGCACGGCGGAAATCTGCGTCACGATGTCGATACAATAGCGGTCTTCGTCCACCATTCGGGACAACCCGCGGACCTGGCCTTCGATCCGGCTCAGGCGCTTTCGGCAGGATACCTTGATATTGTCGCGCATGCAGGATACATACCCCCACAGGGTATATACTGCAAGGGGGGACTGCGGAGATTGGAATGAATACAGCAGGGCAAGCAGGGTTCCAAAATGGAAATGGCTGCGGCTGCGCGGCGGAGAATCAGACTGCGTCATCCGCCTCCATATCCAGCGAGTCGAGCTGCTGCGGTGGGAAAGCTGTGACGGTACATGCCCATGACGCGCACGCGCCTCATCAACACCACGGTTACGCCGACCATGCGGCCGATGGAGAAGTCCTTGATCCGGTCTGTGGTATGACGGTCGATCCGCAGACCAGCAAGCATCGCTTCGAGCATCAAGGCACGACGCATCACTTCTGCTCTGCCGGCTGCCGGACCAAATTCGCGGCGGCCCCGCAGTCCTATCTCGACAAATCCAAGGCGCCGCCGGCGAATGTCCCCGAAGGCGTCATCTACACCTGCCCGATGCATCCGGAAGTCCGCCAGGTCGGCCCCGGCGCCTGTCCGATCTGCGGCATGGCGCTGGAGCCGGAACTTGTGTCCCTTGACGACACGCCCAATCCTGAACTTGCGGACATGTCGCGCCGGTTTTGGATCGGGCTGGTCCTCGCATTGCCTGTAATCGCGTTGGACATGGGTGCGCATATTGCCGGAACGCATGGCTGGATCGGACCAACGCTGTCGAACTGGATTCAACTCGCGTTTGCGACGCCGGTGGTGATCTGGGCCGGCTGGCCGTTCTTCGTGCGCGGCTGGCAATCGCTGACGACACGCAATCTCAACATGTTCACGCTGATTGCGATGGGTACCGGCGTTGCCTATGTCTATAGCCTTGCCGCGACCGTAGCGCCTGCGATTTTCCCGCCCGCCTTTCGCGGGCACGACGGCGCGGTCGCGGTCTATTTCGAGGCGGCGGCGGTTATCACGATCCTGGTGCTGCTCGGGCAGGTGCTTGAGTTGCGCGCGCGCGAGGCAACGTCCGGCGCCATCAAGGCGCTGCTCGATCTTGCACCGAAAACCGCGCGCCGCGTCGATGTGTCAGGCGCGGATCATGACGTTGCGCTCGATGAGGTGGCCGCCGGCGACAGGCTCCGGGTTCGCCCCGGGGAGAAAGTACCGGTGGACGGCCATATCGTGGAGGGTCGCTCGTCGCTCGATGAATCCATGGTGACTGGTGAATCCATGCCGGTCGCCCGGGAAACGGGCGCAAGGGTGATCGCCGGCGCCATCAACCGGTCCGGCAGTTTCGTCATGCGAGCCGAGAAGGTCGGGCACGACACGCTGTTGTCGCGGATCGTACAGATGGTGGCGCAGGCGCAGCGGTCCCGCGCTCCGATCCAGCGCCTTGCCGATCGGGTGGCGGGTTGGTTCGTGCCCACCGTCATCGCTGCGGCCGCGATTGCGTTCGCGGTCTGGGCCTTCGTCGGCCCCGAGCCGCGTCTGGCGTTCGGCCTGGTTGCTGCGGTGAGCGTGCTGATCATCGCCTGTCCATGCGCGCTCGGGCTCGCCACGCCGATGTCGATCATGGTGGGCGTCGGACGCGGCGCGCAGGCCGGCGTCCTGATCAGGAATGCCGAAGCACTCGAGCGCATGGAGAGGGTCGACACGCTGGTGGTCGACAAGACCGGCACCCTGACCGAGGGCAAGCCCAAGGTCGTTGCCATCGAGGCGGCGGAAGGGGTCGAGAAAGACGACCTGCTGCGTCTTGCCGCGAGTGTCGAACGATCCAGCGAACATCCGCTGGCGGACGCCATCGTAGCTGCGGCAAAGGAGCGCGATCTGGCGTTGGGTGAGGTGCAGGAGTTCGATGCCCCGGCCGGAAAGGGCGTGATCGGTAAGGTCGCGGGGAGAGCCGTGCTGATCGGCTCGGCGGCTTTTCTCGAATCGCGGGATGTCGCCGTTCAGGACATGGCGGCATTAGCCGATGACCTGCGCAATGATGGCGTCACCGTCGTCAACGTCGCCATTGACGGCAAGCTGGCCGGCCTGCTCGCGATCGCCGATCCCGTGAAAGCATCAACGCCCGCGGCCCTGAAAGCGCTGGCGGGCGAAGGCATCAAGGTCATCATGCTGACCGGCGACAACCGCGCCACCGCCAACGCGATCGGCAGGCAGCTCGGCATCACCGATGTCGAGGCGGATGTCCTTCCCGAGCAGAAGAGCGCCGTCGTCGCCCGGCTTCAGAATGAGGGCCGCGTCGTCGCCATGGCCGGAGACGGCATCAACGATGCGCCGGCGCTGGCCACCGCCGATGTCGGCATTGCCATGGGGACCGGGACCGACGTCGCCATGGAGAGCGCCGGCGTGACGCTCCTCGGAGGAGACCTTATGGGCATAGTTCGTGCTCGCCGTCTCTCCGAGGCGACCATGAGCAATATCCGACAGAACCTGTTCTTTGCCTTCATCTATAATGCCGCCGGCATCCCGATCGCGGCCGGAGTTCTCTATCCGCTTTTTGGCCTGCTGCTTTCCCCCATCGTGGCCGCTGCGGCCATGGCGCTGTCGTCGGTGAGCGTCGTCGGCAACGCGTTGCGGCTGCGCGCCGTGAAGCTTTGAAGACGAGGGGAGGCGGCTTGTTCGTCAGCGGCGGGAGCGTGTCCAGACCTCTCCGCTGCACAAGGCGCCCAGGCAGCCTTCCACGCGCAACGCGCCCGGTCCTGCGACAGAGACGTTGCCGGCATAGGTGTTGCCGTCATCAGCATTGTAGATCGTGCCTGACCATTTGTTAGGGCCGGTTTGCGACATGCCGTGGAACAACGGCAATCCGATCATGGGTCGCCTGGACAGCGCGGGGTTGTGATTTTTGTCGTCGACGGCAGGTCTTCCCGTCGCGGGATCGATCGGGTCGCGCAACCAGACGATGACGCCGCAAAGCCCGCTGTGGCATCTGCTGACACGAACCTTGGCGTCACCCGCTTGTGTCAGCCAGATGCCGCTGGGGCCGGGCGATGTCTGTGCGCCGGCGACGGATAACATGGCGGCAAGAATTGCAACGGCAACGCCGGATCGCATGAGCATGACAACCACCTTCTGAGCCCCTTGGGGTGCATAACAAAAAAATCGAATTGTGCAACGTCGATATGTGCGGCGCGCCATATCCGGTCTTGGAGAAAGCAAAGGACGTGATGGCAAGCGAGCTGCGCGTCTCGTGAATACGAAGCCTGCATGAGCGGAATACCCGGCGTTGACCACTCTCACGTTATGGTATGTAACGGCTCTTGTAGTGCTGGCGAAGGAAACACCTATTGGTGTTTCTCCAGGCTCCCTTTCAATCTCCCACCAATTCGGACAAATAACCCATGACCTTTACGCTTCCGAACCTGCCGTATGCCCATGACGCGCTTGCGCCCCATATGTCCAAAGAAACTTTGGAATATCATCACGATAAGCACCATCAGGCTTACGTGACCAACGGCAATAACGCGATCAAGGGGACTGAATTCGAGGGCAAATCGCTCGAGGATATCGTGAAAAGCTCATACGGTAAGAGCGCGGCCGTGGCCGTCTTCAACAATGCCGGTCAGCATTATAACCACCTGCATTTCTGGAACTGGATGAAGCCCAACGGCGGCGGCAACAAACTGCCGGGTCGTCTGGAGAAGAAGATCATCGAAGATTTTGGCACTTTGGACAAATTCAAGGCCGATTTCGCCGCGGCCGGCGCCGGACAGTTCGGTTCGGGGTGGGCGTGGCTACAGGTCAAGAATGGCAAGCTCAGTGTGTCCAAGACGCCGAATGCCGAGAATCCGCTGATTCACAACGCGACTCCCATTCTCGGCTGCGATGTCTGGGAGCACTCCTATTACATCGATTATCGCAATCGCCGTCCGGATTATCTCAAGGCATTCCTCGATCATCTTGTGAACTGGGATTATGTCGATGAACTGTTCTCCAAGGCCGTCTGATCGGTAGCCTGGTAAAACGTCATGAAAGGCGGCACTGTGGCGCCGCCTTTTTTGCATGTCCCGTTCATTACATTTCTCATCGATATTTCTGGTTCGATCTCAACGGGCCTGATCTTCCAGTTGTTTCCTATTCAGGTGCAATGTGGGGTGTGACCGCTGTTCGAATAACCGGTCGCGCGCGCTCTCATGATCGCTTGATGGGGCGTTGTACGAACGCGGCGGGATCGGTCTGGCCTGCCATCTTCGCGGTCGGTGATCATTCGAGCGCGCGGGCCTGTTTGCCTCCTCGCGCCGGTCCGCCCGCTCATTGAAAGCTGCGGCGGCTTGTCTGCTGGACATCTGTGATGTTATAATATAACGGTTGTGAATATCGACAATATGGCTCTGTTGTCTGGTCCCCGGAGCCGGAAAGCGTATCAGGTGCTCCAGTCTCGCTCTCGCATCCATGGTCAAGCGTACGGGCATGGACACCCAGACGAACACGGCCATGGACCGTCCTCGCCGCATCCGGCCCAGGCAGTGCCATGGTCGATCCTGCGGATGGCGCTGGTTGCACGGTTGGGAACGGCGCTTGCGGCCATCGTCGTACTTTGGGCCACCGTATTGCTGACGACCGTGCGATGGTAGCGCAACTTCAGTTCCGTGACGTCACGCTGGGCTATGAGCGGCATCCGGCTGTGCATCATCTAACCGGTGAGATCGCGTCCGGCGCGATGCTGGCGGTGGTTGGTCCGAACGGCGCGGGCAAATCGACGCTGTTTCGCGGCATCGTGGGCATTCTGAAACCACTGGCCGGCTCGATCGTCTTTGGAGGTCTCGACGTCCGCGACATCGCCTATTTGCCACAGAGCGCCGAGATCGATCGCAGCTTTCCGATTTCAGTGTTCGATTTCACCAGTTCCGGGTTGTGGCGAGCCACCGGTGCGTTCGGCCGGCTCGGCAGTCGCGAATGTCGGCGGATCGTCGAAGCGCTTGCGGCCGTCGGCCTGAACGGATTTGAAAATCGTCCCATCGGAACGCTGTCGGGCGGACAGATGCAGCGCATGCTGTTCGCTCGGGTGCTGTTGCAAGATGCCGGCGTGATCATCCTGGACGAGCCGTTCAACGCCATTGACGCCAAGACCGCGGCCGATTTGCTCGCTCTGGTGCGGCGTTGGCATGAGGAGAAGCGCACAGTACTCGCGGCGCTGCACGACATGGACCTGGTGCGCGCGAATTTCCCGGAGACGCTGCTGCTTGCGCGCGGCGCGGTGGCATGGGGGCCGACGGCGCAGGCGCTGACGGCCGACAATCTGTCGCGAGCCCGGCAAATGTGCGAGGCTTTCGACGACGGCGCTGCCGCCTGCGCGGCGCAGGTTTCACCGCGCGCGGCCTGAGGCATCATGGTTTACGACGCGCTGGTCGCTCCCTTCGCCGACTTCGAATTCATGCGCCGTGCGCTGGCGGCGGCTATTGCGCTCGCGCTTGGGGCGGCGCCGATCGGCGTGTTCCTGATGTTGAGGGGGATGAGTCTTGTCGGCGACGCGATGGCGCACGCGATCCTGCCCGGAGCGGCTATCGGTTTCCTGCTGTCAGGTCTCAATTTGTTCGCGATGACCGTCGGCGGATTGATCGCGGGATTCGCAGTGGCGATTCTGTCGGGGGTGGTGTCGCGCCTCACCGAATTAAAAGAGGATTCGTCGCTGGCAACCTTTTATCTCGCGTCGCTGGCGTTGGGCGTCACCATCGTGTCGGTCAAGGGCACCAACATCGATCTGCTTCATGTGCTCTTCGGCAATATCCTTGCGATGGACAACCAGACGCTCATGGTCATCGCGATCAATGCCACCGTGACGCTTGTGGTGCTTGCGGTGATCTACCGCCCGTTGGTGATCGAATGCGTTGATCCCGTGTTTCTGCGCACGGTGAGCCGCGCCGGCGCGCCGGCGCACCTGGCGTTTCTCGGATTGGTCGTCGTCAACCTCGTCAATGGCTTCCATGCGATGGGTACCCTGATGGCAGTCGGATTGATGATCCTGCCGGCGGGCATCGCGCGATTCTGGTCGCGCGACATCACTGGCATGATCATGATCGCTGTCGTCAGCGCGCTGCTGTCCGGCTATACCGGACTGATACTGTCGTTCCACAGCAAGGTGCCCGCGGGGCCAGCAGTCATTCTGGTGGCGTCGGCGATCTATGCGCTGTCCGTGCTGTTCGGACGCGTTCGCGGGATTCTTCGACCGCTTTTTCCCGCGCCCCATCTCGAAGCGTGATGGTGAAGGTCATGGCGCGGCGCCGTCTCGGAATATGGGTGATGGCGATTGCTTTGGCAGCGCTCGCGCCCGCCCGCGCCCAGGATGCCGGAGATGACCGCAGCGATCAACGGATCCCCGTGGTCGCAAGTTTTTCGATTCTCGGCGATTTCGCGCGGGCTGTCGGAGGCGCGCGAACCGGTGTCACCACGCTGGTGGGAACGAACGGCGACGTGCATGTGTTTACCCCGACACCGGCAGACGCCAGGAAGGTCGCGGCCGCGAGGCTGGTCATTGTCAACGGGCTCGGACTCGAAGGCTGGCTGCCGCGGCTGGTGCAGGCCTCCGGCGGCAACGCGGCGATCGTCGTTGCGGCAACGGGCGTTTCGTTGCGCGGGTCCGACGTCAATAAAATGCTCCACGGTAAAGATTCATCGGATCCTCATGCGTGGCAGTCCGTTGCCAATGCCAAAATATATGTCGCTAACATTCGGGATGCACTGATCGCGGCCGATCCCGCGGGCGAATCGGTCTATCGGGACAACGCCGCTAACTATCTCGTGAAGCTGGACGCGCTGGATCGAGAGGTTCGCCAAGCGGTGGCCCGTATTCCACCCGAGCGCCGCAAGGTGATCTCGGCCCACAATGCCTTCACCTATTTCGAGGCGGCCTATGGCATTGCTTTCATTGCTCCGCAGGGCGTGTCGACCGATAGCGAGGCGAGCGCGCGCGATATCGCTGCCACGATCACGCAGATCAGGACGGCAAAAATCCCGGCCGTGTTTCTTGAGGATCTCAGCGATCCGCGGCTGACCCGCCAGATCGCCGCCGAAGCCGGAGCCCGGGTCGGGGGGACGCTCTATTCCGACAGTTTGAGCGATGAAAAGGGCGAAGCCCCCACTTACATTGCCATGGTCCGGCATAATATAAAGACGTTAATCAGCGCGCTGGCGGACTAGCCGCGGCCTTCCTCGCGGGAAGGATCGCAAGACGGCTCGCATGGTCGCTGAACGCTGCGCGTGCTATTGAACCCTACCTCTCTCCGCAAGGAGAGCAAAACAGCCCCGAGTTTATTGATGTCTGATGTAAACGCCTCCGCCTCGACGAAAATTCCCGTAACCGTGCTGACAGGCTATCTCGGTGCCGGCAAAACCACGCTTTTGAACCGTATCCTGTCTGAAAATCATGGCAAGAAATATGCCGTGATCGTCAACGAATTCGGCGAAGTCGGGATCGACAACGACCTGATCATCGGCGCCGACGAGGAAGTGTTCGAAATGAACAACGGCTGCGTCTGCTGCACGGTGCGCGGCGACCTGGTGCGTATTCTCGAAGGACTGATGAAGCGCAAGGGCAAGTTCGACGCCATCATCGTGGAGACCACGGGCCTCGCCGATCCGGCGCCGGTGGCGCAGACTTTCTTCGTCGACGAGGACGTGCAGAACCATGCGCGCCTTGATGCCGTGGTGACGGTTGCCGACGCCAAGTGGCTGAGCGAGCGATTGAAGGACGCGCCCGAGGCGAAGAACCAGATCGCCTTCGCCGATGTCATCGTCTTGAACAAGACCGATCTGGTGTCGGCGCCGGCGTTGGCCGATGTGGAGGCGCGGATTCGCGGCATCAATCCCTACGCGAAACTGCACCGCACCGAGCGCTGCCAGGTGGCGCTATCGGATGTTCTGGAGCGCGGCGCGTTCGATCTCGACCGCATTCTCGAACTGGAGCCGGATTTCCTCGCGAATGACGGTCACGACCATCACCACCACGATCATGACCACCACGATCACGACCACGGCCATGATCATCATGACCATGATCACGGCCATGGCCCGAAGCATTATCACGACGAGGAGATGCAGTCGCTGTCACTGCGTTCGGACAAGCCGCTTGAGCAGGACAAGTTCATGCCGTGGCTACAGGAACTGTTGGCGGCGGAGGGGCAGAAGATTCTGCGCTCGAAAGGTATCATGGCGTTCAGCGGCGACGACGACCGCTACGTCTTCCAGGGCGTCCACATGATGCTGGAAGGCAGCCGCCAGCGCCCATGGAAGCCTGACGAGAAACGGGAAAGCCGTCTCGTCTTCATTGGCCGCGAATTGCCGGAAGCCTTGATCCGCGAAGGCTTCCAGAACTGCATCGCCGCGTGATGAAAGACACCGCTCCGCAGCAGCACGCGATGGCCTCGATCGGCGAGCGCGTGCGTCCCGTCGTCATCGGCTCGCCGGTGGCAGCCCTTTACTTCATCGGCGATCATGCCGCGTTCGTCGGCGACGAGGAAACAATCACGCTCGTTTCCGCCGATGGTGAGAAGGCCGCGGTGGCCGTTCATGGTGGCGCGATCCTGTCGTCGGTTTCCGACGGCAAGCGGATCATCACCGGCGGCGACGACGGCAAGGTCGTCGCCCTCGACATCAAGGGTGAGAGTTCGGTTCTTGCGACCGACGCGAAGCGTCGCTGGATCGATAACGTTGCGGTCCATCCTGATGGCACGCTCGCATGGTCCGCCGGCAAGACCGCTTTCGTGCGCGGGATCAAGGGTGAAGAAAAGGCGATCGACGCTCCTTCGAGCGTCGGAGGACTTTCGTTCGCCCCGAAGGGCATGCGGCTCGCGCTCGCGCACTATAACGGCGTGTCGCTGTGGTTTCCGAACATGACGGCCGCGCCGGAGCGGCTGGAATGGGCCGGTTCGCATCTCGGCGTCACGTTCAGCCCTGACGGCAGGTTCATCATCACGACCATGCACGAACCGGCGCTGCATGGTTGGCGGCTGGCCGATGCGCAGCATATGCAAATGACCGGCTATCCCAGCCGCGTGAAATCGATGTCATGGGGCATGGGTGGAAAATTGCTGGCGACGTCCGGCGCAGACCGGGTGGTGGTATGGCCGTTCGCCAGCAAGGACGGCCCGATGGACAAGGAGCCGGTGATGCTGGCTCCATTGCAGGCTCGCGTCACAGCGGTCGCTTGCCATCCGACCCAGGACTTCCTTGCTGCCGGTTATGAGAATGGCACTATCTTGATGGTAAGGCTCACCAACGGCGCCAAGGTTGTGGTTCGCCGTGACGGCGAAGCGCCTGTCGCAGGGCTGGCGTGGAACGCCAAAGGCTCGATGATGGCTTTTGCTCTGCAGAACGGCGAAGCGGGGCTGGTCGACCTCTAGATGGAGCCTTTCCGCTTCTGACATGATCAGAAGCGGAACTCCGAGTTGAGCTGACGCGTTATCTTCACGCGAGCCGGACGCTATCCTCGGGTCAAGCCTGAGGACATGCTTCTTTCGCTGGAAAGCCGAGCCGGTCCTCGGGGGTCTTGAGAAGGAACTTTGCTGGCGGCGAGTTGTTGGTCTTTTGAGATTGGCGACGGGGCCCCTCATGGCGAACAAACGCGACGGCGGTGCGAGAAGAGGAAACGATGCAAGAACGGTCCTGGCGATCGTGGCGGTCGTTGCTATCGGTACCGTCGTGTCCGGTATCTCCCTGTCATTTGCACATAGAGAAGTTGTGATCGCGCAGGCGTCCTCGCCGCAAACCTTCCCGGTGCCCGCTGGCAAAAAGAACGGGCCAGCCGACTCAAAGCCGGGCGGTACCCGTCCGACTACGCCTGCGCCGGAGCCTGCGCGGCCGGATGCCGATGATGCGGGGCACGCAAACCCTCAGCCGGCTCTGCCGCCCGCGCCGGCAGAGAAGGTTGCACCGCCGATCAAGGAAAATTAAGAGCCGCGGGGCGAATCGTCTCCATGCTTGCGCATGGGAGTGCTTATTCTCCCGTCTCTCGCTTGGTTCACCGAACCAGAATGTTCCTGAACTGCCACGGATCCGATGTATCGATGTCCTCCGGAAAGAGCCCGGGGCGATCGCTCAGCGGTGTCCAGTCGGTGTAGAAACCCTTTACTGGACCGAGATAGGGACGCTGGATTTCGAGGCAGCGGCGGAAGTCCATCTCATCGGCCTCGACGATGCCTGCTTCCGGATTTTCCAGCGCCCATACCATGCCGGCCAGCACGGCGGACGATACCTGCATGCCGGTGGCGTTCTGATACGGCGCAACGCGGCGGGTCTCTTCGATCGACAGTTGCGAGCCGAACCAGTAGGCGTTCTTGCTGTGGCCGTACACCAGCACGCCAAGCTCGTCTACGCCGTCGACGATCTCGGTTTCATCGAGGATATGCCACTTCGGCTGCATTCTGCCTTCCGCACCGAACATCTCGTGTAGCGACAGCACGGCGTCATTGGCGGGATGGTAAGCGTAGTGGCATGTCGGACGATAAATCACGTTCTGGCCGTCGCGAACGGTAAGGTAGTCGGCGATCGAAATCGATTCGTTGTGCGTGACGAGAAAGCCATACTGTGCGCCAGGCGTCGGGCACCACGTGCGAACGCGGGTATTGGCGCCGGGCTGCAGCAGATAGATCGCTGCTTGACATCCGGTATCGTGTTTGCGGCCGTTGTCAGGCATCCACTTCTCATGGGTGCCCCAGCCGAGTTCGGCGGGCTGCAAACCTTCTGAGACGAATCCTTCCACCGACCAGGTATTGACGAACACGTTCATCGGCTTCGGCGTCTTTGCCCGCTGGGTGTCGCGCTCGGCGATGTGGATGCCTTTGACGCCGAGCTTGTGCGCGAGTTGGCCCCAGCCTTCGCGGCTCTTCGGTTCGTTGAACGCGGTATTGGTATCGCGCGCGATGTCGAGCAGCGCTTGCTTGACGAACCAGGACACCATGCCGGGGTTGGCGCCGCAGGTGGAAACTGCGGTGGTGCCGCCTTCGCTCCTTCGCTTGGCCGCGAGCAGCGTTTCGCGCAACGCGTAATTGGAACGCTTTTCGGGGCCGGCGCCCTTGTCGAAATAGAACCCGAGCCAGGGCTCCACCACGGTGTCGATGTAAAGCGATCCGATCTCGCGGCACATGGTCATGAGATCGACCGAGCCGGTGTCGACCGACAGGTTGACGCAGAAGCCCTGGCCTCCGCCTTCCGTCAGGAGCGGAACGAGGACATCATGATAGTTGTCGCGGGTGATGGCTTGTCTGATGAATCTGACGCCATGCTTTTGTGCCAGTGTGTCGTCTGCCTGGGGATCGATGATGACGAAGCGCGCTTTGTCGAACTCGAAATGCTTTTCGATCAGCGGCAAGGTGCCTTTTCCGATCGAACCGAATCCGATCATGACGATCGGCCCGGTGATGCGTGCGTGCACGGACGAAGCATTCGACGACATCATGTATCTCCAATTTGTCGGGAATTACAGGTCGGACAAGCGGTCGCTGCGTATCCCTGAACGATAAATCGTCGATGAAATCAAGACCCGGAACGCTTGTTCTGAAAGAATAAAAAGGGAGGGCTTTGTATTGGCGTTTTTTGTTGAGCCGAATCGGGATTTACGTCGCGTGAAAATGCCGTGAGCTGTTTACGTGTTTCATTCTTCTGTCATGTCGTCACGCCACTTGATCAGGCGCGAGCACGCAATCGGCGTCGGCGGACGTTTTGATTTGCGGAATGGCCAATTCCGATCGCGAAAGTCCGGCCGGAGTTCGCGATTTGACTGTGGACGCCATGCGGCCATCGAAAGCCGGAAATAACACGAGCTGCCGCTGAGGGCCGCATATGGTCATCGTGCCTGCTCTTCACAATGTAATGCGCCCGTCTCCCTGGCGCGGAGATAGGCGCATGTCTGCTATTTGCGGTCCGGCGTCGGCCAGTGCGACGAGACGGCCATCACGGTCAGCGAACGCCATCCGCCGGAGGGAGTTTGGAACTCGATGCTCTGTCCCGTAGACAGGCCGATAAGGGCCGCGCCGATGGGTGAGAGAATCGAGATCTTGCCGGCATCGACGTCGGCGTCTTCCGGATAAACAAGGACGACCTTGCGCTTTTCGCCGCTGATGTCGTCGACGAACGTCACTTCGGACTGCATCGTCACGAGATTGATTTTGCGCCTCAGGCCGCTGATGTCGTCGATGATGGAGCGATCGGCGGGAATGATTTCGGCGCGGTCGATTTCCCGGGCAAGAAATTCTGCCGTCGTGGGATATTTCTCCATCGCAGCTTCGGCAAGGTGCCGCAAGCGATCGATATCGTGTGCGCTGATGGCAATGGCGGGGAGGCGCGTCTGTGGATTGTCGAACATGTTTTTCACCGCGAGTGGGTCGTTGCGGGCGATCGTCTGTTGATGGGGTCGATCACCGACGAGGCGAGACAATGATCAGCGGGGAATGCGGTCGAACTTGATATCCCGGGCGGACACGCGCCCACCCGGGTCACCTTCCTGCGTGAAGGTGACCGGCGCGTAGCAACAAACGGTTATTGCAAACGTTCGACATGATAATGCCAAGGTAGGGCGATCCGAGCGGAAGTCAATGCTCCGGTCGGAGCGGGGCGTTGCATCCCTCCGTCGGAGGATGGCGTTTGTTGAATTTTGTCCTCGGCCCAGGCGTTTCGCGCGCCCGCTCTCGAAACGAGCATCGCCGGTCCGGGTGCGTTCACGCTGCGCACGGCATCGGCCGCGCAATTTCCCGGGCGTGACATCGCCGCATTCTCGATACCCGAGCGCCGGTCGGCACGATCCGGCCAGCGGCGGCTTCAAGCGCATTTTTTCGCAGTTCGACCGCCAACAGACGGTCACGGTCGAAAGGACCAGGCAGGAGAAGGTTGCCGGTTTTGACCGTCGAGAAACCGAAGCGCGCGTAATATGGCGCATCGCCGAGCAGGATGACTGCGCCATGACCATGCGCCTGCGCGAGATCGAGCGCGCGTTTCGTCAATGCGGCGCCGACGCCAAGGCTGCGATGGACCGCAGCAACCGCGAGGGGACCGAGCGCCAGTGCGGGGATGCCCCCGGCGCTGACGTGCCACAGCCGCACGGTTCCGATCAACTCGCCGTTGCTAACCGCCGCTAAAGCGAGGCCCTCGACCGGCTTCCGTCCGTCACGCAGGCGCTGGCAGGTCCGCGCATGGCGGTCCGCGCCGAAGCTTGCATCAAGCAATGCTTCGCGCGCGGCGACGTCGGAAGGGCGCTCGGCACGGATCGCGAAGGAAGAAACCTCGCACCGGGCGGCGTTTTTCTTGAGAACAGCATTCATGGCGCGTCACCCCCTCCGACGGGCTCGAACAGCCGCGGAGTGTTGTCAGCAAGAGTTGTGACAGGGAGGAAGCCGGCGAACCGGATTCTGGCTCTCTTTGAGCTCTCCGCGACCGGGACGGAGAGCTGACGCTCAGATGTGATAAGTCTTCAGCGGCGGAAAGCCGTTGAAGGCCACTGACGAATAGGTCGAGGTATAAGCGCCGGTGCCTTCGATCAGCAGCTTGTCGCCGATCTCAAGCGTCACCGGTAGTGGATACGGCTGCTTCTCGTAGAGCACATCGGCCGAATCGCAGGTCGGACCTGCCAGCACGCATGGCGTCATCTCGGCGCCGTCGTGCGGCGTCCTGATTGCGTAGCGGATCGATTCGTCCATGGTCTCCGCGAGGCCGCCGAACTTGCCGATGTCGAGATAGACCCATCGGTTCTCGTCGTCGTCGCTCTTCTTTGAGATCAGAACGACCTCCGTCTCGATCACGCCGGCGTTGCCGACCATGCCTCGGCCCGGCTCGATGATGGTCTCCGGGATCTGGTTGCCGAAGTGCTTGCGCAACGCGCGGAAGATCGACCGGCCATACTGCACGACCGGCGGAACGTCCTTCAGGTACCTCGTCGGGAAGCCTCCGCCCATGTTGACCATGGTCAGGTTGATTCCGCGTTCGCCGCAGTCGCGAAACACTTGCGAGACCATCGCGAGAGCGCGATCCCAGGCTTTCAGCTTGCGCTGCTGCGAACCGACATGGAACGAAATGCCGACCGGCTCAAGGCCCAGACGCTTGGCGACATCGAGCACCTCGACCGCCATCTCCGGCTCGCAGCCGAACTTGCGCGACAGCGGCCACTCGGCGCCCGCGCAATCGTAGAGGATGCGGCAGAACACCTTCGCCCCTGGAGCGGCGCGGGCGATCTTCTCGACCTCCGCATTGCAATCCACGGCGAACAGGCGAATGCCGAGTGCGTAGGCGCGCGCGATATCGCGCTCCTTCTTGATGGTGTTGCCGAAGGAAATGCGGTCCGGCGTCGCGCCGGCAGCAAGCGCCATTTCGATCTCGGCGACGGTTGCCGTGTCGAAGCACGAACCGAGCGAGGCAAGCAGGCTCAACACCTCGGGGGCAGGGTTCGCCTTCACGGCGTAGAACACGCGCGAGTCCGGCAATGCCTTCGCGAAGGTCTGATAGTTGTCGCGCACGATGTCGAGATCGACCACGAGGCAGGGCTCGGTATCGTTGCCTTTGCTGCGACGGTCGCGCAGGAATTCCCGAATGCGTTCGGTCATAGCACCCTCCAAACGGTCCAGCGACGGACTCGTTCAAAATGACGTCGGCCTGAACGTTCCGGAGTCGTCGCATGATGGAGACGCGACAACGCCTTGAGCTCAGATCAACTGTGCTGCCGTGGATTGGTTGGGATGATCCCGCCCGCACACCTGGCAATGAAGGACAAGCCTTTTCAGTAGCCCGCGCCGGCGGTGGAAGGCCGGTAGAGACCAAAAAAGCCCGATCCGTCGTTGCTTTAAGTCGCGTCCCCCGTTGAGAGCGGGGTGCGCCGGTTCGCCTCCGGCTGCCAGTCACGGTTGCAAGGAATGAAGCGCCTTCAACGGCATCCCTGGAGAGAGATGCTGGTCTCTCAGTCTCAATCGATTCAAGTCTCGATCGATCTGAGTGACCCTCGGCTACTTCACCCTTGGCGGCTGTCCGGCCTCTTGTCCGGATACCCACCGACTGACACACGACCACAGGCACGTGCGAAATTGGGCAGTAGCGGAGATAAGTCTTTTGCTCGGGCTTCGCAATAGTTTTCTTGGAGCGAAGCGTGGTTTCCCCACGTCGTCGATAGGACGCGATCGTGCGCCGATGATCGATAGAGTTAAGAGTTGTTTAATGAAGCGGCGGATGAGACGTAGGAAGGATGCAGGTTAGCCCTGCGCCGCAGCGGTTTTTCTCAGGCTCGCCGCACGAAGGGTTCGACGCGTCGGGCAGCGCGGATGAAATTGATCATGACGAAGACACCGATCACGAACAGCACCGCTTGCAGGATGTGGCCCTCCGTCGGGCTGAGACCGAACAGGATCGCGAGCGCCCAGCCGCCGGCGAACGCTGCGCCGAATACTTCCGCGCCGATCAGGATCGCAGCCGAAATGACGGTGATGACGCTGGGCCAGGCGATCTGGCGTGAAGCGGAGGAAGCAGGTTGAGAACTCATGTTTAGGAATCCCATTGCGGACGGCAATCTCTCTGAAAATGTCCGCGGCGGCAAGCGCCAAGGGCCACAAAATGCCCTGTCGCGTGTTATAGTTCCGATGCCTCCGGATCGCGGCAGACATGTGCAGCAACGGGCGAAAGCAGAATCCCTATGTCAGACACGCCTCAATCGTCGCCTATCGTTTCCGTCTCCGACCCGGACAATCCGCTGCTGAAGGCGTGGCAGACGCCTTTCCAGACGCCGCCGTTCGGCGGGATCGCGCCTGAACACTTCCTGCCCGCTTTTGAGAAGGCGTTCGCCGATCACGCCGCCGAGGTTGCCGCCATCACCCACGATCCGTCGGCGCCGGACTTCGCCAACACCATCGTCGCGCTGGAACGCTCCGGCAGGCTGCTCGCGAAGGTCTCCGCCGTGTTTTACAATCTGGTGTCGGCGCATTCCAATCCGGCGCTGCTCGAGATCGACAAGGATGTCTCCTCGCGCATGGCGCGGCATTGGAACCCGATCCTGATGAATGCGGTGCTGTTCGGCCGCGTCGCGCAACTCCACGAGAATCGCGCGGCGCTCGGACTGACCGCGGAACAGGTGCGGCTGCTGGAACGCACCTACACCCGCTTCCACCGGGCCGGCGCCGGTCTCGACGAGACCGCGAAGGAGCGGATGGCCGCGATCAACGAACGGCTGGCTCATCTCGGCACCACCTTCGGACATCATCTCCTCGGCGACGAGCAAGAGTGGTTCCTCGAACTCGGCGAGGACGACCGGGACGGCCTGCCCGACAGCTTCGTTGCGGCGGCGCGTGCCGCGGCGGAGGAACGCGCGCTGCCCGGCAAGGCCATCGTGACCACTTCGCGCTCGTCGGTGGAGACGTTTCTCAACAGCTCGCGCCGGCGCGATCTGCGTGAGAAAATCTACAAGGCATTCGTCGCCCGCGGCGACAACGGTAACGCCAACGACAACAACGCACTCATCGTGGAGATCCTCGCGCTTCGCGAGGAGGCCGCAAGACTCCTGGGCTACCCCAGCCTCGCTGCCTATCGGCTTGAGGATTCGATGGCCAAGACGCCGGAAGCCGCCCGCGGCCTGCTGGAGCGGGTCTGGAAACCGGCTCGTGAGCGGGTGCTTGCCGATCGCGACGCCTTGCAGGCCCTGATCGCGGAGGAGGGCGGCAACTTCTCCCTCGCGCCGTGGGACTGGCGCTACTACGCTGAAAAACTACGCCAGATCCGCGCCGATTTCGACGATGCCGCGATCAAACCGTATCTGACGCTGGATGGCATGATCGCCGCGGCCTTCGACTGCGCGCATCGGCTGTTCGGGCTCACTTTCTCCGAGCGCAAGGACATTCCGGTCTGGCATCCGGACGTCCGGGTCTGGGAAGTGATGAACGCGTCCGGCAAGCATCAGGCGTTATTCTACGGCGACTACTTCGCGCGAGCTTCGAAACGGTCCGGGGCCTGGATGACGTCGCTGCGCGATCAGCAGACGCTCGACGGCGATGTCGCGCCGCTGGTCGTGAACGTCTGCAATTTCGCCAAGGGCGCGAACGGCCAGCCTGCGCTGCTGTCGCCGGACGATGCGCGCACACTGTTCCATGAGTTCGGACACGGCCTGCACGGCATGCTGTCGAACGTCACCTATCCCTCGCTGTCGGGCACCAACGTGTTTACCGATTTCGTCGAGCTGCCATCGCAGCTCTATGAGCATTGGCAGGAACAGCCGCTCGTGCTGCGGCGGTTCGCCAAGCACTACCGGACCGGCGAGCCGCTACCGGACCATTTGCTTGAGCGCTTCCTTGCGGCGCGGCAGTTCAACCAGGGTTTTGCCACCGTCGAATTCGTCGCTTCGGCGTTGATGGATCTGGAGTTCCACAGCCAGCCGGCCTCGACGATTCGCGATGTGGGAGCATTCGAGCGCGCCGGGCTGAACAAAATCGGAATGCCGGCGGAAATCGCGATGCGCCACCGGCCGACCCAGTTCGGCCACATCTTCTCCGGCGATCACTATGCGGCCGGCTATTACAGCTATATGTGGTCGGAAGTGATGGATGCCGATGCATTCGGAGCCTTCGAGGAGGCCGGCGACATTTTCGATCAGGAAACGGCCAAGCGGCTGCATGACGATATTTATTCGTCGGGTGGCTCGCGCGATCCGGAAGAAGCCTACATCGCCTTCCGCGGTCGCAAGCCGGAGCCGGAGGCGCTGTTGCGGCGGCGCGGATTGCTGGAAGCGCCGCAGGCGGCGCAGAGGAGTTGACCGGCTCCATATCCGCGCCTGTCAGGAAGGCAGCCAGTGCCGGATTGCTGGCAGGAAGAAAATCGCCGTGTTGATGGCGAAGCCGATGCCCCAGAGGATAGACCGCAGCGTCGGACGGTCGCCGATATAGGTCACGACGTAGGCGGCGCGGACGATCAGGAACAGGATCGCCAGCTCGTCGATCAGACGCTGGGGCGCATCGCGAAACTCCGCAAGCAGAACGGCGGCGGCAAAAAACGGAAAAGCTTCGATGCCGTTCAGGTGCGCTCCGAGCGCGCGCGCACGCAGCGGATGGTCGTAGAATCCGGGATCGCGCGGCCGGGCGTTGTCGAAGCGGGGAGACCCCAGCGCCTTGAACGGGACGATCGTCAGCAGATACAGAATGACCGCCCCGAAGACACACCATTCCGCGACCGTCATGCCAAATCCCTTCGCGGTCGGTATTGCGGCGGCATCGGCAGATGCGCGGGCTTGACAAGAACGGGCCGGCGCGCGAATCCAGGTGGCATGACGGTCGTTATTCCTATCGGCAAGGCCGGGACCGCCGCCGGTGCTCCGCGCGAGCGCGTTGGTGTTTTGCTCGTCAATCTAGGCACCCCTGATACCGCCGATGCCCGCGGTGTGCGGGCGTATCTGAAGGAATTTCTGTCGGATCCACGCGTCATCGAGAAGCAGGGCCTGGGTTGGAAGCTGGTGCTGAACGGCATCATCCTGAATACTCGCCCGCGCCGCAAGGCGCTCGACTACCTCAAGATCTGGAACACCGAGCGCAACGAGTCGCCAATCAAGACCATTACGCGCGCGCAGTCCGACAAGCTCGCAGCCACAGTCGCCGACCACGAGCATATCGTCGTCGACTGGGCAATGCGTTATGGCAATCCGTCGATGCGCTCGCGCATCGCGGCGCTGGCGGCCCAGGGCTGCGACAGGCTCCTGGTGGTGCCGCTCTATCCGCAATATTCAGCGACGACATCCGCCACCGTATGTGACGAGGCATTCCGCATTCTCAGCGAGATGCGCGCCCAGCCGACGCTGCGAGTGACGCCGCCATATTATGACGATCCCGCCTATATCGAGGCGCTGGCAGTTTCAATCGAGACGCATCTCGCCTCGCTCTCCTTCACGCCTGAAGTGATCATGGCGTCTTTCCACGGCATGCCGCAGGCCTATATCGAAAAGGGCGATCCCTATCAGGCGCAATGCGTCGCCACTACTCAAGCCCTGCGCAAGCGGATGGGGCTTGATGCGTCGAAATTGATGCTGACGTTTCAGTCGCGCTTCGGTTTCGATGAGTGGCTGCAGCCCTACACCGATAAGACCGTCGAAAAACTGGCAAAGGAGGGCGTGAAGCGGCTGGCCATCGTCACGCCGGGCTTTTCGGCCGATTGTCTGGAGACGCTGGAGGAAATCGCGCAGGAGAATGCGGAGATCTTTCGCCACAACGGCGGCCAGGAGTTCAGCGCGATTCCCTGCCTGAACGACAGCGATCCGGGTATGGAAGTGATCCGGACGCTGGTGCTGCGCGAGCTTAAGGGCTGGATATAGAGCGTTTCCGAGCGAAGTGGAATCTGGTTCGCGCAAGGAAAACGCGTCGAATTGAAAAGATATTCTAGGTGTCTCGCTTCCGGTCGATCGAACCTTACCTCTTCCGGTGGCGACTAACCGGCGGTTCACAATCTTGTATTATACGGAAGGCGGCGAACGCATCGCGTTCCTGAAGGGGACGGTGCCTCGCAGGGAGAGTTTTATGACCGGGTTCGATATTTTTGCGATTGCTTTTGTGGGACTCGTGATCCTGACGCTGCTAGCCGGCGTCAAGACCGTGCCGCAAGGCCACGACTGGACCATCGAGCGGTTCGGCAAGTACACACGGACGCTCGACCCCGGCCTCAATCTCATCATTCCCTATATCGACCGCGTTGGCCGCAAGGTCAACATGATGGAGCAGGTGATCGAAATTCCGCAGCAGGAGGTCATCACCAAGGACAACGCGACGGTCACGGTGGACGGCGTCGCCTTCTATCAGGTGTTTGATGCGGCCAAGGCGAGCTACGAGGTGGCGAATCTCAACCAGTCCATCGTGACGCTGACAATGACCAATATCCGCTCGGTCATGGGCGCGATGGATCTCGACCAGGTGCTGTCGCATCGTGACGAGATCAACGAGCGGCTGCTTCGTGTTGTGGATGCCGCGGTGACTCCGTGGGGTCTGAAGGTCAACCGCATCGAGATCAAGGACATCGTACCGCCTGCCGACCTCGTGCAGGCGATGGGCCGGCAGATGAAGGCCGAGCGCGACAAACGCGCCGACATCCTTCAGGCCGAAGGCCAGCGACAGTCGGCGATTCTCAAGGCCGAGGGTCAGAAACAGTCGCAGATTCTCGAAGCCGAAGGCCGAAAGGAGGCCGCCTTCCGTGATGCCGAGGCCCGCGAACGGTCCGCGGAGGCCGAGGCCAAGGCGACGCGCATGGTGAGCGAGGCGATCGCGAAAGGCGATGTGGCGTCACTCAACTACTTCATCGCTGATAAATACATCAAGGCGTTCGGTCAGCTTGCGAACTCGCCAAACCAGAAGGTCGTGCTGCTGCCGATGGAAGCCACCAGCATGCTGGCGTCGCTGGCCGGCATTGGCGAGATCGCCAAGGCCACCTTCGGCGACAATGCGGCGCCTGCTGCAGCCGCGCGACGGGGAGCAGTGCCGAATGTCGGCACTCCTGTGCCGCCGCCGATGCCGCCGCAAGGATAGATCGTCGGGCGAGGGAGGGTTTTATGGCGGACCTGTTCGCGTCGCTCGGAAACTGGAACTGGCTGATCCTTGGCCTCGTTCTGGTGGGTCTTGAACTGCTGACGCCGGGTGTGTTCCTGTTCTGGCTCGGACTGGCCGCGTTCCTGGTCGGCGGGCTGTCGTTCGTGGTGGATTCAACGTGGCAAACGCAGCTCCTGATGTTTGCCGTGTTCGCCGCTGCCGCTGTGCCGTTCTGGCGTCGGATGGCGCGCTCGAAGGCGAGCGCCGGCGACAGTCCGTTTCTTAACAAGCGCGCTCACGCGCTGGTCGGGCGCGTGTTCACGCTAGAGAAGCCGATCGTGGATGGAGCGGGCACGGTGCGGATCGACGATACGATCTGGCGGATCGAAGGACCGGATGCGCCGGCCGGCAGCCGGGTGAAAATTGTGAAGGCGGACGGCGCGAGCCTGACCGTGGCTGCGGCGCCGTAGCGCGCATCGGATCTCGCGGGATGCTCGACGCGACCCGCGAGGGTCTCTCCTTCGTTTGAACGATCAGGCCACGCCCGCGCGCAGCAGATCGTGAAAATGAATGACGCCGACGAGCTTGTTATTGTCGGCGACCAGAAGCTGCGTTTTCTTCGTGGTGTTGAGCAAGTCCAGGACCTCGCCGACGAGTTGATCCGGCCGCACAGTGATCGGGGTGCGCGTCATGACATCCTCGACCTTCAACGAGAGCAAATCGGGACTCATGCGGCGGCGCAGGTCGCCGTCCGTGATGATGCCCGCGAGCGTGCCATTGTCATCAACGATGGCAACGCAACCAAAAGTCTTCGCCGTCATCTCGGCAATGGCCTGTGACATCAGCGTCCCCAACAGCGCCACGGGCAATGCATCGCCCTTGTGCATGATGTCGCGCGTTTGTTTAAGCATCGCGCCGAGCTTGCCGCCGGGATGAAGCATGCTGAAATCGGTCGAGGTGAAGCCGCGGCCTTCAAGAAGCGCGACGGCTAATGCATCGCCGAGCGCGAGGAGCATGAGCGTCGAGGTTGTCGGCGCGAGGTTGTGCGGACAGGCCTCGCGCGCCTTCGGCAGCGTTAGCACAAGATCGGCGGCGCTGCCGAGCGTGGAATCGCGTTCGGCGGTCATGGCGATCAGGGGGATACGAAAGCGTTTGGCATAGGTGATGAGGTTCTTCATCTCCGGCTGCTCGCCCGACCAGGACAGCGCCATGATGACGTCATCGGGAGTGATCATGCCCAGATCGCCGTGACTGGCTTCCGCCGCATGGACGAAGAAGGCAGGCGTTCCGGTCGAGGCGAAAGTCGCGGCGATCTTGCGACCAATGTGGCCGGACTTGCCGAGGCCGGTAACGATCAGCCGCCCTTTGGCGTTGCGGATCAGGTCCGTTGCAACAGCGAATGCGGAACCGAGATCGGATTTGAGCGCTGCGGCAAGCGCCGACACCCCGCCAGCCTCCGCCTCGAAGGTCCGCAATGCGGACTCGATCGCGGCATTGGCCTGATCGGTCATGGCGGATGTCACTGTGGGTGATTCAAATGAAGTCATGCTGGTTCCACGCTATAGCGTTTTCGAGCGATGTGGATAGCGGTTCGCGTAAAGAAAACGCGTCAAATCAAGATCTGAGAGCCCCGCTTCTGGTTCCGTCAGAAGCGAAAAGGCTTTGAGACGCGACGCCACGTTCGGATGGTTGTGCTTAGCACGCCTGCTTGCGCGATGCGATGCAGGTTCGCGTTCTCAACGGCCCGTTAACCATAATTGTTTTACCTCCATTAACGATAGCCCGCCCCTTCGGGCGAGCTTTGCAGTATGTTTTGCTTGGAGTTTTCGGGATCGTGTCTTCCGGTCCAGCGACGGGCTTTTGCCAGCGCGCACCGACGTGGCGCGCGGCTTTGGTCTGCCTCGCCCTCATCGTTCCCGGATGCGCGACTGCTGAGGCCCAGACGCTTACCGGGGATGCCGTCACTCCGCTTCGGGGCGGATTTTTTCAGGCGCGGGAGTCCTCCTTGCGCCGGACCGATGATGCCGGCGGCGATTTAGCATCGGCATTCTCAACAACGGCTCCCTCCCGCATCGGCAGAATTCCCGCCTACGACATCCCCGCCGCGACGGGTGCGGGCGATACCGGCTATGATTCGCTCAATCGCCGGCGCAAGAAGCCGAAGCTTTATCCCGGCGCGCCGAAACCGAAGCAGCCGCCGGGGCCGGGCAACTTCGTCGCCGTTCCGCCGCCACCGCCGTTATCGATTCCGCCGTCGTCGACCGCCAATACGACTCCGATTGCCCCGGCTATGGCCGGGAGGGTCGAGGGGCAGCCACCGCGCCGCCGTCTCAAGCGCGATGACGATCCGTTCGGCGCCGTGGGCAATTACGTCGGCAGCTTTCTCGTCAGGTCGGCGGTCGAACTCTGGGGTGGCTACAACACCAATCCCGGTCGCTTCAATAGCCCGAAGGGCTCCGCGTTCTACATGGTGTCGCCCGAATTCGTGGCTGCGTCGGATTGGGAGCGGCACTCTCTTCTGGTTGATTTCCGCGGATCATTCACCGGCTTTGGCAGAACTTTCCCGCCGGGGGTCAATAATCCGGCTCAGTCGGTGGTGTCGGTCCCGACGAACGTGGATCGACCGGATTTCATCGGCAGGGCCGTGGGACGTCTCGACGTCAGGCGTGATACCCGCATAAATTCGGAGGTGCGGCTGCGGATCGGCACGGACAATCCCGGCAGCCCCAACGTCCAGGCCGGTCTGGCAAGGTATCCGATCTTCGCGACGACCGGTGGAACGGCCGGTATCGAACACGACATCAACCGGCTGCAGCTCTCGCTGCACGGATTCGCCGACCGCACCATGTATCAGGACTCGCAATTGACGGACGGCACATCGGCGACCAATGCGGACCGCAACTTCAACCAATACGGCGCCGTGACGCGCGCGAGCTATGATCTGATGCCGGGCCTCAAGCCCTTCGGCGAGGTCGAGGCTGACGCACGAGCGCGCGACACGCCGGTTGATCGCTTTGGCTTCCAGCGCGACTCCCGCGGCGGCTACGCCAAGGTCGGGACCAGCTTTGAATTGACGCGTTTGCTGATTGGCGAAGCCTCTATCGGCTATACCGCCCGGAACTATGCGGACCCGCGCCTGAACCAGTTGACCGGCTTGCTCACCAGCGGGTCGCTGGTTTGGTCCGCGACCGCGCTGACCACGGCAAAGTTCATCTCGGTGACTTTTGTCGATGAATCCTATGTACCCGGTGTCTCCGGCGTGCTGACACGTTCCCACACCATCGAGATCGATCACGATTTTCGCCGCTGGCTGACCGGGATCGGCAGGTTCACCTATGCGACGCAGGAGTATCGGGATTCGATCCGCTCCGACGAGATATACTCGATCTCCGGCGATCTCATTTACAGGCTGAACCGCGAATTCCAGATCAAGGCGCAGGTGCGCCACGACGTGCTGAGTACGAACATTCCCGGCGCAAGTTCGGCGGCGACCGTGGTGATGCTAGGCGTCCGGTTGCAGCGCTAGAGAGCATGATCCCCTGTGCCCGGCATGGTCGGTTTCGGGGTGGGGGGTCGCAAACGGGACTTCGGCGCGCGCCAGCAGTCGACCGCCCGCGTCGAACACTCCTGCGCGCGCGCTGCTCGATCCGACATCCACCGCGATCACAAGATCTGCCATCAGGATCTAACGATGAAGCGTAGCTGTCGTTGGCGGATTGATGATCGGGATCTGCGCCTTCCTCAAGGTTGCGGCAGTCAGAGTTGCAGGTCGGGTCGGCGTCGAGGTGAGTTGAAGAATGCCGAGTCGCGGCCGGGTCACCGAGTCTTGGCGTCCCTGTCCCGTTCCGCGCTTTTTTTCGGGTGCCGGATGTCGTTTCGTAGCGCCTCGAGCTCCTTGTGGACCGCGCTGGCGGCATCGCGTTCTATCTTGCGGTAACGAGCCACGAGGGAAACCCCGAACGGGGTCAAAACCGCGCCGCCGCCGTTCTTGCCGCCGGTCTGCCGCGCGACCGCTGCCTGCCGGCAGATGCGGTTTATTTCATCGACAAGATCCCACGCGCGCTTATAGGACATGTCCATGGCACGTCCGGCGGCCGAAATCGAGCCGCAAGTCTGTATGCTCTCGAGCAGTTGAATTTTTCCCGGCCCGATGCGGCCCTTGGGATCGAGATCGATACGTAGACTCAGCGAGGGCACTGATCTGTTGGATGAAGCCTGCATTCTCATGCTCGGTATTCCACGATCCAAGGCATATGGGAGACGGGACTATACATCATTCGATAATGAACGTCAGCTTTCCAATGATCTTATCCGCCGTCGTGATGCTCCGGGACGATCGCTGTCGGTCAGGTCGCGCACGAGAGCTTCGAGGCGGCCGATATCCCGGATATGCAGGTCCCGTTGCGGATAGGGAATTTCGATTCCCTCTTTGCGGAAGCGTTTGAGAATTTCGAGCCTGACCTCGTTGGCGGCCCCCGCATCGATGCCGATATGCGCGACGTGAAAGAACACCGTGAACTCCAGCGAGTCGGTGCCAAAATTGCCAAGAATGGCAAACGGTTCAGGCGACTTCAGCGCGCGCGGATGATGCGCGACGATATCGAGCAAGATTTTGATGACTTTGTCCGGGTCGGCATCATAGGAGGTGCCGACTGCCACTGACAAACGGGCCGAATAGCTGCCGTGCATCCAGTTGACGACCTGACCGCTGATCAGTTCCGCGTTCGGTACGATCACCGAGACGTTGTCATATGTGGCGATCTCGGTGGCGCGTACGTTGATGCGCTTCACGACGCCCATGCGGGTGCCGACCTCGATGCGGTCTCCGACCTTGATCGGCCGCTCCACAAGCAAAATCAGACCGGAAACGAAGTTGTTGATGATGGATTGCAGTCCGAAGCCGATACCGACCGATAGCGCGCCGGCGACGATGGCGACGTTCTGCAAATTGAGTCCAATGTACGACAGTGCGATCAGCGTGGCGAGAATAACTCCCGCGTAGCCGGCGCCGGTCCCGATCGAACTGCGAACGCCGACATCGAGATTGGTTTCCGGCAGGAAACGCTCTTCCAGCCACCGCTTGAGCGCGCGCGTGGCTACGATGCCGACGGTGAGGACAGCGAGCGCGCCGAGAATCTGGGACGGCGAAAAGGTGATGCTGCCGATTTGAAAGCTGAAGAATGCCGACGACATCGACGTGACGACGTCGTCGGAACGAATTCCCCACGTTGTGAGGATAAAAAAGGCTGTCAGTCCGATCAGGGACAGTTGGACAAGACCGCCGAGCAGTGCGGCGATCTGCCGTACCGCGCTGCTCCCGAGACCCGTGGTTTGCCGCAGGAAGCGGCCGATCGTGCCATTATAGGCGAACGTCGTACTGATGAGAACGGCCGCGAACCGGCTCAGCAGCACGAAGCTCATCAGCGCGGTGACCATCACGCCCATTTCTTTCGCAACGAACCGGCCGAACGCCACATATCCCAAGAGCGGTCCAAGCACAGCGGCCGTGGCCAACACCCAGCCCACCGGGATCAGCAGGTGCCAGGCGGACTTCTGTGTGGAGGAAGCAGCGGGGGTCGTTTCGTCTTCGTCCTCGGTGCTGGCCGCAACCCGCAGGGCGCCCATGAAAAGCAGCGCCTTCGCCGTCGCAACGAGGCCCCAGCTTGCAATCTGAACGTCGAGGGGCGTCCCGATGGCAAGGTTTATTGCGTCCAGAACAATACCGGTCGCAATGACCATGGCGAGCAGGACGGAGAACGATACCATGCCGTCGGCCGCCGCATTATCCAGCTCGATAAGGCGCCACGATGGGCGCCCCGGCGCGAGGACCGCGGTGGTCAGGCGGATAAAAAAGAATCCGAAGGTGATGCCCAGGAACAGGGCCTGTACGATCGGTGTGACATCGCCGGGTAGAACCTCGAGCATCATGAGCGCCTGGTACAGCACAAACAACGCGACCGCCGTAAGCGTGGTGTCTGTGAATACGATCGCAGCCGCGGAACCCGTTTTCCGCAGTGCGCTGGGATTGGCGATCTCGGGATCGCGCGTCGTCCACCGCGACCACCAGCGCCTGCCCGGTGACAGGAAGAATCCGAGCACTACGATGGCGGCGATCACGAAGCCGGACGCGGCGCGAAGCGGCTGTGACGACAGTACGCGGCCCCACTTGGAGAGGAGATCGACCAGGCGGCCGGCGGCAATCGGAGCAGCGTTCGCGACCGTGACCCAGAATGTTGGATTGACCAGGCTAGCGGAGCGTTGCAGCACGGATTCGTTGAATACCGCGCGCCGCCGATCGGAGATCGCATCGATTGTTTGCTGGGCTCGCACATTGATGAGCTTGGCCTGTTGAATGACGCCCTGCCTTCCGGCGATTTCAGCCAACAGTTTGGCCCGTTCGAGCTTCACATCGTCAGGCTGTGGAGCGGTCGCTTCGGGGCTTGGCACGAGTTCTGCAGCCCGCGCGGTCGCCGCTTCGAGGCGAGGCGTGATTTTTGATATCAGCTCGCGTGCTTCGTGCTGCGTCGTTGCCGCCCGGTCCCGGAAATCGTTCAGTACGGTGTCGTGGATAACCTTGGCGCGCAGTGCCGTCTCGACCTGATCGAGCGTCCGTTTCCAGCCGTCGAGTTTCGCCTGTGCCCGCGGAAACTCCGGCGGCGGTACGGACGGCAGATCCGCGGGAGCGGGGGGTGCGGCAGGCGCGGCAGCCGGGCTCGCCGGTTTGCCATTTCCCGGTGCTTGCGCCGGCGCGGCCGTCACGACGTTCAGAGGCATCCACGATAAAAAGATGATGAAGAAAATTGCCGCGCGGATTGTCTTCATGCTCTTTGCCTATCGAAACTTGCAGGGGATGGATGATGCAGCATTCCAGAACGGAATGGCGGAGCCGGCCGTAACGGTTTCCCGCTGCTGGCCGGCCGTGCAATGCGCGTGAAGCCGCGCAGTTGTTCGAGGTATGATAGGCAGAATTCCGCCCATTGTGTGTGCGGCGGTTCAGCCACGGCTCGCTTGAAATGACTCGGTCTTTAGCGCCCCGTCAATGCTTGATGGCGTCCGGTTGATCAGAAGCTCCAAGGAACGCTTGGGCGAAGTTCACAGGCCGATTTGTCGCAGGGCTCTGACGGCGGCCACGGCCGGTTCGCGCGAGTCCGTTGGCTATATTCCATTGATATAACTTGCATATTTCTTGAGTGACTCACCTCACGGTCTCTCCCGGGTCAATGGTCCAGGATGCGGCATCGACAACGGCCGCAGGTTCACGGCCAGCCTGAGGAGCTTCAGATGAGCGTCGTTCGCACCGAAACCGTCCGTCAAATCGCCGCGATCCTGGCTGTCGCGACCTCTTTGACCGCGCTTGCCAGCCCGAGCTTTGCCTTCACCGCCGAAGCGCAACGGCAGTGTACCGGCGACGCATTCCGCCTTTGCAGTTCCGAAATTCCGGACATCGGCCGGATCACCGCCTGCATGGTCAAAAACCGCTCCAGCCTTAGCTCGGGCTGCCGTATCGAACTCGACAAGGGCCTATCTGCAAAAACTCGCAGGGTGGCCGCGCAGTAAACGGCTGGATTTGGCAGATGCCATCTGCTGTTGATCCCCTTCATGCCCGCTTGTAGTTAGGAAAGGCGTGGCGAAGCTCACTGCATCGGCGGTCAGCCGAATTTCAGGGGATTGTCAAATGGCAGGTAGCGATCCTGGCATGCCTGCAAGTCCGGCCGGGTCTGACGCGGACGATCATGCCTATGCGGCCGCGATGACGCGGGCGCGTGCGCTCGTGCCGGATCTGCGTGACCGGGCTGCCAGGACGGAGGAATTGCGGCGCTTGCCGCCTGAAACCGAGAAGGAATTCCACGAGGCCGGATTGTTCAGAATTCTGCAGCCGAAGCGGGTCGGTGGTTTTGAATTCGACTATGTCGCGCTCGTCGACGTCGCCGAAGCGATTGCCATGGCCGACGCATCCGCGGCCTGGACGCTGGCCAACCTTGCGAGCCATAACTGGATGCTCGGCATGTTCGACAGCCGCGCCCAGGATGCCGTCTGGGGGAAGGATCCAAACGCGCTGATCGCGTCGTCCTTTGTGTTTCCTTCCGGTTGCGCCAGCAAGGTCGAGGGTGGGTACCGCCTGCAGGGCCACTGGCCTTTTTCTTCGGGAGTGGATTGCTGCGCCTGGAACATGCTCGCGGGGCACGTTTCGTCGGACGATGAAGCCGACGGCATCGAATACAGGATTTTCCTGGTTCCTCGCGAGCGCTACCGGATCATCGATATGTGGAACGCCGCGGGGCTGAAGGGAACGGGCTCGAACGACGTTGCTGTCGACGATGTCTTCGTCGAGGAATGGATGACCCTGTCGGTCGCGGACATCGCTGGAGGCCCGTCTCCCGGTAGCGCTGTCAATCCGAACCCGCTTTATGCCCTGCCGGTCTTCGCGCTATTTCCGTTCGTGCTGTCCGGCGTGGCGCTTGGCAATGCCCAGGGTTGTCTCAATGACTACATCGAGACCGCGCGGCACCGCGCCACCACTGTCAGCCGCGCCAGGCTCGGCGATCTTCAGTCCACGCAGATCAAGATTGCCGAAGCATCCGCGAAGATCGACGCCGCTCGTCTGATCATGCGCTCGATCTGCATTCGGGCGATGTCCGATTCGCGGCGCGGGCTTGTCCCCGACATGGTGGTGAAAACCGGATGGCGTCGCGATGGCGCGTACGCCGTGACTCTGTGCACCGAGGCGGTGTCGTTGCTGTTTGCGTCAAGCGGGGCGCGTGGCCTGTTTGCCGCCGCTCCACTACAGCGTCAGTTCCGCGATGCGAACGCGATCAACTCCCATATCGCATTCAGCTTCGATGCTGCGGGCACGGATTACGGTCGGGTCGCCCTCGGGCTGCCGTCGCAGAATCTGACGTTGTGAGGCGTCTGATGACTGACGGTCCTGAATGTTCCGATCCGCCGGACCCGGCCCGTGAGCTGGCGCGCGGGGAATCAGCTCTCGATCCGCGCGACTTCCGCAATGCGCTCGGGACCTATGCAACGGGAGTCACCATCATCACGGCCGCCGACGAGGAAGGAAGGCCACACGGGCTGACGTGCAACTCGTTCGCGTCGGTTTCGCTGAATCCGCCGTTGGTGCTGTGGAGTCTCGTGGTCTATTCGCGGAACATGAGCGTCTTTCAGAACGCCAGTCACTTCGCCGTCAATGTACTCGGCGCTTCACAGCAAGCGCTCGCGGCCAAATTCGCGCAGCCGTCGAGCCGCAAGTTCGAGGGGGCCGACTGGAAGCCGGGTCTCGGCGGCGCTCCGCTTCTGGCGGGCAGCGTTGCGAACTTTGAATGCCGGACCGTCGATCGTTATTACGGCGGAGATCACGTTATCTTCCTCGGCGCCGTGGAAGCCTATAGCTACAACCCCGACGAGGCGCTGTTGTTTTCCCGTGGTAAATATGGCCGCTTCGTTGGCGAATGATGGTTTGATTTATCCATCGTAGGCTTGCGTCGCGATATCCGTGGTCAGGACTCGAACCATGCCACGGTGGAAAGTCGGCGTGCTTGTCTTCGGCGGGATCTTCCGGAGCATCCTGGGCCGGCTTGTCGGCTCGGCGACGACTGGCGTTCTTGCCGGCGTCGCGACCTGGATATTCGTCGGCTCGCTGATGGTTGCCGGGATCGCCGCGGTGCTGGCGTTCATTTTTACGGCGGTGGGCGACACCATTATCTCGAGCGCGGAGCGGGGCGGCGGCACCTGGATCGGCGGCGGCCGGGGAGGCGGGTCGTTTTCTGGCGGTGGCGAATTCAGCGGTGGCGGCGGCGGTTTCGGCGGCGGCGGCGCGTCTGGGAGTTGGTAGAGCATGGGCATCGGGCGTATCGGCAGGCACCTGCTCGCGTATCGCTGGAGGGTGCGCAGCATTTTCCGCCGGAGGGGATGGCAGCCATCGAGCGGGCGATCTGCGCCGGAGAGGCGACCCATTCGGGTCAGGTGGTGTTCGCCGTTGAGGGCGCGCTCGACGGCATCCCCTTGTTCCGGGATCAGCCGGCGTCGGCGCGTGCGCTCGATGTATTCGCGCATCTGCGGATATGGGATACCGCGCACAACAACGATATCCTGATCTATCTGTTGCTCGCCGACCGCGATGTCGAGATCGTTGCCGATCGCGGGATTCACGCCAGGGTCGGCGAAGCGGTGTGGAAGACCATCTGCGCCGCGATGAAAGCTGAATTCAAGCAGGGTCGTTTCGAGGCCGGGGCCGTCACGGGCGTGGAAGCGGTCTCGCGACAACTTGCGAAACACTTTCCGAAGCGGGGAGCCGGTCCGAACGAACTGCCGGACGCGCCGGTGGTGATCTGATCTGGCGCCGCTGTTGCTCTCGCGCCGATGGCGGCCGAGACTTCGTCGGCTCGGTCAAGCCGTTTTGTCGGTCGGAAAAAATCCTAAAATTTCCGCAATGGTCTTCAATGTAACGATTTTGCAAGTCATCAAAAGTTACCGAATAGTTCAACCTTTATTGGAGTTCTTAACGTGAGCGACCATTCGTCTGATCGGGCTGCCGGTGAGCGCGGTGACAAACCCTCCGAGACAGGGGACGAGTCGCCGCGCGTTGAATCTCCGAAATTCGCGTCAGAGCAGGAATCGTCGGCGCCGTCGTCCGACGCCGCCGATCCGGTTGCGTCTCACATCGACCCGACGATCGAAGCTGAAGCCGGAGCGCCGGCGGTCGGAACACCTCGGATCGAGCCCGCGATTGAGCCGCAGGCTCCGAGAGGCGACGTGCCGCGAGCGACCGGCAAGACCGTGATCGTGGCGCCGTTCCGCCGCGAGGCATGGGATGGTGCGGCGAACGATCGGAATTCAACGGCAGCCGGCGGCGCGCGGACGTCGGGCCGGTTCGGCAAAGGGCGTCTCGCCGCCATGGCAGCGATAGCGGCATTGGCCGTGATCGCCGGCGCGATCGGCGGTTCGCTTGTGACATCCGGACTTGGCCACGGCACTGCGGAGCAACCGCCGTCGGCGATTGCAGGCCGCACCCAGGCCCTGGAGGCTACGATCGAGCGGCTCGAATCCGAAATCGCCACGTTAAAAACAAGTATCGATCGCTCGGCCAAGGGCGATGCTGGCCAGTTCGCCAAGGTCAACGATCGTTTGGGCAAGATCGAGAAGGCGCATGCTGACTCGGCGGCCAGAGTGACGAAGCTCCAGGAGGCGCTGGACAAGCAGCATGCGTCTGCGGCGCCGGCAGCACCCGCCGCGCCTGCAACGGCCGCCGCGACGAATGTCACAGGCTCGCTTCCAGTTGCCGAGCCGGTTCCGCTGCCGGCGCCCAAGCCCGGCATCGCACGTCTGCCCGCGGTCCACGGTTGGGTATTGCACGACGTCATGGACGGCAATGCTTTGATAGAAGGCCGGAGTGGCGTCTATGAGGTTCAGGCCGGCGATCCGGTGCCGGGACTCGGGCGCGTCGATGCGATTCGGAGGCAGGACGGTCGCTGGGTTGTCGTCACCAGTCGCGGCCTGATCACAGAGCGCTGACGCGTCTCCATGCCCTTTGAAGGGTTCGTCACCTCATGCCTGATGAACGGATAACGTTCTGATCGCGAGATGGAGCTTTGCTTTTTGAGCGTTTGGAGCGGAGTGGACATCCGTTCGCGTGAAGAAAACATGCCAAATCATAAAGATAGGGAGCTTCGCGCGCTGCGCTATCCGCGCGCTTTGATGTGTGCGGGTCGATACCGCGCCATTCTTTAAAAGCGGCTTTGCCACGCCCCATAGCTGAAATCCGGTGCAAGAGTCCCTCGACTCAATTCGTTGTATATGTGTCAATATGTCGCTTTGTCTCTCCCGTTAGTCTCCATTAGCGATATATGAGCATATATATAACGAAATCTCTTGGGGGAGATTATGATACTGGCAAGGGGGCTTTCGGGCAGGGGTGCGCTGCTGTCGTCGGTCGCGATTGTTGCGATGACGGTCGGCGCAGACGCGCAAGATCGGGACAAGGATCGGGGCGAAGTTTATCAACTCGGCGAGATTTATGTTTCGGGCGGAGGACGCGGCGGTAGCGGGGGTGGAGGCGTCGGTGGTTCAACTGTGAACCGCGAGCAAATGTGGACCTTCGAAAAGCAGACGCTCGATCAGGCGGTGAATCTCGTGCCGGGCGTGAGCAGCACGCAGTCGTCCGCTGGCCAGCGTAACGAGACCGACATTTTCGTACGCGGCTTTGGCCGCTGGCAGGTTCCGTTGATGATCGACGGCGTGCGCGTCTATCTCCCAGCCGACAACCGGCTCGATTTCAGCCGTTTTCTCACCGGCGATATCGCCGAAATCCAGATTCAGAAGGGTTATGCTTCGGTGCTCGACGGGCCGGGCGGGATGGGTGGGGCCATCAACCTGGTGTCGCTAAAGCCAGTCAAGCCGTTCGAGTCTGAACTCCGCGGCGGCGCGACGTTCGACAATCGCGGAGCATTCCAGGGTTGGAACAGCTACGCGAGGATCGGCTCACGCCAAGAGAATTTCTACGTTCAGGGCAGCGTCAATCAACTCGACCAGAATTTCTGGTCGCTATCGCGCGGCTATTCGCCATACCCGGCGCAAGGTCCTTATGCCGGATCACTGGAGGATGGCGGACGGCGCAACGGATCAGACACCCAGGACTGGCGAATCAACCTCAAGGCTGGTTACACGCCCAATGCTACCGACGAATACAGCATCAACTATATCAAGCAGTCCGGCGCCAAGGGCGCGCCTCTGAATGTCTACAACAATCCGCCGTCGAGCCAGAACAGCTTTTGGCGCTGGCCGGCATGGGATGTCGAGAACCTGTCCTTCCTGTCGAACACGCAGCTCGGCGACGCTTCCTATGTCAGGACCAAACTTTACCACAACAAGTTCTACAACGTGCTCTCGGCGTACGACGACATCACCTATTCGTCGCAGTCGAATAACGGCCGCTTCAACAGCTTCTATGACGATAGCGCGCGGGGCGGCTCGGTGGAGGCCGGCACCGAGCTGATCCCGATGAACACGCTGAAGGCGGCGTTCTTCTACCGTCAGGATTTCCACGCCGAGTGGAATCACAATCGGCCGACCCATCCGACGCTGGATATGCTTGAACCGCGGCAGAATCAGGCGCAGACGACATGGTCGATCGCGGTAGAAGATACCCTCCATGTCACCCCGAACTTCGATCTGGTGGGAGGCGTCAGCTACGACAAATACTCGATCGACAGGGCCGAGGAGTACAACAGCGGCGGGGGATTCATCTACGAATATCCGAAGGGCGGCGCCGATGCCTTGAACTGGCAGACGGCGGCGATCTGGCGTTACAGCGAGACCGGGCAGCTTCATTTCAGCGTATCCGACCGCGCGCGCTTTCCAACCATCTTCGAGCTTTACAGCCAGCGCTTCGGCACCGCGATTCCGAATCCTAATCTGGGCCCCGAACGTGCCACCAACTACGAACTGGGCTGGAAGGGTCAGATTGTTTCCAATCTGCGGGGAACGGCCGCGATTTTCTACAGCGACGTGCGCGATTTGATTCAGGCGGTTCGCGTCAGCCCGACACAGTCGCAAACGCAAAACGTCAACCAAGGCCACTTCTACGGTTTCGAGGCTTCGCTGGAAGCGCAACTCTCTGCGCAATTCATGATCGGCGGCAACTACACTTTCATCGAGCGCAACGTCAGCGACGTATCAATCCCTGAATTTAGGCCGGTCGGCGTGCCGACCCAGAAGGCGTTCATCTATGCCACATGGCGACCGATCGAGCCGCTCGCCATCACTCCGAGCCTGGAGGTCGCAAGCGACCGTTGGAGCGATGTCTTTGTCGGCACCCAGGGACCGAACGCGCCGATCCGCGCCGCCTTTCCCGATCTCTATATCCGCACCGGCGCCTATACGCTCGCCAACATCAACGTCAACTACAAGGTCACCGCGAATGTCGAGGTGGCGGGCGGGGTGAGAAATCTGCTCGACCAGAACTACGAACTGGCGTGGGGATTGCCGCAGCCGGGACGCACCTTCTACGTGAAGGCGCGCGCCACGTTCTAGCTTGGTGCGGTGGTCGCGGCGAGAAGATGCACGCCGGGATATCCGGCGTGCATCTTCCAATAGCTACGTTATGTTCGAGAAATACATGGTGACGGGAGGCAAGATGCGCAGCAGGAAGATTTCATGGGGGTTGGCGCTGAGCGCGCTTGGGATCGCCGCCGTTGCGGCCGGACCGACCGAGGCGCAGGAAGCTGCTCCGCCCGCTTGCGCCACTCCGGTCGCGCCGACAGGCGAACTGGCGCCCTGGACCACGCCGTTCCAATTGCAGGCGGCGGGTAGCGAGGCGAGCATTTCAAGCGCGAGCCTGCCGATCGGCCGGGCCGCACGCCTGACGTTGCTGCCGACGCCTGAGGTGCGCTATCCGCTGCGTCCCGAGAAGCCGGGCGGCTCGGTCAGCCACGGCGGTCTGGTACGGATCGATATACGCGAAGCCGGCGCCTACCGGGTGGCGCTCGATTCGGCCGCCTGGATCGACGTTGTTCGTGACGAGCAGGCGGCAAGATCGACCGCGCACGGACATGGGCCGAACTGCACCGGGATCCGCAAGATGGTGGATTACTCTCTCACTCCAGGTCCTTACATCCTGCAGATATCGGCCAATGGCCAGCCGGAGATGACGGTCCTGCTCGCGCGCTTGCCCTGATCCCGTGCAGACCCGGCGTTTCTCGCGTCCGTTGTTGTCAGCCGGGCTCCTGCTGGTCATGTTGTCGTCAGCCGGGTTCCTGTTGCGGCCAGCCCCGACATGGCGCTGGACGCTGCCTGCCGGCGTTTCGGCGCCGCCGATTCCGGCCGACAATCCCATGACCGCCGCCAAGGTCGAGCTTGGGCGGCGTTTATTCTACGACGCCGATCTGTCGGCTGACGGCACCATGTCCTGTGCCACCTGCCACGAGCAGAAGCACGGTTTCGCCGATGGCAACCGCACCCATCCCGGCGTGACCGACGAGTCCGGACGACGCAATGTTCCCGGGCTGGCCAATGTCGCCTGGTTCACGCCGCTGAACTTTGCCGATCCGGCGACCAAGACACTTGAGACGCAGGCGGCGATCCCGGTATTCGGCACTCATCCGGTCGAGATGGGTATGGCGGGGCGCGAAACTGAGATCGGCAGGCGGTTCGGACGCGATAGCTGCTACCGGACGATGTTCGCGCGCGCCTTTCCCGACGATGGCGGTCGCATCGAATTTCCCAACGTGGCGCGCGCGCTGGCGAGCTTCGAACGCACGCTGATCTCCTACGGCAGCGCCTGGGACCGGCAGCAGCTTGGTCCGGAGGCACAAGCTGGTTCCGTGCTGTTCGCCCGCGATTGCGTGAGCTGTCATTCAGGACCTAACTTCACGGATCTGGCCATGCACCGTCTGGGCCCGGTCGATCCCGCGCTGGCCGATCAGGGACTGTTCGAAAAGACCGGGATGGACGCCGACCGTGGCAAGTTCCGGACGCCCTCGCTGCGCAACGTCGCGCTCACCGGCCCCTGGTGGCACGATGGATCGGCGCGGACGCTCGATGAGGCGATCTCCAGGCACGGGCTGACGCATAACGCGGCCGAGGTGAGGCAGTTGATCGCCTTCCTCACGGCGCTGTCCGATACCGAGTTTACCCGGCGCAAATCGCTCGCCATGCCTGAAGAGGCGTGCGGCAAGCGCTTATGAATGGCCGAACGCGAATGATCGGTGCCATTGATCGCCGTGATGAGTGATGATCGCCGGCCGCACGACACATGACGAAGTCTAACCCTTGCCGCCACGCCGCGGCGGCTGAGGATTATTGTCGGGATTCGTATCGTACTTGGATATTCGCGTTATGAGTCCGCTCGTGGCGAGCGGTTGCAGATCGGACTCGAGACCGTCCGCAATCTCCTTGGCATAGACCTCCTGATCGTCCACATAGAGCGTGAAGGATTTCAGATATTTCTCCTTCTTCGCCGGATTCTCAATCGTCGCCTTGGTCCATTGGTAAAGCGGATAGCCATCGACGCCGCGCTCTTCTGCCGCGGTGACATACTCCGAAAAGGCATCGAACTGGGATTTCGGCACGGCCCGGTGTCGGGCGAGGATCTCGAAGAGGCGCGTTAGCGCCGGGTCTTGCGCTTTTCGTCGTATCGATTCCGAGATCGCCGCATCGACGACATCGAATCGAACCTGATACTGCCACTGAGGAACCATATGCTTCCACGCTCTCTGATCGCGCGCCCCTCGCCATAAAGCCTAATGTTCGCTCATCATGATGTCCAGAAGGTGCAGCTCATTCAGGTCCAACGCTCAACCTTGCTTTTTCGGAACGGAGGAACGACTTTAAGCGCATGAGCCAGCTTGCAGAAAAGTCGTGTGTGGCGCCCGCGGATGCGGCAGCGCCCGTTCCGTTCGACAACACCTATGCGCGGTTACCGGACGCTTTTTATCAGCGCGTGAAGCCGGCAGCGGTGGCAGCGCCGAAACTCCTGCGCGTGAATGATGCGCTGGCTCGCCGGCTGCGCATCGATCCGGAGTTTCTCAAAAGCCCGGAAGGGGTTGCTGTTCTTTCCGGCAACGAGATCGCGCCTGGATCCGAGCCCATCGCGCAGGCTTACGCAGGCCACCAGTTCGGAAGCTTCGTGCCACAGCTCGGCGACGGGCGGGCCGTCTTGCTCGGTGAGGTCGTAGACGTGGCGGGCAAACGGTTTGATCTTCAGCTCAAAGGTTCGGGCCGGACCCGCTTCTCCCGGGGCGGCGACGGCCGCGCCGCGCTCGGTCCTGTCATCCGCGAATACATCGTCAGCGAGGCCATGGCCGCGCTCGGCATTCCGACGACACGCTCGCTTGCCGTGGTGTTGACCGGCGAACAGGTCGTGCGCGAGCGCGTGCTGCCGGGCGGGATCCTGACTCGCGTTGCGTCGAGCCATCTGCGTGTCGGCACGTTTCAGTATTTCGCCGCACAGGGCGACATCGAAAACCTGCGCGCTCTGGCCGACTATGCCATCGCCCGGCACTACCCGGAAGCGCGCTCGGCCGAGGACCCGTATCTGGCCTTCTATAATGCGGTGGTTATAGCGCTGGCCCGGCTGTCGGCAAGATGGATGCTTGTCGGGTTCATCCATGGTGTTCTGAACACCGACAATACCGCGGTCGCCGGCGAGACGATCGATTACGGGCCGTGCGCGTTCGTCGACGCCTACCGGCCTGACAAGGTCTTCAGCTCGATCGATCAGTTCGGCCGCTATGCCTTTGCAAATCAGCCCGCCGCCGTGGCTTGGAATCTGGCGCGGTTCGCCGAGGCATTGCTGCCGCTGATAGCGGACGGCGGTGACAAGGCGATTGAATCCGCAAATGCCTCGATCGCCGGCTTTGATGATCACTTCAATGACGCGTACCTTGCAGGGGTGCGTCAAAAGCTTGGCCTCGCTCTCAAGATGGAAGGCGATCTCGAACTCGCGTCCGATCTCCTGGACCGGATGGCGGAAAATCATGCGGACTTTACGTTGACTTTCCGCGCTTTGTGCGAAGCCGCCGTCCATGAGAAAGCTGATGATGACGTGCGCTCGCTATTCACAGACCCATCCGCTTTCGACGAATGGGCCGTACGGTGGCGGCAGCGCCTGTCGCTTGAAGAGCGGCCGGCCGAGATGAGACGCACCGGGATGCTTTCCGTCAATCCGATGTTCATCCCGCGCAATCACCGCATCGAAGCGGTCATTCGGGATGCCGAAGCGGGACGCTTCGAGAAATTTCACGAACTCGTCGAGGTGCTGGCGCATCCCTTCGACGACCAGCCGAAGTTTGCTGACTATGCGAAGCCGCCCCGACCGGAGGAAGAAGTCCGGCAGACGTTCTGCGGGACATAACTGGCGGGCCTCGTACAGGGATCGCGTCTCAATTTCCGTCGGCGCAACCTGTTTAAGTCAGGCACGGCGCGATCACTCAGGCTTTTTGCTGGAACCCTCGCAGCGTTCAAAGGTTGAAAGAGGCTTTCTTCCACCACACCGCAACGTTCGTAGACCGGGTCTACGTACCGGCGACCTCTTTTGATAACATCAATCGGCGGCGGACATGCCGGGATGACCCCTGATCGACTGGACCAGCCTGATCGCAAGCCGATCCCGCGCGCCACCTACCGGTTGCAATTCAACAAGGATTTCGGCTTCGACCGGGCGGCGGCGCTTGCGCCTTATCTCGCCAGGCTGGGAATAAGCCATGTTTATTGCTCGCCTTATCTGCGGGCCCGCCCCGGCAGCGCGCACGGCTACGATATCGTCAGCCACACCGAATTGAATCCGGAACTGGGCGACATCGCAGCCTTCGAGCGGATGGTCGCCGCGTTTCGGACGAACGGTCTCGGCCAGATCCTCGATTTCGTCCCGAACCACATGGGGGTGGGCGGCGCGGACAACCCGTGGTGGCTGGACGTCCTCGAATGGGGTCCGGATTCGCAATTCGCCGGCTGGTTCGATATCGATTGGGAGTCGGATCGCCGCTATCTGCAAGGCAAACTGCTGGTGCCCTTCCTGGGCGAGCAGTACGGTGCCGAACTCCAGTCGGGCGCGCTCCGTCTCAGATTTGATGCTGATGCCGGCTCCCTGGCCGTGTGGGCATACGACACCCACAAGCTCCCCATCAGCCCGCTTCATTACGAGCGCGTCCTCGGCGATAGCCACCCGGACCTGGAGCGCCTTGGCGACGAGTTCGCGCACCTCTCGACATGGCGGCCGCATATCGCCCGCCGGGCCTCGGATCTCAAATTGGAGCTGGCGGAGTCAGTCAGGGAAAACCCGGATCTGATGATCGCGATCCAGGCTGCGGTGGATTGTTTCAACGGCGAGGCTGGCGATCTGCGAAGCTGGTCGAAGCTTGACGCGCTGATCCGCGACCAGCACTGGCGCGCGGCCCACTTTCGCGTCGCGGCTGATGACATCAACTACCGGCGCTTCTTCAACATCAATGATCTGGCCGGGATCCGGATGGAGCTCCCTCAGCTTTTCGATCATGCGCACTCGCTGGTGTTCCGGTTGCTTGAGCAGGGCGTACTGGACGGGATTCGGCTGGATCACGTCGATGGCCTTCTCGATCCGAAAGGATATTGTTTGCGCCTGCGGGAAAAGGCGCCGCGTCCGTTCTATCTCATTGTCGAGAAAATCCTCGCACCCCATGAAACTCTCCGTGAGGACTGGGATGTCGAAGGGACGACCGGCTACGAATTCGCCAATCTCGTCACCGGTCTGTTGAACGACCCCGCGGGCGAGGAACGCCTCACGTCTCTCTACGCCGACTTCACCGGCGAACGGGCGCCGTTCAGCGCCATCGTCCGCGATTCGAAAATGCGGATCATGGAGAATGAAATGGCGAGCGAGCTGAACGTGCTGGCCCGGGAGGCAGCCCGGGTGGCGCGTTCGAATCCGCGGACCGCCGATTTCACCAATAACGTTCTGCAGCGCGCGCTGAAAGAAATCATCGCCGTCTTCCCCGTCTACCGCACGTATGTCGACGGACGGAGCGCGCCCACCCAAGCCGACCGCCGCGATATCGACTGGGCCATGGCCCAGGCCCGCCGCAATGGCGCCGCCCTGGACCCCAGCGTCTTCGATTTCCTCCATCAGGTTCTGACCCGCGATCTCGTCGCCGAGCCGCGTAGCGGTTTCAGCCGCGTGGAGGTCGTTCGCGTCGCAATGCGCGCGCAGCAATATAGCGGCCCTGTTATGGCCAAGGGCCTCGAGGACACCGCCTTCTACCGCTACAACCGGATGCTGGCGCTGAATGAGGTCGGCGGCCATCCTGACCAATTCAGTGTAAGCATATCCGCGTTCCATCATGCCAATGCGCAGCGGGCGAAGCGAACGCCGCATGCCATGCTGAGCACCGCCACACACGACACCAAGCGGGGTGAGGATACGCGGGCGCGGTTGGCCGTGCTGTCGGAAATACCGGACGATTGGGCCCAATATATCGCACTTTGGAGCCGGATGCTGCGGGCGCGCAACGCAGGAGCCGGGGAGGCGGCGCCGCCCGATCGCAATGACGAATATGCGTTCTATCAGCTCCTGATCGGGGCGTGGCCGGCGCAACTCTCAGCGGGACAGCTCGATCCGGAGGAAGTGGATGCCTTTCGCCAGCGGATCGAAGGCGCCGTAACGAAAGCGATGCGCGAGGCCAAGGTCCATACCACCTGGGTCGCGCCAAACGCGGCATACGAAGACGCCGTGCTGGAGTTCATTCGCTATGCGCTGGACACCTCGCGCACCAATCCCTTCCTGGAATCGTTTTCTGCGTTTCAGCAGCGCGTGGCCGGCCTCGGCGCCCTTAACAGTCTCATCCAGGTCGTACTGAAGCTCACGGCGCCCGGTGTACCTGATGTCTATCAGGGTGCGGAACTCTGGGACTTCAGCATGGTCGATCCGGACAATCGTCGTCCCGTTGACTATGACGTCCGGAAAGCATCACTGGCGTCTCTGGAATCCGGCAGCGGCGAACTTCCGGAGCTCCTGGAAAACTGGCGTGACGGCCGTTTGAAACTTCGCCTTATTGCCGAGACGTTGGCGCTGCGCCGACGCGAACCGGAACTCTTCATGGAGGGCTCATACGAAGCACTCCCTGCCACAGGTCCGCAGGCAGATCGTCTCTGTGCGTTCATGCGCACCCGCGATACCAGCACACTGGTGACCGCCGTGGCTTTATACCCATCCCGTGGGAATCAAATAGACGCGTGGGAGGATTGCGTCCTGACTTTGCCGGCAGTTGCTCCACGGCGATGGATAGAGCTGTTCAGCGGACGCGAACTCACGCTCTCGCAAGGATCACTTCCGGCCCGCGACCTGTTCGCCACCTTGCCGGTCGCGCTGCTCACGCCCTCTGAACTCGCCTGACCCCGCCGCCCGCATTTTTAGTTTCGCGCAAGATTGACAGCGACTGGTCGCCGCAAGCGGCTGGGGGAACCTTTAATTGTAGGCGGTGTGAGCTGCTTTTAATGCGTCTTCTTTACGCGAGCGGGTATCCCATCCTCGGGTCAAGGTCGGCCGCCAGCAAGGTGGTCGATTGCATTGGACGGAACGGCAGAGACTGGTTGGGAAGCCGTGCTCGTTTTTAGTCCGCGACTCCGACCCGGTGGCGAAACACCATCTCGCCGCCCTTCCAGCCTGAAAATGCCAGGCCGAGCACGACGAGGCCCGAAAGCACGACGCCGGTCGGAACGATGACAGAGTCGCCGCTATCGAACCGCCAGTACCAGTTGAAAGCCGCAATCATCAGAGCGATGGCATTGCCAATCGCGTGAAGCCGCGTATCCGACAGGTTGCGCACACGGGTATCGCCCCACACTTCGACAAGGCCTGTCACGGCTGCCAGCCCGGCCGTAATGAGGCCTATGCCGAGCAGCCACAGCGAGGCCGTGGCCCAAAATCCATTCGAAGTCGCTGCGAAAGCAAGATCGGAAACGAAGGCCAGAACAAAGCAGGCAATGGGAAAAGCTATCACCATGGGATGGATTGGGTGGCCGGCTATCTGCGCAGTAGAACGTGGGTTGACGGTTGCCATAGGAAACTCCCTTGTTTCGCTGGCAACAGTTTTCCGCGCCGTCCGTTCCTCTTTTTCGAAGGAGCAAAATGCGATGACCGCAGTGAAACCGCGTTAGCTGGTTTTCCGGCGCCGGCCGATTGCAGATGATGGAACGCCAGAAGTCGATTAGCCCGCTTCCGTCCGGGCGTCCGGACGCGGATGGAGGCCGGGCGTTTTGGTCTGTTTCTCGTTCCTCCAGCTTCGCTGATCGTCGGTCAAAGCTTCTAAAAATATACCGATCCGCAGCGAGGGAGACCCACGCAATCCGGACTGGCGGTGGAGCGCGTGATGGTCTAAGAAACGATCGATAACAAAAGCAACAGCTGTCCCTATCAACGGATATTACTCGTCAGCCTTAAAATAAAGAGGCAGCGCCCTCTAGCGGGCCTCTTTGCCTGTCCCTTGCGAATTCCTCGCTTCCTTTAGCGACAATGAACCTAGGCGGTACTCACTCATCATGCCGATTTTCAGCTACATCATTACAGACTTGGCCGAGCGCAAATCGAAACCCATCAAGGTTCCCCTGCAGACCCATGAGGAGGCCGTTATGTACGGTACCCTCCTGGCTCGGGAGATGTTGGGTGACATGCCCGACCTGAATGATAATGGGATATGCATCACCATTCTTGATCATGACGGTGAGACGGTCTCCATCCTGCCTTTTGGTTCTGTCAACTGATCGCGAAAGTCACGTGCTTTCGTTCATCGAGTGCTGATCGGTCGAGCGGTTCTTTTGTCGCTGAAAGGCACCTTCTTGCCTGCCGACGAAGAAACGGCACGACGATGGACGTCTATCTCGGCTATACATCTTGGCTATGGACACCCGACTCCGGTCGGGTTCTTCGCCGTCTCTTGCATCTCGATCTCGTTTTTTCCCTAACTGAAGAAATGTTGGCAAGCCGCAAGGCGGTAAACCTGTCTCGCGGCGTCGACCATGCCGACAGGCGCACGCGATTGAGCCTACAGAAGATCGAGCTGTTCTCGGCAAGTACAGTGAGCAGCCGGAGCCATGAGTTATGAGCTTCCTGTGACTTAAAATGCCCTGCCTTCCCGAATGCCAAATTCCAGGTAGTGGCAAGCCGCGCACAGGTCACTCAAATGCATCAGGTCAGCATGTTTTTTCTTGTAAGATCCGGCATCAAATCCGTCGGGTAAACTGCCTAGCGAATATGAACTGAAGAAATTAATGCCAGTATCGAGAAGCTCCTTTTCCCTGCACAGAGAAATGTCCTGGCCATGGAAGTATATGTCGGCCAAATTCGCCAGGCGCGTCATACCCGCCCGGTGAAGATTTTCTGTTTGCTTGCCGGGAATTTTCCATCTGACACTTATTCCGAGCGGGTCCAACGTCGACGTTGCATAGCGAGCGAAGTCATAGGCCGCGTCTGAGTAGGGATCCGAGTCGTAGTGCTTCCACAAGGCTATCACGACCTTTCGGATTCCGAACGGGCGACACAAGTCAACCCATTCACGCCGATAGACCTGATAGTATAGCCGGTCCAGAAGGGACGCGTGGCTGTTGGTCAAGAACTGGAGAAAGCCAGGAAACTGGAAGTCCGGAAATTTAGCGTCGATGATTATCTTTGTGTCTGGTAGAATCTTCAAGAGCCGTTCGACCATGTCGAACGTAACCGGATTGAATTTCTCGAATACCCGCAGTCGCTGAAACTCGTCCCGAGTTATTGACGCGAACTTGTTTTCAACTCCATAAAATCTCTGCTCAGCCTCGTCGTGGGCCAATGCGAAGCCGTCAGCCAGTTTAACGCAATCGAGTTCGATCTGTCTTTCGCCAGCTGCGAGCGAGGCAAGGACCGCCTCGATCGAGTTGGTTTGTGCATACCCGTCTATTTGGCCTCCGCCGTGGATGATCGTCTTTCCTGCCATCACGTGCCGCACTTTGATGTAGCTTCAGCCAACCTTTGATTGATCATGCACGCAGCTCCCCTCATTTCGCGCCGTCAAAGTTCCTGGCATAGTATAGAACCAGACTCGTGAGACTCTCTGGGTCCGTTTCCGGCAAGGCATGCGTTGGGCGCGGCGTCCACGATTGAATGATCGCCTGTTGGGGGCGAAGCTTATGGCCGTGCTCGAATAACTTGATGTGATTCTGCGCGTTATCGATCCACTCTTTGTTGGTGCGATCAGTCGGTAGTCCGTTATAGATAATGCCGATATCTTTTATCAGGTTCTCCGCGCGCAAGACGTCCAACTGCTGATAAAAACGCAGCGCAGCGGCGACCTGCCGCGAGCCGGCTGAAAACGGCACGTCCAATTGTATGAATGAGATGCGTGACCCCAGCCGTTCGCGAAGGCCGCGAAGCCATCTTTGTAGGTCACTTTGCCACTCCGGCTGATATGCGACGCCGCTCGGTTCGACATCTCCGATCTTCACCGCCGGAAAATCGTCGCGATAGACCCGAAGCACGGGCATCACAAGATCGATAACCTCCTCTACCGAGAGACGACATCCTGGTTTCTTGCCGGGGAGCCCTTTGTAATAGCGCCCGAACCACAGCGGCTCGTCCATTGCGACATACGCGATCGAGCCTCCCGCCTTCTTGATCTTTTCTGAAATCAATTTCGCGCGGGCGATCGTCGAGTAACCTTCGACCCCAGGGCCTCCACATGCCGGCTTGGCCACCGGAGTGTTCAGCACCCCCGCTTCAACGGCGATCGAAATACGACGAGCATTGAGATTCTCTACGATCAGGTTCACTTGATCCTGAGGAGCATGTTCGAGATACGATCCGTAGAGCTTGAAGACGCTGACGGCTTGAGCCGTCTTCCGCCAAGGGGCGTCAGATCTGAACATATCCAGAAAATCGACTGCGCGATTCAGGGGAGAAGGTGGAACAGAGGCTTGAGGGGCGATCCAGATCTCGGTTGCTGACAGGATGCCAGAAGCTCCTGAGAACAGCAGTAAGAGAATTGAAAGCGTTGATCGAACGAACAGGCGCTGCTTTCTCATTTCCGTATCCGACGATCGGGACGGGTCCAAACCCTCGCTATTGGATTGGAGGGCCTAGTACTTCTCCAGTTGCGCACGTAAATGATCGATCTTGTTCTTCATCGACGCAATTGTATCGCTATCGATTTTTCGTAGATACCCTTTGATATCGGTGGTGGAAACATTCGAGGTTCGGCTCACATACGTCACGATGCAGCCGGTTTCCGCAGACAGGTGATCGAATTTTCCGACCCAATCGTCGCCCATGGCGAATATTCTGACGTCGTGCTTTCGGATGTCGCTGGATTTCTGTTCCCACGTTTCCTCGGGTATCACCAGATCGACATACTTGCAGCTTGAAAGAATTTCAGCGCGCTCGTTGTATCGGATGACAGACTTCTTTCCCTTGATGTCGTTGAACTCATCAGTGGAGCATCCAACGATGAGACGATCTCCGAGGCTTCGCAGACGCTGCAGCAGGCGAACGTGACCCACGTGAAACAAATCAAAGGTTCCATAGGTGATCACATTGGTCATGTTGAACCACTCCGTCTTGAGATAGTGGTATCGTTGGCGAGCAGACAATCCTCGTAAATCTTACGAATCGTCGGATCGGAGAATTGTACGCTGTCGATGAAGCGCCGCAGGTGAACTGCTCGTTTCGCCTCTCTCTCTGTCCCGATCAAAACCTCAAGTTTGACGCTTGGGAATAAACGTTTCAAATCCAGGACCCAGAAGCTCTGGTCAGCTCCGGTCAGGGTGACATGGCCCAGCGCGTCTTCGCAGATCGTCTTCGCAATGGCGTCGAAGTTTTCGTCAGCCGACGTCTCGAATCTTCGGTTCGCATCCGGTACGAATTCGGCAAGTCGCTTTCGGCTCAAGCTCGGCGGTATGCCTCTTACCCTCGTGGACAGCAAAGCGTCATAGTCGAACTCGAATTTTTCCCAGTCAGATCCCATCAACTTGAGCGCAACTTTATCGTGTGAATGAACAACGATATTGGCGGCCACGTTGCCGTACTCGTGCCGAATGTCGTCTTCATAATTGCTGAAGACACGAGCGCGAAACGAATCCAGGTGAATGAATGTGCCCGGCCTGACCCACGTTTCGGGGACCTCTTTTGTATGGTACATGCCCCAGTTTGACAGATTTCTTATAAAGCCCGCTTCATCGACGCTTGTATAGAATACGTCTATCTGCGCCCACGGCACGACGACGGGTATCCCGTCGGCCAGTTCGATGGATGCGCGGCGGGAATTTGCGTCCTGCTGTAATGCTAGGATGTGGTATCCTCCCCCGGTATAGGGCGCAGCCACCGGCCAGCAAGCGTAGCCGCACTCTCGCAGCAAGGGCAGGATTCTGTTCTCGAAGATCTGAATCTGATCCTCGAAAATGATGACGTCCAGATCATCATTCCACGGGGGCATACGGCCATTCCGCACGTAGCCGACGATTGCGCCTGCGAACAGGAAATATTCGAGCTTATGACGTTCGAAGATGCGCAGGACCTGTTTGTAAATCTCCTTGGAGCCATCGGTTAGCTGTTCGTACTTCGCATTGGATATCCCTGCGATCGAGGTTCGAATGGCAGGGAGCGAATTGTCGAATAGGGGTGTTGCTAGATTCACGTGTGAACTCGCTTACTCATACTCGCCAGGATACCTGGTTCTTCCCATGTTACTGAGAAGCGAAAGGCCGATGGCTGCGAATATCGGCGAACAGCCTCGCTTCCGGAATGAAACTTGCTGCGTAAAAGGAGTCATCCGGCCCTCCCTGGGTCAGACCGCCACCGCGTCAACCTGGCGGCGATCGTAAACGGCAGGTGAAAACTCCTTCCAAAGGGTCAGGTGAGCGTCCAACATTTCGTCGTCGCTCCAGGGCTGCTCGATGGATCGGTTTGTCGCGATCCATTGCTGTTCGTTTCCGACCAGATTCAACATGAGAGCCGCCAGCGATCGGCCGTCTCGTGGTAGAAAAGTAAATCCGTTCTTTTGCGGGATCACTCTTTCCTTCAGCCCTGCGATCGCAGAAGCGATGACGGGCCGGCCGAACATCCAGGCTTCAGAGACAACAAGACCAAATATCTCCCACCAGGTTGACGGAACGATCACCCAATCGATCGATGCCATCCGTTCGGCCAGTTGATCACGACCGTAGGCCCCGTTCTCGCGCACGGTGATCCTGCCGAATTGGGATTTGCGGAGTTCTTCTACCTGTTGGTTGATCCGATCCATGTAAGGACCGGACGCGTAGTGCTTATTGCCGCCATTTATCTCGACAACGATGCCTTGTGCCGGAAGCCGCTGTTCTCTGCCAAGTAACAGAAGCGCATCGAATATGACGTCTACGCCCTTGTTGTCGATGAATTGTCCGAAGAAGCCGAAGCGATTGACTTGCCGCGAATGCTGGCTGCGGTCGAATGTGGCGCCAAGGTTGGTCTGGCCATTTGGTATGACGACGCATTTCTCCTGAGGCAGCCCCCACTCCACGTATCGCTCGGCGATGAACTCGGATGGAAAAACGAAAACGTCACACTCCCCGAGAGCGGCTTTCAGGCGGGCCGCCCGCAGCGTCACAAACTCCGGGCGAAGATCCGGGAAACACTTGTTGCACGAAACAGGGGAGGCTGATCGGCAAAGATCACGCGAGCCTCTCTTCACCATTTGGCCATCGGCCATGCATATCGCCATCATCTCATGGAAGGTGAAGCAGATGACCGCATCAGGAGCCGCGATCCTGGCCGCACGAATCGATTCCACTCCGACGCGATGATAATGGTGGAAGTGAATGACGTCTGGCTTGATCCGCTCGATCAATTCCCGAAAGAACTGGATCGAGCGCCAATCGCCGACTGAAAGGTGGAGGAAGTCGTAATACTGCGGGAAATAGAAGTACTGCCGCTCTTCGCCCTGGACAGGGACGATGGGCGCGCCGGGTTTGCCGTAGATTTGATCATGATTGGCTTCGAGCGCTGCTATGAAATAGGCATCGTGTCCGCGCTTCAGGCTAGCCTGAAACATTTCGTACGCCACCTGTTGAGCGCCGCCCGGCGCTATTGAAGGATGAAGATAGCTGACGTAGACAATCTTCATGGCGTCCGCCTGTTTGTCTTGGCGAGATTCTTGTCGAAATACGCGCCATGTTCGGCGGTGAAGAAGTGGCGATTCGCCATGGAGGCGCCGCGATATTCTTCACCGCGAGCGCGTGAACCCTGTCCTTCCAAATGCACAAGGCGAATTTGCGGGTGTATGCAAACAGGTCCATTCGAAGCGTTCCAACGTAACGACAGGTCGGCGTCTTCGTAGTGACCATAAATGTAGCGTGTAGAGAATCCTCCAAGCTTTTCAAACATTGGCCTTTCAAAGGCCATTACGGCGCCGGTTATCGCAGGCACAACTTTTGGCTTCTGCCATTCTCGTTCGGAGAACGGTACGCCCTTGTCAAAATGTTCGACGCGCAACAGGCGTCCGTATGGCGCCAGCACGGAATCGTCGGTGCGGTTGAGAGAGTTGCGTCGGACGAACTCATCTTTGTCGATGAACATGCCTGAATGCATGAGATTGTGATCATCATAGAACAACAATCCGCCCCATAGCGTCTTCCCAAGCTTGGTATCTGCCAGAACTTGGCTCATCTGGCGTGCATAAGCGGGGAGGGCATATACATCGGGATTGATGATGAAGATCCGGTTGCTTGCGGCATGATCGATGGCTGCATTGTTTGCCGCGCCAAAGCCTGCATTGTCTCCCAGGGCAATGACAGTGATCATCACGTCATAAAGGTCCGACATCAGACGCGCGTATCGCAACACTTCGTCCGCGTCCTCTGGCGAGTTGCAGACGTAGATCCATTCGCCGAAATCGATCCCAGCCTCCCGGAATAACATCGGCTGAAGTTTGATAGGCTCGGTTGAGCCGAATAATACGGTGACGAATGAGCTCGACACCTTTCGTGGCCGGAAGCGCTCAACGTAGGAGTTGGATACGGCCGATGCGACGTGAGACCGAAACAGTTGAATGAGAGCTGTTCCTGAGGCTCCGCAAAGAAAGCCATTCAGAGCTGCCTGTTTACCCGAATGAGATTCGCACGTCGCGATTATCTGCAGCAACGTATTTAGAAGGCGCTTGTCCGACACAATCTCCGGAGTAATCTTTGTCTGAAATGTGCCAGTCAGAGACGCCACCTGAAACAGAAGTGACTGCTTCAAAAGAGATTTCGAAGGGGACTGACCGAACCCAACAAACCCATAGTCGTAGGCGCCCTCGCGGATGTGTTGTTCGACATCCTTCCGGGCCTGCCTGAAACATGCGGTTCGCGGCAACTCGACGGTGAAATCGCCTCCGATCAGCTTCATTCGCGGAGTTTCACAGCCTTCATCCGCGAGCCAGCCAATGATCAGGCAGAACCCCGACTCCGACACCAAATATCGTTCGACCGAGCATGCCACGGTGCCCGGCTCACGGCGGATGGTGGAGTGCTTGTTCTCGTCGATTCCGAACCGCAGATAGTGGTCGAGCGCGCTGGCGGCTTCCCCCGAAGTTAACGCGTGGCGCGCGTGCGGATTGGATTCCAGGTATCGAGACTCGTCAAAGTTCCGAAGAGCTACAGGAAGCAGCGGCGCTTCTAACATGTTCATTCCTCAAAAAAACTCAGCGAGGCGGAGCGGGGAGCGCCAACCCGCGATAGCCACGCCTGACAAAATCTTCATGCGCGTGTTTTTCCTCTTCATCCTGATCCTGCTTGCGAACATGCATGTAACGGCGTGCATACCACCTCGCGTCAACGCCAGGTTTCGACGGCAACCTGCCTTCCGCGTATCCAAAGTTCTCGAAGTGCTCCGCGGCACTGGCTATCTTTCCCTCCAGCATTGCTTGAGCGACGTCGGGATAGGTCTCAAGGTACCATTCGCTATCTACAATCGTCGGAGAACCGAGCCGCCCCTCGAGATATCCTACCGATCTGAAGTGCGCCCATCCTGATGGAAACCGGGTGCTGCTGACGGCGGCCGCTATGTCGGGGTAAGTCGTGAGATACCAATCCTCGTCGAAGTCCCAGGAAGAGATATACAAATCAAGAAGTCCGGCCAGCGTCTTCCGAGGGAGCCTGACCTCGTCTGCATCGGTTTTGAACTGATCAGGCAAATCACCAAAGGCAACCCTGGGATGCGGGATATTCACCATTCGAACCTGTCCTCATTGCAATTCCTCAATATGTGCGCCGTGGTGTCCGTGCAGACCACGAAGGCAAATCTCAAGGCGCGACTCTTGATGTGTCTTTGCCCCATTGTTTGAAAATGATGAAATTCGGTGTGTTGTTGGACCGCTGTCATCGATAGTTCACACAAGCTGCTTTTCGGTTCACAAAATAGAAGTGCTTTGATTACAATCAGAGTCTCGATGGATTGATCGCTGCCCATGATGTCTTCTCATCAAAGGGTTCAAGTCGAGGAACCGTCATTTTCGTAAGAACCGGCTTTGGAGTTGTAGCGGCGGTCTCCGTCGCTTCGATGTCGTTTTCGATCTGCCGGACCATCTGACGCTGGAGTTTCCTCCACGATCTTTCTTCTTAGTTTTGAGCCATTCTATCGCCAGGCTCCGCCAGACGATATTGACGTTCGCTAAAGCTTCCAAATGTGGCGAGGACGATTGATTTGATCGAAGCCTCAGCCTTCAAGAGCATCTCCTCGAATTCTCCCTCGGGCGTGGATTCCGCAACCACTCCGCCTCCGACGCCGATAGAGAATCGTCCATCGGCCAGCACGATGGATCGGATCACGATACTCAGATCAGCAGCGCCATCATCACCCAGCCACCCAAGTGAGCCGGAATAGATGCCGCGGGCGCGCTGCTCCAACTGATCGATCAATTCAAGGGTGCGGGATTTCGGCGTTCCCGTCATCGATCCGCCTGGAAATGCGCCGCTACGCAACACGTCGATCAGCGTATACTCCGGCTTCAAAGTACCGCGTATCGTACTTACCAGTTGGTGGACGGTCTGATATGTTTCGACGTTAAACAAGCTTCGCACCGATACGCTCCCGGTCTCGCAACAGCGCGATAGATCGTGACGCAGGAGATCGACGATCATTCCGTTCTCCGCCCGGTTCTTTCGACCAGCCCGCAGTATTTCGGCCAGTTTCTGGTCTTCAAGCGGATCGGTGGCGCGCCGGATCGTTCCCTTGATCGGCTTTGCTTCGATGTTGCGGTCTGTATCGACTGCAAGAAAACGTTCGGGCGAAGCGCTTAGGACGGCTCCGCCGGGCCATTTGAGAAAAGCCGCAAACGGAGCGGGGTTGACGTTTCGCACTGCACGATAAACCCGCAGGGGCTCGACTGTGGCAGCGCAGGAAAGCTCGCTAGTCAAACAGACCTGATACGTCTCCCCTTGCGCGATCAAGTCGAGACAGCGAGCGACCTTGGAGAGATAGCTCTCTCTTCCATCTTTCATGAGGAATGCGAGAGGATCGCGGTCGGTCGCGTAAGGGAAATTCAGGGGCGGGCGCTTCGCCGATTCGATCCGCTTGAGTGTAGAGCGTATCCAATGCTGCGCGCGAGCGGCTTCATCGGGACTATCGATCGCACATACATACGTTTTCCCCTCGCGGTGATCGACGGCGATGAACCTGTCCGAACGGATCCACAAAGCGTCGGGAGTTACAGCCCGCCTCGTGGTCGGCGAGCCGCAATCATGTCGCAGCTCGTAGCCGAACCACCCGACATGACCGCCGACAAAAGGACATGGCGGCGCCGATTGCGGCCGGCCCGAATGCTCCCTTTGAAGATACGCGAATATATCGACGTTTTCGGTCCGGTGGCCACGAGCATCGTCGACAAGGGTCATCCTGTCAGCGCTGCGATACTGTACCGTCTGCGCATGTGGCCCTGTCGCATCTCCCATGTACGACCATCGTGAGAGCGGAGTCCCCCCAAGATTGCTGTCGAGCCAAAAGGCGAAGGGCTGATCGGCAAAGAGCGAACAGAACACCGTCTCGGTGTCAATCGCGCGCGGGATTTCGAGCCAGAATGCTTTGCGGGTCGTCGTAGCTGGCGGCGCAGCGCGCTGCTTGTCCGCCCGTGCGGGCGGTGGCGTCGAGGTTCGTCCCGTGCAGCGAAACGAAAGGTCGCGAAAGTTTCGCAGTAAGATCCGGCCGTTTTCTGTGAGAAACGATTCCGGATGGAATTGCACGCCCCATTGCGGCCGCCCGTGACGCGCGATCCCCATGACGAGGCCATCTTCGGTCCAGGCAATTTCCTCAAGAGCGGGCGGGAGAGGACGCTGGACAACAAAAGAATGATAGCGGGCCGCACTGAACAATGGTGGCATGCCTGCGAAGAGGCCGGACGCCTGATGCACGATTCTGGATGTGCGCCCATGAACGAGAGAGGGAGCCCGTGCCAGGGACGCGCCTGACGCGAGGGCAAGGCCCTGATGTCCCAAACATACGCCGAGCAAGGGCAAAGCGGCCGCTTCGATCGCGGCCTGGGATAAGCCGAAATCCGCCGCCCGGTCGGGTCGTCCCGGGCCCGGCGAGATGATGATATTATCGAATGGCCTTCGGGAGAGTTCGTCCCATGTCGTCGCATCGTTGCGGACGACCAGGGGCTCTTCCTGGTTTATTTCGGCGATCAAGTGCACCAGATTGTAGGTGAATGAATCGTAGTTGTCGATTATCAGAGTCCTCACGACATGACCTCGGCATGCACTGGTTCCCGCACGGAGGGACCGGCGAGGATTGATCGATCCGAACTGGTCGCAGGAAAAGTCAGAAACGATACATTTATCCGCGAAGTCTCGCATTCGCTACTGGCGGCGTGTCGTCCGGGCCTCTAATATTTTGCTACCGGTAAGACGATGAGCCATTTCGGAAGGACCGTTCATGCTTTCGACAGGATGCCAAGGTGCCGCACGAAAACCTTTGACGGTTTGAAGCTTTCAACCGTCCGTGATTTTCGATATCGTGGTCTCGCGACGGGTATTCGGATTGGGGAGCGAGTTATATGCTTAAAGACATTATTCTTCATCTGGAACGCGACCCCTCGCGGGATATCGTCCGGGATTTTGCCGCTTCGATAGCGGAAGTTTTTTCCGCCCATCTGACGGCGGTTATATTTAACTTTGAAGCGAACATTCCCGCCGAGGCTCTTGAGGATCTGTTTGCCGCGAGCGAGGCAGAGGCACGTGGCGCGATTGAGCGTTTCAAACTGGCCATGAAACGTGGCAATCTCTCAGCCGAACCGCGTCTCGTTTCAGGAACGTCTAAGACGTTCTCGGAAATGGCGCGGTGTTTTGATCTCAGTGTCGTCATGCAATCCGATGATCATAAGGGCGTCAACAACAGCATTCTTATCGAAACAACGCTCTTTGATTCCGGCCGGCCGCTCATCATCGTTCCAAACGTTCAGCAGGAGGCGTTGAAGCTCGAGAAGGTTGTGTGCTGTTGGGATGGAAGTCGCACCGCTGCGCGCGCCATCAATGATGCGTTGCCGTTTCTGAAAAGAGCCAGCACCGTCGAGCTGCTTATCGTCGAAGATGAAAAGACCGCTAATGAGCAGGTGCTTCGTGGCACCGTTATCGGTCAGCATCTCGCTCGACACGATATCAAAGTCAGGGTGGAAACGATACCAGCCGTTGATATGGATGTTGCGAATACCATTTTGAGGCATATTGCTGGCGGTTCGACGAGCCTGCTTGTGATGGGCGGCTATGGACACTCTCGCTTGCGTGAATTTGTCTTCGGAGGAGCGACGCGCGGTATGCTATCGGCGATGACCGTTCCTGTTTTTATGTCGCATTAAAGCGCGAGTGATGAACGTGATCCACGTATCATCTCATCACGGTCGACGTCTGCCATGGGGCTTAAGAGCAGCGGTCCTCACCGGATTGTGGTTGTTGTCGCTTTGAGAGATTATACCCAAGGAGACATCCGAGCAGGGCTCCAATGGCAATGACTGCCAAGCCCACGAACTGATCTTTAGCCACGACGAGATGCCTCTTCGGGAAACTGATTATAGATGTTCGGGCCGATCGTCGTGCCGATCGCCTCCGGCGGGAAGAACAGAAAGTCGCGATGGCCGCCATTGCCAAATTTGTAATGTGCCTCGCGGCTTAAATAGTTCAAGTATCGGTTGCCCAACATCATGACGCCGAAATACCCGAGCCCGATAAAGAAATCGAAAACGCCTTGCGCTTCGGATGGTGTGGCCTCGAACTGCACTACCGGCCGATAGCGGCGGATGGTGTGCTCGGCACCGCGGAAGACGTCGTGCTCATGCCCCTCGACGTCGCACTTGATGAATCTGAGATTGCTGAAGTCCATATCGATGGTGTCCAGCTTCGTAGTGGCGACCATCAGGGTTTCGTTGGCGACGTTACGGCGCGAGGGTTGCAGTGAGGCGCTGCCGTCTCCCACCCTCTGGCGCGCAAGGACAGCCACACCATCAACGCTGGAAAGGGCGACATTTAGCACCCTCATGTTGCGCCATTTGAAGATCGACTTGAGCCGGCTGATCGCTACGTTCATTTCTGGCTGCGGCTCGAAGGCGATCACCCGGCCAAGCCTGCCCACCGCGCGAGACATCCAGAAGCAATAAATGCCCTTGTTGGCTCCGATATCGAGAACGGTGGCGCCGCTTAGATCGAGCCGCATCAGCGTTTGGAGCTGGAGTTTTTCCGTCCGGTAACGATATCGCATGCACCGCGCCAGGAACCGCAGGGCGGAATAATAGGTCGAGAATTGCGCGGGTGCCACTGGCGTCTTCCTAGCGGTTCGTAGCTTTTCGTTTCATCCGGCTCACGTTGTTACCCAACATTTGCGTCGAGTGTCGACAGGGCAATCGGGGTTCATCAGAAGATGCAGTGGTTCTTCGCAGCCGCGATCAGGGTCGATGCGGTCGGCGCTCAATCACCGCTCCGCTAATGGGCGGCCGGGATTTTATTGTCTTGGCGGCATGTCTTAAGATCTCGCCGCAACTTGCGCGTGTAAGGGTCTTGCGGTAGACTTGCTGGTTTTAGCGGACGGGTGATTGGGCCTCCCGTTCACAAGCCCATGCACAAAATGGGGCGTTCCGCGGAGCGCTCTCTCCGATGGCTACCCGATCGGCCGAATTCCCTCCCGCGCTCGCTTGTGCGCGCTTCGCTTTGCAGCCGCGGTGAAAGCGGCGGGTCAGTAGTCTCGGTCATTTCCGCGAGCGACCCCGCAGGGATGCGTTTCGCCTTTATATTCAAGACATTCACGCTGCAGATCTTCAAAGGGAGGACCCGCTTGCGGGCCTCACCTGAAAGCGGCTTGAACCGCCCCGGGTTTGCCGGAGGCTCCAACTCCTGAGAGGATGGAGCCATGACAAGCAAGACGACGAACAAGTTTTCACCGGAGGTTCGGGCCCGAGCGGTTCGAATGGTTTTGGATCACGGCAGCGAGTATCCGTCCCGCTGGGCTGCGATTGAGGCGATAGCCCCCAAGATTGGCTGTTCCGGCCATACCCTGCTGGAATGGGTGAAGAAGGCGGAGATCGACAGCGGCAAGCGAGCAGGCGTCCCAACGGACGTGGCGGAGAAGCTGAAGGCGCTTGAGCGTGAGAACCGCGAGCTTCGGCAAGCCAATGAGATTCTGCGCAAGGCAAGCGCTTATTTTGCGACGGCGGAGCTCGACCGCCGGTCCAAGCCATGATCGCCTTCATCGACGATCATCGCGCGGCGCATGGGGTCGAGCCGATCTGCAAGGTTCTGTCGATCGCCCCCTCGACCTATCATGCCCATGTCGCCAAACGGCGTGATCCCGCCAAGCTGTCGGCGCGCGCCAGGCAGGATGTCATCCTGAAGATCGAGGTCCGGCGCGTCTTCGATGAGAACTTCCGCGTCTATGGCGTGCGCAAGATCTGGCGGCAACTCAAGCGCGAAGGCTTCGATATCGCCCGTTGTACGGTGTCACGATTGATGCGGACCATGGGCTTGCACGGTGTTATCCGCGGCAAGTCGGTCAGGACCACGATCGGCGACAAGGCGGCGCCATGCCCGCTGGATCACGTCAACCGCCAGTTCAAGGCGTCGAGGCCGAATGCGCTTTGGCTCTCCGACTTCACCTATGTTGCCACCTGGACCGGCTTCATCTATGTCGCCTTCGTCATCGACGCCTATGCCCGCAGGATCGTCGGCTGGCGGGCATCACGTTCGGCGCACGCCGGCTTCGTGCTCGATGCGCTGGAGCAAGCCCTGCACGATCGACGGCCGGTCCATCGCGGCGGGCTCGTACACCACAGCGACAGAGGAAGTCAGTACGTATCCATCAAGTACACCGAGCGCCTGGCTGAAGCTGGCATCGAGCCGTCTGTCGGCAGTGTCGGCGATTCCTACGATAATGCTCTCGCCGAAACCATCAACGGCCTCTACAAAGCTGAGGTGATCCACCGACGCGGACCGTGGCGTAGCTTCGAGGCCGTCGAGTTCGCAACGCTGGAATGGGTCGATTGGTTCAACAACCGACGGCTCTTGGAGCCCATCGGAAACATCCCGCCCGCCGAAGCCGAGCAACGCTACTACGCCATGCTGGAACAATCGGCCATGGCGGCATAACTTAAACCAAACGGCCTCCGGCAAACCCGGGGCGGTTCAGCTGAAGCTCTCATCGTCTCCGGACCATAGTTCATTGGCGAGCCGCGTAAACTTCGTTTCAGAATGCGGCGGCGACTGTATCGAGCCGCAGCAATCCGTCGCCCGGGACGGCGTTCGTCCTGAAGTGTTGTGAGAAAACCTCAGTCGCGATGCACCGTACACTTTTAGATGGCTTCTAGCCTATGATTCGTTCGCAAGAATCAGTTCCTGTGTTAGGAGCCGCTGGGGATCACTTTTAACGGAATTTTTAAGGGAATTAGGGGCGGGGACGATGCGAGAACTCTCGGCTAAAACTATTGTGAGCATAGCGTCGCTGGGAGCAGTGAGCTATTTTGTCGTTTCCGTGGATTCATCGGGCGATATTCGACCAGCGCTCGCGCAGCAATCCAACCTGCCGCCTGTAACTATCGTCGCGCCCAAGCCGAAAGCACGACAGTCGGTCAAGCGGTCACGAACCCGAACGGCCAGTCCGGTCCGGAGACAAGTCGCCGCGCCGGCGCCGCGCCAGGCGGCGCCTGTCCCTTTCATGGTGCCTTCGACCGGGACAGTCGGCACCGTGCCGCCGGTATATGCCGGTGGCCAGGTTGCAACGGGCGCGAGCCTGGGAATGCTCGGCAACCGCAGCGTGATGGACACGCCGTTCAATCAGACAAGCTATACGTCTCAACTCATAGAAAACCAGCAGGCGCGGACGATTCGCGACGTGCTTGATAACGATCCTTCAGTCAGGACGATTCAAGCAGCCGGCGGCGGCGCCGATGGTGTCTTTATCCGGGGTTTCTACTATGACAGCGGCGATTACGGCCTGAACGGGCTCTACGGAATCGCGCCGTACTACTCCACCAGGGCCAATTTCGTCGAGCGCGTCGAAGTCCTCAAGGGACCGAGCGCTCTGCTCAACGGCATGACCGTCGGCGGCACCGGCGCCACCAGCGGCGGGGCGGTCGGCGGCACCATCAATTTGATCAGCAAACATGCGACCGACCTCGACATCACGCGAATAACGGGGACTTATGTTTCCCAATCGCAGTTCGGAGCAAATGTCGACCTCGGCCGGCGGTACGGCGAACACAAGGAGTGGGGCGTCAGGCTGAACAGCACCTACTCGAACGGCAATACACCGTGGAATCGGCAGACGGACGAGTTTGGAAACGTCGTCCTCGGGGTTGATTATCGGGGCGAAAGGGTGCGCGCGGCTTTCGATGTCGGCTATCAGGCGGATAATCTGAGGCCGCCTATGCGATTCTTCGGGCTTGGCGCGACGACGGCCATTCCTCAGCCGCCGAAACCTGGCCTCAATTTCCAGGTTCCGTGGGCCTATTATGCGCCCACGGACTTCTTCACCACTGTAGAAGGAGAGGTCGATTTAACCGACTGGATGACCGCCTATGCCGTGTTCGGTTATCACGACAGCAACATCAACTATCTCTATCCGTCACCCAACATCGTCAATGGTGCGGGGGATCTCATTGGGCGGCCGGGTCGTGGCAAGGAGACGTTCGAGACCTTCGCGGGCACGACTGGTATCCGGGCGAACGTCGATACCGGGCCTATTCATCACTTGATGAATATCAACTACTCGGTCAACGATCGGAGCTACAATCAGAACCTTGGCGCAGCGGGTCTAATTGCCTGGAACCTCTACACCGAACCGACCAACATACCGGCGCCCGCCAACTTCAATGCATTAGCTCTCAGCCAGGTAACCGGCGTCAGGCTGTCGAGCATCGGCCTATCCGATACCATGTCGATGCTGAACGACCGGGTGCAGTTCACCGTTGGCGCTCGTCACCAGACCGCCGGCTCGGGTGTGATGGTTTTGACGGGGCCGGGCACGAGCCGGCCGGAGCAAAGCACGTCAGTGTGGACCCCGGCCTATGCGATTGTTGTCAAGCCGGTCGAACGCATCTCGCTCTATGCAAACTATATCGAAGGTCTGCAGACACCCGTTGTGGTGCCCGGTATTTTTGCGAATGCCGGGACCGTATTCCCGCCAACACCAACCCAGCAAGCCGAGGGCGGCATAAAGTTCGACGCCGGCCGGATCACGGCAACGCTGAGCTATTTCGATATCAGTCAGCGGAGCATCATCACTGTCGGTACGCTCGGGAATCAGACTCAGGAACTCAACGGTATACAGCGTAACCGCGGCATGGAACTCAATGTATTCGGAGAGATCACTCCCGCCATCCGCGTTCTCGGCGGCGCCGCTTTGATCGACGGTGTGCAGGAAAGGACGCAAAACGGGATCAACGACGGAAAGAAAGCAGTCGGCGTTCCTGCGATCACAGCGAATATCGGTGCGGAATGGGATACACCCTTCGTGCGCGGCCTCACCGTGACCGGCAGGGTCATCTATACCGGCACGCAATATGCGAATGTCACAAACACGCTGACGATACCTGACTGGACACGGGTCGATCTGGGAGCGCGATACACCTTTGATTCGCCCTGGAACGGGAAGCCGATTATTGTCCGGGCCATGGTACAAAACGTCGCAAATCAGGCTTACTGGGCATCGGCATATAGCGGGGTTATCACGCTTGCAGCTCCCCGGACCTACCTGGTCTCGACGACCTTCAACTTCTAGAGCATTTTCGCTTCTGGCTGAATCAGAAGCGAAGCTCCAGTTGTTTTGGTGCGTTTTTTCACGCGAAACGATATCCGTCCTCGGGTTAAGCCCGAGGCATGCCTCGCTCGAAAACGCTATAGAGCGTCTCTCGGCTTATAGCTGTATCTCCAGCGTTTGATGCATAGAGGCAGCGAAGGTTGTGAGCAGGTGCGGCGTGGCGCCCACGTCGCGTCCACCATATCCTTCAGCGAGCACCCGGCTTCGATCCTGCTGATCTCAGCTTGCTCCTCTCGGTTATCGGTTTGCCTCCGCCTGAGCCGATCTTCATCCGAAGATCAGCGATGGAGAAGCGTTCGGTTGGATCATCCGACGGCAGCGCGGTGAGCTGAGCCCGCTTGTCGTTGTTTGCGCTATATGACGAGCGATAACCAGCTTGAGAACCTCGGCCGGCCCGGATAAAGCGGTGCGCGCGTCCGAGCCGGCGAGCACCAAAGAAAAAAGAGAATGTTTTCGATGGCGCTTACGCCAGGCGGCTGAACAGCCATAATGTGTCCGGCGGAAGCGCGCCTTGGTTTGATGCAGTTCGCTGTCTTGAGCGAAGCAGTTGGTATCAGAATGATCGCCCCGGCGATCTCTGAAACTCAGGCTACGATTTCTGATTCAAAATTTCCGCTTTCTGTTTTTCTCTCTCGGCTCGAGCTATGATCAGTAGCCCTGTTCTCAGTCGCTCTGGTCCTTGAATCCATGGCGTTCAAGAAGAGGATCGCCTTTCAAACTCGGTCGCGATCATCACTTAAGAGCATGATCCCCAAAAGCGGAAACCGGCTTTTCGGATAAGATCATGCTCGATCAAAAAAGGCTGGAGTCTGGTTCAGCGCAGTTCAATCAGCCGCGAATGTGATCGTGACCTTTCTGCGACGGACGCGCATGGCGTCAAAAAGTTATCGCAGTTAAAATTAAACTTCGCCCTATTGTTATCTTTTTTCGCCACAGTGATGGCGAGTGTGAATGTTCCCATCATCAGTTTTGAGACATTAAAAAATACTCTCGTCGGTATTGCTTTGACCGGCCTCTGCTTCTGACTTAGTCAAACATCGTCGCTTTCGTTTTCTGAACAAGGAGGCCGGGCCGTGATGGTGTTTGATAGAGACGATGTGACATTTGCTGTCGTGATCAATGATGAAGAGCAATATTCCATCTGGCCGACGTTCAAAGACGTCCCCGCCGGCTGGAAAGAGGTAGGCAAGACCGGCAGCAAGAAGGAATGCCTCGACTACATCGAACAGGTGTGGACCGATATGCGTCCCTTGAGTTTGCGAAAATTCATGGACGAAGCGCCGTCACAAAATCAGCGTAACTAGCGAGCCAATTCAACCTATGCGGCTTCTGTGTCTGCCTTACTCTGGCGGAAGCGCGATGTGCTATGCGCGCTGGCGCAGGCTTCTGCCGTCGTGGATCGATGTCTGGCCTGTCGAATGGCCTGGGCGCGGCGCGCGGATGGATGAGGCGTTGGCAACCAATCCTCACACGCTGGCTGCGCAACTCGCCGACGAGCTCGGCGCGCATCTCGATGTTCCTTATGCAGTGTTCGGCCATAGCCTCGGCGCGATTATCGCATTTGAACTGGTTCACAATCTGCTCGACCGCGGCGCGAGGGCGCCAGCCGTCCTTTTCGCATCGGGCGCGGAAGCGCCGGCGGTTCGGGACAACAGCAAGTGGCGTCTTCCTTTGAACGATGAGGCGCTGTTGCAGGAGTTGCGCCGTCTTCGGGGTACTCCTGACGAGGTGCTCTCGAATATGGAGTTGATGCAATCGGTGCTGCCGGTGTTGCGCGCCGATTTCATGATGTGTGGTGCCTACGTTTATGGGATGCGGCCCCGTTTGCCTTGCTCCCTGCATGTGTTTGGCGGGGCCGATGACGAGACCAGCAACGAGGGCCTGCGGGCCTGGGAGCAGGAAACTTCGGCATCGTTCCGGATGGACGTATTGCCGGGGCATCACTTCTTCATTCACACGCGGCAGGCCGAGTTGATCGATCTCATCGGATCCGCGCTGGCGGCACAATCAGGACGATCGGCTAATTCACATCGGAGTGACGAGTATGAGCGCATTCTCCATTCAGCCACTCATTGATGGTCGGCGCCTTCCTTTACTGCTTAAGGCAGAGGAAGTGGGACAATCGTTGGACGAGGTGCTTCCTATGCTGCGGTCGATCATCGACAGACATCTGACCGATTGCGGTGGCATCGTGTTTCGTGATTTCTCTCTGAACGGTCCTGATGCATTTCGTGCTTTCGCCGCGGGGTTCGGGCACCCTCTGCTCACATACGAATTCGGTTCGACGCCGCGTTCGCAGGTCACTTCCGGCGTCTACACTTCTACTGAATATCCGCCCCACCAGCATATTCCGTTACATAACGAACAGGCCTACACGCGCGATTGGCCGATGAAGATTTGGTTCTATTGCATGCAACCCGCGCTGGAAGGCGGGGAGACGCCGATTGCTGATAGCCGCGCCATTTATAACGATATGCCGGCGGACATTCGTGAACGCTTTGCCGATAAGGGAGTGATGTATGTGCGCAATTACGGCAATGGTCTCGACGTCGATTGGCAGAACGTGTTCGGAACCGACTCCCAAGCGGAAGTCGAAGCGTACTGCGCCGATCATGATATCGAATGCGAATGGATGGATGGCGGCGAGCTTCGCACCCGCCAGGTCTGTCAGGGTACCGCGCGCCATCCGGTGACGGGAGAATGGGTCTGGTTTAATCAAGCGCATTTGTTTCACGTCTCCAATCTTGATCCCGAAGTGCGCGAGAGCTTGCTCGACGTTGTCGGCGACGAGATGCATCTGCCGCGCAATGCCTTCTATGGTGACGGTTCGAGAATTGACGACGAAACGTTGTCTGCCGTTCGTGCCACGCTCGACAAGCACAAGATCAGCTTTCCATGGCAAGCAGGCGACGTTGTGATGCTCGATAACATGCTCACGGCTCACGCCCGCGTACCCTTCAAGGGGCCGCGCAAGGTGATTGTCGCGATGGCGGAAGCTAATCCGCAAAGCTGATTGCTCGCATTCGTCGTAGCGCATGGTGAGATTTCTGACCGAAACCGACAGGGATTCGAGAAGATGAAAGATGACAACCTTGTCGAACGATTGCGGGAGCACGTCGCGCGCCGGCCGGATAAGGTGGCGCTACGTTTTCTGGAGCAGGATGGTGTCGCCGAGGAACTCACATTTGCGGAGCTCGACGAGCGGATAAGGTCGGTCGCAGCGCGGTTGCAGCAGTTAGGCGGCGCCGGGGAGCGCGCGGTGATACTGCTGCCGAGCGGAATCAACTACGTCGTCGCTTTCTATGCCTGTCTGTATTCTGGGGTGATCGCTGTTCCGGCGTACCCGCCCGAGGAAAGCTCAGCGCGCTATGCCGGACGCCTCAATGGTATTTTGCGTGACGCAGCGCCTCGTTTCATCCTGGTGGAATCCGGCCTCTGTTCTCTTGTCGAGGCGGCTTTTCCTGAACTGACAAACGTTCAGATCATCGCTGTGGACTCACTTTTGACGGAACCAGCCGCGGACTGGCGCGAGACCAAGCTCGCAACGGACGCAGTCGCGTTCCTGCAATATACGTCCGGATCGACATCGCAGCCAAAGGGCGTTTGCGTCTCGCATGGAAACCTCGTGGCCAACGAACGTGCCATCGAAGCCGCCGCAGGCGGGACGCTCGATGATGTTTTCGTGAGTTGGCTGCCGCTATATCACGACATGGGGCTGATCGGCGGACTCCTGAATCCATTGTTTACAGGCTTTACCGGCGTTCTGATGTCGCCGCGTAACTTTCTTGAACGGCCGCGGCGCTGGCTCGAAGCTATCGATCGCCACGGCGGCACTTTGAGCGGCGGGCCTGATTTCGCTTTTGCTCTGTGTACCGATCGTATTTCGGATGAAATCATCGACCGTTTGGATCTGAGTCGATGGAGATTCGCATTCTCCGGGTCGGAGTTTGTCCGCCATACCACCGTGCGGAGGTTTTGTGATCGATTCGCGCGGGCCGGGTTCAATCGGCATGCGTTAAATGCTTGTTATGGTCTGGCCGAGGCGACGCTGCTGGTAACAGCGAGTGACGGTACCGCGGAGACTATCAGCTACACGCTCGACACTGCGAAACTCGCCACAGGCGTCGTTGCTTGCGCAAGCAAGGGGACTGACCTCGTGGCGTGCGGTCGACCTCCCGCCGATCATGCAACGCGCATCATGCGGGTGGACGGATCAGCTGCAGCAGAGATGGACGAAGTCGGTGAGATCTGGGTGACCGGTCCCAGCGTTACGCTCGGATATTGGAATAACCCGGATGCCACGCGTCAGGTGTTCGTGGAGCGCGATGGCGCCCGTTGGCTGCGCACAGGTGACCTCGGCTTCATTCGTGACGGCGCATTGGTGGTCGCTGGCCGTCTCAAGGATGTTCTGATCGTGCGAGGACAGAATATCTATCCGACTGATGTTGAACAGGCGGTCGAAGCCGATGTGGAGTCGGTTCGCAGAGGAAGGGTCGCTGCTTTCGCGGTCGAGGCGGACGGACAGGAAGGCATCGGGGTCGCGGCGGAATTCAGCCGAGCTGTTCTCAAGGGCGAAGATCCTGAAGTGCTGGCGGAAGCGATCGGGCAGGCCGTACTTCGGCAGGCGCAGGAATATCCGGCCGTGATCGTTCTGTTGAATCCGCGAGCCATGCCGCTGACGACCAGCGGAAAACTTCAGCGTTCGGCCTGCGCGGCGCGATTGGCCAGCAACACGCTTGATAGCTTCATGGTGTTCGAGAGAGGGCGCCGCCGTGATGGCGCACCTTTAACGGCGCCTGTGACCGACACCGAGCGCGCCGTATCTTTGATCTGGTGCGATGCGCTCGACCTAAAAGCCGTGCATTGCGAGGATGATTTCTTCGTCCTGGGAGGAAACTCGCTCAAGGCCGGTCAGGTCGCTTCTGCGATCCGCGAACGTTTCGGCGTTGAACTGGAGCTGCGCAGTTTTTTCGACGCGCCGACGCTTGCTGGATTTGCAAAACACATCGAGAGTTTGGCGCAAAACCGCTTCCGTCCGTCGCCGTCGATTCCCAAGGCCGCATCGGCCGACCGCACGACGTTGTCGCATGCGCAGGAACGGTTGTGGTTCCTGTGGAATATGGATCCGGCAGGGACCGCCTATACGGTCGCAAGCACGATCAGGCTGAACGGAAAGCTCGACCATGCCGCCCTAAGAGGCGCGATCGATCAGATCGTTTGTCGTCACGAGGCGCTGCGCACCACATTCGTTGCAATCGAGGGCCGGGCAACGCAAGTCATTCACGATGCAATGAACGTTGACAACAGGCACGAGGATCTTCGCGCCTATCCGGCGAACATCCGCGATGCCCGTGCGGCTGCGATAAGACGATCCGAACTCGCCAGGCCGTTCGATCTTGTGAACGGACCGCTATTTCGGGCCATATTACTTCAACTCGCGGATGACACACACGAACTGCTGCTGCTTGCCCATCACATCGTTGTCGATGGCTGGTCGCTTGATGTCTTGCTTCAAGAGTTGTCCGGTCTCTACCGAAGCGCGCTCGGGGAGGAGGTTGACCTGCCGCCGGTGCCGGCGGTTCAGTATGCCGATTTTGCTATCTGGCAGCGAAACTGGTTGGCGGAAGGCGAGGGCGACCGCCAACTCGAATATTGGCGTACGAAACTGGGTGACGTGCATCCGCTGCTGGCGTTGCCGCACGATCGCCCGAGGCCGATGACGCAAAGTCATGGCGGAGATACGGTCGGCCTTGCGATCGACGGCATGCTGGCCGCGCGGCTTCGGAAGATTGCCGCAGAGAATCGCGCAAGCGTCTTCATGCTGATGCTCGCCGCCTATCAGCTGCTGCTCTATCGCTATTGCGGACAGAACGATTTGCGGATCGGTGTGCCGGTCGCGGGACGCCAGCAAGCGGAGCTCGAACGCCTGATTGGATGTTTCGTCAACACACTGGTGCTGCGCGCGGAGATCGTCGATGACACAAGCTTCACGAGCTTGCTCCGACAGGTCAAGGAAACGGTAATCCAAGCGCTGTCGCACCAGGACCTGCCCTTTGAAATGCTGGTCGATAGCCTGCGTCCTGAACGTAACGGTGGCCACAACCCGCTGTTTCAGGCGAAGTTCAATTATATGACGGCCCCGCGCGGCTTCAACGGCGTCGACGGACTCTCGGCCGATATCGAAATCATGGATCTCGCGGGTTCTCACTTCGACCTGGCGCTCGATGTGGTCGATAGCCCGTTTGGTATGAAAGCGACCTTCAACTACGCGACCGACCTTTTCGATCGACCCACGATCGAACGATTTACCGTGCAGTTTGGTTCGATGTTGCGCCAGATCGTTGATGACGTAGAGAGACGAATATCAGACTTCGTCATTGATGATGCGAATCGGCAGGTGTTGGCGTCGCAGCCCACAACGTTTGAATTTGACGATGTGGTGAGGCTCCATCGTGCCTCGACGTCCGGCGAAGACGCCGCAGTTGCGGTTCGATGCGGGGACGAGACGCTGACATTCGCTGACCTTGAGAAGAAATCGAATCGTGTTGCGAACATGCTGATCGCCCGCGGTGTGACACGCGAGGTGGCGGTCGCTCTGTGGATAGAGCGCTCGCCGGCCTTCGTTGTCACGTTGCTTGGCGTGCTGAAGGCAGGCGCTGCTTACGTGCCGCTTGATCCAAAATGGCCGCTGGAACGCGTCAGGCGCATTCTCAACGAGGGGCACATCGAAATCCTGCTTGCGGCCGCCGAGAAGCTGACAGAATCCCACGTGCTCGATTGTGTCGTGATTGACGCGAACGCTGAAACGACGAACCAGGCAATATCGGATAGTCCGCCGGAAACGGTAATTCATCCGGCGCAAACTGCTTATGTTATCTATACGTCCGGGTCGACCGGAACGCCGAAGGGCGTCGCCGTCCCGCATGGTGCGCTCGCCAACTATGTGCAGGCTTTCTTGCAAAGGTTGCAGCCGCAATCCTCGGCCAGCATGGCGATGGTCTCGACCGTGGCGGCTGATCTGGGTCACACGGTGCTGTTCGGCGCGCTTGCGTCTGGAACGACACTGAACCTTTTGTCTCCGGAGGCGGTGCTCGATCCGGATGCATTCGCGCAAGCCGTGGGAGAAGAAAAGGTTGGAGTCCTCAAGATCGTGCCGAGCCATCTGCGCGGTTTGTTGCAGGCGCGGCGCTCCGCCGATCTGCTGCCGTGTGAAACGCTCGTTCTGGGCGGAGAAGCCTGTGACGCGATGCTGCTCGATGAAGTCCGGCGTTTGCGTCCGCATTGCCGGATTATCAATCACTACGGACCGACAGAAACGACCGTCGGCGTCGTGACCCATGAATGTGTCTCGGTACATAAGAACGAGCCGGTCCCGATCGGCTTACCGCTCGCCAATCTGCGCGTTCATGTTCTTGATAACTCCCTCAATGAAGTGCCGATCGGAGTTACAGGAGAATTGTATATCGGAGGTGCGGGCGTCGCGCGAGGTTATCGCGGTGCTGCAGGCTTGACCGCAGAACAATTTGTGCCGGATCCGTTCGGTCGAGCCGGAGATCGGCTTTATCGGACGGGTGATCGCGTCCGTTGTGATCGAGCGGGCCGGCTGATCTTTATCGGCCGCAGCGATGACCAGATCAAGCTACGCGGCTACCGCGTCGAGCCTGACGAAGTCGGCCGCGCCCTTAAGGCGCTGCCGGGAATCAATGACGCTGTTGTTATCGCTCGCAGCATCGACGGGCAGGCGGGACGGCAGGAACTCGTTGCATATTGCGTGCCCGGTGACGGCGTGACTCTGGAAGCGGAAGCGGTCAAGCGCCAGCTTTCAGCAATCGTGCCCGATTATATGGTGCCATCCCATATGATTGTGTTGGAGCGGCTGCCGCTGACATCCAACGGCAAGATCGACCGCAAAGCCCTGCCCGAAACGGCGGGAAGTGCCGTCCTCTCGACCTATGCCGAGCCCGCCGGAGATACCGAGGCGACGATCGCGGAAGTCTGGCGTGAAGTCCTGGGGCGCGAGCGCGTCGGCCGTAATGACAATTTCTTCGAGCTTGGCGGCGATTCCATTCTGAGCCTGCAGATCGTTGCGCGTTTGCGTAAGCGGGGCGTTCGCGTGACGCCGAAGCAGATCTTCGGCCAGCAGACGATAGCCAGCCTCGCCGCGGTCGCGGTTGTCACGACGGATTCTGTCGCCGGAAAGGAAAAGCACGGTTCGCGGATCGGCAACGATCCGGCAACTAGCATGCGTCATCTGCTTCCGATCCAGAACCGTTTCTTTTCCGCGAAAATCGGTAACCGGAATCATTGGAATCAGGCGGTGTTGTTGATTCCGCAAGCGCGGATGAACTGGGATGTGCTGCGGCGCGCGTTAACGGCGGTCGCGGAGCACCATGACGCGTTGCGCTTGCGGTTCAAGCAGGTGCATGGCGGGTGGAGGGCAGAGAAGGATATCTCACCGGCGCCGTCGGATTTATTATGGACACATGCCGGTGTCGGTGACGCCAAACAGGTGACCGCGCTTGCTTCCGCCGCGCAGAAGAGCCTGTCGTTGTCGTCAGGTCCTCTATTGCGCGCCGTCGGCATGGACCTTGCCGATGGCAGCCAGCGGCTTCTACTCGCGATCCATCATCTGGTGGTCGACGGCGTATCCTGGCGTATCCTTCTTGAAGACCTGGCTTCAGCTTATGAGCAGCTTGAGAAAGGCGATGCCCTCGAACTGGCGCCGAAGAGCGACTCTTATGCATCATGGAGCGAACGTCTGCACGCCTACGCGGCCTCCGCGGAACTGGCTTCCGAACTATCTTTATGGCTCGATTGCGAGGCGGGCTCAGCTCTTCCTTGCGATGACAATCATGGGGTTGTCGACCTTGTAGGAGACACCGAGGAAGTGTCTCTCGTTCTCGACCCCGACCTGACATCGAGCTTGTTAGAGGAGGCGCCCGCCGCCTATCGGACGCGGGTCAACGATCTGATGCTGGCGGGCCTTGCAAGAGCCGTCTCGCGCTGGAGCGGATGTGAGGATGTGACGGTCGAGCTTGAAGGCCACGGCCGCGAAGACATCTTCTCGGGAGCGGATGTTTCCCGAACGGTCGGGTGGTTCACCACGGCATTCCCCGTGCGGTTGCAAGGCGGGGGCGACGACGCCTCTCTGATCAAGGCGGTCAAGGAGAAGCTTCGCGCTATCCCGAACCACGGACTTGGCTATGGTGTGTTGCGCTATCTCGGCTCGGACGAACAGCGTCGTGTCCTGGAGCGAGTGGCGGAGCCGCGGATCGTTTTCAATTATCTCGGCCGTTTCGATAGCAGCGTGGGGGAATCGTCGCGTTTTTCATTTGCTCCGGAGAGTCCGGGTCCGTCTCGTTGCGCTTCTGGTCCCATGAGAGGGTGGTTGACGATCAATGGTCTGGTGCGTGACGGCCGGCTGCGATTGTCCTTTGAATATGGCCGCAAGCGCTATCGCCGCGCGACAATCGAACGATTGACGAGGCTTTACGAGACAGCGTTACGGGAGTTGGCAGCTCATTGCTGTAGCGGCGTGTCTGGCCTCACCCCGTCTGATGTCGCGTTGTCCGGACTGCGGCAGGTCGATCTCGACCAGTTGGGAGTTGCGCTGGATGCGCGCAACATCCAGGACATCTATCCCCTCTCGCCGATGCAGCAGGGCATGCTGTTCCACGCTCTCCGTGATGGCGGCAACGATGCCTATGTAAATCAGGTCGGAATTGAACTACTCGGCTTCGACGCCGGAAAGCTCCGGATGGCATGGCAAGCGGTCAGCGACCGGCACGCCGCGTTGCGGACAGGCTTTATGTGGCGGAGTCTCGCGGGTGCCGCTCAGCAGGTGGTGTATCGTCATGCGGCGGTGCCGTTCATTGAAGAGGATTGGCGGCAGCGAGCGGTCGGGCTCGAACGCGGCGACAAACGTGCGGAGCTGGATGCCGCGCTCGCCGAAGTATCCCGGCAGGAACGCGAGAAAGGATTCGACCTTGCGCAGGCTCCATTGCAGCGCGTGCGCCTGATCCATCTTGACGACAAGCGCCATTGGCTCATCTGGACCCACCACCATATTCTTGCCGATGGCTGGAGTTCGGCGCGGCTGGTTGCTGAGGTCCTCCAGCATGTGAGAGATGGCGTCCTGCCAGCGGCGCAGGGTAGCTATCGCGATTACATCGCATGGCTTCAGGGGCGTGATTCCGCAAGCGCAGAACGGTTCTGGCGCGGCGCATTGGCCGAACTCGAAACGCCCACTCTGCTGGCGAATGCGGTGGTCACGAACAAGGCGTCGGACGACCTGGGGCACGCCAGCACTGTGCTTGCGGTGAATGCAGAACTGACCTGGTCACTGAAGTCGCTCGCGAAACGCGAGCGGGTGACTCTCAATACGGTCATTCAGGCTGCGTGGGCGCAACTGTTGCGGCGTCTTTCGGGACAGTTCGCGGTCTGTTTTGGCGTGACCGTATCCGGCCGTCCGGAAGAGCTTCCCGGTGCCGAAGAGACGGTCGGCCTGTTCATCAACACACTGCCGATCGTCGATGCACCGAGCCCGCAAACGCAGGTGGGAGATTGGCTGCGCCGGCTACAGGAGCAGAACCTCGTCCTGCGCGAGCACGGCTGGACGCCGCTCTACGAGATCCAGCGCTTCGCGGGCCGCGGCGGGCAAACATTATTCGACAGCATCCTGGTGTTTGAGAACTATCCGATCGAGGAAGACCTGCTGCAGGCCGGAGAGAGTGGCCCGCGCCTGGGGCGCGTGGATCATGTCACCCCCACCAACTTTGCGTTGGCGGTGGCCGTGTTCGCGGGGAACGACCGCCTCAATCTCGAATTCAACTACGATCGGGCCCAGTTCGATGGGGCAACCATTCAGCGCCTTCGTGACATGCTGCTCGGATTACTGGAGCAGATCGCATTCGACGCAGGCGGTTCCCTCGGGCGACTTGGATCGGCGGCTGGCTATGAAACCATGGTTCTCAACTGGAGCGGCGCTGCACAGCCGCCGCCGCCCGCCTCCTCTATTGGCGTCGTCGCGCACATAGAGGCGCAGGCGGCGCAAGCGTGCTCGTCTGTCGCCGTTATCTGGCGCGATCGGCACCTCAGCTACGGCGAATTGAACAGCAGAGCTAACCAGCTTGCCAGGTGGCTTCATGCCCAGGATATCGGGCCGGATTGCCTGGTTGGCATCGCTTTGGCGCGCAGCCCGGAAACGATGGTCGCGCTGCTTGCGGTCCTGAAGGCAGGTGCTGCCTATCTTCCGCTCGATCCGGATTATCCGGCCGAACGACTCGTCCACATGCTGCGCGACAGCGGGGCGCGGCTCGTCCTGACGGAAAGCGAACAGCTCAAGTCGCTTTCGCCGGTGCTGGATGAGATCGCTGTCGAGACTCTCTGCATCGATCGGCCGTCGCTCTTTGCCGGAGAGGACACCGGCAATCTGAATATCGAAATTCATCCGGATAGCTTGGCCTATGTGATCTACACGTCGGGGTCGACGGGTACGCCGAAGGGTGTGGCTGTCGCGCATGGTCCGCTTGCCATGCATTGCGAGGCGATCAGCCGGCTTTACCGCATGACGCCGCGAGATCGGGAGTTTCAGACCGCGTCCATCAACTTTGACATCGCGCACGAGCGCTGGCTGGCGCCGTTGATGGCGGGCGGGTCACTGGTTTTGCCTTCCCGGCCGGGCCTGCTGATCGACGATCTCGTTTACGAGATCGAGCGAAGCTCGGTCACGACGATATTCTTACCGCCCGCCTATGCGGATCAGTTGAGCGCGGCATTGCGGCAGAGCGGACGAAAGCTCTCGATCAGGGCATGCATCGTCGGTGGCGAAGCCTGGTCGGAGACCGGGATCAAGGCGGTTCGTGAGACAGTCGATGCCGACCTTCTGATCAATGCCTATGGTCCGACTGAGACGGTGATCGCGCCGACCGCTTGGGTCGTTGACGAGGCAACGTTGCAGCCCGGGCAGACTGCGCCGATCGGACGGCCGGTTGGCGCCAGAACCGCCTACATTCTCGATGCCGACCTCAATGTCGTTCCCGCCGGTGTCACGGGCGAGTTGTTCATCGGTGGTGCCGGACTGGCTCGCGGTTATCTGAACCGGAGTGCGATGACTGCGGAACGGTTCATTCCGGATCCCTTCGGCGCTAACGGCGACCGCCTGTACCGGACCGGAGATCTTGCGCGATGGCGCGATGATGGTGTGATCGACTATGTCGGTCGAGCCGACCAGCAGGTCAAAATCCGCGGTTTCCGCATCGAACTTGGGGAGATCGAGGCTTGCCTGATCGAGCAGCGCGGCGTGCGCGCCGCGGCCGTGGTGGCGCAGGATAGCAAGACGGGACGCCATTTGGTCGCCTATGCGAGCGGCGATCCGACCTTGGACGGTGCGGCGTTACGCGACGCGTTGGCCGCCGTGTTGCCGGATTACATGGTGCCCGCGACGATCGTCGTGCTCGAGCAATTGCCGCTTTCCCGCAACGGGAAAATCGACCGGAAAGCATTGCCGAAACCGCATGAGGGCATGCTGGCGTGTCGTCGCTATGAAGCGCCTGAGGACGACGTCGAAATCGCATTGGCGAGGATGTGGTCCGAAATACTCGACGTCGAGAGGATCGGGCGTAACGACCACTTCTTCGAGCTCGGCGGGCACTCGCTGCTTGCCGTGCGGGTGCTGAGTTTGGTGTCGCAGGAATTCGGCGTCTCCATACCGATCTCGGATCTGTTCGCGCATCCAGAACTCGCCGCGTTTGCGCGCGTCGTATCGATCAGGTTGATCGAACAGGAATTCGATGCCGAAGAACTTCGGGAACTGATCGCGGTGGAGCAGTGAACATGGTCGATATGGCAAAGCCGGATTTGCGTGCTCTCGATCCCGCGCAGGTGAGAAGGCTTGTAGCGCGCGCCAGGGAACGTGGCCGGACTGTTGGTGAGAGTTTAGAGACGATTCCGGCGGTGCCGCGGGGCCAGCCGCTTGAACTTTCCTTTGCGCAGCAGCGCCTTTGGCTGCTGGCGCAGCTCGATGGCGCCAACTCCAACTATCACATTCGCGGCGCATTAAATCTTTCCGGTGAGCTTGACGCCGACGCATGGCGTCAAAGTCTTGATCGATTGTTCGCGCGCCACGAAGCGTTGCGCAGCGTCTTTCGCGTGGTTGGCGGGCAGCCGCGCGTCGAACTGTTGCCGTCGGACGAACATCTGCCGGTGCTCGAACATGATCTACGCGGCCGCGACGATCTCGAACATGAAGTCGCGCATTTGTGCCGCGAGGAATCCGTCAGGCCGTTCGATCTTTCGGCCGGACCATTGATCCGCGCCCGTTTGATCCGAACGTCGGAAAAGGCGTATCTCTTCCTGCTCACGCAGCACCACATCATATCAGACGGCTGGTCGATGAATGTATTCGTGCGTGAGCTCTGCGCCCTTTACCGGGCGCTGACAGCCGGTGCGGACGATCCGCTGCCGCCGCTTCAAATTCAGTATCCGGACTACGCGGCATGGCAGCGGAAATGGCTGGCCGGGGATCGATTGGAGCGGCAGGTCGACTACTGGCGGCAAGCGCTTGCCGGCGCGCCCGTGGCGATCGAGTTGCCCACCGATCGGCCGCGATCGCCGGAGAGGTCTTTCGCCGGCGCCACGCTGCCGGTCGAGATCGATCGTGATCTCACGCAAGCCATCAGGCGGTTCAGTCAGAAGCACGGCACCACGGCGTTCATGACCGTGCTTGCGGCGTGGGCGGCTGTGTTGTCGAGACTCTCCGGCCAGACCGACCTCGTGATCGGAACGCCGATAGCCAATCGCAACAAGCGCGAGATCGAGGGCCTGATCGGGTTCTTCGTCAATATGCTTGCGATCCGCGTGGATCTTTCAGGCGCGCCCGATGTCGCCGAATTGCTGAGGCGTGTGCGAGCGACGGCGCTCGCGGCTCAGGATCACCAGGATCTTCCCTTTGAGCAACTCGTCGAGGTCATTCAACCTCCCCGGCGGCTGGAACACCCGCCGGTGTTTCAGGTGGTATTGGCGTGGCAGAACAAGTCAGCGCCAGTCCTCGAACTGCCCGGCCTCAAGGCCGAGATCGTCGATGTTCCGCTTCAGCAGGTCAAGTTCGATCTTGAACTTGACCTTGGCGAGACGGAGGACCGCATCGTCGGAACCTTAAATTATGCGACGGCGCTGTTTGAAGAAGCGACGATCATGCGTCACCGGGATTACCTGTTGGCTTTGCTGCATGCCATGGTCACCGATGCCGATCGGATTGTAGACCATATCGATATCGTCGGTGACGAGGAACGAAAGCTCGTTTTGAAAACGTGGAACAGGACCGCCGCGCCGTTCCCGTCCGAACGCTGCATCCACCAACTGTTCATGGATCAGGTTCGCCGCGCGCCTGAAGCTGTGGCAGTGGTTCATGACGGTATTCACCTGAGTTATGGCGAGCTTGATGCGAGAGCCAATCAGCTTGCAAGGCATTTGATCGCATCGGGCGTTGGCCCGGATCAGCTCGTCGCCATCTGCCTGCCGCGCGGTATCGGGATGATCGTAAGCCTGCTCGGAGTCCTCAAGGCAGGCGGCGCTTATCTGCCGCTCGATCCGGTTTATCCAGCGGAGCGGTTGCGACAGATCGTGGAGGATGCAAGGCCGAAGCTGTTGATCGCCGATCACGGTCGATGCGCGACCTTCGCGGATGCTGCGTGCGAAATTCTCGATCTGGATGCGAGCGCTTCGACGATTGCCGAACTGGCGTCGCCTGCTCCGGAAGCCGTAGGGCTCACATCAAGGCATCTCGCCTATATCATCTACACCTCCGGCTCGACGGGAAAGCCGAAGGGTGTGATGGTCGAGCACCGCGGCGTGGTAAATCTGGCGCTGACGCAGCAGGAGATGTATGCCGTCTCTCCGTGCAGCCGCGTCGCGCAGTTTGCCTCGTTCAGCTTCGACGCCAGCGCCTGGGAAATCGTCATGGCGCTGTGCTCGGGAGCCGCGCTGTTCCTTGTCGGTCAGCGCGAATATCAGAGCACGTCCGACCTGATCGATTACCTGGTCGACAACGCGATCACGCATGCCGGTTTGCCGCCGGCAATGCTGCAAGGACGCACCGATCTCGACCGGCTGGCGACGCTGAAGGTGCTGGTGCTCGCAGGTGAATCACCAAAAGCGGAATTGATCAAGAGCCTGCCCTCGAGCGTTGCTGTCTTCAACGGCTACGGGCCGACGGAAGTCACGGTATGCGCGACCACCTGGCTGCGCCCGGCGGATTTTAACGATGATGTGATTCCCATCGGCCGCCCCATTCCAAATCAGCGAGTATATCTGCTGGACCGCTTCGGTGCGCCCGTTCCGCTCGGGGCGACCGGCGAGATCTACGTCGGAGGGGCTGGAATCGCCCGCGGTTACCTCAATCGCACTGAGTTGACAGAAGAGCGCTTCAAGCGCGATCCGTTCGCCGACGACGCGAGCGCGCGGATGTATCGTACCGGCGATCTCGGACGTTATCTGCCGGATGGCAATCTCGAATTTCTCGGCCGCAACGATCTTCAGGTCAAGATCCGCGGTTTCCGCATTGAATTGGGGGAGATCGAATTTCGCCTGAACGAGCACCCGAGCGTGTCCGATTCGGTGGTTCTTGTGCGTCACGATCACAATGGGGATCCTCGTCTGATCGCTTACGTTGCGACGGGTGAGCGCACTGATGCGGCGCCAGATGCCGGTGAGTTTGCGGCTGCTATGCGCAGCCATCTTCGCTCGCTCTTGCCAGACTACATGGTGCCGTCGGCCTTCGTGCGGCTGGACGCCTTGCCGCTCACTCCGAATGGCAAGATAGACCGCAAAGCGTTGCCTGCTCCGGAAGATGATGCTTTTGCAAGGCGCAGCTTCGAGCCGCCGCAAGGTGAAACAGAGGAGGTTGTCGCCGCGATCTGGACAGAGCTGTTGGGCGTCGACCGGATCGGACGAAACGATCATTTCTTTGAACTTGGCGGCCACTCGCTGCTTGCTGTCCGTTTGCTGGAGCGGCTGCAGCGTCATTCGCTTGTCGCGGACGTGCGTACGCTATTTGCAAAGCCTGTGCTGGCTGAATTCGCCGCCGGCCTCAAGGTCGCTGCAGACATTGACATTCCAGCTAATCGGATCACGCCGCAGACGGCCAGGATCACGCCCGAATTGCTGCCGCTGATCGCGCTGACCGAATCCGACATCGACCGCATCGTCGCTGCGGTACCCGGCGGCGTTGCGAATATTCAGGACATTTATGCGCTGTCGCCACTCCAGGACGGCATTCTGTTTCACCATCTGATGGCGAAGGAAGGCGATCCATATCTTCTGGTCGGCCAGATGGCGTTCGAACGCCGCGATTTGCTCGACCGCTATCTCGCCGCCGTTCAGCAGGTTATCGATCGTCACGATATTCTACGCACGTCCATTGTATGGGACGGATTATCCGCGCCTGCGCAAGTGGTCTGGCGAAAGGCTGAGGTCGCTGTCAGAGAGGTTGTCCTCGATGGCGAAGCCCCCGCGCAAGAGCAGCTCGCGCACCGCTTCGATCCGCGCCACTATAGGATCGAACTCAGCCAGGCGCCGCTGCTGAGGTTTGCAATCGCGCGCGACCCTGCCACCGGGCGCTGGCTGCTTCTGGCATTGCTGCATCATCTGATCGGCGATCACTCCACGCTGGAGGTGATGCACGATGAAGTTCGGAAGATATTATCCGGGCGTGGCCATGAGCTTTCAGCGCCGCATCCGTTCCGAAACCTGGTAGCGCAGTCGCGCAAGCCTGAGGCGACCGCGCAGCACGAGCGCTTTTTCCGGAGCATGCTGGCCGACATCGACGAGCCGACAACGCCGTTTTACCTCGACCGAGTGCATGGCGATGGCGGCGGCATAAAGGAAGCCCGGCGTATGTTGCCCTCGTCGCTCAACGATGGCCTTCGCGCGTTGGCGCGGCGCATGGGCGTGAGTCTTGCCAGCCTGTGTCATCTGGCGTGGGGACAAGTTGTGGCGAGGAGCAGCGAACGCGAGCAGGTCGTGTTCGGCACCGTTTTGTCCGGCCGTATGCACGGTGGCGGCGCCAGTGATCGCAGCATGGGTTTGTTCATCAACACATTACCGTTGCGGCTTGATCTCGACGGCACACCAGTTGAGGACAGCGTTCGTCAGGCTCACGACCGGTTAACCGAACTGATGGTGCATGAACATGCTTCGCTGACGCTGGCGCAACGATGCAGCGGCGTCGCCGCGCCGGCTCCGCTGTTCAGCTCGATTCTGAACTATCGGCACAATGCAATGCCGGGCGGTTCATCCCCGGACCACGGTGGCAGCGGAATACAGGGCGTCGAGTGGCTCGGCGGCGAAGAGCGGACGAACTATCCTTTGATGATGGCGGTCGAGGATTATGGCCGGGCGCTTGGTCTGACCGTTCAAGTGGCTCGCTCGCTTTCGGCCGATCGCATCTGCGGTTTGATGCAGCATGCGCTCGATCAGTTGATGAGGGCATTGGAGCATTCACCTCGCTCGCCGGTTCGACAATTGGATATTTTGCCTTCCGAAGAACGTCAGCGGCTGCTGCAAGCATGGAATCAGACGCAAGCTGATTATTCGCGCGATTTCTCGGTCGTCCAACAGTTTGAACGGCAGGTTCGGCGTTGTTGGGGTTCGATTGCGCTGGTGTTTGGTGAGGAGGCGCTGAGCTATGGGGAGCTGAATGGGCGTGCGAACCGGCTGGCGTGGCGGCTGCGGGCTCGCGGGGTCGGGACCGATGTTGTTGTCGGGCTGTGGTGCGAGCGCGGCGTCGGCATGATGGTGGCGCTGCTTGCGGTGCTGAAGGCGGGCGGGGCCTATCTGCCGCTGGATCCGGACTATCCGCAGGAGCGGCTGACGCACATGCTGCGCGACAGCGGCGCGGCGCTGGTGCTGACGCAAAGCGCGCTGCGCGGCCGGTTCGCGGCGGTGCTGGAGGAGACCGGCGCCGAGGCCTGGCTGATCGATGCGCAGCCCGAGGGAGGGAACGACAGCAACCCGGCCATCGCCGTGCCTCCCGAGAGCCTGGCCTATGTGATCTACACCTCGGGCTCGACCGGCGTTCCGAAGGGGGTGATGGTCCGCCACGATGCGGTGACGAACTTCCTGGCGACGATGGCGGAGCAGCCGGGCATGACGGAGAAGGACCGCGTGCTGGGTCTGACCTCGCTGTCGTTTGACATCGCGGTGCTGGAACTGTGGCTGCCGCTGACGGTCGGGGCGCGGGTGGTGCTGGCCGATCGCGCCGCGGCGCAGGATCCGGGCCGGCTGAAGGCGCTCGCGGCCGCGCATGAGGTGAGCCTGATCCAGGCGACGCCCGCGACCTGGCGGATGCTGCTCGATCACGAGGGGGCGCTTCCGTCGGGCTGCCGGGTGCTGTGCGGCGGCGAGGCGTTGCCGCCGGACCTGGCGCGGCGGCTGGTGGCGCAGGCGGGCGAGGTCTGGAACCTGTACGGCCCGACCGAGACCACGGTGTGGTCGGCGCGTCATCGCCTGGATGCGGCGGACGCCCGCCCTGCGCTGGGCCGCCCGATCGGCAACACCACGCTGTACGTTCTGGATCATGATCTCAACGTTGCACCTGTTGGGGTTGCCGGCGAGCTTTACATTGGCGGTGCGGGACTGGCGCGGGGCTATTGGCGGCGCGGCGCGCTGACGGCGGAGCGCTTCATGCCTGATCCGTTCGGCCTGCCCGGAGCGCGGCTTTATCGCACCGGCGATGTGGCGCGATGGGGCGAGGACGGGGTGCTGGAGTATGTCGGGCGCGCCGACCATCAGGTGAAGATCCGCGGCTTCCGGATCGAGCTTGGCGAGATCGAGGCGCGGCTTGCGGCGCAGGCGGGCGTGGGTGCGGCGGTGGTGGTGGCGCGCGAGGCCGGGACGGGACGCCAGCTTGTCGGTTATGTCAGCGGCGAGGCTCTGGATGCTGCGGCGCTGAAGGCTGCGCTGGCGGCGTCATTGCCGGACTACATGGTGCCGGCGCGGATCGTGGTGCTGGAGCGGCTGCCGCTGACGCCGAACGGCAAGATCGACCGCAAGGCGCTGCCGCCGCCGGACCGGCTTGCGGCTTCGGCCGAGCACATCGCGCCGCGCACGCCGGCGGAAGCCGCGCTCGCGACGATCTGGGCGGAGCTTCTCGGCCAGCCTGTCATCGGCGTCACAGACAATTTCTTTGAGCTTGGCGGCGACTCGATCGTCGCCATTCAGCTCGTCAGTCGTATCAAGCGCGATCTTGGCTATGACCTTCCGCTGAACCGGCTGTTTGACATGACGACCGTCGAAAGTATGGCGGTTGCGCTTGCGCCCGAAATGGAGGTCGACAAGCGTAGCGACGACATCGCCGCGATGCTCGACATGCTGAAGGAACTCGAGTTTGCCGATGAGTGACACCGCCGCCGCGCATAAGCAGCTTCGCGACATCTCTCAGCGATTGATGCGCCTTGACGCCGCCAAGCAGAAGACGTTCCTGACGCAGCTTGCGGCACGGGGCGTCAATCTCGCGATGTTGCCGATCGCGCGGCAGGAACGGACACAAGCGCCGTTATCCTTCGCGCAATCGCGGCTGTGGTTTCTGTGGCGGATGGATCGGGATAGTGCCGCCTACAATATTTCGGCGACCGTGCGGATACGCGGCAACCTTCAAATGCGGGCGCTGCAGCAGGCGTTCGATGCGTTGGTCATTCGCCATAGCGCGCTGCGCACGATCTTCCGGCAAGAGGGCAGCGAAGCTGAACAGATCGTGCTCGATCCGCAACCGGTCACGTTGCGGCAGGTGATGCTCGATGGCGACGACCGTCCAGGGCAGGCGCGTCTGCTGGCGCGTCAGGAAGCCTTGAGGCCTTTTGATCTCGAGGCGGGTCCGCTGATGCGCGTCACATTGCTGGCGCTCGGGGAGGACGATCATTTTCTCGTCGTCACCCTGCACCATATTGTGGCCGACGGTTGGTCGATAGGCGTGCTGGTTGACGAGTTCTGGAAACTATACGCGGCCTTCGCGTGTGACGAGACGCCGACGCTAGCGCAGCCCGACATTGAATATGCCGACTATGCCGAATGGCAGCGGTTATGGATAAGTGCAGTCGATGGCGGACGGCAGGTCGAATACTGGACTGCCCGTCTCAAAGATCCGACTGTGTTGCAGCTTCCAATCGACCATGCGCGGCCGGCGGTTCCTGATCTCGCCGGATCTGCGCTTCACCTCACGCTCGATCCGGCGCTTGCCGACGGGTTGCGTGCGCTGGCACGTCGGCATCGGACGACTTTGTTCGTCGTGCTGTTGGCAAGTCTCAAGCTGCTGCTTTATCGTTACACTGGACAGTCCGACATCTGTGTGGGCGTTCCTGTCGCCAACCGCCACCGCGATGAAGTCCGCGGCGTGATCGGACTGTTCGTCAACACACAGGTGCTTCGCACGGAGATCGACGGACGCGCCACGATTGCGGACTTCATAAACTCCGTCCATTCGGCGACAATCGAAGCGCAGGAGAACCAGGATCTTCCATTCGAGCGCTTGCTTGAAATTCTGCAGCCGAAGCGCAGCCTGAGCCAGAATCCGCTCTTTCAGGTTCTCTATAACCACCAACACCGGCGCGCGTCGGGCAATCCGCCGAGCCTGACCAACCTGCAAATCGAAAAGATTGATCCTGAGGTTGAGACCGTCAAATTCGACCTCGCCCTCGATAGCGAAGAAGGGCCATCCGGCGAAATCCGCGCGATCTTCACCTATGCTACAGCGCTGTTCGAGGCTTCCACGATTGAGCGTCTCGCGTCGCATTGGATCACGATCCTGAGAGTGATGGTTGAGAAGGACGCGCAGCCGATCGCCGGCATGGAGCTGCTATCGGAGCAGGAATGGGCCAGACTGCGGCAGTGGAATGACAATACCGATACCGGAAGTGCGTTCGAACCCGTGCATCGAACGGTTGCGAAGTTCGCGCGCGAGACGCCGGATGCTCCGGCGCTGATCTTCGGGGACGAGGTTATCACCTATGCCGAGCTTGATCGTCGCGCTAATCGGCTTGCACATCGTCTGATCAGGCTGGGCGTTCGCCCCTCCGATCTGGTCGGCATTTCGGCGCGACGTTCGCCGTCGCTCGTCATCGCGTTCATTGCGGTCCTGAAGACAGGGGCAGCCTATCTGCCGCTGGATCCGGAGCATCCGGCGACACGACAAGTCGATACCCTTCGCGACGCCGGCGCGCGCATCGTGCTGAGTGATGCTGAAGGCACGACACTGACGACGCCGGCCGAAATTGAAGTCGTTCCGCTTGAGTTGTCCGATCTCGAAGCGGAGCACGAAAGTGAACCTGAAATCAAAATAGCGCCCTCCAGCCTGGCCTATGTCATCTATACTTCAGGGTCCACCGGGGTTCCGAAGGGCGTCGCCGTCGAGCATGGGCCATTCGCGATGCATTGCGAGGTTACCGCTGGTCTTTACGACATGGATCGAAGCTCACGCGAGCTTCACTTCCTCTCCTTCACTTTCGACGGCGCCCATGAGCGCCTCTGGACGGCGTTGACGTGCGGCGCCGCGCTTGTGATGCGCGACGGCGATCTGTGGTCGGCCGAGCAGACGCTCGATGTGCTGCGCGAAAAGCGTGTCACGAACGCCGGATTTCCGGCGGCCTACGTGCAGCAGCTTGCAGACTGTGCGGCGTGGCACGGAAATCCGCCGCCGGTCGAGCTGTACTCGTTTGGTGGCGAGGCGATGCCGAAGGCCGGCTTCGACAAAATCAAACGCGCGCTGAATCCGCGGACGTTGATCAACGGCTACGGTCCGACCGAAACCGTTGTGACGCCGTTGCTCTGGAAGGTCGACGCCAGCGCAGAGATCGACGGCAGTTATGCGCCGATTGGGCGTCCGGTCGGACGCCGTTCGGCCTACGTTCTGGATCATGATCTCAACGTTGCGCCTGTTGGGGTTGCCGGCGAGCTTTACATTGGCGGTGCGGGACTGGCGCGGGGCTATTGGCGGCGCGGCGCGCTGACGGCGGAGCGCTTCATGCCTGATCCGTTCGGCCTGCCCGGAGCGCGGCTTTATCGCACCGGCGATGTGGCGCGATGGGGCGAGGACGGGGTGCTGGAGTATGTCGGGCGCGCCGACCATCAGGTGAAGATCCGCGGCTTCCGGATCGAGCTTGGCGAGATCGAGGCGCGGCTTGCGGCGCAGGCGGGCGTGGGTGCGGCGGTGGTGGTGGCGCGCGAGGCCGGGACGGGACGCCAGCTTGTCGGTTATGTCAGCGGCGAGGCTCTGGATGCTGCGGCGCTGAAGGCTGCGCTGGCGGCGTCATTGCCGGACTACATGGTGCCGGCGCGGATCGTGGTGCTGGAGCGGCTGCCGCTGACGCCGAACGGCAAGATCGACCGCAAGGCGCTGCCGCCGCCGGACCGGCTTGCGGCTTCGGCCGAGCACATCGCGCCGCGCACGCCGGCGGAAGCCGCGCTCGCGACGATCTGGGCGGAGCTTCTCGGCCAGCCTGTCATCGGCGTCACAGACAATTTCTTTGAGCTTGGCGGCGACTCGATCATTTCGTTGCAGATGGTGAG